>CAWIUF010000067.1:0-71190 GCA_963839095.1 uncultured Actinomycetota bacterium | reverse complement strand
ACCGGCCCGGGATGCCCTGGCCGACCTGGGGATCACCGCTCACCGGGGGCCAGTAGGCGGCACACGACCCGGTGCACCGGGAGGCGGCCGAACTGTCGGGCGCGAACCAGTACAGCGTGAGGCCACGGGCGTTGGCCAGCACGGGGACTCCGCCGATCTTCATGATCTTCAGGGTCGTCCCGGCCGTGGTCGCGGCCGGAGACGGCGGCCTGCTCGCGGAGACCTCGGCCACGGCGAGCAGGAACAGGGCGGCCACCGAGACGACGCCGACCACGCCGATCACCCGGACAGGCCGGCCCGCAGCCGCTCCACCAGCCGGGCCGTCCGGCTGACCGATCCGTCCGCCTGCGCCACGGGACCGGCCGCGATAGCGGCTAGGGCCAGCACGCCGAAGGCGGCCACCTCGATCAGCCCGGCCGCGATCCCGGCCCGGGTACGGATCTCCCTGAACCCGAACAGCCCGGTCAGCACGGCCAGCAGGTAGGCGCCCAGGGTGGACAGCGCGAACCCGGCGCTCCCCGCGGCGGCCAGCCAGCTGTGGGTGACCAGCACCGCCACCGCCAGCACGAACGCCACCACGACCTGCACCAGGAACAGCCAGCCGATCACCGGGATCGACCGGTACCCGGTCAGGTACAGGTCGAGGTGGACGGCGCCCGACACGGCCAGCAGCAGCGCCCCCGCGGCTTGCAGCCTCAGCTGGGCCCGGCGGCCCGGCTTGTATCTGCGGTGTCTCCCTGCGGCCATTTCAGGACCCTCCCCGTTCCGCGAACACGATAGACCCTCACCTATGGCCTTCGCCGGATTCGGTTTCACCAGCACATTAGTGCGACAGATGACCGAATGTGAGAGGTTATGCGCGTTACGGGTGGGTCGGACGGATCGGTGAGCCGTCAGAAGGAGGCGGTCTGCGGGGCGGTGTTGATCGTGGCCTGGTCGACCGCGCCGGCCCCGTTGTTGACTCATCGTGACGGGGTTGTGCAAGCCGAAGTGCTGGCAGTTGAGGTTGTCGAAGGAGCCCTGCAGCCGACCCGCAAGGAAGGTGTACAGGCTGTCGCCCGCCGTGGGCACTGGCGACGGCTGGGTCTGGAGCAGGTCCTGATTGGCCGCGACGAACGCCCCCTGGATATTGAGCAGGTTCTGGCAGAACATCTGCGGGCTGCTGCTCTCCTGGTTCTGGCTGTTCACCGGCGCCTGCCCGATCTCGGACCGGTAGAGGTTGGTCTTGGCCACGTCGATGCCGCCGCCGAGGTCAAGCACCATGCCGTCGTTCTCCGGGACCAGGGCCGCGTTCCTCGGCTCGTTCCTGGCCGCGAACAGCTCGTCGAGCGCCTGCGAGGTGGTCATCGCGCCGTGGTTGCCCAGGTCTGGCGCCTTGAACGGGGCGCAGCCGAGCGCGGGGTCGAGGAAGTTATCGATCAGGGCGTTATCGCTCCCGTTCATCAGCACCTTGGCCCCCGGCATGCGCGCCTGGTTGGCCGCGGTGTCCTGCGCGGTCCGGCCGGTGGCCGGGTTGAGCAGGTACGCCGTGGTCACGTTGTCGCTCGGGTCCTGATCGACCATGTCGAAGTTGCGCACCGACGGGCATTCCCGGCCGGTGCCCAGCGCGCCCGCGGTGGCCACCATCCGGTGGGAGAACCCGGCGGCCGGGACGCGCAGCTTCCCGGCGCGCTCGGCCGCGAAGGCCGCCTTGAAGAAGCCCGGACCGTTGCAGAACGACACCTGGCCGAAGGGCGAGCCGGGCTCGCCGTCCGTGCACTTGCCCTCGGCGAGCGCGTTCGGTGTCGCGCCGGCCTGACGCAAGATCTCGCCGTTGAAGCCGATGTCGATGGTGACGATGGCGTGCCGCGGCAGCTTCGGCACCACCGGCTTGACGGCCCGCTTGGTGCCCTTGGTGATGACCAGCGGGTCGTACACCGACAGCGCCCCGGTCGCCGGGTCCAGGATGGTGGCCTGGGCGAACGCCCCGAGCTGGAGCGAGTTGATCATCTGGCAGCCAGAGGCCGCGGGTGACGTGCCGGCCGGCCCGGTGAGCAGGAACGGCGTGGCCAGCCCCTTGGCCGTCAGCGGGTGCGCCGGGATCACGATGTCGCAGTTGGTGTTGACCGCCGTGGACGATACGCCCTGCGAGGAGGTGGCCGCCGCCTGGTGGACCTTGGCCGGGCTGCCGCCCGAGGCGGCGACGACGACGCCGACGCCCAGGCCCAGAGCCAGCACCGCGGCGACCGGGACCACGACGCGCTTGTTTCCGCCGCGACGACGACGCACCGACGGCTCACCGCTGACAAGCATTCATCCACCTCCGCTGGAGGCGTCCCGCTGACGCTCCCGGGCGAAACCGTAATGCACCGGACAACGCCCAGGTCAGCAGGTAAGCCTGCCGGTAAGAAGCACGTAAGAAGTCCGTTAGGTACCGAGGTACTTCAGGACGGCCAAGACCCGGCGGTGGTCGGTGCCGGTGGGCGGCAGGTCGAGCTTGATGAAGATGTTCGTGACGTACTTCTCCACCGCGCTCGGGCTTACCTTGAGCTCGGCCACGATGCCGGTGTTGGACTTGCCCTCGGCCATCAGCTGGAGCACCTGCTGCTCGCGCGGGGTAAGCCGGTCCATCGGGTCGTCGCGCCGGCGGACCAGCAGCTGCGCGACCACCTCGGGGTCCAGCGCGGTGCCGCCGTCCGCCACCCGGCGCACCGCGTCCAGGAAGTCCCGCACGTGCGCCACCCGGTCCTTGAGCAGGTAGCCGACCGAGCTGGTGGCCTCGGACAGCAGGTCGGTGGCGTAGCTCTCCTCCACGTACTGCGACAGCACCAGCACCGCGACACCCGGGAACTGGCGGCGGATGACCAGGGCGGCCCGGATGCCCTCGTCGGTGTACGTGGGCGGCATCCGGACGTCGACGACGGCCAGGTCCGGCTGGTGCTCGGACACCGCCCGGAGCAGCTGCCCGGCGTCCGGCACGGCCTCGACGACCTCGAAGCCGCCGTCGGTGAGCATCCGGGTGAGCCCGTCCCGGAGCAGGACCGAGTCTTCGGCGATCACGATTCGCATGGCAGCTCCGCGGTGATGACGGTCGGCCCGCCGGACGGGCTGTCGATGCTCAGCGTGCCATCTACGGCGGCGGCCCGCTGCTCCAGGCCCCGCAGGCCGGTATGCGACGCGCCGTCGCGGGTCCCCGGGGCGGCCCCGCCGCGCCCGTTGTCGGTGACGATGATGCGGAGCACGTCACGGGTCCGGGTGACGGCCACCCCGGCCTGGGTCGCCTGGGCGTGCTTGGCCACGTTGGCGAGGGACTCCGAGACGATGAAGTAGGCCACCGCCTCGACCGCCGCCGAGGCCGGCCGCGGCACGTCCACCTGCAGCTTGACCGGCAGCGGGGCGCGGGCCGCCAGCCCGGACAGCGCCGCGACCAGGCCCCGGTCGCTGAGCACGGCCGGATGCAGCCCGCGGATGAACTGACGCAGCTCGGTCAGCGCCAGCACGGCCTCGTCGTGCGCCGACGCGAGGGCCTCGCGGACGGGTTCCGATTCACCGTCGAGGCGCTCCCGGGCCATGCCGAGGTTCATCGCCAGCGAGACCAGCCGCTGCTGCGCGCCGTCGTGCAGGTCGCGCTCGATCCGGCGGCGCTCGGCGTCGGCCGCGTCGACCAGGTCGGCGCGGCTGCGGGCCAGCGACTCGACCCGCTGTGCCAGCGCCTCGCGCGGACCCGGGCCGAGCAGCTTGCGGGCCAGGTTCTCGTCGGCCCGCGCGAACCGCCGGGCTAGCGGCGGCACGAACGGGAACAGCACCACCAGCAGCCCGCCGATGGCCCCGGTCACGATGGCGAGCAGGTGGTACCCGAACTGGCGCCAGGTCGTGGCGACGAGCCACGGCCCGGCCGGCCACGGCGCGCGCCCTGAGGTCCGGGCGGCGGCGGGGATATCCGCCCCGAGCGTCGCCCGGATCCTCGATCGCTGCAGCAGGGTGAGCCCCTGGAGCACCCACGGCAGCAGCACCGGCACCAGCACGGTCACCACGGTGCAGTTCACGGCGTGCTGCCAGCCGCCCGGACCGCCGACCAGGCTGAAGATCGCCGCCGCCCAGATCAGCAGGAGCACGCCGAGCAGGATGCCGCCGGCCAGCCCGGCCAGCAGGCCGGCCAGCGCGTCCTTGGTTGCGCGCCAGGTCATGAAGCCACCGTACAAAGGCTCGCGTCCCGGCCACTATGGGGCGTCCCTGCCGAACGGGTGGGGTTTTCCCCACTCAGCATCGGCTGAGCGCCCCAATTACGGGACGCGCGGCGGGCGGCAGTGTGATGGACATGATCGAGATACACGCACTGACCAAACGCTACGGATCCACCACCGCCGTCGCCGACCTGACGTTCACCGTCCAGCCGGGCACGGTCACCGGGTTCCTCGGGCCGAACGGCGCCGGGAAGTCCACCACCATGCGGATGATCCTCGGCCTGGACTCACCGACCAGCGGCACGGTCCTGGTCAACGGCCGCCCGCCCCGCGCCCACACCGCGCCGCTGCACGAAGTCGGCGGCATGATCGACCCGCGGGCGGTGCACCCGTCCCGGCACGCCTACCACCACCTGCTGGCGCTCGCCCAGACCTCCGGCATCCGCCGGTCCCGGGTCGATGAGGTCATCGACGCGGTCGGGCTGCGCTCGGTGGCGAACCGGCCCGCGGGCAAGTTCTCCCTCGGCATGGCGCAGCGGCTCGGCATCGCGGCGGCGCTGCTCGGCGACCCGGCCACCGTGGTCCTCGACGAGCCGGTGAACGGCCTGGACGTCGAGGGCATCCGCTGGATCCGCGGGATGCTGCGCGAGCTGGCCGAGACGGGCAAGACGGTCTTCGTCTCCTCGCACCTGATGAACGAGATCGCCCAGACCGCCAGCCGCCTGATCGTCATCGGCAAGGGGCGCCTGATCGCGGACACCACGGTGGCCGATTTCATCGCCTCGGCCGCCCCCGCCGCGGTGCGGGTCCGCAGCTCGGACCAGCCCGCGCTGGCCCGGCTGCTCCGCATGCCGGACGTGACCGTCATCTCGCAGGACGACGGCGCGCTGGCCGTGACCGGGCTGACCGCCGGGCAGATCGGCGCCTCCGCGGCCGCCGCCGGGATCACCGTGCTCGAGCTCGCCGCCGAGCAGGCGTCGCTGGAAGACGCCTTTGTCGACCTGACCAAGGACGCGGTTGAGTACCGCGCCGCTCGTTTCGAGGAGAAGAACTCATGACCGCCAGCTCCGTCTTCGCCGCCCTGCCCGCCTACAACCGCCCGCAGCGGGTCACCCAGGCCCGCGTGATCAAGTCCGAGTGGACCAAGCTGCGCACCCAGCCCGCCGCGCTGTGGTCCCTGCTGTCCGCGGTCATCCTCGTGGTCGGGTTCGGCGTCCTGTACAGCCTGCTGCGGGAGGCGCGGCCGCCGCAGGGCGCCGCCGCCACCGCCTCGTTCGACCCGGTCTCGGTCAGCCAGTCCGGGATCCAGCTCGCGCAGATCGCGGTCGGGGTGCTCGGCGTGCTGCTGATCACCAGCGAGTACGCCACCGGCATGATCCGGACGACGCTGGCGGCCGTGCCGAAGCGGCTGCCCGCCCTGTGGGGCAAGGCGATCATGCTGACCGCGGCCATCCTCGCGATCGGCCTGCCCGCCTCGTTCATCACCTTCACCGCCGGGCAGTCGATCCTGGGCAAGCAGCACCTGTCCACCACGCTCGGCGCGCCCGGCGTGACCCAGGCAGTGATCGGCTCCGCCCTCTACCTGGCGGTGGCCGGGCTGCTCGGCGTGGCCCTCGGCACCCTGCTGCGCAGCACCGCGGCCGGGATCTCGGCCCTGTTCGGCGTGATGTTCGCCCTCCCGATCGTGGCCGGCTTCCTCCCGGGCAGCCTCTCTGATCAGGTCGGCAAGTTCCTGCCCAGCACGGCGGGCCAGGCGATCACCACCGTCCACCCGGACCCGGCGACGTCGCTGTCCCCCTGGACCGGGTTCGGCGTCTTCGCTGCCTACGCCGCCGTCCTGCTCGCCGTGGCCGCCGTCCGGATGCGTCGCGGGGATGCGTAGCCCCCATCAGCATGGCCCCCGTCGGCCCCGGGCCCCTCACGAGAGGGACCGGGGCCGTCGGCCTGCGTGCGCCTGATCAGGGAGCGGTGAACCCCAGGGTCAGGTCGAGCGGGTGCGCGGCCAGGCTGTGGCCGGGCGGCAGCGGCGGGCCGCAGGACGCGCTGCCGATGCCCTGGTGCACGGCGTCGAGGTGCACGTAGGTGCGGCCGTCGGGAACCAGGTCCGGGGTGTGTCTGGCCTCCGTGAGCAGCTCGGGGGACCAGGGGCGGACGGTGAAGTCGACGTGCGGGTAGCCGGTCACGGCCAGGCTCTGGCCGCCCGGGCCGGACAGCGTCAGGCGGCGGGCGTGCATCCGGTTGCCGTTCTCCTGGGGCCTGACGTACGGGGTGGCGAGGGCACCGACGGGCAGGCTGAACTGCCCGATCCGGGTGGCCAGGTGAGTGTCCCGGTACGCCTCGCCCGGCCCGCGGCCGAACCAGGTCACCTCCTCGACGGCCGCGTCGAGGACCAGCCGCAGCCCGGTCTTCGGCACCGGGCAGGGCCACGTTCCGTCCGGCGCGACCTGGATGAACAGCATTCCGTCGGCGGTCCAGGTGAGGGCGGCCAGGAAGCCGAAGTCGGCCCCGGCGGGCGCGATCCGCTGCCTCAGCACCAGCCCGTCCTCGCCGCACCGGACCGCGAGGGTCTTGCGGGTCAGCCGGTCCAGGCCCGCCCGGCGCCACGCCCGGGCCACCGCCGGGGCGTCGTTGTCGGTCGGGGCGCGCCAGAAGTCCAGCGCCGCCGCGTGCACCGGGTAGGGGCCCAGGCGGCGCAGCTCGCCGGTGGCGGCGTCGAGGACCGCGCCGCCCAGCGTGACCTGGCCGGTCCTGGCCGCCGACATGGCCCTGGTTCCGATGTGCAGCCCGGGCGGTGGCCGTAGTTCCGGCTCCGGGGCCTGCGGGCCCAGCCGGGCCTGGGCGAACGCGACCTCGTGGCCGGCCGGCGCCCACGCGGTATCCGCCGCTAGTGCGGCGGTGACGGTCAGCCACCGCTCGTCCTCGGGCTCGGTGCTGATGGCGTAGTCCAGCGCCGGGGGAAAGGTGACCGAGAACGTGTCCCCGGCCGGGACGGCCGGCACCTCCAGTTCTCCCTCCGCGACCAGGGCCCCGCCGTCCTCGACCCGCCAGCCGAACCGGTACACCGCGGTGCCGGCGGTGTGGTGCCGGTTCCGCACCGCGATGGCCTGGGTATCCGGGTCGATCTCGATCCTGACCGGCGCGAATACCGCCTTGGCCTCGAGCAGTCCGGGGGACGGGGTGCGGTCGGGGAAGACCAGGCCGTCGATGACGAAGTTGCCGTCGTGGACCGGCTCGCCGAAGTCGCCGCCGTAGGCGTAGTACCGTTCGCCCGCCGCGGTGAGCCGGGCGATCCCGTGGTCGATCCACTCCCAGATGAACCCGCCGTGCAGCCGCGGGTGCCGGTCGAAGATCTCGGCGTAGTCGGCCAGGCCGCCGGGGCCGTTGCCCATCGCGTGGCCGTACTCGCACAGCATCATCGGCAGGGCGCGGCGGTGCTCGTCGTGTCCGCTGTCCGCGGTGACGGGTTCCTGCCGCCGGCCGATCGCGTCCAGGTCGCCGTACCCGGTGTACATCTGGCTGAAGACGTCGGTGTAGAAGGCGTCGGGTTCGCCCTCGTAGTGGATCGGCCGGTCCGGGTCGCGGCCGCGGGCCCACTCGGCCATCCGCTCCAGGTTGCCGCCGGTCCCGGCCTCGTTGCCGAGCGACCACATGATCACGCAGGGATGGTTCTTGTCCCGCTCGACGGTGCGCTGGATCCGGTCCAGGTAGGCGGGCAGCCAGCGGGGATCCCCGCTGGGGTTGCCGCGCCAGCCGTTCAGCCCGAAGCCGTGCGTCTCCAGGTCGCACTCGTCGATCACCAGCAGCCCGAACTCGTCGCATAGACCCAGGAACCGGGAATCTGGCGGATAGTGGCTGGTCCGCACCGCGTTGACGTTGTGCTGCTTCATCAGGACGACGTCCGCCCGCATGGTCGCCTCGTCCAGGCTGCGGCCCGTCTCGGGGTGCCATTCGTGCCGGTTCACGCCGCGGAAGCGCACCGCGCGGCCGTTGAGCCGGAGCTGGCCGTCCCGCACCTCGATACGGCGGAACCCGACCCGGAAGGCGATCTCCCCGCCCGGGCCGGCCAGGACCGCGTCGTAGAGCCGGGGCTGCTCGTCCGACCAGGGCTCGGCGCCCGGCACGCGGTGCCCGGCATTGGCCGGGACGGCGGCCAGGCCCAGCTCAGGTACCGACACGGTGGCCGGGCCGCCGGCGTCCACCCGCAGGGTCGCGGTATTACTGGCCGCGTCGTAGTCGGCGTGGACGAAGAAGTCGCGGATCGCGCCGGGTGGTTCGTTGATGAGCGTCACGCTCCGGAAGATGCCGGACAGCCACCACATGTCCTGGTCCTCGAGGTAGGACCCGGCCGACCACTGGTGCACCCGCACCGCGATCACGTTGCCGCCCGGCCGGACGAGGCTGGTGACGTCGAACTCGCGGATGAGCCGGCTGCCCTTGCTGTGACCGACAGCGGCCCCGTTGACGAACACGGCGAAGCACGAATCCACCCCGTCGAAGCGGATCACGGCCGACCCGCCGAAGTCCCACTCCGGCGGCAGCGTGAAGTGCCGCCGGTACTCCCCCGCCGGGTTGTCGTCGGGCACCCGCGGCGGGTCGACCGGGAACGGGTAGACCACGTTGGTGTAGGCGGGCGCCCCGTACCGCGGCGACCCGTCCGCTGCGGACCCGGGCAGCCCGGCCAGCTGCCACAGCGACGGCACCGCGAGCTCGCCGAAGCCGGCGTCGTCGAAATCCGGTGCCTCGAAGCCCGGAGTCAGGTCCGCCCGGCCCCGGCCGTACCGGAACTTCCAGGTCCCGTCGAGGCTGACCCGGACGCTCCCGCCAGCCTGCGACGCCCGGGCCGGAAGATAGCCGTGCCCGGGGCCGAACGACTCGACGTAACTCAGGTCGTCCGCGGGCATCCCATCGGTCATGCCGGCCGCCTTTCTTCTCCCCTTGCTGGCATTTGCCCGTACACCATGTGCGTTATCCTGCATTCCCGACGCTCCCCGTGGCCCGACAGCCCCGGAGGACGAAATGGGGCTGACGCCATGAGCAGCGGCGAGCCCGGGGACTGGCCGGCCAGCCTGCGTACCGCCTGCCGGATCTGCCTCACCTCCCGGTTCCCTATCCGACGTCACCTCCGTCCGCGACGACGCCTAGGCCGCCATCAGCTCCGCCGTGACCCGTCCGATCAGCGTGGCCGCGGGACCGGCGGCCGTCTCCGGCAGCCGCGAGTACCCGCAGATCAGCCCGGATCTGCTGGCTCCGGCGGCGCCTGCGCAGAACGCGGACAGCGGCAGGCAGGCCAGCCCGGCCCCGGCCAGCCGGGCTACCGCGGCCACGTCGTCCAGCGGCCGGCCGAAGACCAGGGTCAGGTGCAGCCCGGCCTCGATCCCGAGGACCCGGGCGGCCGGGATGTGCTCGCGGCAGGCAGCGACGAACCGCGCCTGCCGCGCCCGGTAGGTCCGCATGGCCCGCGAGTGGTGGCGGGTCAGCGCCCCGGACGCGATAAAGCTGGCCAGGAAGGCGGCTGACACCTGACTGACCTCCTCCCCGGAGGCATCCAGGTAAGCCGTCATCGGGGCACGGAACCGGGCGGGCAGCACCGCCCACGACACGCGCAGCCCGCGGGACAAGATCTTCGAGCTGGTGCCCAGGTAGACCACGTGGCCGGCCGCCGCGGGCATGGCCCGCAGCGGCGTCAGCGGCGGGACGTCGTACCGGAACTCCCCGTCATAGTCGTCCTCGAGCACCAGGGCGTCGCCGGCCGCCGCCCACTCCAGCAGCGCGACCCGGCGGCGCACCGGCATCCGGCCCCCGAGCGGGAACTGGTGGGCCGGGGTGACATAGCTGGCCCGGTCGCTGTTCCGCAGGTCCCGCGCCCGGATGCCATCGTCGTCGACCGGAACCGGCCGGATCATCGCACCCGCCTCGCCCAGCGCGAGCCTGGCCTTGGCATAACCAGGATCCTCGAACGCCACCGGCTGCGCCGGCCAGCCCGCAGGTGACAGCGACCGCCCGCAGCGCGGAGCTGACACTCGGGAACAGGAAGATGTCGGCCGGGTCGACCGCCAGCCCGCGGAAGCGGCGCAGGTGACTGCCGAGCTCCTCACGCAGGTCCGGGCGCCTGCCGGGCGGGTGACGCGGCCAGCCGCATGGCTCGCGCCCAGTCCCGTTCGGCGATCAGTCCCGGATCGGCCAGCCCCGGCCGCAGATCGTAAACGATCCGCCCGTCCCCCTCCAGATCCAGCCGAACCGATGGCACCACCGCCATCCTGGACGCCCCAGCCCGGCCAGCACCCGGCGCCGCAGCCCGGGTAGCACCCGGCGCCCCGGCCCAGGGCGCTCCTGCCTCGGGCGCTCCGTCCTTGAGCACTCCCGCCCCGGTAGCCCCGAAGGCCCCGGCCCGAGCGGCCGCAGCCGCGCCTTGCTCGACGTAGGTGGCCCCGCCCGGCCGGGCGACCAGGAACCCGGCCGCGGTGAGTTCCTCGTACGCGCCCACTACGGCGGTGCGGGCCAGCCCGAACGTAGCCGCCAGCGTCCGGGTGGACGGCAGCCGGTCACCGTCGTGGACCTGCCCGGAAGCGATCGCCGCCACCAGAGCCCGCGCCACCTGATCCGGGCGCGGCCCGGTCCGCTCGGACAGGTTCAGCGTGAAGCTGACCGGCGCCGCCGTCCGCATCGCGCACCCCCTGCTAGTGCGGTTCGGTATCAGGCCGCTTTTACGGCCCGTCCGTGACACCAGTATGCGACGCGGCCGGTCAGGACGGGCACGTGTGATCGTTCGTCAGTTTTGGTCGTCAGGGCAACCAAAACTGACGGAGGATCATAGACGCCCTGCACCGGGTGGCGCTCAGCCTCCGCGCATCGGGTCGATCACGCCGATGCTCAAACTCAGCCGCGCCGGGGCGCAATCCAGTCCGCGATCGCGGACGCCACCTCGTCGCGTCCGTCGGGCCGGTCACGGAAGTAGTGCTCGCCCTTGATGTCGAGCCGGGTCTTGTCCGGCGCCGCGATCTGCGCGTAGATGGTGTCCGCGTCGCTGGGGAAGACACCGGAGTCGGCGGTGGCCTGGATGACCAGGGCGGGGATGGTCAGCGCGGCCAGGTGCAGCTCGCTGCGGGCCTGCGAGGTCTCCAGGCTCCACATCGAGAGCCAGCTGCGCAGGGTATTGATGGCGCCGATGCCGGTCACGCCGCGATTGGCCGTCTGGGGATCGCCCCGGTAGCAGTACGGGACCGGGCGCTCGGACGGGTCCAGCGTGGCATCCACGAAGCGCAGATCGGCCCAGGTGCGGGGGAGCAGGAACAGCCGGTCGGGCACCCCGGCCGCGTTCAGCCGGACCAGCTCGGCCTTGGCCCAGTCGGTGACCCGCTGGTTGCGGGCCCGCTGCCCGTCGCGGTAGCGCCGGACGAATTCCTCCTCGAACGGCGCCTCGCGGCCCTCCGCGTACATGTCCAGCTCGGGGTCGACCGAGGTGGGGTCGGTCTCGTCGGTCACCGACGGGTCGAGCCAGCCGGTCAGCACCTCGGGCCGGCCCGGGTGGGCGGCCAGGCTGACGTACAGATCGCCCGCGGGCAGCTGGTGCACCTCAGGCAACAGCGGGATACCAAACGAGCTCGTGATCACGTCACCCTGACACTGCGCGTGGTAAGCCGCCATGAGCGATCCCCCGCCGGAGTTGCCCAGCAGCACGACCGTCTCGGCGCCGTGGGCGCGCAGCCAGGCCACCCCCTGGCCGATGTCGACGAGCGCACGGTCGAGGGCGAAGAAGTGGTCGGCGCCGCGGAACCGGGTGTTCCAGCCGAGGAAGCCGTAACCGCGCTGCGCCATCAGCGCCGACAGGTAGTGCTCGGCGAAGTCCACGTTGTAGTGGGCGGCGATAAGCGCGACCTTCGGCATCGTTCCGGCGGGCCGGGTGTAGAAGCCCTGCAGCGGGTAGCCGCCCGCGCCGGCCCGGGCCACCCCGGGCGCCTCCATCGTGACAATGTCCCGCTCGACGCCCGCCGGCAGGTCTTCGGTCATGTCGCGTTCCCCTCTGTGTCCCGGCGCTGGGCCGTCCCGGCCGATGGTAAGCCCCTCCCCCGGACTGTATGCAAGACCCAAATGTATGCAAAGTTCGGTAGGCCGGTAACGATCAGGGCTAGCTCCGCTCAACCCCTCAGTACCTTGATAGATCGGTATATCCTGCCCCTATAAAGGCATAGTCAGGTCACGATCGACGGGTTTCCGCCCAATTTGATGCTTGACTGATAAAGATCGTAAGTCCTGGATTGCATACATTCCTCCGGACCGCGACGATCCGGAACCGCTCCGGACCCGGGTGGCCCGAGCGGCTGGCCAAGTACAACCGGCTGCTCCGGATCGAGCGTTCGGCGCAGGTACCGCCCTACGCGGGACTGCTACCGTTCAGCCCGAGAGATCATGGTGCCCCGCACCGCGAACCGGGAAGCCGAAGCTGATGGCAGGCACGTCCAAAGAGGACCGCACGGGTCCCTACGAGCAGATCTACCGCCGGATCATCGAGGGCGTGTACCGGCCGGGCGAACGGCTGATCGAGCAGCGGATCGCGGAGGAACTCGCGGTCTCCCGGACGCCGGTCCGGGAGGCCCTGGTCCGCCTGGAGGGCGCCGGCCTGGTGGTCAACGCGCGGCACAAGGGCGCGATGGTGCGTGCGCTGACCCGCGAGGACATCGTGGACCTGTACGAGCTGCGGGCCACCCTGGAATCACTGGCGGCCAAGCGCGCCGCGACCCGGGCCGACGAGGCCGAGATCGCGCGGATGGACGAGGCTATCGACGCCTTCGACGCGGCCGTCACCGGACCCTGGCCCGCCACCATCGACCAGCTCCGGGAGCTGAACGCGGCCAACCGCCAGTTCCACGAGACCGTCCTGACCGCCGCCCGCCATCCGCTCCTGGGTCAGCAGCTGTCGGTGACGGTGGACGCGCCGCTGGTCTTCCAGGCGTTCCGGCGCTTCGACCGGTCCGAGTCGGAGCGCTCGAACCTGTTCCACCGGCTGCTGCGGAACGCGATCCAGGCTCACGACGGCGAGCGCGCGGCCCGGCTCATGACCGAGCACATCGACCAGGGCCGCGACGTGCTGCTGGTGGGCTTCGACCAGGTCGGATCGGTCGAGGGCCTGTTCGACGCCGAACCGGGTGCGCTGCCCCTGGGGGTCAGCGCACCCGGGTAATCCGCCGGCGCGGGTTATTCGCCGGCCAGGTCGGCGCCGATGTCCCGGCTTTCCTCGCCCACCGGGGCGGCGATCTCCTGCACCGGCTCGTCCCGGTCGTCGTACTCCAGGCGCAGCGCGCGGCTGAGCGTAGCGTGCATGGTGTACATGGCGGTGATGTAGGTCAGGTCCAGGATCTGCTCGTCGGACAGGTTCGCCTTGAGCACCGCGAACACGGCGTCGTCGGCCCGGCCGTGATCGGTCACGATGGCGTCGGTCCAGGCCAGCACGGCCCGCTCCAGGAGGTCGAACTGGTCGGAGACCCCCCAGGCCCTGATGCCGGCGATCTTCTCCTCGGACAGGCCGAGCTTGCGGCAGGACTTGCTGTGCTGGGAGAACACGAACTGGCTGCCGGACAGCCAGCCCGCCCGGGTCTGCCCCAGTTCCCGGAGCACCGGGTTCAGCCGCTCCCCCGACTTCTGGTAGAGCGAGAACCCGGCCACGGCATGGTGGAACACCTCGGGTGAGTTGGCGAAGCAGGTCCACCAGTTACCGGGCGTCCCGGTCGCGGTCCCCGGCTCGGCCACGGGGTCGCGGTCCGGCCCGAACATCCGGTCGTAGGCCCGGCGGATGAAATCGTCCGGGACCTCGTCCCGGGGTATCTCGCGCAGCCGAGGCATCAGCCCTGCCCTTCACTATTGTCCGCTGGATTTGACTCGCCGAAAGCTTGCTTTTGTATGCAATTAGGTCGTATGCGGATCCGATCGAGGGTGCGATCGGGGATGAACCAGATGAGCGACACCATCGCGAACAGGATGTAGGCGATCCAGGGGATGGACGAAGGCCAGGGCGGTGCCGCCGGCGTAGAGCACGAGCGACGCCTGGGCCTTGATGCTCTGCCTGCCGACGGCCGCGACCGGCGAGTCCCGGCCGTCGGCGCGGACGATCACCGTGGCCAGGATCGGTGAACGCCACGGCCGAGCCCAGGCACACCACCCCGTAGGTGGCGGCCGGGGCGGCTGGACTCCCAGTGCTCGCCGATCCACTCGGTCAGCACCGGGATGAGCGAAAGCCAGAACAGCAGGTGCAGGTTGGCCCACATCACCGCTGGCGTCACCCGGCGGGCGGCTCGCAGCAGGTGGTGGTGGTTGTTCCAGTAGATCCCGACGAACGTGAAGCTCAGGATGTAGACAAGCAGCGCCGGGATCCGCTCGCTCAAGTCGTACTTGCCGCCGAAGCCGTCACTGACGGGCGCCTTGAGCTCGAGGGCCATGATCGTGATGATCACCGCGAGCACGCCGTCGCTGAACGCCTCAAGGCGGCCGGTCTCGGACTCGCCCGCCCCCTGCCCTCGGAGGCACCGTCATCCTGGAGTGCTCATGCCGCGTGCTCCCGCTGGGCGATGCCTTCCCGCTGCGCGGTGCGGTGCTCGTGCGGGCTGACACCGCGGACCCGCTTGAAGGCGGCGCTCAGCGCGTACGGGGAGCTGTAGCCGACGGCGCGGGCGACGGAGGCGACGGTCTCGGCCGGGTCCAGGATGAGGTCGGCGGCCAGCGTCACCCGCCACTGGGTGAGGAATTCCATTGGCGGCTGGCCCACCACGTCGGCGAACCGCCGGGCCAGGGTGGCCCGGGAGACGCGCGCCTGCCGGGCCAGCGTGGCGACCGTCCAGGGCTCGGCCGGGCTTTCCTGCAGCAGCCGGACCGCCTGTGCCACCACCGGGTCGCGCCGGGCCCGGTACCAGCCGGGCGCGGCCAGTTCCGCCCGGCTGAAGTGGGTCCGCACGGCGTCGATCAGGAGCAGGTCGAGCAGCCGGTCGAGGACGGCGTCCTGGCCCACCTCGTCGCGGAGCATCTCGGCCGCCAGCAGGCCGAGCACCGGCGTCTGCCATTCGTCGCGGCGCAGTACCAGCCGCGGCGGCAGCGCGTCGAGCAGCCGCCGGCTGACCTCGCCCTCGGCGTTGTAGGTACCGGTGAGAACCTCGGTGGCTCCGTCGCCGGCGTTGCCCCACCGGCGCACGCCGAAGCTGCGCATCTGCGGGATCTCCTGCCCGTCCGGGGTGGTGCAGCGCTGGTCGGGATGGATGATCGCCTGCGGCGGGGTGGCCGGGTCGTCGGCGAACAGGTAGTGGTCCGGGCCGAGCAGGATCGCCACGTCCCCGTGGTCGAGCCGGCTGGGCTCGCCGCCGTCGACCACGAAGCAGGCCTGGCCGCGGAGCACGGCGACCAGGGTCAGCGGCGCCTCGTCCCTGATGTGCAGCGCCCAGGGCGGGTCCATGGTGCAGCGCAGCAGGAAGGCCCGCCGCGCGCGGGGGCCGTCGAGCAGCCCGGCGATGGCATCCATGATCGCCAACTTAGACGATCGCGTATCCGGTTGCGACTATGAGCCATTGGCTGCCTCACCCGGCTCGGCTTGACTGGCGGCATAAGGAAGCCGACAAGCCTTGGAGGCCATGATGACCAGCACGTTTCTCCGCCTGACGACCCTGCTGGGGGCCGTACTGACCATGGGTATGGCGGCTGGCACCTTCGCCCTGTACGCCGACACGATCATGCCCGGCTTGCGCAAGACCGACGACCGCACCTTCGTCGGGGCCTTCCAGCAGCTCGACCGGGCCATCATCAACCCGTGGTTCATGATCTTCGCGTTCGGCGGCGCCCTGGTCCTCACCGCGGCGGCCGCCCTGACGAACCGCGGGACGCCTGCCTTTGGCTGGATCGCCGTCGCGCTCGGCCTCTACCTTGTCTGCGTCATCGTCACGGTGGCCATCAATGTCCCGCTCAACGACGCGATCAAGGCGGCGGGCGACCCGGCCCACATCGACGTCGCGCAGGTCCGCGCCCAGTTCGGCGAGGCCCGCTGGGCCGCCTGGAACCTGCTGCGGGTCGCCACCAGCGTCCCGGCCTTCGCCCTGCTCACCTGGGCCCTCGTGCTGTGCGGGCGGGCGACCGCGTAGCCGCCCTTCTCAAACTGAGAGCTACGCGGCCGACCTCAGAAACAACGATAGGCAAAGCGTGTGCCACCGGCGGGTTTAGTCCTTGTACCGGCGTGTGGCACACGTCTATCCCACCGCTCTGGGTGCCGATCACCACCGCGACGGCGAGCTCGACCAGGTCCCCGCGCATGATGAAGTTCTTGAAGCCAGCCATGCACACGGACTTCCGCGCCGGCGAAAATATTCCGGCCGCGATGCGGTCACTTAGAACCTGCGTTTGAAAACTACGATGCGATGATGCAGCACTTCACCTTGGCCATCATCGGATCTGGTTCGGGCAATGCGCTGGTGCCGGAGGATCCCGGGCAGGGTCCCGTCGCGCTCATCGAGGAAGGCGCGTTCGGCGGGACCTGCCTCAACCGGGGCTGCATTCCCAGCAAGATCTTCGTGCACAGCGCCGACGTCGCCGCCGAGATCCGCCGCGCGGCCCAGTTCGGCCTCGGTGCCGAGCTGACCAGCGTGGACTGGAAGGCCATCCAGGACCGGGTCTTCTCGCACACCGGGCAGATCTCCGCCGACGGCCGCCAGGCCCGCGCGGACGCGGACGGAGTGACGCTGTTCGAGGGCCGGGCCCGCTTCCGCGGTCCGCACGAGCTGGTCGTCGACGACCGTACCGCCATCACCGCCGACCGGATCGTGGTGGCGACCGGAGGCCGCCCAGCGGTCCCGCCGGTGATCGCCGAGTCCGGGGCCGCGTTCCATACCTCCGACACGATCATGGGTATCGACGAACTGCCGGCCAGTATCGTCATCGTCGGCGGCGGCTATATCGCCGTCGAGTTCGCGCATATCTTCTCCTGCCTGGGCGTCGCCGTCCGCGTCGTCGAGATGGCGCCCCGGTTGATCGACACGTTCGACACGTCGATCGCGGAGCGCTTCACCGCCCTGGCCCGGCGCACGTGGGACGTTCACCTGTCGGCCCAGATCACCGGGGTCCGGCCCGGCCCGGCCGGCACCGGGGTCGCCGTGGAACTCGAGGACGGCCCGGCGGTGACCGGCGACCTGCTGCTGGTGGCCACCGGACGCCAGCCGAACACCGATGACCTCGGCCTGGATGCCGCCGGAGTCAGCCTGCGCGACGACGGGCGCATCCAGGTCGACGCGTACGGGCGGACGACGGCCGAGGGGATCTGGTCGCTAGGTGACGTCAGCTCGCCGTTCGAGCTCAAGCACGTGGCCAACGCCGAGGCCCGCACGCTGGTCCACAACCTCGCCCACCCCGGCGACCTGCGCCCGTACCCGCACGACTGGGTGCCAGCGGCCGTGTTCACCGATCCGCAGATCGCCACCGTCGGCGCCCGCCGGCAGGACCTCGCGGGCCACCGCCCCTACGTGGCGGCCACGCAGGACTACGACGACACGACCTACGGGTGGGCGCTGCACGACATCAGCGGGGTCTGCACGCTGTACGCCGACCCGGCGACCGGCAGGCTCCTCGGCGCCCACATCCTGGGGTCCCAGGCCGCGCTGCTGATCCAGCCGCTGGTGCAGGCCGCCTCGACCGGGCTGGGCGTGGCCGAGATGGCCCGGGGTCAGTACTGGATCCACCCGGCGCTCAGCGAGGTCGTGGAGAACGCCCTGCTCAAGCTGGACCTGCCCGGCGAGTTAGCGCGTTTAGCCGGACCGGGACGGGATAGTCGGACACGGTGGTGAAAGTCGATACGCCCCGGACCATCTGGCTGGCCGTGCTGGCCTTGTGCCTGGTGCAGTTTGTCGACGTCCTCGGGGTGACCGTCGTGGTGACGGCCCTGCCGGCGATGCTGGCGGACCTGCGGGCGCCCGCGGACGCGGCCAGCCTGATCTCGGCCGGCTACGCCATGTTCTTCGGCGGCCTGCTGATGACCGGCGCGCGGCTGGGCGACCGGTTCGGGCACCGGCGCACCATCCTGGCCGGCCTGCTGGTCTTCGCGGCGGCGGCGGTGGTCGGCGCGACGGCGTCGTCCGCCGCCGTGCTCACCGCGGCGCGCTGCCTGCAGGGGGCCGCCGCGGCGCTGTCGGTGCCGTCGGCGCTGCGGCTGCTCACCACGATCACCGCCGACGGCCCGCAGCGCCGGAAGGCGATCGCGTGGTGGAGCGCCGCGGGAGCGGCGGCCGGGGCGAGCGGCTTCGTGGCCGGCGGCGTGGTGACCGGCCTGGTCGGCTGGCGGGCGGTCTTCTGGGCCTATCTCCCGCTGGCCCTGGCGCTGGCCGCGGCCATCGGCCGGACGACCCCGCCCGACGACGGCGTGGACCGGTCGGTCCGGCTCAGCCTGGCCAGCGCCGCCGCCTTCACCGCGGCGGTGATGGCGTTCGTGGTGGCGACGACGCTGCTGCCCGAACGGGGCCGGACCGCGGCTGGCGCCGTCCTGCTCGGCGTCGCGGTCCTGCTGGCGGGCTCGTTCGTGGTGCTCGACCGGCGGTCGGCGGCGCCGCTCCTGCCCGGAAGGGTGCTGCGGGAGCGGCCGCTGCGCGAGGGCGCGGCCGGCGGCCTGCTCAACACGGCGGCCACCAGTTCGGCTATCACGTTGACCACGCTGTACCTGCAGGACGCGCGCGGGTACAGCCCGCTCACGGCCGGATTGATGCTGCTGCCCTTCAGCCTCGCCGTCGTCGGCGGCTCCGCGCTGGCCGCGCCGGCGCTGGCCCGGTGGCGGCCGCAGCGGGTCATCGCCGCCGGCCTGGGACTCATCGCCGTGGGCGACGCCGCGCTCATCCCGGCCGCCGCCCGGCCGTGGGCCCTGCCGGCCTGCGTCGCCGTCGGCGGCGCCGGTATCGGCCTGTCCTCGGTCGCGGCGACCGGGCTCGGCACCAGCGTCCCGGTCACCGCCCGCGGCACCGCGGCCGGGATCATCAACACCGCCGCGCAACTCGGCACCGCCCTCGGCGTCGCCGTCTTGCTGCTCGTGGCCGCACTGACCAGCGGGTTGCCCGGACCAGGGCGGCCGGTTCCCGCGGTCGCCTGGGGCCTGGCCGCCGCGATCAGCGCGGCCGGGGCGATCGTCTTCGTACACCGCGACCGGCGCGCGTCCGTCACGGCCCGGGAATCGGCGCCATGTTCCCGGGCAGGGCCCCCCGGAAAACTTGAAAAGGGAACCTTTTTAAGTACCGCGACGCGGGGTCGGCCAGGGCGCCCGACAGCTGAGCACAACGCAGGCCACGTGGGGCCTGCGGGACGGACGGAGACAGAGATCGCGGTCTGCTAACAATCTCCGGAAATGATCCTATTTGCTCATGTGAACTCGTGTTACGTTCCGGAAGTCTTTCTTGCTGAAAACATCCAGTTTTGTCACGCCGGGGGGTCTCGGCTGCCGCCAGGTGGGGAGCGTCGGGTGCGGGGCCCGGCGGTTCTCTCCGCGGGTGGCTGGGCAGGTGCCTTCCTCCGTGCTCGTTCCCTGCGAGGCGCAATGGCCCTTCCCCGGCGTCCGGCCCGCTCACGGCCCATCCGCCTGTTCCTGATCGGCATGTTCGCGGTGCCCCTGGTCTCCCTGGTGGCGCTGTACGCGTTCGCGGCGAGCACCACGATCGCCAACGCCGTCACCGACCAGCAGTACAACCAGGGCGTCAAGATCATCGGCACCGGGTTCGGCGAGCTCACCCAAGGTCTGCCCCAGGAGCAGGCCGCGACCTATGTGTGGCTGAGCAGCGGCCGGACGACTCCGAACGCGTCTATGCTGGCCGCGCGCAAGCTCGTGGACGCGGGGTTCGTGACCGCCAAGAGGGTGATGGCGCCGGTCCAGGGCCAGGAGACTCCCCACGCCCGGGCGGCGGAGGAGGCCCTGTTCGCCGCCCTCGGGCAGCTCGGCAAGACCCGGGCGGCCGCCGACGCGGGCACGATCAGCCCGCTGGCCGCGTTCACGGCCTACAGCGACCTGGTCGACGACCAGTGGCGGTTCTACTTCTCCTCGAACAGCAAGGACGCCTCGTTCACCGACGTCTCGATCGGCGCCACCAACCTGTCCTACGCGATCCCGATGGGCGGTCGGGAAGCGACACTGGTCGGCGGCGCGCTGGCCAGCGGCGGCCAGCTGAGCGCGGCCGCCCGTCAGCAGTTCACCACCAGCGTGGCCAGCCGGCGGGCGCTGATGAGCGAGGGCATCGCCGGGCTGACCCCGGACCTCGGCGCCCCGTACATCGCCCTGGAGAACAGCCAGCAGTACCAGCAGTACCAGGCCATGGAAGACCAGATCATGGCCAGCCCGGCGGGCCAGCCGCTCCCGGTGAACCCGGCCGCCTGGCAGCAGGCCTCGGGCGCCTACCTGGCCGGCATGGCCAAGGCCGAGCTCGACAGCGGCGCCAAGCTGGGCTCGATGAGCAACTCGCTCGCCAACCGGCTGGTCCTCGAGGCCGTCCTGACCGGCGGTCTCGGCTTGCTCGCCGTAATCGGCTCGATCTTCCTGCTCGTCTGGTTCGGCCGCAAGGTCACCCGGGACATGACCGGCCTGAATGACAGCGTGCGCGGAATGGCCGACGAACGGCTGCCGCGCGTGGTCGAGCGGCTCCGCCGCGGCGAGGACGTGGACGTGGAGGCCGAGTCGCCGGCCCCGCCCGCCAGCACCATCACCGAGATCTCGCGGATCGCGGAGTCGTTCGCCACCGTGCAGGCCGCGGCCGTCACGGCGGCCGTCGACCAGGCCAAGCTGCGCAAGACGGTCAACCAGGTCTTCCTGAACATCTCGATGCGCAACCAGTCCCTGCTGCACCGGCAGCTGGGGATGCTGGACTCGATGGAGCGGCGGACCAGCGAGCCGGAGGCACTCGCCGACCTCTTCCGCATCGACCACCTCACCACCCGCATGCGCCGCCACGCCGAGGGCCTGATCATCTTGTCGGGGTCGGTACCCGGCCGCGGCTGGCGCGACCCGGTGCCGGTTGTCGACGTCATGCGGGCCGCGGTGGCGGAGGTGGAGGATTACGTCCGGGTCGACGTGAACAGCGAAACCGACGACCTGGTGGCCGGCAGCGCGGTCAGCGACGTCATCCACCTGATCGCCGAGCTCGTCGAGAACGCCACCGTCTTCTCGCCGCCCAACACCCGGATCGAGGTCAGGGCCGAACGGGTGGGCACCGGCCTGGTCGCCGAGGTCGAAGACCGCGGCCTGGGCCTGTCCGCCGAAGAACTCGCCGACATCAACCGGCGGCTGGCCAGCACGCCGGAGTTCGACCTGGCCCGCAGCGACCAGCTCGGTCTGTACGTGGTCAGCCAGCTGGCCGCCCGGCACGACGTCAAGGTCTCTCTCCGCCGGTCGGTCTACGGCGGCACCACGGCGGTTGTCTTGATGCCGTTCGGCGTCGTCGTTCGCGCGGAAGAGGCCCCGCCGGTCCGCGGCGACCGGGGCGAATGGATATCTGACAGCGGTCGCGCCCTGACCGGTCGACACCGGCTGCACGCCCCGAATCGCATGCTGGACCGCCCGCTGGACCTGGACACCCAGGCCGGGCTGGAGACCCGGGCCGGGCGGGAGACCGGCAGCGGGGAGTGGCCAGCGACCGCCGGCGCGTCCGGATCATCACCCGGGTCATCATCCGGGTCGGCCGTATCCCCGACCGCCCCGCTAGCGCCGTGGGAGATCGGGCCGCCGCCCACGCTGCCAACCGCGGCCAGGCCGGTGCCGTCCGGCCCCCCGTGGGACACCGAGACGACCGATTCCTGGCCCGCGATCACCCCGGACGAGAGCCCAGCCGGGAGTCCGGCTAGGAGCGGAGGGCAAGCCGTTCCGGGCGGCGGACCCGATGCCACGTCGTCCGACAGCCATCTCGGGATGCCCATCCGGGTCCCGCGGGCCAACCTGGCCCCGCAGCTGCGGGGCCAGCGTGACGCCGCCCGGGACACCCAGCCGCCCACGCCGCCGTGGGCACCGTGGGCGCCGGCCCGCGAGGTGCCCGAGGCCGCGCCGCGCTCGCCGGAGGCGACCCGCAACATGCTGAGCCTGATGCAGCAGGGCTGGCGGCGCGGCCGCGAGGACGATCTTGACCATCCCGAGGGTGCCCCGGGCAACGGAACTGACCGATAGCGAGGCTGGTAATGACACAGACTGACACGACCGGACAGCTGAGCTGGCTGCTGGACAACCTCGTCAATCAGGTCGAGCACGTCCAGCAGGCGCTGATCCTGTCCCGGGACGGCCTGGTGGTGGCCGGGTCGCGGGGCTTGACGACCGAGGACAGCGAGCATCTGTCGGCCCTGGCGGCCGGCCTGCAGAGCCTGGCGCGGGGCACCGGCAGGCAGTTCCACGGCGGCGAGGTGCGGCAGACCATCATCGAGATGGAGTCCGCCTTCCTGTTCGTCATCGCGGCCGGGAAGGGGACCTGCCTGGCCGTGCTGACGTCGGCCGACCCGAACGTCGGCTTGATCGCCTACGAGATGGCCATGCTGGTGCGGCGGATGGGCAAGTACCTCGCCGCCGAGCCGCGGTTTCCTGATCATGAAATAGCCGCGGAGTGACCAGCCACGACGGCTACGGGGACCGCTGGTTCGACCGGGAGGCCGGACCGGTGGTCCGCCCCTACGCCCTGACCAAGGGCCGCACCCTGCCGAGCGGCGGGGCCACCTTCGGCCTGATCGACGTGGTGGTCGCGACCAGCGAGCGGCCGCCGGCGTATTTCCGGCCCGGCCCGGAGCACCGGCGGATCCTGAGCATGTGCCGTCAGCCCAAGCCCGTCGTCGACCTGACCTCGGAGATCGACCTCCCCCTCGGCGTGGTCCGGGTCCTGCTCGGCGACCTCACCAGCGAGGGAATGCTCCGGGTGCTGTCCACCCAGCAGCAACCAGTCACTGACCAGCGGCTCTTGAGGATGGTGCTCGATGGACTCGAATCGCTTTGAGGGCGCCCGTCCCCCGGCCGGACCGGGTGGCGCCGTCCCGGCGACCGCCAAGATCCTCATCTCCGGGGGCTTCGGCGTCGGGAAGACCACCCTGGTCGGGACGATCAGCGAGATCCGGCCGCTGCGGACCGAGGAGCCGCTGAGCGACCGCAGCGTCGGCGTCGACGACACTCGCGGGGTGAGCGCGAAGACCACCACCACCGTGGCCATGGACTTCGGCCGCATCAGCTTCCCGTCCGACTTGGTGCTGTACCTGTTCGGCACGCCCGGCCAGGAGCGTTTCTGGTTTATGTGGGACGAGCTGGCCGTCGGCGCCGTCGGCGCCGTGATCATGGCCGACACCCGGCGGGTGGCCGACTGCTTCGCCTCGATCGACTACTTCGAGCAGAACGGGATACCGTTCGTCATCGCGGTCAACTGCTTCGACGACGCCCCCCGGTTCGAGCCGGACGACATCAGGATCGCGCTGAGCCTGGCGCCCGAGGTCCCGATCGTGCTGTGCGACGCGCGCGAACGCGACTCGGTCAGGAAGGTGCTCGTCAGCCTGGTCCGCTACGTGATGACCAGGAACAGCCAGCGAAACCAGACGACGCTGGCATAAGGCCTCCACAGGGACTCCACCTTCCTCGGACAGAATGAATAGGGTCACCGTTGGGGGTGCCCCGTGCTCGATCTGCTGGCGTTCATCCTGGCTGCCGTCGCGGTCATCGTCGCGCTGCAGTACCTGGCCGACCGGACCGGGCTGCCGGCCGCGGCGCTGTTCACCGTGGCCGGGCTGGTCTACGCGGTGCTGCCCGGGCCGAACCTGACGCTCAACCCGCACGTGATCTTGACCTTCGTCATCCCGCCGCTGATCTACAGCGCCGCGCTCAACTCCTCGCTGCTGGCCATCCGGGCCAACCTGCGCACCGTCATCAGCCTGTCGATCGGGCTGGTGCTGGCGACCGCACTGGTCACCGGGCTCGGGATAGACCTTTTCGTGCCCGGGGTGGGGCTGGCGGCGGGCATCGCCCTTGGCGCCGCGCTGTCCCCGACCGACCCGGTGGCGGCGCTGGCGGTGGGCGGCCGGGCCGCCTGCCGTCCAAGCTCATCACCATCATCGAGGGCGAGGGCCTGCTCAACGACGCCACCGCGCTGACCACGCTGACGGTGGCGGTCACCGCCGCGACCAGCGGCGGCTTCTCGCTCGGGGACGCGGTGGCGCGCTTCGTGCTGGCGGCCGCGGGCGGCCTGCTGTCCGGCGTGGTCGTCGCGGTCGTGGTGCGCCTGCTGCTGTCGGCCGTCCGCGATCCGCTGCTGGTCAACGGGATCTCGCTCGGCACGCCGTTCGCGGCCTACCTGCTCGGCGAGGAACTGCACGTCTCCGGCGTGCTGGCGGTCGCGGTGGCCGGCCTGATGGTGGGCCACAACACGCCGCGGTTCACCTCCGGCGCCAGCCGCCTGCAGGCCACCGCGGTCTGGCACCTGGCCGACTTCCTGCTCCAGGGGTTCGTGTTCCTGCTGATCGGACAGCAGATCGTGCCGGTCGTGCGCGGCCTGAAGGCCTACCCCACGGCCACGCTCTGGTCCGCGGCGGCGGTCAGCGTCGGCGTGGTCCTGCTCCTGCGCCCGCTGTGGCTGGCCCTGACCCAGTCCCTGCCGCGCGCCGTGCAGCGACGGCGCGGCCGCCAAGCCTCCCAAGACGGCGGGTCGTCCCTGTCCGGCCGGGAGATCGTCGTGCTGAGCTGGGCCGGCACCCGCGGCGTGATCAGCCTGGCCGCCGTCTTCACTATCCCGCTCACCACGTCCGACGGGCTCCCCTTCCCCGGCCGTGACCTGCTGCTGTTCTGCGCCTTCCTGGCGGTGCTGGTCACCCTGGTCGGCCAGGGCCTCACCTTCGGCCCGGTCGCGCGGGTCCTGCGCGTCCGGGCCGACCTCACCGACGCGGCCGTGGTGCGGACCCAGGCGCGGGCCGCGTCGGTCCAGGCTGGCCTGGCCCGGCTGGATCAGATCGCCGCCGACGACGACATGCTCGGGGAGGCGGTGCCCACCCCGGCCCTGGACGCGCTGCGGACCAGCCTGGAGGCCAAGGCCCGGCGCTACCGGCACCTGCTCGGGCATCTCGAGGAGGCCGGCGAGGACGCGGTCCCGGCGGCCACCCCCGGATACCAGGTGGCCGTGCGGGCCCGGCGGGCCGTCATCGACGCCCAGCGCGAGGAACTCCTGCGCTGGCGCGACGCCGGCCACCTGCCCGACGCCAGCCTGCGCAAGCTGGAACGCGAGCTCGACCACGAGGAACGCACGCTTCCCCCGCAAGAGAGTCACTGAGCCGCGACAGTGGCCGGGTGAAGGCCCCCTGATCAGCCCGCCACCGGGACCGGGGCCACGGCAGCCTGCCGGGTCGCCGGTGCCCCAACCACGGGGAGCCGCGCGCTGATCGTGGTTCCCTGGCCCGGCTGAGAGCTGACGTCCAGCGTGCCACCGTGCGCGGCCAGCCGGTCCGTCATGCCCTGCAGGCCGGACCCGGCCCGCAGCCCGCTGGCCGGCAGGCCCGCCCCGTCGTCGCTGATCGAGAACTCCAGCCCGTCCCCGTTCCCGGCCAGCCGGATCACCACCCGCGAGGCCCGGGCGTGCTTGGCCACGTTCTGCAGCGCCTCCAGCGTGCAGAAGTAGACCGTGCTCTCGGCGTCCGGCGAGTAGCGTCCGACCTCGGCCGCCTCCAGGACGACCGGCACCGGGCTCCGGTTCACCTGCGCCCGCAGCGCCGCGACCAGGCCCTGGTCGGCCAGCAGCGGCGGGTAGATGCCGCGGGCCAGCGCCCGCAGGTCGTCAAGCGCCGCGCTGAGCTGCGCCTTCAGCTCGGGCATGGCCTGCCGGACGAAGTCCGGGTCATCGGCCGCCTCGGCCAGCAGGCCGAGCTGGATGGACAGCGCGATGAGCTGCTGCTGAGCGCCGTCGTGCAGGTTCCGCTCGATCTTGCGCCGCTCGGCGTCCTGAGCCTCGACCAGCCGCCGCCGCGACGCCCGCAGCTCATCGATCGTCGCCCGCAACTCGGCGGTCAGCTGCGCATTGCGCATGACCAGCCCGGCCTGGGAGGCCAGATGCTGCAGCAGGCTGTCCTCGGCGCTGGTCAGCGCCTCCTCGCGCGGCTTGGTGAGGGAGATCGCGCCGAGCAGGTCGTCCCCGTGCCGGACCGGCACCACCCGGGTCCCGGAGCCCTCGGGACCGAGGACCGACAGGCCGCCGGCATCACCGAAAGCACCATTCAGGGAAGCGCCGTTCAAGGAAGCACCGTCCAGCCGCGCCGCCGCGGACGGCATCAAGCCGTCCGGCCAGACCGCGCCCGGCCGCAGCTCGCCACCGACCCGGATCCACGCCTCGACCCGGGTCGCCCCGGACGCCCCGGCCAGCAGCGACACCATCCGGTCGAGCGCCTCGCCCAGGTCCAGCTGGCCCGCCATATCCGCCGCGAAGTCCGACAGCACCTGATACGGAGTAGCCCGCACGCCGTAGACCAGCCGGTTAGCCAGCCGGCTGGCCCGCTGCCGCAGCGGCTGGAAGACCAGGGCGATGACGACGGCCGCCGCGACGGTCAGCGCCGGATGACTGCCGCTGCCCGCCAGCGTCCCCAAGCCGAGCACGAAGGCCAGGTAGACCGCGGTCACCCCGGCCGACAGCAAGGTGAACAGCAGCGCCCGGCTGATGATCACGTCGATGTCGAACAGCCGCCGCCGCAGGATCGCGATCGCGGTGGCCACCGGGATCGCGAGGTACACCAGGAACGGCGTGGCGACGAACGGCACGCTCTCCCACAGCGTGCCGGCCTGGCCGAACGCGATGGCCAGAGCGCCGGCGAACTGGGTGAGCAGCACCCCGGCGAGAGCCAGCCCCAGCCACTTCATCTGCTGGCGCAGCCGCTGGTCGCCACGCCGGTACCGGCGTACCAGCGAGACCACCGCGCCCCCCAGGACCAGCGGGAACACCAGGACCAGCCCGTTCAGGGTGCCGAGCCAGGTCACCGGCCGTAGCGCCCGGACCGCCAGTGGGTTCGGGTAGGCCAGCGTGATACCGCCCGGCGCGGGCAGCGCCAGCTGCCGCGTGCTGACCACGAACGAGGCCATGCTCAGGCCGATCACCACCAGGCCGGCCACGGCGGCCGGGCGCCAGCGCGGCGAAGGCAGCCGGCCGTTCGGGAAGACCAGGAAGATGGCGGCCAGGTCCATGGCCGTGATCACGAAGACGGCCTCCGACAGCGCCCCGACCACGCCCGCCGCCGGGAGCGCGCCGTGATGCGCCTTGATGCTGTAGATCGCGTACGCCGAACCAGTCGTCATGACGGCGGTCGCCGTCCCCTCGACCAGCATGAACCAGCCCACCAGGTTGCCGGCCGCCCGGCGCACGATCAGCACCCCGAGCACCGCGTAGGCGGCCGCCCCCGCCAGGGAGCCGATATTGCCGGCTGCATCGGACCGGGCCAGGGAACTCCACTCCAGCCCAGTCAGTACCAGCCCGGCCAGCACCACCAGCACGGTCGCGATCAGGGCGGCAATGATGCCCCGGGCCGGAGCGGCGAGCCGGTTCACCGCCGGCGCACCAGGCGGTAGGCGGTGGCGGCCCAGCGCGCTCGCGGTCTGGCCGACTGATCGCGGTCCTGCACCGAGGTCGCCATCTAGATCACCTGCCGCAGCGCCGGGGCGCTGAGCTGGCCCAGCACGGCCAGGACGTCGGCCGTGCACCAGTGCTCGGCGAACCGCCCGTCGGATCCGGCCCGGACGATGTGCAGGCAGGTGAACTCGACCGGCCGACCGGTGGCGGCGTGCGTACCGTAGGCAGTGATCCGCTGGGCCACCTGGTTACCGACGGCGAATTCGTCTTCCACGATGGCGTGGAAATCTGGGAAGATTCGGTGGGTACGGGACAGCCAGTCCCGCAGGCTGGCCAGGCCTGGCGCGAGCTCGCCGCCGGGAATGTGGTGAGTGCAGGTGGGGGACATGAGCTCGGTCGCGACCGCGAGATCGCCCTGGTTGAGGACTTCCTCGATCAGGCGGCGCGCGCGGATCCGAAGATCTTCTGGTGCCATGGGGCCTAGCCTGCGGCCGGACGGCCCTGGCCGACAGGACGAGCGCTCCCCGTTTACTCCCCTTTTCCGGGCCGGGGGCGTGCGTCATGCCGTCGTTCGGTGAGCTGCTGCGGCAGCGCCGGCTGGCGGCCGGCCTGACCCAGGAGACCCTGGCCGAACGGGCGGGAGTGAGCGCCAAGGCCATCAGCGACCTGGAACGGGCCCCGGACCGCACGCCGCGGCTCGAGACCGTGGGGCTGCTGGCCGACGCGCTGAACCTGGACCCGGCCGAGCGCGCGGCACTGCTCGCCGCCGCCCGCCCCGCGGCCGCCGCCCCCGGGCCCGATCCGGCCCCGGCCGCCCGGGCCATCCACGCCGCCCGGGCCACCGGGCTGCCGCGGCCGCTCACGCCGCTGATCGGCCGGGACAGCGTGGCCGCGGCCGTCGTCCGCCTGCTGGGCCGCGGCGACACCCAGCTGCTGATCCTCACCGGCCCGGGCGGCGTCGGCAAGACCCGGCTGGCCATCGACGTGGCCGAACGGGTGGGGGACGACTACCCGGACGGGGTCGTGTTCGTGGACCTGGCCCCGCTGCGCGATCCCGGGTTCGTGCTCGCCGGCCTGGCCCGCCAGCTGGGCGTGGACGAGCGGGACGCGACCCCGCTGGCCAGCCTGCTGCAGACAGCGCTGCGGGACCGGCGGATGCTGGTCGTGCTGGACAACTTCGAGCACGTACTGGCTGCCCGGGATGCCGTGGTCGGGCTGCTGGAGGCCTGCCCGGGGGTGGTCGTGCTGGTCACCAGCCGGGTAGCGCTGCGGGTCCGGGCCGGCCGGGAGTACCCGGTCGCCCCGCTGGCGCTACCCGGCCCCGCAGACCCCGACCTTGGCGACTCGCCCGCCGTGCGGCTGTTCCTGGACCGGGCCGACGCGGCCGGGGTGGAGCTCGCGCCCGATGCCGCCACCGGCGGCACCGTCGCGGAGATCTGCCGCCGGCTGGACGGCATCCCGCTGGCCCTCGAACTGGCCGCGGCCCGGCTTCCGCTGCTGCCGCCCGGTGACCTGCTGACCCGGCTGACCCGGCGGCTGCCGGTGCTGGTGGACGGCCCGCACGACCTGCCGGACCGGCAGAAGACCATGCGCGACGCGATCGCCTGGAGCTACGAGCTGCTGGGCCAGGCCGAACAGCGGCTGTTCCGCCAGCTGTGCGTGTTCACCGGCGGCGGCACCCTCGACGCGGTCGAGGCCGTGTGCGGGACGGACGCCGTGACCGGCCTCGCCGCCCTGGTGGCCGGGAACCTGGTGCGGATGCCGGTCACCGCGGCGCCGGGCCCCGCGCCGGGCGGACCGCGGGCGAGCCTGCTGGAGACGATCCGCGAATACGGCACCGAGCAGCTCGAGGCCCGCGCGGAAGCCGAGACGACCCGGCGGGCGCACGCCGCGTGGTACCTGGACCTGGCCGAGCAGGCGGCGCCCGCGCTGACGGGCCCGGACGTGGTGTCCTGGCTGGCCCGGCTCGACGCCGAGCACGACAACCTGCGGGCCGCGCTGCGCTGGGCGCTGGACCACGGCGACGGGTCAGCCGCGCTGCGGCTGGCCGGGGCGCTCGGCCGCTACTGGGCGCACCGTGGTCACCTCAGCGAGGGGCGGCAGTGGTGCGCCGAGGCCCTCGCGCTGCCGGGGGGGACCGGGGCGGGGACGGAACTCGTTCGGATTAAATGCCTGGTCGCGGCGGGACGGCTGGCAATCGGCCAGGCCGCCTACGGCGAGGCGGAGCGGCTGACGTCCGAGGCGGTGGCGCTGGCCCGCGAGTACGGCGGCCCGGCCGAGCAGGCCGCCGCCCTCACCGCCCAGGGTCTGCTGCTCCGGTTCCAGAACGCGTACGCCGCCTCAGCCGCGGCCTACGAGGCAGCGCTGCCGCTGGCGCGGGCGGCCGGTCACCGCGGCGAGGAGGCGACGGCGCTGCTCGGCCTGGCCTACGTGGCCATGTTCACCGGCGACGCACCCCGGGCGGGCACGCTCACCGAGCAGAGCCTGGCCGCCGCGCGGGCCGCGCAGGACCAGTTCATCCTGGCCCATGCGCTGTTCTTCATGAGCTGGGGCGCCAGCCACGGCGGCGCCTACGAGCCTGCCCGGGCCTTGGCGACCGAAGCCATGAACCTGTTCGGAGAGCTGGGCGAGGGCGGTGAGCACGCCGAGTCCGTGTTCGTGCTCGGCACTATCGCCATCTACACCGGCGACCTCCGGGGCGCGGTCGGCCTGTTCGAGCAGAGCCTGGCCGAGCGGCGCGCCCGCGGCGACGAGCACACCGCCGCCCGGCACCTCGGCGGCCTGGGCACCGCCCTGCTCAACCTGGGCGACCGGCCGCACGGCCGGGCCGTGCTCGAGGAGAGCCTGGACGTGGCGCGGGCGTACGACGACCAGTGGTGCGAGGCCATGTCGCTGGTGCTGCTCGGCCATCAGCGGCTGGCCGACGGCGAGCCGGCCCGCGCGCAGTCCGAGCTGACCGGGGCGGCGGCGCTGTTCCAGGCCACCGGCAACCTGGTCTACCTGGCCTGGTGCCTGGAAGGACTGGCCGGGGTGGCGGCGGCGGAGAGCGACCTCGACCGGGCCGCCGAGATCGTCGGCGGCCGGGACGGGCTGCGCGCCCAGACCGGGGTACAGCTGCCGCCGGTGTACCCGGCCGCCTGGGAGCGGATGCTGGAGACCGTGCGGGAAGGGCTGGGCGAGGAGCGGTTCGCGGCGGCCCGGGGGCGGCTGGCGGACCGGCCCCCGCCGGAGATCATCGCCGCCGCGGTCGGCCCGTCCCGGCCGTGACAACGAACAGCCCGTCCCGGCCTGGATAACGGCGAGCGCAGTCCCGGCCGGGTCAGGGGACGGCACCCCGGCCGGGACTGCGGGCCTTGAGCCCGGGGCGGTCAAGCCCGAGAATCCGACCGCCCCGGACATCTGTGTTCCGGACGTACCGGTGCGCTAGGCGCGCCCGGTGAAGTGGCCCAGATCGAAGGCGGCCACCTGACCGCCGAGCCGCTCGCCCGCCTGGTGGTCCAGCCGGGTGTGCTGACCGGCCCAGATCCGGCTGAGCCCGGCCTCGTTGGCCGCGGCCTGGAAGCTGCCGAACGTCCGGGTGACGCCGTTCAGCGTGATGGCCAGGTGCACCCGGTGACCGGCGAACGCGCTGAGCACGGTGGCCGCGGCCTCGCTGATGGTGCTGTGCGCGCCCGGGTAGGAGGGGTCGGGCGCGGTGACCGCGAGCGGGGTCCAGGTCGGGTCCCCCTTGACGAGCGGGTTGTGGATGGTGTTGCCCAGCCGGATCGCGGTGACCGGCCGCCAGATCGCGTAGTGGTACTTGGCGTTGTACATGGCGATGGTGGCGTCGGCCAGCGTGAAGTCGAGGCTGGCGAACAGGGCGGTGGCCTGCTCCAGGCTGGCCCCCTCCCGGCCAGCACTGAGCACCTGGGCCTGCGCGACCTGGTTCCAGGTGTTCCAGATCGGCGCCGAGGCCCAGAACGTGGCGGCGGCGGTCTCGCCGGCGGTCCGGGTGCGGCTGGTGTCCCGGCCCAGGCTCTTGACCTCGTTCAGCGCCGCGGCGTAGGCGGCACTGGTGACCCGCGGCATCGGCGCGGGCCGGAACTGCCGCCCGTCACGCAGGACGAACGGGGTGACCCGGCCCCAGCCGGTGAACGCCGGAGCCGGGAAGTCGGGCGGCGTGGGCCGGTAGTCGCCCGGCAGGTTCCCGCTCACGAACGGCGGCGGGGTGGCCGCGGATCCGTCGTGGGCCCGGAGCTGGAGCAGGTGCCGGGCCACGGCGGCGCCCACCTTGGTGCCGTCAGGCCGGCCATGGCCGCCGATCTTCGCCAGCTCGGTGTGCAGCACCGTGCCGAGTTCGCCCCGCATGTTGGGGTAGAGCGCGGTCAGCACGTCGTGCGCGGCCTGGTCGGCCGCCGCGTCCGGACGGGCGTCCCGCGGCGCCCGCACGCTGAACAGGTAGGAACGGTCGTGATGGGTGATCGAGTTCACCGCGTCGTACTCGGCCGCCTGCAGCAGCGCGAAGCTGCGGGTCGGGTGGATGGCGGCGGGCTGCTCGCCCGGGATGCCGAGGATCTTGATCAGTTCGTTGTTCCAGGTGACGACCAGCCGGCCGGACCCGGGCCGGAAGGCGACCCCCGACGCCTGGCGGGCCCCCGTGGCCGCCAGGGTCGTGCTCGCCGTGCTGGCCGAGGCCGGGGCCGCCAGCGCCGTCGAGGCAGTGGCGAGGGCCGCCGCCGCGGTTATCGCCGCCGCGATCGCCTTCCGGGTCTTGGACGTGCCATGCTGGCTCTTCTTTTCCCTCGTAAAGTTACGCATGTCTACTAATACGCTTAGTAGAAGGATCGGGTTCAATCTGACTGCAGGCCAGTTCGAGATCCTGTTGCCTGGGTGAACGAGACCCGCGTTCTATGCGTATTAGTAAGTAGTAGTGATGACGCCACCCGGAAGGGCAGGTCAGGGAGTCCGCGATGCGTCAGTTCGGCGAGCTGGAAGCCGTGATCATGGACCGGCTGTGGGAGTGGGGCAGGCCAGCCCTGGTCCGCGAGGTGGTCGACGACCTCAGCCGGGACCGTTCGATCGCGTACACCACGGTGATGACCGTGATGGAGAACCTGCACCGCAAGGGCTGGCTGCGCCGCCAGCGGGACGGCCGGGCCTGGCGTTACGAGCCGACCGGCTCCCGGTCCGGGTACACCGCGGCCCTGATGAGCGAGGCGCTGGCCACCAACCCGGACCGGCGCACCGCGCTGGCGCACTTCGTGCTGCAGATGAGCCCGCACGACGCCGCGCTGCTGCGGGAGGCGCTCGAGGGCACCGCGTCACCCACAGCCCCGGCACCCTCAGCTCAGGCGCCGTCCGCCGAAGGCGAGGAGCGATGACCGTCGCGGTCGCCCTGCTGGCCTACGCCATCGGCGCCGGCACGCTGGGGCCCCGGCTGCTGACGCGGGCCCGCTGGACCCAGCGGGCGCCGCTGCTGGGCATCGTCGTCTACCTGGCCGCGGCGTGGTCGGTGGTGGCCGCAGCCGGGCTGGCCGGGCTGACCCTGGCGGTGCACGCCACCGCCCTGGGCAGCGGGCTGAGCCAGCTGATCGGCGCCTGCGTCATCCGGCTGCGCGACACTTACGCCACGCCGGGCGGCGCCCTGGTGGCCGGCCTCGGGCTGGCCCTGACGGCGGCGGTAGCCACCCGCACCGCCGTCGCCGCAACCACCCACCTGCGGGCGGTCCGCCGGCACGCGCAGCAGCACGCGCAGGCCGTCCGGCTGGTCGGGCGGCCGGAACCGGCCCTGGACGCCATGCTGGTCGAGCACCCGCAGGCCGCCGCCTACTGCGTGGCGGGCCCGGACCCGACCGTGATCGTGACCACGGCCGCGCTGCAGGCCCTCGACCCGGACCAGCTGGCCGCCGTCCTCGCCCACGAACGGGCGCACCTCGCGTGGCACCACCACCGGCTGGTGGCCCTGGCCAGGATCGCCCAGCAGCTGCTTCCCTTCCTGCCGCTGATGCGGGCGGCCGCCGTGCAGGTAGCCCGGCTGGTGGAGCTGCACGCCGACGACACCGCGACCGCCGCTCACGACACCCGGACGCTGGCCACCGCGCTGGTCGTCCTGGCCGAGCGGGGCGGCCTGGCGCCGGCCCCGGCTATCAACGAGCTGGTCGCGCCCGGCCTCGGCGCCACCGGGATGACCGCAGCCGGCGCCGAGGCCCTGCAGCGGATTCAGCGGATGCTGCGCCCGGCCGAGCCGCTGAGCCGCCCGCGCCGGCAGCTGCTGCGGGCCGGGGCGGCCGGCCTCGCGCTGACCCCGCTCCTGCTCGCCCTGGCCCCGGCCGTGGTCGCGCTGGCCCTCGGCCGGGTCCCAGTCGCCTAGCGGACGCCGCTGCGCCCCTGTGAGCCACGTCATAACGCTCCCCCTGAACGGATTCTCTCTACTAGCCGTCTTAGTAGAAGGAGAGTGTCGACCGAGAGGGATACCGTGCCAAGCAAGACGTCCGCCATGTCCCGGCCGCCCCGGCGGCCCACTCAGCGGCTGAGCGCCCGCGAGCGGATGGCCGCCGAGCGGGCCGCCCGCCAGCGCGCCGCCCGGCGCCGCCGGATGCTGATCGCCCTCGGGTCGGTTACCGCCGTCGTGGCCACCGCGGCCACGCTGGTCACAGTCAGCCTGAACAGGACGCCAGCCCACCTGACGGCCAGCGAGTCGGCCGCTCCCGTGGCCGTGGTCAAGCAGGTCACGACCGTGCCGTCCAGCCTTCTCACCCAGGTGAACCCGGGCCGGGTCGCCACCCCGCTGCACGCGGTCGCGGCCTCGGGGCCGCCGCTGACCGCCGCCGGCAAGCCGGTCATCGAGTTCGTCAGCGAGGAGTCGTGCCCGTTCTGCGCGGCCGAGCGCTGGCCGCTGACGGTCGCCTTGTCCCACTTCGGCAACTGGAGCCAGCTCGGCGTCACCAAGTCGGCCGCCACCGACATCTTCCCCAACACGGCGACGCTGTCGTTCCGCGCGGCCCAGTACCACAGCACCCAGCTGACCCTGCACACCACCGAGCTGACCGACAACGCCGGTCACACCCTGCAGTCCCCCACCACGCTGGACCGCCAGCTCATCGGCCAGTACGACGTGCCGCCCTACGTCAACAGCGCCGACCAGTCCGGGGCGGTGCCCTTCCTCGACATCGGCAACCGGTACATCCTGGCCGGGGCGCAGTTCGACCCGCAGGTGCTGGCCGGGCTATCCGCCACCCAGATCGCCGCCCAGCTCCGCGATCCGTCCAGCCCGGTGGCGCAGGCCATCGACGGCTCCGCCAACGTGATCATCGCGGCCATCAACCACGTCCTGCACGACCAGGGCAGCCAGGGCTAATCCAGGCCAGCGCCCGGCTAGCCCCGGGGCTAGCCGGGCCGGCCGCGGTCCGGCTAGCCCCGCGGCTAGGCTGGTGCACAACCGAGCATGCGGGGGCGCCGCCGTGAGTATTCAGGTCCGGGAGTTGCTGTCCAACGGCTTCGGCGAACTGCGCTACGAGCCCACCGCCAAGCGGATCCGCGCGGTGCTGGGCGGCGATACGGTCGTCGACAGCACCCGGGCCCTGCTGGTCTGGGAACCGCGGCGGGTGGTGCCGTCCTACGCGGTGCCGGCCGCCGATGTGCGCGGGGACCTGGTGCTCGCGGGCCCCGCTGAGGCTGGCCCCGGCGAGGACGTGGGCGCGGCGATGCCCGACGTGACCGCGCGGCCGGTCCTCGACCCGAGGATCCCGTTCGCCGTGCACAGCACCGACGGCGAGGTCACCGACCTGGTCGCGGCCGGCCAGCAGCGACCGGGCGCGGGCTTCCGCCCGGCCGACAAGGCCCTGGCCGGGATGGTGATCCTGGACTTCGGCGCCTTCGACGCCTGGTACGAGGAAGACGAGCTCAACGTGGGTCACCCGCGGGACCCGTTCCACCGCATCGACGTACTGCCCAGCTCGCGCCAGGTCCAGCTGGAACTCGACGGCGAGGTGCTGGCGGACAGCTCCCGGCCGGCCCTGCTGTTCGAGACCATGCTGCCCACCCGCTACTACCTCCCGCGCGCGGACGTGACCGCCGAGCTGATCCCCAGCGACACGAAGACCTGGTGCGCCTACAAGGGCCAGGCGTCCTACTTCTCGGTGCCGGTCGGCGGTGAGCTCGTCCCGGACATCGCCTGGACCTACACCGACCCGCGGCACGACGCCGTCCAGGTCCGCGACCTGATCGCCTTCTTCGACGAGCGGATCGACGTCCGCCTGGACGGCGAGCGCCGCGCCCGTCCCGTCACTCCCTGGTCCTAGCCCGATGCGGATCTCCCGGATCACGATCACGCCGGTCGCGTTCGCCGATCCGCCGCTGCTGAATTCGGTCGGCGTGCACGAGCCGTTCGCGCTGCGGGCGGTCATCGAGGTCGCGACCGACGAGGGGCTGACCGGCCTCGGCGAGACCTACGCGGACGAAGGGCACCTGGACGCGCTGCGCGCCGCGGCCGCCGCCATCGAGGGCGCCGACGTCTACCACACCGAGGAGATCTACCGCCGCGTCCAGGCCGTCGCGGCGCCCGAGACGACCATCGCGTCGGGTCTCATCGGGCACAGCGCGGCCACCGACCGGGTGTTCTCCCCGTTCGAGGTGGCCTGCCTCGACATCCAGGGGCGGGCGGCCGGGCGGCCGGTCGCGGACCTGCTCGGCGGCGCGGTGCGGGATGAGGTGCCGTTTTCGGCCTACCTGTTCTACAAGTGGGCCGCGCACCCGGGCGCCGAACCGGACGGCTGGGGCGCGGCGCTCGACCCCGACTCCATCGTGGCGCAGGCCCAGCGGATGGTGGACGGATACGGGTTCACCGCGCTCAAGCTGAAAGGCGGGGTGTTCCCGCCGGCCCAGGAAGCCGAGGCGATCCGCGCGCTGCGCCGCGCCTTCCCCGATCATCCGCTGCGGCTCGACCCGAACGCCGCGTGGACCCCCGCGACCTCGATCAAGGTCGCCCGCGCCCTGGACGGCGTGCTGGAGTACCTCGAGGACCCGGCGCCGGGCATCGACGGCATGGCGGAGGTGGCGCGGGCCGCGCCGATGCCGCTGGCCACCAACATGTGCGTGGTGGCCTTCGAGCACCTGCCCCCGGCCATCGCGGCGGACGCGGTCCAGGTGGTGCTGTCCGACCACCACTACTGGGGCGGCCTGCGCCGGTCCCGGCTGCTGGCCGGGATCTGCGAGACGTTCGGGCTGGGTCTGTCCATGCACTCCAACTCGCACCTGGGCATCAGCCTGGCCGCGATGGTCCACCTGGCCGCCGCCACCCCGAACCTCAGCTACGCGTGTGACACCCACTGGCCGTGGAAGAGCGAGGACGTGATCCGGGGTGAGCCGCTGGTCTTCGCGCACGGCGCGGTCCGGGTCCCGGACGGGCCCGGCCTCGGGGTGGAACTCGACCGGGACGCGCTGGCCCGGCTGCACGAGCAGTACCTGGCGAGCGGCCTGCGCCGGCGCGACGACACCGGCTACATGCAGCGCATCGACCCTGGCTACGAACGCAAGCAGCCCCGCTGGTAAGGGAGTACACGCATGGGAGAGCCGTTCCGCCCGGTGGCGCCGGATCCCTGACGGTTCTATTCTGGCCGGCCGGTACGGCGGATACCGGTCTGGCCTCCGCCCCTGCTCATCACGCAAGGTAGTGATCATGACGCTACGACCGAACCAGATCAACCGGCACCGGGAGCGCTCCCGGTCCGACCGCGCGGACCTGGACGCGGTCCTCGACGCCGGACCCCACGTCGGGACGCTCAGCACGGTGGCTGACGGCAAGCCGTGGGTGGTGCCGATGCTCTACGGCCGGGCGGGCGACCGGGTCCTGCTGCACGGCTCGGTGGGCGCGGGCGCCCTGCGGCACGTGGCGGCCGGTGCCCCGGCCGCGCTGTGCGTGATGCACATCGACGCCTGGGTCTACGCGCACACGCTGTTCGACTCGAGCGCCAACTACCGCTCGGCGGTGGTGCACGGCCGCCTGATCGCGCTCAGTGGGGACGAGGCCGCGCAGGCGCTGACCCAGATCTCCGAGTGCCTGACGCCGGGCCGCTCGGCCGAGGTGCCGTTCCACACCAAGAAGCAGCTGGCGGCCACCACCGCGCTGGCGATGGACATCACCGCGGGCCAGTGGACGGTCAAGATCCGTGACGCGGGCCCCGGCGAACCGGAACCGGGCGACGCCGAACCCGGCCTGTGGACCGGGATCTTGCCCATCACCAGCGGCTACGGAACTCCGCAGACCTCCGCGTGGGTACCCGCCGACACGCCGGTCTCCCCCTCGGTACTCAAGGTCGCGGGCGGCTAGGCGAGCAGCGACTGCCGGAGCCAGCGCTCGACGGCAGTTCCGCGAGAACGTCCCCGAGTACGTGGGCTGCGGGTTCGTGGTACCAGTCCACCGGCTAGCGGGCGAAAGACCGGTGCAACCAAGACCGATACCGCCAAGATCGTTACCCCGAAAAGCCACCGCGCCAAGAAGCTGCGAGTACGCGTCGTCGTCCTCTCATCAAATCCCAGCCGGGATCGTGGCCGTGCGCCCTAGTGGCACGGCCTCAGGAATAACCGCCCGCTCCGTTGGCTGATGCTAGGGCGGTTCCTGTTGACGGGAAGTGACTGATTTGTGAGTGCGTCTTTACCGGCGCATTCGCGGTGCGCCCGGGCACGCTGACCCCGGGCGCACGATCCGCTCGCGCATGCGCCGCTACGTTATTTTCCGGTGGCCGCCTTGAACTTGACCACCAGTTCGGCGGGCACCCGGCCGCGGTCCTTTACGTCAATGCCCTGGGCCTTAGCCCACTCGCGGACTTCGGTGGTGTTCAGCCCGGTGGCCGGGGCGCGCCGCACCGCCCGGGCGGGCCGCCGGGTGGTCCCGCCGCCGGCCCGCCGGGCCGCGCTGACGTAGGGCGCGAGCGCCTCACGCAGCGCCTGGGCGTGATCGGCGTTCAGGTCGATCTCGTACTCGGAGCCGTCCAGCCCGAAACGGACCGTCCCTTCGGCTTCACTTCCGTCGAGGTCATCGACGAACACAGTCTGTATCTTCTGAGCCACGGTGTTTCTTTCCTCTCACCAGTTTTTTTGGTGTACCAGCGTAGACAACCAAGGCTCCGGACGCGTGCCGCCACACCGGAAACAACCGGCAGGACACGGCCGTGAACCATACGCTGCCGAGGCACCCGGACGGCGAGGGAACAAGCACCCTCCGCGCTCACCCCGAGCGAGATCTGATAACGGAGCCTTAAAGCTAAGGAGTTTCGTTTCTCAGCGCACACGTTACCGGACGAATTCTGGTGTCGGCCGGAAGGGGTGGCCGCGTTTCCGCGCGTATTCAGGGAATTCCCCGGACCGGTCGGGCATGGCCCGGGCCGGCGGCCGGGAAAGAGGACACGAACGGGTCCGATACGGGGGGCCTAGCCCGTTTGGTCCCTAGTGACGCCGCGACGGCCGGCGGCGGCTGCGGCGGGGACCGCTACGGACGGGGCCGCCCTGACCGCCCGGGCCGCTCGGTCCGGCCCGCCCTGGCCGGCCGCCCGCGAAATGTAGCGCGGCCGACACATATGGCCATCCGACGGACACGTATGGCATCAGAGTGCTAGCCGAGAGTGACCGTCCGGTCTAGGCTGACGGACACCGGACCGGTCGGGCCGGCTGAGGGTGGGGAGTGGGAGCCGTTGAGTATCGCTGTCCAATGGGTGGTTTTCTCCGAGCTGAGCACCGACGCCATGGTCGCTACCGGGATCACCGACGAACCGTCGACGGCCCGCTGGATGGTGGAGACGGTCCTGGCCGACACCAGCCACGCGGGCTGGGGTGAGGTGCGCCGGGTACCGGTCCCCGGCGTAGTGCCCAGCGAGACGGAGATGGGCCAGTGGCCCGCCCGGGGCGAGGTGTACGTGTGCCGGCGATCGAACCTCGGCGGGTACGCCTGGCAGCCGCTGTTTCCCGCCTATCCGGCCGGGGCCGCCGCCGCACGCTAGCAGCCGCGTCCGGCCGCCCTGACCGGGCGTCTCGTGACCGCGCGTCTCTTGACAGGGCAGCCATCCGCCTTAGAGGGTAATTCCAGAAAATCATTCTGGTAATGGCGGGAGAGTGAGCGTGGCGGCCAAGCCGGTCCCGGTGCCGACCCCGGAAACGCAGCCGTTCTGGGACGGCTGTGCCGCGGGCGAACTGCGCATCCAGCGCTGTGACGACTGCGGGCGGCCCTATTTCTACCCGCGTCCGGTCTGCCCGGCCTGCGGCTCGCAGAACGTCCGCTGGTTCACCGCCAGCGGCCGGGCCACCCTGTACTCCTACGTGATCAACCACCGGCCGGCCCCCGGCTTCGAGGACGATACGCCGTACGCCATCGCCGTCGTCGAGCTGGAAGAGGGACCGCGGATGATGACGAACATCACCGGGCTGCCCGCCACCCCGGAAGCGCTGGAGCTCGACATGCCCCTGCGAGTCAGGTTCGAGCCGCGGGGCGATGTCAGCCTGCCGGTGTTCGGTCCGGAGGAGAGCTGATGAGCCGGCAGTACGAGCTGGCGTCATTATCGCGGGCGCGGCCGAGACCGACCGGCTGGGCAAGCTGCCCGACCACTCCACCCTGCAGCTGCATATCGAGGGCGCGCTGAACGCGGTCACCGACGCGGGCCTGTCGCTGCGCGACATCGACGGCATCGCCACGGTCGCCTCGCCGGGCCCGGTCCAGGTAGCGCACGCCCTGGGTATCACCCCGGACTGGATCGACGGGACCGGCGTCGGCGGCACCTCGTTCCTGCTGCACGTGCGGCACGCGGTCGCGGCCATCCGGGCCGGGTACGCCCGGACGGTCCTGATCACCCACGGGGAGTCGGGCCGGTCCCGGGTGGGTGCCTCGCGATGGCGGATGGACGCTTCCTCTCCGCTGGGCCAGTTCGAGGCGCCGTACGGGACGTTCGGCCCCACGACCACGTTCACTATTCCGCTGCTCCGCTACATGAAGGAGTACGGGCTGACCCACGAGCAGCTGGCCTACGTGGCGGTGGCCCAGCGGCGGTGGGCGGCCAAGAACCCGCGTGCGGCCTTCCGCGACCCGATCACGGTCGAGGACGTGCTGGCCTCGCGGATGGTCGCGTACCCGTTCCACCTGCTGGAATGCTGCCTGGTGACCGATGGGGGCGGTGCTCTGGTGGTGACGTCGGCCGACCGAGCCGGGGAGTTCCCCAAGCCAGCGGTCCACGTGCTGGGGACGGGTGAGTCGTCGGAGACGCCGATGATCTCGCAGATGGTGGACTTCACCGAATCCCAGGCGTTCCGGCTGGCCGGGCGGGCGGCCTTCGCCGAGGCGGGCATCGGCGTGGCCGACGTGGACCACCTGATGATCTACGACGCGTTCGCCCACGTGCCCATCTACGGGCTCGAGGCGCTCGGCTTCGTGGCCAAGGGCGAGGCCGGGCCGTTCATCGCGGACGGCAACACCGAGCCGGGCGGGTCGCTGCCGCTGAACACCAACGGCGGTGGCCTGTCCTATACCCACACCGGGATGTACGGGATGTTCGCCATCCAGGAGGGCGTGCGGCAACTGCGCGGCGAGGCGGCCGCGCAGATCGACGCACCGCAGGTCAGCGTGGTACTGGGCAACGGCGGCATGTTCGCTACGTCCGGCGTCCTGGTGCTGGGGCGCTCGCCGCGATCCTAGCCCGGCCCGTCTAGTTCGCCGCGCTCATAGTTCGCCGGCGAGGGTGCGCAGGCGTTCGACCAGGCGCAGGCGGCCGGCGTGGTCGGGAGCCATCGGCCGGACGGTGAGGGTGGTGACACCGGCGGCGGCCAGGGCGCTCAGCCGGTCGCGCACGTGCCCTTCCGGCCCGATCAGGGACGTCTTGACCAGGAGATCCTCGGGGACGGCGGCCTCGGCTTCCTTCTTCTGGCCGGCCAGGTAGAGGTCCTGGATCTGCTTGGCCGCCTCGGGATAGCCGAACCGGCTGGCCAGGTCGTTGTAGAAGTTGCGGCCGCGGGCCCCCATCCCGCCGATGTACAGCGCGCGGCCCGGCCGGGTCAGGTCGTGCAGGTGGTGGACGTCGTCGCCGATGGCCAGCGCGACGCCGATGTGCACGTCGAGCGGCCCGAGCGCGGGATCGCGGCGGCCGCCGCCCTCGCGCAGCGGGCCGCCCCACACGTCGGCCGCCTTCTCCGGGACGTAGAAGGGCGGCTGCCAGCCGTTGGCCAGCTCGGCGGCGAGCGCTGACGTTCTGCGGGCCGATCGCAGCGATCGTGATCGGGATGCGGTCCCTGACCGGGTGGTCGACCAGCTTCAGCGGCTTGCCCAGACCGGTGCCTTCGCCGGGCGGCAGCGGCACCGTGTAGTGGCGCCCGCTGTAGGTCAGCGGCTCGCGCCGCCAGACCTGGCGGCAGATCTCGATCGCCTCCCGGGTCCGGCCGATCGGCGCGTCGAACGGCACGCCGTGGAAGCCCTCGATGACCTGCGGCCCCGAGGTGCCGATGCCGAGCTCGAAGCGGCCGTCGGACAGGTCGTCCAGGCTGGCCGCGGTCATCGCCAGCAGCGCGGGGGTGCGCGTGTAGAGCTGCAGGATCCCGGACGCGATGTGCGCGCGGCTGGTCCTGGCAGCGACATAGCCGAGGCGGCTCACCGCGTCGAAGCCGTACAGCTCGGGCACGGTGATCAGCTCGACGCCGGCCTTCTCGTAGTCGGCCAGCTCGGCGGTGCTCTCGGCGAAGCGCCTCCGGGTGTCCCGCTGCTCGCGCCCGCGCTGCCGGTGCTGCCCATTCCGCCGTCCCGGCCGTGATCCCGATGCGCACGCCCACGAGCCACCTCTCACCTAAGGACTTCCCTACTTTTAGAATAAAATTCTAATATCTGGACTGTAAAGAGGCCTGGATGCGCGGCGCTGGCCCGGGATGACCATCGCGATGTGATCCTGTGGTGGTCCCAGCCACCACGATGTGACTCTGCGGTGGTCCCCGGCTGGCGGCCATGGCCTCACGGCGAGATCTTGACGGCCGCGGAGGAACCGGGTCGAATAGGTACCAGAATCGGTTTCTAGTATTAGCTACGGCAAAAGAGGCCCGGCATGACCGAACGCAAGAGCCCGACCGCGGTTCTCCGGGAAGGCCCCCGCGCGCTGAGCGACGAGCAGGTGCGCGAGATCGAGGACTCCGAGCTGCAGGCCGTGCTGAACGTCGACATCGACGACGTCATCGAGTACGTCCACAAGGACCTGCGGTCGCTGCCGGACTTCACCACGCTGTACCGCAAGTACCTCAAGCAGCGCTGGGACGTCTACGACCTCGACTTCACCCAGGACAAGATCGACTGGGAAGAGAAGATGACCGAGGCCGAGCGGCAGTCGTTCATCGCCGTCGCGTCCGGCTTCCACCACGGCGAGCGGCAGGTCGAGATCGAGCTGCCGGTGTTCATGATCGGCGCCAGCGAGGAGGAGAAGCTCCACATCGCGGCGCAGATCGAGGACGAGGCCCGGCACACCGTCTTCTTCGACCGGTTCTACCGCGAGGTGGTCGGGCTCAAGGGCGAGTCCATCATGGACATCCTCGACGCGTCGTTCCCGTGGGTGTCGGAGACGTTCGTCGCGCCGTTCGGGCTGCTCGCCTACCAGGCGGAAGAGCTGCGGCAGAACCCGTACGACGAGCGGGCCCGTATCCGCTACGGAACGAACTACTTCCTGTGGATCGAGGGCGTCCTCGCCCTTTCGGTGATGAAGGTGACGCTGTCCTACGCCCGCTGGCGCGGGTTCCTGCCCGCGTACTACACCGGCTTCACCGCCACCTGCCGGGACGAGTCCCGGCACGTCCAGGGCGGCATGCGCTACCTGCAGGACGCGGTGCGCAAGGACCCCACGATGATCGACGAGATCCACGACACCCTGCGCACCATCTTGTCGGTCTCCGGGGTGGTCAGCCGGCGGGTCTACTACGAACCGCTGGGCTGGACCGACGAAGAGGTGCGGGTGCTGTTCTTCCAGCAGCTGCGGCGCAAGCTGAACGACGTCGGCATCGGGCTCTCGCCCGACCTCGAGGACCTGCTGGAAAAGGTCCAGCCGGTGCTGGCAGGCGGCTGAGCCATGACCGCACCCGAGTTCTTCACCAAGGGATGGGCCGACGCGGTCAAGGACGCGCTGACCGCCGGCCCCGACGAGGCGGCCCGGGCCAGCAAGCTCCAGGAATACTGGGATTTCTTCGACTTCCTCAAGAGCATGTACCCGGCGTCCTGGGCGCTGGGCTGCCGCAACCTGCCGGAATCCGGAAAGACGTCATACCTCTACGTGCAGTGGGGTGACGGCAAGGTCACCGACGCCCGGATCATCGGCCCGGACGACCTCCCGCCCGCCTCCCCACCCTCCTCCATGGCCAACTATGTGCTCGGCATGGATTACCAGGACTGGAAGGCGCTGCACGACGGCTACGACGCGCAGCGCACGGTCATGTACCGCAAGATGCTCCTCGAGGAGGGTGACCTCCTCGAGTTCTTCAAGGGCATCTACTTCTTCGTCGAGTCCGTCGCCGTCATCGGCACCGTCCCGGCCCGCTACCCCTAGCGGCCGACGATCGGGCCGAACGAGCGTTCCACCTGCTCCGCTAGCTCGTCGGCGTCCCACGGGCCGCGGCCGATCAGGCGGCTCACCGGCTCGGGGTTGTTGTACAGGGAGACCTCGTAGCCGGAGGAGTGGATGACCCGGCCGGTGATCCAGCCGGACCGCTCCGACTGGCCAGGTAGGCCACGATCGGGGCCACGTTGTCCGGGGACCACTCGTCCTCGTCCAGCCGGGTCCGGCGGCGGTCGGTCGGGATCGACGCGGTCATCCGGGTGGCCGCGCCCGGCGAGATGGCGTTGACGGTGACGCCGTACTTGGCCAGCGAGTGGGCCGAGGAGTAGGTGAGCCCGACGATGCCCATCTTGGCGGCCGCGTAGTTCGGCTGGCCGGGCGCGCCGTGCAGGCCGGAGACCGAGGTGAAGTTGATGATGCGGTTCTGCGCGGCCTCCTCGCGCAGCGACCGCCAGTGCGCCGACGCGAACCTGGTGGTGTTGAAGGTGCCCTTCAGGTGCACCCGGATGACGTCGTCCCACTCCTGCTCGGTCATGTTGAAGACCATCCGGTCGCGCAGGATGCCGGCCACGTTGACCAGGATGTCGAGCCGGCCGAACTGCTCGATGGCGGACTCGATCAGGTTCTCGGCGGCGGCGAAGTCGGAGATGTCGGCGCCGTTGGCGATCGCCTTCCCGCCGGCCTCGGCGATCTCGGCCACTACGTCGTGCGCGGGCCCGGTGTCCTGCCCCGAGCCGTCCACCGACGCGCCGAGGTCGTTGACTACGACCGAGGCGCCCTCGCGGGCCAGCAGCATGGATACCGACCGGCCGATACCCCGGCCGGCTCCGGTGACGATCGCGACCCGCCCGTCCAGACGTGCCATGCCAGCTCCCCTCGCCGGCCGCAGCCGGGTTGCATTTACTGGAATCTTCTTCTGGAATTAGACTTCAGGAGGGCCCCGGCCCCTGTCAAGCAAGGGTGGATCACCGGTGGAACCAGCAGAACGGCAGCCCCGCGGTAAGAGCCCGGCCGGCTCCTGGCAGTGGGCCAGGACGGCGGGCACCCAGCGGGCGCTGCTCGACGCGGCCCGCGCGGTGTTCACCGAGCAGGGCTTCGCCGACGCCAGCATCGCCGACGTGGTGGAGCGGGCCGGATCCAGCGTGGGCAGCCTGTACCACCACTTCGGCGGCAAGAGCGAGCTGTTCATCGCGCTGTGGCAGGACTACCAGCAGGCCCAGGAGACGGCCGCGAGCGAGGCGGTCGCGCGGGCCAGGAAGACCGGCGTGACCGAGAAGTTCGAGCTGTTCTCCGCGGGCGCCCGGGCCTACCTGGAGAGCTGCTGGCAGTGCCGCGACCTGGCCGCGCTGTTCTACGCGGGTGACGGGCCGCCCGGCTTCGAGGTGATGCAGCGGCGCCGCGGCCGGGAGTGGCTCAGCCAGAACGACGTGCTGCTGCGCCTGTCCGACACCTCGTCCGACCGGCTCTACGTCACCATCTTGACCTCGATGATCGGCGAGGGCGGCCGGGAGGTGGCCGCGGCGAAAACACGCCGGCAGGCTACCCAGGTGATCGACGCCGTGATCGAATATGTCCGCTTGCTCATGACCGGCGGGCCCTACCATCCGACTCGCCTCCGGAGCCCCTTAGCCTTGCGCAGGGGTTGACACAAGGGCAGGCCGGCGGGTTTTGATCCGATCTAGAACGTAATTCTAAGATTGGATCGGCAGGAGGCGGCGGAAATGCCAGAACTGTCCGCGGAGCTCGACCTCGGCCCCGAGGTCGCGCAGTTCCGCGCCGAGCTGCGGGAGTGGATCGCCAGCGAGGCGCCGGAGGGGCTGGCCGGGCTGGCCGACTGGAACATGCCGCTCACCGCGGGCGGCCGCCGCGGCGCCGAGCTGATCAAGGCCCAGGCCGACCCCGCGTACACCGCGTGGGAGGCCAAGCTGGCCGAGCAGCGGCTGATCTGCCCGGGATGGCCGCAGGAGTACGGCGGCCAGGGCATGGACGCGGTGCGCACCGCCGTGCTCAACGAGGAGTTCTACCGGGCCGGGGTGCCCCGGGTGGCCCGCGGCATGGGCGAGTGGCTGGTCGGGCCCTCGATCATCGTGCACGGCACGCCAGGAGCAGAAGGCCCACTTCCTGCCGCGGATCATCTCCGGCGAGGACAGCTACTGCCAGGGCTTCTCCGAGCCCGGCCACGGCTCGGACCTGGCCGCAGTGGAGACCAAGGGCGTGGTCGACGGTGACGAGATCGTCATCAGCGGCCAGAAGGTGTGGACCTCGGGCGCCTCCCGGGCCACCATGATGTTCCTGCTCTGCCGGACCGACCCGGACGTGGACAAGCACGCCGGGCTGTCCTACGTGCTGATCGACTTCACCGGCCCCGGGGTGCAGTACCGGCCGATCAAGCAGATGTCGGGCGCGGCGGAGTTCTTCGAGGACTTCCTGGACGGGGTGCGGGCCCCGCTGTTCAACATCATCGGCGGCCTGAACAACGGCTGGAAGGTCGCCATGACCACGCTCGGGCACGAGCGCGGCGGCCGGGCCACGGTGGCCCACCTCGGCTACGAGCGGGAGTTCTGGGACCTGGTCGAGACCGCCCGCAAGCGCGGCAAGGACACCGACCCGCTGGTCCGCCAGCGGCTGGCCTGGGCCTACACCCAGGTCGAGCTGATGCGGTTCAGCGGCCTGCGCACGCTGGCGCAGGTGGCGGCGGGCAAGCCGCCGGGCCCGGAGGCGTCGGTAGCCAAGCTGTTCTGGAGCGAGTACCACAAGCTCCTGGGCGAGATCGCGATCGACATCGAGGGCACCGACGGGCTGCTCCGGCCGGACGGCGACGACTACCCGGTCAGCAACTGGCAGAGCGTGTTCCTGAGCAGCCGGGCCGGCACGATCTACTCCGGGACCAGCGAGATCCAGCGCAACATCATCGGCGAACGGGCGCTTGGGCTGCCCAAGGAACCACGGGCCAAGGAGTCAGGGGGTCCGCGCCGGTCATGACCGAGGCCGCGCGCGAGCTGGTCACCACCGAGCGACTGCGCGAATTCTTCGCCCCGAAGAGCATCGCGCTGGTCGGCGCGTCCGACAACTCCGGCTGGGCCCGGCTCATCGTGGCGAGCTGCGCCACGACCGGCTTCGGTGGCCCGCTGACCGCCGTCCATCCCGCGCGCCACCAGCGCGTTCGGCCTGCCGGTGGTGCGGAACCTGCGCGACCTGCCCGAGCCGGCCGACCTGGCCTTCATCCTGGCGCCCCTACAGGCGGTCGAGGGCATCCTGGACGACATGGGCGAAACCGGAATACCGAACGGGGTGGTCCTTGCCTCCGGTTACCGCGAAGTCGGACCGCAGGGCCGGGCGCTCGAGGACGCACTCGTCGCCCGCGCCGTGGCCAACGACATCACCATCCTGGGCCCGAACTGCCTGGGATTCATCAATGCGCACACCCGTTCGGCGCCTTATGCCCTGACGTTGCCGGCTCCGCTGACGGCCGGCCCGGTCGGGGTGGCCCTGCAGAGCGGCGCCCTGGCCAGCGTGGTGCTGGCCTTCGCCAAGGCGCACGCCATCGGGCTGAGCGTGCTCACCTCGATGGGCAACGAGGCCATGATGAAGACCGCCGACGTGCTCGACTACCTGGTCGAGGACGAGGCGACCAAGGTGATCTGCCTGTTCCTGGAGGAGATCGGCGACCCGGTGGCGTTCGCCGCGGTGGCGGCCAAGGCGGACCGGGCGGGCAAGCCGATCGTCGCGCTGAAGGTCGGCTCGAGCCCGGCCGGCCAGCAGGCCGCGCTGGCCCACACCGGCTCGGTGGCCGGGGACGACGCGGTGGTCGACGCGGTGCTGCGCCAGCTCAACATCATCCGGGTCACCAGCCTGGAGGAACTGCTGACGACCGGGGCGGCGCTGGGCTACAACCGCCTCCCGGCCGGCCTGCGGATGGGCGTGCTGACCTTGTCCGGCGGCTCGAACGACATCATCGCCGACGCGGCCAGCGCCCAGGGCCTGGAGATCCCCCTGTTCGCGGACCAGACGGCGGCGGCCATCAGCGAGCTCATCCCCTCGTTCGCCAGCGCGCAGAACCCGCTCGACGTCACCGGCTTCGGCACGCTGGCCAACCTGTCCGGGCGGACCGGCCCGCTGACCGCCGTGGACCACGCGCTCGACCTCGCGGTGCAGGACCCGAACCTGGACTTCGTCCTGTTCTGCGGGGTGGCGCTGCCCGAGGTCAGGCCGCCGGACGAGACCATGGCCAGCGCCCTGGAGACCCGGGTGGAGTGGCTGGCCGGGCGGATGGCGTCGGCCCCCATCCCGGTCATCCCGGCCGCGACCACCTGCGTGGACATCAGCGCCTACGGCCGGGGCCTGCTGACCAGGCACGGGCTGAACATGCTGAGCGGCCTCGACCTGGGGATGACCGCGCTGGGTCACATGCTGCGCTGGACCGAGAACCGCGGGCGGGTCCGGACCATGGCGCCGCGGACCGCCGGGCCCGGCACCGGCACCGGCACCGGCCAGGCCGCCGGGCCCTGGTCCGAGGACGCGGCGCGGCGGCTGCTGGCCGGGCGCGTCCCGGTGGTGCCGGGCGGGCTGGCGGGCTCGGCCGACGAGGCGGTGGAGATCGCCCGGCGGGTCGGGCTGCCGGTGGCGCTGAAGATCTGCTCGGCGCAGATCACCCACAAGTCGGACATCGGCGGGGTGGCGCTCGGGCTGAGCTCGGAGGCCGAGGTGCGGGCCGGCTACGACAAGGTCCGCGCCGCGGGCGACGGCCGTGCCGGACGCCCAGGTCGACGGGGTCCTGGTGACGCCGATGCGCACCGGCGGGGCGGAACTGCTGGCCGGCGTCACCGTCGACCCCACCTTCGGCCCGGTGCTGGCGGTCGGCCTGGGCGGGATCTGGGTCGAGCTGCTGCGCGACACCAGCCTGCGGCTGCTGCCGGTCGACGCGGCCGAGGTCAAGCGCATGCTCGGCGAGCTGCGCGGCCTGCCGCTGCTGCAGGGAGCCCGCGGCACCCGGCCCGCCGACCTGGACGCGGTGGCCGCGGCCATCGCCGGGCTGGGCGAGGTCGCCCTGTCGCTGGACGGCACGCTGCGGGCGCTGGAAGTCAACCCGCTGTGGGTGAACGGAGATCAGGTCGAGGCGCTCGACGTCCTCGTGGTCACGGATGGAACGGAGCAAAGCCCATGATGCTGGGTGTCAGTGCGGAGCAGGACGAGCTGCGCGCCTCGGTCAGGCGCTTCCTGGCGGACCGGGCCCCGCTGACCCGGGTCCGCGAGCTCATGGATACCGAGGACGGCCTGGACCAGGGCGTCTGGGAGCAGGCGGGCGCGCAGCTCGGCCTGCAGGGCCTGGCCATCCCGGAAAGCTACGGCGGGGCCGGCTTCACCTTCGCCGAGCAGGCGATCGTGCTGGAGGAGTTCGGGGCCGCGCTGTACGGCGGGCCTTACCTGGCCAGCGCCGTGCTGGCGGCCACCGCCTTGCTGGCCAGCCCGGACGAGGACGCCCGGCGTGGCCTCCTGCCCGACATCGCGTCCGGCGAGACCATCGCCACGCTGGCCTTCACCGAGGACGACGGCTCCTGGGATCCCAGCGCGATCAGGCTGGCGGCGACCAAGGAGGGCGACGTCTGGCAGCTGGACGGGCACAAGAGCTTCGTCCTCGACGGCGCCACGGCCGGCCTGATCCTGGTGGTCGCGGCCACCGACGCGGGCCTGTCGCTGTTCGCCGTCGAAGCCGATGCCGACGGGCTCAGCCGGACCACGCTGCCGACGCTGGACCAGACCAGGAAGCTGGCCCGGCTGGAGTTCGCCGGGACGCCCGCGCGGCTGATCGGCTCGCCCGGCGACGCCGCCGCGATCCTGGACCGGGTTCTGGACGTGGCCGCCATCGCGCTGGCGGCCGAGCAACTCGGCGGGGCGCAGCGGGCGCTGGACATGGCGGTGGACTACGCCAAGCTGCGGCACCAGTTCGGCCGGCCCATCGGCAGCTTCCAGACCATCAAGCACCGCTGCGCCGACCTGCTGCTCGAGGTCGAATCGCTGCGCTCGGCGGTCGGCTACGCGGCCGCCGCGGTGGCCGAGGGCTCGGCCGAGATCCCGGTGCTGGCCTCGCTGGCCAAGGCGTACGCCTCGGAGACCTACTTCCACGTGGCCGCGGAGAACATCCAGATCCACGGCGGCATCGGCTTCACCTGGGAGCACGACGCCCACCTGTACTTCAAGCGGGCCAAGTCGAGCGAGCTGTACCTGGGCGACGCCGCCTACCACCGCGAGCGCCTGGCCACCCGCATCGGCCTGTAAGGCGGGCGCACGGCGCGGGTAGCGCACGGCGTGCGGGCGGTACTCGCCGGTGATCGTGGCCCGCGGCAGCGCGGCCAGGAAGCCGTCCGGGCCGTCGAAGGCGGGCATCTCCAGGTAGGCCGCGCCCACGCCGGCCGGGTCGTGCGCGTCCGAGCCCGCCCCGCCGGGCAGGCCGTAGGCCGCGGCCAGCGCGGCCGCCTGGTCGTTCAGCGCCTGGTCGGCGACCTTGGCGTTGAACACCTCGATGACGTCCACGTCGCCCCGCTCGCACAGCCCGGGCAGCACCGCGCCCAGGCTCGAGCGCTGGAGGTCGAACGGGTGCGGCACGTAGACCAGGCCGCCCTGGGCCCGGATCCGCGCCACGACCTCGGCCAGCGGCAGCACGTAGGGGATCCGCTCGGTCAGGAACAGCCCGATCACGTCGCCGTCCGGGGTCCTGATCTCCTCGCCGACCACGATGCGGACGCCCAGGTCCCGGCCGGCCGCCGCGAACGCGGCCGCGGTCTCGTTGTGGTCGGTGACGCACACCACGTCCAGGCCGTTCTCCCGGGCGCCAGCGGCGAGCTGCTCGACGGTCAGGACGGCGTCGCCGGACGCGACCGTGTGCAGGTGGCAGTCGACGCGCACCCACTCGTTCGGCCCGGTCTTTCCAGGGGCGGTCATTCCAGGGCCAGCTCGGCCAGCAGGTCCTGGGAGTAGGCGATCCGGCCGGTCAGCGTCCTGGGGTCGGCGCTGCACAGCTGCAGCGCGGCCTCGGCCATCACCGCGGGCGGCTCCGCGTTCGGGTCGTCCTCGGTGGTCAGGTGGTGGAAGACGGTGCCGGGGGTGGGGACGACCTGGTTCGGCGACAGCGCGTTCACGGCGATGTTGCTGTCGTAGAGCTCGGCCGCCAGGCCGGTGGAGAACCGCTCGAGCGCCGCCTTGCACATGCCGTAGACCGTGCCGCCGCGGGTGGCGAAGCCCGTCGGGGGCAGCACGGGATGCCGGGCCGCGCCGGAGGAGATGTTCAGGATCCAGCCCTGCCCCTTGGCCCGCATCCCCGGCGTGACCAGCTGGGCCAGGTGGAACGGGCCCTCGACCTGGACGTCGAACATCAGCTGGAAGCGCTTGGGGGTGAAGTCGTCGACCCGGGTGAAGTACGTGACGGCCGCGTTGCTGACCAGGATGTCCGGCGTCCCGAGGGCGGCGGTGGCCTCGGCCACCAGGCGCTCCCGGTCGTCCGGCTTGGCCAGGTCGGCGCGGATCGCGGTGGCCGTGCCGCCAGCCGCGCGGATCTGCCCGACCGTCTCGGCGATCGTGCCGGGGAACGGCGACGTGCCCGCCTCGGTGGTCCGGGCGACGACCGCCACCGCGGCGCCCTCCTCGCCGAACCGGCGGGCGATCTCCGCCCCGATGCCGCGGCTGGCGCCGGTCACGATCGCGACCTTGCCGTCCAGGATGCCCATGCCGGTCACTCCTTCGGCTCTGGTTACCTGCCAGCGGCTTTGGTTACCCGCCAGCCGACCCCGCTTGACACTCCCAGGGCCGTCCCCTGACAATTCTTTTCTAGAACTTTATTCTAACAATTTGCCATAACGGCGAACAAGACGCGGCGAATGAAGAGGCCGACCAAAAGGGGAGTCATGGCGCTTAACCACAGCCTCGTGGGAGTACCCGGCGAGCCGCAGGAGCGGTCCTGGGACAGCAAGGACGCCCTGCTCTACGCGGTCGGGGTCGGCGCCGGCCTGGGCGACCCGCTGGCCGAGCTCGAATTCACCACCGAGAACTCCGAGGGCATCGAGCAGAAGGTGCTGCCGACCTACGCGGTGCTCATCGCGCAGGGCCGGACCTCGGGCAGCCTCGGGGACTTCGACCGGGCCATGCTGGTCCACGCCGAGCAGGCCGTCGAGCTGCACCGGCCGCTGCCGGTCGCGGGCACCGTCCGCACCACCTCGACCGTGACCGGCATCTACGACAAGGGCTCGGGGGCCCTGGTGGTGACCGAGAACGTGGCGGTCGACGCGGCCACCGGAGAGCCGCTGGCGACCACCAGGAGCAGCGCGTTCATCCGGGGCGAGGGCGGCTTCGGCGGTGAGCGCGGCAGCGACGCGGCGTGGGACCGGCCGGACCGCGCGCCCGACCACCAGGTGACCTATCAGACCCGGCCGGAGCAGGCACTGGTCTACCGGCTGTCCGGAGACAGGAACCCGCTGCACGTCGACCCCAAGTTCGCCGCCCGCGGCGGCTTCGACCGGCCGATCCTGCACGGCCTGTGCACCTACGGGGTTACCGGCCGTGCCCTGCTGCACGTGCTCTGCGACTCGGACCCGGCCCGGTTCGGGTCCATGTCCGGCCGGTTCAGCCGACCCGTGTGGCCGGGCGAGGCGCTGACCGTCTCGGTGTGGCGGCAGGACGGCAGCGACACCGCGCTGTTCCAGACGACCAAGGACGACGGCACCGTGGTCATCGACCGGGGACGGATGCAGGTGCGCGTCTGACGATGTCCGCGGGTGCGTAACTTATACCCATGACCTCAGCCCGGGACCTAGCCGACCGTTTCCACCGCCGCTGGCTCGACGTGAACCCGTTCGCGGCCACCATGTACGGCATCCCCGGCTACGACGACCTGGTCCCGGACGAGAGCGCGGCGGGCCAGCAGGCCTGGCGGGCCGAAGCCGCCCGGTTCATCGCGGAGGCGGACGAGCTCGCCGCCGATCCCGAGGTGAACCTGGCCGACGCGGTCACGCTGGGCTGCGTCCGGCAGGCCGCCCTCCAGGACCTGGAGGTCATCGACTCGGCGCGTGAGGACCACACGGTCACCGCCATGCAGTACGCGGGGCCGGCCACCTTCCTGGCCATCGCCGCCCGGACGGTGCTGACCGATACGACCGCGGCCGAGGCCTACCTGACCCGGCTGCGCCGCAGTGGCGGCTGGATGGACCAGGTCGGCGAGCGGCTGCGGGAGGGCGCCGCCAAGGGACGGCTACCGGTCGCCCCGCTGGCCGAGCAGGCCCTGACCTGGGCCCAGGCAGTCCTGGCGGCCCCCGAGATCGGCGCCGTGCTGGTCCCGGAACCGCCGCCGGACTGGGCCCGGACGGAAGCCTGGCGGGAGGAACGCCGGGCGATCGCCGAGGACGTGGTGCGCCCGGCGCTGGGCCGGTGGGTGGACATCGTCACCGATCTGCTCCCCCGCGCCCGGCCATCCGAGCAGGCCGGGCTGACCTACCTGCCCGGCGGCGACGAGGACTACGCCCGGTCGATCCGGGTCTACACCACGCTGCCGCTGACCGCGGCCGAACTGCACCAGACCGGCCTGGACCAGATCGCGGCGCTCGAGGCCCGGGCCACCGAGCTGGGTAAAGGGCTCGGGCTGACCAGCCTGGAGGCGGTCCGCGCCGCGCTGCGGGACTCGGCCGGGAAGCTGCCCGCCACCGAGGCCCTGCGCCAGGCGGCGGGCGCGGTGAAGCGGGCCGAGGCCCGGGCGGGCGAGATCTTCCCCGCTCCCCTGCCGCCGCCGTGCCAGGTGACCCCGATGCCGGAGGTGGTCGCGTCGAGCGGCGCGGCGCCGCACTACACCGCGCCCCGGCTGGACGGCGGGCGGCCCGGTACGTTCTGGTTCAACACGCTGCGGCCCACCGCCGGGACCGGCTGGGACATCGAGGCGGTCGCCTTCCACGAGGCGGTACCCGGGCATCACCTGCAGCTGTCCCGTCTCCAGCTGATGAAGGACCTGCCCGACCTGCAGCGCCAGCGCAGCCTGGCGGTGTTCTCCGAAGGCTGGGGCCTGTACGCGGAGCAGCTGTGCGAGGAGATCGGCCTGTACGCCGACGACCGCAGCCTGCTCGGCTCGATCACCGCGTCGCTGATGCGGGCGGTCCGGCTGGTGGTGGACACCGGCATGCACGCGTTCGGCTGGAGCCGGGAGCGGGCGCTGGAGTTCATGGCCGAGCACGTCCCGATGCCGCGCGGGTTCCTGGCCGACGAGATCGACCGGTACGTGGTGATGCCCGGTCAGGCGCTGGCCTACCTCACCGGCAAGCTGGAGATCCTGCGGATCCGGGAGGAGGCCAGGCAGCGGCTGGGCCCGGCGTTCGCGCTGCCCGAGTTCCACGCCGCCATCCTGGACCACGGCTCGCTCCCGATGCCGGTCCTGGCCCGCAGCATCGACGGCTGGCTCGACCAGCTCAGCCCCAACGGGGGATAACCGGGGCGCCGGGGCGAACCGCTCGGGCCCGAGCACCGCCAGCAGCTGCAGCTTCTCGTAGCCCTCGCTGCGCGGCGGCGCGGTGAGCACCAGCAGCGCCTGCGACTGGTCCTCGGTGAACAGCACCTGGCAGTCCACCTCGATCGGGCCGAGCTCGGGGTGCAGCAAGATCTTGTGGTCCTCGAAGCGCTTGGCCACCTCGTGCCGCTCCCACAGCCCGGCGAACTCCGGGCTGGCCTTCTGCAGCGCCCGCACGAGTTCCCCGGCCCGGGACTTCGGGCCCATCGACCCGTAGGCGGCGCGCAGGTTCGCCACCTGGGCGCGGCTCTGCCGGTCGCGGTCGTCCTCGGGGTAGCGCAGCCGTTCGGCCGGGACGGTGAACCAGCGGTAGATCTCGCTGCGGGCCAGCCCCGTGTACTCGGATTTGTCGCCGAACAAGGCTTCCGCCATCCGGTTCTGCACCAGCGTCTCGCCCAGGTTGGACAAGATCAGTGCCGGGGTGTCGTCGAGCCGGTCGAGCACCCGCAGCAGCGCCGGCGCGACGTGCGCGGCGGCCGGTACCCGGGCCGGGGCACCCCGCCCGGCCACCCGGAACAGGTAGTCCCGCTGGTCACCGGTCAGCCGCAGCGCCCGGGCCAGCGCGGTCAGCATCTGCTCGCTCGGCTGCGGCCCGCGCTGCTGCTCCAGCCGGGTGTAGTAGTCCGTGGACATCGACGCCAGCGCGGCGACCTCCTCGCGGCGCAGGCCCCGGGTCCGCCGCCGCGCCCCGGCGGGCAGCCCGACGTCCTCGGGCCGCAGCTCCTCCCGGCGATGCCGCAAGAAGCCCGCCAGTGCCGCTCGGTCCATGCTGGTTACGGTATACGCCGCCCTGAGCGCGAACCAGGGATCGCCGATCCCCCGATAACCGCTCTCTGCCCCCGCCGCCCTCGCTCCGCCCAGACTGGAACCATGAACATCTCCGGAAACACCGTCTTCATCCCCGGTTCCACCAGCGGCATCGGCCTCGCCCTCGCGCTCGAGCTCCAGGCCCGGGGCAACACGGTCATCGTCGGCGGCCGGCGGGCGGCCGAGCTCGAGCGGATCGCCGCCGAGCATCCCGGCCTGGACACCGTCGAGATCGACACCGCCGACCCGGCCAGCATCGCGTCCGCCGCCAAGGAGGTGCTGGCCCGGCACCCGGACCTCAACGTCCTGATCCCGATGGCGGGCATCATGCGGGTCGAGGACTGGCGCGAGCCCGACTCCTTCCTCGCCTCGGCCGAGGAGGTGGTGACCACCAACCTGCTCGGCCCGATCCGCCTCATCGCCACGTTCATCGAGCACCTGCGGGCCCAGCCGGCCGCCACGATCATCACCGTCTCCTCGGGCCTGGGCTTCACGCCGCTGGCCGCCACGCCCAGCTACAACGCGTCCAAGGCCGCCATCCACATGCTCAGCGAGTCGATCCGGCTGCAGCTGGCCGGGACCAGCGTGCAGGTCATCGAGCTGGTGCCGCCGTCGGTGCGCACCGGGCTGCTGCCCGGACAGGAGGACAGCGAGGTCGCGATGCCGCTCGATGACTTCATCACCGAGGCCACGGACCTGCTCGCGGCCCAGCCCGACGCGAAGGAGATCCAGGTCGAACGCGTGAAGTTCCTCCGCTACGGCGAGGCCCGCGGCGACTACGACCAGGTCGTCGCCACCCTCAACGCCTCCGACCCGCACGGGAAGTCATAGCAGGTCGAGGCCGAGATCCAGCGCCGGGCTGGAATGGGTCAGCGCGCCGACCGCGACGAAATCGACGCCGGTCTCGGCTACCTCCCTGGCCCGGTCCAGGCGCAGGCCGCCACTCGCCTCCAGCTTGACCGACGGGTAGCCGCGGGCCACCGCTACGGCCGCGCGCAGCGCTGCCAGCCCCATATTGTCCAGCAAGATGAGCTCGACCCCCGCCTCGAGGGCCTCCCGGACCTGGTCCAGGTCGTCGCACTCCACCTCCAGGGGCAGGTCAGGGGCGGCCGCGCGCACGGCCTTGATCGCCGGTGCCACCCCGCCCGCCGCGGCCACGTGGTTGTCCTTGATCAGCGCGGCGTCGCCGAGGCCCATCCGGTGGTTCAGCCCGCCGCCGCAGCGCACCGCGTACTTCTCGAGCTGGCGCAGTCCCGGGATCGTCTTCCTGGTGTCGCGCACCGCGCACCCGGTGCCGGCCAGCACGTCGGCCCAGGCCCGGGTGGCGGTGGCGATGCCGGACAGGTGGGTGAGGAAGTTGAGCAGGGTCCGCTCGGCGCCGAGCAGTTCCCGCAGCGGCGCCTTGATCCGCAGCACCGCGGTCCCCGCCCCGATCCGGTCCCCGTCCGCGGCCAGCGCCTCGGCCGACCCGCCAGACCCCGGCCGCGTCCAGTACGGCCAGGGCGACTGGCAGCCCGGCCAGCACGCCGGGCTCCCGGGCCACCACGGCCGCCGTGGCCCGCACGTCCGGCCCGGCCGTCGCGGCCGACGTGACGTCGGGCCCGTAGCGCAGGTCCTCCGCCAGCGCGCCGCGGATCACCCGCTCGGTATCCTGCGGGTCCAGCCCGGCCGCCCGCAGGTGGCAGGTCACCGCCGTATCCAGGCTCACGCGCCGACCCCCTGCTCTTCCCTATCCCGAACGGAGTGGGTATCCCGCACTCGTCCCTCCTCCACGCGCAGCACGGTATGGCGCCCCGGCTGGCCCGCGCTGACCGGCGGCGTGTCCCGCCACCGGTGGCAGCCGCGGCTCTCGGCGCGAGCGAGCGCCGACGCCACGACCAGAACCGAGACGGTCTGCAGGTTGGTCGCCTCGACCGTGGCCAGGTCCAGCCGGTTCCCGGCCGGCGGTACCTGCTCCAGCAGCTGGCTGAGCCGTTCCAGGCCAGCCCGGGTACGCAAGACCCCGGCGTCGCGGGACATGGCCGCGGCCAGGACAGGACGCGAAGCCGGGTCCACGCCCTGGCCCTCCGGTGGCAGTCGCCAGCCGGTGCGCGGCCGCGGCGTGCCGGTGAGCGGCCCGGGCGTGCCTGCCCGTGGCCCGGTTAGCTCCCGGCCGAGCCGTTCCCCGGCCCGGCGTCCGGTGACCAGGGCCTCGGTCAGCGAGTTGGAGGCCAGCCGGTTGGCGCCGTGCACGCCGGTCGACGCGGCCTCCCCCACGGCGTACAGCCCAGGGACCGAGGTGCGCCCGTCCATGTCGGCCCGGATGCCGCCGCAGGCGTAGTGCGCGCCGGGCGCCACCGGCACCGGCTCGGCCACCGGGTCGATCCCCCGGGCCCGGCACAAGGCGGTCACCGTGGGGAAATCCCGTTCCAGGACGGCCCGGCCCAGCCCGGTGGCGTCCAGCCACAGGTGGTCGGCGGGACCGTCCCCGCGGGCCATCCGCTGCTGCATAGCCGCGGACACCACGTCCCGGGGGGCCAGGTCGCCCAGCGGGTGCCGCCCGGCCATGACCGGCCGCCCGGCCGCGTCGACCAGCACCGCCCCCGCCCCGCGCAGCGCCTCGGTGAGCAGCGGGCACTGGCCCGCGGCCGACTCCTGCCACAGCACGGTCGGGTGGAACTGCACGAACTCGAGGTCCCGCAGCTCGGCTCCGGCCCGGGCGGCCAGCGCCAGCCCGTCGCCGGTCACCCCGGCCGGGCTGGTCGTCGTCGCGTAGGCCTGGCCGAACCCGCCGGTGGCGAGTACCACCGCGCGGGCCCGGATCGTGCCTGTCCACAGCTCCCCGTCCTCGCCTACCAGCCCGGCGAGGACCCCGCCGACCGAGCCCCGGTCGTCGGTCAGCGCGTCCAGCGCCACGCAGCGGGCCAGGATCTCGACCGGGCCAGCGGCCGTCGTATCGGCCAGCGTCTTGTCGGCCAGTGTCTTGTCGGCCAGTGTCTTGTCGGCCAGCGTCTTGTCGGCCAGCGCCGCCGCCAGGACCCGGTGCAGCTCGGCGCCGATCGCGTCGCCGCCCGCGTTCACGATCCGCTTGCGGCTGTGGCCGCCCTCCAGGTGCAGCGCGGTCCGCTCCAGCCGGGCCCCGCGCCGGACCAGCCCGTCGATCTCGGCCGGAGCCGCGGCGACCAGCGCCGCTACCGCGGCCGGGTCGCACAGGCCCGCGCCCGCCGTGAGCGTGTCCCGCCGGTGCAGCGCCAGGTCGTCCCCCGGCCCGATCGCGGCGGCCAGGCCGCCCTGAGCCAGCGGCGTCGCGCCCCCGCCGACGTCCTCTTTGGTGAGCAGCAAGACCCGGCGGCCGGCGGCGGACGCCGCCAGCGCCGCGGCCATGCCCGCCGCGCCCGAGCCCACCACCACGACGTCCGCGTCCCGCTCCCAGCCCGGCCGCGTCCCGGCAGGTACCGCACGTCGGGACCGCTCACCGCGCACCCGCCGTGAGCATCGCCTGGACCGCCCGGCGGGCCCGGCTGGCCACTCCAGGGTCCACGGTCACCTCGGTCACGCCCTCGCGCAGGCAGCGCAGCAGGGCGTCCGGCGTCGTCATCTTCATGTACCGGCACACCGCGTCCGGGTTGGCCGCCTCCCAGCGCACCGCCGGGTTGGCCTTACGCAGCTGGTGCAGCATGCCGGTCTCGGTCGCCACCAGCACGGCGGGCGCCTTGGTCGTCCGGGCCGCTTCGAGCATGCCCCCGGTGGACAGCACCCGGGTCCGCCCGGCCGGGAGGTCACCCTCACCCGCCTGCCACAGCGCCGCCGTCGAGCACCCGCACTCGGGGTGGATGAAGAGCTCGGCCCGCGGGTCGGCACTGGCCTTGCGGCGCAGGTCGGCCGGGCTGATCCCGGCGTGCACGTGGCACTCTCCGGCCCAGACGCGCAGGTTGGCCCGCCCGGTGACGCGCCGCACGTACGCCCCGAGGAACTGGTCGGGCAGGAACAGCACCTCCGTGTCCGCCGGGACGGACGCCACTACCTGCGCCGCGTTGGCCGAGGTGCAGCACAGGTCGGATTCCGCCTTGACCTCGGCGCTGGTGTTCACGTACGCGACGACCGCGGCCCCGGGATGCTCGGCCTTCCACTCCCTGACCTGCTCCGCGGTGATGCTGTCGGCCAGCGAGCAGCCGGCCCGGACTTCCGGGATCAGCACGGTCCGGTCCGGGGCGAGGATCTTGGCCGTCTCGGCCATGAAGTAGACCCCGGCGAACACGATCACGCTCGCCGTGCTCGCCGCCGCCAGCCGCGACAGCGCGAGCGAGTCCCCCACATGATCCGCCACATCCTGGATCTCGGGCACCTGGTAGTTGTGCGCCAGGATCACCGCGTCCCGCTCCGCCGCCAGCCGCCGCACCTCCTGCGCCCACTCGCGGTCGATGCTCGTCCCGAGGGCCTGCGCTTCTGCACCCGCCATGACCTGCCCCAATCTCCCGCGGAGCTGCCAGCTTCTGCCGCCAGCACCCGCGGATCCTCCAGCCGAGGTTTTCGACTTGTAGTATAAAACACTTTTCGCCTGACAGGCTAAAACTGGCTGGGGTAAGGAGAGGAACAGGCGCCCTTGGTCCGGGCGGGCGATACCGGTGGGGCGTCCGATGCCTGCCCGGGCCGCCTTGCCACACGCGCCAACCACGACGATGCGGCATTGCCGTGGTCAGAACAACAGCGATGTCACATAGCAATGGTTGGCGGGGCGGTCGTCGCTCGGCAGGGTCAGTACGATGCGAGCGTGTCAGGAGACGGGCCGCGGGCAGGCGAGAGCAAGTCGGTGGCGGGCGATGGCGGGTCGACGGCGGGCGAGTGGTTCGCGCATGAGGCGCTGGCGGTGGTGCTGCAGGTGCGCGGGGACCGGCTGTGCGTGCTGTTGTGGCAGCGGGCCGAGGACCCGTTCCGGGGGCTGTGGGCGCTGCCCGGGGGGCCGCTCGGGGCGGCTGAGCGCCTCGGTACCTCGGCTAGCCGCCACCTGGCTGCCAAGGTGGACCTGACCGACATCGCCTACCTCGAGCAGCTGGAGACGCGCAGCGACCCCCGGCGCGATCCGCGCGGCCGGGTGCTGGCCACCGCCTATCTGGCCCTGGTCACGGCCGGCCTCGAACCGCGGGTCCCGGAGGACACCGCCTGGCATCCCGTCGCCGACCTGCCGCCCACCGCGTTCGACCACGGGTCGATCACCGAGTCCGGGCGCGGCCGGCTGCGGGCCAAGCTGTCCTACACCAATATCGGCTTCGCCCTGGCTCCCGAGATGTTCACGATCGCCCAGCTGCGGGACATCTACGCTGCCTCGCTCGGCTACCCGGTCTCGGCCACCAACCTGCAGCGGGTGCTGACCAGGCACGGGGTCATCGAGGCGACCGAGACGACGGCCCGGCCGACGCACGCGGGCGGCCGGCCGGCCGCGCTCTACCGGTTCGTGACCCGGACCCTGGTCGTCACCCATCCGTTCGCCGCGTTCCGTCCCCCGGCCGCGTCGTCCGGGACCGCGTGAGCTACTTCAGCTGGCACAGGACGTCGGCCCGGGTGCGGTGGCCGGCGGTCACCGTGGCCGGCCCGGCGGCCCGGCACACGCCCGCGCCGCTGCCGTAGCGCGGGCTGCGGCCCGCCACGGTGTAGGTCCCGGCCGGGACCAGGACCGAGAAGCTGCCGTCGGCGCTGACCTGGATGTCACGGTGAACGCCGGCACCGGTCAGGGTGACTGTCCCGGGCCACGGGCGCGGCGTCCCCGGCGCCGGGCCGCCCACGCCGTACAGGTGCCCCGTCAGCGTGCCCGCCTGAACCGTCGGCGCGCCCGTGGCGGGTAGGCCACAACGGGATGCCCGCAGCGGGACGCGGGCTGGAGCACGCGGCGACGAGCCCGGCCAGGCACACGGCGGCCAGCGGCAGGCAGAGCAGGGGGAGCTTCACGCCCCTTCGACGCAGCGCGGCGGTCCACCGGGTTCCACCGTGAATCCGGCCTGGCTCAGAGCATTTCCTGAGCAACCCCTCAACCTGCCCTGATCAGGGGCTGACAGTGTCATGCCGCGCGCCACGACTGCCCCGGAGGCCTGAGGTGTCCTTGTCATCTGCTCTTCCTCTGCCGCGGTCGGCGGACGACGCCCCGGTGGCGGATCGCCCGCGGTGGGCGCTCTGGCGCTCCCCGGCGGGTCAGCCGCCGTGGGCCCGGCCGGCCCTGCTGGGCATCGCGGCGGTCGCGGCGCTGCTGTACGCACGCAACATCGCCGAGGCCGGGCTAGCCCCGTTCTACTCGGTCGCGGTCAAGAGCATGTCGGTGAGCTGGAAGGCGTTCTTCTACGGGGCCTTCGACCCCGGCGCCACGATCACCATCGACAAGCTCGCCGGGTCGTTCCTGCCGCAGGCCCTGTCCGCGCGCATCTTCGGCTTCCACCCCTGGTCGCTGGCCCTGCCGCAGGTCATCGAGGGCGTCGTCTCGGTGCTGGTCATGTACCGGGTGGTGCGCCGCTGGGCCGGGCCGGTCCCGGGGCTGCTGGCGGCCGGGATCTTCGCGGCCACTCCCATCGCGGCGTCCATGTTCGGGCACAGCATGGAGGACGGCGCGCTGACCATGTGCCTGGTGCTGGCGGCCGACAGCTGGCAGCGGGCCGTGATGGAGGGGCGGCTGCGCTCACTGTGCTGGGCGGGCGTCTGGGTCGGGCTCGGCTTCCAGGCCAAGATGCTGCAGGCCTGGATGATCCTGCCGGCGCTGGTGGTCGGCTACCTGCTGGCCGCGCCGGCCGGCCTGGGCCGGCGGCTGTGGCAGCTCGGCGTGGCCGGCCTGGTGATGCTGGCCGTCTCGCTGTCCTGGATCGCGCTCTACACGTTCACCCCGGCCGCCGACCGGCCCTACGTGGACGGGTCGACGAACAACAGCGCGGTCGCGATGGTGTTCGGCTACAACGGCGTGGAGCGGTTCGGGATCTCGTTCCCCGGCTCGGTCGCAGGCGTTCGGCGGCGGGGGCGGCGCCAGGGCCCGGGTGGCGGAGGCGCCGACCGAGCTGGGCGGCGCGCCCACGACCACGGCGCCGGGCGGCGCCCGGTACAACGCGGGCGGGTTCCTGGGCCTGTCGGGCGGGTGGACGAAGCTGATCGACAACCGGTTCGGCCCGGAGATCGGCTGGCTGTACCCGCTGGCGCTGCTCGCGCTGATCGCCGGGCTGGCCTGGCGGGGCCGGGCTCAACGCACCGATCAGCTGCGGGCCGGGCTGGTGATGTGGGGCTTGTGGCTGGTGACGTTCGGGGCCATCTACAGCAAGATGAGCAACATCCCGCACACGGCCTACATGGCGTCCCTGGCGCCACCGCTGGCCGCGCTGTCCGGGACCGGGATCGTGCTGTTCTGGCGGTGGTACCGGGCCGGGAACCGGGCCTGGTGGCTGCTGCCCCTGGCCATCGCCGTGCAGGTCGCCTGGGCCTGGTACCTGTGGTCGGACTTCCGCGGCTTCCTGCCCTGGCTGATGCCGGTCGCGATCGTGGCGGGCGGGATCGCCATCGTCGTGCTGGCGGTGGCGCGCCTTCCCCGGATCCCCCGCCTGCCCCGGTTGTCCGGGCGCCGGCTGCTGACGGCGGGAGCGGCCGCGGGGGCCGTCGGGGTGGCGGCCATGCTGGCCGCGCCGGCGGCGTGGTCCGCGTCGGTGCTCGACGCCAAGTACGCGGGCAGCTCGTTCGACGCCAGCGCCGGGCCGGCCGGCGGGTTCGGGCCGGGTGGCGGCGGAGGCTTCCGGGCCGGCGGCGGCAGCCGGCTGCCTGAGGGCTTCCGGCGCTTCCGGGAGGAAGGACAGGCAGGCAGCGGACCCGTGACCTCGCCCGTGAACGGGAGCGCGCCGGGTGGCGACGTGCCGGGCGGCGGCGCGGTCCCGGGCGGCGGCGATGTGCCCGGTGGCGGCGAGTGCCCGGCGGGAGGCTTCCCGGCGGCGGCGCTGGCGGCGCGCCCGGCGGGGCCGGCGGCATCCTGGGGTCCACTATCACCACGCTGACCAGCAGCCAGGAAGCGCTCTACCGGTACCTCACGGCGCACCGGGACGGGGCCACGTACCTGTTCGCGGTCCAGGGCTGGTCCTCGGCCGCGCCCTACATCCTGGCCACCGGGCAGCAGGTGCTGCCGATGGGCGGCTTCAGCGGCTCGGTGCCCGAGCCCACCCTGGCCCGGGTGAAGCAGCTGGTAGCCACCGGGAAGCTCAGGTACTTCATGCTGAGCGGCGGCGGCGGTTTCGGGGGCGGCGGTTTCGGGGGTCCGGGCGGCGCCAGCGGCAACGAGACGGCGCAGATCGACACGTGGGTACAGTCCGCCTGTCACACGGTCCAGGTCTCAGGCGCGGACAGCGCCGGAACCCTGTACCAGTGCGGCACCGCTCTGCGGAGCACTGGTCCGGGCGGTGAGCAGTAGTGCGCCTTCAGCGCAGTTTCAGCTAGACGTCCAGGCGATGTCCAGTGATCCTGAAAGGACGTATCTTTGTTCGTCAGCTGATCCTGGGACACGGTGCTGAGGTGCGAGGTGAGACCTTCAGCCAGCCGCGGTTCCAGCGCCGTCCGCAGTCGTCGGCTTCGCGGCTGCCGGCCGACTGGGCGGTGCTTGTGGCTCAGCGGACGGGCTGGGTTTCCTGCAGGCGGTCGAGGACGCGAGAGGTCAGGTCGGTCAGGGCGGCGAGTTCGGCGGGGGTGATGCCGTCGAAGACCAGGTTCCGGACCGTCTCGACGTGGGCCGGGGCGGCCCGCTCGATGGCGGCGCGGCCCGCCTCGGTGAGGACCACGAACGCGCCCCGGGCGTCGGACGGGCACTCCTGCCGGGCGATCAGGCCCCGCCGCTGCATCCGGGCGAGCTGGTGCGACACCCGGCTCTGCTCCCAGGCCAGCGTGGCCGAGATCTCGAACACCCGGCACCGGCCTTCGGGCGCGTCGGTCAGCACGACCAGGACCTCGTAGTCCGCCAGGGACACCCCGTACTCCTCTTGCAGCTGCCGGTTCATCCGGGCGTTCAGCTGTGAGGTCATCTGCACCAGGCCCCGCCAGGCCCGCTGCTCGTCTTCGGTCAGCCATCGGCTCATGATCGCCAGGGTACCCCGGGAATTAATGATGCGTCATGTATGTTTGATGACACGTCATTGACTTACTGGCCCCAAAGGAGAAACCCGATGACCACTGCTACCGCCCCCGCGCTGACCGAACTCACCGGCACCTACACCCTCGACCCGGCCCACACCCGGATCGGCTTCGTGGCCCGCCACGCGATGGTCACCAAGGTCCGCGGCGCCTTCAACGAGTTCGAGGGCACGGCCACCCTGGACGGCGCCAACCCGGCCCACTCGAGCGCCCAGGTGACGATCAGCACCGCCAGCATCGACACCAGGAACGCCCAGCGCGACGAGCACCTGCGCAGCAACGACTTCCTCGCCATGGACGAGTACCCGCAGATCACGTTCTCCTCGACCGGCGCCCGCCAGGTCGACGACAGCACGTTCGAGCTCACCGGCGACCTGACCATCAAGGGCGTGACCAACCCGATCACGGTCCCGTTCAGCTTCGAGGGCGCGGCCAAGGACCCGTTCGGCAACCTGCGGGTCGGGTTCGAGGGCGCGGTCACCATCAACCGCAAGGACTACGGCATCACCTGGAACGCCGCGCTCGAGACCGGCGGCGTCCTGGTCAGCGAGAAGGTCACGCTGGAGTTCGAGCTCTCGCTGGTCAAGACCGTCTGAGCGGCACCACCGCCGAGGGGAAGAAAATGACCGCGCAAGTCGACGTCAGGCGGGCCGGGATGCGGTCCGGGACCCGCCTGGGCTGGCTGGACAGCAAGCACAGCTTCAGCTTCGGCCGCAGCTACGACCCGGCCAACACCCACCACGGGCTGCTGCTGGTCAACAACGACGACACCGTCAAGCCCGGCACCGGCTTCGAGACCCACCCGCACCGGGACATGGAGATCGTCACCTGGGTGCTGCAGGGCTCACTGGTGCACCAGGATTCCGAGGGCCATACCGGGGTGATCTACCCCGGCCTGGCCCAGCGGATGAGCGCCGGCACCGGCATCCTGCACAGCGAGAAGAACGACTCCTGGCGAGTCCGGCCAGGCAGTCCGAACACACCGACCCGGTGCACTTCGTGCAGATGTGGGTGGTGCCGGACGAGACCGGCATCACCCCCGGCTACGAGCAGCTCGAGATCGACCACGAACTGCTCGCGGGCGGCCTGGTGCCGGTGGCCTCCGGCATGCCGGAGCATGACGGCGCCGCGGCCATCCGGATCAAGAACCGCTACGCCGCGCTCCATGCGGCCCGGCTCCAGCCCGGCCAGAGCGTGACGCTGCCCGATGCCCCGTTCCTGCACCTGTTCGTCCCCCGCGGCACGGTCACCCTGGAAGGGACGGGGGAACTCGCGACCGGCGACGCGGTCCGCTTCACCGCCACCGGCGGCCAGCGGGTCACCGCCACCGAGCCGGCCGAGATCCTGGCCTGGGAGATGCACGCCACCCTCAGCTGAACGCACCGACCTGGGCACGCCGGGAAATACTGTGCGGAATCTTCATTCCGCTTCTGTTAGAGTCATAACGGAAGCGGAATTCCGCTTCGGCCTGCACAGGGTTGAGTGAACAGGCGGGTGCTTTATGGCCAGGGCGGGCAAGCGGGCGGACTACCGGGTGACGTTCGCGGTGCTGGCGATGGGGGTGGCGGCGTTCGCGCTGCTGCAGTCGCTGGTGATCCCGGTGCTGACGACGGTGCAGCACCAGCTCCACACCACGCAGGCCACGGTGACGTGGGTGCTCACCGCCTACCTGCTGTCGGCGTCGGTGATGACGCCGATCCTCGGGCGGGTCGGCGACATGATCGGCAAGGAGCGGGTCTTCGTGGCCACGCTGGTGGCGCTGGCCGTCGGCTCGCTGCTGGCCGCGGTCGCGCCCTCGATCGGGATCATGATCGTGGCGCGGGTGATCCAGGGCGTGGCCGGCGGCATGATCCCGGTGGCGTTCGGCATCATCAGGGACGAGTTCCCGGCCGACAAGGTGCCCGGCGCGATCGGGGCCCTGGCGTCGCTGACCGCGGTGGGCGGCGGCCTCGGCATCGTGCTGGCGGGCCCGATCGTGAACGCGCTCGACTACCACTGGCTGTTCTGGCTGCCGATGATCCTGACCGTGGCCGCCGCGGTGGCCGCGGTGCTCTTCGTGCCCGAGTCGCCGGTCCGCACGGCCGGGCGGATCAGCTGGCTGCCCGCCGTGCTGCTGTCTGCGTGGCTGGTCGCGCTGCTGGTCGCGCTGAGCGAGGCGCCGGAATGGGGCTGGGGCTCCGGCCGGGTGCTCGGCCTGCTGGCCGGCGGCCGTGGTGCTGGCCGCGGGCTGGGTGACCGCCGAGCTGCGCGCGGCCCGGCCGCTGATCGACATGAAGATGATGCGGCGCACCGCGGTGTGGACCAACAACCTGGTCTCGCTGCTCCTCGGCGTCGGGATGTACGCGACGTTCGCGTTCCTGCCCGAGTTCGTCCAGACGCCGTCCGCGGCCGGGTACGGCTTCGGCGCGAGCATCACCCGCGCCGGGCTCATGCTGCTCCCCTCGGCGGTCACCATGTTCGTCACCGGCATGTTCGCCGGGCGGCTGGCCGTCCGGCTGGGCGGCAAGACCCTGGTGACCGGCGGCTGCCTGATCGGCGCGGCGGCGATGGCCGTGCTCGCCTTCGCGCACCACCAGCAGTGGGAGATCTACTTCGCGGCGGCGCTGATGGGCGTCGGGTTCGGGTTCGCCTTCTCGGCCATGTCGGCGCTGATCGTGATGGCGGTGCCCGCCTCCCAGACCGGAGTGGCCAGCGGCATGAACGCCAACATCCGGACCATCGGGGGCAGCATCGGCTCGGCCGCGATGGCCAGCATCGTCACCTCCCGGCTGGCGTCGTCCGGGCTGCCGCTGGAGTCCGGTTACACCACCGGGTTCGCCGTCATGACCGGCGCGCTCGTGCTGGCCGCGGTGGCCGGGCTGCTGATCCCGGCCGCCCGGCGGCTGCGCCAGCAGGCCGACGCGGCCGGGCCCGAGCAGGCCGAGCTGGCCCTGGCCGGCGAGAGCGAATGACGCCGGCCGTGACCCAGGGCGGGCGGCGCGATGCCGTCCGCAACTACCACCGCATCCTGGACGCGGCCCGCGATGTGCTCGGCGAGTCGGGCGCCGAGGCCAGCATGGAGGAGATCGCCGCCCGGGCCGGCGTCGGCGTCGGCACCGTCTACCGCCGGTTCGCCAGCAAGGACGCCCTGATCGACGAGCTGGTGCGGCTGGTCATGGAGGAGGTCACCGCCGCCGCCGACCAGGCGCTGACCCGCGACGACGGGCACGGTCTGGAGGAGTTCCTGCGCGCGCTGGGCCAGTCCTTCGCCGACCACGCGCGCTACGCCAACCTGATGCTGGAGCGCCCGGTCAGCCCGTGCGCCACCGAGCGGCTGCGCGCCGCGATCGCCGAGCTCACCGCGCGGGCGGTCGCGGCCGGAACGGTGGGCCCCGGCATCACCGCGGCCGACGTCATGGCGCTCATCCGGGCCCTGCGCGGGCTGGTCCAGGCGACGCAGACGCCGGCCCAGGAGCTGCCACCGCCGGACTGGCAGCGGTTCCTCGGCATGCACCTGGCCGGGATGCGGGCGGCCCACCCGTTCGGTACCTCTTGTCCTTAAAGCTCTAATGCCTTGACGAATCTTATGAACGCTCTTTTAATTCCCTTATGGGCCGCATCGCCGGGGTCACCGCCGCCGAGACCAGGGAGCGGCTGCTGCGCGCGGCCGCCGACGTGTTCGCCGAGCGCGGCTACGACGGCACCCGGGTGGCCGACATCGCCGCCGCCGCCGGGGTGAGCAACGGCGCGCTGTACGCGCACTTCCCCTCGAAGGCAGACCTGCTGGTAGCCGCGTTGCGGACGCACGGGCGGCACCTGCTCGGCCAGCTGTTCGCGGCGGATCCCGACCGGCCGGTGGTGGACCTGCTGCTCACCGTGGGCCGGTGGCTGCCGCAGCGCCGCGACCTCGCGGCTCCTCATCGTCGAGGCGCTGGTGGCGGCGCGGCGCGACGAGGACGTGGCCGGGCCGATGCGCGAGTACGTCGGCGAGCGGGCCGACTGGCTGGCCGACCTGGTGGACCTGGCCCAGACCCGCGGCGAGCTCGACGCGGCGGTCTCACCGCAGGCCCTGGCCCACTTCTGCCTGCTGCTGGCGATGGGCAGCGCGCTGGTCACGCCGGACCTGCACGAGGTGGGCGAGGACGAGTGGGCCGCGCTGCTGGCCCGGGTGGCGGGCGCGCTGGCCAGCGCCGGCCGAAGGCTCGATACGGGAGGACGACGATGAAGGTGCAGATCGGCCCCGAGCGCTGCCAGGGGCACGGCCGCTGTTATGACCTCGCGCCGGAACTGTTCGGCGCGGACGAGGAGGGGTACGGGCAGGTGCTCGGCGACGGCCTCGTCCCCCCTGAACAGGAGCGCGCGGCCCGGCTGGCCGCGGCTAACTGCCCCGAGCGCGCCATCGACGTCGAGGAGACCTGACATGACCGTGGACGACCGCTTCGCCTCGCTGGAGCCCATCGGCGAGGAGCCGGAGGGCCTCCGCAGCGAGATCATCACCGGCCCGGTCTCCGACTGGGCAACCGACTTCTCCCACCTGGAACCGGAGTGGGCGGCCGACCCCTACCCGATCCAGGACGACCTGCGGCAGCGCTGCCCGATCGCGCACACGGACCGGTTCGGCGGCGCCTGGCTGCCCACCCGCTACGAGGACGTGGCCGCGATCGCCTACGACACCGAGCGGTTCTCCTCGCGCGCGATCATCATGGGCAACTTCCGGCCGCCCCGCGACATCGCCCCGATCGGCGGCTCGCCGCCCATCTCCTCCGACCCGCCCTTCCACCAGCACGCGCGCAAGCTGCTGATGGGGGCGTTCACCAAGACCGCGATCGCCCGCCAGGAGCCGGCCACCCGGGCGTTCTGCCACGAGCTCATCGACAAGCTCGAGGGGCAGGACGTGGTCGACGCGGCCGCCGAGTACGCGCAGCACATCCCGATGCGGGTCATCGCCGACATGCTCGGCTTCCCGCCGGAGGACGGGCCGCAGTTCGCCGAGTTCGTCGAGGACCTGCTGGAGGGCATCAACCTGCCCCCGGAGGACCGCATCACGCGGATGGAGCGGCTGTTCCAGTACCTGCTCGACCAAGTCCACGACCACCTGGAGAATCCGCGCGACGACATCACCAGCTACCTGCTCGGCGCCGAGATCTTCGGGGACGAAGCTGACGGCGGACCACGTCACCGGGGCGATGGCCCTGCTGCTGATCGCCGGCATCGACACCACCTGGAGCGCGATCGGGTCGTCGCTGTGGCACCTGGGCGGCCACCCGGCCGACCTGCGGCGGCTGCTGGACGAGCCCGCGCTGCTGCCGGTCGCGATGGAGGAGTTCCTCCGCGCCTACGCCCCGGTGACCATGGCCCGGCTGGTCAAGGAGGACATGAACTGGCACGGCGCGGACATGAAGGCCGACGACTGGATCCTGCTGTCGTTCCCGGCCGCCAACCGCGACCCGGCCCAGTTCGACCGGGCCGGCGAGGTCGTCATCGACCGCCAGGTCAACCGGCACGCGGCCTTCGGCCTCGGCATCCACCGCTGCCTGGGCTCGCACCTGGCGCGGATGGAGCTCCGGGTCGCGCTGGAGGTCTGGCTGGAGCGGATCGGCGAGTTCACCCTGGCCGACCCGGCCGCGGTGCGCTGGTCGACCGGCCAGATCCGCGGGCCGCGCGCCCTCCCGCTAAAAATCAACTAGGACCGAACGGGCCCGTCCCGCCACGACACCGCTTCAGCTCGCGAGGCCGGCCCTTACCGCTCGACCTGGACGGTGACGCCGGGCAGGGCGTCCGCGACCCTGGCCGCCAGCACCGGGGCGTCGTCGGCGCTCGTCCGCAGGCTCACGTGCAGCTCGGCGCCCCGGGGCGCTTTCTCCTGCGCCTCGAGGACGGCCTGGTCGTGCTGGTCGGACGAGGTGATGTGGAGGTAGACCGCGGTGGCCGGGCCTACGGCGCCGAGGCCGTAGCGGCCGGTCATCTCGTCGACGGTGATCTGCCCGGGGGCGGTCTGGCTGGCCGCGGCGGCCGAACCGTAGGTCAGCAGGGTGTGCGGGAAGGCGGGGGCCAGGATCCGGGTGCAGGTGCCCGCGGCGCCCATGGCCATGGCGATGACCGGCGTGGTCGCGGTGGCCAGCAGCCCGAGCACCGGGAGCACGTCGGCCGGCTCGTGCGCCGTGCCGACCAGCTTGACCACGTCGCAGCGGTCGCGCAGGGCCAGGTAGGTGCCGGGCAGGTCGGCGGGCATCGTGTCGTACCAGTGCTGCGAGGCGATGATCCGGGTGGCGAGCCGTTCCAGGCGGCTGACCTGGTCCAGGCTGTCCGTCTCCACGTCGATGTAGGCGGCCCCGGCTTCGCAGGCGGCGCGCAGCACGGCCAGCCGCTCGGCTTCCGGGCCGGTGAAGCCGCCGCGCTCGCGTTCCGGGCGGCAGGTCAGGACCAGCGGCACCGGGGAGCCCGCCACCAGCTTCTCGACGTCGAAGCTGGCCATCAGGTCGAGGCGGACCTCGGCCAGGCCGATCTGCGGAGCCAGCCGC
>CAWIUF010000066.1:0-151129 GCA_963839095.1 uncultured Actinomycetota bacterium | reverse complement strand
CCGGTGCCCTAGTCCGGCAGGGGCGGCAGGCCGAGGCAGCCGCGCAGGGCGTTCTCGAGCGCGTCCACCCGGTCGAAGCCCCCGACGCTGCCGGTGACGAAGCCGATGGTGTACCCGCCACCGGTGCAGGTGCCCCCGTAGTTCCCGCCTGTCCCGCCCATGCCATAGCTGTCGTCGTCGATCCCGAAGCCAAGACCCCAGGCGTTCTCGTGCCCGAACACCCGGTCCGGCCCGGCGGACTGCGGGCTGACCGCCTCGGCCAGCATCCCCGGACTGAGCACGACCCCCGTGGCCAGGGCGTGGTAGAAACCCGCCACCGCCCGGGCGGTGCCGTGCCCGTTGATGGCGGGGATCTCCGCCGCCCGCCAGGCGGCGCGGTTGACGACCTCGCCGTCGAACGCTCCCGGCGGGTTGGCCGTGGCCCGCTCGTACAGGGCCGGACGGCCGGCCAGAGCGGACGCCCGGAAGGCGGCGTCCAGGCCGGTCAGCTCGACCGCGCGGGCCTGCTCGGCCGGGCCCAGCCCGAAGGCGAAGTCCAGCCCGGCCGGGCCGCAGACCTCCTCGCGCAGGAACCGCCCGGGGCTGCGCCCGTCTACCCGGCGCACCAGTTCCCCGGCCAGGTGACCGTAGAACAGCGCCGACTCGCCGTGGGCCGTGCCGGGCTCCCACGCGGGTTCCTGGGCGGCCAGCAGGGCGCACATCCGGTCCCAGTCGTAAAAGGCCTCGACCGGCGTCGGCGAATCCAGCGCCACCACCCCCGCCTGGTGCGACAGGAGGTGCCGCACCGTCGCCGGGGCGCGGAACCCGGGCCAGTACCGCTGTACCGGCGCGTCCAGGTCCAGCCGTCCCGCCTCCACCAGGCGCAGCGCGCACACCGCGACGAACGGCTTGCTCACCGAGTACGGCTGGACCAGGCTGTCTTCCGCCCAGGGCCGGGTCTGCCCCTGGTCGGCCCAGCCGCCCCACAGGTCGGCCACCAGAGCGCCGTCGCAGAACGCGGCGAAGGCCGCCCCGGTGCCCGGCTGACCGCCGATCACCTCGGCGAAGCACTCCCGCACCGGGCCGAACTTCGCGTCCACCTGCCCCTGGATATCCACGCCACCATCATCGCCTGAGGCGGGCGCTGACCGCGGCCAGGACCTCAGGCAGGACGTAGCCGGGGCTGACGTAGATGGCCCGTTCGGCGTCGCCCGGCGGCTCGAGCAGGGAGATATCCGTCCGGATGTTGCCGTCGGGGACGCTGGTCCGCGATCGCGTCCGCGAGTTCGCCGTCCGGCGCTCCTCGATCACCGACGGCGGGGTGTCGAGGTAGACGAGCACGAGCTCGGCCCAGTGCGCCTTGGCGACGGCGGCGAGCTTGCGGCGGTCCTCCCGCGCGAGCAGCAGGTCGTCGTAGATCAGGGACTCCCCGCCGGCCAGGGCGGCGGCTATCTCCCGGCGCGCGATGGCCTGGACGAAGTCGGACCCGGCGGCCGCCGACGAGCCGGCCGGCGCCCGGCGGCTGTGGACCGGGTAGAGCTCGGCGTCGTAGGAAAGCACCCTGATGCGCAGTTCCCGGCTCAGCGCCCCGGCCAGCACGGACTTGCCCGAGAACGGCAACCCGCACATCGCGATCAGAACCGGCACGACCGCAGCCTAGACGAGAATCCCGCCGCTGCGGTCAGGCCAGCGACCAGCCGCCGGCCGGGTAGCCCACGGAGCGCAGGTAGTTGCGAGCCTGGGTCACGGCGGCGTCGATATCGGCCAGGACGAGGCCGACGATGTAGTCGTCCAAGTGACCCTGGCCGTCGCTGTCGAAGTTCAGCACCCAGCCCGATCGCGACCCGCGGCCGACCGGGTAGCGCTCGTGCCAGACGAGTATCGGCGTCCGGTTGCCGTCGAAGGTCACGTCGCCGGGCGCGAGGTCGTCGTCGAAGACGCGCCCGCTGGGGTCGGCCGGGACGATCACCCGGACCGCGGGCAGTTCCTCGTCGCGGAGCTGGCCGATCTCGCCGGCCGGGCTAGCCATGGCTGAAGATGCTTCCTGACTGGTAGGCCGGGGTGCCGCCGAGGACGGTGGCCAGGACGCCGATACCGCCGATCCGCTCGGGGTCGGTCTCGAGCGGGTTCCCGTCCAAGACGGTGAAGTCGGCCAGCTTGCCGGGCTCCAGCGTGCCGAGCTCGTTCTCGCGGTGGCAGGCGAAGGCGGCCTGGGTCGTGTACAGGGCGAGCGCCTCGCGGGCGGACAGGCGCTCGTCCGGCCCGAGGACCCGGCCGTCGCCGGTGCGGCGCAGGATCGCGTCGCGGATGCCGATGCGGGGGTCGGCGGTGATGACCGGCGAGTCGGAGGAGCCCGCGACGGTGACGCCGGCCCGCTGCCAGGAGGCAAAGGCGTACAGCTGGTCGCGGGTTTCCGGGAAAGCCGCGGCGAACCCGTCGCCGAGGACGGACAGGAACCCGGGCTGGCTCGCGATCACGATGCCGAGATCGGCCGCCCGTTCGGTCAAATGGGGGTACATCGCCCCGCCGTGCTCGATGCGGTGCCGGCGCGGGTTGCCCGACCCGGGCGCGCGCACCGCGGCGTAGGCATCCAGCACGGCCTCGATCGCCCGGTCGCCCTGGGCGTGGACGCAGACCTGGAAGCCGCGGGCGTCGAAGTCGCGGACCATGGCGGTCAGCTCGTCCGGCTCGAAGTACATGATCCCGGAGCCGAACGGCGGCACCGGGTAGCTCCCGTGAATGGCCGCGGTGCGGCTGCTCATCCCGCCGTCGGCCCAGATCTTCACGGCCTCGGTGGCCAGCCGGGGCGAGTGGCGGCCCGGGGGGACCGCGCCGACGTTGTCGTGCACGATCAGCCCGTAGATCCGCTGGCTGAGCAGCCCGGCCGCGTCCGCCTCGGCGAACGCGGCGAACGTGTCGCGGCGCAGGTCCGCGTCGCAGGCCGAGGTCAGGCCCATCGCGGCCAGCCGCTGGCCCGCCGCCTGGACCAGGCCGGCACCGCTCATCCGGCCGATGTCACGTCGCCGGTTCTGCTCGAACAGGGCGAACATCGGCGCCTCGAACACCACCCCGTCCAGCCGCCCCTCATCGTCGCGGCCGAACGCGCCGCCGGGCGGATCGGGCTGCCCGTCGGCGAACCCGGCCTCCCGCAGCGCGGCCGTGTTGAGCACGCAGGCATGCAGGGACGTGTGGTACAGCACGGCCGGGCGGTTCGGCACCGCCTGATCGAGATCGGCCCGCGTCGGGTGCCGGTTCTCGCGCAGCTTGTACTCCGCGTACCCGCCCCCGGTTACCCAGGCGCCGTCCGGGGTCCGGCCGGCCGCGTCCCGGAGCCGCGCCTGGATCGCCTCGATGCCGGGCGCCGACGGCTGGCTGCAGTCGGCGGCCGCCGCCAGATAGCCGACATCGGTCACGTGACAGTGCGCGTCGATCAGGCCGGGGATGACCGTGGCCCCGTCCAGCCGCACCACCGCGGCGCCGGCCGCGGCCGCGCGGACCTGGTCGGCCGGGCCGATGGCGGCGATCCGGTCATCCCGGATCAGCATCGCGCCGGGCGCCGCGGCTTCGGCCGCCATGGTGACGAAGGTGGCGTCCTCGACGAGGAGTTCCATCACTGCGCCTCCCGGTCCGGGGTCATTCCAGCCGCGCCTTACTCCTACGATCATGACGTGATAGCCGGCGAGCTGAGGCCACCGGGGCGCAGATGCGGGAGTGGACCACCTTCGACCAGCAGGCTGACGCGCACGGTTTCGCGGTGGCCTATCCCGACGGTCATCGTGACCGGCGGTGTCGGCGGGACGCAGGTGGTCAGCTGGACGGTGTTCGGGAGCGGCCACAGCTGGCCGGGCTCCGCGCCCTACCCCGGGGCGGCCCAGGCGACATCCCGCGAGTTCGACGCCGCCGGGGAGATCTGCCGCTTCGCCCGGCCCCGGCTGGCGTCCGCGACCGCCCGGCGCCTTTTTTAGGACCTAACGGGTGGGTAATCCGGATCGCCCAAAGGCCCTCCCGTGAATGCGGCTGGCGCCCCGCCGGTGACCGCTCTCGGTATTGCCCGGCTTTGAACCGCCGGCGGCGAAATCCGTACTAGAAGTGACGGACATCGTGTTCCACCGCGGTGCCGTCCGGCCCGGCCATTCGCCGCCGGGATCGGGAGACTGGGGAAATCGGGGACACGGGAGGGCTGCCCGGTCCGGGACGATAGGCATGCCGTGATCGACCAGCAGGAATTCGACGTAGCGGTATTTCCGCGTCCGGCGACCAGGCCGCGGGTGCTGGTCATCGATGACGAGGAGGCGACCCGGTCCGCCCTCAGCCGGGCCCTGGCGGCCGAAGGACTGCTGGCCGACCTGGCCGATACCGCCTGCGACGGGCTGCAGCGCGCCCTGGAGGAGGCCTACGACCTGGTCATCATGGACATCGTGATGCCTGGTGCCGACGGCTTCGCCGTGCTGCGGCAGCTGCTGCACGGCCGTCCGGGCCAGACGGTCCTGGTGCTGTCCCGCCTGGCCGACGTGCGGGCCAAGGTCGAGTGCTTCGACCTCGGCGCTCGGGACTACCTGACCAAGCCGTTCGCGCTGGACGAGCTGCTGGCCCGGGTGCGTAACCAGCTTCGTGGCAACGGCTTCGGGCGGGTCATCCGGGCCGGGGAGATCACGCTGCACGTGGGCCGGATGGAGGCGGACAGGGGCGCTGGCCCGCTGCCGCTCACCCGGCTGGAGTTCCTGGTGCTCAAGGAACTGATGGAGCACGCTGGGCAGGCGGTGTCGAAGGGGCAGCTCCTCGAGTCGGTCTGGGGATACGCCTTCGACCCCGGTTCCAATATCGTGGGCGTGTGCGTGCGCCGCTTGCGGGCCAAGATCGGCGAGGGTCTCATCAAGACCGTGCGGGGCGAGGGATACCAGCTCGCCGTCAGCTGAGGTGACCGCACCCATGTGACATCGCTGTTGTTCCCACCAGCGCGATGTGGCATCGCGGTGGTGGGGCGAGCTATCCGGAGGCCACCCGCGTGCCCCTGCTACCGGTCGGACTCCGTCCGCTGCCGCCCGGCTGGGCTTGCCTTCCCGTTACTCGCCGGGAACCGCGCTTCCCCGGCCGGGGACGCCGCTTCGTGCTGCTCGACCAGCTTCGTCGTTCGACGGCGGATCAGGAGCGTGACGGCCACGCCGGCCAGGACCGCCACCACCAGCCCGATCCAGGACACCCTTGACAGCCATTTCTCGGCGGCCTGCCCCAGGAACCAGATGATGTAGGTGAGCCCGCTGGCCCAGAGGATCCCGCCGCTGGCGTTGGCGAGGAGGAACCGGCCGTACGGCATGTGCAGGGACCCGGCCAGCGGCCCGGAGAAAATGCGCAGCAGCGCGATGAACCGGCCGAAGAACACCGCCCAGGCGCCGTGCCGGGTGAAGAAGCGCTCGGCCACGGCCACGTGGCCCGGGCCGAAGTGCCGCGGGAACTTGCGCCCCAGCCAGCCGAACAAGGGTTTACCGATCCGGTGGCCGATGTAAAAGCCGATCGAGTCCCCGACGATCGCCCCGGCACTGCCGCTGACCGCGATCCACTCCGGCGCCACCGCCACCTTGTGCTGGGTGGCCAGGACGGCCGCCGTCACCAGCGCGATCTCGCCGGGTACCGGGATGCCGAGGCTCTCCACCATGATCATCAGGCCGACGATCAGGTAGACCAACTCAGGCGGGATCGACTGCAGCAGATGGCTGACCAAACCCCAGGACCTCCTCCCCGGCGCGGGCACCTGCCGTCATCCACCCCGTCAGAACGCAGGTCCGCGTGCCCAGGCTATGTCCCCCAGCTGGAGACGGTGTGGAGACCCGCGCCCGGCCCGGCGTCCGGACAGGTGGCAGTCCGCGCCAGGCCCGGCGTCTGCGCAGCCGTCAGTCCGCGCCCGGCCCGGCGGCCAGGCAGGCGTCGGCGCGGGCCTGGAACAGGGCCCGCTCGCGCTCGTTACCGGTCAGCGCGGCCGCGCGGGCGAACTCCGCGCGGGCTTCCGTCATCCGGCCCAGCCGGGCCAGCAGGTCGCCGCGGACGGCGGGCAGTTGCGGGTAGGACGCCAGTGCGGGGTGCCCGGCCAGCCGGTCCGCAAGCTTGAGCCCGCGCGCCGGGCCGTCGGCCATGCCGACGGCGACCGCCCGGTTCAGCTCCACGACCGGCGACGGCGTCAGGTACCCCAGCACCACGTAGAGCGCCGCGACCCGCTCCCAGTCGGTCGACTGCACTGAGTGCGCCTGGGCATGGCAGGCGGCGATCTCGGCCTGGACCTCGTAGGGCCCGGGCGGTCCGCCGAGCGACCTGGCCCGGGCCAGCGCCTGCAGCCCGTGCCGGATCAGCAGCCGGTCCCACCGTCCCCGGTCCTGGTCGGCGAGCAGGACCGGCTCGCCCGTCGGCCCGACCCGGGCGGCCGTCCGGGAGGCCTGCAGTTCCATCAGCGCGACCAGCCCGTGCGCCTCGGCCTCGCCCGCCATCAGCCCGGCCAGGACCCGCCCCAGCCGCATCGCTTCAGAGCACAGCGACGGCCGCATCCAGTCGGTGCCCGCGGTGGCCGCGTAGCCCTCGTTGAACACCAGGTAGATGACCTCGAGGACCGAGGCCAGGCGGCCCGGCAGCTCGCTGCGCGGCGGTATCTCGAACCGGACCTGGCGGGCGGCCAGGGTCCGCTTGGCCCGGGTGATGCGCTGCGCGACGGTGGGTTCCGGGACCAGGAACGCCCGCGCGATCTCCGCGGCGGTCAGGCCGCCCAGCAGCCGCAGCGTGAGCGCCGCCCGGGCCTGCGGGCGACAGCACCGGGTGGCAGGCGATGAAGACCAGGCGCAGCAGGTCGTCGCCGATCTGGTCATCCATCGCGTCCACGTCTGGCTCTCCGTAATGCTCCGGCCGTGACGCGGCGTCGCGGCCGATCTCCCGCAGTTTGCGCTCGTAGCTGACGCGCCGCCGGACCAGGTTGATGGCCCGGTGCTTGGCCGTGGCCATCAGCCACGCCCCCGGCCCGTCCGGCACGCCGCCCGAAGGCCACTGCTCGAGCGCGATCACCAGGGCGTCCTGCGCCAGTTCCTCGGCCGCGCCGACGTCCCCGGTAATCCGGGCCAGGCCCGCGATCAGGCGGGGCGATTCGATCCGCCACACCGCCTCGATCGCGGACCTGGTGGCCTCGTAGCCGGCTCCGGTCATGAGCCCGGCCGGACCCCCAGGACCCCCAGGACCCCCGGAGAAGTCCATCACCTGGAGGATGTCGGTCGCGCCGGTCCAGCCCGCCCACAGGTCGCGGTGCAGCCGGACGAAGCGGGCGGCCCACTCGACGGCCTCGTCCTTCGACCTGACCTCGTACAGGGCGTAGCTGATGAGCTCCTTGGACTCGGTGAACGGCCCGTCGGTCACCGTCACCTCGCCGTCGGCCAGCGCCACCCGGGCGCCGGCCGCGCTGGGCAGCAGGCCCGCCGTGTCGAGCAGCACGCCCGCCTGGGTGGCCTCCCCGCCCAGCTTCATGATCGCCTCGAGCAGCTCGGGCGGCGGCGGGGTGGCCGGGTTGGTACCGGACAGCAGCATCAGGTAGCGCATGTTCGTTCTCCTCTACTGGGTATTTTCCGCTATCGGACGTGGCGGTACAGGTGGACGGAGGTGACCGCGAGCCAGGTCCACGCGATCAGCACGCCGGCGTAGAACGGCACCACCACGACGCTCGAGCTCGACCCGGTGGTGACGCCCGCGAATGCGGCCAGGAAGGCCAGCCCGCTGGCGCGGGAGTAAACGGCCAGGCCACGGTGCCCCTCGCGGCCAAGGTAGCGGGCCACGACGAAGCACGCCACGATCAGCGCGGTGAACCCGACGCCGGCCGACACCAGGTGCCCGGCCGCGTGCCAGCTGATGTGCGCCGCCTTTCCGGCGGGCGCCCCCGGCCCGAAGCCGTCGCCCGGGTCGGCCCGCAGCAGCCCCGCCGCCATCAGCGCGGCGCCGTACACCGCGATCAGCCGCGGCCCCCAGCTGCGGCCGGCCAGCGCGCGGCGCATCCCCGCGGCGCACGCGATCGTCATCGCGCCGGCGGCCAGGAAGGTGGCGATCTGGATCCAGCCTAGCGGCCCGTTGCTCAGCAGGCTGGCGTCGTCGTGGGCGAGCCGGAACCCGCGCCGGGTCAGTCCCTGGACCAGGACCGACACCTCGAACACGGCCCCGGCCAGCACCCCGTAGCCGAGCAGCGACCGGGTCACGCGCTGAGCCGGCGTGCAGGTCCCGGCGGGGGCCAGGTCAATGAGATCGGTCATGACGATTCGTCCCTTCGGCGGGGGCGGACCGTCGACCCGGTCCGCCCGCTACCCGTGCCTCGATCGACGGGACGAGGATTCGACACCTCGATGCGAGAAATTTTTCAGCCGGCGCTGACCGCGCGGATCCCGGCCGGGCACCAGGGCACCCCGGCTGAGGTCGCCGCCACGATCGGTAGATATTTCGGTTGCCGATAGATCGGTTGCCGATATAGAGTGACGCCGTGCCACCCGACAAAGCGCTCGACGGGTTCGGCCGGTACGCCGGCCCGGCCACCCTCATCCTGGCCAGCCTGGCCGACGGGGCCAAGCACGGCTACGCCCTGACCAAGGACATCGAGTCGTTCGCCGCCGTCCGGCTGGCGCCGGGCACGCTCTACGAGGCGCTCGCCCGGCTCCAGGCGCAGGGCCTGATCGAACCGGTGGAAAGCCACGACCGCCGCCGCCCCTACCAGCTCACCGCGGTGGGCGCGGTGACGCTGCGGGTCCAGCTCGACGCCCAGCGCCGGGTCGCCGACGTCGGCCTGCGCCGCCTCGCCCAGACCTGGGGGACAGCATGAAAGCGCCCGCCGCGCGCGCCGCGCGGCTCCTGCGCTGGTACCCGAAGACCTGGCGGTCCCGCTACGGCGAGGAGTTCGCCGAGCTCCTCGTGGCCGACATCGAGGAGCGGCCGCGGTCCCGGTCGCGCACGGCGGACGTGATCCGGGGCGCGCTGGTGGCCCGGCTCGGCGAGGCCGGCCTGTCCGGCGGCGCCCCCGAGGCCGGGTCGGCCCGGGCCCGCACCAGCGCCAGCCTGGCCTCGCTGGTCTGCTGCGCGGCGGTCTTCGCCGGCGTCGGCGGCGCCCTGTGGTCCCAGCTCAACACCGTCTGGCAGTGGTCCGGGCGGGCCACCGCGGACGTGATCGTGGCCATCTTCGCGATGTCAGCGGCCATGCTGGTGCTGGCCGTCCTGGCGCTGCTCGCCGTGCTCCCGGTGGCCTGGCGGGTGGTCACGGTCCGGCCGCCGGGCCTGCGCGGCCCGTCGGCGCTGTTCGCGGCGGGGCTGGCCGTCGTGGTCGTCGGCGGCCGGCACTTCGAGAACGACTGGCCGGGCACCGGCGGCCACCTGTGGGTCCACCACCTGAGCGTGGTCCCCGGCGGGGTGGCGGCCTTCTCCTGGGCGTCGACCATGTCCGTCTCCTCGTTCTGGGCTCATCCCGCCATGCTGGCCACCTTCCCCGCGGCCGTGGTGGCCTGGATGGCCCTCAGCCCGCTGGCGGTGGCGGCCGCGGTGGCCGGCGCGGTCACCGCGGTCCGGCGAGCCGGCCGGTCGCCGGGTGTCCTGTCGCCGGCCGTGCTGCGCTTCGAGGCCCGGCTCGGCCGCGCGGCCTGCGTCGCCATGGCCGTCTTCCTCGGCGGGACCTGCGCCTGGGTCACCGCCTGGGTCCCCGGGCCGTTCCACCCGGGGACGATCGACGTGGCCGGGCTCGTGGTCCTGACCGCGGCCCTGGCGGTCGGCCGCCAGGCCGCCGTCCAGGCCGGGGCAGGCGCGCGATGACCCGTCCGGCGTCGCGAAGGACCTTTATCCGGAACGGGCTCCTGACGGCAGCCGCCTTCACCGCCGCCGGAGCCGCCGGGGCCGAGCTCATCTCCCGCGGCACCCTCCCCGGCCGCATCCATCCTCGACAAGCTCGACGGCGCCTGCTCGGTACCCGCCCCGCCCACGCCGCGCGGTCCGCTCGGCCCGTCGCTGTCCGGCACGTTCCACTCCGCCGCCCGCCGCCGGACGGTCGGCTACACGATCGCCTACCCGCCCGGGCACCGTCCCGGGGACGAGCTGCCGCTGGTGGTCATGCTGCACGGCTTCGGCGCGAACCACGCCGACGCGCTGGCCGGGCTGTCACCCGCGCAGGCCCTGGCCCAGGGGCTGACCCCGCGGGCCGCCGGCCGCCCGCTGGCCCCCCTGGCCCTGGTCACCGTCGACGGCGGCAACGGCTACTGGAACCCGCATCCGGGCGACGACCCGATGGCGATGGTGACCGGCGAGCTGATCCCGCGCTGCCGGCGCCTCGGCCTGGGCCGCCCGCCGCGGCCGGTCGCCACGATGGGCATCTCGATGGGCGGCTACGGGGCGCTGCTGCTGGCCGAGAAGTTCCCGCGCCTGTTCGCCGCGGTCGCCGCGATCAGCCCGGCCATCTGGACCAGCTACCCGCAGGCCAGGGCGGCCAGCCCGGGCGCCTACGCCTCGGCCGCCGCCTTCACCGCCGGCGACGCGATCACGCACGCCGCCGTGCTCGGCCGCCGTCCGGTGCGGGTCGCGTCCGGCGACGCCGACCCGTTTCACCCCGGAGTCCAGGCGCTGGCCCGGGCGCTGCCGGCCGGCGCCGTGGTGGAGTTCGGCCCGGGGTGCCACGACGACTCCTTCTTCGCCGCGCAGCAGCCGCCGTCGCTCGCCTTCCTGGCCGCTCACCTCGCCTAGCCAGCCTCCATCCGGGCTCCATCGCCGGTCCACTCCGATTCCTCGGCCGCGCCCTATAAATCAGGCAAGGCTACTGAGAGGTGACACGATGGCGTGGGTGATCCTCGTCGCCGCCGGCCTGTTCGAGACGGGCTTCGCGGTGGCGCTGAAGATGAGCCACGGGATGACCCGGATCTGGCCGACCGCGGTCTTCGCGGCGTGCGCGCTGGCGAGCTTCGCGCTGCTGACCGTCGCGCTGCGCAGGCTCGAGGTGGGAGCCGCGTACGCGGTGTGGACCGGCATCGGCGCCGCGGGCACCGCCGTCATCGGCATGGCCTTCCTCGGCGATACGGTATCCGCTACCAAGCTGGTCTCGATCGGCCTGATCCTGGCCGGCGTCATCGGCCTCAACCTCTCCGGCGTGACCCCCTGACCCCGCCGGGGCTCCTGTTCCCGGCGCGGGGCGCGCCTAGGTCGTCAGCGCCGTCACGATGTCCGCGATCTGGTCCGGGGCCAGCTCGCAGGTGGCATCCCCGACGGTCAGTTCCAGCCGCACCACGTCCGGGGCGGCCGTGGCCGCCGCGCGCGGGAAGGTCCAGATCCCCTGCTCCCGGGCCAGCCTGGTGGCCGCCGCGACGAACGCCTCGGGCGTGGTCCGCAGAAACAGGTGCATCATCGACACCTGGGGCGGGTCCGGGACCACCCGGACCCGGGGCACCGCGGCCAGCGCGGCCGCGATGGCCTGGGCGTGCCGCAGGTACTGCGGCATCAGCGGCAGCCGCCGCCGCAGGCTGCTCAGCGCCGAGGCCGCGCCGGGCCACAGCCCGAACAGGGTCCCGCCCATCCGCTGCCGCCACTCCCGCACCTCGGCGATCACGTCCCGCGGGCCGGCCAGACAGCAGCCCGGCAGCGCGCCGAGACCCTTGTAGAACGACACGTACACGGTGTCGAACAGCGCCGCGATCTCGGCATGCGGCCGCTCGTAGCCGGCCGCGGACTCCCACAGCCGGGCCCCGTCCAGGTGCACGGCCGCGTCGCGGTCCCGGGCCCAGCTGGCCTGACGCGGCCAGGTCCTCCCAGGCCGGCTGCTGGCCGCCCAGGTCGCGTTGCGGCAGCTCGATGACCAGCGCCGCCGGCGCCTCGCCGATGGCGGTGAGTTCGTCCAGGGTCAGCAGCCGGTCGGCGTCCCCGGCCAGGCCGGTCAGGCCGTGCAGCCGCTGCAGGGCCTGCCCCTCGTGCCGCTCGAGGTGGCACATGGGGTGGTACACCACCGTCCGGCGCTGCCGCCGGTCCGCGTGCACCCGCAGGACCGACTGCTGGGCCATGCTCCCGCTGGGCAGGAACAGCGCGGCGGCCTTGCCGAGCAGGTCGGCGATCTCGGTTTCCAGCACGGCCACGACACCGCCCTCGCCGTACTGGTCGGGCACCGTGTCGGCCGGGATACCAGCCAGCAGCTGGGCCGGCACCACGGGTCCGTGCCGGGTCAGGAACCGGGTACAGGTCTCACGCAGATCCGAGGGCACCTCGACGGGGGAAGGCGGAGCGAAAAAGGGCATTCCTCATTCTGGGTATGAAACACGCCAACTGGTACATCATTGACCTGAATGCATCATGCCGGTCGTCCGGATGCTTCGCAGTCATGGGGGGCCTCCGGCGCGGCGGGCGGCTCGGGGGTGGCGGCGGCCCGGCGACGGGCGCGGGCCGCCCGGATCCGGCGGACGGCCTCGATGACGGCGCTGACGGCGAGGGTGAGGCCGAGAGCCAGCAGCAGCCCGGCCCAGGGCTTGTCCTCGAACGCCTTGCCGCCGAGGCGGCCGATGAAGAACGAGTAGCACGCCCAGATCACCCCGGAGATCGCGGTCGCGATGACGAACCGGCGGCGCTGATACCCGACGATGCCGCAGCACAGCATGACCGCGGTCCGGCCGCCCGGGATGAAGCGGCAGACGATGATGAGGGGCATCCCGTACCGCTCGAGCGACTGCTCGGCCCAGTCGCGCCGCCTGGCGCCCTTCTCGCTGGTGAAGAAACGGCGCTCGATCCACGGCCCGAACCGGCGTCCGAGCAGGTAGCACAGGTTGTCGCCGAGGAACGCGCCCGCCGCCGAGCAGGCCACCAGCAGCGCGATGCGCGGATCGGCGCTGCCCGCGGTGGCCACGCCGAGCGTGATCACCGCGGTCTCGCTGGGCACCACGGGCAGGATCGCGTCGAGGGCCGGCGCGAGAACCGCGATCAGGTACGAGACCAGCGAGTCGACCCGCAGGACGTCCAGCGCGATCACGTGCGCACCGGACCCCGGGCCGCGCGATCCGCGGGAGCCTCGTCATCCGCCGAAGCCGCGCCACCCGCGGCCAGCTGGCGCCGGAGGATCCGGTCCCGCCACCGGCTGGCTCCCACGGCGCCGCCCGCGACCACCGCGATCACCACCAGGCTGACCCAGGTAGGCATGTGCACCACGTCGTAGAGCAGCATCTTCACTCCGATGAACACCAGCAGGAGCGCTATACCCGGCTTCAGGTACACGAACCGGTCCGCCGAGCCCGCCAGCAGGAAGTACATCGCCCGCAGGCCGAGCACCGCGAAGGCGTTCGAGGTGAACACGATGAACAGGTCCCGGGTGACGCCGAACACCGCCGGGATGGAGTCGAGGGCGAACACCACGTCGGTGACCGCGATGGCCACCAGGGCCACGAGCAGGGGCGTGGCCGCGGCCCGGCCGGCCGTCCGGGTGATCAGCCGGCCGCCGTCGTAGTGCTCGGAGACCGGCAGGACCCGGCGCAGGCCGCGGACGGCCAGGTTGTCCCCCGAGCCGCCCTCGCCGCCCCGGAACATGCGCGCCCCGGCCAGCAGCACCACCGTCCCGAACACGTAGAAGATCCAGCTCACGCTCTCGATGAGCGCGCCGCCGGCGGCGATGAAGGCGCCGCGCAGGACGAGCGCCCCGACCACGCCGAGGAACAGGATCCGCCGCTGCAGTTCGGCCGGCACCTTCAGCGAGACGAACAGCAGGACGAAGACGAAGATGTTGTCCACGCTGAGGGCCCGTTCGAGCAGGTAGCCCGCCAGGTACTGGCTGCCCGCGGTCGGGCCGCGCCACAGCCACAGGACCCCGCCGAACGCCAGCGCGGCGCCGAGCCACAGCGCGCTCTCGACCGCCGCCGCGCGCAGTCCGCTGCCGGTTCCCCTGGTGAGGACGAGGTCGACCGCGATGAGCACGGCGAGGACGCCGAACGTGGCGACCCAGGCCCACGCCGGTACTGCCGTCATCGGGCGGTACGCCCGGCCAGCGGGCGGATCCAGGCGGGCTCCCCGTCACAGCGGGCGCAGTACCGGATCTCGGGAATGACAGCGAGCAGGCCGTCCGGGATCTGCCCGCCGCACTGCTCGCACCGGCCGAACTCGCCCGCGGCCAGCCGGGAGAGCGCCTCCTCGACGTCGGCCAGCTTCCGGCGGGCGGTGACCGCCCGGCGGAGCAGCGCCTGCGCCTCCGGCTCAGCGGCCCGGCCGGCTCCGGCTCCGGAGCCGGCCCGCTCAGGGATGGCGGCGATCGCGACGTGGTACGCCAGCGACAGTTCGGTGAGCTCACGCAGGCGCGCCTGCCAGCGCGCCTCGAGCAGCGCCCGCCAGCGCGGTCCGTGCACTCCGGTGTCCTGTTCGCCGGTCATCGTGGCCTGGCCTCCGCGTTGTTCTCTGGACATCTCGTTTCCCGGGGCTCGTGGCGCCGGCCTGGCCGGCGTGACCGCCGGGCCCGGAGCGACCGCCGGGGCCCGGCGGGGTGGGTAGAGCGGAGCAGGAGAAGGCACACGACAGCCAGGGCCACGACGAAGACCAGCCAGGGAGCCAGCACGATCAGGTCGGATCCGGTCATCTGTGTCGTCCTCCAACTGCCGGTACGGTCATGATCAGTGCACCCCCCGGTCATGCGGCCTCGGTGAAGCTGACATGGTGATCGTGTGGAGGCGGGCATGATGGGGGCCACCCCGGGGCATGCCGGACGGCGAGGAAAGGCGGGGTGAGCGACGATGGCATCGACCGTGCTGGTGGTCGAGGACGAGCGCAAGCTGCGCGACCTGGTGCGCTCCTACCTGGAGCGCGCGGGGTTCACCGTGCTGACGACCGATTCGGGGGCCGAGGCGATCACCATGGCCCTGACCTCCGCACCGGACCTGGTGATCCTCGACCTCGGGCTGCCCGACGTGCCGGGTGAGACGGTGGCCCGCGAGCTGCGCGCCACCGCGGGCACCGGGTCCACGCCCATCTTGATGCTGACGGCCAAGAGCGCGGAGGAAGACCGGATCCGCGGCCTCGAGCTGGGCGCCGACGACTACGTGACCAAGCCGTTCAGCCCGCGGGAGCTGGTCCTGCGGGTCCAGGCCATCCTGCGCCGCGGCGGGCCGGAGTCCAAGGCCGCCACCCAGGGCGTCACCAGCTACGGCGGCGGCGAGCTGGTCATCGACGAGCCGCAGCGGCTGGTCACGGTGCGCGGCGCGGCGGTGGCGCTGACCCCCACCGAGTGGGGCGTGCTGGTCGCGCTGGCCACCGTCCCGGGTCGGGTGTACTCGAGGTTCGAGCTGATCAACCGGGTGCGCGGCTACGAGTTCGAGGGCTACGAGCGCACCGTCGACTCGCACGTGAAGAACCTGCGCCGCAAGGTCGAGGACGACCCGGCCAACCCGCAGATCGTGCAGACCGTCCTCGGCGGCGGCTACCGGCTGGGCGTCGCCCGCGATGACTGAGCCCGGTGATGACTGACCCCGCTCCACCCGGCCCCGGGACACCGGGACCCGGGACACCGGGCCCCGCCGCGACCGGATCCGAAGAAACCGCGGCCGCGGCCGCGGGCCCGGGCGCCCGCGGCGTCACCCTGGGCCTGCGGCTGGCGCTGGCGTTCCTCGGCATCGCGCTGGCCGCGGTCGCGCTGCTGGCCGGGCTGACCGCGGCCTTCGCCGCCGCCGACGTCTCCCACCTGGCCACCCAGCAGCGCACCGACCTGGCCCGCGCCGTCGCGCTCACGGCCGGACTGGCCTGGGATCAGAACAACACCTGGACCCACGCTGATCAGCAGGCGGTCCTCGACCAGGCCGCCGACTTCGGGGCCGCGGTCCAGATCCGCGACCAGGACGGCCGGATCATCGCCACCTCGAAGAGTTTCGCCGCCGCGCAGGGGCCGCAGACGAGCCCGCCGATCATCGTGCGCGGCCAGCGCGTCGGCACCGCCGTGGTGCGCACCACCGCCTCCGGGCTCGGCGCCGCCGACCGCGTGCTGAAGACCGCGCTGCTGCGGGCCATCGCCGGGGCGGCCGGGCTGGCGGCGCTGCTGGCCCTGCTGACCGGGCTGGCCGTGGCCCGGCGGATCACCCGCCCGGTGATCCGGCTGATCGCGGTGACCCGGGCCATGGCGGGCGGGGACCGCGCCGCCCGGGTGGGCGAGATCCGCGCGGCCGGGGAGCTGCGCGAGCTGGCGGCCGCCTTCGACCAGATGGCCGGCACCCTGGACCGGCAGGAGCAGATCCGCCGGAACCTGGTCGCCGACGTCGCCCACGAGCTGCGCACTCCCATCGCCATCTTGCAGGCGGGCCACGAGGCGCTGCTGGACGGCGTGGCCGAACCCACCCCGGCCGAGCTCGGCTCGCTGCGCGACGAGGTCCTGCGCCTGGCGCGCATGGTGGGCGACCTGCAGACGCTGGCCGCCGCCGACGCCGCCGCCCTCAACCTGACGCGAAAACCAGCCGACCTCGCCGACCTCGCCGCGGCCGCCGCCGACAGCCTGGCCCGCCGGTTCGAGGCGGCCGGGATCACGCTGGACCGCGAGCTCGCCGCCGCCCCGATCCTGGCCGACCCGCGCTGGCTGCACCAGGTGATCACCAACCTGCTCACCAACGCGCTGAAGTTCACCCCGGCCGGCGGCCGGGTCACGATCATCACCCGGACCACCGGCGCCGGGGCGGAGCTCGAGGTCGCCGACACCGGCCAGGGCATCCCGCCCGAGGACCTGCCCCGGGTCTTCGATCGCTTCTTCCGCGGCCAGCAGGCCGCCCAGATCTCCGGCAGCGGCATCGGCCTGGCCATCGCGGCCGAGCTGGCCGAGGCCCACGGCGGCCGCCTGACCGCGGCCAGCGAGGTCGGCCAGGGCACTCAGCTGACACTCAGCTTGCCTTCAGCCTAACCTCGGCCTTCCTCCACACCGCCCCCATCGCCGTCACACCGCGCCTGCGCAGCGCCCGGCCACCCTGGGATGGTCACGACAGATGGAGGAGGACACAAGTCATGAGGACGACACAGCGGGTGCGCCGCGCGAGCATGGCCACCGTGGCGGCGCTGGTCATCGGGGGCAGCGGCGTCGCGGTCGGCACGGCCATCGCCGAGCCCGCCACCACCGGCCGCCACGGCCGCCAGGACGACACCGGCCGCCACCCCCGGAGGCACTTACCCGAGCCCGGCCAGCTACGCGGGCGTCGTCAAGAAGGTGCTGCCCTCGGTGGTGCTGATCCGGACGGCTAACGGGCTCGGCTCCGGCGTGGTGCTCGACACCAAGGGCAACATCGTCACCAACGCCCACGTGGCCGGCGACGCCAAGGACTTCCAGGTCCAGCTGGCCGGCAACACGTCACCGCGGTCCGCCACCCTGGTCGGCACCTACCCGGCCGACGACCTCGCGGTGATCCGCGTCGCCAACACCAGCGGGCTGAAGCCCGCCACGTTCGGTAACTCGGACCAGGCCCAGGCCGGCGACGTGGTGCTGGCCATCGGCAACCCGCTCGGCCTGTCCGGCAGCGTCACCCAGGGCATCGTCTCCGCCACCGACCGGGCCGTCACCGAGCCGGCCAGTGACGGCGCGGCCGCGGCCACGCTGCCCGGCGCGATCCAGACCAGCGCGCCGATCAATCCCGGTAACAGCGGCGGCGCCCTGGTCAGCACCGCGGGTCAGGTCATCGGCATCCCGACGCTGGCCGCGGGCAGCGCGCAGGGCGGCGGCCAGGCCCAGGGGATCGGCTTCGCGATCCCGTCCAACCTGGCCCGTGACATCGCCACCCAGCTCATCGAGACCGGCCACGTCACCAACTCGCACCGGGCCGCGATCGGCGCCGAGGTCTCGACCGTCCTCGGCGCGGACGGCTCGCCGGGCGGGGTCGGCGTGGTGACGGTCACCGAGGGCGGCGCGGCCGGCCGGGCCGGCCTGCGGGCCGGCGACGTGATCACCGCGGCCGGAGAACAGCAGACCCCCGACACCACCGCGCTCTCCCAGGCCCTGGCCGCGGCCAGCCCGGCGACAAGGTCACCGTGACCGTCAGCCGCGACGGCGAGGAGCGGACCGTCCAGCGTCACCCTCGGCGAGCTGCCCGGCAGCTGACCGCCAGGATCGTTCGTCAGTTTCGGCCGTTACCAGGCGGCCGAAACTGCCGAACGATCCGGCTTTTCGCCTCGGCAATCACGAACACAACCAAGACGACCGAACGACCCGGCCTTTCCCTCAGCGATTCCGCCGGATACGGGAGCGCTGGCCCAGCGTGTCCAGGAAGCTGGCCGCCCAGCGGGCGACATCATGTTCGCCCACCCGCCGGCGCATCGCGCGCATCCGGCGCCTGGCCTCGGCCGGGGACGCGTTGGCCGCCTGCACGATGGTGTTCTTCATGCCCTCGATGTCGTGCGGGTTGACCAGGTACGCGCCGGCCAGCTCGTCGGCCGCCCCGGTGAACTCGCTCAGCACGAGCGTGCCGCCCTCGTCGTAGCGGGCGGCCACGTACTCCTTGGCCACCAGGTTCATGCCGTCCCGCAGCGGGGTCACCAGCATCACGTCGGCCGCCAGGTACAGCGCGGCCATCTCCTCGCGCGGGAAGGACTGGTGCAGGTAGTGGACGGGGGAGTAGCCGACCTCCCCGTGCTGGCCGTTGATCCGGCCCACCATCACCTCGACCTCGTCGCGCAGCGTCTGGTAGGCCTCGACCCGCTCCCGGCTCGGGCTGGCCACCTGGATCAGGACCGCGTGCGGGCCGAGCCGCCCGTCGTTGACCAGCTCGCCGTAGGCGCGCAGCCGGTGCAGGATGCCCTTGGTGTAGTCGAGCCGGTCCACGCCCAGCAGCACCAGCTGCGGATCGCCCAGCGCCTCCCGGATCTGCTTGGAGCGCTTCCGGACGTCCTCGCTGCCGGGCCAGCTCGGTCAGGCCCGCCGAGTCGATGGAGATCGGGAACGCGGCCGCCTGGATCTCGCGTGCGCCGCCTGGTTCGCTGACCCGTACCGTCGATCCCTTGGTGGTCAGGCCGACCGCCCGCCGGCAGGCCCGCAGGAAGTTGGTCGCGTCGGCGCGGCGCTGGAAGCCGAGCAGGTCGGCGCCGAGCAGGCCCTCCACGACCTGGCGGCGCCAGGGGAGCTGGGCGAAGATCTCGTAGCCGGGGAACGGGATGTGGTTGAAGAAGCCGATCCGCACGTCGCCGCGCAGCTCGCGCAGCATCTTCGGGACCAGCTGGAGCTGGTAGTCGTGCACCCAGACGGTCGCCCCGGGCGCCGCCTGCTCGGCCGCCGCCTCGCGCGAACCGCCGGTTGACCGCGACGTAGGCCTCCCACCAGCTGCGGTGGAACTGGGGCACCGCGATGACGTCGTGGTAGAGCGGCCACAAGGTGGCGTTGCAGAAGCCCTCGTAGAACCGCCTGACCTCGGTCTCGGACAGGCCCAGGCCGACCAGGTGCAGGCCGTCCGCCTCGAACTCTCCCGGCGCCGGGCCCGCGTCACCGGACCAGCCGATCCAGGCGCCCCCGGCCTCCCGCATCACCGGTTCCAGCGCGGTGACCAGGCCGCCCGGGCTCGTCCGCCACTCCTGCTCGCCGTCCGGGCCCTCGACGCGGTCGACCGGCAGCCGGCTGGCCACCACGACGAAATTGTGCTCTGACTCATGGTTCGGAGACATCGACCGAACTTTACCAAATCTTTACGCAATGCCTGGGGTCGGTCTTGAGCCTCGGCCAGGCCGGGACGTTTCCACCCTGGAGCTGATTGAACCCGGGCCGCGCCTTTCTGGCGGTGGGCTCGGGCGAGGCGATGAACGAGGTTCCCGGCCGGGCTGGACTGGCCGTCGCCCGCCGGCGCAGTGGCCCGGACTGAGGAAGCGCTGACGATCATCACCCGGAGTGCTGCACGGCGAGACCGTCAGCTACGACGGTACGGTACTTCCGGGCCCGCGAGGCCCGGCTGTACGACCTGCCCGCCGCGCCGGATACCGGTGTACATGTCGGCGTTCGGCCCGAAGGCGGCCGCGATCGCCGGGCGGCTGGCGGACGGGGTGTGGACCCTGGCCCACCCGGTCAAGGCGCCGAAGGTCATCACCGCCTACCGGAAGGCGGCCGGGGAAGCCGGGCCGCGAGCCCGGCGAGATCATCCTCCAGGGCCTCGCCGGCCGCCGCCGAGACCGAGGAGCTCGCGCTGCAATCCTCGCGGGAGTGGAAGGGGACGCTCGTCGACGAGAGCTACGCTGAGCCGACGTCAGCGATCCCGCTTACGCGATTCCCAGGGCGGGGTCGGTCCCTGAGCCTCCGGCGCAGGCCGGACACGTTTCCGGGGCCGGTTCCTGGGCACGTGCTGGCGGCGCGGCATGCCTACCAGACGGTCACCATCCAGTCCAGCCGGGCCGGGTACCGGTCACCAGCTGTGGGTCCCGCTGGTGGACGGGACCGAGCGGCTGGGCGTGCTCGGCCTCAGCGTCGCCGACGCCAGCGCGGCCATGATGGACAGCTACCGGACGCTGGCGTCGCTGGCCGGGTTGCTGATCGCGGCCAAGAACCACATCAGCGACACCTACGCGTATCCTGCAGCGCTCCCAGGAGATGGCCCTGCAGGCCGAGATGGTCTGGGCCTTTTTGCCGCAGCGGACGTTCGCGACCGGCCAGGTCCTGGTCGCCGCGTCGCTGGAACCCGCCTACGAGGTCGGCGGTGACGCCTTCGACTACTCGCTGCTGGGTGACCACCTGCACGTGTCCGTCTTCGACGCGCTCGGTCACGACCTGGCCTCGGGCCTGCTGGCCAGCGTCGGCCTGGCCGCGTGCCGCAGCACCCGCCGGGCGGGCGGCTCGCTGGCCGCCGTCATGGCCCGACACGCCAGCATCGTGACGTGCCGACGGGAATGACACCGGCCGGCGTTGTGCTCGCGCCGCGGGGAATCCCAGGCGGACAAGGCGGCCGGGCCTCCTATCACCTGGCTGCTGAGCCAGTCGCACCTGATCAGGCCCGACGACGTGATCGCCGGCCTGGCGGCGGCGGCCGAGCCGCTGGGCCTGTCCGAGCCGTGCGTGTTCCTGGCCGACATGCAGCAGCAGCACCTGATGCCGCTCCCTGACAACCAGGACCAGGCCGACCAGGGCCAGTCCGCCGCGGATCCGCTGCCGATCGAGACCACCACCGCCGGGCTCGCCTACCGGACCGTGGCGATCCAGCACGACCCGGTCGTCCAGGACGAGCAGGACGGCCACGACGGGCAGGCCAGCCACGACGGGCAGGTCCGCGGCCGCCGGATCTGGGTGCCGCTGGCCGACGGCGCCGACCTGCTGGGCGTGATGGGCCTGACCGCCGCCGACGCCAGCGAGGACACCCTGGCCCGCTGCCGTGCGCTCGCGTCGCTGACCGGGCTGATGATCACGGCCAAGGCCCGCTACAGCGACACCTACGCGCGGGCCCAGCGCAGCAAGAAGATGTCGCTGCAGGCCGAGATGATCTGGGCGCTGCTGCCGCCGCGGGCGTTCGCGACCGAGCGCGTCCTGCTGTCCGCGTTCCTTGAGCCCGCCTACGAGGCCGGCGGCGACGGCTTCGACTACTCCATGCTCGGCGACCGGCTGCACGTGTCGATCTTCGACGCCCTCGGCCACAACCTGGCCGCCGGCCTGCTGACCAGCGTCTGCATGGCCTCGTGCCGGAGCACCCGCCGCTCGGAGGGCTCGGACTCGCTGGCCCGGATGGTGGCCCGCGCCGACGAGGCCATCGTCCGGCAGTTCGGCGAGTACCGGTTCGTCACCGCGCTGCTGGCCGACCTGGACACCAGCACCGGCCAGCTGAGCTGGATATCCCGCGGCCACCCGGCGCCGCTGCTGATCCGCGGCAACCGGACGATCACCGAGCTCACCCGGCCGCCCCAGCTGCCGCTAGGCCTGTCCGTCATCGACGATCCCGCCACCGGCGACGGCAGCACCGACCGTTACGACGCCGACTGCGGCCGTGCCAGCCATGACGACACGGGTATCGAGACCACCGTGCACACCGAGCAGCTCGAGCCCGGCGACCGGGTGCTGTTCTACACCGACGGCGTGACCGAGGGCCACACCACCGGCGGCACCCCGTTCGGCGTGGAGCGGCTCGGCCAGTTCGTCATCGAGCACACCGTCGCGGGCACCCCCGCGCCGGAGATCATGCGCCTGCTCAACCACGAGATCAATGCGCACCAGTCCGGGGAGCTGCGCGACGACGCCACCGTCGTCATGGTGGAGTGGCTGCCCGGCCATCCCCGCCGCGACCTGACCGCGGAACCCGCCTGAGCTACAGCGTCTCCGAGGTAAACAGGACGGCGGCGGTCAGCGGCCGCAGGACCGGCAGGTCCACGCCGACGCCGGCCAGCACCGCGCCGGGCACCTCGAGCCCGGCTGGCATGGACCCGCCGTCGCGGCCCGGCCAGCGGGCCGTCCGCTCGCCCGGGGTCACATCGGTGATCAGGTACCGCCGCCCCGGGTCGAGCCCGGGCGGGCGCAGCGCGACCGGGCGGTCGTGCGGCGGCGGCTCGAGCTGGACGTAGCTCATCAGCGCGGCCGAGCCGTCCGCCGCCACCACGCCGTGCAGCCAGGCGGTGTCGTCCGGGGTCTCGGCCCGGCGCACCCGGCCGGAGTGGATGAGCCCGCGGTGCCGCTTGTACAGCGCGATCCACGCGGTCAGCTCGGCCAGCTCCTCGGGCGAGGCCCCGGTGATGTCCCACTCCACGCCGAAGTGCCCGAACAGGGCGGTCGCGCCGCGCAGCGACAGCGGCATGAAGCGCCCGGTCTGGTGCGAGAACGGCGCGGCCACGTGCGCGCCCAGGTACTCCGGCGGCACCAGCTGCCCGGTCCAGCGCTGGATGACCTGCCGGGCCAGCGCGTCGGTCATGTCGGAGGTCCAGATCCGCTGTACCCGCTCACCGATGCCCAGGTCGACCCGGCCGCCGCCGCTCGCGCAGGACTCCCACTCGACCCCCGGGTGCCGGCCTGCGCAGCTCGTCCAGCAGGTCGTAGACCGCCTGGGCCTGGGCGTGCCCGGCGGGCGCGCCCGCGCGCAGGCCGCTGCCGGCGTCGATGATGTCCCGGTTGCAGTCCCACTTGACGTAGGAGATGTCGTACTCGGACAGCACCGCGCTGATCTGCTCCAGTACGTGGGCGAACGCCTCCGGCCGGGTCAGGTCCAGGACGAGCTGGTTGCGGGCCAGCGGCGGCCGCCGGTCCCCGGCCGACAGGATCCAGTCCGGGTGCGCGCGGTACAGCTCGGAGTCCGGGTTGACCATCTCCGGCTCGAACCACAGGCCGAACTCCATCCCCCGCGCCCGCACGTGGTCCACCAGCCGGTGCAGCCCGCCCGGCCAGACCTGCTCGTCCACCCGCCAGTCGCCGAGCCCGGCGTCGTCGTCGCGGCGCCCGGCGAACCAGCCGTCGTCCAGCACGTACCGCTCCACCCCGGTCTCGGCCGCCAGGTCGGCCAGCGCGGTCAGCCGGCCCAGGTCGTGGTCGAAGTAGACGGCCTCCCACACGTTCAGGTTGACCGGCCGGGGCGTGCGCGGGTGCGCGGGCCGCGAGCGCAGGTAGCCGTGGAACCGGTCGGCCAGCTCGTCGAGCCCGGCGCCCGGCGGCCAGGTAGACCCACGGCGTGGTGTAGGACTCGCCCCCGGCCAGGCAGATCTCGCCGGGCAGCAGCAGCTCGCCGCCGCCGATGGTGGCGGTCCGGGACGCCATCCGCTCCACAAAGTGCACGGTGTTGCCGCTCCACGCCACGTGCACGCCGCAGACCTCGCCGTGGCCGAACGAGAACCCGGGTGTCCCGGCGATCACCAGCGTGGCCGCGTCGTGCCCGGTGTGGCCGCGGCGACCCTCCCGCAGCCACAGGCCGTCGGTGACCTGGTGCCGCTGCGGGGTCCGCTCGTTCCCCCACCGTCCGCTGAAGTCGAGGATCTCGGCCGCCCCGGCGGGCAGCGGGAAGACCACGTCCAGGGCCGCGACCGCGTACGGCAGCCGCCCCGCGTTGGTCAGCGTGTGCCGGGCCCGGATGGCGCCGCCCGCGACGGCCTCGATCTCGGTGACCAGCCGCAGGCCCGCGGTGGTCGTCGGCGGCCTCGATCCGCGCCGGTCGACCCATCATGAGAATGGGATACGCAGCGGCCGGAACAGCGGCGACCAGTCCCGCCCGGTGACCACCGCGCCGCCCGCGGTGTCCACCCGGTACCCGGAAAGCCCCGGCCGGCCGAACCACCCGGTCCCGTGCTCGGGCAGCAGCGGGCAGCACCGCTCCGGACCGACCGCGGCGGCCACCGCGGCCGGGTCGAGGTCCGGCACCGCGGGCCCCGCCCACACCGCGGGCAGCGCCTCCGCTCGCGGCATCACCACCAGGGCGGTTCCGGTCCCGTCCGGGTCCGCGATCAGGAAGGGGGCCGGTCCGCTGGGCGGTGTCGTCACCCGGCCGATTATCTTCCGCCTCCGCCGAAGCAGCAACGAGGGCCCGTGCACGTCTTAAGTACATGGAGCCTGACGACCCGGGCGGCGCGGCCGCACTGCGCTGGACCGATACGGGCTGGCCCGCGACGCGCACCGGCGACCACGCGGCCGCCGCGGTAGCGGCGCTGTATCAGGACCACGCGGTGAGCCTGATCCGGCTGGCTTACCTGATGCTGGGGGACCGGCCGGCCGCCGAGGACGCGGTCCAGGACGCCTTCTGCGGCCTGTACCGGCACTGGGACCGGCTAGCCGACCCGGCCCGCGCCCTCGGCTACGTACGGACGGCGGTGCTGAACGGCTCCCGCTCGGCGCTGCGCCGCCGCGCCGCCGGGCGCAAGCTGGCCGTCCCGCACCAGCCCCCGGAGGTCTCGGCCGAGGCCGCGGTGCTCAGCCGCGAGGAACGCGAGGAAGTCATGGCGGCGGTGCGGGCGCTGCCCGACCGCCAGCGCGAGGCGCTGGTGCTCCGCTTCTACCTCGACCTGCCGGAGCGGGAGATCGCCCGGATCATGGGCCTGCGGCCGGGCTCGGTCAGGTCCGCCACGCACCGCGCCCTCCGGGCCCTCGGCCAGTCCCTGAAGGAGGCGTGATGACGCTCGAGGACAAGCTCCGCGCCGCGTTCCGCGAGACGGCCGGCGACATCCCCGGCGACCCGCCGCCGCTCGACCTGAGCCGGAATCACGCGAACCAGGACTACGCGGACGGGGATCACACCGGCCTCGATCACACGGGCCGGGACCGTGCGCGCCGGCACTGGGCTGCCTGGGCCGCCCCGCTGGCCGCCGCGGCCGTGGTCCTCGCCGTGGTGGCCGGGGCCCTCGCGGTGACCGGGCAGCTGCCGCATCCGCGGGCCAGCACCCCGGCCGCCGACTACAGCGGCGTCCCGCCGTACTACGTCGCGCTGACCGTCAGGGGGAACTCTCCCGCCACGTACGCCTCCAACGCCACCGCGGCCGAGGTCCGGACGACCGCGACCGGGGCGGTGCTGGCGCGGATCGCCGTGCCGAAGCCGTACGCGGTCTTCGCCGGGGTGACCGCCGCCGCCGACGACCGCACCTTCGTCCTGGTCGCCGAGGAGAAGAACAACCCGCCGGAACCGGGCCAGGGACCCGAGCGGTACTACCCCCATTCCCGCTTCTTCCTGCTGCACATCGCGCCGGGCGCGCCCGCGGGCAGCCGGGTGTCGCTGCGGGCCCTGCCGGACGGCTTCATTCCGGCCGACAACGAGGTCAAAGACCTGGCCCTGTCGCCGGACGGCACCTCGCTGGCCGCGGACGTCGGCTATATCGAAAGCCGCGAACTGCTCGTGTTCAACCTCGCCACCGGGGCCAGACGGGCGTGGAGCTTCAGCTTCTGCCGCCAGTGCAGCCCCGGCAGCGGCGGCCTCGGCTTCGGCGGCACGAACGTCGACGCGCTGTCCTGGACGGCCGACGGACGGCACCTCGCGTTCGTCGGCCCCGCCTCGTCGAAGCCGATCAGCGGGCCGGTCGGGCGCGGGGCGAATGCGTACACACCGGACCCGGTCCGGCTCCTCGATATAGACGCCCCCGGTTCGAACCTGCTGGCCAACAGCAAGATCGTGCTGAAGTGGCCCGGCGGAGCCACCCGGCAGCCCGGGCCGACCTGGCGCGGGGTGCTCATCACCCCTGACGGCCGGACGGTCGTGTTCCTCGAGCAACTGGAAACGGACAAGCCCGACGGCGCCATCGAGAGCGTCCGCTGGCAGCTGGCAAAGGGTTCGGTGGCCACCGGCAAGGTGACGGCCGTGGTCAGGAACCTGAAGCCTGCCGGCCAGTACCAGCAGGTGATGTACACGAACGCCACCGGGCACGCCCTGGTCGTCGAGTACTTCGGGCTGGGCTACGGGACGCACGTCGGGATCCTGCGCGCGAACCGGTTCACCCCGATCCCGTGGAGCCCGCACATCATGACCGCCGCCTGGTAGCCGGGCAGGAGGCCAGGGTTACAGTGGCGATCGTGACCGCTGACCTGACCCATGCTCCCCGGCTCACCTCGCTGTCGCCCGGCGCGGGCTGCGCCTGCAAGCTGCCGCTGGCCAAGCTGGAGCAGCTGATGGCCACCCTGGGCGACGCCCCCGCGATGGGCCCGGCCGCCGGCGACCTGCTCATCGGCGCGGCCGAGGGCGACGACGCGGCCGTGCTGCGGCTGGACGACGAGCGCGCCCTGGTGCTGACCACCGACTTCTTCACCCCGATCGTGGACGACCCGGGGGACTGGGGCCGGATCGCGGCCGCCAACGCCCTCTCGGACGTGTACGCGATGGGCGGCCGCCCGCTGTTCGCGGTCAACCTGGCCGCCTGGCCGGGCGAGGGGCTCGACCTGGCCCTGCTCGCCCAGGTGATGCGCGGCGGCGCCGAGATCGCGGCGCAGGCCGGCTGCTTCGTGGCCGGCGGCCACACGATCGACGACCCGGTGCCCAAGTACGGCCTGGCCGTGACCGGCCTGGCCGACCCGGCTCAGCTGATGACCATCGACCGGGCCGCCCCCGGCGACCAGCTCATCCTGACCAAGGCGATCGGCACCGGCGTGGTCGCCACCGCGCTCAAGCGCGACGGGGCCAGCGCCGCCGCGATCGAGGCCGCCGTGGCCTCGATGACCCTGCTCAACGCGGGCGCCAGCCAGGCCGCGCTGAAAGCCGGGGTACAAGCGGCCACCGACGTGACCGGCTTCGGGCTGCTCGGCCACCTGCACCGGATGCTCAACGCCAGCCAGGCCGCCGCCCGCCTCTACGCGGCGCAGGTCCCGCTGCTCCCCGGCGCCGCCGAACTGGCCGCCGCGGGCTTCGTCTCCGGTGGCACCCGCGCCAACACCGAACGCATGCGCCCCTTCGCCCACCTCCACCCCGCCATCCCCGCCGAGGTCGCCGTCCTCCTGCACGACGCCCAGACCTCCGGCGGCCTGCTCCTGGCGGCGAAGCCGGCCCAGGCGCCCGCGCTGCTAGGCGAGCTCCAGGCCCAGGGCCTGCCCGCCGCGCTCATCGGCGAGGTCACGACGGGGGAGGCCGGGCACATCCAGGTGGAGCCGGATCGTTCGGCGTAAAGGTTTTGCGCCGGATACGGTGGGGCGGTGAGCCTACGGCCTGGAGCGGTGCGGACCTGGTTGCTGGCCTGCCTGGCCGCGGTCCTGCTCCCGGTCCTCGCCGCCCCCGCCGCGTCGGCCAGCCCGAAGGCGTCCCCCCGGGGGCACGTGATCGTGGTGGGCCTGTCCGGGCTGCGCTGGAGCGACGTGTCCCCGTCGGCCACGCCCGCGCTGTGGCGGCTGGCCGGGCAGGGCTCGGTCGGCGACCTGGTGGACTACGCGGTCAAGCCGCTGACCTGCCCGGCCGACGGCTGGCTGACGCTGAACGCGGGCGCCCGGGCGCAGTCCGACCACACCAACGCCGCCTGCGGGGCCTTCCCCGCGGTCACCGTGACCGGAACGGGCGCCGAGGTGCCGGGCCTGGCCGCCCTCGAGACCTACAACCAGCAGTTCCACAACGACCCGCACTGGGGCCTGCTGGCGGGCGCCGCCAGCTGCGCCACCGCGGTCGGCCCCGGCGGCGCGCTCGCCCTGGCCGGCCGGGACGGCCAGGTGGCCTCCTACCTCCCCTCCCCGGGGCAGCTCACCGCGCCGGTGCTGGCCCGCTGCCCGCTGACCGTGGTGGACCTGGGCGTCCTGCAATCGACCGAACGAGCCCGCGCTCTCGCCACCGCCGACACCGAACTCGCGCGGCTCGTGGCCGACGCCCCGGCCGGCTCGACGATCCTGGTCACCGCGCCCGGGGCCACCAGCAAGCCCCCGCACCTGCAGCTCGCCCTGGTCAGCGGCCCCGGCTACCAGGCCGGCCTGCTGCACGCCGCCTCCACCCGGCAGCCGGGCCTGGTCGTGCTGACCGACCTGAACGCGACCGTGCTCGGCTGGCTGGGCCGGACCAGTCCCGCCGACGCGGTCGGCGACCCGGTCACCCGTGTCGGCCGGGGCTCGCTGAGCGCGGCGATCGACGCCCTGACCAGCCGGGACACCGCCGAGCAGGTGTGGCGGTCCACCCACAACGCGTTCTTCTGGACCTACTCGCTGGCCGACGCGGTCGTGCTGGCCGGGATCGGGCTGGCCGCCTGGGGCGCCACCGCCGAGCGGCGCCGCCGGCGGGCCCGCGGCTGGCGGGTGGCCGGGGTGTTCGCGGCCGCCGTCCCGGCCGGCACCTTTGTGGCCAACCTGGTGCCCTGGTCGTCGTCGCCGCACCCCGCGCTGGTGCTGTACGCGGTCACGACGGTGCTGGCGCTGGTCGTCGCGCTGGGTGCGCTGGCCGCCGGACGCCGCTGGGGAGCACGTGATCCGCTGGCCCCGTTCGGGCTGGTCGGCCTGCTGACCCTGCTCGTGCTGGGGGTGGACGTGATGACCGGGTCGCGGCTGCAGCTGGAGACGCCGTTCGGACTGTCGGTGCTGGAGGCCGGGCGGTTCTACGGCATCGGCAACGAGGCGCTGGGCATCTACGGCATCTCCGGGCTGCTGGCCGCGGGCTGGCTGGCCCTGGTCCAGCTGCGCCGCTTCGCCTCGCGACGGCCCGCCCTGATCGCGGTGGGCGTGGTCGCGGTGTTCGCGGTGTTCGCGTCCGGCTGGCCCGGGTTCGGCGGCAAGGTCGGCGGGACCATCTCCATGGTGCCGTGCTTCCTGCTGCTGGGCCTGGCCGTGGCCGGGGTCCGGCTGACCTGGCGCCGGATGCTGCTCGTGGCGGTCAGCGGGCTGGCCCTGTTCGCCGTGTTCGCGCTGATCAGCTATCTGGTGCCGGCCACCGGCAAGTCCGACATCGGCGCGTTCGCCGGCAGCAGCCTGCACGGGAACTCCGGCAGCATCCTGCTCCGCAAGATCAACTCCAACATCGGGTCGCTGTCGGTCAACGCGTTCAGCCCGCTGAGCCCGCTGGTGGTCGTGGTGTCCGGGCTGATGCTGTGGCGGCCCGGCTGGTTCCGGCTGACCACGCTGCCGCTGGCCTACGACGCCGCGCCGCCGCTCGGGCCGCTGATGCAGCCGCTGTTCTGGGTGCTGTGGCTGCTGCCGGTGCTCGGCTGGCTGGCCGACGACTCCGGCGTGATCGTGCCGGCCGCGGCGCTGCCGTTCGCGCTGCCGCTCGGCATCGCGATCGCCGCCACCGCCGCCTACCAGGATCATCAGGCGCGCTATCGTGAAAAGACGGCCCCGTTGGACTCCCCGGTTACCAGAAAGTGACCCGTGCAATATCAGCTGTCGCGTGTTGTCGCCGGGCCGTTCCTGCACACCATCGGGCGGCCGAAGGTGAGCGGCGCCGAGCACGTGCCGGCCTCCGGCGGTGCCATCCTGGCCGCCAACCACCTGTCCGTGGTCGACTCGATCTTCCTGCCGCTGATGCTGAGCCGGCCGGTGACGTACTCGGCCAAGTCCGAGTACTTCACCGCCTCCGGGCCCCGCCGCCCGGCTGTGGGCCTTGTACCTGAAGTCCACGAACCAGCTGCAGATGGACCGGGACGGCCCCCGGGCCGCCCAGGACACCCTCGAGGCGGCGCTGGCGCTGCTGCAGGCGGGGAACTTGTTCGGCATCTACCCGGAGGGAACCCGGTCACCGGACGGCCGGCTGTACCGGGGCCGCCCCGGCGTCGGCTGGCTGGCCCTGAAATCCGGGCTGCCGGTCATCCCGGTCGGCATGATCGGCACCCGCGGGGTGATGCCGCCCGGCTCGGTGATACCCCGGCCGGGCCGGGTCGAGATCCGCATCGGCGCCCCGCTGTCGTTTCCCCCGGAGGTCCTGACGGCGCCCCCCGGCAAGGCCAGGCAGCAGATCGCCGAGCGCGTGATGACCGCGATCAGGGAACTGACCGGCCAGGAGTACGTCCACATGTTCGCCTCCGACCGCAAAGCCGAACTAGCCGCCGCCCAGCCCCCCAACACGCAAACGCCGCCGCTTCGCCCGCTAGCCCTCGCCCGAGCGCCGCTTCGCCCGCTAGCCCTCGCCCGAGCGCCGCTTCGCCGGTAGCCCCCGTCTTCCCGCGCTAGCCTCCGCCCTTCCCCGCGCGGACGCACCGCTAGCCCCACCCGCACCATCCTGATTCAGTGGTTGTGGCACCCTGCCGAATAGAGGGGGTAGAACGCCACAACCATTGATTTTCGGAGAGGGTGGAGGGGTCGCTCTGTGACGCAAACTGCCCCGCATCACGAAAGCTAGCTAGCGCACTCGGGGCAGAGGCCGAAGAGCTCGAAGGTGTGGCCGACATCGGTGAAGCCGGCTTCGGCAGCGACCTTCTCCGCCCACTGCTCCACCGCGCGGCCCTCCACTTCCACGCTGCGCCCGCAGTTCCGGCAGGTCAGGTGGTGATGGTGCACGCTCGTGCCGCACTGCCGGTAGAGGTCTCGCCGCTGGCGTCGCGGATCGTGTCGATGCTGCCCGCCTCGGTGAGCGCCTGCAGGTGCCGGTAGACGGTGGCCAGCCCGACGGTCTCGCCCTTGCTGCCGCAAGGCCGCATGGATCTCCTGGGCGCTGCAGAAGCCCGGCAGGTCGTCCAGCGCGACCGCCAGCGCCTGCGCCTGCCGCGTCCCGCGCGCCCGGGTACCCCGGGCCGTCGCCTTCACCCGCCCGGGCTCCCCGGCCCGCGCGGTCTCCTCCGGCTGTGACACTCCCACAGTTCGCACGGTACAACCTCGCTTCCCGTTCCGCCCAACGCGCGCTCCGCCTCCCGGCGGCGGCCGGCGCGCGCATCGTCAGGTGCAACACGCCGCGACCCCGGTTTCATGCCGATTTGCGACCGAAATTGAGAATCATTATCATTACCAGTGCCGGGTGAGCCGACGAGAGAGAAGGCGTGTCATGCCGAGTGGCTGGAGAGGAAGGGCGGCCGTGGTGCCGCTGGTCGCGAGCCTGGCCGTGGGCCTGCTGGCCGGCTGCTCGGCATCGCTGGCCGGCGCGATCGGCAGCAACGGCAAGATCGTCGCCATCGGCGCCGAGAACGAGTACGCCGACGTCATCCAGCAGGTCGGCGGGAAGTACGTCCAGGCCAGCGCGGTCATGAGCAACCCCAACACGGACCCGCACACGTTCGAGGCGAGCGCCGCGACCGGCCGCCTGGTCAACGCGTCCCAGCTGGTGGTGCAGAACGGCCTCGGCTACGACACGTTCATGGACACGATCGAGAAGGCGGTCCCCGATTCCGGCCGCCACGTCATCGTGGTGCAGAAGCTGCTCGGCCTGCCGGACAGCACGCCGAACCCGCACCTGTGGTACAAACCCGGCGTCATGGCCACGGTGGCCCAGGCCATCGCCCGGAACCTGGCCGCCATCGACCCCGCCCACAAGAGCTACTTCCAGGCCAACGCGACCACGTTCACCCGCTCGCTCAGTACAGTGGACCAGCGCGATGGCGGCCTTGGCGGCCAGCTACCCGGGCACCCCGGTCGCCACCACCGAACCCGTGGCCGACTACCTCCTCCAGGCCTCCGGCGCGGACAACCGCACCCCCGGGGCCTTCCAGGCCGACATCATGAACGGCACCGACCCGTCGGCCCAGGACGTCGCGATCGAGCGCAGCCTGTTCGAGAAGCACCTGGTCAAGGTGTTTGTCTACAATCAGCAGGTGACGGACTCGCTGACCGAATCCTTCATCGCCCTGGCCAAGGCAAACGGCATCCCGGTCGTCGGCGTCTACGAGACGATGCCGGAACCCGGCTATCACTACCAGTCGTGGATGCTGGCCGAGGTACGCGCGCTGCGCGCCGCCGTCACCGATCACGTATCGAGCGAGCACCTATGAGCACTGAACTACTGCGGCTGGACAACGTGGGCGTCCGGCTCGGCGGCCGGGAAATCCTCCGCGACGTCTCTTTGACGATCCGCCCCGGCGAGTTCACCGGCCTAATCGGGCCAAACGGGGCAGGCAAAACCACCCTCCTCCGCGTCATGCTCGGATTGCAGGCTGTCACCACGGGTGCGGTCCTCATCGACGGCGAGCCACGGGCCCACCGGGACGCCTCGATCGGCTACGTGCCGCAGAAGCTGGGCATCGAGCCGGACACGCCGCTGCGGGTCAGGGACGTGGTCTCGCTCGGCGTCGACGGGCACAAGTTCGGCGTCCGGCTGCCGTCCCGGGCCCGCCGCGAGCTCGTCGACGACATGCTGACCGCGGTCGGCGCGCGGCGCTTCGCCGACGCCCGGATCGGCGAGCTGTCCGGCGGCGAGCAGCAGCGGGTCATGATCGCGCACGCGCTGATCGGCCGCCCCCGGCTGCTGCTGCTCGACGAGCCGCTGGCCAACCTGGATATCTCCGGCGAGCAGGGGATCGTCTCGGTGCTGGCCCGGCTGGCCAAGGCCGAGGGGATCGCGGTGCTGCTGTCGGCGCACGACATGAACCCGCTGATGCCGGTGATGGACCGGATCGCCTACGTGGCCGGGGGCCGGGTCGCGGTGGGCCGCACCGAGGATGTGGTCACCACCGAGGTGCTGTCCCGGCTGTACGGGCAGCACGTCGACGTGATCCGGGTGCACGGGCGGGTCCTGGTGGTCGCCGCCCCGGAGGGTACCTATCCGGAGCACGACGGGGCCGCCGCCGACGCCAGCGTCGTGGGCTGACCATGTTCAGGTACATCATCGAGCCGGGTTTCTTCGGCAGCGGCCCGGTGCACATCGCGCTGGCGGTCGGGACCGTCATCGCCGTTACCTCCGCCGTCGTGGGCGTGTTCACGGTGACCCGCGGCCAGTCGTTCGCCGGCCACTCGCTGGCCGACATCGCCACCACCGGCGGGTCCGGCGCGTTCCTGATCGGCATCAACCAGTTCTGGGGCTACCTGGCCTTCGGCGCCGGCGCGGCCGCGTTCATGGAGCTGATCGGCATCCAGCGCCGCCGCGGCCGGGACGTGGCCACCGGCGTGGTGCTCGGCGCCGCCCTCGGCCTGGCCGCGCTCTTTCTCTACCTGGGCACCCAGTACAGCACCACGACGGGGGCGTCGTTCACCATCTTGTTCGGCTCCCTGTTCGTGCTGACCCCGTCGACGGTACCGGTCCTGATCATCTCCGCGCTGCTGGCGCTGGTCACGGTGGTGGTGCTGGCCCGGGTGCTGCTGCTGAGCGCGCTCAGCCCGGACCTGGCGGCCGCCCGCGGCGTGCCGGTCCGCGCGGTGGGCGCGGCCTACCTGATGGCGCTGGCCGTCTCGGTGGCCCTGTCCGCCGTGATCATCGGCGCGGTGCTGAGCACCGCGCTGCTCATCGGGCCGGCCGCGACCGCGCTGCGGATCGCGAAGGGACCGGTCCGGGCGGCGGCCGTGGCGGCCGGCCTCGGGGTGGCGGCCACCTGGCTCGGCATCCTGCTGGCCTACGACAGCTACTACTGGCCGCCGCACGGCCGCGGCTGGCCGGTCAGCTTCTTCGTGGTGACCCTCATCACCGGCGCCTACCTGATCAGCTACCTGCGCCCGGGCGGCCGCCCGGCCGCGGTGCCGGACGAACCGGAGCACGCATGTTCAGTAGCTTTATGCTGAATACCTGGTTCGCGGGCACCGCCGTGGCGGTGATCGCCGGGGTAACCGGGTTCTTCGCCGTGCTGCGCGGGTCGACGTTCGCGGCCCACGCCATCCCCAACGGCGCCTTCGCCGGCGCGGCCGGGGCCGCCCTGCTCGGGCTCAACCCGTTCGTGGGGCTGGCCGTGTTCTCGGCCGCGGGCGCGCTGGGCATCGCCGGCCTGAGCCGCCGCGCCCGGTCCGACGTGGCCACCGCGCTGACCTTCGTGCTGATGCTCGGCGTGGGCGCGCTGTTCGTGAGCTGGAGCACCCAGTACGCGCAGGAGGCCTACTCGCTGCTGTTCGGCGAGGTCTTCGGGATCAGCGCGTCCGAGGTGCTGCCCATCGCCATCCTCGGCGCGGTGTCGGTGGCCGTGATCGTGGTCATGTTCCGGCCGCTGCTGCTGTCCTCGGCGCTGCCCGAGGTCGCCGAGGCGCGCGGCGTGCCGCCGCGCCGGATGGAACTCGTGTTCCTGCTCGTGATGGCCCTGGCGACCAGCATGACGGTGCCCGTGGTGGGCGCCCTGCTGATGTTCAGCCTGATGATCGGCCCGGCCGCCGCCGCCCGGTCGCTGACCGCCCGCCCGGGCCTGGCGATCTGCCCTGTCCGTGGTCATCGCGCTGGTCACGGTCTGGGCCGCCATCGCGGCCTCGTACCAGTCCAACTGGCCGCTCGGCTTTTTCGTCGGCGTCCTCGGCGCCGCGTTCTTCCTGGCCGGCCAGGCCTGGAGCTGGGCGCGCGGCAAATCGGAAAATACCTTCCGGCTGGCCGCCCGGTCGTTACGATGATCATCCTCGTGTTCTCGGCCTGTGATAGGGGGACACTGGCGATACAGAGGTCATTTGTTCCCGGGGGGTGTCAGGGTGGCGGGACGCGTATTCATCAGCTACCGGCGAGCCGATACGGCGCAGGCGGCCGGCTGGCTGTTCAACCGGCTGACCGAGCATTTCGGCCAGCAGCAGGTCATCAAGGACGTGGACCCGGCCCCGTACGGGGGTAACCTCTCGCTGGCGATCGGCGCCGCGGTCGCCTCGTGCGACGTGCTCGTCTTGATGATCGGCCCGCACTGGATGTCGGTCACCGGCGAGGGCCTGCACGACCCGAACGACTACGTCCGCCTGGCCATGGAGGCGGCCCTGGCCCGCGGCATCCTGGTCATCCCGGTGACCGTCGACGGGGCGCGGATGCCGGTCCACGGGGAGCTGCCGCCCAGCCTGGCCAGCATGGCGGGCCAGCCTGCCTTCCAGCTCAGCATGAGCAACTTCGACGCCGAGAGCGGCCAGCTGCGGCAGGTACTCGACCAGAGCATCACCGAGCGGCAGTCCACCCAGCTCGCCCCGTCCCCCGGCGCGAGCGCCTTCCCCGGGCGGCAGGCGGCCGCGACGCCGGTTCCCGCCCCGCTGCCGTTCTCGACCAAGCCGCTGCCGCCGAAGCGGCGCTTCGGGAAAGGGGCGATCATCGGGGCCGTGGCCGGGGTCGTCGTCATCGCGGCGGCCGCGTTCTTCGTCTTCCAGACCCCCGGCGGCCACCCCGCAGCCACCGGCGTCCGCGTCGTCGTCGTCGGCGGCCTCCCCGGTGTCCTCGCAGCGCGGCAGCACCGCGCCCAAGCCCACGACCTCGGCCTCCTCGGCCGGCGGGAACGTGATCCTCACGGACGACTTCTCGAGCCAGGCGACCGGCTGGACCGATGACGCGCACCAGAATGCCGGGTCCTACACCGGGAGCGCCTACCGGCTAAGCGTGACCGGGGCGAACGGCGTGAGCGAGATCGCCCGGCCGACGAACGCGGCGCACGGCCTGGGCGAGATGACGTCGCTGAACATGAGCGCCACGGTCGACGTGCACAAGCTCTCCGGCGCCCCTCAGGGGTACGGTCTCGGCATCGCGATCCGGTCCAACGGCGGCGGCGACGTCTACGCCTTCCTCGTCGAGGACAATGCCGTGGCCATCCAGAAGTGGACGGGCGGCGGCGCCCAGGTCTCGGACAGCCCCGACCCGGTCCCGGCCACGCTGAACCCGAGCACCCCGGACCGGCTGAAGGCCGTGTGCCAGACCGTCAACGGCGGCCAGGCCGTCCACCTCGAGCTCTGGCTGAACGGCAAGAAGCTGGTCGACTACACCGACCACGACCACCCGTACACCAAGGGCTACCTGGGGCTGTACGTCGAGTCGATCTCCGACGCCAGCTCCACCGCCGGAGCCGAATTCGACAACTTCACCGCCTCCCAGCTGTAAGGTCGGCCTCGCCCCGCGTCAGTACTGTGAAGTAGTGAACCGGCTGCGGAATTCGACGAGCCCGTACCTGCTCCAGCACGCGGACAACCCGGTGGACTGGTGGCCCTGGTGCGACGAGGCCTTCGCCGAAGCCGCCCGGCGTGACGTCCCGGTCCTGCTCTCGGTGGGCTACGCCGCCTGCCACTGGTGCCACGTCATGGCCCACGAGTCGTTCGAGGACCCCGCGACGGCGGCACTGCTGAACGAGCACATGGTCGCGGTCAAGGTAGACCGGGAGGAGCGGCCGGACGTGGACGCGGTCTACATGACCGCGACCCAGGCCATGACCGGCCAGGGCGGCTGGCCGATGACGGTGGTCATGACCCCGGCCAAGGAGCCGTTCTTCTGCGGCACCTACCTGCCCCGGGCCCACTTCCAGCGGCTGGTCACCGACCTGTCCCGGGCCTGGCGCGACCACCACGACGACGTGACCGACCGGGCCACTCAGATCGCCGGGGCGCTGGCCCAGAACGCGGCGGCCACCGCCCAGGCCCTGCGCGGCGAGGCCAGCTCGCCCCAGCTGGGTCAGTCAGCGGCCGCGGCGGTGGAGGGACTGCGCCGCGACTACGACGCGGCCCGGGGCGGATTCGGCGCCGCGCCGAAGTTCCCGCCGTCGATGGTGCTGGAGTTCCTGCTCCGCCACCACGAGCGCACGGCGGACGCCGACGCGCTGGCGATGGCCGCGGGCACCTGCGAGGCGATGGCCCGCGGCGGCCTGTACGACCAGCTCGGCGGCGGGTTCGCCCGGTACTCGGTCGACGCGGGCTGGGTCGTCCCGCACTTCGAGAAGATGCTCTACGACAACGCCCTGCTCGCCCGGGTCTACGCGCACCTGTGGCGGCGCACCGGCTCGGCCCTGGCTGCCCGGGTGGCCGGCCAGACCTGCGACTGGATGCTGCGCGAGCTGCGGACCGAGCAGGGCGGTCTCGCGTCCTCGCTGGACGCCGATAGCGAGGGCGAGGAGGGCAAGTTCTACGTCTGGCGGCCCGACGAGCTGCGGGCCGTCCTCGGCCCCGAGGACGGCGAGTTCGCGGCCGCCGCGTTCGGCGTGACCGAGGACGGCACGTTCGAGCACGGCGCCTCGGTCCTCCAGCGCCTGACCGAGCCCGCTGATCCGGAGCGCCTCGCCCGGGTCAGCGACGCCCTGCTGGCCGCGCGCGGCACCCGGGTCCGCCCCGGCCGCGACGACAAGGTGGTCGCGGCCTGGAACGGGATGGCCATCTCGGCCCTGGCCGAGTGCGGCCTGCTGCTGGCGCGCCCGGACCTCACCGCGGCCGCCCGCGACGCGGCCACCCTGCTGGCCAGCCTGCATCTGTCGGGGGAGCACCCGTCCGGGCACCGGTCCGGCGGCCGGCTGATCCGCACTTCCCGGGACGGGAAAGCCGGGGACACCGCGGGGACGCTCGAGGACTACGCCTGCGTCGCCGAAGGATTCCTCACCCTGTCCGGAGTGACCGGCGAGGCCCGCTGGCTGCGGCTGGCCGCGGACCTGCTCGAGGTCGCGCTCGGCTCGTTCGGCGACGGCGAGGGCGGCTTCTACGACACGGCCGCCGACGGCGAGACGCTGATCTTCCGCCCGGCCGACCCGGCCGACAACGCCACCCCGTCCGGCACCTTCGCCCTGGCGGGCGCGCTGCTCAGCTACTCCGCGCTGACCGGCTCGGCCCGGCACCGGGAAGCGGCCGTCGGCGCCCTCGGCGTGCTCCCCGGCATCGCCGCCCGGTACCCGCGGGCGGCGGGCGCGGGCCTGTCGGTGGCCGAGGCCATCCTGTCCGGTCCGGCCGAGATCGCCGTGGTGGGCGACCCGCGGGACGACCGGACCCGCGCGCTGCACCAGACGGCGCTGCACGCCGCCCCGCCCGGCGCCGTGCTCGCCCTGGGCGACGGCAGCCAGCCCCTCGGCGCCGGTGACGCGGCCGCCGGTGACGCCGCCGCCGGCGTTCCGCTGCTCGACGGCCGCGGCCTGGTCGACGGGGCGCCCGCCGCCTACGTCTGCCGCCAGTTCACCTGCCGGGCCCCGGTGACCACCCCGGACCAGCTCCGGGCCGTCCTGGCCCAGCCCGCCTGATCCCTGCCCCGCCTGGCCGGGTCTCCTGACCTTGGCCGCCCGCCTGGCCTGACCGCCGCGCTGCGAGCGACGGCTAACCCCTGGATCGCCGCTGGCCTGCCCGGACGTCCGGGTGCCGCGCCGCGGACCTCCCGCCGGACGTTCACCGCGCGGCGCGTCCCGGCGGATGGCCGCATTCCCGTCGTCTCGGCCGCATCATCCTCGTCGCGGCCCTCGCCGGTACGGCTAGCTGTACCGTCCCCTGTTATAGCGTTTAGCAGTATAGTGTTACTCGTTATAGCGTTAGACGGTATACCGTCAGGCAAGCTAAATGGAGGATGCTGATGAACCGGTCGAGGGCGCGGCGATGATTGCCATGGAGCAGCTGACCAAGGCTTACCGGCACAAGCGGGCCGTGGATGACCTCACCTGCCGGGTAGAGCCGGGAAGGGTCACGGGGTTCGTGGGACCTAACGGTGCGGGGAAGACCACCACCATGAAAATGCTGGCAGGCCTGGCCCGGCCCACCAGCGGCCGGGCCCTGATCGGCGGCCGGAGCTACCGGGATCAGCCGGTCCCGCTGCGGGCCGCCGGCATCGCGCTGGAGACCAGGGCGTTTCATCGCGGCCGCACCCTGCGCGCCCACCTGCAGTATCTCGCGGCGGCCAGCAAGTTCGCCCTCTCCCGGGCCGACGAGGTGCTGGAGCTCGTCGGGCTGGCCGACGTGGCCGCCAAGCGCGCCGGGACGCTGTCACTGGGCATGGCCCAGCGGCTCGCTCTGGCGACCGCGCTGCTGGGGGACCCCGCGGTGCTGATCCTCGATGAGCCCATGAACGGCCTGGACCCGGCGGGAATCGTCTGGTTGCGCACCTTGCTGCGCTCGCTCGCCAGCGAGGGCCGTACGGTGCTGGTTTCCAGCCACCTGATGAACGAGATGGCGGTGACCGCCGATCATGTCCTGATCATCGGCCGCGGCAGGCTCATCGCGGACAGCCCGGTCAAGGATCTTGCCGGCCGGTCGCTGCGGATCAGGACGGCCGAGCCTGCCAGGCTCACCGCCTGCCTGACGGGGATCGCCACGGTCCGGCCCGGCGATGATCACACATTCCTCGTGACGGGCTGCGACGCCCCGACCCTGGCCAGCACGGCAGCGGCCGCCGGCATCGAACTGGAGGAGCTGGCCCCCGTCGAGACCTCACTCGAGGCAGCGTTTTTGAAGATGACCAGCCAAGACGTCGAATACGACGCTCGGCAGGTGCAGTAATGGGTGCCGCCTTCCGGGCCGAGTGGATAAAGCTCCGCTCCCTGCGGTCGCTGGTCGGCCTGAATCTCGCCGTCGCCGTCGTGACCTTGGCGATCACCTACCTGCACTGCCGCGGCTACCACCTCAGCAGCGACCGATAACGCGGCCGGCATCAGCATGTTCGGTATCACCCTCGGCATGTTCTTCGCCGGCTTGGCGGGCGCGCTGCTCGCCACGTCCGAGCACGCCAGTGGCACCATCGCCGCCACCATCGCCGCGGTCCCGCGCCGCGGCCGGGTCGCCGCGGCCAAGACCGCCCTGATCGCCGCCATCGGGCTCACGGCGGGAACCGTGATCGCCCTGGGCAGCTTCCTGCTCGGCCAGGCCGCGTTCGCGTCCTCGCCCCTGCGCGAATCGCTGAGCAGCCCGGGCGCGCTGCGCGTCATCCTGGGCGGCGGACTCGTCCTCACCCTGGTATCCCTGCTCGGCCTCGGGCTCGGCCTGCTGTTCCGCCGGTCCGTAACCGCCATGTCCACCCTCGTGGTCCTGCTCTACCTGCTGCCCCTGGTGACCGCCGCGCTGTCCGCTGCTACTCGCCGCACCGTCGTCCGGTACATGCCAGATCAGCTGGTCGCCCCCATCCTGACGGGCCGTCAGACGTCAGGAATCGTGCGTTCCCTCAGCCCCTGGGCCGCGCTGGCGGTCCTGGCGGCAGAAATCTGCCTCACGCTCACCTGCGGAGCAGCCGTGCTGGCCCGCCGCGACGTGTAAGGCTCAGGGCCGGGCCCGGTTACTGCCCCGGAGCAGCTCAGCGCGGCGCTGGCCCGGGCCGCCTGACCTGGCCCGCTCCTGACGGTGAGATTTCACCCCTTGCCCCCTCGGGTAACGTGCAACGGGGGGATATGTTGGGGTCGATGCTTTCGCTCGCGGACGCCGTACGCCGCCTCTGGCGGCGGCTACTGCGCACGGCACCGGAACCAGTCCGCCCGGCCCAGGCGGCTGGTTCCCGTCGCGATCAGCCTGCTGGCGCTGGCCGGGGCTACGGCTGGCGTCGTGCTGGCCATCGGAGGCGGCAAGTCGGCCCCGGTGAACGGCCTGGCTCCCGCGGCCCCGCAGTCCCGCCCCGCGCCCAGCCGTAGCGCCGGCCCGGTGGTGCCGATGCTCGGCGGAAACGCCGACGGCAGCGGCCAGCCCCTCGCCGTGCCCGTGGCCAAGGCCACGGTCACCACCCCTCCGGCCCGCACCACCACGGCACCTGGAAGCACCACGACGACGCCCAGCCGCACCGCGGGCCCAGGGAGCAGCGCCAGCACGGGTACTCAGGCCGCCGCGTCCGCCAAAGTCGCCCCGCTGAGCGGCCTCAAGCAGGCGGGGCTGCTGGTCGTGGCGCCGTTCTCGCTATCCCACAAGGTCCTCGCGGCCGTATCCGCGCAACCCGGGGTCACCGGCGCCGAGCCGATCGAGGCTGCCAAGATAGAGATCAACGGCGCGTATACGGCGGTGCTCGGCGTCAACCCGTCCCGCTTCCGCGGCTACGCCGCCCCGTCGATGGCGGCCTCCAGCCGTCTGTGGCAGGGGGTGGCCAGCGGCGGCGTCGCCGTCTCGTACACCATGGGCACCCTAGACAAGCTGTCCCTCGGCGGCCAGGTCACCGTGGCCGGGCATCAGACCGAACGGCTGCCGGTGGTCGCGTTCGGCACGGTCGGCATCGGCGGCGTCGACGCCGTGGTGTCGGACCGGGTCGCCCGGTCGCTCGGGGCGCCGGCCGCAAACGCGATCATCGTCAGCGCGCCGCCGTCCAGCGTGGCCTCGCTCACCGCCAGGATCAAGGCCATCCTGCCCAACGGCGCGGGCGTCGAGGCGCTGGTCACCGAGGTGACCCGCTCTGGCGGGGTCTCCCCGGTAGGGACCGCGCCCGGCGCCGCGACCGGCAGCGGCGCGGTCACCGCGGCCGAACTGACCGCGGCGCTGCGAGCCGCCGAGAGCAGGCGCGGCCTGCCCTACGTGTGGGGCGCCAGCGGGCCCCGTTCGTTCGACTGCTCGGGCCTCGTCCAGTGGTCGTTCGCCCAGGTCGGCATCACCATGCCCCGGGTCGCCGCCGACCAGGCCCGGGCCGGCCTGGCCGTGCCCGCCACCCAGCTGGCGCCTGGTGACCTGCTCTTCTACCACACCGATCCCACTGACCCCGGTTACATCTCGCACGTTGCCATCTACCTGGGGAACGGCTGGATGATCCAGGCCCCCCAGCCCGGCATGGACGTCGAGATCGTCCCGGCCAGCTTCGGCTCCCAGTTCGCCGGCGCGATCCGCATCTACCCCCGAGTCGCCGCCAGCGTCGCCTCCGGCCTCTAGCCCGCCCGCGCCCCGTCCGGCCCTGACCCGCTCCGCGTCGCGTCGCCCCAGGCTCCGCTCCAAGGCCACTCAGCGGTACCCTCCCGCATGCGCCCGCTCACGCCTGACCCGCCAGAACCGGCAAGGACCCAGAGCGGCAAGAGAAGCGAAGCCCTTACAGGGGACGCGGAGCCGAGGGGACGCATGGGGCAGCTGAGGCGTTCCGCTGGCAGCGTACCGGTATAGCTAGCCGACCCGTCGGCAACATGTAATCATAATTACATGAATACACCGCAAGACGATTCCGGGCTCGCGGACGACGCGGCCGGGACGGATAGCGATACGGGTGCCAGCAGTGACAGCCCGGGGACGGATGACGACATGAGTACAGACAAGGCATCGGCGGGCCGGGGAAGCGGCACGGAAGAAGTGCGCGGCTGGTTCAGCGGGCGGCTGCCGGCCGAGTGGTTCACGGCCGCGCCGGAGATCCAGGCGGATCGCGAGGAGATCACGATCGTGGGGACGATCCCCGACCCGGAGACGGCCGGGGAGTCGGACGCCGAGCGGGCCGCTGCCGCCGAGGGCCGGATCCGCCGGTTTCGCGAGGAGACCAGGAGTCGCCGGATCGAGATCGCGCGGGAAGCCGAGCACAAGTTCCGGCGCAAGGTCTCCTGGGGTGTTACCTGCGCGGGCGTGACCGAGATGTTCACCACGCTGTCGGTCCCGGTCATGACCAGGCTGCGCCAGTCCGAGCGCCGCGTCCTCGATACGCTGGTCGAGGCGGGGGTGGCCCGCAGCCGCAGCGACGCGCTGGCCTGGTGCGTACGGCTGACCGGCGAAAACGCCGACGCCTGGCTCGCCCGGCTGCGCGACGCCCTGCGCCACGTCGAGCAAGTGCGTGATCAGGGCCCCAGCAGCGACTGACCCGGCCCGCGCCACTCAGGCCCGCCGCCTTCGCTAAAGACAGCGCACGTTTCGCTCCATCCGCCGCGCTGCGCTGCGCGCCCGGGAGGTGCGATACCTCAGCACCAGGGCCGGGACCCGGCATCAGGCTGGGGGGGCGCGATCCACCGGGCCGAGGCTTGGCGGGCACCAGAGCGCCGACGTCGGCGAGCGCTGGCGGTCCCGATCAGCCCGTTAATGGCTTCTGGCCATTGGTCTAAACCAGGTCATCTAATTCAGAAAACCCGAATAGTCTGTACCATATCGTTCCGCGACCGACGATTCGCCGACCAGCATAAGATCAGCGTCAGCTTAATAATCGTGCCGATCCTGGGTATGTTCCACCAAATCGCGCCGACCCGGTACGGGGGTGGCTCGCGCGCCTCGGCCAGCGTGCCGTGCCAGCGTGCCGGGTCGGCGCGAAGGGCCGGCCTGAGGGTCTGCCCCAGGGGAAGAACGGCAGGAATGTGCCAGGTGAGCGCCTCGCGGGCGGAGCGGAAAACGTCCGCGCCTCGGTTGCGTGAACCAGCCGGGAAAATGCCGGACGCCTCGGTGACCGCGTTCGGCAACGCCAATGTCAGAGCGCGCCGACTCGCGCGACACCCGGTCCGCTTACCTTGCCGGGAATTCCCCCAACTCCTGCGGCCAGGCCATTACCCGGGCCGAATACAAGCACCTCGCCACCCGCCAGGAAGCGCATATCGCCGTGTCCCGCACGGTCACGGTCGACGGCTGTACCGGATCGGGCGCCACGGTGATCCGCACCCGCACCTGGCGGCCCGGACGACACCGAGATCCGCCAGCGCTACGGCGGCCCGGGCCGGGCCGGCGGGCCCGCGGCCCGGCCAGGGCGGCCCGGCTGACGCGCGAGCGGAAGGAACTCTCCGGCTCCTTCCCCCGCCTGGACGAATCCTTGATCAAATCGTCAGCGGAACGGGAGTAAGAATCGACGGGTTGGAAACGGGAGGGAACTCCACTTATTAACCGGGGCGTTCCCCGCGTTGGGTACGTTGGCCGTGACTACCACGGTGATGAGGAAGGCCGCAGCATGAGAACTCGTGACCTGGTTTACCGGCTGTACGAGCGCAGGCTCGCAGCGTCCCTGTCGCCCGACGCCATCCCGCGCCACGTCGGGGTGATGTGCGACGGGAACCGCCGGTGGGCCCGGTCGGCCGGTTTCCGCGACGTCAGCAAGGGACACCGCAAGGGCGCGGACAAGATATTCGAGCTGCTCGACTGGTGCCGGGAGAGCGGCGTGGAGGTGGTCACCCTGTGGCTGCTCTCCACCGACAACCTGACCCGCGCGTCCAGCGAGATCGTGCCGCTGCTGAAGATCATCGAGGACACCGTGCAGACGCTGGTGGCCGAACGCTGGCATGTGAACCCGGTCGGTGCGCTCGACCTGCTCCCCGGGGACACGGTCCGGGTCCTCAAGGACGCGGCCGAGGTGACCGCGCACTATCCCGGCCTGCTGGTCAACGTGGCGGTCGGCTACGGCGGTCGGCGGGAGATCGCCGACGCGGTCCGCTCCCTGCTCCAGGATCACGCCACCCGGGGCACCACGATCGAGGAACTGGCCGAGGCGCTCGACGTCGAGCACATCGCCGAGCACCTGTACACGGCGGGCCAGCCGGACCCGGACCTGGTCATCCGGACCTCGGGCGAGCAGCGGCTGGGCGGGTTCCTGCTGTGGCAGAGCACCCACTCGGAGTTCTACTTCTGCGACGCCTACTGGCCTGCCTTCCGCAAGGTGGACTTCCTGCGGGCGCTGCGTTCGTACGCGGCCCGGAACCGGCGATTCGGCACGTAGGGCCTGATTACCGGGGGAAACACCTGCTAGTAACCTGACGGTGCTTTTGCCGTAACACGAACCCGGGTACCTTCGTTAGTGGTGGACGGCGCGGCGCCGTTCCCGGGAAGGCCCTCGGATCTTCGTGCTTCGCGCATTGCGTGCAGGCGAGATGACAGAAGGGCCGGCGCGGCCCTTCTGGGGGCCAGGCCCGGTCCATCCGACACGTCTGTGTCCTGTCTTGGCGCCGGGCTCGTCCCGGCGCCCAGGGGAGTCTGCGTGGCCAAGTCCCAAGGTCGCCGTACGTACGTACTCGACACCAGCGTCCTGCTCGCCGACCCGGCAGCCATCACTCGCTTCGACGAGCACAAGGTGGTCCTGCCGGTAGTCGTCATTACCGAGCTGGAAGTCAAGCGGAACCATCCCGAGCTGGGGTATTTCGCTCGCCAGGCCCTGCGTCATCTCGATGCCCTGCGCATCGAGCACGGCCGGCTGGACGCTGAGCTGGCGGTCGGTACGGACGGCGGCACGGTCCGGGTCGAGCTCAACCACTCACGATCCGCAGGTGCTGCCTGCCGGGTTCCGGCTGGGGGATAACGACTCGCGCATCCTGTCAGTGGCGTGCAGCCTCGCGGCCGAGGGCGAAGATGTCATCCTGGTCAGCAAGGACCTGCCGCTGCGGGTGAAGGCCGCCGCGGTCGGGCTGGCCGCGCAGGAGTACCGGGCCGAGCTCCCGGTGGACTCCGGCTGGACCGGGATGGCCGAAGTGGACCTGTCCGCCGCCGAGGTCGAGCAGCTGTACGAGAACGGCAGCGTGGAGAACGAGACCGCCCGCGACCTGCCCTGCCACACCGGCCTGGTGCTCACCTCGGCCAACGGCAGCGCGCTGGGCCGGGTCAAGCCGGACAAGTCCGTCCAGCTGGTACGGGGTGACCGGGAGGCGTTCGGCCTGCGCGGCCGCAGCGCGGAGCAGCGGGTCGCCCTCGATCTCCTGCTGGACCCGGAGATCGGCATCGTGTCGCTCGGCGGCCGGGCCGGTACCGGCAAGTCCGCGCTGGCCCTGTGCGCCGGCCTCGAGGCGGTAATGGAGCGGCGCCAGCACCGCAAGGTCATCGTGTTCCGGCCGCTGTACGCGGTCGGCGGTCAGGAGCTTGGCTACCTGCCGGGATCCGAAGCCGACAAGATGGGCCCGTGGGCGCAGGCCGTCTTCGACACCCTGTCCGCCGTCACCACCCAGGACGTCATCGATGAGGTGATCAACCGGGAGATGATGGAGGTGCTCCCGCTGACCCACATCAGGGGCCGGTCGCTGCACGACGCCTTCGTGATCGTGGACGAGGCGCAGTCGCTGGAGCGCGGCGTGCTGCTCACCGTGCTGTCCCGGATCGGCTCGGGCTCCCGCGTGGTGCTCACCCACGACATCGCCCAGCGGGACAACCTGCGGGTCGGCCGGCACGACGGCGTGATCGCGGTGATCGAGAAGCTCAAGGGCCACCCCCTGTTCGCTCACGTCACCCTGGTCAGGTCCGAGCGGTCCCAGATCGCCGCCCTGGTCACCGAGATGCTGGAGGACACTTCGCTGTAACCGACTCGGGGCTGTCAACCGGGCATCCCTGAGGCTGGCCGCTGCGGTACGGTAGCCAGCGTCATGGAATACCCACCTGTTTCCGTCGTGATGCCGGTCAAGAACGAAGAACGGTACCTGGCGGAGTCTGTGCGGCATGTCCTCAGCCAGGACTACCCGGGCGAGTTCGAGCTCGTGCTCGCGGTCGGCCCCTCGGCCGACCGTACCGAGCAGATCGCCCGCGACCTGGCTGGCGCCGAGCCGCGGCTGACCGTCGTCACCAGCCCGACCGGCCAGATCCCGGCGGCCCTCAACGCCGCCCTCCGCGCGGCCCGGCACGCCGTGATCGCCCGCGTGGACGGGCACGCGATGCTGCCGCCCGGCTATCTGCGGACCGCGGTGGCCACGCTGGCCAAGACCGGCGCGGCCGACGTGGGCGGGGTCATGGCGGCCGAGGGCGTGACCCCCTTCCAGCAGGCCGTCGCGTGGGCGATGACCTCCAAGGCGGGCGTCGGCTCAGCTGCCTTCCACACCGGCGGGGGAGCGGGACTGACCCTGTCCGTGTACCTCGGCGTCTACCGGCGGGCGGCGATCGAGCGGGCCGGCGGCTGGGACGAGGGCATGCTCCGGGCCGAGGACTGGGAACTGAACCACCGGATCAGGGCACGCGGCGGCACCATCTGGTTCACTCCCGACCTGCGCGTCAGCTACCGGCCCCGGGACCGCGTCCGCACCCTGGCCTCGCAGTACTTCCACTATGGCCGCTGGCGCCGGGTGATCGTCCGCGAGCACCCGGAGACGGCCAGCTTCCGCTACCTGGCTCCGCCCGGCGCGGCGGCCCTGGTCATGGTCGGCCTGGCCGCCGGGATCGCGGGCCTCGCCGCGAATGCGGCCGGCGCCCCCGCCGGACTGCAGTGGCTGACCGCGGGCTTCGCGATCCCGGTGATCTACGCCGCCGGCATCACCGCCGTGGGCACGCTGCTGTCCCGGGGCCTGCCGGCCACGACCAGGCTCCGGATACCGCTCGCCCTCGGCGCCATGCACCTGGCCTGGGGCACCGGCTTCCTCACCAGCCCGCGGCACCTGCACCGCGAGTCCGACACCGGTGTCGGTCAACCGGCTGCGGCCACCGAAAGCCCGGCCGCGGCTGGGCGAGAATAGAGCATGGACTTCGACCTCCAGGCCCTGCTCGCCGCGCACCGCACCGACGGGTACGAGCTCTACGGCCGGTACCTGAACCCGCAGCAGCCCAAGGTGCTGCACACGATCGGCTTCGACAAGACCTACGAGCGGGCCGAGGGCGCCTACCTCTACGACGCAGACGGCAACCAGTACGCCGACTTCCTGGCCGGCTTCGGCGTGTTCGCGGCCGGCCGCAACCACCCGGTGATCCGCCAGGCGCTGCACCAGGCGCTGGACGCCCAGCTGGCCGACTGGACCCAGTTCGACTGCGGCCCGCTGCCGGGCCTGCTGGCCGAGCGGCTGCTGGCCAAGGCGCCCGGCCTGGACCGGGTGTTCTTCTGCAACAGCGGTACCGAGGCGGTGGAGTCGGCGCTGAAGTTCGCCCGGTACGCCACCGGCCGCGGCCGCGTCCTGTACTGCGACCACGCGTTCCACGGGCTCACCACCGGCTCCCTGTCGGTGAACGGCTCGGCCGAGTTCCGCCGCGGATTCGACCCGCTGCTGCCCGACGCGCCGATCCCGCTGGGCGACCTCGAGGCTCTCCAAGCCGAGCTCAAGAAGGGTGACGTCGCGGCGCTGATCATCGAGCCCATCCAGGGCAAGGGCGTGCACATGCCGCCGGACGGCTTCCTGACCGCCGCGGCCAAGCTGCTCCACGAGCACGGTGCGCTGCTCATCGCGGACGAGGTGCAGACCGGGTTCGGCCGCACCGGGAAGTTCTTCGCCTACCAGCACGAAGACGTAACGCCCGACATCGTCACCGTGGCCAAGGCCCTGTCCGGCGGCTTCGTCCCGGTCGGGGCGATGCTGGCCAAGGACTGGATCTTCGAGAAGGTCTTCTCCACCATGGACCGGGTCATGGTGCACAGCACCACCTTCAAGGGCGGCGTGCTGGCGATGACGGCCGGACTGGCCGCCCTGCAGGTGCACGACGACGAGAACCTCACCGAGAACGCCGCCCGGACCGGCGAGGCGCTCAAGACCGCCCTGACCGCGATGGCCGGGAAGTACGACGTGCTCGCCGACGTCCGCGGTCGCGGCCTGATGATCGGCCTGGAGTTCGGCAAGCCGTCCTCGCTGCGCGCCCGGACCAGCTGGAACATGCTGCAGAAGGCCCGGGTCGGCCTGTTCGCCCAGATGGTGGTGGTGGCGCTGTTCCAGCGGCACCGGATCCTCACCCAGGTCTCCGGCGACCACATGGAAGTGATCAAGCTGATCCCGCCCCTGATGATCGGCGACACCGAGGTCAAGCTGTTCACCGAGGCGCTCGGCGAGGTCCTCGAGGACGCCAGCAAGGGCACCGGTCTCATGTGGGAGTTCGGCCGCACCCTGGTCAAGCAGGCCGTCCGCAACTAGCTGGCCGTCAGCCGCCGGAGGATCAGCCGCTACTCCGCCAGCAGCAGGGCTTCCGCCACGGCGAGGTCCTGCGGGTAGGTGACCTTCATGTTCCGCTCGCTGCCGGGCACGATGTGCACGGCGGTGCCGGGCAGGTAGCGGAGCACCACGCCGCAGTCGTCGGTGGGGGCGAACGCCGGGTCGGCCGCGGCCAGCTCGTGCGCGCGGGCGATGACGGACAGCCGGAAGCACTGCGGGGTCTGGCAGCGGAACAGCCGCTCCCGGGGCGGCACCGAGTGCATCACGCCGTTCTCGGTGAGCACCATGGTGTCCGAGGCGGGCACCGCGACCCCGGCCGCGTCGTGCACCTCGAGCGCGGCCACGCAGTCCGCGATGATCCGCTGGTCCACCAGCGGCCGGGCCGCGTCATGCAGCAGCACCCCGCAGTCAGCCCCGCCAGCCAAGCCAGCGACGCCAGGCAAGTCGGTCACCGCCGCGAGCGCCGCCCGGACCGACTCCGGCCGGGTCGCGCCGCCCGCGATGACCGCGGTCACCTTGCCGTACCCGGTCACCAGCTCCGCGACCTCGGCGGTGTACCCGCGGGCCATCACGACCAGGATCTCGTCGATGCCCGGGGCGGCCTCGAAGGCGGCCACGCACCGCTCGATCAGCGTCTGCCCGCCCAGCGTGAGCAGCTGCTTCGGCATCCCCGCGCCGAGCCGCTGGCCCACGCCCCCGCCGAGCACCACCGCGACCATCCGCATGAGCCGGACTCTACCGTCCTGCCCTTACCGGCAGGCCGCCGCGCCGTTGCTCCCGGGCCGCGGCCGTGATTAGGCTGGCTAGCTCGAGCTCGCCGCTCCAGACCCCGGTGGCAGGCCCCGCCGCGACCGGAGGCGACGCCATGACCCCCGAACCCGCGCTCTACGATGCCCGCCGCCGCCTGTACTACGCCAAGCCGGCCCTGCGCGGCTGGCTGCACGCGGTCTGGTTCGGCGCCTCGCTGGTGGCCGGGCCGCTCCTGGTGGCCCGCGGCCACGGCGCCCGGCCGGTGATCGCGCTGGCCGTGTACACCCTCAGCGTGACCGGGCTGTTCGGGATCAGCGCGCTGTACCACCGCGGCACCTGGGGTCCGGCCTGGTCGGTCCGCCTGCAGCGGGCGGACCACCTGATGATCTTCTTCCTGATCGCGGGCACGGCCACCCCCGTCTTCCTGCTCGCCGTCCCCGGCGCCTTCGGGCTGACCTGCCTGATCGTGATGTGGACGCTGGTCCTGGCCGCCGCCGCGATCCACCTGGGCTGGCCGGGCGCGCCCGAGGTCCTGGTCGGGGGGACGTTCATCGGGCTCGGCTCGCTGGCCGGCCTGGCGCTGCCCGAGGTGTGGATCCGGGCCGGCTCCGCGGCCGGGGTCCTGATGCTCGCCGGCGGCCTGAGCTACATCGCCGGGGCCCTGCTCTACCACCGGCGCTGGCCGGACCCGTCGCCGGCCGTATTCGGCTACCACGAGGTCTTCCACGCCTGCGTGTGCGCGGCGGCGACCTGCCAGTACGTCTCGATAACACTCATCACGGCACGAATCGGCGCCTAGCCGGACCGTAACAATCGCACACCCTTGCGCCGAACCATGCCGCCCGGTACCGTCGGTGACGACCCGTGCGGTTTTCTGGCTTTTTCCCGGGTATTACCTTTTCCCGGACCGCCCCGGACCTCGGTGGTCTCCTTTGGTGCCTGGTGGGGAATGACGATGCGCAAGACCAGCAAGACGATACGCCGGCTCGGCCGCGCCGCCGCGCGGCCGCTGGCGGGCATGGGCTTCAGCGGCCCCCTCGAGGACATGCTGACCTGGGACATCAACGACCGCGACGGCCTGGTCATCGTCGTGGTCGAGGGCGAGCTCGATATCCACTCGGCGCCCGGATTAGGCGAGGCGCTCGCGCCCGCGGCCGACGACGGCCGCCACATTATCGTGGACGTGGCCGGACTGCGGTTCTGCGACTGCGCCGGGCTGAGCCGGTTCCTGCGCACGCAGGAGCGCGCCCGGCGGGCCGGCGGTTCGCTGCACCTGGCCGCGCCCACCGCGTCCCTGCGCCGCCTGATCACGGTGGCCAGGATGAGCGATGTCCTCACCGCCGCCGCCAGCGTCGCGGACGCGATCGCGCTGCTGGACCGAGACGGCACCGCCGAGCCGCCGCGACCGCTGCCGCGTCCCGGCCGCCGCGACGACCGTCATGACCGCAAGGTGATCTGAGCCGCCAGCCTCAGCACCGGCCGAGGCCTACCCGCCGACCTGCGGGCCTACCCTTCGGGCTTCGGGCCCGGGCGCGGCGTCCGGTTACCCGGGCGCCGCCGGGGCGGCCCGCCCGCCACGGCGGTGAGCGTTTCCGACCCGTCGATGAAGGACTGGGCCAGTTCGGCCAGCCGCAGGTTGCGGGCCCTGGCCTGGTCGCGCAGGATGCCGAAAGCCCGGTCCATGTCCAGACCGAACCGCTCGGCCAGCTTGCCCTTGGCCTGCTCGATGACCACCCGGCTGTTCAGCGCGGTCTGCATCTGCTCGTTGAGGACGTTGCTCTCGCGCATGCTGCGCTCGTGCAGCAGGCCGATGGTGGCCACGTCGGCGAGGGCCTGCCCGATCCGGACGTCGGCCGGGTCGAAGGCGCCCGGGGTGACGGCGAAGAAGTTCAGCGCGCCGATCACCTGGTCGCGCAGCCGCATCGGCAGGGCCTGCACGGCGACGAAGCCGGCTTCGGTGGCGGCGGCGGCGAACCGCGGCCAGCGCCCGGCCGCGGCGGCCATGTCCGGGATCTGGACGGGCTGGCCGCCGCGGTAGCAGTCCAGGCAGGGCCCCTGGTCGCTCTGCAGCTGGAACAGCTCGAGCAGCCGGGCGGCCTCGCTGGACGCGGCGATCACCCGCAGCTCCCCGCGCGGGTCGGCCAGCAGCAGCCCGGCCGCGGCCACGTCGAGCAGCTGCACGCTGCGGTCGGTCAGCACGTGCAGGAAGTCGATCATGTCGAAATCGGCGACCATGGTGTCGGTGAGCTCGACGAACGTCTCCGACAGCAGCTGACCGTCCAACCGGCTCACCCCTTCGGCTCAGGAACGCAACGAGGTCCGTCGCGGGGCCCTGGGCTGCCAAGCGCGGCGGCACCCGGTGAGGGCCTCACGCATCACCATCTTGACCCGGCCCCGGATCGGAACTCAACCGCAGGCGGCGGGCAACGATGTCGCGGGCGACATCGGTCAACCGAAGGTCTCGGGCATAAGCATAGGCCCGCAGCCGGACGAACGCATCGGCGATGCCGATGCCAAGCTGCTCGGTGAGCATCCCGGTCGCCTGGTCGATCTCGGCCCGGCGCAGCGCCAGGTCCGCGGGCTGGCCGCCGGGAGCCGCGGCCGGCCCGCCGTGTCCGTCAGCACCGTGTCCGTCAGCACCGTGTCCGTCAGCACCGTGTCCCGTCAGCGCCGTGTCCCGCCAGCGCCATGTCCCGTCGGCACCGTGTCCCGTCGGCACCGTGTCCGTCGACGTGGTCCTGGGCGTCGAGCAGCAGCACGGTCGCGGCATCGGCGAAGATCAGCGCGTCGCCCAGCTGGAAGGTGCTCAGCGAGCCGGGCTGGTCGCGGTACAGGGTCAGCACCCCGGCCCGGATCGCCCCGATCAGCAGCGGGAAGGCGAAGACGGCGCACGCCCCGGCCCGGGTCGCCGCCGGGGCGAAGGCCGGCCAGCGGCGCCGGGCTTCCGCCGCGTCCAGGTCCGAGGCCAGGACCGGGCCGCCGGCGGTGACGGCATCCAGCGACGGTCCCTCGCCCAGCATCAGCTGGAGCTCGGCCAGCCGTTCGCTGAGCTCGTCCGTCACCCGCATCAGGTGACCGGCCTCCGCGTCGCGCGCGGCGGTCAGCCAGGCGCCGGTGGCGCCGGTGGCAGCCACGGCCGCCACGCACGCGTCACCAGCCGACACCGGCCGGCCGCGGCCGGCCGCCTGACTCACGATGAGACCCCAGATCCGGTCTCGCCGGCTGGTACTCACCCCGGTGGCCAGCTGAACATGAGGCGACGCCTTCCTGCTAAGCAGCAAGGCGTCGGGCCGGCCTGGCGGCTAGGTCGCAAGCTCGTACCGTGAACCCTACGCCGGATACCCGCCGGTGTCCTGCCGCCGCGGCCCGGCCGAGCCGATCTGGCGGCTCCGCAACGGAAAACAATACCCAGAAACCGAATACCGAACGGGGTTGGCCGCCCGCCCCGCCCCCATCTTCGCCGAGTCCCCGCGGGCGCCGTTTCGCCGGTGTGCACGCGGGTATTGCGGTGGCAGTTCGGCGGGCCGGCGTGTTCCCGGGCGCGTGCGTGACCGTCGGCTACAGTAAGTAACGCTAGGCGCTAGTCACGGCGGCCTGCGGCCGCTGGGAGGACACGCATGACCGTAGCGCTGGTCCTGGCGGGGAGGCCGGACGAGGCCGACGCCGGCCGGCAGCGGCAGCTGCGCGGCCAGCTGGCCGCGCTCGGCGTGCACCGGGTCGACGCGGCCGAGGGGACCGGACCCGGCCTGCTCACCGTCGCCGCCGCGGCCCGGGCCGCCGGGGAACGCATCCTCATCTGCGCCGGCGCCGATACCGTCCCCGAGCCGGTGCTGGCCCGGCTGCTCGGCGCGGGCGGCACCGCCGCCTTCACCGGCGTGACCGCCCGGAGCCTGCCCGAGCCGCAGGTCCCGGTCGGCCAGGCCCCCGGGGCGCTCGTGGTGGACATCCCCGACCTGGACGCGCTGGCCGTGGCCGCGGAGGCGCTGGCCGCCACCGACATCGGGTCGGCTGCCGTCGGCGCGCTGACCGGCGAGCTCACCCGGCGCGGCATCGCGGTCCGGATCCTGGACGCCGGACCGGACAGCGAGGGCGCGGTGACCCAGCTGGCCGCCGATCCCGCCGCCCGGGACCTGGCCGCCTGGGCGGCCATGCGCCAGCTCACCCCGGCGGCGCTCTACGGCATCTCGCTCGGCCTCGGCCTCATCGCCGCGACGTGGTTCGCGGAGCTGGCGGTGCGCTCCAAGCTGCTGGCCGTCGCCGCCCTGGCGGGCTCGTTCCTGTTCGCCCGGGCCGGCTCGCTGTCCGCCGCGACCAGCGCCGGAGGCCGGATCAGGGCGGTGACCGGCTGGCTCGGGACCGCCTGCGGGCTGCTCACCGAGCTCGGCATCTACGCCGCCCTCGCGGTCAGCGCGGGCCTCAAAGCCCCGGGGTCACGGCCCGGGCCGGGGTGGCGGGCCTGGACGGCACCTTCGGCGGCGCGCTGCGGGACACCTTCGCGGGCAGCTGGGGCGGCGCCGGCACGACCGGCGTGTGGCGGCTGGCCATCGCGGCCGCGCTGCTGCTCGGCGTCCGGAAGCTGGCCAGCCTGGGTTACGAGTACACCGCCCGGACCCCCGGCCGCCTGTTCCCCCGCTCGGTGCTGCGCCTGGGCGAGGAGAGCGTCACCTTGCCCGCCGGCGAGCGGCTGGCGCTGATCGCGGTGACCGCGGTCTTCTTCGGGCCGCGGCTGACCTTTTTGCTCCTGCTGGCCTGGGGCGTGCTCGCGGCCGGGTACGTGCTGGCCGGGCAGATCACCCGGTCGCTCGCCGGGTCCGCGGACCAGGGGACGCGAGCAGACCGGGCAGCCCCGGGCGCCGGGGCCGCCTGGCCCGGGGGCGAAGGGCTGGCCGCCTACCGGGGCGACGGCGTGCTGGCGCGCTGGATCGGCGTCCTGGTCGACGGGCGCCTGCCGCCGCTGCCGCCGCTGGTGGCTGGCCTGCTGGTGACCGGCATGCTGGCCGCTCTCGGGCTGGGAAACCTGCCCGGCATCTTGGTGCTGACGCCGATCGAGGTGATGATGCTGGCCGCGCTCGGCGCCTGGCACCCGCACGACGGGCCGCTGGACTGGCTGGTGCCGGCGCTGCTGCTGACCGGCGAGGGGTTGTACCTGGCCGCCCTCGGCCTGTCCCGGCACGTGGCCCCCTGGCTGGTCTTCGCGCTGCTCGCCGCGGTGATAGCACGCCACCTGGACCTGGCCTGCCGGGCCCGGGCCGGCCGGGGCCTGCTGGACGACAAGTTCGGCCTCGGCTGGGAGGGCCGGATGCTGGTGGCCGGCGCGGCCGCCGTGGCCGGCGTCGTCCCGCTCGCTTACGCCGTCCTCGCGGGATATCTTTGGTTGCTGTTCAGCTGGGATTTCCTCAGCGGCTGGCTGGCCCCGGCGAATCCAGGGCCCAGGGACGGAGACGACGTTGATCGGGATGGTCCTCGCCGCAGGCGCTGGCCGGCGGCTGCGGCCCGAGACCGACGGCCTGCCTAAGGCCCTGCTGCCGGTCGACGGCGCGGTCACCATCCTCGACATCGCCCTGCGCAACCTGGCCGCGGTCGGGCTGCGCGACGTCACCGTCGTGGTCGGCTACGCGGCCGGCGCGGTCCGCGACCGGGCGGCCGCGCTGGAGGCCGGGCACGGCGTCCGGCTGACCCTGGTGGACAACGACCGGGCCGAGGACTGGAACAACGCCTACTCGCTGTGGCTGGCCCGCGAGCACTTCGCCGCGGGCGCGCTGCTGGTCAACGGCGATACCGTCCACCCCGTCGCGGTGGAGCAGACGCTGCTCGCCGCGGCCGGCCAGGCGGACATCGTGCTCGCCGTGGACGACGTGAAGAGCCTCGCCGACGAGGAGATGAAGGTCATCCTCGGCCCGGACGGCCGCCTGACCCGGATCACCAAGCTGATGGACCCGGCCCAGGCGCACGGCGAGTACATCGGGGCCACCCTCATCAACCCGGCCGCCGCCGCCCCGCTGGCCGCCGCCCTCGAGGCGACCTGGCGCCGGGATCCCTCGCTGTACTACGAGGACGGCTACCAGGAGCTCGCCGACCGCGGCGGGGTCATCAGGACCGCGCCCATCGGCAAGGTCGACTGGGTCGAGGTGGACAACCACGACGACCTGCGCCGGGCCCGCGAGATCGCGTCCGGCTGCTGAGCTTCGGGGCCACTCCGCGTTCGTGACCCGGTAGTCTCCCGTTCATGCAGCTGTCCCGCATCGTCACCGCGCCGCTCGTCGTGGACGTGCGCCCGGGCGCGGTCGCGGACCTCGGCGCGCTGCTGGCCGACCGGCGGATCGCCACCGGCGGCCGGGTCGCCGTCGCGGTCGGTCCCGGTCAGGGTGACAGCGTGCTCGCCGACCTGGACCTGGGCCCGGCCGAGGTATTCCGGGTCGAGGACGGCACCGTCGACAGCGCGGTCGCGCTGGGCAAGCAGCTGCGGGCCAACGCCTACGAGGCGGTGGCGGGCATCGGCGGCGGCCGGACCATCGACGTGACCAAGTTCGCCGCGCACATGGCCGGCGTCCCGATGATCGCGGTGGCCACCAACCTGGCGCACGACGGAATCGCGTCCCCGACCAGCTCACTGGAGCACGAGTCGGGCAAGGGCTCCTACGGAGTGGTCCCGCCGGTGGCGGTGATCGTGGACCTGGACCGGGTGCGCAACGGCCCGGCCCGTTCGGTCAGATCGGGTGTGGGGGACGTGGTCAACAACCTGTCAGCCGTGGCGGACTGGGAACTGGCCGTGGCCGACCGGGGCGAGCCGATCGACGGGCTGGCGGTCACGCTGGCCCGGACGGCCGCCCAGGCGGTGCTGCACCAGCCGGGCACGGTGGAAGACGACGCCTTCCTCACGGTGCTGGCCGAGTCGCTGATCCTGTCCGGGATCGCGATGACGGTGGCCGGCTCGAGCCGGCCCAGCAGCGGCGGCGACCACGAGATCCTGCACGCGATCGAGCAGCTGTACCCCGGCACCGCCAACCACGGCGAGCTGGCCGGCGTCGGCGCGCTGTTCTGCACCTACCTGCGCGGCGAGGACCGCCTGCTCGCGCTCACCTCGGCCTGCCTGGCCCGCCACGGGCTGCCGCGCACCCCGGCCGACCTGGGCCTGAGCCACGCCGAGTTCACCAAGGCGGTGCTGCACGCCCCGGCCACCCGGCCGGGCCGGTACACCATCCTGGAACGGCTCGACCTCGACGAGAACCAGATCGCCGAACGGGTGGAGAGCTTCGCCGCCGTCGTGGGGAGTGCGACATGACGCCGGGTCCCACGCTGGCCGAGGTGCGCGCCAAGGGGCAGCCGCCCGAGGTGCTGGCCCGGCTGAACGACGAGCACTGGTTCGGCCGGCTCTACATGCGCAAGCTGTCCCCGTTCGCCACCATCGTGTTCGCCCGGCTCGGCTGGTCGCCGAACGCGGTCACCGTCTGCTTCATGCTGTCCGGCGTGGCCGCCGGGGTGCTGGCCGCGGTGCCCGGGCTCCCGGCCGCCGTCGGCGTGTTCCTGCTCATCCAGCTCTACCTGCTGTTCGACTGCGCCGACGGCGAGCTGGCCCGGTACACCGGGCGGTTCTCGGCCGCCGGGGTGTACCTGGACCGGATGGGCCACTACATCGCGGAGGCGCTGCTGCTGGCCGGCCTGGGCATCCGCGCCCAGGGGCACTTCTCGCTGTCCGGCGGCTACGTGACCATGGGGCTGGCCGCGGCCATCTGCGCCACCTTGATCAAGGCCGAGACCGACACCGTGATCGTGGCCCGGGCCTCCTCCGGCCTGGACGGCAAGCACGACGACGAGGCGCTCGCGCCCCGGTCGCAGGGCCTGGCGCTGGCCCGGCGGCTGGCCTCGATGCTGCGGGTGCACCGGATCATCCAGGCCGTCGAGCTGTCCGTGCTGATCCTGGCGGCCGCGATCGCCGACGCCATCGGGGGCGACCTGACCGCCACCCGCGTGCTGACCGTCGCCGCCCTGGTGGTGGGCGTGGCGATGACGGCGGCCCACCTCGTTGCCATCGTGGCGTCCCGGAGGCTCCGATGACCATGACCGACCAGCGCACCCTCACCCTGTCCTGCGTCATCCTCACGATGGGGAACCGCCCGGCCGAGGTCGTCCGGGCCATCGACAGCGTGCTGGCCCAGAATCTGTCGAGCACTGGGTGGCCGCCCGGTCGAGCTGGTCGTGGTGGGCAACGGCGCCGAGGTGACCGGCCTGCCCGCCGGGGTCCAGGTCGTCTCGCTGCCGGAGAACCTCGGGGTCTCGGGCGGCCGCAACGCCGGGGTGGCCGCCTGCACCGGCGACGTAGTGCTGTTCCTGGACGACGACGGCTGGTATCCCGACCCCGGCCTGGCCGCCCACATCGCGGCCCGGTTCGCCGCCGACCCGGCCCTGGCCGTGCTGTCCATGCAGGTGGTCGACCCCGAAGGCGGCCCCGGCGCGCGCTGGCACGTGCCCCGGCTGCGGGCCGGGCGACCCGGAGCGGTCCTCGGTCGTGACGACGTTCCTCGGCGGGGCGTGCGCGATCCGGCGGTCGGCCTACACCGAGGCGGGCGGCCTGCCGGACCTGTTCTTCTACGGGCACGAGGAGACCGACCTGGCCTGGCGGCTGATGGACCGCGGCTACCGGCTCGAGTACGACGCGACCGCCCGGATGAACCACCACTCGCTGCCGAACACCAGGCACGACACGTTCCGCCGCCGGGACGGGCGCAACCGGGTGCTGCTGGCCCGCCGCAACCTGCCCTGGCCGCTGGCCGCGGTCTACCTGGCCGACTGGATGGCGCTCACGGTGGCCCGCGAGCGCGGCCGCCGGGGCGCGCTCGCCCCCTGGTTCGCCGGTTTCGCCGAGGGCTGGCGGACCGACCCGGGCCCGCGCCGCCCCATCGCGCTGCGCACCGCCTGGCGGATGACCCGGGCCGGCCGTCCCCCCGTCATCTGACCCGCTGCTCCCGTCCGGCTACCGCGTGCGTCACGCCGTGCGGATGATACCCACATCATCCGCACGGGTGACGCCCGCCCGGGATGCGGGCGCGTACGATATGTCGTGTGGAGAGACGCGAAACTCGCGTACTCGCGCCTACGACGGGGGTCGTCGGCGGCACCGGGGCAGCCGAACCCGAGGCCTGGCAGTCCGTAACTACCATGCCGGGGCTCTGGCTGATCGCCGGGTTGACCGCTTCTGCCCTGTTCGCCGGCGGAGTAACGCTGTTCAGTACCGACCCGCGGCACCGCCTGTGGGGGCAGGCCGCCGTGGTCGGGTACGCGCTGGCCGCGTTCGCCGTCCTGGCCTTCAGGTCACGGCCGGTCCGCGGCGTCAACCTCGCCCTGACCGCGGCGGTGGGCGGGGCCATCCTGTTCCCGCTGCTCTGGCTGATCGCGCACGGCTTCGGGGAGCCCGAGGTCGGCGTGGTGGCCCAGTCGGCGCACGAGCTCATCCAGGACGGGACCCCGTACCGCAGCGCGCAGGCGCTGGCCGGCACCACCGACCCGAACCAGTACAACCCGTACCTGCCCCTGATGGCGGTGTTCGGCGTGCCGCAGGCCCTGCTCGGCCACGGCGTGCTCACCGACCCCCGGGTCTGGTTCGGCGTCGTGTTCATCGGGGTCTTCGCGATGGCGCTGCGCGTCGCCGGGGCCCGGGACACCGTCCGCTGGGCGCTGCTGCTGACCGCCTCCCCGATCATCGCGTTCGAGCTGTGCGTCGGCGGCACCGACGTGCCCATGGTCGCGTTCATGTGCCTCGGCTTCGCCCTGCTGTGGGGTTACCGGGAGAACACCACGCTGGCCGCCGGGGTGGCCCTCGGCATCGCGTCGGCGATGAAGGCCACCGCCTGGCCGGCCCTGGCGATAGCGTTCGCCCTCCTCTACGTGCGGGACGGCAAGCGCATGGCCTGGCGTTTCCTCGGCGTCGCGCTGGCCGTGGTCGTCCTCATCGTGGGCCCGTTCGCCGTCCTCAAGCCGGGCTCCCTGATCAAGAACACGATCCTGTTCCCGCTCGGCCTGGCCAGCGTGCACTCGCAGGCATCCAGCCCGCTGCTGGGCCACGTGCTGGCCTCGACCGGCGTCATCGGCCACACGATCGTGGTCGTCCTGCTCGTCGGCTCCGGCCTCGCCATCGCGGTGTCGCTGGTGATCCGCCCGCCCCGCGACGTCCCGGCCGCCACCATCCGCCTGGTCCTGGGCCTGTCCATCATGTTCGTACTGGCCCCCTCGACCCGGTTCGGCTACTTCATCTACCCGGCCGCCATGATCATGTGGCTCGTGGTCTCCCAGGCCGGCCGCAACTCCGCCGACCAGCCGGTCTCCCCGCCCGACCGCAGCTCCGCCGGTCAACCCGATCGCGAAGACCCCGAAGCCCTCGTCCTCCCCGTGGATCCCGAGGCTCTCACCCACCCCGAGGCCTTCACCCACCCCGAGGCCTTCACCCACCCCGAGGACCCCGAGGCCTTCACGCACCCCGAGGACCCCGAAGACCCCAAGGTCCTCGCCACCCCCGCGTCCGGTTAGCTCGCGTCCAGCTAGCCCCGCCGCCGGTTAGCTTTCCGCCTATTTGTATCTCCGCCCCGTTGCTGCCCTCTGTCAGCCGACAGAGTCACATCCGGGGGCGGGGACACATGAACATCAAGAGCAAGCTCGGCCGGGCCGCGGGCATCGCCGCGGCCGCCGTCGCGATACCTCACCGCCGTGAGCGGCGGCGGCCGCACCGCCGACGTGATCCACTCAGACGCCACCCGAGCCCTGGCTCGCCTGGGAGAACTTCACCATCACCTGCAGCCACTCGAACTACTCACCTGCAGCCACTAACACCACCACCTGAACCAGCAGCGCGGGCGGTTTCCACCACCCAGCCCCGGAACCGCGCCGGGCTTCCACCACCCAGCCCCGGAACCGCCCCAGTCCTCCCCACCACCCAGCCCCGAGAACCGCCCCAGTCCTCCCCACCCGGGAAGCGACCCGATCCCGCCCTCAACGTAAGCATCCGCACCAAAGGCCCCATCTAGTGCCCGTATCCGGCGCCCGGCAACGACATCAAAGTGGCATTGATGTCGCTATTACGACAACGATGTGGCATTGATGTCGTTGCCGGGAACCCGGGCCGCGTGCCAGTCGCCGGATCTTGAGCCGGAGCATCTCGGGCGTGCGGTATCGGGTCCAGGCGTGACAGGCGCAGGGCCTATTGTGGTTTGGTGCGTCTTGGGCCACGTGCCGATGGGGTGACTGAGGCAGAAGTGCCGAAGTGACGGATTCCCCGGCGAAGGAAAAAGACACGGAGGGCAGTGCGAAGGCCTCCAGCGTGGAAGGCCGCCCGAAAGAAACCACGCAGGCCGACGCAGGCAGGACCGCGAAGACGCCCGACGTCGAAGCCACCGCGACAGACGGCGCTGAAGGAACCCCGAAGCCGTCCGCCACAGTCGCCGGGAAGGGTCCCGCGAAGTCGTCCAGCCCGGCACGCGGCGAGAGTGAGCCCGCGAAGGCTGACGCAGGAGAGTCCGCTGAGACACCCGACGCGCAGCGCGACCTGGATGGGGCCGCAACCGGCCGTGCGCCAGAGAACCCAGAGCAGCCCGGCACGAGCTACGACCAGCCCGGCAAAGGTCCCGAGCAGCCCGTCAAAGACCACGGGCCGGCCGTCAAAGACCACGGGCCGGCCGACGAGGACCGCGAGCCGGCCCGCAAGGATCCCGCGCCAGTAGCCGGAAGCCAGGAGCGAGGCGCCGAGAGCCGCAAGCAAGCGGCAGCGCTCCAGGAGCGAGCGGCCGGGAGCCAGGAACTGGCCGGAAGCCAGGAACTGGCCGAGAGCCAGGAACTGGCCGGCGAGAGATACAGCCGGGCCACGTGGTGGTTCGGGGCCGTGACCGTGGTGCCCGCGATGCTCGCCGCGGCCTGGCTGCTGCCGTCGTTCCCGTTGCTGCTCACCGGCCGGCTCTCGGCCATGCCCATGGTGTTCATGTTCGCCCCGCTGGCCGGCCTCCTCTGCTACTTCGCCATCCGCCGCCTGCCCCCCGCCTGGCCCGCCTTCCGCCCAGCTAGCCCCAAAGCAAAGGCCGGTCCCAAAGCCAGCCCCGATCCCAAAGCCAGCCCCGATCCCAAAGCCAGCCCCGATCCCAAGGCCAGCCCCAGGACCAAGGCCAGCCCCAGAACCGAGGCCAGCCCCAGAACCGAGCCCAAGGCGAAGCCCGCCACCCCCTGGTGGGCCGTCGCGGCGACCATCGCGGTCGCGATCGCTTTTACCGCCTGGCAGCTAACCGAACGCACCCAGCAGATCATCTACCTCCGCGACCCCGCCACGTATCTCCAGGTGGGGTACTGGATCGCGCACCACGGCTACCTGCCCATCCCCAATGACGCGACCGCGTTCGGCGGCCCGCATCCGGGCCTGAGCTTCGCCAGCTCCAACTACTACCCGCGCGGCACCGGCATCGTCCCGCAGTTCATGACCGGCATGCCGCTGGTCCTGGCGGCCGCGATCTGGATCGGCGGGATCCCGGCCGCGCTGGTGATCACGCCGGTCATCGGCGGCTGCGCCATCCTGAGTTTCGGCGGCCTGGCGGGCCGCCTGACCGGGCCGCGGTGGGCGCCGGCCGCGGCGGCGGTGCTGGCGCTGAGCCTGCCGCAGCAGTACACCAGCCGCAGCTCGTTCAGCGAGCCGCTGGCCGAGGTCCTGCTGTTCGGCGGCCTGTGCCTGCTGACCGACTCGCTCGCGCTGAAGAGCCCCAAAGGCGAAGGTCCGCACGTCCGGTACTCACTCAACCAGGACATGGTGCTGGCCGCCCTCGGCGGCCTGGCCCTGGGCCTGACCATCCTGGTCCGCATCGACGGGCTCAGCGACATCCTCCCGGCCGTCCCGTTCCTGGGCGTGCTGCTGGCCGCGCGGTCCCGGCGGGCGATCCCGTTCGGGCTCGCCCTCATCGCCGGCGTGGGCTACGGCCTCGCCGACGGCTACCTGAAGTCCCGCCCCTACCTGGATCTGGAGGCGCCGTCGCTGCGCCCCCTCGGCTACCTCGTCGCGGCTACCCTGGCCGCCACCGTGGTCCTGGTCATCGCGACCGCCAGCCCGGCGGCCCGAAGAAAGCTCAGAAAAGCACGCAACACAAAAATAGCCCGCTGGCTGCCCGCCGCGGCCGCCGTCCTCACCACCGTGATCTTCGTCGGCTTCGCGATCAGGCCGCTGGTCCAGACAGTGCGCGGGGAAACCATCCCCGCCTCGATCGCCTACGTCGCCGAACTCCAGAAGCTGGCCGGCCTGCCCGTCGACGGCAGGCAGCAGTACTACGAGGACAGCCTCTACTGGGTGATCTGGTACCTCGGCGTCCCCGCCGTCCTGCTCGGCGCACTGGGCCTGGCCGCCCTGGCCAAGCGCACCACCAAGGCCCTGATCCACTGGGACGACCCAGCCGAAGCACGAGCACAAGCCCAGGCCCGCGCCTGGGCGCTGCCGCTGATGATCGCGCTGTGGGTGATCGTGACCGTGCTCTACCGCCCGGCCGTCGCCCCCGACCAGCCGTGGGCCAGCCGCCGCCTGGTGCCGTTCGTGCTGCCGGGGCTGATCCTCGGCGCGATCTGGGCCGTCACCTGGCTCAAGGACCAGGCCGCCCAGCTGGGCCGGACGAGGGCCACCGCCGCGGTCGTGGCCACCTGCGGGGCGGCCTCGCTGCTCATCCCGACCGCGCTGACCACCCTCGACCTCAGCTTCACCAAGAACGGCGTGAGCGCCCACGGCATGGCGTTCCGCACGATCGGCCCGGGCGAGCTCGACGCGGTGAACGACCTGTGCGGGACGATCGGCCCGGAAGCCTCGGTGGTCATCCTCGACCAGCTCACCGCCGACCGGTTCGCCCAGCTGATCCGGGGCATGTGCGGCGTGCCCGCGGCCGTGCTCACCAGCACCAAGACGCTCGGCCAGGTGGACGAGGGCATCGAGGCGGTCGGCCGCCGCCCGGTGCTCCTGGCCGAGAACGAAACCGAGCTGCCATCCGGCGGCACGAAGCCGAACGAAGTGGTCAACCTGCTGACCACCCAGGAGGCGCACAACCTGACCGCGCCGCCCACCCGCACCTGGCTCATCCACTACACGGTATGGATGAGTGTCCCGGTGGAGGCTCAGGGCTAGTATCCTCGCCGCTCGTGAGCACCTTCGCCGCCGGCCAAGAGCAGAGCGTAGAGCACAGAGCCCCGCACGTCTCGATTGTCCTGCCCTGTTACAACGAGGAAGAGCACGTCCTGCTCGAGGTCGAGCGGATCTGCACCGCCATGGACAAGAGCGGGATCAGCTATGAGCTGCTCGCCATCGACGACGGCTCGACCGACCAGACGCTGGCCCGGCTGCGCCGCGCCGAACCCGACTTCCCCCACCTCAAGGTCGTGCCGTTCCGCCGCAACGGCGGCGCCGGAACGGTGCGCCGCATCGGCTCCCAGCAGGCCAAGGGCGACATCGTGGTCTGGACCGACGCCGACCTCACCTACCCGAACGAGCGCATCCCCGAGCTCGTCACCCTCCTCGACGAGGACATAACCGTCGACCAGGTCGTCGGCGCGCGCACCAGCGAGGAAGGCACGCTCAAGTTCGCCCGCGTCCCGGCCAAGTGGTTCGTCCGCAAGCTAGCCGAACGCCTGACCAACGCCGACATTCCCGACCTCAACTCAGGCCTGCGCGCCTTCCGCCGCACCGTCGCGCTGCCCTACCTGAAGCTGCTGCCCCCCGGGTTCTCCTGCGTCACCACCATCACGCTGGCCTTCCTGTCCAACGGGCACGAGGTCCGCTACGTCCCGATCGAGTACGCCAAGCGCGCGGGCCGGTCCAAGTTCCACTTCTTCTCCGACGCCTACCGGTACGTGCTCCAGGTGCTCCGCATGGTCATGTACTTCAACCCGCTCAAGGTGCTGATGCCGCCGGCCCTGTTCCTGCTCGGACTGGGCGCCGCCAAGGCCGTCTACGACCTGGTGGTGCACCCCCTGCACTTCGCCAACGACACGATCCTGATCTTCGTGACCGGGATGATCCTGGCCTCGCTGGCCCTGCTCGCGGACCTCATCGTCAGGTCGCGCGGAGACTAAACGATGAGGATCGCCCTGGTCGGCCCGGCCCACCCCTACAAGGGCGGCGGCGCCCGGCACACCACCGAGCTGGCCCACCGCCTCGCCCAAGCCGGCCACGACGTGATCATCGAGTCCTGGCGCGCCCAGTACCCGCACCGGCTCTACCCCGGCCAGCAGACCGTGGACGTCCCCGAGGGCGAGCCCTACCCGCGCACCCATAGACGCCTGGCCTGGTACCGCCCGGACGGCTGGCTGGCCGAGGGCCGCCGCCTCCGGCCCGCCGACCTGGTCGTCTTCGTCCTGCTCACCCCGATCCAGATCCCCGCCTACCTCGCCATCATGAGCACCCTCCGGCACCAAGCCAAAACGGCCGTCATCTGCCACAACGTCCTCCCGCACGAACGCCGCCCCGGCGACATCCCCCTCGTCAAAGCCCTGCTCAAGAAAACGAACGCGGTGATCACCCACTCCGCCGCCCAGGCCGCCCAGGCCAAGGACCTGGCCCCGGCCGCGACGGTGCGGACCGTAGCCATGCCCCCGCACCTGCCCGCCTCCGATCGGAAAGATCAAAATCAGGGCACCGAACGGGTGGCGTCCCCCACCCCGCACACCCGCCTGCTCTTCTTCGGCATCGTCCGCCCCTACAAGGGCCTCGACATCCTGCTCCGCGCCCTCGCCCAGACCCCGTCCCACGTCACCCTCACCGTCGCCGGCGAATTCTGGTCCGACCGGACGCAAACGGACGACCTGATCGCGGAGCTCGGGCTGCGCGACCGGGTGACGCTGCGCCCTGGTTACGTCCCCGCCGACGAACTCCCGGCGCTGTTCGCCACCGCCGACGCCCTGGTCATGCCGTACCGGGAGGCGACCGCGTCACAGAACGCCCTGCTGGCATTCGCGCACGGGGTCCCCGTCATCACCACCACCGCCGGGGCGCTGGCCGAGTCGGTCCGCGACGGCGTCGACGGCCTGACCTGCGCGCCCGGGGACCCCGGCGACCTGGCTCGCGCGCTGACCGAGATCAGCGATCCGCCGACGCTGAGCCGTCTCCGCGCTGGGGTACCGGCTGTGGATCCGGCCCCGGGCTGGGCGGCGTACCTGCGGGCGCTGCTGGCCGCTTAGCCTGCGCCTTCCCGCGCGAGCCCAGGACCAGCCCGGTCCCGGCCCACGCCAGGTCGCCGATCGTCATCACCACCCGCGAGGCGAGCGCCACCACCAGCGCGGACGCCGACGGCATGACCGGTGCCAGTACGGCGATCAGTGCGACCTCCCGCGGCCCGATGCCGCCCGGGAAGAAGATGATCAGGAACCCGACCGCCCACGCCAGCGCGTAACCCCCCAGCGCCAGTGCGAAGGTATGGAGCCCCTTGTCCGGCGCCGCACCCCCCTTACCCGCGAAGTCGCTGATCAGGAACCAGGCGTGCGCCCCGTAGAACAGCCAGCCGAGCGCCGTCCAGGCCAGCGCCCGGGCCATCGCGGCCGCGCCGACCGATTCCTCCAGCGGGTCCCGGTGCAGCACCTTGAGCACCAGGTCCAGGCCGAATTTGATGACCCGTGGGTGCAGGCAGGCCGCCGCCAGCGGCGTGACCGCCAGCACCCACCAGTAGTGCGCGGCCGCATGGGCCGAGGTCAGCGGCAGCATCACCCCGGCCGCGATCAGGCCCACCACCAGCGTGACCGCCATGGCGACCAGGCTGGCCGCGGTGCTGCGTCGCCGCGGCACCTCGTAGTCGCGGGCCAGTTCGACCTGGGCGGCCAGCGCCCACACCGCGCCCGGCACGTACTTGCCCAGCTGCCCGATGGACATCACCCGGATCGCGGCGGCCACCGGCAGCGGCGAGCCGAGCCCGGCCAGCAGCGCCCGCCAGGCCAGCATCATGCAGCCCAGGCCGGCGATCGCGCAGGCCGCCGCGCCGGCCACGTCGTACCAGGCCAGCCGGGTCAGCGCGTCGTGCACCGCGTGCCACTGCGAGACCAGCCCGTACCCGGCCAGCCCGGCCGCGGCCGCCAGCAGCGCGGCCCGCAGCCACGGGTTCCTGGTCAGCTCGCGCACGGATGTAGCGTACTCGCCGCCACCGCCTGGCAGGATCTCTTCGTTATATGGCGATCCTGCCACTCGTCAGGAGATTTTCCGGCTGGAAGACTGTTAGTTGTGAGTGTGCAAGCAACCCAGCCCGTTCGGGGGAAAGAAAAGACGGGACTGGCTCGGCGGGCCGGCCTGGTCGCCTGGCTGTGCCTGGTGATCGTCTACTTCGTCTGGGGCAGCACGTACCTGGCCATCCGGATCGGGGTCGAGACGATGCCCCCGCTGCTGATGGCGGCGGCCCGGAACCTGATCGCCGGGATCATCCTGTTCCCGATCGCTCTACTATCCCACTCGCCTCCGGGGCGCCCGAAGTTCCTGTCTTCCCTCGTCGCTCGTCGCAAGCTCCTCGCTCCTCAGTCCAGACAGGAACGCGCCCCTTCGGCTCGCGGGGGGCGGATTCAATGGCCCTCTCGGAAAGAGTGGATCGGCACCGGGGTGGCCGGCACCTTGCTGCTGATCGGCAACGGAGTGGTTGGCCTGGGGGAGAAGAGCGTGCCGTCCGGGCTGGCCGCGCTGCTGGTGGCCACCGTGCCGCTGTGGCTGCTCGGCATCGACGCGGGCCTCAACCACGCCCGGATCGGCCTGGCACCGCTGGCCGGCCTGCTGCTCGGGCTGATCGGCGTGGCCCTGCTGTCCGGCCTGGGCGGCGGTCACGTCTCGGTGGCCGGCGCGCTCACCATTCTGGGCGCGGCCGCGATATGGGCGCTGGGCACGATCATGGCCCGGCGGGGCACCATCCCGTCCAGCGCGGCCCTCGCCAGCGGGATGGAACTGCTGGTCGGAGGGGCAGCGCTGCTGATCCTGTCCGCGTCGACCGGGGAGTTCTCCTCGCTCCACCTGGGCCAGATCTCGGCCGGGTCCTGGTGGGCGCTGGCCTACCTGACCGTGATCGGCTCGATCGTGGCGTTCTCCGCCTACGGCATCGCGGTCCGGACGCTGCCCACCGCCACCGTCGCCACCTACGCCTACGTCAACCCGGTGATCGCCGTCCTGCTCGGCGCGCTCATCCTGGGCGAGCACCTGACCACGTCGATGATCGCCGGCGGTGTCCTCATCGTCGGCGCCGTGGTACTTGTGGTACGCCGGAGCCCGCCGTCGCATTAGGAGCCTCGTGGAGATCAAGCGTCTTCAGCTAGCTACCCTGCAGGGCATCGACGGCTCGCGCTGGCCGGTGCACGGCTTCGTGGTCACCCACCCCGGGGGAGCGGTGCTGGTGGACACCGGTGTCGGCGGCCCGCAGGACGTCCTCGACGACTGGCGGGTGGTCAACCGCTCGGTCGCCGACGCGCTGGCCGACCTCGACATGAGCCCGGCCGACATCGGGCTGGTGATCAACACCCACCTGCACTTCGACCACTGCGGCCAGAACGCCGTGTTCAGGCACGCGCCGTTCTACGTCCAGCGGGCCGAGCTGGACCGGATGAAGCGGGAGGCGGGGGAGCTGCACGACTGGTTCGGCTTCATGGACGCGCGGTTCGAGCTGCTGGACGGGGACACCGAGATCCTGCCCGGCCTCTCCGTGGTCGCGACGCCCGGCCACACGATCGGCCACCAGTGCGTCGTGGTGGACGGTTCCGACCTGCTCATCGGCGACGCGGCCTACACGCCCCGCCAGTACGCGGACCCGTCGGGCCCGCTCCCCGAAGGCCAGGCCGCCGACGTAAGCTCCTGGCGCGACTCGGTGCAGCGCATCCACGCCCTGGCCCCCGAACGCGTGCACTTCTGCCATCACACCGACATCGTGCACCGATAATCAGGCCATGAAGATCTTCGCGGAAGCCGGCGTCTACGCGGCGCCCCCCGATGGCGAGCCCAACGACTGGACCGAGCACCTGAGCGCGGTCGACCTCAGCCTGGGCACCTACTCCATCCCGGCGGGCGGGACGGACGACCAGACCCCGCACACCGAGGACGAGATCTACGTGGTCACGTCGGGCCGGGCCACCCTGGTCACCGACTCGGGCACCGCCCCGGTCGCCCCCGGCAGCGTCATCTACGTCCCGGCCGGCGAAACCCACCGCTTCACCGACGTCACCGAGGACCTAGCCCTGATCGTCGTCTTCGCCCCGCCCTACGGCTCCCGCTCCTAAAGAGCCTGGACGGCGCCCGCTTCCTCAGTGCCGCGGCGGGCCAGCTCGTCGGCCCGCTCGTTGCCCGGGTCGCCCGCGTGCCCCTTCACCCACTGCCAGGTGATGTCGTGCGGTTTCATCGCCGCCGTCAGCCGGCGCCACAGGTCGTCGTTCTTGACCGGCTTCTTGGCCGAGGTCAGCCAGCCGTTGCGCTGCCAGCCGTGGATCCACTTGGTGATCCCGTCCAGCAGGTACTTGCTGTCCGTGTACAAGGTCACCGTGGTCGGCCCCTTCAGCGCCTCGAGCGCCTGGATGGCCGCCATCAGCTCCATCCGGTTGTTCGTGGTCTGCGGGTCGCCGCCGTACAGGTCCTTCTCGTGGCCGCCGCTCTGGAGCACCGCGCCCCACCCGCCCGGCCCCGGGTTACCACTGCACGCGCCGTCTGTGTAGATCACGACCTCAGCCATGCCGGAAGGTTACGCCCTGCCGGACCCCGGTGACGCCCCGACGCCCCGGCCCCCGCTCGCCGTGCCCGGATCTCCGCCTTCGGAGCCGCCGCAGACTGTGTTGATGTGCCACCGGGCAGCTTCTATGCTGTCCAAAGTGCCTTCGACGCAGCCCGTCCCCCGCCCTGACCAGCGGCTGCGAGAGCGATTTGCTTTGGACGCCCGGAGTTCATAAAGTAAAGGCACACCCGACGCGGGGTGGAGCAGTTCGGTAGCTCGCTGGGCTCATAACCCAGAGGTCGCAGGTTCAAATCCTGCCCCCGCTACCAAGGCCAGAGGCCGGATCCGAACAAGGATCCGGCCTTTTGCTTGTGGTTTGTGCACGGATCTGCGTGCACAGCGGCCCGTGACTTCTTTTGACGTTACCTCAATTTTTGGTCATACTTTTGACTATGACCGTACTTCCACTGGGTGACGTGAAGTCTCACCTGTCCGAGCTCGTCGGCCGTGTTCACGACCACCACGAGAGAGTGACTGTGACCGTTCACGGGAAACCGTCAGCCATCCTCATCGCCCCAGAGGACCTGGAGGCGCTCGAGGAGACCCTGGCCATCATGCGAGATGCCGCGACGATGAACCGGCTCGCCGAGTCCGATGCGGAACTAGCCCGTGGCGATTACGTCTCGGCTGAGGAACTGGCTGAGACCATGAGGCGGCGCCGGGCGTCGTGAGCGACGAGGCCGCCGAGGAGCTCTACGAGCTGCGAACGACATCCACGGTCCGCCGTGCCCTGGGTGAGGTACTCCCAGAAGCGGTTGCCGCAGCAGCCTACGAGTTCATTACCGGGCCTCTGCTGCGGGAGCCGTACCGGGTCGGCAAGAGGCTGCTTCCGCCGATGGACGACCGGTTCAGCGCGCGGCGTGGTACTTACAGGATCATCTACCGAATTGATGACAAGAACCGAATCGTGACAGTGGTCGATGTTGACCATCGTCGTAATGTCTACCGAGCATAGAGTCACGATTCTCTCGTTGCCGAATATCCCTTAGTACTTCTATTAAGGCGGCTCCGCCGCGCCCGGCCGCGCTAGCGCCGGGCTGCGGCCCTTGGGGGCCGACCCGTCGCGGCGCGCTGGGCGATCAGGCAGCAACCCCTGACTGCCGCGCCAACTTAGGATGTGGCCGGCCTGATACAGATGGCCCGCCTTTGGTAGGTAAGCTTGCTGTGCTGGGTTGAACTCGACCCCCGCGCTGATCAGTTCCTACGTTATGTTCGTCATCTGCTTGCTAGTCCCTACAGTCTCGTACAAGCGTTCTATTCATGAACGAGACAAGAAGGGCAGGGTGAGGCGTATGAGGAGTATCGCGGTTAGGTTCAGTGGCCGGAAGTTGGCGGCATCCCTCGTTGCGAGCTGCTCCGCTGGGGCAGGCTATCTCGCGCTTAGCGGGGGGTCGGGTTGAGCCCAGCAAACCCAGCGATCCGGGCAGACTGCCCACCGGATTTTTAACAGGTGCTCGGACGGACTCAGTACCCGATCAGTAGTACGCCGTCGAACGGCAGCCTGAGCCGCTGGGACGCGTAGATCGCACTGAGCTGACCGCGGGTGCGTTCGTAAGCGGGTATGGCGTGCTCGCGCTTCCCGGATGTCGTGCGGTAGCGCATGGGCATGAGCAGGGCCATGTTGTCTGCGTCCAGGATCAATGAGGTCCGGACGATGTTGCGGTAGTCGGCATTTCCGGCCGCCCCGCGACCCGCCTCGACCTCCACGGCGATGCCCAGCTGATCATGAAACGCGTCGATCTCGTAGTTGACCTCCGGAGCTCCGTTTTCGCCGAACAGAACCGGGCGGAAGATCTTGGCGACCTTCGTCTTGCCGCTTTCTACCGCGTAGCCCAGTTTGACCAACTCAGGACCGAGCTCTTTCAAGACACCATCGCTGCTCAAGCCGTTTTTATGCTCGACGGTCGAGATCTTGACCTCAGCCGCCCTGACGACCTCGACGAACGACACCGCCCAAGCTGGCGGGCGTACGTTGCGCGGGAAGTAGCTCCAGGCCGGATAAGTCATGGCGGAATACTACGGGAACCTGTTGGTCAGGCACTGAACGTGACCGCTGGGCCGGCGTGTTCGTGCCCATCAGCGGGTGGAAAACCCACTGGCCAGGAGCCCGATTTGTGCACGGCTTTGTGCACGAGACACGGCGGGACGAGTCGGGACGGGGGAGACGCCCCAACTCGCCGTGGAACTGCGACGTCGCATACGTTGAGGTCAACGCGGTGGCTGGAGACCGTCCGGGACACCAGAGACGCACGTCGTATGGCTCATAACCCAGAGGTCGCAGGTTCAAATCCTGCCCCCGCTACCAAGGCCAGAGGCCGGTTCTCGAACTGAGGACCGGCCTTCAGCTTGTGGTTTGTAAACGGATTTGTAAACGTCACGCCTGCTCACGCTGTCCTGGGCAGCTCGAACGAGGCCAGCGAACCGCCGATGATCAGCTCGGCGAGCGTGTTGGCTACCTGACGGTCGGCTTCGAGGTCGGTCTGCACGTACTGCTTCATCGTGAACGCTACGTCGGCATGGCCGATGCGCTGGCTAAGCGCCTTCCAGTCGATCTTGGCGTCCCGGCCCATGGTGGCGTAACTGTGCCGTACGTCGTGCAGGTCGATCTCAGGCAGCCCGGCCGCCGCAGCGAGCTTCTTGAACCGCCGTGTGATCGTGTCGGGATGCGGAGGCTTGCCATCTTCCCAGCAGAACAGCACCCCGTGATCTTGGTAGTCCGGGCCGAACTCACGCCGCTCCTGGTCAAGCGGCGCCGCTGCGCGGCGCCGGGTCCGGCGCTCCCCGCGCCGGGCTCTGGCCTTGGCGAGGCCCCGCCCGGCGCGCCCGCGCCGTCCGCTTACGGAAGCTGCCGGTTGCCTGTCGGCTTGATAGGCATTGCTGCTGATACAGCGGCGGGCGTCTTTCTCGCTCCTGATTGTCCAGCTCGCGCCCTCCGCGTCAAAGCCGCCTCCGGCGTCGCTGCGCGATCGGCTCCGCCGAGCGTTTGACCCGAAGCCCGCTCCCTCGGAACCTGCGCGCCTGCGAGAAAGACGGAGCAGGCTAGGACCACTTCCGAAACCGGGACGGAATCCGCTGGCCCGGTTCTTCTTGATCAACTCCTCGGATACTTCACGGGCATCGGCTTACCACTCCTTCACGGCAAGCTCACCCCGGCTACGACGTGCGCCGGGGCATGACGCGGAGGGCCGCGCGAGTTGCCGCGCGGCCCTCCGTGTTAGGTGGTCAGGGTTGGCCGGTCACCTGCGGGCAGGTCAGCTTCCGGTGCACTGCGGGCTGGCCTTCACCGGGGGGCCGATCGTCAGCTCGACGCCGCCTCCGCGTGGTGACTGGCCGGGGTGGCCGGCGGCGATGACAAGGCCAGCGCCTGCCGGGAAGGCCGAGGGGTGGATGACCAGGACCCGGAGGTTGCCGTGGCCGGGGAGCGCCGTCACCATGGTCTTCAAGAGATGACTGCCGCCAGAGCCGTAGGGCTGGCATGCCGGGTTCGACTGGCCGGTGAAGGTGACGCTGGCCGGGATGCCATCGGCGCGGAGCGTTCTTTGCAGCGCGGCCGGGTCGCGCAGTTCGTGGATGGTTACCCGGATGTTGCCGTCGGCCTGCTTGGCTACCGTCCAGGCCGCAGGCTGGGCGGCGGGCTGATGCCCGGACGGCGGCAGCAGCGCGGTCACGGCCAGGGCGGTTCCCGCCGCCACCGTCAGTGCTGCGGCCGCGCCGGGAATCCGGCGCCGGGCGCGTATCGCGCGGCTGCGGCTCACGATCTGCTCGACCGGGGTGGTCGAATGGACGGCGGTGAAGGGCTCCCGCACCGCGGTGATCAGTTCGTCGTCGTTCATGATGGGGTCTCCTGCTCTCGGGTGGGGATAAGCTCGTCGCGCAGCGACGCGAGAGCCCGGGCCAGATGTTCCTTGACCGTGCCGGGCGCGATGCCGAGCATCTCCGCGGTGCGGCCAGTATCCAGATCGAGGAACAGCCTCAAGGCGACCACCTGCCGCTGCCGGGCAGGCAGCCGCCGCAGCGCCGCCATGATCCGCGGATCGACGAGGCTGTCGGCGCCATCGCCCGCAGCCAGGTCCGCGACCGTGCCGGGGTCGGGCACCGATACCTCCCGGCGGCGGCGCCGCCACCGGGAGATGTTCGCGTTCAGCGCGGTGCGGACCACCCACGCCAACGGCGCCGGATGCCTGCTGAGGGTGCGCCACGAGGCACAGGCCCGGGCGAAGGCCTCGTCCACAAGGTCCTGCGCCGTGTCCTGATCACCCACGCTGACCAGGACGGCGCGGAGGCAGTCATCCCTGGATCTGCGGTAGAACTCCGCGAAGTCCAGTCGTTGGGTTCCCATACCTATTCAACGCACAACCCCCCGCGCGGGGCCGACCTGAATCGCACCCATGCAGAAACTCGTGCCCGCTGCGTGCCCGATCGAGCGGTGAACCAGGCGCACTGGCGGTTACTCACGGGCTACCGGTGTCCTGGCTGACCTGGGATTGACCTGTTCGGAGAGGTGACAGTCGCAGCCTTCCAAGCTGGAGATGCGTCCTCCTCGCTTCCGATGATCTTGGCCGAGTCTGCTGCGTCAAGGCCAAGCCGCTGCCGCGGTCGCTTCGGGAGCCTGGACCCAACAGCCACGGCCAAGGGCAGGCAGTTACGAGGAGGACGGGGGAGATGTAGGGGTGTGAGGTGCCCCGAACCTGCCGGAGCCGCGCATGATCACTATGCCATTAGCGTGCCATTAGCCAGGGTGGTGAGCGGGCAGTCACGCTACTGCTGACCACTGAAACTTGCAGATCAGGGGCCTCAGCAGCCGTAACCGCACCACTTCCCAAGCTGATAGTCCCAGGTTGCACGATTGAGTGTCGGCAGTCGACATGTCGGCGGGAAAGTGGGTGGCCTCCCGAAACACGCCATTCGAATATGCACGCCAGCCGGAACCTTTCCGGGGCGACTTCGGCGTCACTGTGTGATCGGCTACGCCGACCCCGGACAGAACCCGTCTGCCGTCGGATTCGGCAGCAGTCGGGTTCGGGTGAGGGGTCAGTGCGGCGCCGAGCACGGGTTTCCAGACCGCTGGAACGACAGGAAACCGCAGGCCAGGAAGCAGCTCTGTAAACCGATTTGTAAACCGAACGCAGCGAGATGACTCGAGATGGCGGAGACATGGAAGGGTCGAGTCGACGTTGCTGCGCAAGTCGGCCGAGGTCAGCGTGATGATCAGAGACTCCCCGAGACAGGGAAGACGCACGTCGTATGGCTCATAACCCAGAGGTCGCAGGTTCAAATCCTGCCCCCGCTACCAAGGCCAGAGGCCCTTTCTCGAACAGAGAAAGGGCCTTTCGCGTGTTCGTACACGGTCCCGTGCCTAGCGCCACCAGGTGAACTCGATCCTGTTCGGTTGTCATCATGCCACAGAGGAAACTAATCTTTCCTCTGTGGAAAATAACCCGTCATGGTTGCTGCCCCTGCTGCCGTCACGGGCCACTGGCGCTCTGCTGGCGTTGCTGTACCTTCATCCGGACAGGGATTACTCCCTTGCGGAGGCTGGCCGGCTGATCGGTGCCAGTCCCAAGGTTATGCACACCGAGGCAGACCGGCTGGTCACGGCGGGGCTGATCCGCGAGGCCAGACGAGGGCGTGCGCGACTGCTGAGCGCGGAAACTAGTGGTCCAGTGAGTCGTCCGCTTACCGACCTGCTCGCGGTCACCTACGGTCCGCTGCCCGTTCTCACTGACCTGCTGTCTGAGGTCGAGGGGGTGGGCCAGGCATACATCTACGGCTCTTGGGCGGCCAGGTACCTGGGTGAGCCCGGTCCTGTTCCGCAAGATGTCGATGTGCTCGCCGTGGGTACCGCGAGCGACGATGACTTGTACGAGACAGCCCGCCAGGCGGAGACCCGCCTTGGGCGAGAAGTGAACATCAGCGGCATCCGCCCGCAGTACTGGCAGACGCCGGACCCGGCCGACTCATTCATGCGGCACATCAAGGAACGCCCCTTGGTCGAGCTGGAGCTATCGGTATGAGGTGGAATCAGGGCCGTTCGCAGGTTGACAGGCTGATCGCAGACGGAGAACTGCAACCTGTTCCGGCTAACCGCGAGCATGCTGATCAACTGCTCGTGCAAGCCCGTAAAGACTTGGCAAGCGCGGAAGTCCTGCTCGATGCCAACCCGAAACGCGCCTACGAGAGCATTTATGACGCTGCCCGCATGGCGCTGACCGCCGTTTTGGAAAACGAGGGCTTGCGCCCCACCAGCCGGGGCGGCCATATCGCGCCGTACACGGCTGTCTCGGCCCAGCTTGACCCGCCAATGGGCGCGGTATTGAGGCCGTTCGACCGCATGCGGCGAACGCGGAACAGGTCCGAGTATCCGTCCTTTACCACGCCTGACGTCACACCTGACAATGTCCGCGCTGACCTTCCAGTCGCGGCGTCGATCGTTGAGGTATGCGAGGGAGTCCTCGACCAGATGTCTCCCTTTTAGTTGGAAGGCCAAACCTGTAGTCGAGGCTGTCAGCAATACGCTTACATTACAGGCCGCATGTTGCCGAATGCCTCTTAGTGCCTTCATGAACACTATGGGAACCTGGCGGTCGGGGCACTGAACGTGGCCGCTGGACCGGCGTGTTCACACCCATCGGAAGGTAGAAACCCGCTGGCCAGGAGCCCGATTTGTGCGCGTTGGATCTGACGCTAGCCTCACTCCATCGCGGGTGGCCTGACGGCGACAGTACGACTGGCCAGGCGAGGCCGTGCTAGCCGTACCAGGGTCCGGGTGGCCGCACGATGGTTCTCTTCTTGGCGCGCCGGGAGTATTGAGACAGGCGGCCGGAGCGACCGGGCGCCGCTGGTAAGGAGACATCACAATGTATGCATCAACTGGCAACGGCAGCCTTCGGTCCTGGGGATACCGTCACCCTTACGTCGTCACGGGTATACGGATCACCGCCGGCACCTGGAACCTGGTCCTCGGCATCATCTTGCTTTCCCACGGCTACCGGTGGGCATGGGTGCTGTTCGCGATATCGGCGGCGATCTTCTCGGCCGCGTACATCCTGGCCCGGGGAAAGTCCGGATCACGGCGCAGCAGCCGACGCTAACGTGAAGCGGTTCCTGGTTCCGTCCCGGTCCTGCGGATCCTGCCCCCTACCAACACCCTCACTACCGAGTTTGCAGGTAAGAGGCCTCTTCCGGTCACGGAAGGGGCCTTCTGCGTGTGCCGTGTGCGCCGAATTGCGCACGAGGCCTCTGAGGAGGGCCGCCGCGGCAGCTGGGCGGTGAGGCGCACCTCCGCGATGTCGTTCGCGACGCAGGTGGCGGACGACTTCGGCCGAGGCGCGGTATCGAGCGTCTGATGGTCAGCCAGCGACGCGCCAGGCCGCTGAACTGGGCTCGCACCGGGAGGCGGCCGCGCAGTTCGAGCGGGTGCTGCGGTGTCCCGTCGATGCCGACCTGGCTGTGGCGGCCGGGCTGCATGCCGGCCTTACCTACGAGCTGATGCTGGTGGGCCGGCTCGAGGGCGCAGTCGAGGCCGGTGAGCGGGCGCTGGAGTTGTGGCGTCAGGCCGGTGATCTTGTGCGAGAGGGCGGCGCGCTGTGCAATCTGTCGTCCCGACGCGCTGGAGCGCCTAGGCCGGGGGCGGATGGGGTCGCCGCGAGATCGCCGCCTGGCTGCGACGCACCGATTCGCCCCGGCCGCCGCGCGGTGAGGTAGCCGGGCCCTACCTGCGGCAGGCGGTCGGCCAGTGGGCAGAAGCTGCCCGGCTGTGGGACAGCCTGGGCTGCCCTTATGAAGGGGCGCTCGCCCTGTACGACGCGGGCGAGGAGATGCCTGCGCCGGGCGCTGCAGGCGTTCGACGAGCTGTTGCTGCCCGCCAAGACCGTCGACCATCGCTCCGCCGGACAGCCGGTGTTCGCCCAGGGCGACCCCGCCTGCTCGGCCTGCTCGAGAGTGCCTGAACGCCGGGCATGTGCTCAGCCGGACCGCGTGCCGCCCTGGACCTTGCTCCTCTATGGTGGACCGATGGCGTCGGTCAGGCAGTTCCAGGTCACCTTCGACTGTGCAGAGCCCGAGCGCGTCGCCCGGTTCTGGTGCGAGGTGCTCGGGTACGTTGTCCCGCCGCCACCGGAGGGGTTTGCTACCTGGGCCGATTTCGATCGCACGCAGCCGCCTGAGAATCAGGGTTCATGGTTCGCATGCAGTGATCCGTCAGGTGTAGGCCCGCGACTTTTCTTCCAGCGTGTTCCCGAAGGCAAGGTCGCCAAGAACCGGGTGCATCTTGACGTGCGGGTCGGTACCGGCCTCGTGGGTGACGAGCGACTGGCCGTACTCGAGGCCGAATGCGCCAGGCTGATTCCGCTCGGCGCGGTACGCGTGCAGCTACTGCCGGCCGACGAAGAGAACGAATCGTGCCTCGTGATGCAGGACATCGAGGGCAACGAGTTCTGCCTCGACTAAGCGGAATGGCCGCTATGGTCAGGCGGGTTCGAACTGGCGCAGCATCGCCTCGAGAGCGGCCTGGTCCGGGCCGGTGAACGGATCGGCCTGGGGTGCGTCGAGCAGGGTCGCGAACAAGGCGGCACTGTCGCCGGTGACCGGCGGCAAGTGGGTGCTGAAGATGGCTGACGGGCTGAAGTCGCGGAGCGGGCTGAGCGAGGCCGCGAACTTTACGGGGTCGATCGCGTGCACCCATGGGCTGTCCACGCTGGCCCACAGCAGTTGCGCCGCCCGCAGCTCATCGGGGTTCACGGCCGCGGCGTCCTCGCCGCTAGCCAGGTCGGCGGCCGAAAGCGGGGCGCCGAAGCAGTCGGAACTGAGGCAGGCGCCGGTGCTGGTGTCCAGGACGCCGACGGTGGCGGGGTTGTCGAACAGCGGCGGACGGAATCCGGTCAGCCGCCGGTCGCCGACATCCAGGGACTGGCCCGGGTTGAGCAGGTAAACCCGGTCCAGCGGCAGCGGGCGCTCAGTGGCCATGGCCCCGGCGGCGGTAAACGTGGTGACGACCCGTGCCTGCGGGGCGGCCTCCAGGAGGGCGAAAAGGCCACCGGTGTGATCGCGGTCGGGATGAGTCAGCCAGATCCAGGCGACGTCGGCCGGATCGATCACCTCGGCCAGGCTGGCGAGGAAGTCCCGGTCGGGTAGTCCCAGGCCGGTGTCGACGACGACCGGCTGCGCGGCGTGGATGACGAACGCGTTCACCGTCAGAAAGCCCAGGCCAGGAACTTCCATATAGTCATTGAGGACGCTGATGTCGTGCTGGGCGCGGTAGCTGCGCATGGGTCTCCCCCCTCAGGTTGGAACGGAACCCGGCCGGTGATGATCACCCGCCACAACTCCGAACGACATTCGGTTTGCCTATCGCAATTAGGAAAACCGCTTATAGTTAGGCAGTATGAGATCGCCCGGTCGCCATGTCAAGGCCGAGCTGGGGAACACCGTGGCAGCAGACCCGCCAGACGGGTGAAATTCGCCTACGCCCGGCCGCGCTCTGGTGGTTCTACGGACAGCGGCTCGGACTCCAGGGCCAGGCGCAGGCTGGCCGCTTCGGGAGAATCGCCTGCCAGCCTGTTCTCGGCGTCCGCGAGCACCTAGGGGGCGACGAAGATCGGCGCGTGGGCCAGCGCGGCCAGGTTCAGCGGGCAAACTCCCGCCCGGCCACGGCCTTGCTGAGCCGCATCTGCACGAAGCCGGTATCCGCCGCCATAGTCATGATCACTTCCCCGGTCCGCCAGGCATTCCCGGTCATCTTCGCCGGGGTCCACCCGCTACCGCTTATGTAGCCTCTAGGACAGGCCAGTCAAGGGCAAAGATCAGAGCCAGCGATCGAACCAAGCGCGCATCCGCCGGAGCAGGTCGAGCTGGTGATTGCGCTCCGCGAGCCCGTGCCCTTCTCGCGGGTAGACGACGAACTCGTGCTCGGCGCCGAACCGGGTGAGCGCCCGGTGAAAGTAGATCGCCTGGCCGAGCGGCACGTTGGTGTCGTCCTCGCCGTGCCAGATCAGCACCGGGGTTCGGACCCTGGAGACGAACGAGATCGGGCTGACCTGATCGTGGGGATGCGGCCCGGGCCCTTCCCAGCCGCAGCTGCCGCCCAGCTCCGCTTCCAGGGTGCCCGCTTCGCCGGTCGCCACCATCATGCCCCAGTCGCTGATCCCGGCGCCCATCGACGCGGCGCGGAACCGGCCAGTCTGCCCGATCGCCCAGGCGGTCATGAACCCGCCATGGCTGACGCCGCCGATCCCGAGCCGGTCCGCGTCCGCGACCCCGCTGGCGATCAGCATGTCAATCCCGCTGAGGATGTCAGTGAACTCGCCGCCGCCGACCGATCCCGCGATCGCCACCGCGAAGTCGTGGCCGTGCCCCTGGCCGCCCCGCGGGTTGGGCAGGAAGACGGCGTACCCCGCGGCCGCCAGCCACTGCCCCGGGGCATGCGGGTGAAGCATCAGCCGGTCGGCGTAACGGTCGTAGGGGCCGCCGTGCACCAAGGTGATGAGTGGGAACGGGCCGTCCGTCCGGGTCTTCCCGGCGGGCAGGATCAGCAGCCCGTCGAGGTCGAGGCCGTCGGATGCCCCATAGGACAGGCGTTCCTGGGTTCCCCACCCAATCCGCCGCAGCTCCGGCCGGGTGTCGCTAACCCGGATGAGCGGGCCGCCGGGAGGCCCGGCATGGACGTCGTAAGGCTCATACGACGTGGTTGCCAGCGCCGCTACCTGGCCTGAGCGGCTTACCGTCAGCGAGTCGGCCAGGCCTTTCACGGCCGACACGCGCCGGAACCGACCCCCACCCGGGTCGAGCTGGTAGATCGCGGTGTCGAGCCCGTCGGCGAACAGCGCCACCGGCGGGCCGTCGGTAACCTGCGCCAGTTCGGCCGGGCAGCAGTCCATCCCCTCGGTCAGGTTCCGGTGCTGCCCGTCGCCGCCGCCCGCCGGCACGGCGATGTCAAAGGCAGCGCGGCCGCCGTTCGGCCCGGGCGACGCCAGGTACGCCAGGTGCCAGCCGGCGCCGTCCTGCCACCAGGCCAGCGAGCTGGCCGACGTCTCGATCCGGCCGAGATCGCGGACCGCTCCCGTCTTCGGATCGATCACGTGCAGCTCGTTGGTGAGTTCACCCGGATCGATCTCGGGGCTGGCCCAGCTAATCGCGGCAAGCGGACCGCCGTCCGGTCGCTGCGCCACCTCCGCCACGTGCCGGTCACCGAGCCCGCGCACCACGCGCAGCTGGCCCGTGCTGACATCGAGCAGCCGCAGTCGGCCGCCGGACAGCCGCTCTCCCCACACCACCGCGTCGTCGCGCTCGGCGAGCCTGCGCTCGTGCTTCTCATCCGGCTCGTCCGTTGCCACCACCGCGACCAGCCGGCCGTCCGCGAGCGGGCACACCTCCGAGATGTCACCGCGCCAGCTGGTCAGGGCCTCGGCCTCCCCGGCGTCCAGCCGTATCCGGTACAGCTGGACCGAGCCGGCGCGATCCGACAACGAGCCGGCGCGATCCGACAAGAAATAGACCGACGCCGAGTCCGGCGCCCACCGCGGCCCGGAGTCGTCCGCCGTCCCCGCCGTCAGCTTCCGCGGCGCTGAGCTGCCGTCGGCGGCGGCGACCCAGAGCGCGCTGAGACGGCGCTCCCCGCCCCAGCCGACCGGCGCGACCACATAGCCGACCCAGCATCCGTCCGGCGAGATCGCCGGCTGCTGCGGGGCGGCACCATCCACGATGAGTTCCGCCGTCAGCCCGTTCACGTAACGGGGACTTCCGCCGTCAGAAAGAACTCGCCGAGCTTATCCGCGACGGCGCCGGGCCGCTCTTCGGGAAAGAAGTGCCCGCCGTCGACCGGTTCGCCGGTGACGTCGGTGGCAAGACCGCGCCAGAGCGCGAGCGGCCCGCCCTCGTCGGCGTACCAGCTCGACAGCGGCCCGGCTGCGCTCCACAGGGCGAGCAGGGGGCAGGTGATGCGGCGGTCCGCCGCCCGGTCGGCCGCGTCGTGGTCACGGTCAATGCCCGCGGCCGCGCGGTATTCCTCGCACACGGCGTGGATATGGTCAGCATCGCTGAGCGCCGCCACGTAGGCCGCGCGGATCGTGTCGTCAAAGGTGCCGGCGGGGCTGCCCCACTCCGGGCTCAGCGCGTTAGCGATCACGGCGTCCGGGGCGCCGCCGATCAGGCGCTCGGGCAGCGGCTCGGGCTGGGCCAGCAGCGACCACGGCCAGAAGCCGAGCGCGAGGCGGTCATCGGCATGATCCCAGACGACATCGACCGGCAGCACGTCGAGGACCGCGAGTGCGTCCACCCGGCCCGGGTGGTCGAGGGCGGCGCGGTACGCCACCCGGCCACCGCGATCATGGCCGGCGACGAAGAAATGCTCGAAGCCGAGCTGGGCCATGACCGAGATCATGTCGCGCGCCATCGCCCGCTTCGAGTACGGCGCATGGTCGGCGCTCGACGGCGGCGTGCTGCTGGCGCCGTAGCCGCGAAGATCCGCGCAGACCACAGTAAACCGCGATGTCAATCGCGGGGCTATGTCCCGCCACATCAGCCGGGTCTGCGGAAATCCGTGCAGTAGCAGCAAGCCCGGACCGGTGCCGCCGCGGCTCACGCCGATAACCGCCTCGCCGGTGTCGATACGCAGTTGATCCACGCTGCTCACCGTAACCTCAAGGAACCAACGAGCTGACCTGCGAGGCCAGCGACGCGGCATGATGGAGGCATGGCCCTGCAGCTAGCCCGGGAAGAACCCGAAGCCGGCCCGTGGCGCGCGGAGCGCCTCAGCACGGTCGTCAACGCGGTGACCAGGCGGGGACTGGACCAGAGCCGCCCGGTCGTGCTGGCCGTGGACGGACGCAGCAATAACGGCAAGACCACGCTGGCGGAGCGGATCCGCGAGCTGGTCCCCGGGTCGGTGGTCATCCACACCGACGACATCGCCTGGGAACACTCCCGCTTCGGCTGGGCCGACCTGCTGATCGACGGGATCCTGGTGCCCGTGCGCCAGGGCCAGGCCGTCAGCTACCGGCCGCCGCGGTGGGAAGAGCACGACCGGGAGGGATCTCTCGAGGTTCCGGCCGGCTGCCCGCTGCTGATCATCGAAGGGGATGGCGCCGGACGCCGGGAGGTCGCGCACCTGATCGACACCCTGATCTGGGTGCAGGCCGACGAGCGGGAGGCCGGGCGCCGTGCGGCCGCGCGGGCAACGAATCTTCCCGCGGCCGACCTGGCCAACCAGGCCCATGACGGGGCGCCGATCGACCAGGACGGGTGGATGGCCGAAGAGATACCGTTCAATACCGCCCAGCGGACCTGGGAACGCGCCGACCTCATCGTCTGCGGCACCCCGGAGATCCCCTACGACCCGGGCGCCCAGATCGTCATCGCCCGCCCGCGGTAAACGGCTTACAGAACCCGGACGCCCGAGACGAGGAAGGCGACGAGCTGAGCCACTTCGACGATCTCGGCTCACCGGGCGGCGCGGCCAGGATAGGCAAGATTCACAAGGATTACCCGCTGGTAGCCGCCCTGCCCCCGAAAAAGTAAACCCCGCGGTAATCCCGACCCGGCCTTCCGGATTACCTCAACCGGGCCTGCGGCCGGCCGCGTTCCCGTCCGTCCCGGCGGTTCCTAGCGTCGACGTCATGACACCAACGGCAAGGGATCGCCTCCGCTTTATCGCAATCGGCGCCGTCACCGGGATCGCCTGGGCCGCCAGCCTGCGCGGTTTCATGCAGCAACTGGCCGGGCCGACCTCGAACTTCACCTTCGGCGGCACCTTCGGGATCATTATCCCGGCCGGTACCGTCACCGGCGCGCTCCTGGGCTGGGCCGAATACCAGCGCCGCCTCGGCCGCCAGTACCCGCTGCTCATCGCGGCCCCGCTGCTGATCGCCATCTTCCCGACCGTGGGCACCGGCCAGCCGGACAGCGGCCCCATCGTTCTCGCCGCGGCCGCGATGGTCGCCGGCTACTCCGTATCCGGCCGCGGTCCGCTCTGGGCGCGGATCGCGGCCGCCGTGATCGGTTTCGCCGGCGTGCCCATCACCTTCCTCGCACCTAAGCCGGACCCGGACCTCAGCTTCACCACCCCGCACGGCGCCTGGTTCTGCACCCTGGCGTCGGCTCTGTTCGTCACCTTCGCCCTAGCCAGCTCGATCCCGATGCTCCGGCCCGCTGTCACCCGCCCGCAGTAGCCTCTCGTACCGCCTTTAGGCAGAGCGTCTGAGATCGGTCCACGACCTCGCGCATCACGTCCGGGTCCCGGTCGGCCAGCGCGATGAATTCGTCGACCTGCTGCAGGCCCGCCCGGGTAAGCAGCCGCTTCTCGTTGGTAATCCACTGGCCGCGCGCCGCCAGCACCGCGTGCGCCGCCTGCGCTGCCCCCTGGATGACCAGGCCGGCGCACTGGGCCAGCCGCCCGTAGGGGGCATAGTTCGCGCGCGCGTAGCCGAACGTCCGCTCCGCCCGATCCCACCACACCTGGGGTGCCCGCGCGCGCAGCCTCGCCGGGTACTCCGGCGTGGGCAGCTGGCCGTACAGGACCTGCTTCACGGCCAGCTCGGCCAGCACCAGGTAGGTCGGGATACCCGCGAGGTGGAACATCAGCGGCTCGATACCGAACCGCCCTTCGCGGGCCGCGCTGATCTCCCGGTCGATCGTGTCCAGGTCCCGGTAGTGCACGTCCGAGCGGCGCCCGTCAATCTCCAGCCACGCCCCGCCGTTGAAGACACCGGTGCTCCAGCCGCCGATTCCCGACACCTCACCGGGCCAGCCGATATCACGCAGCGTCTGCGGGTCGAAGTGACCCCGGTAATAGATGCCGAAGTCCCAGTCGCTATCCGGCCGGTGCGTCCCCGCGGCCCGGGACCCGCCCAGCATGACCGCCTCCACCCCCGGCAGCCCGCCAAGGTGGTCGCCAACGTACCTAAGGAAAACGCCGTCATCCACCAAGGGAAGTTAACAGGTGCCCGGCCCGGGGGCATCTCGATTTCCGTGCCCATCGCGGACTCGATGACAGGCTAGCCTTAACTCGACGAGCCTTTCCCGCGCGCTAGCGATTCGATGACAACGGTCCGGTACGGGGCCGCCAGCCGGCCGAGGTCATCAGGATCAGCAGTTTGCACAACACCGCCGCCGGCTTCGACCGCAACGGCGACGGGATGGGCGTCCGCGAAGAGCGCTGAACTGGCGCCGGCCTCGGTGAGCAGCGCCCCGATGAGCCGGGCAAGAGCCCGGTCGGTGTCACGGAGCAGCAGGCCATCCCCTGATTCCCGGGCGAGGAGCGCGTCCAACCCCTGATTGCTTCCGGCTCCACGGTAGAGCTCCGCGAGGGTTCCAGTCGCGATTGCCACGTCGCGGCGCAGCCTGCGGGCCGCCTCCATAGCCTGCCGTACCTTGCGTTCGGCCGGGTGCCGGGGATCGAGCAGCGCATGCACAGCTTCGGCATCGAGTACCAGTCGCATCAGCCGGCCCGCAGGTCGCCTGATTCTTCGGTCATGCCGCCAAGCAGGCGCAAGTACCGCGCGATCTCAGCCTCGTCTTCCGGTGTGTCCAGGGCGCCCCGTTCGTCAGCTAGGCGGTCGAGAAGATCGGCCAGAGCCTGCTGCCGCCTGCGCCTGGTGAACTCCGCCCGCAGGGCAGAGTTGACTTCGGCCGAAAGCGTCGTACCGCTGTCGGCTTCCACCGCTGCGACGAGATCCGCGTCGAGGGTGACCGAGACCTTCCGCTTGGCCGGTGAAGTCATACCTTTATCCTACCGTGGTCGCCTCACGGTGCAGCTGGGGACGCCAGCCCGGGTAGCCCATCCAGGCCCGAGGCCGTGGGCTACCCGGCTGCGGCTGACGCCGCCCCGGACCGACCTGCGGTCGCCCGGGGCGAGGGCGCCCCCCCGGCACCCTCGCCGGCCGCTCGGGTTAGGCCACTCCGAGCCGCCGTGAATAGGGCAAATCATCCCGGAAACTGAAGGGCCAGGCCCGTACCCAGCGAGGATCGAGCGGATCCTTGCGGGATCCCGCCCGGCCCAGGCAAGAACTTGCATGCCGAACGAGGCAGGCTCACCCCACCGCGGCCACCGTCACCCGGGTCGCGATGTCGGCGTAGCCATTGCGGCGGCACCAGCTCAGGATGTAACGCGCGTGCTCGCCGGACCACCGGTAGACCACCTCGGGGGTCATCTTGAGCTCGGGACTGTGCTCGCGGCGGTCCTTGATCAGCGGGCCGAGGTAATCGACGATCTTGGCGGCGGTGTCGTACCCGACGTGCGCGGTGCTGGCGAGCGTCTCGTGGTTGACCGCCCGGCCGGAGGCGATCGCGCCGGCCAGCCGGGCCGCGGTCGCTCCTTTTCCCTTCCCGAAGTAGGAATGAATGCGCGGGATACCGGCCGGGCTGGAGTCCGGCGGGAACCGGGACTCGTCCAGGGTGCCGCCGCCGACGGCGATGTTGATGGCCTCCATCAGCGGCCGCGGTCCGGTCGCCTTCCGGTAGATGCCGACCACCTCCGGCTGCTCGACGGCCTCGTCCAGATGATCACGTTCGAGCCCATGGCCCTGCGCGGCAAAGATGACCGGCGTCTGCCTGCCCGTGCGCCGCAGGGCGTTCAGCACGTCGAGCCCGTCGAACGAGTACTCCACCGCGTAGTCGTTCCAGGTCAGGTCGGCCACCACCACGTCGAACCGCAGGCGGCCGCCGACGGCCTCCTCGACCGCGCCCTGGTCCTCGGCGATCCGCACCAGGGCGTCGCCGAACGACTGCCGCACCAGCGGCTCGATGATCTTGGCCAGCGCGGCCGCGACCAGAATGCGTGGCCCGTCTTGCATGAATCTCCCCACTGCACCCGGCGATCAGGCGGGAACGCGGTCCAGGCGTACCCAGGTGCAGTCTAGGAAGAAGACCGAGGCGACGCGGCCCCCCGCCGAATGCCGGAAGGTCACGTCGCCGAGCAGGTTGCCGCCGTCCGTGGCGGTAAAGCGGTCCGGATCGGCGGTCGGCGTCAGGACCACCTGCCAGCCGGGCGCTTCCGCGGTCGTGAACGTGAGCCGCCCGTCGCGCCATTCCAGCCGCAGCAGCCAGCCGCCCAGGTGAGACCGGGCGTAGATCCCCATCAGCGGCCGGTAGTCCGGCGGGGCCGGCGCCGGGGGAGCAGCCGAACCAGGCCGCCGGCCCGGCGCCAGCCCGCGGGCGAGAGCTGCGAGTTCTATCCCGAGATCGGCACTACCCGCGGTCCCGTTGACCAGCACGACGGCCCCGACCTGGCTCACCGGGTCGAAGCAGATGGTGCTGGTGAATCCCGGGATCCCGCCCGAGTGCCCGATCCAGGTCACCTCCTCCCGGCGGGTGCCGCACCAGGAAATGCCCCACGCCTGGGTCCACTGGTCGTCGGCCAGGTAACGCGGCTTGTGCATCTCCCGCAGCGACCCGGCGTCCAGCACCGCGCTGGTCGCAGCCGGCTCCCGGTGGGCCCGGAGCTGGAACGAGATCCAGCGAGCGAGGTCCGCGGCGGACGACCACAGGCCGCCTTCCGCCCAGGCCGGCGGCATCGGCGGCGCCGGGTCCAGGTCGTCCGACAGCCCGCGCCAGTCGTATCCCGTCGCGCGCCGGGCGATCAGCGCGGCCGGAAGCGGGGGAAACCCCGTCGCGGCCAGGCCGAGCGGGCGCAGGATGGCATCCCGGACGTACTCCGGGTACGGGGTTCCGCTGGCCCGGGTCACGATCTCGCCGAGCCACTGGTAGGCGAGGTCCGAGTAGGCGTGCTGCGCGTGCGGCGGGAACCGCACCGAGATCTCGCCCGCCCGCCGCAGGGTCATCTCGGGGGTGCCCTGGTAGGCCGGGATGGCCCAGTCCGTGCCGGGCGGCTCGGCCGGAAGACCCGATTCATGCGACAGCATCCGCCGGATGGTCACCAGATCAACCGGCCCGAACGGATTGGCCATCGAGCCCAGCTCAGGCAGCCACCTCACCGCCGGGTCGTCGAGACCGAGACGGCCCGCGTCCCGCAACTGCATGATCGCCGTGCCGGTGAACGTCTTGGTGATCGACGCGATGCCGTAGAGCCCGGCCGGATCGGTGGCCCGGCCAGCGGCTCACCTCGGCGAACCCGGTCCCGGCCAGCCAGGCCAGCTCGTCACCGCCCACCACGCCCGCCACCGCCCCCGGCAGCCGGTTCTGCCGGACGTACGAGGCGAGCCTGGCCTCCAGGTCCGGTCCGGCCGCCGCGATCAGTCCTCCGTGGTCCATTTCGGTGATGGTGGCAGAGCCGGACCGGATCCGCGAGCCATTAACCTGTCCAAGGACGACCTGGTCCTGGCGTACCTGGAGCGCCGGAGCCAGCAGGCCGAGGCGGCTAGAGGAAGACGCCGGCTGGGCCGAGCAGTTCGTCGCCGCCTACGACCGCGTTGTCGTCGACGACCGCTGAGCCGCGCGGCTCAGCGCGGCGGCCCGACGATGATGTTGCCGTACCGCGCCGAGACCTCGGGGTCGGGCTTGACCTCGAAGCCTTCCGGCCGCGGGGTCGCCTTGTCCCGCCCGGTGGCGCGGAACATGCCCTCGATGCCAGCCGGGGTGTTGATCACCAGCAGGTCCGCGACCTCCGAGGTGATGCGGTACCCGTGCGGCACGTTCTTCGGCAGGAAGACGACGCCGCCCTCGCCGAGCTCGTACTCCTGGTCGTCGTACCAGACCAGGGCGGTCCCCGCGATGAGCATGAAGATCTCGTCCTCGTGCAGGTGCTTGTGGTACGGCGGGGCCTCGCCGCGCCGGACGTCGAAGCGGCCCATCATCAGCTGGCCGTCGGTGGCGGCGCCGTCGAGCAGCATCGTCAGCGTGCCGCCGTCGAGCCATTCGAGCTGCTGCTGCTGCGCGGGCTGGGCCAGGTAGAGCATGCTCATGGGTATCTCCCTCTCGTCCTCTTTACCGGCCACGATACCGTATAGCGGACGAATTCATCCGTTTAAGCCCTACCGGGGGCCGCCTCGGCCTGCTTATATCTGACAGGTGAGCACCGAACCGGCCATCCGCCGCCGCGCCCCCCGCAGCGACGCCCGGGCCAACCGGGAGCGGCTGCTGGCCGCGGCGGCCGCGGAGATCAAGGCGCGCGGTAATCACGTGCCGATGGCCGAGATCGCCGACCGGGCCGGTGTCGGCATCGGCACCCTGTACCGGCACTTCCCGACGCGCGAGCACCTGCTGAGCGCGCTGACCGCCCGCGCGTTCACGCTGGCGCTCGGGCACGCCCGTTCGGCCGCCGAAAGCCCCGGGCCCGCGGTCGGCGCGGTCGGGGCGTTCTTCGCCGCCACCATCGAGCACCGCGACCAGCTCGTGCTGCCCCTGCACGGCGGCCCGGCCGACCTCGACGACGAGGCCCGCCGGCTCCGGGCCGAGATCCGGGCCGTGCTGGGCGCGATCCTGCGCCGCGGGCGCCACGACGGCAGCATCCGGGCCGACGTCACGCCAGGGGACATCATCATCACCGGGGCCCAGCTCGCCCAGCCGCTGGCGACCATCGCGAACTGGGATCACCAGGCCCGCCGCCAGGCCCGGATCTACCTGGCCGGCCTGCGGCCGCCCGGAGCGTGAGCCCGGGCGCGACGAAAGGTCAGCTGTCTGGCCCGGTCGCCATCATCGCGGCGATCTCGGCCGCGATGGGCGGCGGCGCCTGGAAATCCCAGGCCCGGAACAGCACCCCGTGCGGCACGCCCATGGACCGGCCCAGGTACGCCGTGATACCGCTGATCATCGGCCGGACCGGGGGATGGCCGGGCAGCCCGGCCAGGTACTGGGCGTGTGCCTCGAGGGCGGCGATGCCGCGTTCCAGCGGCTCGCCGGTGACATCGACGCCGTGGGTCGGCCGCGGGTCCCCGGCGATGAGCAGCCACCGCACCGCGTGCGGCGTCAGCCCCTCGTCCAGCAGCTCGGGGAAGACCCAGCGGTTGCCGGCGTCGCGCACCGCGTCCAGCGAGGCCAGGCCCGCGACCCGGTGGTCGGCCTGGTTGAGCCCGGCCGCGAACTCGACTTCCCAGGTCGTGACCACCACCGCGTCCGGCCGGCGGCGGCGGATGACGCGGGCGATGTCGCGCCGCATATCCAGGCTGTACTCGAGCACCCCGTCGGGATAGCCGAGGAAGTCGACCTCGGTGACGCCGACGACCTGGGAGCTCGCGATCTGCTCCTCCGTGCGCAGCGCCGCCGTCCGCTCCGGCGGGCTGGCGTCCATGCCGGCCTCGCCCCGGGTCAGCAGCAGGTAGGCGACCTCGATGCCGGCCGCCGTCCAGGCCGCGACGGCCGACGACGTCCCGTACTCCACGTCGTCCGGGTGCGCCACCACGCACAGCACGCGGCGGAAGGCGTCATCGGGGAACGGCGGAATCAGGTCGGCAGCCATGCCCGGTAGCGTAGCGGCCGGCCAGATCCGGCCCGGTCGTTAACCCGCCTTGGTCGCGTACACCACGCAGCCCCGCATGGTCAGCGTCATCGGCAGGTCCAGCGCGGCGGCCGCCGCCGCGGCCTCCTCCTCGTCCAGCCGGTGAACCCGCAGGAAGGCGGCGGCATCGGCCGCCGACCCGAGCGTGACCAGAGGACCGTCCCAGAGGTCGGTCTCCACCGTGTCGCCGGGCGCGCCGAAGACCGAGGCCACGATGGCCTCGGCGTCCTCCCCGTCGAACGTGCCCCTGGTACCCCAGCCGGGGATGACGTGGGCCAGTTCGGGGCTGCTATCCCGGTTCGGCGCGCACGCCGCGAACAGCCCGCCGGGCCGCAGCGCCCGCCGCGCCTCCCCGATCGGCCGCCGCGGATCGGCGTAGTGGTACAGCGTGTACAGCGCGGCCACCGCGTCCACGGAGGCGTCGGCGGCCGGCAGCCGGGCGCCGTCGGCCCGCACCGCCGGGCGGGGCGCCAGGTCCAGCATCGCCGGGGACAGGTCGACAAGCAGCACGCGCAGGCCCAGCCCGGGCAGCAACCGGGCCAGCCGCCCGTGGCCCCCGCCCACGTCCAGCACGGTCCGCGCGCCCGCCGCCGCGAACCGCGCGGCGACGTACGGGTGCGCGTCGTCGTGCGGATGCTCGTCGGTGGCCAGGAACCGGCCGGGGTCGGCGTCGTAGTCACTCGACAGCGGTCGCATCGCTGCCCAGCGTCGCCGCCGCCCGCAGGCGCGGTCAACCGGATTTCCGTCCCCGCCCGGCCGGGTTACGCTTTTCCTGATTGTCTGCGTGAGGAGGCGCCGATGGCAGGGCCATGGGAGCAGGTGGTACACAGCCGGATGCGCGCGTCCGACGCTGACCGCGAGCGGGCCGTCGACGCCCTCAAAGCCGGTTACCTGGAGGGCCTCCTCACCTCCGCCGAACTAGAGGCCCGAACGGGGCAGGTTTACCTCGCCAGTACCTACGCCGAGCTCACCGAGGCGACCGCCGTCCTGGCGACCCGCCCGCAGCCCGGCGTCGCCAGCCGGAAGCGGCTCACGCCGAAGATAGTCGCGGGCGGCGCGTGCGCCATCATCCTGCCGCCCGTCCTGGTCGCCGCGTTCGTCAGCTTCTACGGCGGGTTCATCGTCTTGTTCCTGGTCGCCTGCGTCGGCCTGTTCGTGTCGGCCGCCCCGATGTCCCAGCGCCGCCCCGACCCTCCTTTCTGAGGCCCCAGCCTGAGAGCCCGGCTCGAGGGCCCGGCTGGGGATGGCGGCTCACGCCTGGTCGGCGGGGTGGGCGGCGACCAGCGTGAGCGCGTCGAGCAGCCGCCACCAGTCCGCCTCGGCCAGGTCCCGTCCGACGACCGCCCCCGTCGCCGCCAGCGCCGCCACCAGCTTGACCGCTAGCTCGTCCGCATCCGCTAGCTCGTCCGCATCCGCTAGCGCGTCCGCGTCCGCGTGCCGCCCGGCGGCCATCACCGCGACCGCCTGCGCCGGACCCGCCCGCGGCCATCACCGCGACCGCCCGCCGGAACCGCGCGGTCCGCCCGAGCCGGACCAGCGAGGCGGGAATCCCCGGCGCCCCCAGGGCCGGCGTGTCCTCCTCGCCCGCCTCGAGCGTGACGACGAGCCGCAGGCCCAGGGCCTCGGCCAGCCGGCCCAGGGCCGCGGTGGTCGGGTTGCCCCGCCCGTTCTCCAGGTTGGCGATGTAGGGGACGGACAGGCCCGCGTCGGCCGCGACCGACGCCACCGTCCGCCCCGCCGCCGTCCGCCGGGCCCGCAGCTGCCGCCCGATCTCCTGGTTATCCACCCATCACCCCTCCCGCCTGCTTCCCGTCAGCCACTCCAAGGTGGCTCCTGCTTCCCGCCAGCCACCGCATCGTGACTCCTGCTTCCCGCCAGCCACCGCATCGTGACCTGCTTCCCCCTCCGCTGTGACCTGCCTCCCGGCGACCGCGCATCACTCGTGTTTCCGGCCGGCCCTCCATCTTGCCTCCCGGTTTGCGTCCGCCACCCATCTGCCCTGGTTCCCGTCAGCCTCCCGTCAGGCCGCCCGGTTCCCCGTCGCTCCATCTTGACAAGATAAGAAACCTGAAAGCTATTCTACTGAAATAGTCAACGGATGGCGGCGATCATGTTCCAGGCTCTGCAGATACGGGACTTCCGGTTGATGTGGGCGGGCGGCCTGGTCAGCTCGCTCGGCTCGTGGCTGCTGACGTTGGCCATCCCCACCCATATCCTGCTGGTCACCGGGTCGCTGCGGGCCACCGGCCTGACGGTCGCCGCCGAGTACCTGCCGCTCCTGTTGCTCGGCCCGGTCGCCGGCGTCTTCGCCGACCGATGGGACCGGCGTCGCCTGATGATCGGGACGAACCTGTTCTGCGCGGCCGCGGTGGCCGTGATGCTGCTGGGCCTGGCGCCCGGCCGGTACGGCGTCCTGTATGCCGCGCTGGTCGCCGAGAACGCCGGGGTCGTGCTCTACGCGCCGGCCTGGCAGGCCCGCACTCCGGCCGTGGTCGGCACCGGCTCGCTGCTGAGCAGCGCCAACGCGCTGAACGCGGCCAGCAGTGGCGTGGTCCGGCTGGTCGGCGGCCCGCTCGGCGGAATCCTGCTGGCGCTGTGCGGCGCCCGCTGGCTGATCGGCATCGACGCCGCGAGCTACCTGCTCTCCGCCCTGGCGCTGACGCTGACCTCCCGCACCCCGGCCTCGATCTCCCATCCCCTGGCCTCCCGCCCCCTGGCCTCCCGCCCCCTGGCCCCCCGCCCCCTGGCCTCCCGCCCCCTGGCCTCCCACCCCCTGGCCTCCCGCGCCGGCACCGCGGCCGAGGCCGTCGTCCGCGACCTGCTCGAGGGGGCGCGCGTCCTGGTCCGCCAGCCGGTGGCGCGGGCGCTGTTCCCGGTCACGGTCGTCTACCTGGCCGCCAATGCCTCGCTGAGCGCGGTGCTCATCGCGTTCGGGATCCGCCGGCTCGGCGGCAGCGAGCACATCGGCTTCCTGCTGGCCGGCCTGGGCGTGGGCTTCCTGGCCGGCGCCCCGGTCATCCGCCTGCTGCTGGACCGGGTCCAGCCCCGGACCCTGCTGGCCGCGACGCTGACCGCCACCGCCGCCGCCTACGTCGGCCTGTTCACCTCATCCTCGCTGGCGGCCGCGCTAACCGCGGCCGCCGCCGTCGGGATGTTCGGCTCGATGTCGCTGGTGATCCCGCAGGCCACCATGCAGCGGGTAGTGCCCAACGCGGTCCTGGGCCGGATCGGCGCCGTCTTCCTCACCGGCGAGGCCGCCGCCACCCTGGCCGGGGCGGCGGCCGGCCCGTTCCTGGCCCAGGCGGCCGGGCTTACCGTGGTCGCGATCGTGGCCGGCCTCGTCACCCTGGCCGCGGCCGGCCTGGCCCGCCTCCTGATCCCGCCGCTGCCGCGCCCGCTGGCCGGGCCAGCCAGTCAGTCTGGCCCGGCCAGCCAGTCAGTCCGACGAGCCGGCTGGACGGCCCAGCCCGGCGACTTCCCCCGCCAGTGCCGACCCTCTGGCATGATCGAATCCGTGGCTAGTACCGACCTCGACCATCTCGCCAAGACCGCCTACGAGGCGCACCGCACCGCCCACCCCGACCCGCTGCCGCCATGGGAAGACGTTTCCACGCCGGAAAAACAGGCGTGGCGGGCCGCGGTCTCCGCGGTCACCAGCCAGAATGATTCGACCCTGGCCGACACCGGCCGCAGCCAGTCGATCGCCCTCCAGGTCGGTGACCAGGCCAAGGTTTTCCACACCGAGTTCACCGCGGGGCGGCAAGGCTCGCTGATCATCAACGACGATCACGCCTCGAGCCATCATGCCCTCTTCCAGCCCGCGCACGGCTACTGGTTCGTCGAGGACCTCGGCTCCACCAACGGCACCTGGCTCAACAACCGCCGCATCTTCCAAGCCCAGCGCCTCAAGCGCGGCGACAAAGTAAAGATCGGCCGCACCGTCATCGTCATCGTCTCCGTCTAACCCCACTCCCGCGTCGCCCTCACCCCCTGCGCCATCTCCGTCCAACCTCCACCTCGCGCTTGCCCTCACCCCTCACCCCTCACCGCTCATCCCTCACCCGTCACCTTCCCGCCTCCGCCGCCTTCGCCGCCTTCCCGCCGCCGCTTCCCGTCTCCGCCGCCTCCGCCGCCTCTCCGCCGCCTTCCCGCCGCCCCGCACTGCCCGGCCGCCCGGCGCGTCAGCCTCACCCGTCACTTTCGACGCCCGGTCCCCACCCGCCCCGTCGCCAGCGAAAATAACGGGGTGGATTGGGGGTTACCCGGTGACTTTGGTGCACCATAGACCCCCAAATCCACCCAGTAGCCCCAATCCACCCGGTAAGTGAGCGCTGGAGCCAGGCGTGAGTCACAGAGGTCACGCGGAGCACTCCCAGTCCCAGTCGTGAACCCGGGCGCCTTGGTCGTAGCAGATAACGCGGTGGATTCGCATTACCCGGAGGATATCGATACGGCGTTTTCAGGGGGTGGTCGCAACGCGTTGGTCTTCTGCGAGGAGTTTAGCGAGCTGTTCGCGGGGGGTGTGGTAGCCGAAGCGCTTGCGGGGGCGGTCGTTGAGTTCGTCGGCGATGTGCTGGAGCTGGGCAGCGGTATGGGCTGAGAGGTCGGTGCCTTTGGGGAGGTACTCGCGGAGCAGGCCGTTGGTGTTCTCGTTGCTGCCGCGCTGCCAGGGGGCGTGGGGGTCGGCGAAGTAGACGCTGATGCCGGTGGCTTCGGTGATGCGGGCGTGGCGGGCCATCTCGGTGCCGCGGTCCCAGGTCAGGGTCTGGGTGAACCAGGCGGGCAGGGCGCCCAGCCGGGCGGTGACGGCGTCGGCGACGGCGTCGGCGCCGTGCCCGCCGGGCAGGTGGAGCAGGGTGAGGTAGCCGGTCATCCGCTCGACGATGGTGCCGACGGCGGAGTTGGACGCCTTGGTGCCCATGATCAGGTCGCCTTCGTGGTGGCCGGGCACGAGGCGGCCTTCGGCCTCGGGGGGCCGCTGCCCGATCGGGACCGCGCCGATGATGGTGCCGCGGGTCTCGCGGCGGCCGCGGCGCCGCCGGGTGGTGCGGCCGGACCGCAGGCAGGCCTGCAGCTCCCGCTTCAGCTCGCCGCGGGGGTAGACGTAGATGGACTGGTAGATGCTCTCGTGGCTGACCCGCATCGCCGGGTCGTCCGGGTGATCCACCTTGAGCCTCCCGCTGGCCTGCTCGGGTGAGTGCCGGCGGTTCAGCAGCCGCTGCACCGCCTGGCGCAGGGCCGGGTCGCGGGCCAGCTTAGAGGGCTTGGGGCGGCGCTGCCGCTCCCACGCCAGCCGCTCGGCCCGTTCCGGCTGGTAGCCGCCGGTGCGGGGATCGGCGTTGCGGGCCAGCTCCCGGCAGATCGTCGAGGCGGCGCGGCCCGTCCGCCGCGCGATCTCGCGCGTCCCCAGGCCGGCGTCGCGCAGCCGGGCGATCTCGTACCGCTCCTCGCGGTCCAGGTAACGGGTGCTATAGGTCGTTCCGGGGGGCCGGTACACCCCGCCCATCTTGCGGTGCAGCTCGTACGCGAACGTCGCCGACACGCCGGCCGCGGCCGCCGCCTGGCCCGGGTTCAGGCCTGCCCGGAGCTGGTCCAGCACCGCCCGGACCCGTTCCGGCGGCAGCCTGCGGCCCGGCCCGGCCGCGCGCGCCGCAGCCCGCCGGGCCGCGGCCTCCCGCTTCACCGCCAGCCGGGATACCCCGCTCACCTTCCGGTCCAGGTCATACGCGAAGGTCTGCGATACCCCCGCCGCCCGGGCCGCCCGCACCGGGTTCAGGCCCGCCTCCAGGAACCCCAGCACCAGCCGCACCCGCTCCGGCTCCATCCCGCGTCTCGTCACGCCATCATCCGCCCAGGTCAGGGCGTTGCGACAATCCCTTGAGCGTGCCACCGGCATCCGCCGGGGGGTCAGTGCGGATCCACCGGATAGTGCGGATCCACCGCGTTAATTTTCGGCCGAGCGCTTCACGATGCGCCCAGGCATCATCGGCCCCACGGGCAGCACCCCGGGATCGTGGCAAGTGCGAGCCGGGCGAAGGCTCCGCAAGGCCTAGCGCAGTACCTACGGGAAGGAAGGGAGCTGTGGGATCCCTGGGGCCTTCGGGGCGAGGTGCATGGCTAGCGACTCCCGGAACGGAGGCTGGCAACTTACGGAGTGGAGGCTGACAATTTCCGGCACAGACCCGGAACCGAAGTGTCGGCTGCGGCTCCGGGAAGGAGGCGGGTGCCTGCGACTTCCCGGAAATGCGAGAGTCCGCGTTGATGGGGCTGCAGGGTTGCCCCATCGACGCGGACTCTGGCGTCCATGTCCTTCATGCGGTCGCGGGCAGGAGGTGCGACCGTCGAGCAAGCTCTTTGCTGTTCACGTGACCGCGGTGCAGGAGTGCGGCCGGCGCTGCTAGCGAGGAACTCTTGATATAGATCATGCCCAACGACTTACTAAGGACCCCCACCGGAAATAGTTCAGAGGTGGTTAAGATTTCCGCCCGACCCGGCCGGAGCCCGATCTGAGGGCCGCCGACGCCCCGGTCGGGGCCAGGGCTGAGGCCCGCCAGCCCTCCGCCCGGCCCCGGATGACCTCCCTCATCTCGGTAACCTTCGTGTTACGGTAGCTCTGTGGTTACCAACGAGGCGCCCAGCCCGGGTGACCCGTTCGAGGCGCTCGGTGACCCGCACCGGCGGGACATCCTGCGCCTGCTCGGCGAGGGCGGCAAGCCGGTCCGGGACATCGCCGCGGCGCTGCCCATCAGCCGGCCCGCGGTCTCCCGGCACCTGCGGCTGCTCAAGGAAGCCGGCCTGGTGGCCGAGCAGGCTCAGGGCACCAGCCGGATCTACTACCTGCGAGACGAAGGGCTGCAGGCGGTCCAGGCCTACCTGGAGCAGGTCTGGGGTGACGCCGCCCAGCGTTTCCGGCTCTTCGCCGAGAACACGGAACAATGACCGCTCCGCTGCGGATGTCCTTCGACGTGGCCTGCTCCGCCGGCCACGCCTTCCGCGTCTGGACCTCCGGCATCGCCTCCTGGTGGCCACCCGACCACACCGTCACCGGGTACCCTGCGGCCGTGGTCCTGCAGGCCGGCGTGGGCGGCCGGATCTTCGAGCGGACCGGCGACGGCATCGAGCACGAGTGGGGCGAGGTGACGGTCTGGCAGCCGCCGGCGCGGCTGGCCTACCGGTGGTACCTCGGCCGGGAGCCCGCCGACGCCACCGAGGTGGAGATCCGCTTCGTGGCCCAGGGGACCGCCGCCACCCGGGTCGAGATCGAGCACCGGGGCTGGGAACGGCTCGGGCCGGACGCTGAGCAGTGGCGCGACCGGAACCAGGGCGGCTGGGCGTCGCTGCTGCCGCATTTCATCACCGCGATCAACGAAGGGGAGGGCTAATGGCCGCAGGCACCAAGGAGGACCCGTGGGAGCTCAAGACCGCGCCCGGCACCTCCGGTTACACCATGTACCGGGACGAGCAGGCCGATCCGCCCGCGCTGGTCTGCCAGGTCGGTTCCACCATGCTGAAGTACCGGCTGCAGGCGATCGAGGACCTGCACGCCTGGCTGTCCGCCCAGGGCGACTGGGTGCCGCTCGGCGCGGCCGACGAGAAGAAGCCCGCCGCCGAGGGGACGGTGGAGGCCTGGGGGCAGGTCCGCGGGCAACCCGGTCGGCGGCTGGTACGGCCTGCGCAATGGGTACCGAGGCCGGTTCGGCATGTACCTGCCGCCGCTGCTCGAGGAACTCGGCCTGGCCGAGGTGACCCACGATCCGCGCAACAACCGGATGCGGGCGACCTAGGCTTCGCTCCCGGTGACGTGAGCCAGCTGGACCAGGTCCAGCACCAGGCCGGTGCCGCTGCCCGGTGCGGTGATCAGGGTCAGGGTGTGCCCGTGCGCGGCTAGCTGCTCGGTGACCGCGTACAGCGCCCGCACGCCCGCGCTGGCCAGCTGGGTGACGCCGGACAGGTCGGCGACGAGCGCGATGGTGCCGCCGCGGCTGACCGAGAGCAGCCGCCGGCACAGCTTGTCCGCGGTGGTGATGTCGACCGGGCCGCGTACGACCGCCCGGGCGATGGCGCCGGCCGCGATCGAGGTGTCCACCGAGAACGGCGGCTCGGCCGGGTCGCCGGAGCGGTCGCGACGGCGGCCCGAGGCCAGGATGGCGGGCCGGCGCAGCCGGTGTCGCAGGGCCACCGTGGTCCCCCCGGCGGTGCTGGCGGCGGTCTCCGCCGGATCCCCGGTCCCCGGCTCCGAGCCGGGTTCCGGCGGCTGGTGGCTGACCAGCATCCGGTCCACGACCTGCCCGGCCACCATCAGGCCGTGGCCGCGGTTGGCGTCGCCCGTGCCGGGCGGCCGCCAGGTGCCCTGGTCGGTCACCCGGCACTCCACGTACCCGTCGTCGCCCAGGCTTGCGTCGAGCTCGACGTTCCCGGGGTGATCGCGCGGGTAGGCGTGCTCGATGGCGTTGGTGAACACCTCCACCATCGCCAGGTGCAGCGCCTCCCAGTCGTCGGCGGCGGCGTCGAGCCTGCTCAGCCAGCCGGCGAAGGCGTCCCGGGCCTTGGTGAGGCTGGGCCGCCGGCTCGGCAGCTCCAGGTGCAGAGCCGGGACCGGGTTGGTCAGCCACTGCGCGGCCAGCGCGGTGACGTCGTCGGAGTGACCGCTGCCGGTGAGCAGTTCCACCGTCAGCTGGCAGACGCGCTCCGCTGTGGCGGGGTCGGCGTCCGGGGGCGGTATCTCGGTGGCGGCCGCGCCGGCGGCGACCGTGGCCAGCTCGGCCATGCCCTCGGCGATGGTCCGGCCCGGCCGTTCGATGAGGCCGTCGCTGTAGAGCAGGACCACCTCGCCCGGGGCGAGCGCGTCGGCCGCGATGACGGGCGGCGAGCCGGTGCCCAGCGGTCCGGTCCCGGTGCTCTCGAGGTATCTGGCGGTTCCGTCGGTGCCGATGACCAGGGGCGGGGGATGCCCGCAGGTGGTGTAGCGCAGCGTGCCGTCGGCCGGGTCCAGCACCGCCAGGACGAGCGTGGCGGTGCGGAGGGCCGGCATCTGGGCCGCGAACGCGTCGGTGCGCTTGAGCGCGTGGCTCAGGTCGTTCTCGCCGGCCAGCAGTTCGGCCAGCACGGCGCGCAGCTGTCCCATGGCCGCCGAGGCGGCGACCCCGTGCCCCACCACGTCCCCGACCGCGAGCGCGACACCGCCGCTGGCCAGCGGGATGGCGTCGAACCAGTCGCCGCCGGCCGCCTGCTCGTGCCCGGCCACCAGGTAGCGGGCCGCGATCCGGGCCCGCGGCAGGACCGGCAGGGCGGTGGGCAGCAGCGCCTCCTGGAGTTCCGCTACGATCCGGCGGCCGTCCTCGGCAGCCGGCTGTTCCGGCTGGTCGTCGTGCGCAATATCTGGCACCGCCGCCTCCTGATAGCCCTACCTCTGGAGGGGAACACCTACCCACCTGACGCAGGCCAAACAGATTAAGTGTCCAGGCCAACAAGTGGATTAGAACCGAATCCCTCGGGCAGAAGGGTGCCCGTACGCAAGTCCACGAAGGAAGGACACGGTCGTGAGTGCCACCGACAAGGCCCAGAACAAGGCCCAGGAAGTCAAGGGCAAGGCCAAGGAAGCGGCGGGCAAGGCCGTCGGCAACGAACGGCTCGAGGCCGAGGGCAAGGCCGACCAGGTCGCCGGCAACGCCAAGCAGGCCGGCGAGAAGGTCAAGGACGTCGGCAAGAGCCTGAAGTAGTAAAAGGCTAGAGCCTGAAGCTGTGAACTGGTGTGGAACGCCGATTACCGGGTAATCGGACCGGCGGTGGTCGTAAAGAAAGAAGGAAATCAGCTATGGGTATCATCCTCCTCGTCCTCCTGCTCGCCCTCATCCTCGGCGGGCTCGGCTTCGCGATCCACATCTTGTGGTGGATTGCTCTCGTCGTGCTAGTGATCTGGCTGATCGGGTTCGTCGTGCGCGTAGGCGAAGGCGGATCGCGCGGTCGCTGGTACCGCTGGTAGCTAAAAGCCGCCGCCGCTAATCGGCGGTAGCTTCAGGCTCGCCCGGCTGACTGACCCCGGGGCCGCTTACGGCCCCGGGGCCGTCGTCGTTCAGGGCCTCGTCGACGGTGTCGTACATCGGCAGCCGGTCGGCCAGGCCGGTGATCCACAGCGCCTTGACGTAGCGGTAGCGCGCGCCCGCCAGCCGGAACGCGCCGCCGTCGGCCACCAGCCGGCGCCAGTGTCCCGACGACGACGGCCAGCGCGGTGGTGTCCATGAAATCCACCCGGGACATGTCGAGGATCACGCGGTCGCTCTGCGTCGCGGCTTCCGACAGGCAGTCGTCGAACTGCTGCTTCGAGACGACGTCGAGTTCGCCCACGACGCTCACGACCACGCTGTCACCGTGAGGTTCCAGCGATATGCGGAGCTGCGGCACTCTGCGCTCCCCCCGGGTTGGCGGACAAGTTAGGTCGGATCGGCGGCGGTCACCCAGAATCGTATTCCCGGGCCCCCGGTCCTGCTGCCATACCGTGCGGTCAGGCGGGAAATGAGCCGCGGTCCGGCTGTACTGTTGGGCAGTACATAGCCTAATAGGCAGCCCAATGCATAGGATTGCGGACCCATGGACGTTGATAGCAGCCAGGGGCGGATGGCCGCGTACCTGCGCGACCATCAGGACAAGGTCATCGGCCGGTGGACCGAGCTCGTGGTGACCGGCCTGCGCGGCCGCAGTTCGGCCACCGAGGTCCGGCGTGAGCTCGAGGATCTGTATTCGCTGATGACCAGGTCCATGTCCGGCGCCGACGAGTCGGCGGCCGGCGAGCTCAGGGCGGCGCTGGCCGAGCTGTCCCGGGACCGCGCGCGGAACGGGTTCACGCCGAGCGAGACCGCCCTCGGGATATTCGCGCTCAAGGACGCGGTTTACGAGCTGGTGGCCGACACCGCTGACCTGGTGCCCGAGTACCTCGGCTTTTCCCGGACGATAGACGACCTGGGCTTGCATACCTTCGAGACCTACGCGGCCGCCCGCGAGCAGATCATCTCCGACCAGGCCACGTCCATGCTCGAGCTGACCACGCCGGTGATCCGGCTGTGGGACGGCATCATCGCCGTGCCGCTGGTCGGCACGCTCGACTCGGTCCGCACCCAGCTGGTCATGGAGAAGCTGCTCGACACCCTGGTCGCGACCGGCGCGGAGCACGCGGTCCTGGATATCACCGGGGTGCCGACGGTGGATACCGAGGTGGCCCAGCACCTGCTGAAGACGGTGAGCGCGGTACGGCTGCTCGGCGCCGAGTGCATCATCAGCGGGATCAGGCCGCAGGTCGCGCAGACGATCGTGGCCCTCGGCATCGAGTTCGGCGACATCGCCACCAAGGCGTCGCTCGCCGACGCGCTCGCGCACGCGCTGAGCCGCACCGGGCACAAGATCGGCACGGCCTGATGGAACGCGTGCCGATCCTCAAGATCGGGAAGACGCTCTTCGTCTCCATCCAGATCGACCTGCAGGACGAGAGCGTCATGCAGCTCCAGGAAGACCTGGCCGAGGAACTGGCCGGCACCGGCGCGCGCGGCGTGATCATCGACATCACGGCGGTGGAGATCGTCGACTCCTTCATCGGCCGGATGCTGGCCACGATCGGGTCCATCTCACGGCTGTTCGACGCCGAAACGGTCCTAGTCGGCATGCGCCCGGCCGTGGCCATCACGCTGACCGAGCTCGGCCTGTCGCTGCGCGGCGTGCGCACCGCGCTGAACGCCGAGAAGGGCCTGGCGCTGCTGAACGGCAGCGCCTGATGGAGGAGCTGCCGATCAGGACGGGGAACGACGTCGTCCGCGTCCGGCAGCAGGTGCGGGTGGCGGCGGCCCGGAGCGGTCTGTCCCTGGTCGACCAGACCAAGCTCGTGACGGCGGCCAGCGAACTGGCCCGCAACGCCCTGGTACACGGGGGCGGCGGCACGGCCCGCGTCGACGTCGTCACGTCGGGGGCGGGCAAGCCCGGTGTCCGGATCGGCTTCACCGACGACGGTCCTGGCATCGCCGACGTCGACCAGGCCCTGACCGACGGCTGGACCTCGGGTGGCGGCCTGGGACTGGGCCTGTCCGGCGCCCGGCGGCTGGTCGACGAGTTCGAGCTCGACTCCAAGCCGGGCAGCGGCACCAGCGTGGTAGTCGTCAAGTGGTCCCGCTGAACTCGGCCCCGCAGAACTGGCCGCTCCGGGCTCCGCCACCGCAGGACCGGCGGTGGCTCCGGGTCGAACACGCGAGCGCGGTCGCCGGCTGCCGGAACGCCGCGCTGACCATGGCGGACCGGCTGCAGTTCCCCGCCGCCCGCGCGGACCAGCTCGCCCTCGCGGTCACCGAAGCGGCCTCCAACCTGCATAAGCACGCCTCCGAGGGATCGCTGTGGCTGGGCGTGAACCGGGACGGCGACCCCCCGGGGATCGACCTCGTCACCATCGACACCGGGCCTGGCCTGGCCGATGCGGACGTGGTCCTGCGTGACGGCCACTCCACGGCGGGCACGCTGGGCATCGGCCTGGGCGCGATCCGGCGGCTGGCCGATTTCTGTGACCTGTACTCCCGCCCCGGCCGCGGGACCGCGCTCGCCGCACGATTCAAGCCTCTGCTAGCCGGGGGGACGACCCCCCCGTACCCCCCGATCATGGGGGAGCTACCCGCCCCCCATACCCCCCGGGGCGGAGCTACCCGCCCCCCCAACCCCCCCGGGCCCCCCCGGTGGGCTGGCCTGATCAGGCCTATCACCGGGGAGACCGAGTGCGGCGACGCCTACGGCGCGGTTCAGCTGGGGGATACGATCACCGCCGTGCTGTGCGACGGCCTCGGCCATGGCCCGCTGGCCGCGGCGGCGGCCGCGGCGGGCGTGATCGCGTTCCTCGAGGATCCGGGCGGCGACCCGGCCACGCTGCTCGGGCGGATGCACCGGCGGATGTCCGGCACCCGCGGCGGGGCCGTCGGCGTCGTCCAGCTCGGCGGCGGCGTCGCCCGGTTCTCGGGCCTGGGTAACGTCGCGGCGTCGATCCTCGGCCAAGGCCGCCGCAAGAACATGATCTCCATCCCCGGCATCGCCGGGGTCCAGGCGCGGACCATCCGCCAGTTCGAGTACGAGCTGCCGCCCGGCGCGGCGGTCATCTTGCACTCCGACGGGATCAGCAGTCGCTGGGAGGCGGCCGCCCTGCCCGGGCTCGAGACCCGGGATCCGCTGGTCGTCGCGGCCGTGCTGCTCGGTGCGGCGGGCATCCACCGCGACGACGCCGGCATCTTGGTGCTGAAGCCATGATCAGCCAGCTCGCCCGCCTGGACGTCCGGGACCCGGCCGGTGTCTTCGCGGCCCGCCAGCTCAGCCGCGGGCTGGCCGCCGTGCTGCAGCTCGACCGGCAGGACCAGGTACGGGTGGCCACCGCGGTGAGCGAGATCACCCGCAGCGCCGTCACGGCCGGCCTGACCGCGGTCGTCACGTTCTCCATCGACGACGCCGACCTGGTGCTCGCCATCACCATGAACGGTGACCCGCCGGCCGACGGCATCGCCCCGGCCCGGCGGCTCATGGACCAGGTCACCGCGGACGGCAGTGCCATCCGGATGACCAAGCGCCGCCCGCCCGGCGTCAAGCCGGACCGGCGGCAGGTCAGCGAGCAGCTGGCCGCGACGGGCTCCCAGACCGCCCTGGACGAGCTGCGCCGGCAGAACCAGGACCTGATCATCGCGCTGGACGACCTCAGAGAGCAGAAGGACCAGCTGGTCATGCTCAACGCCGAACTGCAGGAGACCAACCAGGGCGTCATGGCCATGTACGGCGAGCTGTCGAGTGAGCTCGAGCAGACCAACCGGGGCGTGGTGGCCCTGTACGCCGAGCTGGACGAGACATCCGAACGGCTCCGTGCCGCCTCGGAATCCAAGGACCGGTTCTGGGCCAACGTCAGCCACGAGCTGCGCAGCCCGCTGAACTCCATCATGGGGCTGACCCGCCTGCTGGCCGAGGCCGCCCCGGACGGCGATGGCCTGGACCCGGAGCGGCTGTACCAGGTCGAGCTCATCAGGAACTCGGGCGGCACCCTGCTGACCCTGGTCAACGACCTGCTCGACGTGGCCAAGGCGGAGTCGGGGCAGCTGCACACCGACCCGGCCAACGTCGACCTGCCGGCCCTGCTGGGCCGCCTCCGCGGGCTGGCCCGGCCGATGATCGAGAGCAAACCGGTGACGGTGACCGTCAGCGCCGACGGCACCCCCGACGTGATCCTGACCGATGAGGTTGCCCTGACCGCCATCCTGCGTAACCTGCTGTCTAACGGAATCAAGTACACCGACCGCGGCGAGGTCCGGCTGAGCACACGAGTGACTGGCCCCAGGCTGGAGATCATCGTGGCCGACACCGGCATAGGCATACCGGCCGGCCTGACCGGCCACGTCTTCGAGGAGTTCTACCAGGTGCCTGGCATCCGCCGGGGGGGCACCGGACTCGGCCTGCCGTACGCGCGGCGGCTGGCCCGGATCCTGGGCGGCGACCTCACGCTGACCAGCCAGCCCGGCACCGGCACCACGGTCGTGCTCGACCTGCCGCTGCAGACCCCGCGGCTCGGCACCGTCCTGCTGGCCGACGACGACGCCGGGTTCCGGGCGGTCCTGCGCGGCATGCTCGACGGGCTGGCCGGCCGCGTCCTCGAGGCCGCCGACGGTGTCCAGGCGCTGGCCATGGTCAAGGACAGCCCCGTCGATCTGGTCCTGACCGACATGCGGATGCCCGGCCTGGACGGCGGCGCGCTGCTGGCCCGGCTGCCGGCCGGGGTCCCCGCCGTCATCATCACCAGCACGGATCAGGCCGCCCCGCCACGGGCGGCGGCGCTGCTGCGCAAGGACGAGCTCACCAAGGAGCGGCTGGAGTTCACCATCCGCGTGGTCGTCAGGGAGCCGTCGTGACCGAGGCCCGGGCGCGCATCCTCCTGGTCGACGACGACGAGGCCAAGCGCTACCTCATGGGCACCTGGCTGCGCCGGGCGGGCCACATCGTGACCGAGGTCGGCACCGGCCGCGAAGGACTGGGCCGTCTCGGCTCGGCCGATCTCGTCCTGCTTGACGTCAACCTGCCCGACATGACCGGCTACGAGGTCTGCAAGCTGATCAAGGGCGACCCGGCCACCGCGGCCATCCCGGTCATCCAGATCTCCGCCACCGCGATCCAGGTCTCCGACCGCGCCCTGGGCCTGACCCAGGGCGCCGACGCCTACCTGACCGATCCGAGCGAGCCCGAGGAACTGCTGGCGGTGGTGATGGCCGCGCTGCGCTACTCCCGGGCCCGGCAGCGGGCCGAGCGGACCGCGTCGCTGCTGACCGCGCTGACCGGGGTGGCCCTCGACATCAGCGCGGCCGGCACCTTCGACGGGCTGGCGCGGGCCGCCGCGGCCGGCGCCGCGCGGATCTTCGCCGTCCAGGCCGTGCTCATCGTGCAGATGCCCGACGGCCAGATCCGCCGCACCTCGGCCTCGCCCGAGCAGCCCGGGACGCGCCAGCGCGGCGCTCCCCCCGGCCTGGTCGAGCAGATCACCGCGCGGGTGCTCGGGCAGACGCCGCGAGCCCAGGTCAGCGCGGCCGTCACGCTCCCCGGCGAGGACTGGCTGGAACTCGTTCCGGACAGCACGCTGCGGAGCGACGTCTGCGTGGCCGCGATGCGGCCGAAGCCGGGCCTGCCGCCGGTGGCGATGGCCGTCGACCAGGCGGGCGTGCCCGGCGAGGAGGAACTGCAGATCCTGCGCCAGCTGGTGCAGCTGGTCGCGCTGGCGGTGGAGGCGCTGCGCTCCTACGCCGAGGAGCACACGATCGCGCTGACCCTGCAGCGGAGCCTGCTGCCCGCGGCCCCGCCCGAGATACCCGGCTTGGCCATGGCGTTCCGCTACATCCCGGCCAGCGACCAGGCCGAGGTCGGCGGCGATTTCTACGAGGCGCTCCCGTGGCGGGACCAGGTCCTGATCGCGATCGGTGACGTGCAGGGTCACTCGCTGAGGGCGGCGACGGTGATGGGCGAGCTCCGGCACGCGCTGCGCGCCTTCGCCATCGAGGGCCACTCGCCGCTGGCCATCACCGGCCTGGTCAACGAGGTGCTGACTCGCTACCATCCGGGCATCATCGCCACCTTGTGCGTGGCACTGCTCGACCCCGCCTCGGGGGAGCTGCAGATCGTGAACTGCGGGCACATGCCCTTGCTGCTGGTCTCCGGCCCGGACGCGGTCTATGTTGGCGAGGGCGGCCTGCTACTGGGCCTGCCCATCCACGAGCCGCACGTGGAACGGACGACGCTACCGGCTGGAGGCACCCTGCTGCTGATGACCGATGGCCTGGTCGAGGACCGGCATGTCTTCCTCGACGTCAACCTGGAGAAGCTGCGCATGGCCGCCCAGGAGGTCAGCGGGGCCGACGTGGAGGCCTTCAGCAACCATCTGATGGCTACCTCCGGCCCCCGGGAGGACGACGTCGCCATGATCGCGATCCGTCGTCTGGCCCAGGGTGAGGCGCCATGACCCAGACACCCGACCAGGTCGCCGCGCTCACCGCGCGGTACGCCGCGCTGCGCCGGGCGGCCGACTCCAACAGCGCCGACCCCGGCGGCGTCCTCGAGGCCGCCTTCACCGAGCTCGAAGGCGCCATCGACCTGCTCCGCGGGGACGGGGCCGCCGCCCGGGATCCCCGCGATCCCGGCTCGCCCGCGGACACCGCCGAACGCAGCCTGCTGCGCGCGGTGTTCGCCGATGCGCCGGCGCCGCTGTTCCTGATCGCCCGCGACGGTACCGTCCAGCGGGTCAACCGGGCCGCGCTGGATCTGATCGGCGCCAAACCCGGGTACGCGACGGGCCGCCCGTTCGGTGCCTTTGTTGACATGCCTTCCCGGGCTGCACTGAACTCCCAGCTCACCGCCGTCGGCCGGACCGGCAAGCCGCGCCGCCTGCGGTGCAGCCTGATCGCCGAGGACGGCGAGGTCCCGTGCGAGCTCGTCATCGGCCGGGTCGGCATCAAGGGCGCCGGCGAGGACACCGGCCCTCTGGTCATCACCGTCCTCGACCCGCCCGCCCGATCCTCCGAAGACAAGCCCCAGGACAACAAGCCTCAGGAAGAACAACCTAAAACCAAGCTCGGCGCGGTCCAGGCCGTCACCCGCCGGCTCGACCTGGTCACGGCGGTGGCCCGGCTGCTGCTGGAGAACGAGGGCTTCAGCGAGTCCCGGACCCTGCAGCGGTGCGCGCGGCTGATCGCCCGCGAGCTCACCGCCTGGGTCATCGTGGACATGGAGCGCAGGCACCGGGTGCGGCGGCTGTTCGCGACCGGCCCCGACGACCCCCGGCTGACCGAGCTGACCAGCGTGGTCGCCGCGGTCGACCCGCCGCCCGGCTCCATCCCCGTCGCCGTGCACGAGTCGGGGCACCCGGCCCTGATCGCGCACGTAGAGGACGCCGACGCGCTCGGCGCGAGCCTGGACGGGACGCCGCTGCTGCCGCTGCTCGACGCCACCTCGGTGCTGTCCGTGCCGCTGGTCGACGGCGAGGTCAAGTACGGCGTGCTGACCCTGGCCCGGCGCGCCGTGGACGGGCACTTCAAGGTGGCCGACCTGGCGCTGATGCAGGACCTCGGCGAGCAGATGGCGCTGGCCATCCGGGTCAACCGGATGTTCCGGCGCCGCTCCGACACCGTTGACGCGCTGCACGCCAGCCTGGTGCCCCGGCGCTGGCCCGACATCCCCGGCGTGCAGGTCGCGGCGACGTACCTGGCCGCCACCGAGGACCAGGACATCGGCGGCGACTTCCACGACGTCTACCGGACCCCGGACGGCTGGGGCCTCGCCGTCGGGGACGTCTGCGGCGTGGGGGAGGAGGCGGCCGCGGTGACCGCCGCGGCCCGGCACGCGATCCGCGTCCTGGCCCGCCGCTGCAACGACCCGGGCGAGGTGCTGACCGGCGCCAACGAGATCGTGCTGGCCGACGAGCTCGCCCTCGACGGCGGGTTCGTCACCGCCAACATCGCACACCTGACCTGGCAGGACGACAAGCTGCGGGTGGTCCTGGGCAGCGCCGGCCACCCGGCCGCGGCGGTGCTGCGGGCCGACGGCCGGGTCCTGATGGCCACCGGCGGCGGCCTCCCGCTCGGCCTGTTCGCCGACGCCGGGCCGGTCACCCAGGAACTGGTCCTGGAAGAGGACGACATCTTGTTCCTCTACACCGACGGGGTGGCCCAGGCCCGCGGCCCGGGCAACAGCTACTTCCAGGACCAGCTGGCCGAGGAACTGGCCGCGCTGGCCGGGCAGCCGCCGGATGAGCTGGTGTCGTCGATGCGCCGGGCGATGAACCGCTTCAGCGGGGGCAACCTGGTCGATGACGTCACGATGCTGGCGGTGCGGGCCGGCCGGGTCGGCCACGGCAGCGCGCGGGACCGCCGCGCCGCGGCCCGCGACCACCGGCCGCGCCAGCACGCGTGATCAGTGCCAGAACGCGTGATCAGGGCCGGCCCGCGTGATCAACTATTGTCATCAGCCGTCCGGACCAGGCACCATGTGCGAGTGATCACCGCGACCGTGGACAGCCGGAAGGGGCGCGGGTGAACCGCGAGGCAACCGAGCTGTGGTCGGCGGCGCTGGGCGCCGCGGGCACCGTCATCCGCTACGGCCACTGGGGCCGCCCGGTGCTCGTCTTCCCCACCGAACGCGGCCGGGCCTGGGATTTCGAGAACCACGGGATGACCGAAGCGGTGGCGGACCTGATCGACGCCGGCCGGGTCAAGCTCTACTGCGTCGACAGCTACGACGCCGCGTCCTGGTCCAACCACGGCATCCCGCTCGAGGAACGGGCCCGCCGGCACGGCCGGTACGAATCCTGGATCGTCGGCGACGTGGTGCCGTGGATCTACCGGGACAGCGGCGGCCAGCCGGTCGAGGTGGCCACGCTCGGCGCCAGCCTGGGCGCCTTCCACGCGGCCAACTTCGCCCTCAAGCGGGCCGACCTGTTCCCGCTGGCCCTGTGCTTCTCGGGCAACTACGACCCGGCCTCGTGGAACGGCTGGGGCGAGCGCGGCAACGAGGCGTACTTCAACAACCCGCTGGACTACGTCGTCAACCTGACCGGCGACCATCTCGACTGGCTGCGCGGCCAGGTCAGCCTGCTGCTGGTCTGCGGGCAGGGCCAGTGGGAGGACACCACGGGCGCGCTGGCCAGCACCAGGCGGTTCGCCGCGCTGCTGACCGGCCAGGGGATAAAGCATGAAATGGACCTGTGGGGGCACGACGTCCCGCACGACTGGCCGTCCTGGCGGGCCCAGCTCGCCCACCACCTGCCGCGATTCTGCTGACTACGGGAGGGCGCAATTGACTCAGGCACATCATCGGGCTGCTGCTCGGCAACGAAGAGGACTGGCCGGTCGCGTTCGAGGAGATCCTGCGCCGGCTCGGGCCGGTCGGCGGGCACGCCTTCGACTGCGAGCGGATCACCATCGAGCCGTTCAGCCTGCGCGACAAGCCCCGCTACGACCTGGTCATCGACCGGCTCGCGTACTGGTATTACCACCCCCGGGAGTGGCTGAAGAAGGTCGCCATGATGGACGGCGTCTACCTGCTCAACAGCCCGTTCACGTTCCAGTCGATGGAGAAGCACGCGGCCTACTGCGCGATGATGCGGCTCGGGCTCAAGGTGCCCGAGACGGTTCTCGTGCCGTACAAGAACCCGCTCGACAACTCCCGCTACGCCTACACCGCGGCCCGCTACAACCAGCCCTTCGACCTGGACGCCATCGCCGCCAAGATCGGCTACCCGCTGTTCATGAAGCCCTACGACGGCGGGGCCTGGCGCGGCGTGTCCAAGATCAACAACGCCGACGAGCTGCACGCCGCCTACGACGCCAGCGGCGAGATGCTCATGCACCTGCAGAAGGCCATCGACTACGACGTCTTCGCCCGCTCGCTGTCCATCGGGGCCGAGACGATGGTGATGAAGTTCCAGCCCGACCAGCCCATGCACGAGCGCTACGCGGTCGAGCACGACTTCCTGGCCCCGGACGCGGGCCTCGAGGTGGTGACGATCGGCAAGCTGGTCAACGCGTTCTTCCGGTGGGAGTTCAACTCCTGCGAGACCCTGGTCAAGGGCGGCGAGGTCTACCCCATCGACTACGCCAACGCCTGCCCCGACGTCGCGCTGACCAGCCTGCACTACTACTTCCCGTGGGCGATGAAGGCGCTGGTCAAGTGGACCGTCTTCGCCATGGTCACCGGCCGGCAGGCCAAGCTCGACCTGGAGACCGACCGGTACTTCGCGGTGGCCGACGAGCCGGGGATGTCGTACGGGGACAAGCTGGGCGAGTACCGCAAGCTGGCCGACGAGTTCTTCGAGACCGACCGCTACCAGGACTTCTGCGCGACCGCGCTGTCCGGCCTGGACCAGCTGGTGCTGGACTGGGTGGCCGGCCCCGACTTCGACCAGCTGCTGGTCCGGACGGTCCAGTCGGTCTACCCGGCCCACGAGCACGACAAGTTCATCGCCCACCTGCGCGGGCTGCTGCACCTGTGGGTCCGCGACGAGAGCGCGCGGCTGGACGCGACGTGAAAAGGGTACGAAGCTGACGGAAGAACGCCGGTTAATCTCGTTGAGCGGAGCCTTACGTGGGCCGTGACATCCAGGCAATCAAGATCAGTGGCGAGGACCGGCGCAAGTACCGGGACAAGGTCAGGCGCTCGCTGGACGTCTTCGCCCGGATGCTGCGCGAGCGCCTGTTCGAGGAGGACCCCTCGACGGTCGGCCAGGAGATCGAGCTGAACCTGGTCGACGAGCACGGGATGCCGTCGATGCGCAACGCCGCCGCGCTCGACGCGATCGCCAGCCCGGCCTGGGCCACCGAGGTCGGGCAGTTCAACCTGGAGATCAACGTGCCGCCCCGGACGCTCGACGGCGACTCGCTCACCACCCTGGAGACCGAGCTCCGCGACGACCTCAACAACGCCGACGCCCGGGCCCGCACGGTCGGCAGCCACCTGGTCATGGTCGGCATCCTGCCCACCCTGGCCGAACACGACGTGGCCGAGGATTCGATGTCCGCCAACGAGCGCTACAAGGTGCTCAACGAGCAGATCTTCGCCGCCCGCGGCGAGGACATGCGGATCGAGATCGACGGCGCCGAGCAGCTGCTCACCCACGCCGACAGCATCACGCCCGAGTCGGCCTGCACCAGCGTGCAGCTGCACATCCAGGTCAGCCCGGACGCCTTCGCCGACTACTGGAACGCGGCCCAGGCGATCGCGGGCGTGCAGGTCGCGCTGGCCGCGAACTCGCCGTACCTGTTCGGCAAGCAGCTGTGGCACGAGACCAGGATCACGCTGTTCGAGCAGGCCACCGACACCCGCTCGGACGAGCTGAAGGAGCAGGGGGTACGCCCCCGGGTGTGGTTCGGGGAACGCTGGATCACCTCGGTGTTCGACCTGTTCGAGGAGAACATCAGGTACTTCCCGGCGCTGCTGCCGATCTGCGAGGACGAGGACCCGCTGGCCGCCCTCGACGCCGGCACCATCCCCGAGCTGGGCGAGATGAGCCTGCACAACGGGACGATCTACCGCTGGAACCGTCCCGTCTACGGCATCGTGGCCGGGCGGCCGCACCTGCGGGTGGAGAACCGGGTGCTGCCGGCCGGGCCGACCATCGCCGACGTCTGCGCCAACGCGGCGTTCTACTACGGCCTGGTCCGCGCCCTGGCCGAGGCGGACCGGCCGATCTGGACCCAGATGTCCTTCGCCACCGCGTCCGAGAACCTGCACGAGGCCGCCCGGCAGGGCCTGGACGCCCAGCTGTACTGGCCGGGCGTGGGGGACACGCCGGTCTCCGAGCTGATCCTGCGCCGCCTGCTGCCGCTGGCCCGCGAGGGCCTGAGCCGCTGGGGGGTGGACGACGCGGCCGCCGGCCGGCTGCTCGGCATCATCGAGCGGCGCGCCCTGTCCGGCCAGACCGGCTCCGCCTGGCAGATCGCCACGGTGAACAAGATGACCCAGGGCGGCCTGGACCGCCGCGAGGCGCTGCGCCGGATGACCCAGGCCTACATCGACCGGATGCACTCCAACGAGCCCGTGCACACCTGGTCCGTGGACTAGAGCGGTACGTTGCCACAACCACTAAATCCGGAGCCGGGTCCCCTAGCCAGAACCGCCGACCGCGATCAGCGAGACGCACACCCCCGCCAGCGCCAGCCCGCCCAGCCGCAGCGCGGTCAGCCGTTCCCCCAGCACGGTCCGGGCCAGCACGATCGTCACCGCCGGGTACAGCGAGGTGAGCACGGCGGTGACCGCCAGGAAGCCCCGGTGCGTCGCGAAGAAGAACAAGATGGCCCCCGCGCGCCGCGGCCGCCCCGACTGGTCACCGCGAGCAGTCGCGCCCGGCTGCCCGGCAACCGGAAGCCGGAGGCCAGCCGGGAGCTCCGTACCAGGGAGCTCCGTACCAGGGAGTTCCGGGCCAGGGAGTTCCGGGCCAGCCGGGAGCCGTCCCCGGCGGCGCCCGCCAGCCCGCCCGCCAGCCCGCCCGCCAGCGCGGCCGCGAGCGCCGCGGCCACCTCGCCGGCCGCGGTGGCGGCGACCGGCCACAAACCGCTCCCCGAACCAGCCCGGTCGAGCCCGATGAACAGCAGCGCGAAGCAAGCCCCCGCGACCAGCCCGAGCCCCACCCCCCGAGCCGCCCCGGCCCGGCTCCGGCCGGCCCGTCACCCGCGCCCTCACCTGACCCGTCATCCCCCCCGTCACCCGGCCCCTTGCCCGCGCTCACCGAAACTCCCACGATCGCGGGCAGCGCCAGCCCGATCCCGGCCAGCGCCAGGGCCGTCGGCCGCTCGCCGTAGAGCAGCCCGGCCAGCACCGAGAAGCCGGCCGCGCCGACCGCACTCAACGGCCCGGCCACGCTGAACGCGGCGTACCGGAACCCCAGGTACAGCGCGAACGCACCCATCGTGCCGCCCAGCCCGGCGCCGAAACCCCAGGCCAGCGCGGCCGCGCTCGGCCCCGGGGAGGCGGCGAACGGCAGCACCGCCGCCACGATCACCGCACCGACCACCGACCCGAACAGGGTGACCGCGATGACCGAGGCGTCCCGGGAGGCCAGCCCGCCGGCGAAATCCGACCCGCCGTACCCGATCGCGGACGCCAGCGCCAAGATGATGGCCAGCACGTCCGGGCCTCAGCGCAGGACGGTGTAGTCGGCGGGCCGCGCCCGCCGGGTGCGGGCCCAGTACTCGAACGTGAAGCCCGGCCACAGCGTCCGGTTCACGCCCGCGGCGTCCAGGTACCAGCTGTGGCAGCCGCCCTCGCTCCACACCGCGCGGCGCAGCCGCCGCTGCATCGCGTCGTTGTAACGCCGCTGGGCCGTGCTCGGTGACCTCGATCGTGCTGGCCTTGTCCCGGGCGATCAGGTGCAGGCAGCTCAGCACGTGCTGGATCTGGCTCTCGATCATGAACACGGCCGAGCTGTGCCCCTGGCCGGTGTTCGGGCCGAGGAGCAGGAACAGGTTCGGGAAGCCGGCCACGGTGACTCCCCGGTAGGCCTCCAGGCTCCCGGGCAGCAGCTTGCGCCCGTCCCGGCCGGCCACGTGCAGGCTGGTGACGGACTCGATCGCGTTGAAGCCGGTGGCGTAGATGATCACGTCCGCCTTGTGCTCCTGGCCGTCCGCAGTGGTCAGGCCGGCCTCGGTGATCTCGGCTATCTCCTCGGTGACCAGCGCTACGTTCGGCCGCTGCAGCGCCGGATAGTAGTCCGAGGACAGCAGGATCCGCTTGCACCCGATGGTGTAGTCGGGAGTGAGCCGGGCCCGCAGCGCGGGATCCGTGACCTGCGAAGCCAGGTGCATGCGGGCCACCTGCTGCAGCGGCGCCATCAGCTTCGGGCTGACCGCGAAGCCCAGCGCCCGCAACTCGAGCCCCATATAGATCGCGTCCCGCAGCGCCCGCGCGGCCACCGGCGCCTTCCGGAACGCGGTCCGCATCCGGGCCGGGATCGGCGCGTCCGGCCGCGGGTGGATCCACGGCGGCGTGCGCTGGAACACGGTGAGCTGACCGGCCTGCTTCGCGATCTCGGGGACGAACTGGATCGCCGACGCCCCGGTCCCGATCACCGCGACCCGCTTGCCCGCCAGGTCAACGGAGTGGTCCCAGCGGGAGGAGTGGAACGCGGTCCCGCCGAACCGCCCGGCGCCGGGGATGTCCGGGTAGACCGGCAGGTGCAGCGCGCCCGCCGCCGCCACCACCGCCCGCGGCCGCCAGCTGCCCAGCTCGCCGTGCTCGACGGTCTGCACGTCCCAGCGCCGGGCGTCCTCGTCCCAGTCCATCTGCTCGACCATGCTGCCGTAGCGGATGTGCGCCTCGAGCCCGTACGCGCGGGCGCACCGGCGCAGGTAATCCCAGATCTCCTGCTGCGGCGCGAACAGCCGGCTCCAGTCCGGGTTCAGCTCGAAGGAGTAGGAGTACAGCGGCGACGGCACGTCGCACGCACACCCCGGATACTGGTTGTCCCGCCAGGTCCCGCCGAGGTCGTCCGCCTTGTCCAGGATGATGAAATCGTCGTACCCGGCCTTCTTCAGCGCGATCCCCATCCCGATCCCGCCGAACCCGGTTCCCACGATCACGATCCCTGGCATGTCAGGACGATAACGCAGTAATACCACCCCCGGCCACGCAATCCCGCGCCCCCGCGCCCGGCCGTACCTGTGCCAGCCCCCGATCACCTTATTCAGGAAGCCTCTTAGTAGCCGTCTCGACGCAGGCGGCAATAAACGGGATGACCGCGCATGCCTCGGCTTCGGAAAGCGTCAGGCCCCGGCGTCCGTCCAGGACGAGAGTAATTCGTCCCCTCTCGGCGGAGTAGGCGTCCAGGTGGGGGATGCTCCGGCAGACACGGATCAGTTCACAAAGATGGCAATCCTCATCGTGCTCATGTGCGCTCACGAGACTCCTTCCCGGCCGGTGCTCGCCGCCTGGTTGTCGGGAGCGGGGTGCTACCCCCACGAACACGGTTATGCAGCCACCAGCGGCTGGTTCCAGATCCTGCCGGCCAGGTCGCACTGGTCAGGGCGTGTGAGCCGTCACCCACCGGGTAGCAGGCGCGCCCGTGGACGAATTCATGACAGCAGAATGCTCATCTGAGCCTGGCATCGCCAATGCCGCAAGTCAGCCGAGCGCGGCGGACGCGGTGGTGACCGTGTATGAGAACGGCCCGCTGATCCTGCGCGGCCGGTTCCTCCTCACCGCGCAGGATGGCAACCTGATACCCGCCGGGCGGCGGACCGTCGCGCTGTGCCGGTGCGGCGCATCGACGCTGAAGCCGTTTTGTGACGGATCACATGCTCGGATGAGCTTCCGGGCCCCTGGCCGGGCTCAAGGCAGCCGCACGGCGGCGGAGCATCCTGACCGAGGTGGCGGCGCGGGGCAGCCGCTGGCCCCGGTAGCGGACGCCGCCGCGCAGCCGGCAGCCCACGGCAAGCCAGCTGCAGACTGACCGCTCGGCCAGCCAGACAGGAGCCAGCAGCGGAAGGTACCAGGGGAACACCGTCGCTCCGCCGTACCGTCGCCGGCCAGCCTCCGCGAGCGCGACAGCTGCGCCTGCGGCTCCGGCAAGCAGCCGGTAGTGCCTGGTCACGGTGGCGAGCGCGGCGGCCGGCAGCAGCGCCAGCTCGGTGGCCAGCCGCGGCGGCTGGGCGAGGCTGTCGTAGGCCTGGCGGACCCGCTGGCCGGCGAAATGGCGGAAGTCCGGCGGGAGCCGCCGGACCATGACGTGCGGGGCGGGAGCCAGTCGCGCACCGCCAGCCCGCAGCGTACGCATGAGCTCGAGGTTCTCGAACAGAACATTTCCGTCGTAACAGCCGGCCGACAGGAACGCGGCCCGGCGGACAGCCAGTGTGCCCGGGTAATCCATGCCGAGCCCGCGGTTGAGGAGAATCCTGGCGCTGTCCCAGGCCGCATGCCAGGGCAGCGGATCAAAGTAGTTCTGGGGAACCACGAGGTCCGCGTCGTCCAGCAGCGCGAGTGTCAGCGCGAGCGACCGGTCATCGTAGCGGACGTCATCATCGGCGATAATGACGCGTTCGGCGGCAGCCGCCCGCATGCCAGTGATGACGCCATTGACCTTGCCGTTACGGTAAGCAAGGCCGGGATCGGGGGGAATGTGACGGGCAAACGCGGCCCAGCTGCCATGGTGGCGCGCGAACGCCTCGAGGTGGCGAGCCGTCCACGATCAGCACGTCACATGCCGGACTGATCTGCCGCAGATAACCGGTCAGCTCGGCCAGCCCGCTGTCGGTCTGCCACCGCAGTGGCAACAGGTAGCAAGGGCGCCCGGCCGTGCCCATGGAGCCAGCGTTCGGTGTCACCTGACCGGCTGCGGCGCGGCTATCTGCCGCAGTGACGGCTGCCCGGCGCGCCAGCACGACAACAGGTGGCTTGCGAATGCGTCGTCGATGCATTAGGCAGCATGACGCTCCGAACATGATGTCGGCGGCCGCGTCGGGATGCTGCGCCGCGTAGCCGCCGCACAGCTCATGCGCGGCGACCTGCTCATGTACGGCATCGGCCTCTACATGCTCATCGAAGTACCGGCGGGCCCGCTGATCCGCGCCTAGCCGCCGGGCGGCCGCCGAGTACTGCCGGTTCGGCCAGGTGGAGGTCATTTCCAGCGCCGCCAGGTGCCCTAGTAGCGCACCTAGCCACCGGCGGTTCAGCGCGAACAGCGACATCAGGTTGCTCACCGCCAGGGTGACGGCCGGGACGACCGGGACATAATGCCCGTATTCGTCATCCAGGCCGAGCCATCGCATCGTCGTCCGGAACAGTTCAGCGTGCATTCGCCCTGGCATGCCGCCGCCATACTCATCAGCCTGGATCTCCACCAGGGCGGCCTTTACCGGGCCCGCCAGCCGCGGAATCCCGAAACTGTGCGGGTCGGCCTCCTTGAGCTGATACACCGATCGGTGGGTTATGTATTCGGCAAACTGGTCGCGGTCAGCCGCCCGCGCGAAGTAACCGGCCAGGTCGGGGCCACCCGGACGGCTGGCTAGTTCCGCCAGCGCACGTGGCACCCGCGCAGGCCGGCTCCAGCTACACCACCCGCCATACTGTGCAGCTCAGCTAGCCATTGCCGTTCCAGCGGCCCGCGGAAGCCCACGATGGCGGGGTGCCATTCCCAGCCATCATCCACGTCATCGAACCCCCGGTAATGCAACTCATAACAGCACCACAGCGCGAGCTGTAGATCATCGTCTTCCCAGGCCGGGCCAGGGCGCGGCGTCCCGGGTACCGGGTACTCCCTGCTCGTGGCGGGCAGTACAGAAGGGCTGCCTTGCAGCGTCGCGGTTAGCCAGGCACTCAGTCGGCCCCGTGGAGGTGGCATCTTCACCCGGCCGCGCACTACCCCGTCCGCCGTACGTCACACCTGCCACAGTCAGGCATCAACGGGTGGTTTCTCCCACACGGAGATGTGTGCCGTACTGGCGTCGTGGAACGGTGTCCGCTTCCAGTCCTCCCACCGGTAGGCCAGCCGCAGGCCGGCGAGCTGGGCCATGAGGTCGAGCTCGCTGGGCCACGCGTAACGGTGATTGGCCGGGATAAGCCTGATGCCCCCGTCTGACATGTGGACCTTGGTGGTGAGCATCCTCTGTGTCGCGGGATGGAGCCGCGCGATTTCCAGCTCGACGTGCCTGTCATGTATCTGCACCGGCCGCACGGCGGTCCCGTTCCGGAATGCTCCGATGTCAGGCACCCAGGCTTCAACCACGAAGCGGCCGCCGGGTCGCAAGTGACGTGCCGCGTTGCGGAAGCACGCCACCTGCGCTGCCTGCGAAGGAAGCGCGTAGATCGTGTTGATGGCGAGAACCGCCAGCGCGAAATCGTTACCTGCCGTTACCTCGGAGAAGTCGCCGATGACGACGGGTATGTCCGCACCGCCCTGCTTGCGGTGAAGCAAGGCGGCCATCTCGGGTGATCCGTCGATCCCGTGGACTGCCAGGCCCCGTTCGGCTAGGGGCAGTGCTAGCCGGCCGGTTCCGATGCCGAACTCCACCACCGGACCGCCGCCTGCGAGGTCCGCCAGCGTATCCGCCGCTGCGGTAGGGTCAAGCCCGGCATGCAACTCGTCATAGTCGCCTGCCGCGAATCGGCCGTACGCAGCCGGATCAAAGGTGGCCGCGTCGAACGGCTGATCTGTTCCGGGCACCGGTTCTCCTTGGGCTTGATCCGTTTGCAGACAGGTTTCTTGAGTCGATCATGCCGCCTGCCGGGCGGCGGTGCGGTGGATTGACTCGTACTCCGCGGGGCGGAGGTAGCCGAGGCAGAATGGGCCGGAGGATGCCGTACCAGCCTTCGGTGTAGCCGAAGGCCAATTTAATCTCCAGGGGGACAGGGAGGTGGTCTGCCCGTGGCGATTCGCGCGGTGGTATTCGATATCGGCGGGGTCCTGGAGATCACCCAGGACCTGAGCCCGACCCGGTCGCAGGACTCTATTACCCGGTCTGGGAGACCCGGCTGGGCTTGCCGGCGGGCGAGATCGACGAGCACATGCGTGACGCCTGGATCGGCGGCAGCATCGGCACGATCACCCTGGACGACGTGCACCAGGCCCTCAGGGACCGCGTCGGCCTGGACGAGGAGCAGGTGGCCGCGTTCATGGCCGACCTGTGGCGGGAGTACCTGGGCACGGCCAACACCGAGCTGATCGAGTACGCCCGCGGGCTGCGCCCGCGCTACCGCACCGGGATCCTGAGCAACAGCTTCGTCGGCGCCCGCGAGCAGGAGCAGCAGGCCTACGGCTTCGAGGACCTCGTTGACGAGATCGTCTACTCGCACGAGTGCGGGATGAGCAAGCCCGACCCCCGGATCTACGCCCTGACCTGCGAGCGCCTCGGCGTCCGCCCGGACGAGACGGTGTTCATCGACGACTACGCCCCCAACGTGACGGCCGCCCGCGAGGCAGGCCTGCACGCAGTCCACTACACCGTGAACGCCACGGCCATCGGGGAAATCGAGCGGCTGCTAGGACAGGCCTGAGCGGCCAGCTCATGGAATGGTCCGTACGAGACAGCCGGACGGTCGCACCCTGGCCGTCGAGGACGCCGGAGACCGGGCCGGCCCGCCGGTGCTGGTGCACGTGGGCTCGCCGAGCTCCCGGCACCTGTACGGCCGCACGGTGGCCGACGCCACCGCCCGCGGCCTGCGCCTGATCAGCTACGACCGGCCCGGCTACGGTGAGTCGACGCCGCAGCCCGGCCGCACCATGGCCGACTGCGCCGCCGACGTCCGCGCCATCTGCGCCGCCCTGGGCATCGAGCGGCTGGTGACGTGGGGCCTGTCCGGCGGCGGCCCGTACGCCTGGCGTGCGCCGCGCTGCTCCCGGACCTGGTCGCCGCGGCCGCATCCCTGAGCTCGCCGGCCCCCTACGACGCCGAGGGCCTGGACTGGCTGGCCGGCATGGGCCCGGGCGCCGAGGAAGACGTCCGGCTGATGTTCGGCGACCGGGCAAGCGGCGCGTGCCGCCTTCACCGAAGAGCGGGAGCAGCTGCTCGCCACCTCGCCCGCCGAGCTGGCCCAGCATGGAAGAAGACCTCACCCGACGCGGACCTGGCGTTCCTCACCGACGAGGCGACCTGCGTGCGGCAGGCCCTCGCCGCCGGCATCGAGGGCTTCTACAGCGACAACTGGGCTCAGCTCATCCCGTGGGGGTTCGACCTAGCGGCGCATATCCGGTTCCCGTGCTCCTCCTGCACGGCCGCCGCGACGAGGCCGTGCCAGTTCAGCCACGCCCAGTGGCTGGCCGCCCGCATCCCCGGCGTCGAGGCCCGCTTCTACGACGACGAAGGCCACGGCCTGCGCGACGACCACATCGGCGAAGTCCACGCCTGGCTCGCCGAACGCCTGTAGTCAGCCCGGCAGGGACGCCTCGCCTGCCGGAGCCGTTCGGCCATGGCGTCGGTTTCCGCCACGGACAGCCGGGGCACCTCGCCCCACCGGGTGCCGCCCTCCTCCAGCGTGCCCGCCACATGGAAATGCACATGGGCCACGGCCTGATTGGCGGACATCCCGTTGTTCTGCCAGATCGCGATCCCCGGCCGCCGGTCCGCCGCATCAACGAGGCGGGCCGCGTGCCGGATTTCTCGCATCAGCGCCCCCGACTCCTCGTCCCTCAGGTCCAGGATCGTCGGGCAGTGCCGGACCGGCACCACCAGCAGATGGGACACGCCCCGCTGCTCCCGCGTGACCAAGATGGCCGCGAGCTCACTGCGCCGCAGGATGGTGTACGGCTTCTCCCCCGCAGGAACGCGCAGAACGGGCAGTTCTCCCCGGACGGCAGCACGATGTTGCTCACGGGCGGCCATTCCAGCTGAGCGGCAGCCGATCTCGACCTCGGTCCGACGGCCTCGTGACCGCGACGGCGACGTTCCGTGCTGCGTAGTCCAGCGTCGGCACGACCGTCAGCCATAGCACCTCGGGTCGTCCGTGCCGCGCGGCATGCCCGACCGGCCTCGCGGGCGGTGTCGCGAGCGGCCGTCACGGTCGCGCAGCCACACCACTGGCATGCGGTCGCCCAGCGTGCCGTAGCGCGTAGTCGTCTTCCGGCGTGCCGCCGCTCACCATGCATGTGCAGGAACTGGCCGCGGTCTCGTCGTTGTGCAAGCCGAGGACGGCGAGCCGGAGCCATCGTCGAAGGTCGGGCAGGCTCAGCGGTCGCCGAGGGCCCAGCCGCCGGGCGCGGGTGCCCGCTCGCGGCGTCCCGCGGCGGTGGTAACGGGTCCAGCAGGCTCAGCCACCGATGGCGGCAGGTCGCCGTCGGGCGGCGCGGCGATGCCGTGGCCGTCGATCACCCAGCCGCGCGCACAGCTCCGGCGAGCTGGCCGGGCAGGCCGGCTGGACGGCGGCAGACGCCCCGCAGGCCAGCAGCCCGGCCACGATGTCCCCGAGCCCGACGGCTGGCCATGCGCTGGAGCGGGTCCTGGCCCGGACCGCCGCCGGGTGCAGCGGAGACCTCCTGCGGGAAGTCCGACGCGAGGGCGAGAAACCCGGCGGCGATGTACGGTCAGCCAGCAGCTCACCCGGGCTCACTGTCACCGCGGCGTCACGGTGATACTCCGGCGTGCCGCCCGGCGGCGCTGCTCCAGGCCGATCGCGCGTCGCCAGGCTCGCCGGGCGCGGTGCCGCACGTCGAGCCAGCGGATCTCCGGCGGCGGCGTCGGGGCTCAGCTCGACCACGCCCGCCCACTCGTGGCCGGAGCCAGCCGCCGCCGAGGCTCGTGCTGAACTGGTGTAGCCGGTGCCCTGGTCATCGGTCACCGGTGGACCGGTCGGCGAGCCGGACGGCCAGGCGGCGGCCGTGTGCCGGTCCGGTTCCTGGCCGGGCCTCCAGTAGCTGACCACCGGTGAACCACGCCGCCGTCCGGCGTCTGCACGGACGCCATCAGGCTGCAGCTCACCGCGAGATCTCGTCCCGGATCACCGATGGCCCAGCGGCCGGCATGTCCGCCACGGAGCGCCTGCGAGGCGCGGCGGCCAGTGCCGCCCGGCGCTCCGGGCCGGGCGGCTTGTGCGACAGCCTGCGCAGCTGAGCCTCCGCGTTCGGCGTGCAGCCCGCCCCTCGGCCGGCCTGCCGCATCGCCGAGGGCCAAGGCGAGCTCGGCGTGGATCTCGTTCGGCGGCCGCCATGTCGATAGCGCACGCACCGTGTGCAGCGCCTGCGCGGTGACCTCGAACCGCACGGAGTGACACTCGTCGCCGCAGGCGGGGGTCGGCGGCCCCGCGTAGTCGCGCGCCGGAGCTCCGTCTCGGCCAGCTGCAGCAGGAACGCCTCTGCGTGCTCCCGGTTCATACCCCCAGTGTCCACCCGGGACCGGTCCCGGCCCCTAGCCATAAGCAGAAGGCCACCAGAAGCCAGCAACCTAGAATCAGCGTGTTATGGAACTGCATCAGCTCGAGTACTTCGTGGCGGTCGCCGAGGAGGCCAGCTTCACCCGGGCGGCGGCCCGGGTGCACGTGGCCCAGCCGGGGGTGAGCGCCCAGGTCCGGCGGCTGGAGTCGGAGCTGGGGCAGCGGCTGCTCGACCGCTCGGGCCGTACGGTCCGGCTGACCGAGGCGGGATCGGCGGTGCTGCCGTTCGCCCGGGCCGCCCTGGACGCGGTGGCCAACGCCCGGCTGGCCGTCGACGAGCTCGCCGGCCTGGTCCGCGGGCAGGTCACGGTCGGCATGGTGAGCGGCTGCGCGCTCCCGGTCCTGGCCGAACTCCTGGCCACCTTCCACAAGCAGTACCCCGGCGTGGCCATCGCCCTGACCGAGGACAACTCGGACCGGCTCCTGGAAATGCTCAACGACGGCCGCCTCGACCTCGCCCTGATCGGATCGGCCGGGGAGCCGGAAGACCAGGGAATCAGCACCGCGGTCCTCATCGACGAGGAACTGGTCGCGGCGGTGCCTCCCGGTCATCCCCTCGCGAGCGCGGGAACCATCACCATCAAGGCACTGCGCGACGTCCCCCTGGTCTGCCTGCCCCGGGGCACCGGCGTGCGGGCCGCCCTCGACGCCGCGTGCGCCGCGGCCGGGTTCGAGCCGCGGATCGTGTTCGAGGCCAGCGCCCTGCCCATGGTCGTCACGATGGCCGCCCAGGGCCTCGGCCTCGCCGTGGTGCCGGCCTCGGTGGCGAACACGGCCGACGCGCCGGTGATCGTGCCGATCAAGAACCCCGAGGTACGCTCCCGGCTGGAGCTGGCGTGGCCCGAAGCGCCGTCGGGCAACCCGGCCGCCCGGGTCCTCACCGAGCAGGCGCGAGCGCTCCGGCTACCGTCTTGACCAGGGCGCCGAGCAGCTCACCGGAAGGATCGTTGCCCGGGTTCACCTCCGTGATGACCAGCCCGCCGAACTTCTCCCCGCCGGTGAACTCGTCCAGGCAGGCGCTGGCCTCGTCCAGCCCGAGCCCGGCGAAGTGCGGGAAGTTGGCCAGCGGGAACAGCCCCGGTGTGCAGCACGTCGACGTCGAAGTGCACCAGGTAGGAGTCGCAGCGGCGGTCCAGGTACCGCAGCGCCCGCCGGGCCTCGCCGGCCGGGTCGGCCCGCACCGCCGGGGCCGGGGCCGCGTACAGGTGCCGGCTGGCCACTTCGGTCCACTGGAAGGTGTCCAGCTCGGCCGGGTCGAACCCGAACAGCACCACCTGCCCCGGGCCCAGCAGCGGGTACCGGGAGCCGAGCCGGGCCAGCCGCGGCGACCCGCCGCCGAGCATGTGGGTCATCCCCATCGTGTCCGCCACCGCGGAATCGGTCTGTTCCGGGGTATGCAGGTCCGCGTCCCCGTCGAAGTACACCAGGCCGCCGCCGGACACCGGACCCGGCCAGCACCCCGAGCGTGATCGTGCAGTCGCCCCCCAGCACCAGCGGCACCCGCCCGGCCGCCCGGATCTCCGCGACCGAGGCCGCGACCGAGGCCGCGATCCCCGCCACCCGGTCCGCGTCCCGCAGCCCGTCCACCGGCGAGACCGGGCGGAACGGCTCCACGGCCAGGTCACCGCGGTCCTCCACGTCGAGCCCGGCCGCGCGCAGCGCCTCGATCAGCCCGGCGGCCCGCCAGGCGGCCGGCGCCTTCTCCTGCCCGGGATTGTGCGAACCCGCGCTCGTCGGAACTCCCAGCACGCTGATCTGCGAGGCGTGTGACCCCATCCGTTCGGCCTCCTTGGTTTGCTTGTAACGCTAAGACTACCTTTATAGCGTTACACTAAACCGGTGCTGGTCGAGCCGATGCCCCCGGACCTGCTGGTCTGGCTGGTCAACGAGTGGGGCGCGGTGCCCCGCGCCGCGGCGGGCGAAGAAGACACGCCCTACCCGGATCCCGCCCCGCTCGGCGCGGCCGACGGTCCCGACCTGGCCGGGGTCGCCGGCCGGCTGCACCCTATCTTCGCCACCCCCGATCTCACCGAACGAGTCCGGCCTCCTCGCCACCCTCCTCGCCGAGCACCGGAGTACGCCCGGACCTGACCCTGGCCGGTGACTCTCCCCGCGAGAGCTGGCACGTGGACGACCCCCGGGACGCCCTGCTCGCCGCCGCCGCCCTGACCCTGCGCCACCAGCTCGGCGGCCACGACCCGGCCCGGGTCGGCGTCTGCACCGGGCAGCGCTGCGCCGACGCCTACATCGACGCCTCGCCCGCCGGCCAGCGCCGGTTCTGCTCGGTGACCTGCCAGAACCGCGCCCGCGTGGCCGCCTGGCGCGCGCCAGCGCAAAGCGCGTGACTCAGTAGAGCAGCTGCTGGTAGTTCGCCAGGGCGTAGTGCTCCTCGAGTTCCTCCAGCGTCTCCGGCGTCTCCTGCACCCGCTTGACCAGGGTCGCGTGCGACGGCAGGGCGTCCGGCTCCCAGCTGTCCGGCTGCCACAGCCGGGACCGGATGAACGACTTGGGGCAGTGGAAGAAGATCTGCTCGATGTCGACCAGCAGGGCCAGGATCGGCCGCTGGCCGCGGACGGCCAGGTCGTCGAAGAACGGCGCGTCCCGCAGCAGCCGGGCCCGCCCGTTGATCCGCAGCGTCTCGTTCCGGCCGGGGATCAGCGAGATGATCCCGATGTGCGGGTTGGCCAGGATGTTGAGGTAGCCGTCGGCCCGCTTGTTGCCGGGCCGTTCGGCGATGGCGACGGTGGCGTCGTCCAGCACGTGGATCAGGTGGCCGGCCGGGTCCCCCTTGGGGGAGGCGTCGCAGTTCCCGTCGGCGTCGGAGGTGGCGATGACGCAGAACGGGGAGACGGCCAGCCATTCGCGGTCCACCGCGTGCAGCCGGCTGCGTTCCTTGCTCACCGCGCGCCCGCTCGGCATGCCCAGCAGGTCCCGCAGTTCCGCCGCCGAGCGGATCTCGCTCGATAGCCATCAGCTCACAGCTCCGGGAAGACCAGGTCGGGGTCGTGCTCGGACATCGCCGAGGCCGGGCCGATGAGGTTCTTGTCCGGCTCGCCGATCACGTCGGCGTTCTTGCCCTCGTAGTCGAACTTCAGCAGGATGTGCTTGATCGCCTCGATCCGGGCCCGCTTCTTGTCGTTGCTCCTGATCACCGTCCACGGGGCGTGCTCGGTGTCGGTGTAGTGGAACATGGCCTCCTTGGCCTCGGTGTACCCCTCCCACTTGTCCAGCGACTCGATGTCCATCGGGCTCAGCTTCCACTGCCGGACCGGGTCGATCCGCCGGATGGCGAAGCGGGTGCGCTGCTCGGCCGGCGTCACCGAGAACCAGAACTTGGTCAGGTCCAGGCCCGAGCGGACCAGCATCTTCTCGAACTCCGGCGCCTCCCGCATGAACTCCCAGTAGTCGTCCTCGGTGGTGAAGCCCATCACCCGCTCCACGCCCGCCCGGTTGTACCAGGACCGGTCGAACATGACGATCTCGCCCGCGGCGGGCAGGTGCGGCGCGTAACGCTGGAAGTACCACTGGGACCGTTCCCGTTCGGTCGGCTTGACCAGCGCCACCACGCTGGCGCCGCGCGGGTTGAGGTGCTCGGTGAAGCGCTTGATCGTGCCGCCCTTGCCGGCCGCGTCGCGGCCCTCGAACACGATCACGATCCGCTGCCCGGTGTCCTTCACCCAGTTCTGCAGCCGGACCAGCTCGATCTGCAGCGGCCGCTTGAGGTACTCGTACTCGTCCCGGGTCATCTTCTCCGGGTACGGGTAGTCCTCGCGCCAGGTGTCGACGATCCGGCCGTCCGGCCAGCGCAGGACCGGATCGTCGTGCTCGTCGTCGTCGTCCACCGTGAGGCCGGCCAGCAGGTCGCGATTGGACGCCCAGTCCACCGGGAGCGCGTTGAAATTCTCGGAAGTCGCACTGGTCATGTCCCTAGCACAGCACATCGTGGCGCCGAGGTCAGCAGCGGGCCGGTCACCGGATCGTGAACAGCACGTAGCCGTAGCTCAGGCCGGTCGCGCCGGGGTGATCCGCGAGCCAGCGGTCGGCCACGCCGTCCGGGGAACTCCAGCCGCAGCACGCCTCGAAGTCCGCCCGGGACCGGAACTGCCAGCGGCTCATCACCTCGGTCCGGGTGGCGCCCCGCTCCGCCCACCAGGCGTCGGTGACGTCGGCACTGTCCCCGTAGCCCTGGCCCGCCGCTTCCGCCGCCGTCAGCAGCTCCGCGAACTCCCCGGCGCGGTGGTCGTTGTCCACCACGACCAGGGCGCCGCCCGGTTTCAGCACCCGCCGCACCTCGGCCAGCCCGGCCGCGCAGGCCGGCGGCCAGAAGTAGGCGAACCGGGCGTGCACCACGTCCACGCTGGCGTCGCCGAGCGGGAGGTGCTCGGCCGAGCCGGGCAAGCACCCGGGCCCGCGGATCGCGCGCCGCGGCCAGCGGGACCAGCGCCGGGTCCGGCTCGACCCCGATGACGGCGGCGGCCTCCGCGGCGTAGCCGGGCAGCCAGTAGCCGCTGCCGCAGCCCAGGTCGACCAGCGTGCGGCCGGCCCACGGGGCCAGTTCCCGCATCGCCGCCAGCACCACCCCGTCCGGGTCCAGCGCCTGGTTCTCCAGCTCGTACAGGTCGGGCCGGGCCCCCTGGTTCGGCGCCGCCTGGAAGTCGGGGAACGTCATGGCGCTCACCGGGGTGTCCACGTGCACGACGGTGCCGCCCGCCACGGTCAGCACCACCGAGGTGCTGCCGATGTCACCCGGCGGGACGGTGAAAATATCCTGGTCCAGCACGGCCAGGTCGGCGCGCATCCCCGGCCGCAGCCGGCCGGCCACGTCCTCCTCGTGGTTCACCCACGCCACCCCGGAGGTGAACGCGTCCACCGCGGCGTCCACGGTGATCGCCTGATCGGGCAGGAACGGGTGCTCGCACTCGGGCTCGCCGGGCTGCCCCAGCCGCCCGGACAGCACCCGGTTGACCGCGACGTGCATCTCCTGCAGCGGGTCGGCGCTGGAGACCGGCCAGTCGCTGCCGAACGCGATCCGGGTGCCGCGCCTCAGCAGCGAGCCGATCTGGTACTGCCACCGGGCCCGCTCCGGCCCGACGAACGGCAGCGTCAGCTCGTCCATCTGGATCGTGTCGCACGCCCACAGCGGCTGGAAGTTGGCCACCACGTCCAGCTCGGCGAACCGCCCCAGGTCCCGCGGGGTGATGAACTGCAGGTGGGCCAGGTGGTGCCGGGCCGCCTGGCGTTGCCCGGCCGGCAGGGTCGCCAGGGCGTCCAGGGCCGCGCTCACCGCCTGGTCGCCGATGGCGTGGAAGTGCAGCTGGAACCCTTCGGCGCCGAGCCGCCGGACCGCCTCGGCCAGCAGTTCGGGCTCGATGAACAGCCGTCCGGAGTGGTCCGTCGGATGCCCGGAGCGGTCCAGGTAGGGCGAGGACATCGCGGCGGTGAACGTCTCGCACACGCCGTCCAGCATCAGCTTGACGGTAGTGGCCCGGAACCGCCCAGACCCGGACGGCCCGGGCGGCCCGTCGCCGGCCTCCTCACGCCGGGCCAGCAGGTCGTCGATCTGCTCCAGGCCGCGGTCCCGGTCCCACCACAGCGCGCCGACCACGTGGCTGCTGAGAAAGCCGTAGTCGGCCGCCATCTGGTAGGCGCCGAACGCGTCCGGTATGCCCAGCTCGCCGGCCGCGCCGACGCAGGCGTCCTGGTAGCTGGTAATGCCCAGCGAGTGCAGGTGCGTCTGCCCCGCAACCAGGGCGGTCAGCAGTTCGGCGTCGGACGTCCCGGGCAGGTGCGCCGCGACCAGGCGCATCGCTCCGTCGTGCAGCACGCCGGTCGGCCGGCCCGCCTCGTCCCGCTCGATCCGCCCGTCCGCCGGGTCCGGGGTGCGCGCGTCGATGCCCGCCAGCGTCATCGCCGCGGTGTTCACCCAGGCGCTGTGGTGATCGCGGTTCGGCAGCGCGGCCGGCCGGCCGCCGGTGACCGCGTCCAGATCGGCCGCCACCGGCAGGCCGCCGGGAAACGCCGACATGGTCCAGCCGCCGCCGAGCACCCAGGCCCCCGGCGGCACCGACTCGCAGTACCCGGCCACCGCGTCCAGGCACTGTTGCCTGGTCCGCAGCCCGGCTAGGTTGCAGCGCAGGCTCTCCAGCCCCCCGCCGACCGGGTGCACATGCGCGTCCCCGAACCCCGGCAGCGCCAGCCGCCCGGCCAGGTCGACCACCCGCGTCCGCCGCCCGGTCAGCTCCCGTATCTCGTCATCGGTACCGACGGCCTGGACGACACCGCCCCGGACCGCCAGTGCCTCCGCGAACCCCGACGGATGCGCCGGCGTCCGGATCTTCCCGCCGACAAACACAAGATCAGCCTCAGTGCCGTTCACCACCCCAGCCTCGCACCCCGCCCCCGGCCCCTTCCAGTGCCCCCGCCCTCAGTCCCCGTAGCCACGACCGCATCACTACCCCCTCCGCCACCACCACCGGGCACCTACTCATCCCGGCCAAACACCGCAATGTGGCATTGGTGTGGCTATAACCACATCAATGCCACATCGCGGTTGTTTCGATCGGCGTTCTCGTCGTCTCATGCGCACTACGGTTATCTGGTGTCACGTCAGGGCCCGGAAAATGGATTGCCGGGGGCCCGGCGGTGAGCCTAGGGTCGCGGCCATGGGTTGTTACATGGTGATGCTCCGTGCCCGCCTCCGGGCACGCGGGCGGGGCCCGGGCGTCGTGGGGATGGCACCGGCTCGCTGACGACTGGGCCGAGCGGGTCGTCGCGGCGGCCAGCGTACGGCCAGGCGAGCTCGTGCTGGATATCGGCGCGGGCCAAGGGGCGCTCACCGGGCCGCTGATCCGGGCCGGGGCGCAGGTCATCGCCGTCGAACTTCACGAGGGCCGCGCCGAAGCGCTCCGGTGCCGATTCGGCAGCGTCCACGGCGCCGCGAGCCACGGCGCCGCGAGCCACGGCGCCGCGAGCCACGGCAACGTCGGCGGCGTCACTGTGGTGCAGGCCGATGCGGCCACGCTGCGGCTGCCCCGGCGGCCGTTCCGGGTGGTGGCCAGCCCGCCGTACGGGATCACCGCCGGCCTGCTCGCCCTGCTGCTCGCACCGGGCAGCCGGCTCGTCGCGGCCGACCTGGTGCTGCAGCGGGCCGCCGTGCGCAAGTACGCGGAGCGCCGGGTCCGCGGTTACCGTCTCACCCAAGGGCCGGCCCTGCCGCGCCGCGCCTTCCAGCCGCCGCCCCGGGTCGATTCGGCCGTCCTCGTGATCCGCCGCCACCGGTGAACGCCAGGACAGGACACTGTGATCGGATAGGAGACATGAAGGTCCGAATCGGCATATCGCTGGGCCCGGCCGGTGCCCCCGGTCAGTTCGCGGACGCGGTCGACCTGCTCGAGCAGGCCGGGGTGGACTCGCTGTGGCTGTCCGAGCTGGTGTACTCCCCGCTGGTGGAGCCGTTCACCGGGATGGCGTTCGCGCTGTCGCGAACCCAGAACCTCAAGGTCGGCACCGGCGTCGCCGTGCTCCCCGGACGGAACCCGGTACTGGTGGCCAAGCAGCTCGTGACGCTGGCCGGGCTGGCGCCCCGCCGCGTCCTGCCGGTGTTCGGGCTGCGACCCGCCCAGGACGCCGAACGCCCGCTGTTCGACGTCCCCGAGGGCCAGCGCGCCGCGGTCTTCGACGAGTCGCTCACGCTGCTGCGGCGCCTCCTCGCCGAGGACACGGTCGATTTCCACGGGAAGTTCTTCACGGTGAACGGCGCCACCATCGGCCCGAAGCCGGCCAAGCCGCTGGACATCTGGCTGGGCGGCTCGGCGCCCGCCGGGCTGCGCCGGGTGGGGCGGTTCGCCGACGGCTGGCTCGGCTCCCTGCTCACCCCGGCCGAGGCGGCCCGAGCGGTCACCACGATTCAGGACGCGGCCGCCCAGGCGGGCAGGCACGTGGACGACGATCACTTCGGCCTCAGCCTGCCTATCGCGCTGGACGGCATCCCGGACCCGCTGGAGGCCTCGATCCTGCGCCGCCGGCCCGAGGCCGACCCGGCGCAGCTGGTCGCCCAGGGCTGGGACGGCGCCCGCCGCCTGATCGGCCAGTACGTCGAGGCCGGGCTGAGCAAGTTCGTGGTCCGCCCGGCCAACCCCGGCCCCTTCGAGCCCTTCGCCACCGCCTTCATCCGCGAGCTGATCCCGCTACAGAACTAACCACCACAGGACTAACGGGTCTTGCGCCGGATCCGGTAATGGAGCACGAGGAACGGGAAGCCGAACACCCAGAACGCGTGCTCCGCCCGCAGCTCACCCGCCCCGGACGCGTAGACGTCGAGCCGCTCGGCGAACCCGCGGACGGCGGCGGTGGTGAGCTCGCCGCTGGCGGCGTCGATATAGGTCAGATAGTGCCCCGGCTGATCGAGCTCGCTGCGGCTGTCCAGGACGAGCCCGCCCCCGGAACGAGCCGACGGCGCCAAAGTGGCGGTAAAGCTGGCCTGCGGCAGCGGGAACCCGACGCTGACGTACCCCCGCCCGGCCCGCCGGTAGGTGGTGTAAATCCCCACGTAGATGGGCTCGCCGGTGTCCGCCCGGGACCGGATCCAGCCGCGCACGGAGACCGTGCCGTCGACGTCGCTGATGGTGTCGATCCGGCTGCGTACCCCGTGCTGTGCCTCCCGCTGGCTCATCGGCACGTTGGCCTGGCCGAGCGGCCGGGCCACCAGCGTCCGGTACAGCAGGTAGCCGGGCCGTACCCACAGCCGCCACTGCGGCACGATATCCAGCGCGAACCGGGTGGTGTGCTCGTAGAACTCGCGGACCAGCGGATCGACATCCGAAGGATCGAAGGTCGGCCCGGCCAGTTCGTCCAGCGAGGCCACGATGCCGATGTCCGCCACGTCGGGGGAGTAGGCGCCGCCGAGCACCCCCGCCAGGGACCGGACGTAGTCGGTGCCGACGTACCGGGTCGGGCTGGCCAGCGGCACCACGAACGGGAGATCGGCCGCCTTGACCCGCTCGGCCAGCAGGCTCACCTGGGCATCGCGGAACAGCACGGCCGACACGCACCGGAAGCCCACCACGGCCGCCGCCGCGGCCACCGCCCCCGAAGCCCGCGCCGGCCGCAACCCCAGCCCGACCGCGGCGCCGACCACCGGCCCGAGCGCGACCTTCTGCGGCCGCAACCCGAGCGCCCCGGCCGCCGCGCCCGCCACCGTGGCCACCGGAACCGGCCCGATCCCCGCACCACGGCCCCGCGTCACCCGGTCCGCCACCCAGCCGAGCGGCGCCGCCACGGCTCCACTGGCCAGGATGCGCGACCACAGGGCCGGAATCTCGTTCGGTCGCTGCCGGGCCCGGGCCACCGCGTCCGCCGTCGCCATGACGCCCGCGCCCGCCACCGCGCCCGCCGCCACCGCCGCCCGCCCCCGCCGCGCGGCCAGCGGCGCGCAGAGCGCCGCCCCGGCCAGCCCGCCGAGCACGCCGGCCAAGCCGGCCTGCTGGATACGCTCCTTCACACCAGCGAACCTATCGGAACAAGCCCGCCTCCCCGCCGGTTAGAGCACCACATGGACCAAACGGGTGACACCACCCCACCGCCCGCCCTCCTCGTCCTCGGTGACACGGACGCGGCCGTGTGCGCCGACGGCTTCTGCGAGGTACCCACGCCGGAGAAAGCCGAGGCCGTCGATGCAGATTGAGATCTGGTCCGATGTCGTCTGCCCGTGGTGCTACATCGGCAAGCGCCGCCTCGAGCGGGCGCTCGGCGAGTTCGAGCACGCGGACGAGGTCGAGGTGACCTGGCGCAGCTTCCAGCTCAACCCGGACACCCTGCCCGGCACCGCGGTGCCCACGCTGGAGTACCTGACCAAGCGGTACGGCCCGCAGGCGCAGGAGATGACCGCCCGGGTGGCCGAGCTGGCCAAGGCCGAGGGCCTGGACTTCGGCTCCTCCTCGCTGGCCGTGAACACGCTGGAGGCGCACCGGGTGCTGCACCTGGCCGCCGACCTCGGCTTCGGCGACGCGGCCAAGGAGCGCCTGCTCCGCGCGCATTTCACCGAGGGCGCCAACCTGTCCGACCACGAGACGCTGACCCGGCTGGTGGTCGAGGCCGGCCCGCCCGAGCAGGCCGGCACCATCGAGACGCGGGCGCGCGAGATGCTCGCCAGCCGCGAATACGAGAACGCGGTGCTGGACGACATCAGCCTGGCCCGGCGGATGGGGATCAGCGGCGTGCCGTTCTTCGCCATCGACCGCAAGTACGGCATCTCCGGCGCGCAGTCGCCCGAGACGTTCCTGCACGCGCTGCGGACCGCCTACGCGGACGAGGCCAGCCCGGCCCGCTAAGCCCTGCCCGTTAAGCTCACCCGAATGGAGCTAAAGTCGCTCGGCTTCCGGACCGACGTCGGGCTGCGGATCGCCGAGGGCGCCGAGATCACCGACCGCGGTGACTGCCTGGTCATCCGCACCCCGGACAACCCCGCCTTCTGGTGGGGCAACTTCCTGCTGCTCGCCGCCTGGCCGACCGGCGGCGATGGCTGGCTGGCTCGCTTCGCGGCCGAGTTCCCGCAGGCCGAGCACGTGGCGATCGGTGTCGATGTCACCGAGCCCGGCGGCCGGACACCGGCGGAGTTCGCCACCCTGGAGCCGGAGTACTCCACCGTGCTCGCCTGCGCTGACATCCACGCCCCGCGGCACGTCAGCACCGAAGCGCAGCTCCGGCCGCTGGAGTCCGACCAGGACTGGCGGCAGTCGGTCGAGCTGAACATGCGCAGCTACGGCGAGGAGGAGCCGACCGACTTCCAGTACCGCCGGGCCGCGGACCGGCGGCGGATGGTCGAGGCGGGCCGGGCCGCCTGGTTCGGCGCGTTCGACGGCGACCGCCTGGTCGCGCAGCTCGGGGTGGGCGATGCCGGTTCCGGGCTGGCCCGCTACCAGGACGTCGAGACCGAGCCCGCGGCCCGCCGCCGGGGCCTGGCCGGGACGCTGGTCTGGCACGCGGGCCGGTTCGCGCGCGAGCGGTTCGGCGCGCACACGCTCGTCATCGTGGCCGACCCGGCCGGGGGGGCCATCCGGGTCTACCGGGACTGCGGGTTCGCCGACGCGCAGACCCAGGTCAGCTTTGCGCGGGCCCCCGCATAATCAACACTGCGTAATCAACACTGCGTGACCACCGGCCCGTCCGTGATCACCCGCTCCTCGGTGACAATGGCGGTGACCAGCGCCCGGGGCGTGATGTCGAACGCGAGGTTCAGCGCGCGCGTCCCGGCCGGAGCGGCCGGGACGGTGACCTCGTCGTCGGGGCGCTGCTCGATCGGGATCGCCGCGCCGGACGCGGTGGCCGGGTCCAGGGTCGACTCGGGGGCCGCGACCACGAACGGGATGCCCGCCTCGCGCGCGGCCAGGGCCAGGCTGTAGGTCCCGATCTTGTTGGCCACGTCGCCGTTGGCGGCCACCCGGTCGGCGCCCACCACCACCGCGTCCGCCATCCCCTGGCTGATCAGGAACGGGGCCGCCCCGTCGCAGGCCAGCCGGTGCTCGATGCCTAGCTGACCGAGTTCCCAGCAGGTCAGCCGGGCGCCCTGGAGCAGCGGCCGGGTCTCGTCCACGATCACGTGGCTGAGCGCGCCGTCGGAGTGCAGCGCGCGGATCACCCCGAGCGCCGTGCCCCAGCCCAGGCAGGCGAGGGCGCCGGTGTTGCAGTGGGTGTGGATGCTCAGTCTCCCGTCACCCAGCCGCCCGCCGCCGCAGGCCTGCCGGAGCCACCCGGCGCCGCGCCGGCTGAGCCGCTGGCTCACCTCGTCGGCGAACCGGGCCACCGCCAGCGCCGCCGCCTCGACGGCGGCGCGGCCCTGCGGTATCCGCTCCGCGACCGCCAGCACTTCGCGGCGGAGGTTGACGGCCGTCGGCCGGGCATCGGCGATGCGCGTGACCTCAGCGTCCAGCCGCGCCCGGTCCCAGCCCTCCCGGTCGCCCTGGCCGACGGCCAGAGCGACACCCAGGGCGCCGGCCGCGCCGAGCAGCGGCGCGCCGCGCACGGCGAGCGTGGTGATCGCCTCGATCAGCTGATCGACCGTGGTGATGTGCCGCACGCGGACCTGGTGCGGCAGCACCGTCTGGTCCAGGGCCTCGATGTGCCCGTCGCGCCAGCTGAGCACGTCCGGTGTGTCCATACCGCGAACCTACGCGGACCGGCCAATGCTTCTGACCTGGGGGCTCCTAGCCCGAGGGTCTAGCAGCGGCCGTGGTAGGCGCCCGAGGTGTAGGTGGTCCAGGGGGTCCAGTGGGTGCCGTTGCTGGAGATCGCGATCGCGGCCCTGGCGTTCCCGAGCGGGTCGTAGGTGGCCATGGCGGGCCCGTGGCCGCCGTTGATCTGCCAGTAGCCGAAGTCGTTGGTCGGGCTGTGTGCGAACTGCCGCCCGCCGGACTCCGCCATCGCGATCTCGGCCGCGATGAACGCCTCGCCCTTGGAGCCGCCGGCCGCTTCCCACAGGGCCTCGAGGCCGGAGCAGCTGAGGTTGCCGCTCAGCTTGCCCGCCTTGGCGGTGAGCACCGTCGTCGGGGGCTTCTTGGCGTGCTTGGCCGAGTAGGCGGTGGCGACGGGGGCGTGGTTCGGGATCGTCAGCGTCTCGCCGACCATGACCACGTTCGGGTTGCTGATCTTCGACCGGTTGGCCTGGAAGATCCAGTTCCACTTGCTCGTGGTGCCGTAGAAGTGCCGGGCGATCGAGGACAGCGTGTCGCCCGACCGGACCGTGTACGTGCTGGTGACCGACGTCGCGTGCCGTACCGCGGTGGTCTGCGCCTGCTGGGCCTGCTCCGTCACGGCGGTGGCCTTGGCCGGCGTCCGCACCGAGGCGTGGGCCGACGTCGGCAGCGCGACGAGAGCGCCAGCGATGGCGACCGCCGGAGCGGCCTTGACGGCCGTTCCCGCTACCTTCTCTACCTGCGACGGGGTGGCGTGCCGACCGGTCCGCCTGATCTTGTGCGGGCGGCGGTGCAGGTGCGATGAGTCCACAGAGCTCCCCAACTAGTTTCCTCACCCGTTTACTCGTCCCCCGGACCGGGGACTTTCTCGGGCCTCGAAGGTCACCTTTGGTGACCGATGTGGCTTTTCTCGGCTTTCGGCGGTCTGTGCCGTCTGCGGAAGCATGGCAGGAACTGCGCGCGGCTCGCAGGGAAATTGGAGTATTTCCGTGACATCCCCGTGATCTTGCAGCTCGGAAGGGATGCGGGCTGCGATACTTCAGGGGTGAACGATCACGGGCTGAGCTACTTCGAGGACTACGTGCCGGGCGCGACGTACGAGTGCGGCAGCGTCAGCTTCGATCAAGCTAGCATCGTTACTTTCGCCAAGGAGTTCGATCCCCAGCCGTTCCATGTCGACCCGGTGGCCGCGGCGGCCGGGCCGTTTGGCGGACTGATCGCGAGCGGCTGGCATACCGCATCGGCGGTGATGCGCGTGCTGGTGGAGAACTACCTGGCCGCCGAGTCGAGCCTCGGCAGCCCCGGTCTCGACGAGGTCCGCTGGCCCCACCCGGTCCGGCCGGGGGACACGCTCCGTGTCCGGGCCACGGTGGTGGAGACGCGCCGGTCGCTGAGCAAGCCGGACCGCGGCATCGTCAAGACGCTGATCGAGGCGGTCAACGCCGAGGGCCAGCCGGCCTTCCGGGGCACCGCGATCAACTTCATGCTCGTCCGCCCGGCCCCGCCGGCTGAGCGACGTCACGCCCGTTCCCCGACCGCCGGGTAACTTCATGCTCGTACCCCGAGCGCACGGGAGCTGAGCGTGGCACGCTGGTCCTGTGGCCAGTGACCCGTCGCGGCGGCTGATGCTGCTCAGGCACGCCAAGTCGGACTGGCCGGACGTACCCGACCGCGACCGGCCGCTGGCCAAGCGCGGCCAGCGCGACGCCCCGGTCATCGGCCGCTGGCTGCGCGGCCATGGCTACCAGCCCGAGATCGTGATCTGCTCGGCCGCCGTCCGGACCCGGCAGACCTGGGACCTGGTGGCGCCGGAGCTCGGCGGCTCCCCGTCCGTGACGTTCGAGCCGCGGGCCTACGCGGCCAGCGCGATCACCCTGCTCTACCTAGTCCGGGAGCTGCCCGCCGCCTGCCGCGCGGCCCTGCTCATCGGCCACAACCCCGGCGTCTCGGAACTGGCCAGCAACCTGCTCGAAGCCGCCGGCGACGAGACGCCCGGGTCGCCCGGCCTGCGGTTCCCCACCGCCGCGGTGGCCGTCCTGGAGTTCGACGGCGACTGGGCCGAACTCGCCCTCGCCCGGGCCCGGCTCGTCGCCTATACCTCTCCCGGTGACCTGTAGCGCGGAATGACCGGGGCCGGGGCGCGGGTTAGCACAGGCGTCGACGACGATCGGTTTGGAGAACCCGCATGTCCCTGACCTTTTCCTCGGGCCCGCTCGCTGGCCACGCGCCGGATACCGTCAACTACCGGATCCAGGGTCCCGCCCACCGCCTGCTGATGCACGAGTTCCCGCGGCGGGTGCGAGCCCGGTTCGGCGGCGAGACCGTGACCGACACGACCCGCGCCGTGCTCCTGCACGAAACCGGGATCCTGCCCCAGGTGTACGTGCCCCTGGACGACATCAGGGCCGACCTCATCCAGGCCACCGACCACCACACCTACTGCCCGTTCAAGGGCACCGCGTCCTACTGGACGGTAACGGCCGGCGGCCAGGTGGCCGAGAACGCGATCTGGTCCTACCCGGAGCCGAACGAGGAGACGCCCTGGCTGCGCGGGTACGCCGGCTTCTACTGGGATGCCATGGACGAGTGGTACGACGAGGACGAGCGCGCCGAGGGCCACTTCACCGACCCGTACCACCGGGTGGACGTGCGCCGCTCCTCCCGGCCCGTCCGCGTCCTGCTCGGCGACACGGTGCTGGCGCAGACCAGCCACCCGCTGCTGCTCTCCGAGACCGGCCTGCCGAACCGCTACTACATCCCGGCCGCCGACGTCCGCCAGGACCTGCTGGAGGAGAGCGACACCCGCTCCCACTGCCCCTACAAGGGCAGCGCCTCGTACTGGACCGTCAACGCGGACGGCCGCAAGCTCACCGACGCCGTCTGGTCCTACTCCAAGGCCGAAGGCGACTCCGCCGCCATCGCCGGCCACCAGTCCTTCCTCCACGACGACCTCACCATAGAAGTAGGCGACCCCGCCTAACCGCCAGCGACTCCACGGGGACGCCCGATCGCGCTCCTCAGCCGATCAGGACGCGGTCGGTGGCACACAAGGTACGAAAGAAGGTACTCGGGGGCACACCGAGCGTGCCGAGCCGGAGTCCCCGGGGCGGGTAACCAAGATCGTTCGGCCTAAAAACGCGCGTCGGGCGGGCCACCGGGGTACGGCGGCCCGCCCGACGCGGTCGTGCCCTACTCGGAGCCGAAGGTCTTGATCTCGTGCTGCTCCGTCTCGCTCAGCTCGCGCGGCTCCTCGCCCTTGGCGCGCTTGGCGGTCTGCACCTGCTCCCGGATCTTGTCCACGACCTCCGGGTTGGCCAGCGTGGTGATGTCCCCGACGTCGGTGAAGTTGGACACCGAGGCGATGACCCGGCGCATGATCTTGCCGGACCGGGTCTTGGGCATGTCCGGCACGATCCAGATGTTCTTCGGCCGGGCGATCTTGCCGATGTCGGTCTCGATGGCCTGCTTGATCTTGTTCTCGATCTCCGCGCTGGCCTCGTTACCGGGCTTGAGCGCGATGTACATCTCGACCACCCGGCCGCGCACGTCGTCGACGACCGGGACGGCGGCCGCCTCGGCGACCTCCTCGACGGCCAGCGCCGAGGACTCGAGTTCCTTGGTGCCCAGCCGGTGCCCGGCCACGTTGATGACGTCGTCCACCCGGCCCAGGATGCGGAAGTAGCCGTCCTCGGTCTGCACCGCGCCGTCCCCGGCGAAGTAGGGCCAGTCGTGCCAGTCCGTGCTCTTCGGGTCCTTGTTGTACTTGGCGAAGTAGGTGGACACGAACCGGTCGGGCTGGCCCCAGATGGTCTGGAAGATGCCGGGCCACGGCGCCCGGGCCACGATGTTGCCGGCCTTGCCGCTGCCCTTGGGGATCGACTCGCCGTTCTCGTCCAGGATGTCGAGGTAGATGCCGAGCGCGGCCGGGCCGCAGCTGCCCGGCTTCATGGCGAACAGGGCGGGCAGGCCGGTGCCGATGAAGCCGCCGGTCTCGGTCTGCCACCAGGTGTCGGTGATGATCGCCTCGTCCTTGCCGACGTACTTGTAGTACCACCGGTAGACCTCGGGCTCGATCGGCTCGCCGACCGTGGTCATGCACTTGAAGTGGAAGTCGTACTTGGCAGGCTCGTCCGGGCCGACCTTGCGCAGCATCCGGATCGCGGTGGGGGAGGTGTGGAAGATGTTCACCCCGAGCCGCTCGGCGATCCGCCACGGGCGCCCGGCGTCCGGGTAGTTCGGCGTGCCCTCGTAGAGCACCGTGGTGGCGCCGAGCGCCAGCGGGCCGTACACGATGTAGGAGTGGCCGGTGATCCAGCCGATGTCGGCCATGCACCAGTACGTGTCGTTGGGGTGGATGTCCTGGTAGAACTTCGACGTCCCGGCCACGTAGGACAGGTAGCCGCCGGTGGAGTGCTGGCAGCCCTTGGGCCGCCCGGTGGTGCCGCTGGTGTACATCAGGAACAGCGGGGCCTCGGCCGGCATGGAGACCGGCTCGACGACGGCGCCCCGGTGGTCGGCGAGCAGTTCGTCGACGAAGACGTCGCGGCCCTCCACCATCGGGGTCTTGGCCGAGTACTTACCGGGGAAGCGCCGCCAGACCAGGACCTTGTCGATCTCCTGGCCCTCCTTGCGGGCCGCCTCGACCGCCTCGTCCGCCTTGACCTTGTGGTCGAGCAGGTCGCCGCTGCGGTAGTAGCCGTCCATCGTGATGAGGATCTTGCTGCCCGAGTCGGCGATGCGGCCGCCGCAGGCGCCGCCGCTGAACCCGGCGAACACCTGGGAGTGGACGACGCCGAGCCGGGCGCAGGCCAGCATGGTCACCGGCAGTTCGGGCACCATCGGCATGTGCAGGGTGACCCGGTCGCCGGCCTCGAGGCCGAGACCCTGGAGCACCGCGGCGAACTCGTTCACCCGCCGGTAGAGCTCCTGGTAGGTGATGACCGCGTCGGCCTCGTTCTCGTCCTCGGAGACCCAGATCAGCGCGGCCTTGTTCCGGTCCTTGGCCAGGTGCCGGTCGACGCAGTTGTACGACGCGTTCAGCTTGCCGCCGACGAACCACTTCCAGAACGGCGGGTCGCTGGTGTCCAGCGTGGTGTCCCAGTACTTATCCCAGTCCAGCAGGTCGGCGTACTCCCGGAAGCACTCGGGGAAGTTCTCCTCCGCGAAGCGGTCCAGGATGGCCGGGTCAGAGGCGTTCGCCTGCCCGATGAATTTCGGCGGCGGAGGGTAATAGCCTTCCTCGCGCCAGTGAACGGCGATTGTCGCTTCAGAAGACTCGGCGGATTCCGATTCTTCAGCGGCTTGCCCTTGAACTTCTTCGGCCATGGGAGTCCCTCCGCTTGCGCGTGCTGTCAGATTTAACGCCGGAAGCAACTCCAAACTTAACGCGAGTGGCTGGCATCCTCCATGGTCACCGTGCACCGATCTGTCCCAGCCCGGCCGGGGCCAGCCCGGCCCGGCCAGGTGGCCAGCCCGGCCAGGTGGCCAGCGCCGTCCTGGCCAAACGGCTAGCGCGGCCACGGCGGCCAGGCTGCTAACGCCGAGTAGGCGTGCAGCGGCGGGTGCAGCTCGGGAAAGGCCCGGTCCAGGCCGGTGATCCGCATGATCTTCAGCACCGAGGGCCGGGCCGAGGTCAGCATGAACTGGCGGCCCGCCGCCCGCGCGTGCCGCGCCAGCCGGGCCAGGGCGCCGAGACCGGAGGCGTCGCAGAAGGTGACGCCGGACAGGTCCACGGTCACCGGGGCCGGGCGGCCGTCGATGACCTCGGTGATATAGGAGTAGGCCTGGTCGGCGGTGGCGATGTCGAGCTCGCCGGCCACGCTGACGACCTGGTATCCGTTGGCGCCGGTGCGCAAGGAGAGCTCCAGCTGCGCCGGTATGACAGCGTGAGCCTTCTGAGCAGGCACGATCGCCTGCGCCGAAACAGCCGACGGCTCGGTGAGGGCGACCGGAGGCGAAACCTCCAGGTCAGCTCGTTCTACGGTTATCACGTCTGCATCACTTCCCCCGTCTTGCACTGCCGTGTCCTCGTTGACACGGTTCAGTAGACGAATGATCACGTGCTTCCACTCCAACCCCTGTGTCCCGTTAACGTCAGCGGCCCCGCAAACGTTCCGCGATCCGCCGAACCGGGACGCTTCCCGCGTGCCCCGTACACTGGGAAGACGAGCCCGATTCTGGCAGCAGGGTCACTACCAGTGCAAATAATGAGAATCCCTGCGGCTGTACCGATACCGGGATTCTGCTGAGTAATACGTATGAGGGGGGACTCAGGTTCAAGGACGGACAGCAGATTCTCAGCTTCCGTGGCTGACATAGCTGACGTGGCGGGCGTAGCTGAAGTAGCCGAGGCTCCCGTGGCCGGAGTGGTGGATGAGCACCACCGGTACCGGCCGGGTGAGCCGCTGCGTCGTTACGTGGCCTGGTACACCGGCTACCGGCAGCGGGGGATCCCGCCGGCCAGGCACCGCGGCCTGCCGTCGCCCTACCTGACCATGATCTTCACGCTGGACGAGCCGCTCAGCATCGAGGCGCACCCCGACCCGGGGCAGCCGCCCGGCGAGTTCGGCACCCTGCTCGGCGGCCTGCACTCGGCCCCGGCCCTGATCAGGCACGACGGCGCGCAGTCGGGCATCCAGCTGGCGCTGAAGCCGCCGGGCGTGCGGGCCCTGCTCGGCCTGCCGGCCGGCGAGCTCGCCGACATCGACGTGCACGCCGAGACCGTCCTCGGCGGCGTCTGCGCCGAGCTGCGCGAGCGGGTCCGGGGCGCCTCCGGCTGGCCCGAGCGGTTCGCCATCGTGGACGAGATCCTGCTGCGCCAGCTGCTCACCGCAAAGGACGGGGCCGCCGTAGCCCCCGAGGTGCTGTGGTCCTGGCGGCAGCTGCTCCGGGCCGGCGGGGCGGTGCGGGTGGCCGACCTGGCCGCCGGGACCGGGTGGAGCGGGCGCCACCTGGCCAGCCGGTTCCGGGCCGAGATCGGCCTGACGCCGAAGGCCGCCGCCCGGGTCGTCCGGTTCGACCGGGCCCGGCGGCACCTGGCGGAGCACGCCGCCAGCGCCGGCCCGGCCGGTTACCAGCTGGCCGACCTGGCGGCCGAGATGGGCTACTTCGATCAGGCTCACCTGGCCCGGGAGTTCCGCGCGCTGGCCGGCGTGCCGCCGAGCCAGTGGCTGGCCGAGGAGTTCCGAAACGTCCAAGCCGGGATCTGGGCCGATGACGGAGGCTGAGAGTAACCGAAAAGCCAAGTCAAGGAGGCACATCATGCCGGCAACACCGGAACCCCAGGTCTGGCCCACGCTGCGGGCGCGCGACGCCCGGGCGCTGATCACGTTCCTGGTCGACGCGTTCGGCTTCGAGGAGACGGTCGTCTACGGGGACGGCGACCGGGTCGATCACGCCCAGTTGTCCTGGCCCGAAGGCGGCGGCGTCATGCTGGGCTCGGTCCGCGACGGCGACGAGGACGCGCACGGCCGGCCCACGCCGACCCGGCCGGGCACGTTCGGCGCCTACGTGGTCACCGACCATGTGGACGCGGTGTACGAAAAGGCCAAGGCGGCCGGCGCGGAGATCATCATGGAGCCGACCGATACCGACTACGGCTCGCACGACTTCGCCGCCGCCGACCCCGAGGGGAACCGCTGGTCGTTCGGCACGTACCGGGGCGAGCCCCGTAAGGAGGCGTAACCCCAGGCATGCCGCCCGTGGTATCCACGGGCGCGCGGCCGGAAGCCCCGGGAGTAACGTGCGACGTATGCGAGCCTGGCACGTGGAGAGCCCGGGGCCGGTCACCGGCCACCCGCTGCGCCTGCATCACCGACGACGACGTACCGCGGCCAGGACCCGGCGAGCTACTGCTCCGGGTCCTGGCCTGCGGCGTCTGCCGGACCGACCTGCACGTGACCGAGGGCGACCTGCCGCCCCATAAAACCGGCGTAACCCCCGGCCACGAGGTGGTCGGGGAAGTGGCGGCCCTGGGCGACAACGCCCAGGGCTTCAAAGAAGGCGACCGGGCCGGCGCCGCCTGGCTGCGCTCCACCGACAACACCTGCACGTTCTGCCTGCGCGACGCCGAGAACCTCTGCCCGGCATCGCAGTACACCGGCTGGGACGCCGACGGCGGCTACGCCGAGTACATGACGGTCCCCGCGGCCTACGCGCACCGGCTCCCGGGCGGCTACCCGGACGAGGAGCTGGCCCCGCTGCTGTGCGCCGGCATCATCGGCTACCGCGCCCTCCAGCGGGCTGAGCTGCCCGAGAACGGCCGCCTCGGCATCTACGGCTTCGGCGGCAGCGCCCACCTGGCCGCCCAGGTGGCGCTGGCCCGCGGCGCCACCATCCACGTCCTCACCCGCGGCGAGAAAGCGAAGCAGCTCGCCACCGAACTCGGCGCGGCGTCCGTGGGCGACGCCGACGGCCTGCCGCCGGAACCGCTGGACGCGGCGATCATGTTCGCCCCGGTCGGCGACCTGGTCCTGCCCGCCCTCCAGGCGCTCGACCGGGGCGGCACGCTGTCGGTCGCGGGCATCCACCTGTCCGACATCCCGCCCCTCAACTACTCCAAGCACCTGTTCCAGGAGCGGCAGCTGCGCAGCGTCACCGCTAATACCCGCGCAAGACGCGCGCGAGTTCCTCGGTTTCGCGGCCGACCACAAGCTGGCCGTGACCGTGCATCCCTACCCGCTCGACCACGCTGACCAGGCGCTGCGCGACCTGAAGGCCGGCGCCTTCGACGGCGCCGCCGTCCTGGTTCCCTGAACGTTCGCTGATGGTCTGCTGTGCATCCGCCTAAGCCAGGAAGCTTTCCGCTGATCACGGTGTCTCGACTATTGGGCATACTGGGCACCACAAGGAGCCGCTATGAGTAAGCAAGCCACGCCGCCACCGCCCGGCGACAAACCCAAGCCAACCGCGCCGCCACCGCCGCCCACGTGGCGGAACTGGATCTGGCCGATCATGCTCGTCGTGATCTTCGCCCTCTGGTTCCTGCTGCCCACCCGCACGCCGTCGACCAGCCTGAGCTACACCCAGTTCCTGTCCGACGTGTCCGCCCACCAGGTCAAGACGGTGCAGCTCGGCGCGGTCGGCGCGACCAGCAGCGGCACGCTGACCAACGGCAAGAGCTTCACCGTGGTCGTCCCGCCCCAGGTCGGGCAGGACCTGATCAGCACGCTGCAGAAGCAACAAGGTGCAGATGTCCGGGGCCCCGACCGGCCAGGGCTTCGGCACCGAGGTGCTGATCTACCTGATCACGTTCGGGCTGCCCATCTTGCTGTTCGTCTGGTTCTTCCGCCGCCTGTCCAAGGGCGCGGCGGGCGGCCTGCAGGGCGCGCTCGGCGTCGGCAAGTCCCGGGCCAAGGTCTTCGACGAGGAGCGGCCCAGCGACCACGTTCGCCGACGTGGCCGGGTACGAGGGCGCCAAGTCCGAGATCGCCGAGGTGGTGGACTTCCTGCGCAAGCCCGACCGGTACACCCGGGTCGGCGCGCTGGTACCCCGCGGCGTGCTCATGGTCGGCCCGCCCGGCACCGGCAAGACGCTGCTGGCCCGCGCGGTCGCGGGCGAGGCGGGCGTGGTGTTCTTCTCGGTCACCGGGTCCAGCTTCGTGGAGCTGTTCGTCGGCGTCGGCGCGTCCCGCGTCCGTGACCTGTTCGAGCAGGCCCGCAAGCGCGCCCCCGCCATCATCTTCATCGACGAGATCGACGCCATCGGACAGCGCCGGGCCGGCTCGGGCGCCGTCGTGTCCAACGACGAGCGCGAGCAGACGCTCAACCAGCTGCTGGCCGAGATGGACGGCTTCGAGCCGTCGGCCGGCGTGGTGGTCCTCGCGGCCACCAACCGGCCCGAGGTCCTCGACCCGGCCCTGCTGCGGCCCGGCCGGTTCGACCGCCAGGTCACGATCCCGCTGCCGAACGTCACCGAACGAGCCGCGATTCTCGCCGTCCACGGCCGCGGCAAGAAGCTGGCCCCGGACGTGGACCTGAACGCGGTGGCCCGCGGCACGCCCGGCTTCTCCGGCGCCGACCTGGCCAACCTGGCCAACGAGGCGGCCATCTTCGCCGTGCGCGACAACCGGGAGACGATCACCGCCGAGGACTTCAGCTCGGCGCAGGGACCGGATCATCCTGGGCCGCCGCGAAGGCTCCAACGTGCTGCTGCCGGAGGAGAAGCAGGCGGTCGCGGTGCACGAGTCCGGCCACGCCCTGGTGGCCGCGCTGGCCGACAACACCGACCCGGTGGCCAAGGTGACGATCCTGCCGGCGGGCCAGGCGCTCGGCGTGACCGAGCAGCTGCCGCTGGTCGAGCGGCACATGTACACCGAGGACTACCTGCACGACTCGCTCGCCGTCCGCCTCGGCGGCCGGGCCGCCGAGCTGGTCGTGCTCGGCCAGGGTTCCACCGGCGCGGCCAACGACCTGGCCGGGGCGACCGACCTGGCCACCAAGATGGTCAGGGAGTTCGGCCTGTCCAAGGTGCTCGGCCCGGTCGGGTACCCCGAGGGCGGCTCGGTGTTCCTCGGCGGCGGTGGCGGCCCCATGTCCAGCCGCCCGTTCGCCGAGGCCACCCAGGCCGAGATCGACAAGGAGGTCGCCGCGCTGCTGCGCCAGGCCGAGCAGCGCGCCGTCGCAGCTGCTCAGCGACCACCGCGCCGAGCTCGACGCGCTGACCAACCTGCTGCTCGAGGTGGAGACGGTCGACGGCTCCGAGGTCTACCGGCTGGCCGGCCGCCCGGACAAGTCGAGCACCGTGCCGCCGGTACCGCCCATCACCAGCGTCCCGGCGCACGTAGCGAGCGCAGCCGACCCCGTCACCAGCGGGGCCGACACCGAATAAATTCATCCCGAACGGGCGGCCTGACACGCCCGGGGACACCCTGCACGGTGTCCCCGGGCGTCGTCGTATTCGCGGCGTGATCCGTGGAAATGGACGTAATAGGCGGTCCCCGGGCCGGTGTACGCTCGCCCTTATGGCGTCGGCCCTGCCTGCACACATCCCCAGTCCGCCGATCAACAGCTTCAACATCGGCCCGCTGGTCGTTCACTTCTACGCCCTGTCGTACCTGGTCGGTATCGCCCTGGCGATCATCATCACCAGGCGGCGGTGGCGCGCCGTCGGCGGTAACCCCGACATCGTGGGCGACATCGCGCTGTGGAGCGTCCCGGCCGGGATCATCGGCGGCCGGATCTACTTCGACATCACCACGCCGATGGACATCCCGCACGTCTGGTACGGCGTGTTCGCGGTGTGGGACGGCGGGCTCGGCATCTGGGGCGGCATCGCGCTGGCCACCGTGGTCGGGCTGTGGCGGCTGCGCCGGCTCGGGGTGAACCACGGCCCAGTTCATGGACGCGGTGGCGCCCGCGCTGCTGGTGGCGCAGGGCATCGGCCGGATCGGGAACTACTTCAACAAGGAACTCTTCGGCCGCCCGACGTCGCTGCCCTGGGGCCTGGAGATCCCGTTCCAGTACCGGGCGTCCGGCGGGATCCCCGCCAAGTTCCTGAACGCCAGCACGTTCCAGCCGACGTTCCTGTACGAGCTGATCTTCGACTTCGCCTGGGCCGCGGTGCTGGTCTGGCTCGGCCACCACCGCAAGATCAAGGCCCCGGGGCTGTTCGCGCTGTACGTGTTCGGCTACTCGGCCTACCGGATCTTCGAGGAATCGCTGCGCATCGACTCCTCGGTCTACTTCCTCGGGCTGCGCCTCAACACCTATATCGCCTCGGCCCTGGCGCTGATCGGCCTGTTCTGGTTCTGGCGCAGCCAGCGCCGCCCCGCCCCGGTGGAAAGCGTCGACCCCGACCCCGCCGCCGCGGCCGCGAACCTGGACGCGGAAGCCAGCGTGGACGCGGAAACCAGCGTGGACGCGTCGGCCAGGCCTGGACGCGTCGGCCGGCCCGACGCGCAGGCCGGCCAGGACAGCGCAGCCGACCGCTCCGAAACCGTAAATTCCAGTTCCGAACTATCCGGATCCGAACTATCCGAGCCTGGACTATCCGGATCGGGAAAGTCCGAATCCGAGACTGAACTATCCGGAGCTGAACAGCCGGCCTCGTCCGGCCAGGCCGCCTTCGAGAAGTGACCGGCTCGGACTGGGGCTGGTGGCGGGATCACCGCCCGCCTGCGGCCCGGCTCCACCTGGACACCGCCGCCGCGGGCCGGTCCTCCCGCACTATCCTCGCGGCCGCCGCCGCGCACGCCGAGCGTGAGGCCGCGACCGGCGGTTACGTGGCCGCGGCGGAAGCCGAGCCGGTACTCAGCCGCGGGCCGGGCCGCGCTCGGCGACCTGCTCGGCGTCCCCGCCGCCGGGGTGACGTTCACCCGCAGCGGCGAGGGATCGCTCGGCGCCCTGCTGGACATCTGGCCGCTGCCCCAGGGCGCCGCCATCGCGGTGGCCCCGTCCGAGTGGGGACCGAACCTGGACGCCTTCGCCGCCCGCAAGCTGCGCGTCACCCAGCTCGCGGTGCACGGCGACGGCGCGATCGACCTGATCGCGCTGGAACGGACGCTCGCCACCACGCCGCCGGACGTGGTCCACCTGGTCCAGGTCGCCTCGCACCGCGGCCTGGTCCAGCCGGTCGCGGCGGCCGCCGGACTGTGCCGCGCGGCGGGCGTGCCGCTGTGGGTGGACGCCGCCCAGGCCCTCGGTCACGTAGACACCGCCTGCGGCGCCGACGCCATCTACGCCACCAGCCGCAAGTGGCTCACCGGCCCGCGCGGCGTGGGCCTGCTCGGGGTGACCGAGCCCTGGTGGGACCGCCTCACGGTGAGCACCCCGCAGCTCTACCGCTCCGGCCAGCCCGCCGACGCCAGCCCCCTGCGGCTGCTCGCCATCACCGAGGCCAACGTAGCCGCCTGGATCGGCCTGTGCACGGCGGTCGATGAATACCTGGAAACCGGGCCGTCCCTGATCTGGGCCCGCCTGGCCGAAGCCGGCCGCCAGACCCGCGAAGCCCTGGCCGGCCTGCCCGGCTGGGCCGTCGCCGACCCGCTGGACGCCCCCTCCGCCATCGTCGCCCTGCGCGCGGCCAACGGCCAGGACGTCACCGCGGCGCGCGCCCGCCTGCTGGACGAGCACAGCATCGTCACCACCGCCTGCACCGTCCTGCGCGCCCCCCTGGACATGACCGAGCCCCTGCTCCGGATCAGTCCCCACGTCGACGTCACCCCCGATGACCTGACCCGCCTCCGCGGCGCCCTCCTCGCCCCGGCCTGACCCAGCCGCCGCCAGCCCCGGCACAATCCGCGGCGCCGGCCCTTAACCGCTCCGGAGCATCGACCTGACGGCAAGGTGTCGTCCAGAAATAAGCCGCACGATTCCTGCCGCGACCGATCGCACCACGCGTAACTGCTTCAACAGCCGCGGTTATCGTGGACCATAATCCGCGGGAAGGGAAGGGCCCCGAATGGGAAACCGTAAGCCAGTCCCGCCGCCTGGCCATCGAGACGACGGTCCAGCTCTGACCCCGCACCGGGCCAAGGGCGGGCCGCCTGCCCGGGTCATTCCCGTACCAGCGGCACCGGCAGCCGGCAGGCGTCCCGGTTAACACGGTGGATCCGCACTACCCGGTGGATCCTGACCCCCAGGGGGCTTCATTCCCTCCGGATAGTGCGGATCCACCGGAGTATTTCCCGGCCCGCCTCGCCACCACTCACCAGGACCCCACCCTCCCCGCCGGCAACACACCCGAACCTGCCAGCCGCCAGGGCGGATCGTAACCTGCGGGAAAAGGGGGTAACTATCCACGATAACGTGATCACTAATAAAAGCACCTGAAATGCGAGGTGAATGAGCCTGCAGCGACAGATGTCATTGCCAGATTCGGAGCCAGGACCAGGCGTTACGTGATCACGAAGGACTATGCGGTACAAATCCTTCGTGATCATGGAACTGCGTCGGCCGATCGGGAATTAGGTGCGTGAGAATCGGTAAGGGCCCACGTAATCGTTCCGTTCGCTGAGGCGCGGGATTGTTACCTGTGGTACCGGCGTGAGTGGTGTCGCTTCCAGGCTGGCATGATCGATAGCGTCGAGCCGGCTAGCGGAGAGCCACGGAGGCAGACATGGGCATCGCGGACCTGCCCCGGCCGGTGGGGTACGTGCTCGGCGGGGGCGCGAGCCTGGGCGCGGTGCAGGTGGGGATGCTGCAGGCGCTCAGCGAGCACGCCATCGCGCCGGGCATCGTAGCGGGCACCTCGGTCGGGTCACTCAACGGCGCGGTCGTCGCCCTCGACCTGCAGCACGTCAAGACCCACCTGTTCCCCAGCACCGGCCTGGCCACCGTGATCGCCGACTTCCTCGGGCCCGACGCCACGTTCGCCGACCTCACGCTGCCGTTCACGGCGATGGCGATGGACATCGCCACGGCCCGGGCGCACGTCCTGAGCGACGGCCCGTTGCTGCCCGCGCTGCTGGACAGCTCCGCCATACCGGGCATCTTCCCGCCGGTGGGCATCGGCCCGCTGCGGCTCTACGACGGCGGCCTGGTCGCCAACGTCCCGATGCGGCAGGCGCTGGCCATGGGCGCCCGCTCCCTCGTCGTCCTGGACTGCAACTCCCCGGCCACGTCCCCGACCCGCCCGCCACGCTCGCCGACGTGCTGTTCTACACCGCACTGGTCACCATGCGCGCCCAGCCGGCCTTCGAAGCCCCGCTCGTCGCCGCCAACGTCCCGGTCGTCTACCTGCACGGCCCGGAGCCGCTCCGCGTCTCCCCGCTGGACTTCCGCCAGACCGGCATGCTCATCGAGACCTCCTACGAGGCGGCCCGCTCGTTCCTCCGCGACCTGGACCTCACCGGCCCCGGCCTGTACGGCTCGCCCTGACGCCGTCACGCGAAGGCACGCGGCCGCGTCTCAAGGCCATGAAGATCTTCAATCGCCACGAACGGCTGATCGCGGCGCCACCAGAACGGATCGCCGCCCTCGTCGCCGACTTCGACCTCATCTGGCCCGCCCGCCTCGCACCCGTGCCCACGCCACAGCCCGGCCGCCAGTACGACGCCGGCCTGATGCTCTGGGAAGAGTGCGACCGCCCCGGCGCCGTCCGGGCGTTCCGCGTCGTCAGCCCGGCTGAGCTCCAGGCCGGGCACTGGTTCGAGCTGATCCCCGCCGAGGACGGCACGCTCCTGCGTCACACCGTCGAGGGCACCGCCACCGGCCGGTACGAGGCGATCTGGACCGAACGAATCGAGTCGCTCCACAACCAGATTCTCGAGGCCATCCTGGACAACGCCCAGTCCGCCGCCTGACCCGGGCAGGCGCTCACCCAGGCAGGCGCAGGGCCAGGCCGTCGAGCACGATCTCCAGGCCGTTGGCGAACTTGGTGTCCCGCAGTTCCGCCGGGTCGGGCGGCGGCGCGGCATAGGCTCGGCCAGGTGGTCGTGCCCGGCCGCGGCCTGCGGCGCGGCGGGCATCAGGCGGCGATGAACGCGGCCTCGGTCTCGCCGGAGCGGGCCACCGTGGTGAGCCAGGCCGCCTCGGTGGTGCTCATGCCGATGACGTACGACAGCACCACGTCGATCGCGCCGCTCGGCTCGGGGAAGCCGGCCGTGACGAACAGGGCGGCCAGCCGCTCGGATAGCGACATGAGGTTGGGGCCCAGGTAGGCCAGGCCCGCCTGGCCGAGGACCGAGGACAGCCACGGGTGGCGCAGGGCCGTCGCCCGGAAGGACCTGGCCGCCTCGGCGCGGCGTCCCGCCAGTCGGGGCCGCCGGCGGCCGGGACGGTGATCTCCGCGACGACCTCGTCCACCGCCAGCTCCATCAGCTCGTCCTTGGTGGCCACGTGCCGGTACAGCGAGGTCGCGCCGGCGTTCAGCCGCGCGCCGAGCTTGCGCATGCTGAGCGCGTCGACGCCCTCGGCGTCCAGCATGACGATCGCCTCGCGGACGATCCCGGCCCGGCTGAGGGCGGGCTGATCGGGCTCGCGCGCGCCGAGCCCATACCGACGGAACGGGGTTGGTCTTCGTAGCCATAACCCACCTCCGCATCGGCCGGCCAGCGCCTCCCTGCGCACACCGTTCGCGTCCAGCGTACAGCATTGGGCCTTGCGCACACTGTGCGCTGATGCGTACAGTGTGCGCTATGACAGAACAGTGTGCGCAACCAGGCGACCTCACCGAACTGCTGACCCGCAATCCACGCCGCTGGTGGATCCTCGTCGTGCTCTGCCTGAGCTCGCTGGTCCTGGTGGTGGACAGCATGGCGCTGACCGTCGCGGTGCCCCAGATGACCGAGGACCTGGGCGCGAGCGCGCAGGACACCCAGTGGATCCTCGACTCCTACATCCTGGTGTTCGCCGGGCTGCTGCTCACCTCGGGCAGCCTGGGCGACCGGTTCGGCCGCCGGAAGGTCATGATCATCGGGCTGGTGCTGTTCGGCGCGGCGTCGCTGACCGCGACGTTCTGCCGCCGACCCGGCCCAGATGATCGCCGTCCGGGTCGCGATGGGCATCGGCGGGGCGCTGATCATGCCGTCCACGCTGTCGATCATGATCACCGTCTTCGACGACGACCGAACGTCCCAAGGCGATGGCCGCCTGGACCTCGGTCGCCATGGTCGGCCTGGTCGGCAGCCCGGTGCTCGGCGGCATCCTGATCGCGCACTTCTCCTGGCACTCGATCTTCTTCATCAACATCCCCGTCGTCGCGCTGGCCATCGTGGCGGCCCTGGCCCTGATGCCCGAGTCCCGGGGGCCGTGGCGGAAGCCCGACCCGTTCGGCGCGGTGCTGTCGGCGGCGGGCATGACCGCCCTGGTCTGGTGGATCATCGAGCTGCCGCCGCACGGCGCGTTCGGCGGCCAGCAGGCGCTCACCCTGGCGGTGGCCGTCGTCGCCCTGGGCGGGTTCGTGGTCTGGGAGCACGTCACGCCCGAGCCGATGGTCCCGCTGGACCTGTTCCGGCACCGCGACTTCAGCGGCGGCTCGCTGTCGCTGGCCCTGCTGCAGATCGGCAACGGCGGCCTGCTGCTGGTGCTCACCCAGTACCTGCAGTTCGTGCTGGGCTACTCGCCGGTCAAGGCGGGCCTGGCCTTCGTGCCGCTGGCCGTGGCCGCGATCGCGGGCAACGTGGCCGGGGCCCAGCTCACGATGAAGCTCGGCCCCCGCATCCCGGTGCTGGCCGGGATGCTCGTGATGGCCGCCTCGTTCGGCCTGCTGACGACAGTCTCGGCCGGCACCGGCTTCGCGGTCCCGGCGGTCGCGCTCGGCCTGCTCGGCCTCGGCGCCGGCGTGGCCATGCCGGCCGCGGTCGGCGCGCTGATGAGCACCATCCCGGCCGAGCAGGCGGGCGTCGGCTCGGCCCTGAACGACACCATCCAGCAGGCCGGCACCGCGCTCGGCATCGCCATCCTCGGCTCGCTGCTGGCCAGCGGCTTCGCCCGGCACCTGCCGGCGGGCGTGCCCGGCCCAGGCCCGCGGCTCGATCGCCGGCACCCTGTCCGCCGCCCACGGCGACGCGGGCCTGGTCCACGCGGCCAAGGCCGCCTTCACCGCCTCGATGTCGGTCACCTTCACGGTCAGCGCGATCGGCGTCCTGGCCGCCGCCGTCCTGGCCACCCTGGTCATGCGCAACACCAAGCCC
>CAWIUF010000065.1:0-20352 GCA_963839095.1 uncultured Actinomycetota bacterium | reverse complement strand
GCCGCCAGGCCCCAGGCCCAATCCCAGTAGTGCAGGTGGAATGCGCCACAGCCGGGGCGCGTCAGGCGTGCTGCCAGTCGTCGTCGGGGGGGAGTGGCGGGTCACGCCGAGCAGGGTGAGCTTCTCGGCCCCGCGCTCGAGACGCGGAGGGCCAGTGAGCTTGGGGTGTGCGCGTCCAGCGGGCGCGAACGCAGTCCGGCCAGCCGGCCGCGACCGACGGGTTCGGGCCGGGCCAGGATCCGGCCCGCCGGCTCGGAAACCGGCGCAGCCCGGCCTTGCTGGACGCGCAGCCGGACCCGGTACACGGCCTGGGTCGGCCGCAAATGCGCCACGGTGCGACTCAGGCGGGCGACTTCGGCGGGAGTCATGTGGCCATGCCTAGGAGGCGGGCTTCCTCGGCGATGCCGGCGGCGAACGGACGCGGTGTGTAGCCGAGGTTGCGGATCGTGTCGTCGATCGCGAAGGCCTTGTCCTCGCCGAGGCGCAGCAGCTGCTCGGCACGCAGCCGGGGGTGACGGCTGAGCCGCTCGTAGCCGCGGGCCAGCGGGACCAGCGGAGCGAGCGGGACCGGCAGCAGCCGGGTCCGGCTGCCGACCGCACGGGCGCAGGTCCGCAGCAATTCACCGAACGGGATAGGTTCGGGCCCGGCCACGTTGTATAGCGAGCCGCCCGCGGTCGGCCGCTGCACCGCGGCCAGCACGGCGGCGGCGGCGTCGGCCACGTGCACCGGCTGGTGCAGGCCGTGCCCCGGCCCGGGACCGGCAGCACGGGCGTCTTGTCAGCAGCCGCAGCAGCCGGGACAGGTTGCGGTCGCCGGCGTCGCCGTAGATCATCGTCGGCCGCAGGATCGTCCAGTCCAGGCCGGAGCGGCGGATCTGCTCCTCCGCGGCCTGCCGGACCTGCTTGGTCGGCGGGTGCAGGGCCGTCGTCACCGCGGTGGTGGAGACGAAGACGGCCCGCCTGATCCCGGCCTCCTCGGCGGCGGCCACGATGGCCGGGCCGGGCCCGAAGCCCAGCGAGGCCAGGCAGACCAGCACGTCGCAACCCTGCGCGGCGGCACGGCGAACGCCTGGTCCAGCTGGGCGGGGTCGGCGAGGTCACCGGCGACCGGCTGCGCGCCGCGGGCCGCCACCATGCCCGCGGCGGCCGCGCTGCGGGCCAGCGCCAGCACCTGGTAGCCGTCCCGGGCCGCCGCGCGGATCACGTACCCGCCCAGGAAGCCGCTCCCGCCAAGGACGAAGAGTTTCACCGTCGGTCCCCCAGGAGCTTGCGGTAGTGCCGGGCCAGGCTGCCGCGGTCGAAGTACTTCCCCACGTAGCAGCGGCCCTGCCGGCCCATCTCCGCCCGCCGCGCCGGGTCGGCGGCCAGCGTCCTGATGACCTCCGCCAGGGCCTCGCTGTCCCCGGGCGGCACGACGCAGGCCCCGGCCTCGCGCAGGATCTGCGCGGCCTCGCCGGCCAGCGCGCCCACGACGGGCTTGCCCGCGGCCAGGTACTCGAACATCTTCGACGGGATGAACGACGAGAACAGCGGCACGTCGCGCAGCGGGACCAGGCAGATGTCGGCCGCGGCCAGCAACGCCGGGACCTGCTGGTGCGGCACGCCGGGCCGCAGCGTGACGCGGCCGAGGCCGCGTTTGGCGACCCACTGCTCCAGCCGCGCCTTGTCCGCGCCTTCGCCGACGAACGCAAACCTGATCCCCGGCTCGCCGTCCAGCCGGCCCACGGCGGCGGCCACCGAGGTAAGCCCCTGCGAGATGCCGTGGGTACCGGCGTAAAGCACCAGGCAGTCGCCGGGGCCGGCGCCGAGGTCGGCCCGTAGCTCAGGGTCGGCCGCGGCGTCCGGGTCGAACTCCGCCGGATCCACCCCGTTGCGGATGGTGTGCACCTTGGCGGCCGGGACGCCGCGGCCGATCAGGTTGGCGCGGAAGCCGTCGCTTACCACGATCACGGTGTCGGCCGCCGCGTACGCGGCCAGTTCCAGCCGCTCCAGCAGCCGGATCAGCGGGCGGCTGGTCAGCACGCCGAGCTCGGCGATGATGGCCGGCCATAGGTCACGGACCTCCACCACCAGCCGGGCGCGCTTGAGACGGGCCAGCGCAGCGCCTGCGCCGATGGAGAAGAAGGTGGGCGAGGAGACCACCACCACGTCGGCCGGGCCGCTGGCCCGCGCGCCGAGCAAGACGGCGCTGGCCATGAAGCTCAGGTGGCCGAGGGTCTTGCGGGCCACCCCCTCGTTCGGAGTGGCGTACAGCCAGGTGCGCAGCACCCGGTACCCGTCACGCCGTTCGCGGCGCCGGATGGCGCCGCGGTATTCGGGCAGGATTATCCCGGTCGGGTGGTTCGGCATGCCGGTGAGCACGGTGACCTCGTCGCCGCCGGCGGCCCAGGCCGCGGCCAGGCCGGACAGCCGGGCTTGCGGCGCCCCGGTCTCGGGCGGGAAGTAGTGGGTGACGATAAGGATCTTCACGCCGCGGCCACCTCCTCGCGCGCGGTGCGGGCGGCGCGGGCCGCCAGCCGCGCCGGCGAGCGCAGGTAGGTCAGGAGGACACACGCCCCGGCCAGGTCGGCGGCGGCGCGCAGCACCGGCGACCCGGTCAGGCTGGCCACGCCGAGCAGGCTGAGCAGGGCCGTGGTGGCCGCGGCGGTCACCGTCACCCGCTGGTGCGACCACCCCGCGTCGCACCACTGCTGGTAGACGTGGCCGCGGTGCGGCTCGGACCAGCGCTGGCCGGCCCGGACGCGCCGTTGCAGCGTCCAGGCGGTGTCGGTGACGTAGAGCAGCAGGGGGCCGCCCGGCGGCCTCGACCGGGACGCCCTGCAGGACCGCGTACGCGGCCAGCGTGGCCAGCACCGCGCCCAGCGCGTAGCTGCCCGCGTCACCGAGGAACACCCGGGCCCGGCCGCGTTCCACGGCAGGAAGGCGAGCGCGCCCGCGGCCACCGCCGCCCCCGCCGGGACCAGGAACCCGTCATGCTGCCACCAGCCCAGGCCGCGTAGACCAGCCCGGCGACCAGGGCGTGCGCCCCGGAAATGCCGTTGACGCCGTCCATGAAGTTGAAGGCGTTCACGAACCCGGTGATCCACGCGGTGCAGAGCACGACCAGCAGCGCCAGCACCGGCACGGGCGCGGCCAGGCCGCTGACCAGCAGGACGGCGATCATCAGGGCGCCGCAGGCCTGCAGGGCCAGCCGCCCCTGGACGGTCAGGCCGCGGACGTCCTCGGCCGTCCCGAGCATCCCGAACGTGGCCACGGCCGAGGCGAAGACGGTCGCGTCGAGACCGCCGATCAGCCCCGCCGCGACCAGCAGTCCGGCGACGACGGGAATCCCGCCGCCACGCGGCGTAGGGACGGCGTGCGAAGAACGGCGACCGGGCACGTCGACGATGGCCGCCCGGCGCAGCAGCGGAATCGCCATGGCCTCGGTCCCGGCGACCACCGCACCGCACGCGGTGACGGCGAGCACCGTGGTAAGCCCCTCCGACATGGGCATGCCGGTCCCTCCCCCCAGGCACGAAACGGGCCGGCACGCTCTCCCGGCTCAGGCCGGATCAGTGTGCGATGCGGCCCCCAGCTTGCTGTTCCCGTTCGGGTGCTCCGCATCGGCCCCCGCTGTCCCCCGTCGCCTGAACGGCCGGTACTTGTGCCGCCCGTAGCCGTAGCTGTAGCTGTATCCGCTCCCGTAGCCGTAATCACGGCTGGTCTGCCTGGTCACCTTGTTCAGCACGATGCCCAGGATCGCGGTGCCGACCTGGTCCAGCTTCTCCACGGCGCGATGCAGGTCGCCTCGCCGGGTCTGGCCCGCGGCGGCCAGCATCAGCGTGGCGTCCGCGTACTGGGACAAGATCGCGGCGTCGGTGACGGGCAGCACCGGCGGGCTGTCGATGAGCACCAGGTCGAACTGCTCGCGGAGCCGGCCGACGATATCCCGCACCTGGTCGCCGTTGAGCACCTCGGCCGGGTTCGGCGGGATCGGGCCGGCCGGCAGCAGGGTGAGCCGGTCGACACCGGGCACCGGCACCAGTGCCTGCTCCAGCGTGTGCTCGCCGAGCAGGATGCTGGTCAGGCCCGCCTGTTCGTCGATACCGAAGAACTCGCCGATCTTGGGCCGGCGCAGGTCACAGGAGACGAGCAGGACCCGCTCGCCGGCCTGGGCGAAGACCACGCCCAGGTTTGCCAGGGTGGAGGTCTTGCCGTCGCCGATCGCCGGGCTGGTCACCACGATCACCCGCAGCCGCCGTTCCTGCCGGGCGAACTGCAGCGAGGTGCGCAGCGACCGGTAGGCCTCGGCACCCGGGGAACTCGGCTCGGCCAGCACCGTGACCACCGGCTCCGGCCGCCGCCCGGATGTCACCAGCGGGGTCATCGCCAGCACCGGCGCGCCTCCCGCGCGCTCGGCCGCTTCCTTGGAGGCCAGCCGGTCGTCCAGGCTTTCCCGCAGGAACGCCGCGCCGAGGCCGAGGGCGAACCCGGCGGCCAGGCCGAGCAGCGCGTCCTGGACCGGCTTGGGCGAGCTCGGCGCCACCGGCAGCTGCGCGGGCGTGACCAGCGCCACCTCGCCAGTGTTGGCCGCCCCGCTGACCTGCATCTGGGCCAGTTGCTCCTTCAGCACCGCCTCCTGGTTGAGCAGCGCCGACGCCGCCGCGGAGGTCGGATTACCGCCAAGGGAACTGATCTGCTTCGCCAGCGCGGAGATCTGCGACCGTAGCTGCGTCTCGGCGCTGGCCAGGCTGCTGCTCGTCACCTGCTGGCGGTACTGCACGAACGCCTCCGCGTAGAGGTTCGCGATGCGGGCCGCCCGGGACGGGATCGGGCTGGTGGCAGTGATCGCGATCACGTTCGTCTGGGTCACTTGCGCGGCCGACACCGCGGGGGCGCTGCCCAGCGTGCCGCGCACTGCCTGGACCACGGGGGCGCTGGTGACCAGCTGCAGCTCGGTGGCCACGTCGGTCTGGGTGACCGGCGGCGGGACGGTGCCCGCGCTGGCCGCGGTGACCGACGGCTGCACGAGAAGCTGCGCGGTGGCCGAGTACTGCTTGTGCGCGGTCAGCGACAGCGCCAGGCTGGCCGCGAGCCCGAGCAGGGTGATCGACGCCAGCCACCATTTCCGGCGGCGCAGGACATGGAGGTATGCACGAAACGACGGCTCGGAGCCGAGTTCGGCCATAATTAAGCGTCCTTCTGCTTGGCAAAATGCCGGTGGCAGCCCCCAGGAACCGTCACAGCTGAATTGCGTTCCGAACATATTGAGGGAATTCTAAGTATACGGCACGTGTGACCGCACTACGGTTTTATCTCGTGCCATGCAAGGTAATCCGGTGTCAATAATACTCGTTATCTGAATATATTTACCCGATGTCCGTCTAAAGCCAGAGAAATCCAACCTTGCGCTATCGGGAAAGGTATTCCGGCAATATGGTGATGGATTCCGGTGGTGCTGTCCCGGTAGTGCGGCCGCCGCCGGGCTCCGGCCCGCAAGCCGGCGTTCTCGTGCTGTGCACAGCCAACGTGTGCCGCTCGCCGATGGGCGCCCCGCTGCTGGCCCGGCGGCTGGACCGGCTGGGCGTGACGGTGCCGGTCCGCTCGGCCGGGATGCTCGGCGACGGCGCGCCGCCTGACCCGGCCGCCGTGACCGTCATGGCCGGCTACGGGATCGAGATCGCCTCGCACCGCAGCCGCCTGGCCCGGCCCGATGACCTGGCCCAGGCCGAGCTGGTGCTGGCCATGGCCCGGGAGAACCTGCGCTTTGCCGTGGTCACCGAGCCGTCCGCCTGGCCGCGCGCGTTCACCCTCAAGGAGCTCATCCGGCGGGGCGAGCGGATCGGGCCGCGGGCCCCCGGCGAGCCGTTCGCCGCCTGGCTGGCCCGCGCTCACGACGGCCGGGCACGCGCGTCGCTGCTCGGCGGTTCGGCCGACGACGACGTGCCCGACCCGGCCGGCGCCCCGCTGCGGGCCTACGCCGATACCGCCGCGCTGCTCGACGGGCTGATGACGAGGCTTGCCGAGCTTGGCTGGGCCCATGCGGCACCGCCCCCCTAACCGGAGCGCCGCGCTGAGGCGGCCGGGCGCGTCCTGGGCCCCGGGACCGCCTGGAGATCCCGGGCGGGGACGTCCAGCACGTCGTACCCGGGGGCACCGGCGTGCCGGGCCAGTACCTGCCGCAGTGCCCGCGGATCGGCGTCGGGGTCGAGCCCGGCCAGCTGACCGGGGCTCAGCCCGGGCACCGGGACCTGGCTGATCAGCGGGTGACACGGCCGCTGATCGTGCTCCCCCGGCCCGAACAGGTCCTCGTCCAGCTTCTCCCCCGGCCGCAGGCCGGTGAACACGACGTCGACCTCGCGGCCGCCGCCGGCCGCCAGCCGCCGGGCCATGTCGGCGATCCGCACCGGCTGGCCCATGTCGAGTACCAGCACCTCACCGCCCCGGCCGATCACGGCCGCCTGCAGCACGAGCTGGACCGCCTCGTCGGCGAGCATGAAGTAGCGGGTCACGCCCGGGTCGGTGATGGTGACCGGGCCGCCCGCGGCGATCTGCGCGGAGAAGGTGGTGAGCACCGACCCGCGGCTGCCGAGGACGTTGCCGAACCGCACGCTCAGGTACGTCGCGCCGGCCTGGGCCGCCATGGAGGCGGTGAGCCGCTCGGTGATCCGCTTGGAGTAGCCGAGCACGCTGATCGGGTTCGCGGCCTTGTCGGTGGAGATGTTGACGAACGACTGGACGCCGCTGGAGGCCGCGGCCTCCAGGACGGCGAGCGTGCCCAGGACGTTGGTCTTGACCGCCTCGCCCGGCCACAGCTCCAGCAGCGCCAGGTGCTTGAGGGCCGCGGCGTGGAAGACGATGTCGGGCCGGAACCGGTCGAAGACCTCCCCCATCCGGCGCCGGTCGCGGATGTCGGCCAGCACGGTCTCCTCGGAATCGAACAGGGCCCGCCCGTGCAGGGCGAGCTGGACCGCGTGCAGGGCCGACTCATCCCGGTCCAGCATGATCAGGCAGGCCGGCCCGAGCTTGTGCAGCTGGCGGCAGAGCTCGGCGCCGATGGATCCGCCGGCCCCGGTGACCAGGACCCGCTTGCCCGCCACGTACTCGCGCACCGCCGCCACGTCGGTGGTGGCGGCCGGGCGGCCGAGCAGGTCGCTGATGCGCGGGTCACGCACGCCCTCGATCCGCGCCCCGCCGGTCAGCAGCTCCAGCACCGACGGGATCACCTTCGGGACCAGTCCGCAGCCCTCCGCCGCCTCGGTCAGGTCGCGGATCACCCGCCCGCTCCGCCCGGCGATCGCGATGACCAGCACCCGGGCCCCGGTGCTGGCGGCCACCTCGGCCAGCCGGGCACGGCCGCCGCAGACCGGGACGCCATGGATCCGCAGCCGCCGCTTGAGCGGGTCGTCGTCCAGGATGGCCACCGGCCGGTACGCCCCGCCGGGCTGGGCGGCCAGCCGGCCGATCAGCTGGGCGCCCGCCTCCCCGGCCCCGAACACGATGATCTTCTCCGCGGTCGGCGCGGGCCGCCGCGGCCGCAGCCGCGCGGCGAAGTTCACGTACCGCGCCCCGAGCATCACCGCCACCACGAACGCCGCGTTCAGGACGATCCCGGGCAGTATCCGCCGGCCGCCGCCGAACGCCAGGCAGATACCCGTCAGGCAGCCCGCGGCCAGGCCGCCGGCGACGATCACCGCCCGCACCTCGTCCCGGCTCCCGCGCAGGTAACGGTGCCGGTACAACCCGGCGGCCAGGCCGCACCCGGTCACCACCACGAAGATCGCCGGCACCCCGCCGAGCACGGCCCGGGACATCCGCGCCCCCTCCGGACCCGCCGCCGCGGCCGTGACGAGAAGACCGCTCACCCAGGCCAGGGTGTCGAACCCCGCCGCCACGGCCGCCCGTACCCAGGCAAGCCTGCTCACCCGGCGTACGAGTACCCAGGCAAGCCTGCTCACCCGGCGTACGAGCTGGCGTGGACATACGCAGTCAGCGCTTCGCCTGTCACGAATCCCCCTTTAAGGCCCTAAAGAACCAGACCCGTCACACCCCGTCTAATCAGGTTACATCACTCTAAGTTTTCAAAGCATGACAGAAGGTGACAAGAGTAATCGCATCGATGAAGTTAGCGATCACATCCGCCGCCTGCGGGGCGGGCCGACAGCGTCCACAGCGTGAGCACCCAGGGGTGACGGGGCCAGCCCGGCGCGAGTCGAACGCGCACTGGCGGTTCAGGGGACCGCCGCCCTGTCCGTTGGACCACGGGCCGCGAGACGCACTCCGGAGTCGAACCGGGCCACGGCGGTTTTGCGGACCGCCTCCCGCGCCAGCGAGTCGTGCGTCGCGGTGTCCCCGGCCCGACTCGAACGGGCGACCTGCTGTTCCGGAAACAGCCGCGCTTTCCTGCTGCGCCACGGGGACTTGGGTGCCACGGGATCTCCGTGCCACCGGGACATGCGGCCACCGAGACGGCGGCCGCGGGACATGCGTGCCAGGGGAGGGACTCGAACCCCCAATGACCGGACGGCCGACGGCTTTACAGGACGCTGCGCTGCCTATTGCGCGACCCTGGCGTGGGGTGGCCGACGCGAATCGAACGCGCAGCCTCCGGGATCACGGCCCGGCGCTCTGCCCGGTTGAGCTACGGCCACCGTGCTCGGCGAAGGAATCGAACCTCTGTCGTCTCGCGGGTGTAAACCGCGCGCTCTCCCATTGAGCTAGCCGAGCGTGAAGCGCTCCCGGAGGGATTCGAACCCCCACCGCCGGATCCGTAATCCGGCATGATCTCCTTTTCACCACAGGAGCGTGGTATTTCCGCGGTGACGGCGAGCTGGCACGAGGAGACTCGAACTCCTATGACCTTCTTAACGGGAAGGCGTCCTGCCAATTGAACGACATGCCATCGGGCGTGCTTTCATGATCGCGAAAGATTTATAGTCTGCGCGGACTGAAGATGATTCGCGATCATGAAATTGCCGGTAGCCCCACAGGGAGTCGAACCCTGTTCCGCGGCGTGAAGGGCCGCGATCTTACCCATAGACGATGGGGCCGTGATTGATGTGACGCGTGCGAGATTTGAACTCGCGTTCTCCTGGTTGAGGGCCAGGTGAGATAACCGCTACTCCAACGCGCCGCGCCCCTGGTGCGAGTCGAACGCACATCCCGCGTTTAGAAGACGCCTGCTCTGTCCGGTTAAGCTACAGAGGCATTTTTTCGTGGGCCGTCAGGGATTCGAACCCTGGACGCCGCGGGTTAAAAGCCCGCCGCTCTGCCGCTGAGCTAACGGCCCGGGACTCGTGGTAGCGAGAGTGAGATTCGAACTCACGACCTGCGGCTTATGAAACCGCTGCTCTGACCGGCTGAGCTATCTCGCTGTGGTTCGTCGAGGAGAGCGGGCGACTCGAACGCCAGCGCTTGCGCGCCCAGCCGTTTTCGGGACGGCGCCTGCGGCCCTGGCAGGTTCACTCTCCGTGGGAACATCGAGGAGCGTGCGGGACTCGAACCCGCGAGGGCCCTCCCGGACCCCTGCGCCGTAGCAGGGCGCTGCTGTCGCCGCTGAGCCAACGCTCCAGGTATCAGTACAACTCGAGGTCGCCCGTCACCGGGTCGATGAGGTCGTCGTAGTCCGGGCCGACGGCCAGGCAGGTCCGGGTGGGGACCCCGCCGAACTCGGTCAGGCCCCGGTCGGTGATCATCTCGACGACCAGGCCGGCCGCGAGTGCCTTGTCGTACACGTCGAGCAACTCCTGCTCCGAAGCCACCTTGACGGTGACCTTGCGCATGCTGACGTCGAGCCAAGCCCGTTCGGCCTCGGAGAACTGCACCTGGTCCGCCCGGCCCGCTGGGGTGAGGTGCGGCATGATCCGCTGCCTTAGCCAGGCCATCGAGGCGTGCGCGCCCTGCGCGATCTCCTTGCCGCGGCGCATCCGCAGGTCGCGCCGGATGACGATGACCTGCTTGGTCGGGCGCTCCTGCGCTTGTAGTTCCACGAGCGGCTAACGGGATTCGAACCCGTGACCCCCACCATGGCGAGGTGGTGCTCTCAACCCCTGAGCTACAGCCGCATGAGCCCTTCCCCGGTGCCGATCCGGGCGACGCGTCCTTACCGAGGACCCGCGGACGCCGGTCCGAAGGGCGTGAGCTGGGGAAGCGCGATTCGAACACGCACTAATAGTTTCAGAGACTATCGGGCTGCCGGTTACCCCATTCCCCATCGGAGCCGTCAGGTGCCGACGTGCGCTCGGCAGGACTTGAACCTGCGCTGTCCAGCGTCCTCAAGTGGTCTCTCTAGCCGCTGGAGTACGAGCGCGGAGCCGTCATCCGGTGCCGACCGCCGGACCGCGCGGCCCTACGCGGGGGCCAGGGTCGACAGCCGTGTGGGGCCTGCAGGCCGGCCCCGCAGCGCCGCGTGCGGAAGGCGCGATTCGAACGCGCAAGCCGCGAGGTCTGAGCTCGCGAGGTATCCCGGTTCCCGTCACTCCCGCATCGTGCGCCGCCAGGGACTCGAACCCCGAACCGTCAGCTTAAGAGGCTGCTGCTCTGACCATTGAGCTAGCGGCGCGCCGTTTTATCACCGAGAGCGGATGGAGAGAATCGAACTCTCATTATCAGTGTGGAAGACTGAAGTCCTGCCGTTGAACGACATCCGCACCGTCGGGAAGCAGGGACTCGAACCCCGTCGACCGCGTCCCAGGCGCGGCATGCTAACCCTTACACCACATCCCGTTGAAGTGGAGATGGCCGGAATCGAACCGGCTACGGCAACGCTTGCAGGGCGCGCCCGCTCCTTAGCTGTCACCCCCACGGGCAGGCCTCAGCCAGGGGCTTTGGCCTGCCGTTGCATGGTGCTCACACTATGGACGTGTCAATAACCAAGCCTGTTAAAGGCACGCAGGGACGGCAGGAGTCGAACCTGCATTTTGCCGGTTTTGGAGACCAGATGCCTATCCGCTGGCTCATCCCCAGGTAAAAGAAAACCGCCCCGGGGGATTTCCCTGGGACGGCTGCCGGTAAGTGCCTGATGGACGCTTACACGACAACCACGCCACGCCGATTACCGGACAGGGCAGCGTCGAGTGACGAGCTCGGGTGCATGTACCCGGCTCGTTTCAGCGTCTGCCATGTCGTCATGAATCCATGGTAAGTCGTCACGCAGAAAGGAGCAATTGTATTTCGCGCTTATTCCTCAGCGATGATTCCGGGCGACCGGCCCGGCGCTCCGGCCATGCGGCGGACACGCCCGGCCAGCTGTGGACAACCTGTGGACGGGGCAGTGGATAACTGCGACCGTGAGGCCGGTGACCAGCGGGATTGCACGCACAGGCTGTGGACAGATCAAGGCCCCCTTCATCTCATACATGAAGGGGGCCTGGTGGCATTGTGCCGCAGCGGGCCGCCCCGGCCGGGACGGCGCGCCGGCCGGCCGGGACGGCCGTTACCGTTCCCGCGGCGGCGCCAGGTCCGAGCGGGCGGTCAGGCCGAACCACGTGATCAGGCCGGTGACCAGGGCCGGGGCCGCGGGCTGGCCGGCCACGAGGTGCAGCACGGCCAGCGCCAGCAGGCAGGTGACCAGGGCGCGGGCCAGCAGGCGAAGCGGGCGCCCGCGCCAGATCCGCCCCGGAAGCTGCCGAACGAGCCAGCCCATCCGCCCTCGCCGCACCCCTGCTCCGAGATCTTGGCCGGCTCCGGTCACCGGCGTACTCCCGGCCCGGGGATGCCCTCGCGACGGAGGGTGACCGGGACAGTTTCCCGGCGCGGGGCAGGCAATGTCACCGGCGCCTGGGCGATCGGCGCCTCGGGGACGGGCGCCTGGCCGACTTCGGCGGTGACCAGCGCGGAGGCCAGCCAGCCGCCGGTCCCGGTCGTGGTCACATAGATCCGCCACGCCCACAGCAGCGCGGCCAGCGCCAGCCCGGCCGGGATCGTGACCGGTGCGACCAGCAGGAACGTCCGGAACACGGTGGCCACGGTCAGGTGCGGCCAGCCGCTGCCCCCGTCCCGGACCGGGTCCAGCGCTACCGCCCGCCAGCCGCGGGCCGACTCGGCGGCGATCCACACGACGGCCATCGGCAGCGCCCAGCCGGCCTGACGGCCCAGCCGCGCGGCCGGCCAGCCGCGCAGCCGCGCCGCGATGCATCCCGCGCCCGTCACGGCCGCCACCGGCCAGACGGCGACGGCCGCCACGGCCAGCAGCAGCCACCCGGCCAGCCGGGACGCCCGGCGCGGCCGCCACCCGCACGCGATGCGCCTGAACCAGGACAGCACGCTCATCATGGCTCCTCTATGCGCTGGGCTCGTGTCGCCATGTGATCCCCAAGTTTTGACCGCAGTAACATCAGCCTCGATTGCCCCGCGTACTGACGCATGTGCGGGATGTAACGATTGTTCCGCGCGGACGAACCTGGAATTGACGTCAGCGCGTAACCGTAAGCGTACCGTCATGATTACTGAACGTAACATTTGACGTGATTACCGGCGATCGATCGTTCGAATAGCTCGCTGCCTGGTCGTTTCCGCTCTGGTGATCTGCGGCCGGCCGGGCAGCTCGCTGGCTTGGCTGAGCTGGCCCGGCTGCCGATGTCCGACACGCAGGTGCGCGCCCACTTCGACGCGGCCTTCCTTGCTCAGGTCAGCCCGGCCGCGCTCAACCGGCTGGAAGCCGCCATCCGCCTCGACCTGCTCTCGATCCAGGTCCGAGCCGGGCACGCTGGTCAGCTGGCTGCGGATCAGCCCGGCCAACATCGGGCCGACGCCCACACCTGCGGGCGTCGACACGCCCCCGCGCGTCGCTCCCTGGGTCCGCCCTTGGCTAAGGTCAGCGGCGGATCCTGCCGCTGCACAGCATGATCTCGGTACCGCAGCGCCGCTCGGCCGCCTCAGCTCTACGTGCTCGACGCGCGGGCGCCCTGGCCGCGGGCAAGGTCCGCTGGGACCAGCCGCTGACGGTACCGCTCAGCTCAGGGCCTCGCCCGGCGAGCTGCAGCCGCCGACGGACGGCCGGACGTCGTCACCGTGCTGGCCGAGGACCCCAGCCGCTGGCAAACGCCATCCGGCCATCGTCTCCGCCGTCAAGGGCGCGTTCACCCTGCGGCCGCGTGAGCCTACCGGCCGATGGCGTCGAGGGCCGTGACCGCCTCGGGCGGCAGGACCAGGTCGGCCGCGGCGATGTTCTCGCGCAGGTGAGCCACCGACGAGGTGCCGGGGATGAGGGCGATCGCGGGCGAGCGCCGCAGCAGCCAGGCCAGCGCCACCTGCTGCGGTGAGGCGCCCAGGCGCTCGGCGACATCGCTCAGCTCCGCCGACTGGAGCGGGGTGAAGCCGCCGAGCGGGAAGTAGGGCGCGTAGGCGATGTTCTCGGCCGCGCACCGGTCGACCAGGGCGTCGTCGCTCCGGTTGGCCAGGTTGTAGAGGTTCTGCACGGTGACCACGGGGGCGATGCCCTGCGCCTCGGTGAGCTGGACGTCGGACGCCTCGCTGAGGCCGAGGTGGCGGATCAGCCCATCCTTGCGCAGCTCGGCCAGGGCGCCGAACGGCTCGGCGACCGACTCCTGGCCGGTGCCCGCGTGCGACAGGCGCAGGTTGACGACATCGAGGGCGTCGACGCCGAGGTGCGCGAGGTTGTCCCGGACCTGGGCCACCAGGTCCGCGGGCTCGAGCGAGGGGTGCCAGCCGCCGTCCTGATCGCGGCGGGCGCCCACCTTGGTGACGATGCGCAGGTCGGCCGGATACGGGTGCAGCGCCTCCCGGATGAGCTCGTTGACCACGAAGGGCCCGTAGAAGTCGCTGGTGTCGATGTGGGTGATGCCCAGGTCCACGGCCTCGCGCAGGACCGCGAGGGCCTGGTCGCGGTCGCGGGGCGGCCCGAAGACCCCGGGCCCGGCCAGCTGCATGGCGCCGAAGCCCATGCGGCTGATGACGAGGTCGTCGGCGAGCCTGAGGATTCCGCCGGGAACGCTGTCAGCCATGTCCGTATTTCTCCTTGCCTGCACTGGATTCCATCTCCAACGTTGCGGTTGCAGTTTCCGATACTAGCCTCCAGTGACGCCAACCGCAACGTTGGAGTTGCAGTGGCCTAGAATGCTGGCATGGCGTGGGACACCGAGGGAACGCGCCGGCGCCTGAAGGAAGCGGCGACGGCCGAATTCGCCGAGCACGGGCCGGACGGCACCACCATGGCCCGCATCGCCGAACGGGCCGGGATCAACAAGGAGCGCCTCTACAAGTACTTCGGCGACAAGCAGGCGCTGTTCGAGACGGTGCTCACCGACGAACTCGACAAGCTCGCCGCCTCGGTCGCCCCGGTCCCCGGTTTCGAGGACATCGGCGAGTTCGCCGGGCGTACCTTCGACTACCACACGGCCCACCCCGAGCTGATCCGGCTGATGCTGTGGGAAGGCCTGGCCGGCGGCCGGATCGCCGACGAGGCGAACCGCACCGCGCACTACAAGGTCAAGGCCCGGGCCTACGCGGCCGCCCAGCGGGACGGGGTCCTCGACGGCGATGTCGACCCCGAGCACCTGGTGTTCATGATCATCGGGCTGTCCGCCTGGTGGGCCTCCGCCCCGCAACTCGCCCGCATGCTCACCGGCGCCGACGACAGCGACCCGGCCGAGCACGCCCGCCGCCGCGCCAGCGTGGTCCAGGCCGCCGAGCGCCTGGCCCGCCCGCGCCGCTGACCCCGCGCCACGCCCGCCGCGCGTTTCCGCGGAAACGCTTTGTGAAAGTTTTCACAAAACAGTGATCTTCCCTCTACAGCTGGCGTGACCCGGTAAGGATGGTGGCGAAGAATTCCGCGTTCGGGTGGCGCCGGCGACGCAGGTCAGCGACCACGGCACCGGCGTCGAACGGCACGCCGCGATGCGTGACGGCCAGCTCGTCACCGTCATCGTCCAGGAGAAGCCAGTTCGCCACGCCGCTGGTACGCGGCAGCCCGGTGCTGCCGGGGTTGAGGGCGCGGATGCCGCCGACGAGGCGATCGGCCGCCGCGTGCGTGTGACCGCCGATGACGACATCCGCGCCGCATCCGGCCAGCAGCTGCCCGAGCTCCTCATCGGCGATGCCCGGCTCGATCCCCGGGCCGTCGTCTGCCCGCGGCGACGCGTGGACGCCCAGCAGGAGCGCCCCGCTCCGGAGCGGCAGGCGCAGCTGTGCCGGGAGGCCGTCCAGGACCCCGAGCAGGCCGGCCTGGTCCAGGACACCACGGGTCCAGCCGATCCCCGCTGCCATCGCCGCATAGCGTTCCACCAGGTCGAGGCGCCCGACCGCGTCGGCGACGGTAGCGTGCGGCGCGGGCTGCTCCCCCGTGAGGACATAGCGGTCGGTGTTCCCGCGCAGCATGCCCAGGCCGGGCAGTCCCCGCAGCAGCTCGAGCACCTCGGCGGGCCGCGGGCCGAACAGGACCAGGTCGCCGAGCGCCCACCAGCGGTCCACTCCGAACCGGTCCGCGTCCGCCAGCACCGCGCGCAGCGCCACGTCATTGCCGTGCACATCGGCCACGACCCCGAGCCTCATGCCGGCCAGCCTAGGTGCCCGTGGAGGGGCGCCACGGTTCCGCCTGGCCGTCCGCAGCTGGAGCCAGGTATCGGATCAGCCGCCGAGCGGGACCGCCGCGCGGATCAAGCGGGCGACCTCGGGTACTGACCGGGTGGTGGAGTCGATCACCACGTCGGCGGTGGCCGCCATCCAGTCCCGAGCGGCCAGGTAGCCGACAATATGATCGAGCCGCCACTGGCGGGTGCTGGCCGGTGAACCGGGCGATCTCGCTCGTGACGACGGGGACCAGGACCCGCCCGCACCGAACGTCCCGTTGAGCCAGATGATCACCTGGACCTCACTTCCGCGGGGACGGGCACCGCCGCGAACTGGGTTTGCCAGCGGCGGCCGAGCAGGACGGAGCGGGCCGCCAGCCACAGGCCCAAGGCTATCCAGATCCCCGCCAGCCCGAGGCCGTGGAAAGCCAGGACCAGCGCCGCGACCGGGACGTAGGCGCCGATGGCGAGGATCATCGCGCGGCGCATGGCTACGTAGTCGGAGACGCCCAGGATCAGCCCGTCCAGCACGAAGGCGAGCGCCGCCACGGGCTGCGTCAGCGCCGCGACCAGCAGGGCCACCGTGGCGGCGTGCCGGATCGCGAGGTCGGGGGTGAACAGGGCCGGCACCCAGAACGCCAGCCCGACGGTGACGATGCCGAGCCCGATCCCGGCGAGCAGGCCCAGCCGCAGGGTGCGCCGCCCGACCCGGCGCGCGCCGTCCAGGTCGCCGGCGCCGAGGGCGGAGCTGACGTACACCTGCGCGGGTACCGCCAGCGCGTCGAGCAGCAGGGCCAGCAGATACCAGACCCGCATCGCGACCTGCTGGCCGCCGAGCGCGACCGGGCCCAGCCGCGCCGCGATCGCGGTCGTGGTCAGCGGGACCACGCCGAGTGCGATCGTCCGCACCGACAGCCGGTGCCCGTCCCGCAGCAGGGCGGTGACCTCGGCCCGGCCGGGCCGGGCGAGCCGCACGGCCGCCCGCCGGGAGGCGGCCAGGTACAGGGCGGCCGTCACGGCCTGGGCGGCGACCGTCCCCCAGGCCGAGCCGAGCAGGCCCAGGTGCACGCCGTAGACGAGGAAAAGCTCCAGGGCCGCGTTCAGGACGTTGGCGCTGAGCGCGATGCGCAGCGGCGTGCGCGCGTTCGCCAGCCCGACCAGGTGCCCGTTGCCCGCGTACGACACGTACAGGAACGGTATCCCCGCGGCGGACGCCCGGAGATAGCCGACCGAGCCCGACAGCACGGCGCCGTGCGCGCCGAGCAGCACCGCGACCCAGGGGGCCGCCACGATCACGATGACCGCGACCAGCGTCCCGCCGGCCGCCGCCACCAGGTAGGCCGCGCCGGCCGAGCGTGACGCCCGGCCGGGCTCCCGCCCGGCGGCCAGCCCGGCCACCGCCGAGGTGGTCGCGGTCGACAGGAAGATGGCCAGCCAGGCGGTCATGGTCAGCGCGGTGGTCGCGATGGCCAGCGCGCCGAGCGGGGTCAGGCCCAGGTGCCCGACGATGGCGGTGTCGGCCAGGCTGTAGGCGGGCTCGGCGGCGATCGCGCCAAGCGCGGGCAGCGCGAGTACCGCGATGCGCCGGTCGAGGTCCCGGTCCGCCCAGATCCGCCCGGCGCCGCGGGGCCGCCCCGCGGTCAGCGCCGCTCACACCAGGTCAGCATGTTCACAATGTTCCCGCTACGGGTGGTACCGGGGCAAAGGCGACCCCGGCTTCGTTACTTAGAGTAATCGCAAGGGAACTCTCGCGCGCGAAAGTAGCAAGAAGGTTGAAAACAGAACCTCTTTCGCCAACTTTCCGTGCCTGTTCGGTAGCCTCAAGTTGTCTCTGAGGTGTTTGTCACTGAAACGCCAGTTCGTTTCTTGTGGTGTCTATGTTAATAGAGAGGTAGGGAGTGTGACGGTTTCCGAGCACCGGGAACGGCTCGCCTGGCGCCCCGCGCTGCCCCGGCGGCATTCCCTACCCTGGGTGGTCCGCTACCAAGGCCGGATGGTCGCGGCCGACGCGAGCTGCGGGATGCTGGCCGCCGCGATCGCGCTGCTCGGCCGGTTCGCCGGGCAGCCCGCGCCGTTCCTGTACCTCGCCACGACCGCGGGACTGCCGCTCGCCTGGATCGGCTGGCTGGCCTTGGCCGGGGGCTACGACCCGCGCTTCATCGGCCTGGGTCCGGAGGAGTTCCGGCGGATCCTGGGCGCCGCGGCCAGTCTCACCGCCACGATCGCGATCGCGTCCTACGCCCTCGATGCGGACTTCGCCCGCGGCTACGTCCTCATTGCGCTGCCCGGCCTGACCGCCGCCACCGCCCTGGCCCGGTTCGGCCTGCGCAAGCAGTTGCACCGGCGTCGCGAGCACGGGCTGCTCTTGCGCCGGGTGACGGCGGTGGGGCCCGCGGACGCGGTGGCCGACCTGATCGTCCGGCTGCACCGGGAGCGGCACCACGGGCTCGAGGTCGTGAACGCGTGCGTGGCCGGCACCGCGACGGCCGAGGTCGCGGGCGTACCAGTGCTCGGCGGCCTGGCCGACGCCGCCCGGGTAGCCGCCGAGACCGGCACCGACACAGTAGCCGTGCTCGCCTGTCCCGGGCTGGACGGCGCCACGCTCCGCCAGCTCGCCTGGGAGCTGGAGAAAGAAGGCACCGACCTGTGCCTGGCCCCGGCCCTGCTCGACGTGGCCGGGCCGCGGACCACGATCCGGCCAGCCGCCGGGCTGACGCTGCTGCACGTGGACCACCCCGAGCTGACCGGGCTCAAGCGGGCGGTCAAGGGCATCTTCGACCGGGTGACGGCTACCGCCGCGCTCTGCCTGCTGGCCCCGGTACTGGCCGTCATCGCGATCGCCATCGTGGTTCGCGACGGCGGCCCGGTGCTGTGCTCGCAGACCAGGATCGGCCAGGACGGCCTGCCCTTCGAGGTCCTCAAGTTCCGCACCATGGTCACCGTCACCGGGAAGTGGCTGCGGCGCTGGTCGCTGGACGGCCTACCGCAGCTGTTCAACGTCGTGCGCGGCGAGATGTCGCTGGTGGGACCGCGGCCGCCGCTGCCGTCCGAGGTGACCGGGTACGGCCACGACGTCCGCCGGCGGCTGCTGGTCAAGCCCGGCCTGACCGGGCTGTGGCAGGTCAGCGGGCGGTCGGACCTGAGCCGCGAGGAGGCCGTGCGGCTCGACCTGCGCTACGTGGAGAACTGGTCACTGGCCCTCGACTTGCAGATCTTGTGGAAGACAGGCGCCGCCGCGGCCAAGGGCCGCGGGGCCAGCTAAGGCTCAGCAGCACGAAATGAAGGGGGAGAACATGACATCCATCCGACTGGGCTTCCGGGTCCGGTTGAGCCTGGCGTCGGCCGCCGCGGTAGCCACCGCGGTGGTCGCCGCCGCGACCGGGCTGCCGGCCCAGGCCGCCACCGGGCCGGTCTCGTCCGTCCCGGCGGCCGGCACGCCGCAGCTGGCCACCACCGGCAGCACGGAGCAGGTGCGCCAGCTCGCGCAGTGCGGCGGCACCATGTACGCGGTCGGGAGCTTTACCTCGATCAAGCGTTACTCCACCGGCTACACCAGGAACAACGCGTTCAGCTTCGCGGCCGCCTCGCCGTTCAAGATGACGTCCTGGGACCCGAACGTGAACGGCACCGTCAACGCGATCGCGTTCAGCGCGGACTGCTCGACCGCCTACCTGGGCGGCCAGTTCACCTCGGTGAACGGGACCGCGGTGAAGAACATCGCCGCGGTCTCGACCAGCACCGGCGCGGTCAGCAGCGCCTTCGGCCATAGCGCGGCCGGCCAGGTGGAGACGCTGATCCGGGTGGGCAGCCACCTGCTAGCCGGCGGTTACTTCACCTCCATCAACGGTGGCGCGGCGAACCCGTACTTCACCAGCCTGAACACCACGACCGGGCGGGACGACGGCTTCCTGCACCTGGCGATTTCCGGCAACTACCAGTTCCCCGGGGTCTCCTCGAACGCGACCCGGGTCTACAACCAGCAGCTCAGCCACGGCGGCACGCTGGACCTGGTCGAGGGCGACTTCACCTCGGTCGGCGGCCAGCCCCGGCAGCAGATCTTCATGCTGAACGTGTCCGGCTCGACTGCCACGGTGACGCCGTGGACGTCAAGTGAGTTCAGCGGCGCCTGCGCCACCGTCGAGCCCTACTACCTGCAGGCCGCCGCGTGGTCGCCGGACGACTCCAAGATCTACGTGGCGACGACCGGCTATCACCCCTACGACCAGCCGACCGGCTCGGCCCCGCGGACCGGGCTCTGCGACGCGGCCGCGGCGTTCCCCGCCACCCAGGCCAGCGTGTCCCACCTGTGGGTGAACTACACCGGCTGCGACTCGCTGTACTCGGTCGCGGCGGACGCCTCCACCGTGTACATCGGCGGCCATGAGCGCTGGGCCAGCAACCCGAGCGGCTGCGACTTCGCCGGCCCGGGGGCGGTCAGCGCGCCGGGCATGGCGGGGCTGAGCCCGGCCAGCGGGGCCGTGACCTTCAACCCCACCAGGGACCGCGGCCTCGGCGCCGACGACATGCTGCTCACCGGCGCCGGCCTGTGGATCGCCAGCGACAACCTGGACGGTTCCAGCCGGTGCGGCGGAGTCTACGGCTACGCGGGTATCTGCCTCCTGCCGTACGGCAACTAGGGAGAGGCACACACATGTCGGGGGGACAGGTGCGCGTGCTGTACGTCGGCGGTCTCGGCCGCAGCGGCAGCACGCTGATCGAACGGCTGGCCGGGCAGCTGCCCGGAGTCAGCCCGGTGGGCGAGCTCGTCCATCTCTGGGAACGGGGCATCGCCGGGGATGAGCGGTGCGGGTGCGGTGAGCCGTTCGGCCGCTGCCCGTTCTGGGTG
>CAWIUF010000064.1:0-383229 GCA_963839095.1 uncultured Actinomycetota bacterium | reverse complement strand
CTTCTCGTCATCATCCGGCGGACGAGGGGGAACCAGGCCCGGACGGCCACGGCCGGCCGGGCAGTCCAGGGTCCCGGTGCTGGCGGCCTGCTGACCGGTCACGATGGCGGCTCGTATCGCCAGATCACGTAGGTACCCGGGGCGGGACCGTAGGGGATGACGTCGATGATGTGGTACCTGCGGTTGCGCCGCAGGTCGGCCGCGATGCTCTGGTCGAGCGGCTTCGTATCGGTGAAATTCAGCGCGACCAGGGAGAAGTAACCCTGGGCGATGTACATCGCGTAGGTGCCCGCGTTGCCGTCCCCGACGACTCCCGCCTTGTCGCTCGGGCCTCCGGTGGGAGCGCCGGAGGGCAGGACGATGTTCCGCGTGCTCGACCAGCGCTGCCACTGGCTGCCGGACGGCAGGTAGTACTCGGCCAGCGACGGATCCTCGACCAGCAGCCGGCCGCTGCTGCCGTCGGCCAGCGGCCGCAGGATCGCGGTGAAGGCGGAGGAGGACGGCCAGCTGGTGGCGAACCTCCACGACTGGGTGGCGCCCAGGGTGACGGGGAAGCAGAGCGCGATCACGCAGGCGGCACTGGTGATGGTATGCGCGGTCCCCTCGGGTGCGGCGGCGATGAGCCGGTCGACCGCGTAGCCCGCGGCCATGGCCGCGAACCAGGCCCCCAGCGCCCCGTGCTTGTTGAGCGAGGCGGTGGTGTACAGGCTGGCCTGCTCGGCCGGCACGAGCAGCGCCGCCCCAGCCAGCAGGGTCAGCCGCCACGCCTGCACGCGCCCGGCGCGGCTGACCCAGGCCATGACCGCGCCGGCTGCGGCGGCCGCCACGATGACGCCAGTCCACGACCAGAACTGCACGAGGACCTTGACCGGGCTGTCCGTACCCGGTGCCCGGGTCAGCGTGGTGATGTCGATCCCGTGCAGGTAGCGGCTACCGCCGATCAGGAGCGCGGGCGTGATCACGACGGCCAGGACCGCCAGCAGGGTCAGCGCGCGCGCCGCGGCGAGCTTGCCGCCCGGCCGGGGCAGCGCGGTCAGGAGGGCGAGCACGAGCACCACGGGGTCGAACAGGGCCGTCGGATAGGAGGTCGCGTTGGCCAGGGCCAGCACGGCCCCGGCGGCGGCCATCCAGCCGGTCGCATCGGCCCGGTCCCCGGCCCGGATGACGAGCCAGGCAGCCAGGGCGACGCCGAACAGCGACATGGCGTCGTAGGTGGCGAACGAACCCAGGTGCAGCGTCGGCCCGAGCACCGCGAACAGCGCCGCCGCGAAGAACGCGGCCCGCCGGCCGGCCAGCAGGCGGGCGGCGGCCCACAGCAGCACGGTGGCGCCCAGCATGAAGGCAAGGGACAGGATCCGGGCGGCGGCCAGGCCGCCGGCGTTATCGGCCAGCGCGGCCAGCGGCGGGTAGATGACCGGTGCCCCGGAGAAGAACGAGGGGAACGGCGGCACCGGGGTGCCGTGCAGCAGCCGGGCCCATTCAAGATGGCCAGCCCACAGATACAGCGCCTCGTCCTGGAACGCCGTGTCCGCCCCGACTAGCCGCAGCGACAGCACGGCCTGGACGGCGAGCACGACCAGCAGCGGCCAGTTGCCTGGTACCCGCGGCCTGGCCGCCGGCCGCGGTCTGGGCGCGGCATGCGTGCCCGCGCCCGCCTGCACGGTGAGGGGCGCGGCCGACGCCGGCGCCTCCGTCGGCTGCTGGATCGGCGCGCCTAGATCCATGGATGGCACCTGCCTGACTTCAAGCCATGCAGGGGCGCGTGGAATCGCCCCCGGCCGCTGGCTTACCGTGCTGAAGGTGTCACCTGACGCAACGCTTCTGTACGAATCCGGACACCGCAAACCAGACGGTAACCTCCATTTCGCGGACAGGAGGTGTATTCAGCGAATTTAGCGGCAGAAAGTACCCCTGCTGCCGCCCGCTCGGCACGGCCCGGGATGCATCGTGTTGCGACGCAAAGAATCAGGCCCGCGAATTTCATTGTCCTGCTTGAATAGCCGCCCATCCTGTGCTGCGCTATACCGTGCGGTCGCATCGCCCTATATGCGTACCACTCAGGGGGGTTTGACCCGAATGGCAGACGAGGACCCCGGTAGGGATTTGCCGCAGCGCGTCCGGGGCGCGGCCCGGTCGGGGCCGCCTGCGCCCGCTCCGTCCTCCCCGGCGATCTCCGACGAGCTACGGCAGCGCATACAGGCAGCGGTTACCGCTGAACGCTCCGCGGCGGTCACCGGGCAGGACCAGGCCGCGGAGGGCGAGGCGACCGACCCGGGGCCGCCAGTCCGATCCGAGCCACCGGGCAGTGCCGTGCTACCGGTCCGGTCCGGGCCGCCCGCCCAGCCGCTCCGCGTTGCCAACGCCGGCCCGGAGGCCGCCGATGACGTCACCCAGTGGATCGGGACCGCCAGGCCGCCCGACGCGGCCAATCCGCCGCCTCCGGTCAGATCCTGGCCGGGCGCCGAGTCCCCGTCCGGCGCCAAGCCCGCGCTTCCGGTCAGGCCCGGAGCCGTCGGCCAGGCGCCGGCGGGCCGACGGCCACCCACGCGCCGGTCCCGGGTGCGGCGGACGGCCTGGCTCGCGGCCATGGTCCTGCTGATCGGGGTGCTGGCGCTCGGGGCGGTCAGGCTCTTCGGCCACCCCCAGATAAGCAGCGCGGCCCGCGCCGCCGCCGCGCGGCAGGCGGCCAGGGTCCGCGCCGCCGCCGCAACCTGGGTGGCCCAGCAGGTCAGCCGCGATGTCAAGGTCTCCTGTGACCCGGTGATGTGCGCGGCGCTCGAAAGGCAGGGGTTCCCTTCGGGCGAGCTACTCGTCCTGGGACCGGCCTCGCTGGTCCCGCTCGGCTCGGCCGTGGTGATCGAGACCCCGGCCGTCCTCAGCCTGTTCGGCAGCAGCCTCGCCTCGGCCTGGGCGCCGGCCGTCCTGGCATCCTTCGGCTCCGGCGCGTCCCTGATCACCGTCCGGGTGATCACCTCCAGCGGAGCCACCTCGTACCAGGCCAAGCTCAGCGCCGACCTGGCTGACCGCAAGACGGCCGGCGCCGCATTGCTCCATGACCCGCAGATCTCGGTGACGCCGCTGGCCAGCGCCCAGCTCACGGCGGGCGCGGTCGACTCGCGGCTGCTGCTGGCGCTGGCCGCGCTGGCCGGGCATCAGCCGATCAGCGTCGTGCGATTCGGGAACGATGCCCCGGGCGCGAGCCCCGGCGTCCCGCTCCGCTACGCCGAGCTGGCCGAGCACGACCCGGCGCGGCGGCTGCCCCCGGCCGCGTACGTCAAGGCCGGCCGCACCTACCTCACCACGCTTACTGCCGCGCTGCGCCCCGCCAGCATGGTGACCGAGACCATGGCGAACGGCCAGGCCGTGCTCCGGGTGACGTTCACCGCTCCGAGCCCGCTCGGGCTGCTCAGCCCGCAGGCGCCCTCCTCCTAGCGTCGCGCGGGGGGCCGCTCAGGGCTGGTTACCGGACAGCCGTTCCTTCAGCCCGGCCGCCATCCCGGCGATGGTCAGCGCGTCGATGAACTCGCCCCCGGTCCGGGCCAGCCACTGACGCCGCACCGGCCCGAGCCGAAGCCGCAGGTGCACGCGGGTATGCTCGCCCGCCGCGGCCGGCTTCCCTCCCGCGACCGGGTGCAGGGTGATCGACCAGGACACGTTCATCCGTCCCCGGGTCGACCGGTAGACCAGGGCGGACTCCGGCTCGATGACCGCCACCTGGAAGGTCTCATCCCGGCCGCCGTAGTCGGGGATCACGTCCCCGGGCCCGAGCCGCTGCCAGGCCGGCCGGATGCCGCGGGCGGCGCGGCGGCCGGGCGGCAGGAAGCGCTCGACCGCGGCCGGCAGGTACCAGCCGGCCCGCTGCTTGCCCAGCTGCACGAGCCACGGCCACACCGCGGCGGGCGGCGCGGCCACGGTGAACGCGCGGTCCATCACCACGTCGGGCCGGGCGATGAGATCGTCGCCCGGCCGGGCCGCCCGGACCTCGGCCTGGTCCGCGGCTACCGAGGAGAACATGTCACGAGTCGTAGCCCATGCCCGCCGCGTCCAGGGCGCGCAGCCACAAGTTCCGGCGGCCTGACCGCTGGTCGGCCCGGTCCAGGGACCAGCGGGTGGCCTGCACGCCCAGGTAGGCGAACGGCTCGGGCGGGAACGGCACCGGCTTGCTCCGGACCATCTCGAGCTCGGTCAGCTCCGTCCGCTCGCCGCTGAGCAGGTCGAGCATGACCCGGGCGCCGAACCTGGTCGCCCCCACGCCGAGGCCGGTATAGCCGAGGGCGTAGGCGACCCGGCCGCGGTGGGCGGTGCCGTAGAACGCGCAGAACCGGCTGCAGGTGTCGATGGCGCCGCCCCAGCGGTGGCTGAAGCCGAGCCCCTCCAGCTGCGGGAACGTGGTGAAGAAATGCTCCGCCAGCCGGGCGAACGTGGCCGGCCGCTGGTCGTAGGAAGAGCGCATGACGCGACCGAAGTGGTAGACGGCGTCGTAGCCGCCCCACAGGATCCGGTTGTCCGCGGTCAGCCGGTAGTAGTGGAACTGGTTGCCCGAGTCCGAGACGCCCGGCCGGTTCCGCCAGCCGACCGAGGCGAGCTGCGCCGCACTGAGCGGCTCGGTCACCAGCACGTAGTCGTAGACCGGCACGGTGTACGGCCGCAGCCGCTTGACCAGCGACGGGAACGCGTTGGTGGCGAGCACCGCGCGCCTGGCCCGCAGCACGCCGCGCCGGGTCCGCAGCTTCACGCCGTCGGCGTCGCTGGCCAGGTCGGTCGCCGGCGTCCGCTCGGCGATCCGGACCCCGATCCGCTCGCAGGCCGCGGCCAGCCCCCAGGCGAGCCGGGCCGGGTGGATCATGGCCGTGCCGGCGGCATCCCAGCTGCCCGCCAGGTAGGTGGGGGAGTTCACCTCGGCCCGGACCGCCGCGGCGTCCAGGAACTTCGCCCCGTCTTCCCCGTCGGCGGCGCGCAGTTCCTCGACCTGGTAGTCCTGCGTGGCCACGCTGATGCTGCCGGTCCGCTCGAACTCGAAGTCGATGCCGTAACGGCCGGCCGCGGCCTCGATGGCGTCGAGGTTCTCCCGCCCGAGGCGCTGCAGCGTGTCGAACTCGGCCGGGAACCGTTCCCGGCCGTTGGCCGCGCCGTGGGTCAGGCTGGCGTCGCAGAAGCCGCCGTTGCGCCCGCTGGCCGCCCAGCCGATCCGGTTGCCCTCGATGAGCACCACGGACCGGCCGGGGTTGGCCTCCTTGGCCAGCAGCGCAGCCCACAGCCCGCCGAACCCGCCGCCGACCACGGCCAGGTCACAGCCCACCTCGCCGCGCAGCGGCGCGCGCGGCGCCGGCGCGTCGTGCCGGTCCAGCCAGAACGGCGTCGGCTGGGCCGCCATGACCAGCCGGGTCAGCTCCTCCCCCGCTCTCCATGAGTCAGACCGAGGCGAAGGCGTCTTCGAGGATGGACAGCCCCTCGTCGAGCAGGTCCTCGCCGATCACCAGCGGCGGCAGGAAGCGGATCACGTTGCCGAACGTCCCGCAGGTCAGCGTGACCAGGCCGGCCTGGTGGCAGGCCCGGGCGACGGCCGCCGTGGTGGCCGGGTCGGGGTCGAGCGTCCCCGGCCTGGTCATCTCGATCGCCAGCATCGCGCCGCGCCCGCGCACGTCGGCGATGACCGGGTACTTCTCGGCCAGCCCGTGCAGCCGGGGCAGCATGATCTCGCCGATCCGGCGGGCCCGGCCGGCCAGGTCCTCGGCCGCCATCGTCTCGATCGCGCCGAGCGCGGCCGCGCAGGCCACCGGGTTGCCGCCGTAGGTCCCGCCGAGGCCCCCCGCGTGCACCGAGTCCATCAGGTCGGCGCGCCCGGTCACCCCGGCCAGCGGCAGCCCGCCGGCGATGCCCTTGGCCGTCGTGACCATGTCCGGCACCACGCCCTCGTGCTCGCAGGCGAACCAGTCGCCGGTGCGGCAGAACCCGGTCTGGATCTCGTCGGCGATGAACACGATCCCGTTCTCGCGGCAGAACTCGGCCAGGCCCGGCAGGAACCCGTCGGGCGGGACCACGAACCCGCCCTCGCCCTGGATCGGCTCGATGATCACCGCGGCCACGTTGTCCTCGCCCACCTGCGTGTGGATCAGGGACTTGACCGTGTCCAGCGCGTTCGCCGCGCACGCCTCCCGGCCGCCGGGCCAGCGCAGCGGGTACGCCATCGGCATCCGGTAGATCTCGCCCGCGAACGGGCCGAACTTGTCCTTGTACGGCATGTTCTTGGCGGTCAGCGCCATGGTGAGGTTGGTGCGCCCGTGATAGGCGTGGTCGAACGCCACGACGGCCTGCCGGCCGGTCGCGTGCCGGGCGATCTTGACCGCGTTCTCCACCGCTTCCGCGCCGGAGTTGAACAGCGCCGAGCGCTTCTCGAACGTCCCCGGCGTCCGCCGGCCGAGCTCCTCGCAGACCTCGACGTAGCTCTCGTACGGCGTGACCATGAAGCAGGTATGGGTGAACCGCGCCGCCTGCTCGGCGACCCGCGCGCTCACCCGGGGGGCGGCGTTGCCCACGGAGACGACGGCGATGCCGGACCCGAAGTCGATCAGGGAGTTGCCGTCGGCGTCCACGATCACCCCGCCGCCGGCGTCGGTGACGAACACCGGCAGGACGTGGCTGAGGCCGCGGGCCACGGCGCGCTCGCGCCGGGCCAGGAGTTCACGCGAGACAGGTCCCGGGATCTCGGTAACGAGGTTTCTGCGCTGGGCAATGCGGGCGTCGTCGCCCGGAACGTGCTCGGTCATGATCTGACGATAAGTCATGAAGGCCGACGGCTAAAGCGGAGGTAGCCATACGCGCCGGGCTAGGAGTCTATGGTGGTGACCCGGACACGGGAGAGGACTGAAATCGCGCATGCCTGACCTTGAGAAGCCGAACGAGCGCGGGCTGTTCGGCGGCGTCTTCGGCCGGGGCGGCGTCGAGGTGGGCGACACCGCGTGGCTGCAGGCGATGCTGGACGCCGAGGCCGGGCTGGCCCGCGCCCTCGAACGCGCCGGGCTGACGCCGGGCGGCTCGGGCGAGGCGGTCACCGCGGCGGCCCAGGCCAAGAACTTTGACCCGAACGAGCTCGGCGGATTCGCCGCCCTGACCGGTAACCCGGTCCCGGGGCTGGCGCGGGCGCTGGCCCGGCTGGTGCCGCCGACCGCGGTCGGCGTCGTCCACCGCGGCGCCACCAGCCAGGACATCCTGGACACGGCCGCGATGCTGCTCGCCAAGCGGGCCATCGCCGTCATCGACGCCGACCTGGCCCGGGCGGCCGGGGCCGCCGCCGGCCTGGCCGATGCGCACCGGACGTCGATCATGATCGGGCGCACGCTCCTCCAGCAGGCCGTCCCGGTGACCTTCGGCCTGATCGCGGCCGGCTGGCTGACCAGCCTGGACGAGGCACGGGACGGGCTGGCCGGGGTCGCCTCGCGGCGGCTGGCGGTGCAGTTCGGCGGCGCGGCGGGCACCCTCGCCTCGCTGGGCGACGCGGGCCCGCGGGTCGCGCTGCTGCTGGCCGAGGAACTCGGCCTGGCGCTGCCCGTGCTGCCCTGGCACACCGACCGGCTGCGGATCATCGACCTGGGCGCCGGGCTGGCCCGGGTCGCGGCCGCGCTGGGCAAGATCGCCCGGGACGTCACCCTGCTGGCCCAGTCCGAGGTCGGAGAGGTCAGCGAAGGCGGCGGTACCGAGCAGCGCGGCCCCGAGCAGCACGGCGGCGCCGCCCCCCGGCGGGGCGGGTCCTCGGCGATGCCGCACAAGCACAACCCGGTGGCGGCGATCGCCATCCTCGGCTGCACCCGGCAGGTCCCCGGGCTGCTGGCGACCCTGGCGGCGGCCGCCGAACAGGAACTGCAGCGCGCGGCCGGCGCCTGGCACGCCGAGTGGGAGCCGCTGACCGCCCTGCTCAGGCTGACCGGCTCGGCCTCGAGCTGGGGCGCCGAACTGCTGCCCGGGCTGGCCGTGGATACCTCGCGGATGGCCGCCAACCTGGCCGCGACCAAGGGCCTGCCGCTCGCCGAGCACGTGGCCTCGCTGCTGGCCGGCGTCCTCGGCGGCGCCCAGGCCCATGACCTGGTGGCCCAGGCGAGCACGCGGGCGGTGGGGGCCGGCCTCCCGCTGAGCGACGTGCTGATGGCCGTGCCCAAGCTCGAGGAACGGCTCACGGCGGCCGGCATCACCACCGAGCAGATCGACTCCGCCCTCGACCCGGCCGGTTACCTCGGCTCCGCCGATGCCTTCATTACCGCGGCCCTGGGCGCGCACCAGTCACGGAAGGTTCCCCATGGATGACACCGGCCCGATGAATGACACCGAGCGGGCCCGGCAGGGCATGACCGTGCGCCGCGAGGTGCTCGGCGACGCCCACGTCGACCGGGCGGTGGCGGCCACCACCCCGTTTACCGAGCCGTTCCAGGACTTCATCACGCGCTACGCCTGGGGCGACGTCTGGTCCCGGCCGGGCCTGTCCCGGGCCGAGCGGAGCCTGGTCACGCTGGGCGTCCTGACCGCTATGCAGCACGAAACCGAGCTGGCCATGCACGTCAAGGCCGCGCTGCGCAACGGCCTCACCCCCGAGCAGATCGGCGAGGTCATCCTCCACGTCTCGGTGTACGCGGGCGTCCCGGTCGCCAACCGGGCCTTCCCGATCGCCCAGCGTGCCATCGCCGAAGCCCAGGAAGACGGCACCGCGAAGCCCTAGGTGTCCGACATGCGAACGGCTGTACACATGGCGGCAGGTAAGGCGTTATCGTTAGCCTAGGCAAACGAACCGTCTCACCGTGGAGGGAAATGGCGGAGATCGTCCCACTCGCTGAGGCCATCGAGCGTTCGATCCATGACGGTGACACGGTGGCGATGGAGGGGTTCACGCACCTGATCCCGTTCGCCGCCGGGCACGAGGTGATCCGGCAGCGGCGCCGTGACCTGACCCTGATCCGGATGACCCCCGACCTGATCTACGACCAGCTCATCGGCGCAGGCTGTGCGGGCAAGCTGGTCTTCTCCTGGGGCGGCAACCCCGGTGTCGGCTCGCTGCACCGGTTCCGCGACGCGGTCGAGCACGGCTGGCCCGTCCCGCTGGAGATAGAGGAGCACAGCCACGCCGGGATGGCCAACCGCTACGTGGCCGGCGCGTCCGGGCTGCCGTTCGCCGTCCTGCGCGGCTACAACGGGACCGGCCTGGCGACGCTCAACGGCGCTTCCGGCACGACGCCGACGATCAAGCCGATCACCTGCCCGTTCACCGGCGAGACGCTGACCGCCGTCTCGGCCCTGCGGCCCGACGTGGCGGTCATCCACGCCCAGCGCGCCGACCGCTCGGGAAACGTCCAGCTGTGGGGGATCACCGGCGTGCAGAAGGAGGCCGTGCTGGCCTCCCGCCGTTCCGTGGTCACGGTCGAGGAGATCGTCGACGAACTCGACCCGCGCCCGGGGGCGGTAGTACTGCCCGGCTGGACGGTCACCTTCGTGGCACCGGTCCCGGACGGGGCGCGCCCCTCCTACGCGCTGGGGTACTCGGTCCGGGACAACGACTACTACGTAGCCTGGGACGCCATCGCGCGCGACCGGGATTCGTTTACCCGCTGGCTGGATGAGCAGATCTACTCAGTGCCTGTTACCACCGGGCCGGCGGTCCAGTCATGACCTACACCTCCGACGAGATGATGACGGTGTCCGCCGCCCGCGCGCTGCGCGACGGCATGACCTGCTTCGTCGGGATCGGCCTGCCCAGCGCGGCCGCGAACCTGGCCCGGGCCACCCACGCGCCGTCGCTGGTGCTCATCTACGAGTCGGGCACGCTCGGGGCCAAGCCGGACCGGCTGCCGCTGTCGATCGGCGACGGCATGCTGGCCGAGACGGCCGACGCGGTGGTGAGCGTCCCCGAGATCTTCAACTACTGGCTGCAGCCCGGCCGCATCGATGTCGGCTTCCTCGGCGCCGCCCAGATCGACAAGTTCGGCAACATCAACACCACCGTCGTCGGGGACTACCGCCACCCCAGGGTGCGGCTGCCCGGCGCGGGCGGGGCACCGGAGATCGCCGCCTCCTGCCGCGAGGTGATCGTGGTGATCAGGCAGAGCCACCGCTCGTTCGTCGAGCGGGCGGACTTCATCACCTCGGTCGGCTACGGATCGGGCCCGGGCGACCGCGAGCGGCTCGGCCTCACCGGCGCCGGGCCGAAGAAGATCATCACCGACCTCGGCGTCCTCGAGCCCGATCCGCAGACCCTCGAGTTCACCATGACCGGGTTCTACCCGGGCGTGTCCGCCGCGGCCGCGAAGGAGCGCACCGGCTGGGACCTGGCGATCGCGGCCGATCCGGAGATTATCGCCGCACCCACGCCGGCCGAGCTCAGCGCGCTCCGCGCGTTCCGCGGCAAGTAACAAGGAGCATCAATGACCACCGCTGACGTATCGCAGTCCCTGACCGCATCGGAAAGCGGCCGCCTGGTCCTGCCGTCGTACGAGCGGCCGGCGGCGGGCGTGCACCCGCCGCTGGACTTCGAGGGGTACCGGTCGACGGCGCTGCGCCACCCGAAGCAGCCGCTGGTCATGCTCCCGCACCGGCTGACCGAGGTGACCGGGCCGCTGCTCGGCGAGGAACTGATCACCCCGGCCGATTCGGACCTGACCACCCAGTACGACGGCGAGCCGCAGGGGCAGCGGATCATCGTGACCGGACGGGTGCTCGACTCGGACGGGCGGCCGGTGCCGGACACGCTGGTCGAGATCTGGCAGACCAACGCGGCCGGACGCTACCGCCACTGGAAGGAGCACCACCCCGCCCCGCTCGACCCGAACTTCGGCGGTCTCGGGCGGTGCGTGACCGACGCGGGCGGCCGGTACCGTTTCATCACCATCCAGCCGGGCTCCTATCCGTGGGGAAACCACTACAACGCCTGGCGCCCGGCGCATATCCACTTCTCGCTGTTCGGCCGGGCCTTCACCCAGCGGCTGGTCACCCAGATGTACTTCCCGGGCGACCCGCTGCTGCCGCTCGACCCGATCTTCAACTCGGTGCCCGACGAGCAGGCCAGGCAGCGGATGGTCTCCCGGTTCGACATCGAGCTGACCCAGCCCGAGTGGGCCCTCGGCTACGAGTGGGACATCGTGCTGCGCGGCCGCGGCGCGACGGTCTTCGAGTAAGGACGGAACGACACAGTGCCAGGACTGACGCCCTCACAGACGGTAGGCCCGTACTTCGCGATGCGGCTGCCGTGGCCCGACGGCCCGTTCGTGGTGCCCGAAGGCACCCGGGGGGCAGTCACGATCACCGGGCGGCTCTACGACGGAGCCGGGAACATCATCCCGGACGGGCTGATCGAGACCTGGCAGGCCACCCCGGACGGGCGTTTCGCCCACCCCGACGACCCGCGCGGCCCCATCCCGGGTAGCTACCGCGACTTCCGCGGGTTCGGCCGGTGCCCCACCGCCCCGGACGGCTCGTACCGCATCGTCACCCTCAAGCCCGGCCCGCTGCCCGCTCCCGACGGCAGCATCGAAGCACCCCACCTGGACGTCTCCGTGTTCGCCCGCGGCCTGCTCGACCGGGTGGTGACCAGGATGTACTTCCCCGACGAGCCGACCGCCAACGCCGCCGACCCGGTGCTGTCCTCGATCCAGAGCCCCCGGCGGCGGGCCACGCTCATCGCGGTGCCCGAGCCGGAAGGCGAGCTCAGGTTTGACATCTATCTCCAGGGCGACCGCGAGACCGTCTTCTTCGACATCTGAATAAGCTAGGCCTCTCTACCCACGGGAGGAACCTTGCTGCCCTGGTCCGCGGATCTCGCCGGCCGCATCGACGAGCAGGTCATCGACAGCGAACTGCTACGCGGCAACCCGCTCGGCGACCCGCACGAGCGCCCGCTCTACGTCTACCTGCCCCCGGGTTACGACGCCGAGCCGGGCCGCAGGTACCCGACGGTGTACGTGATCCAGGGCTACACCGGGCACGTGGCCATGTGGCGGAACCGGTCGGCCTTCAGGCAGCCGTTCCCCGAGACCGCCGACGCGATGTTCGCCCGCGGCGAGGCGCCGCCCGCGATCGTGGTCTACGTCGACGCCTGGACCGGTTACGGCGGCAGCCAGTTCGTCGACTCGCCGGGCACCGGGCGGTACCACTCGTATCTGTGCGACGAGGTGGTGCCCTGGGTGGATGCCCGCTACCGGACGCTGCCCGGCTGCCGCGCACCGGGCCATCATGGGCAAGTCGAGCGGCGGCTTCGGCGCGATGATCACGCCGATGCTCCGGCCGGACCTGTTCGGCGCGCTGGCCACGCACGCGGGGGATTCGCTGTACGAGTACTGCTATATCCCCGGGTTCCCCGCGGCCTGCAGGCACCTGCGCCGCTACGACGGCGACATCTGGCGCTGGTGGCAGGACTTCGGGTCCCGGGCGTCCTTCACCAAGCCCGAGGACATGTCGCTGATCTCGATCCTCGGCGTGGCGGCGTGCTTCTCCGCGAACACGGACGGTAGCGTAGATCTGCCGTTCGACCCGGTGACCGGGGTGCTCCGGCCTGCCGTGTGGCAGCGGTGGCTGGACTGGGATCCGGTACGGATGGTGCCCGCCTACGCGGACGCGCTGCGCGGGCTGCAAGCCATCTGGATCGACGCCGGGACCAGGGATGAATTCCACCTGGACCTGGGAGCCGAAGCGTTCCGGGCGGCGCTCGCGGACATCGGAGTGGCCGGCAGCGTCGTGCACTTCGAGCTTTTCGACGCCGGGCATGGGGGCATCGACTATCGTTACCCGATGTCACTGGCCTGGCTCTGTGGCCGGCTGAATCCGGATCACTAAGTACCGGCTAAGACGCCGACGAACGCTCCGCCAGTCTGGTACGTTTCCGGCGTATTGGGACCGGGCTCGCCTCTGCATGACCCCGGCGGGCCCCGCGGCACCCCAAGGACCCACTGAACCCTCGAATGGAGAGTCGTTATGCGCAAGAGCGGGTTTGCAGCAGCTGCTGGGATCGGTTCGCTGGCCCTGCTGCTAACCGCGTGCGGGGGATCGTCGGGATCGTCGTCGGGCACCCCGGCGTCGACCCCGACGTCGACGTCGACGTCGACGTCTAACCCGGCTGCCCAGCCGTCCAGCGCTCTGGGCGTGACGCCGGGCTCGACCGTGTTGCACGTGCAGAAGTCCGCCGTTGGCTATGTCCTCGCCATGGGCAACGGGCAGGTTCTCTACACGTACGACAAGGACTCCAAGGGCAGCGCGCCGGCTTGCACCGGTTCCTGCGCTGACACCTGGATTCCGGTCGCGGGCAAGAAGCCGGCGGTCAGCCCGGCCGACACCGGCCTGGGCACGCTGGGCACGGTCGCGAACGGCAGCGTGACGCAGATCACGTACAACGGCCTGCCGCTGTACATGTACAAGGGCGCCAAGGCGCTGTCCGCCAGCGGCAACGGCGTGGGCGGCGCGTGGCACGTCGTCAAGCTGTCGGCGAGCAACATCGTCGGCGGGGCCTGAAGGCTCTAGTGTTCCCGGGCCGGGCGGCCTGACGGCCCGGGAACGCTCTGTAATGGCTCGCCCCGGCCCAGGAACGGCTGGCCCGGAGACGGCGAGCCACCCCTGTGAAATTGGAGACGTTATGCGTAAGAGCGGGTTTGCAGCAGCTGCCGGGATCGGTTCGCTGGCCTTGCTGCTAGCCGCGTGCGGCGGGTCGTCGGGCTCGAGCTCGGTCGCGGGTGCCGCCTCGGGCCAGCCCTCGGCGAGCAGCGGGTCGGCTCCGGCCGGCGCCGCGTCCTCGGCGACGGCCGCCTCCACGGCCAGCCAGGGCGGGGGATCGACGGCCACGTCTAAGGCGAAGCCGAAGTCGCACAAGTCGGTCGGGCCGCTGCCGAGCGGCGCTGCCGCCGAGCGGTCCATCCCGCCGGTCGGCACGACCGTCATGATCGTGCAGAAGTCCGCCATCGGCTTCGTGATGGCCGAGGCCAATCACGACGTGGTCTACACCTACGACAAGGACAAGAAGGGTGGCAAGCCGACCTGCACCGGTACCTGTGCGCAGACCTGGCTGCCAGCCACCGGGGTGCCCCAGGCCGGTCCGGCCGACCACTTCTCAGGCCAGTTCGGCGTCGTCACCGGCGCGGGCGGCGTCAAGCAGATCACCTACGACGGCCTCCCGCTCTACACCCTCAAGGGGGCCAAGCCGCTGCTGACGACTGGCAACGGCCAGGGCGGCGTCTGGCACGTGGTCAAGCTCTCGGCCAGCAACATCGGTTAGTCCGCCGTCACCCAGCGTTTAGCTGACCAGCAGCCCGCGCCGCGGCGCGGGCTGCTGGTCGTTTACAGCGCGCTGGCGCCGGGGCGGGCGATGCCGTAGGCGGCGCGCAGCCGGGCGGCAGCGGCCGGGGGCGCACTGACCTGGTCCAGTCCGAGCAGGGCGGCGCCGGCCACCGGCGGGACGTCGATCACGCGGACCTCGGCGGCCGGGGCCGCCTCGGTGAGCTGCCGGGTGATGCCCGACATCAGCAGCGGGTTCCGCGCCGTGATGACGCCGCCGCCGAGGATCACCGGGACGGCCAGGCCGGTCAGGCCGAGACGGCGCATGGCGGCGATGGCCATCACCGAGATCTCGTCGGCGAGCCGGTTCACTACCGAGACGGCCACCGGGTCACCTTCGTCGGCGGCCCGCAGCAGCAGGGGCGCCAGGCCGATCAGGTCGTCACCGGGGATCTTGCCCTGGTGGATGCCGATCGTGACCTCTTCGACCCGCTCTACGCCGAAGTGGCTGGTCAGGTAGCTGGTCAAGATGGTGTCCCGGCCGCGGCCGTCCTCGGCGCGCACCGCGTGCCAGAGCACCTCGAGGCCGAGGCCGTGGCCGCCGCCCCAGTCGCCCGAGATCGTGCCCAGGGCCAGGTACCGGGCGACCCGGCCGTCCGGGGCGACGCCCACGGCGTTGATGCCCGCGCCGCAGACCACGGCGACACCCCAGTGCGCCGCGTCGCCATCCGCCACGCCCGCCCGCAAGATGGCGAACGTGTCGTTGACCACGGTGGAGGTGGCGCTCCAGCCCTGGGCCTGCACCGCCGCGGCGTGCTCGACCTCCTCCTCCGGCAGGTCGGCGTTGGCCAGGCAGGCTACCGTGTGGCGGGCGACCCAGCCCGAGGGGACCCGGTGCCGCCGGTCCAGCTGCGATACGGCCTGCTTGACCACGGCGTCGAGGATCAGCGCGGTCTGGTCGATGCCGGTCACGTGCGCGTTGATGCCAGGGCCGCGGGCGGACGCGAGCAGCGTCCCGTCCTCGGCCACCAGGGCCACGTCGGTCTTGCTGTTCCCGCCGTCGATGGCCAGCACGGCGGGCCGCAGCGCGATCACGTCACCCAAGGCCGGAACCCTGATCCGCGCCCAGGGCAAAGGCCAGCAGGGAGTTGGCGGTGTAGTCGTCGGCCGGCTCGACCGACGGCCAGGACACCACGTTGTCCTCGTAGGCGGCGGTCTTGGTGTTGAACGGGGCGAAGCTGCCCGCGCTGCAGGCGCGCATCCCGTCGACCGTGCCCAGGCCCTGGAAGTTGTCCGGGGCGCTCGGCCCGTCCGTGACCGCGCCCAGCTGGATGTCGCCGCGGCCGGTCAGCGAGCCCGCCAGGTTGGCGATCTCGCTCTGCATGCAGTGCGGGAACACCGTGCCCGCGCCGACCACGAACGAGGTGCCCCAGGCGTTCGCGCCGAGCGCGAAGTTCAGCTGCTGCTGCGCGAACGAGGCGAACTGGCCGGAGCCGCCGTACTTCTGGTAGAGGGCGTCGGTGATGTACAGGCCGAACGCGTGCGGCGACGCGTCGGACGCGCCCAGCTGGGTGCCGGTCGCGAACGGGTCGCCCTTGGCCTGGGCCTGGCCGGCCCGCAGCTGCGCGGCCAGGTCGCGCAGCAGCGTTCCCGGCGAGACCGGGAAGCTGCCCGCCTGCCGCATCGCCTGCATCAGCTCGGCCTCGGCGACCGCGCCGGTGTCGTAGAGGTTGAAGGTGTCGTCGTGCCCCTGGGCGATGTAGGCCCGCGCCCACCGCGCCGCGGCCGCCAGGTCCGCCCGTACCCGCGCGGCCGGGGCCCCGGCCGCCTCGTCGGCCAGGGCGATCTCGGCGGCGCCCCAGGCCATGTCGCTCTTCCACTGGGTGGCCGGGTAGAAGTCGTGCGGGAAGACCGTGACGAGCTGGCCCACGCCGGTGGTCTTGGCCTGCGCGTAGACGCTCCGGGCCAGGCTCAGCAGGTGCCCGGCCTGGCTCGCATCGCCAGCCAGCTGTGCGCCGAGGGCGAAGTCGGCCGCGTAGCGGCCGGCCAGGTTGGGGCTGACCTTCGCCCCGGCCGGCGCGGCCGGGAACACCGGCCGGTACTTGACGTAGTACGCGCTCGGGCCGGGATTCTGGCCCGGTCCCACCTTCATCCGGTCCTCGGCCTGGGGCAGGAACCAGAAGTTGTAGTCGCCCTGGATCGTGTTGCTGGCGTTGCCGGTGCCGATGCCGACCTGGGCGTAGAGCACCTTGCGGGCCGGGTTCCACAGCTTGGTGATCCACTGCAGGCCAAACGCCGCCTCCGGCGCGAGCGTGTCGTACGAGCCGGGATAGTTCCGCGCCGCGAGCAGCATGAGCGCGTCGGCGTAGCTGGCCGTGTAGCCGAACTTCTCGTAGCCGCCGCCGGCGTCGAACCAGCCGCCGGCCACGTCGACCGGGCCGCCGGTCTTCTTCAGCGTGCCGAGCAGGTTGTCATTGCCGTCGTAGCGCGGATCGGCGTAGACGAAGGCCTTGGAGTCGGTCAGGTTGGCCGGCTGCCGGCCCAGGACCGAGGAGATCGACGTCCGGCCCGTCCCGCTCGGAAGTGAAGTACCGAACGGCGTTGCCGACGAGCCCCTGGTACAACTGCGTGCCGTCGCCGACGGTAAAGCCGGGGGAGACGGCGGTCGCGGGCGACAGCAGCCTGACGCGGTACTGGCCCGGCAGCCGCAGCCCGGAGAAGCTGAGCTTGTACACCGCCTTGTAGTTCGCATTCCACGCGCCCGCGTCGTCGGAGGACGTACCCCGGTAGGCGACGCCGTACGGCGTGACGACCTCGAAGCGCACGCTCGCGACCTTCCGCGGCAGCATCGCATACGCCACTTTGGGCCCATTGGTCGCGTATCCGACCTGGTTGACCCGCACCTGCGCCGATACTTCGTGCAGTTTTGGTCGTCATAGCGACCGAAACTGACGACGATCTTGCGCCGCGTTCGCAGCCGCTGGCTGAACCAGCGCTACGGCGGCCATGGCGCCGCCAGCGAGCATGGCCGACCATGAATCGACGATTGCCTCATGATGGGATCCTTAGGTCCAGGAGAGGAAGCGGGCGTTCTCCGCGAGCAGCCGGTCGGTCAGGCATTCCGCCTGGTCGGCCTGACCCACCAGCGGGTGCGCGAGCAGCGCGTCGTAAACCCGGTCGCGGCCGCCGCGCAGGGCGGCGTCGAGCGCGAGCTCCTCGTACGCGAAGGCGTGCGCGATCAGCCCGCGCAGCAGCGGCTGGACGGGCTCGACGGGCACCGGGTCCGCGCCGCCCGCGCCGATCACGGCCGGTACCTCGATCACCGCGTCGTCCGGCAGGAACGGCATCGTCCCGTGGTTGAACGTGTTCACCACCTGCACGTCGCGCCGGTCGCCGGTCAGCGAGACCAGCAGGTCCACCGCCGCCTCGGAGTACCAGGCGCCGCCGCGCTGAGCCAGCTGCGGCGGCTTGGTGTCCAGGTCCGGGTCGGCGTACAGGTCGAGGAGCTCGGCCTCGAGCCGGGCGACCGCCTGGGCCCGGGTTTCCGCGCCCCGCAGCGACTCGACCACCGCGTCGTGCGCGTAGTAGTAGCGCAGGTAGGACGAGGGCACCATGCCCAGGTGCCGGACGAAGTCGGCGGGCATCCCGGTGTGCGGCGCGATCTCGTCGGCGTGCTTGGCGAGCAGCTCGGGCAGCACGTCCGTGCCGTCCAGGGAGACCGAGCGTTCCCAGGTCAGGTGGTTCAGGCCGACGTGCCCGAGGGAGACCCGCCCGGGCTCGACGCCGAGTATCCGGGCAAAGTCGCGCTGGAACCCGATGGCCACGTTGCACAGGCCGACGGTCCGGTGGCCCGCGGTGAGAAGCGCCCGGGTGACGATCCCCACCGGGTTGGTGAAATCGATGATGAAGGCTGAGGGCGAAGCCCGACGGCGGGCCCGTTCGGCCAGTTCGAGCACGACCGGCACGGTACGGAGAGCTTTTGCCAGCCCCCCGGCCCCGGTGGTCTCCTGCCCGATGCAGCCGCACTCCAGCGGCCAGGTCTCGTCGCGGTGGCGGGCGGCCTGGCCGCCGATGCGGAGCTGGAACAAGACCGCGTCGGCGCCCTCGGTGCCCTCGTCGACGCTGTCCGTCCAGCTCACGTCGGCCGGATGGTCGTGCGCGGCCATGATCCGGGCCGACACCGGCCCCACGGCGGCGAGCCGGTCCGGGTCGGGATCGACCAGCACCAGGTCGGTCACGTCCGGCAGCAGCCGCCCGATCCCGTCCGCGAGCTCCGGCGTGTAGGTGGACCCGCCGCCGATCACTGCGATCTTCATGAGCTGAAAGCCTTTACTTCCTCGGGGCTGTTCTGGGCAACGTGGCAGGCCGCAAGGTGCTGGCCCGGGAGGACTACCCCCCCAGACCCCCCCGCAGGGGGACGGGGGAGCTCGGCCAGTTCCGGCGTGACCTGCGCGCAGGTGTCGATGGCGAGCGGGCAGCGCCAGCGGAACCGGCAGCCGGGGGTCGGGTCGATGACCCGGGGCGGCTCGCCCCGGTCGGTCTCGGCCGCCACCGACAGCGGCGCGCGCGGGTCGGGGACCGCGGACAGCAGCAGCTGGGTGTACGGGTGCCGGGGATGGGTGAGCACGTCCTCGATCGGCCCGGTCTCGGCGATCTGGCCCGCGTACATCACGATCAGCCGGTCCGCCACGTACCGGGCGCTGGCGATGTCGTGGGTGATGTAGAGGATGGACACGCCCTCCTCGTCGCGCAGCTTGGCCATCAGGTTGAGCAGGCCGACCCGGATCGATACGTCCAGCATCGAGACCGGCTCGTCGGCCAGGATCAGCCGCGGCTTCATCGCCAGCGCCTGGGCGAAGCCGACCCGCTGCCGCTGGCCTCCGCTCAGCTCGAAGGGGAACCGCTGCAGCATGTCGGGGTTCAGCCCGACCACCTCGAAGACCCGGGCCGCCTCCTCCCGCCGCTGCGCCTCCGACAGCGACGGCCGGTGCAGCTTCAGGCTCCGCAGCACGCCATGGCTGACCCGGAACACCGGGTTGATCGAGCTGAACGGGTCCTGGAACACCATCGGCACCAGGCCGCTGTAGCGCAGCTGCTCGGCCCGCGATTTCATCGCCGACAGCGGCTTGCCCTCGAAGTACACCTCGCCCGCGGTCGGCCGGTAGATCCGGGCCAGCACCCGGGCGATGGTGGACTTGCCGCTGCCGCTCTCCCCGGCCAGCGCCACGATTTCCCGCTCGCCGATCGCGAAGTTGACGTCGTCCACCGCGTGCAGCGTCCGCCGGGACAGCGCGCTGCCGATCTTGAAGTGCCGGGTCAGCCCCTCGGCGCGGAGTAGCTCACCACCGGGCAGCTCAGCGGTCATGATGTCAGGCTCCCGTCCTCGCGGCGCAGGCAGCGGACCAGCGCCTCGTCCAGCGGGTAGAGGTCGGGCGCGACCTCGGCGCACTTGTCGACCGCGTACGGGCAGCGCGGCCGGAACCGGCAGCCGGACGGCACCCGGGCCATGTCAGGCGGACTGCCCGGGATTCCCTTCAGCGGGACGCGCGGCCCCCGGATGGACGGGAAGGCCTCGAGCAGGCCCTGCGTATAGGGGTGCAGCGGACGGTCGAAGATGGTCCGGGTGGCGCCGATCTCGTCCACCTGGCCGGCGTACATCACCATCAGCCGGTCGGAGAAGTGGCTGATCAGCGACATGTCGTGGGTGACGAAGATGACCGCGAAGCCGAACGCCAGCTGCAGCTCCTTGATCTGCACCATCAGCGACCGCTGCGCCACCACGTCCAGCGCCGAGGTCGGCTCGTCCATGATGACCAGGTCCGGGGTGAACAGCAGGGCCATCGCGATCATCGAGCGCTGCCGCATCCCGCCGGACAGCTGGTGCGGGTAGCTGCGCAGGTGCACCGGATCGATGCCGACCATCTTGAGCACCTCGGCCGACCGGGCCGCGATATCCCGGTCGGGGACCTTGCCGTGGGCCCGCATCGCGTCCTTGAACTGGGCCCCGATGGTCTTGACCGGGTTCAGCGCGTTCATCGCGCTCTGCATGACCACCGACATGTCCCGCCAGCGGATGGCGGACAGCTGCCCGTCGGTCAGCCCGACCAGGTTGTTCCCGCCGAACGTGACGCTGCCTGCCGCCACCTCCGCCGGGGGAGCGAGCAGCTGGGCCACGGCGAACAGCAGCGTGGACTTCCCGCAGCCCGACTCGCCGACGATGCCGAGGAACTCGCCCCGGCTGACCGTGAACGACACGTCGTCGACGGCCCGGACGTCGCCCCGGTCCAGGACGTAGTCCACGGACAGGCCGCTGACCTCGAGCACCGGCTCGTCAGCCACGCTGCGCCCCTCCCCTAGCTGGGCTCCCTTCTTCCGCCGCGTCTTCCGTACCGGCCGCAGGGCCGGGTTTCCGATCTCGTCGAAGGCGTAGTTGAGCAGGGCGAAGGCGGCGCCGAGGACGGCGATGAGAGCGCCGGGGGCGATGGCCCACAGCGGCTCGCCGGTCTGCAGCGCCGCGTTGTTCTGCGCCCAGTACAGCGTGGTGCCCCAGCTGATCGTGTTCGGGTCGCCGAGGCCGATGAACTGCAGGCTGGACGAGAACAGCACCGCGTACAGCGCGTTGGTCAGGAAGCTCGCCACGATCAGCGAGGTCATGGTCGGGATGACCTCGACCACGATGATGTAGAGCCGCCGTTCGCCGCGTACCCGCGCCGCCTCGAGGAAGTCCCGGTTGCGCAGCGTCAGCGCCTGCGACCTGAGCTGCCGCGCGGTATAGGACCAGCTGGTCAGCGTGATCGCGGCGATCAGCACCGGCGTGGTGCCGCCGTGCGCGTAGGCGGCGATGACGATGAGCAGCGGGAACAGCGGGATGACGAGCAGCACGTCGGTCAGCACGTTGAGCGAGCTGTCCCACAGGCCGCCGAGGTAGGCCGCGGCCACCCCGATCAGGACCGCGACCCCGGTCGTGGCCAGCCCCACCGTGAACGCGATGAGCAGCACGTTCCTGGTGCCGTAGACCAGCTGGGCGAACAGGTCCTGGCCGTAGTGGTTGGTGCCGAGCAGGTGGGCGGTCGAGATCCCCAGCTGGGCGGCGTAGGCGTCCTGCGACGGGCTGTCGTGCGCGATCACGCCGGGGAACAGCGCGATCAGGATGAAGATCCCGAGCAGGACCGCGCCGATCGTCGCCTTGCGGTTCCGCCGGACGGCGCGGCCGATCCGGCCGAGGGCGCGGCCGGAGCCGAGCTCGGCGGCCTGGCTGGCGGGGGTCTCGGTGGGGACCCCGGAGACGGGCATGGCCATGGCTAGCGCGCCGTCCTGGTCCGCGGGTCGAGCAGCGCGGTGAGGACGTCCGCGATCAGGATCGCGAACAGCACCGCCACCGTGATCAGCAGGAACAGCCCCTGCATGAGCGGGTAGTCCTCGCTGGACACGGCCTGCAGCAGCATGAAGCCCACCCCGGGGTAGTTGAACACGTACTCGATCAGGATCGCGCCGCTGACCACGAAGCCCAGCGACATCGCGAAGCCGGTCAGGTTGGGCAGGATCGCGTTGCGAGCCGCGTAGTCGAACATGATGCGGCGGTTCGGCAGGCCCTTGGCCCGGGCCATCCGCACGTAGTCCTCGGCCAGCGTGGTGATCATCGTGTTCCGCATGGTCAGGATCCAGGTGCCGATGGTGGTGATGAGCAGGGAGACAGCCGGCAGGATCGCGTGGTTGAGGACGTCCTGGAAGAAGATGAAGTTGAGGCCGGGGGTGTCGGTGGTCACGTAGTAGCCGCCCTGGCTGGGGAACCAGTGCAGGGTGAGGCCGAAGATCAGCACCAGCACCATGGCCACCCAGAAGTACGGGACGGCCGAGACGATCACGAACGTCGGCGGCACGATGCTGTCCAGCTTCGAGCCGCGCCGCCAGGCCGAGACGATGCCGAGCCCGGTGCCCAGCACGAAGGCCAGGATGGTGGCGATGCCGATCAGGCCGAACGTCCACCAGATGGCGCTGCCGATGACCGAGGAAACCGAGGCCGGGTACTGGCTGAGCGAGGTGCCGAAGTCACCGGTCAGGATCTGGTGCAGGTAGCCGAAGTACTGGGAGAGCAGGCTCTCCTTGGTGTTGACCCCGAACAGGATCTCAAGCGCGTTCACTGCCTTCGGGCTGAGCTCGCCGTGGAACTTCGACATCATGGCCAGCGCCGGGTTCCCCGGCATCAGCCGTGGCAGGAAGAAGTTGAGGGTCAGCGCTATCCACAGCGTGAAGATGAAGAAACCGAGTCGGCGCAGCGCGTATCTCACGGCTGAAAGTGCTCCCGTAGTGCTGTGCTGGTGGATCCGCGGGCCCGGGCTCCTGCCGGGGAGCCCGGGCCCGCGGCGTCTGGGTTACTTCGGCGCCAGGCGCAGCAGCACCTGCTCGTTGTCCGGGTAGGCGTACGGCGCGGGCTGGGCGTACGAGTCGCCCGGGGTGGGCCAGCCGCTGAAGGTACCGGTGTCGTACTGGAACCAGTCCACCGCCTCGATCACCGGGATGATCGGGACGTCGGTCAGCATGACCTGCTGGATCTGGTTCAGGATGCTCTGCTGCGTGGACGTGCTCGTGGTCGTCTCGTACTGGTTGAGCAGGGCGTCGGTCTTCGGGTTGCTGTACCGCTCGTAGTTGGTGGCGGCCTGCTTGCCCACCGGTGCCGTGTTCGCCGAGTTGAGCCAGTTGTTCAGCTCGTAGTACGCGCTCGGGCCGAACGTCTGCTGGTCGTAGAACGCGAGCTGGAACTTGCCGAAGTTCAGGTCGTTGACGTGGTCGGGGTTCGACAGGTTGCGCGGGGTGATCTTGATGCCGACCGCGGCGAGGTTCTGCTGGATCACCTGCATGGAGGCGACCCAGTCGGAGTAGTCGCCGATGTTGTTGACGGTGAAGGACAGCTTCTGCCCGGCCGCGTTCGTCATGACCCCGCCGGACATGTGGTAGCCGGCCTGCGCCAGCAGCGACTTCGCCTTGGCCGGGTCGTACCCGTTGCCCCAGGCCGACAGCGCCGACTGGTTCAGCGAGGAGGCGAAGGTGGGCGTGACGATGCCGGCCTGGTTCGCGGCCGGCTCGTAACCCGACTCGCCGGTGTCGGAGACCTGCTTCCGGTTGATCGCGTACGAGATGGCCTGACGGACCTTCACGTTCTTGAGCTGCGGGTCGGTCAGGTTCGGGATCAGCGTGACGTTGACCGTCGGCGGGAACCAGTAGTGGTAGTTCGGGCTCTTGGCGGTGTAGAACGCCTGGATGCCAGGGATGTACTGGCCGCCCCACTGCGCGCTCCCGTTGGCCAGGTCGTCGTTGGCCGTGTTGTTGCTGGTGTAGGCCGGGTACTGGAGCGTCTTGACCTTCGGCAGGCCCGGCTGCCAGTAGTTCGGGTTGGCCTTGTAGGTGATGTTCTGCGGGGTGCACTTGCTCATCGTGTACGGGCCGGTGCCCACCGGGGCCTTGACCGGGTCGGTGACCGGGTTGGACATCTTCGAGAAGACGTGCTCGGGGACGATCGGCGTCTGGTCCGCGATGTAGTAGAAGTACGGCACGGCCACGTTCTTGAAGTTCATCGTGACGGTGTTGCCCGACGCGGTGACACTGGACAGCACCGACCATGCCCCGGTCAGGTCCAGGGCACTCTGCTTCTTGGTCAGGTTGAAGGTGTAGGCCACGTCGTTGGCCGTCATCGGCTGGCCGTCGCTCCACTTGACCCCGGAGCGGATCGTGAACGTGAGCGTCTTGTTGCCGTTGCTCCACTGGTAAGACTTGGCGAGCATCGGCGTGGTCTTGCCCTGCTGCAGCGGGTTCACGTAGACGAGCGGCTCGTAGATGAACCCGACCGAGAGTCCGGTGTCGGACGGGTTGAGCGGGTTGAAGCCACAGCTCCAGAGCTGGCCGCTCTCGTTGGAGATGGTCAGCGAGCTGGTGGTCGCAGCCTTGTTGCCGCTGCCCGAGCCGCCGCTCGTGCTGGATTGCGATCCGGCGGTGCACCCCGCCGCGATCGCGCCGGCCGCGACGATGACCCCGTATCTGAAGAGGCGTCTCATGCCGTTCGTCCTTACTGCCGTTTGGGTCCTGGATCCTGACCGGGCGCGAAGCCGGGGCCGCGCGCCCAGACGGCGGCTGTCCCGCCCGGGACGGCCGTCGCGATGGTGCGACGTCTGCTATTCGTGCTGGCCGGGGATACCTGGAGATAACCCCTTCCGCGAATTTTGTTAGGACAGTATCCTAACTATCTGCCGGGTACAAGGGTGCCGGCGAACTGACGCCAGGTCTTAACATCCGGAGGAGATGGCCGTGACAGCCACGCCCGAGTCGGCCTCGGCGCTGCCTCCACCGGAGAGCTCAGGCGCGGTCCTGTTCGCCGCCCGGCCCTCGCTCATCCGGGCGATGAACGAGCAGCTCCTGCTGGAGCACATCCGCCAGCGCGGCCCCTGCTCGCGGGCCGAGCTGGCCCGGGTCTCCGGCCTGTCCAAGCCGACCGTCTCGCTCGCCCTGGACAACGTGGAGCGTGCGGGCCTGGTCCGGATCGCCGGGCAGCGGACCGGGGTGCCGGGCCGGTCGGCCCGGCTGTACGAGATCAGGCCGGACGCGGGCCTGGTGCTCGGGCTCGACATCGGTCACGACTACGTGCGCGGCGCGATCGCCGACCTGTCCGGGGATATCCGGGCCCGCCAGTCGCTGCGGGCCCACGCCACCAGCGTCCGCGGCCGGGTGGCCGAGCTCGTCGGGCTGGCCGACGTGCTGTGCGAGGAGGCGCGGGCCTCCCGCCCGGCCATCACCCAGACGGTGATCGGCAGCCCGGGCGTGTACGACCCGCGGCGCAACGCGATGAAGTTCACCGGCGGCCTGCGCGGCTGGGACCGTCCGGCCGCGCTGGCCGGCCTGCGGGAGGCGTTCGGCCCCGCGCTGGTGATGGAGAACGACGTGGACGCGGCCGCGCTGGCCGAGCGCGCGCTCGGCCACGGCCGCGAGGTTGATCACTTCGCCTTCGTGCACATCGGCACCGGCATCGGCATGGGGCTGGTCCTCGGCGGCCAGCTGCTGCGCGGCGCGCACGGGGTGGCGGGCGAGATCGCCTTCATGCCCCTGTCGGGCGGCGCGCCAGCGGACGAGCAGGAGGAACGCAGGCGGGGCACGCTCGAGGCATCCGCGTCCGCGGCCGGGGTGGTGCGGGCCGCCCGCCGCGGCGGCATGCGCGGCCCGGTATCGGCCCGGCGCGTGTTCGAGGCGGCGGCGGCCGGCGACGAGCGGGCCAAGGCCGTGGTGGCGGAGGAGGCGCGGCTGATCGCCCAGGCGATCTGCGCCGTCATCACCGTGGTCGACCCCCACCTGGTCGTGCTCGGCGGCGGCATCGGCCGCGCGCCCGGCTTCGCCGAGGCGGTCACCGCCGAGCTCGAGCCGATCGCGCCGGTCATGCCGTCTATCAGGGTCAGCGCCCTGGGCACCGACGCGGTCGTCGACGGCTGCCTGGCGGCCGGGACCGAGCTGGCCTGGGGCCGGGTGATGACCGTGCTCCCCATCGCCCCGGCGTGAAAACGGGTTGACCGGCAGGCCGAGGTCCGCCGTACGGTAGGGCCTCGTGAGGGACCAGCCCGCAGGGATGACCGAACCAGAGCTGGCCCGCGTGCCCTGGCCGACGGCTGGGGCCTGGCGGCGTGGACGCTGGAGTACGCCCCCGTGGGCGGCGGCAGCTACCACTGGATAGCCGCTCGGCGCCGCCTCGGGCGAGCGGCGCTTCGTCACCGTCGACGACCTGGATGACAAGGGCTGGCTGGGCCGGACCAGGCCCGCCGTCCTGGCCGGCCTGCGCGACCGCGATGGACGCCGCCGTGGCCCTGCGCCGCCAGGCCGGGCTCGGCTTCGTGGTGGCCCCGGAGCCCGGCCGTGGCCGGCGAGACGGTCCAGCCGCTCGGTCCCCGGCACGCCGTCGCGGTGTTCCCGTTCCTGGCCGGCACGCCGGGCGACTGGGGCGAGCCGCTGCCCGCGCCGGAACGCGGCGAGCTGATTACGATGCTGGCCGCGCTGCACCGGGCGGATCCGGTTGAGGCCCGGCTGCCGCGGATCGAGCCGGGGCTGTCCTGGCGCGGTGACCTGGAGACGGCCCTGGACGAGCTCGGCCAGCCGTGGACCGGCGGCCCGTACGCCGAGCCGGCCAGGGCCCTGCTGGCCGGAGCGGCCGGGCCGGTGCGCCGCCACCTGGACGCCCTGGACCGCTGGACGGGCCGCCTGGCCGTGGCGGACGTCGTGATCACCCACGGCGAGCCCCACCCCGGCAACGTCATCCGGCTGCCGGTCACCCCCAGCGCCGCTGGCGAGGCCTGCCAGGCCAGCCCGCGGCTGGCGCTCATCGACTGGGACACGGTCGGCCTGGCGCCGCCCGAGCGCGACCTGTGGGGGGTCGCCACCGACTCCGGCGACGAGCTGCGCCGCTACGCCGAGCTCACCGGCCGTACCGCCGACCCCGCCCGGCTCGAGTTCTACCGGCTGCGCTGGGCCCTGGACGACCTGTCCTGCTTCGTCCGCGACCTGCGCGCCCCGCACCGCCGCACCCCCGGCGCCGAAGACAACTGGCAAGGCCTGGAAACCACCATCGCCGACCTCACCCGCTAACCCGCGCCCGCGCCTGTGCCCGCACCTGCGCCTGCGCCGCGCCTGCGCCGCGGCCCTGCACCGACATGAGTCCCGATAATCACTTACGTCTCATAAGAGCCCAGAGTCCCTCAAGCCGCAAAGGTCACACATCCTTGGCGTGGACAGCCTCGGCCCGGGATCGAGCCAGCTCCGCCCGCGACACCAATGTGACATTGATGTCGCTATAACAACATCAATGCCACATTGGTGTCGTTTGGTTGGTAAAGAGCTGATTATCGGGAGTTCTCCCGGATCACATGAATCTCATGCGGATCATGCCGCGATGAGTGACCTCGCACGGCGGTGGCGGCGGAACCGTCGCAGCGGTATCTCCGGGCCTGAGGCACCTGATGCGGAGCGCAGTCTTGACGAGCCGGGTAAAAGGATGATTTCGTAAGGAAAGTTTCTTTTCTGTCCCGGGTCGGCGAGGAGGCCTCATATGATCCGGCGTGTCCTGCTGGCACTGACCGCGGTGGCGCTCCTCGCGGCCTCCGCGCTGGCTCAGCCCGCGGCCCAGGCCCAGACGCTGCGGATCTGGCCGCGGCACGTGTACGCGCCGTACTTCGAGACCTATCTCCCGGACAACATCCCGGCCGTGGCCTGGAAGTCGGAGGCGCGGTACTTCAGCCTGGCCTTCCTCCAGACCGCCAAGAAGGGCTCGTGCGCCGTGACCTGGAACGGCACCAAGACGCAGCCGGCCCCCGGCCCGCATTACCAGGCGCAGATCGCCCGGCTCAGGCAGCTGGGCGGCGACGTGATGCCGACGTTCGGCGGCTTCAGCGCGGACTCCACCACGACCGAGATCGCCGACTCCTGCACCAGCGTGAGCACGATCGCGGCCGACTACGAAGCGGTGATCAAGGGCTACCACGTGACCCGGCTCGACATGGACGTCGAGGTCAACTCGCTGGACAACAAGGCCGGCGTCGACCGCAGGAACAAGGCGATCGCGCTGACCGAGGCCTGGGCCCGGCGGGCCGGCTGGCCGCTGCAGATCGAGTACACGCTGCCGGTCGAGCCCGGCGGCCTCGAGGCGAACGCGCTGCACGTCCTGAAGAACGCGGCCGCCAACGGCGCGCGGGTCGACACCGTCAACATCATGACCTTCGACTATTACCTGGCCAAGGAGCCGAAGCCGCTGGACATGGGGGGCCTGGCCATCACCGCCGCGAACAACGTGCACCGCCAGCTGGCCGCCCTGTACCCGGGCCGCTCCGCGCACAAGCTGTGGGCGATGGAGGGCATCACGATCCTGCCCGGCATCGACGACTACCCGGGCAAGACCGAGGTCACCCACCTCAGCGACACCAAGCGGATCCTCGCCTTCGCCCAGGCCCACGGTCTCGGCCTGCTGTCGGAATGGGCGATCCAGCGGGACAACGGCGGCTGCCCGGGCACCATCGACAGCAACACGTGCTCCGGCGTCAGGCAGCCGACCTGGGCCTTCAGCCACCTGCTCGAGCCTTTCACCGGCTTCTTCTAGGCAGGAACGACTTCTAGCGCAGGTACGACGCCCCGTTGAGGTCGAGGACGGCCCCGCTGGCCCACTCGGCCTGCTCCGAGGCCAGGTAGACCACGGCGGCCGCGATCTCCCCGGTCGTGGCCACCCGGTTGAACGGGCTCTGCGCCCGGATCTCCGCGCCCTGCGCCGCGTCCAGGTCCGGCCGGGCCATCGCGGTCTCGACGAAGCCCGGGGCGACGCTCGCGACCGCGATGCCGAACGGCGCCAGGGCCCGCGCCATCGACTGGCCGAACGAGTTCAGGCCCGCCTTGCTCGCCCCGTACGCGGGATGCCGCGGCTCGCCCCGGTAGGCGCCGCGCGAGGTCACGTTCACGATCCGGCCGCCGGTCGCCTTCATGTACTGCACGGCGCACCACGTCACGTTGGCCGCGCCGGTGAGGTTGACGGCCAGGACCTCGCGCCAGGCGTCCTGCCACTGCTCGTAGGACACCTCGGTGACCGGGTGCGGCACGAAGATGCCGGCGTTGTTGACCAGGACGTCCAGGCCGCCGAGGCCATCGTGGGCCTGGTCGACCATCTGGCGGACGGCCGCGGCGTCCGCGAGGTCGGCCTGGACCACCACATGACCGCTTCCGGGCAGCCCGGCCAGTACCTCGCCGGCCAGCCCGGGTGAGCCGCGGTGGTGCACGGCCACCCGGTCGCCCAGCTCGGCGAAGGCCTGGGCCACCGCCCGGCCGATGCCGCGGGATGCCCCGGTCACCAGGACCGCCCGGGCCACTACTTCTCCTCGCACAGCGACAGCAGCTTGGTGGCCGTAGCCCAGTTCCTGGCGGTGGCGGCCAGGCCCTGCTTCTTCTTCTGCTTGGCCGGCGGGGTGACGAGCTTGAACAGGTTCTGGGCCAGCTCGCTGCGCCCGAATCCGTCCGGCGTATGCACGTAGAGCGCGCGCCCGGACGCCTGGACGGTGTCCCGGCTGCCCTTGGCCGCGGCCGCGCCGACCACGGCCGTGATGCGGTCGGACAGGTCCGGCGGCGGATCGGCGTTCAGGAACACCACGTGCACCAGCCGGGGGTTCGGCTCGCCGGGATACGGGTTGGCGGCCAGCACCTGGGCTAGCTCGTCCCGGCTCAGGACCACCACCGAGGACCACAGGCCGAACCTGTCCTCGATCGCCGACTCCAGCGCCGCGGCCAGCTTCGCGTTGTCCGTCTGCGCCGTGCTGAACAGCACGTTGCCGCTCTGGATGTAGGTGGCCACTTCGGTGTGCCCGAGGGCGGCCACGACCTCGCGCAGCTCCGCCATCGGAACCTTGTTCCGGCCGCCCACGTTGATGCCGCGCAGCAGTGCGACGTGTGATGGCATAGCGTCATTCTCCCAGCTGGCGCGAGACATTCACCCCCGCTCCCCATGAGAACGAGATAGTGAAATTTCGCAGGTCAGTACATTCAAGCTCTCAGGTCACTTTGGTACCCGCCAGTAAGCTGACACAATTCCGCTTCGTGCGAGGTGCCCGGCGAGGCCCGTTCCGCGATCTGCCGCCGGAAGTGGCGATCCTCACCGCTGTAGCCTTCACCGTCGCACTCGGGTTCGGTATCGTCGCCCCGGTCATTCCCGCCTTCGCCCGCCAGTTTGGCGTCAGCGTGGCCGCGGCGGCCAGCGTGATCAGCGTGTTCGCGCTGATGCGGGTGTTCGGGGCGCTGCCCGCGGGCCGGCTGGTCGACCGCTTCGGCGAGCCCGGGGTGATGGCGGCCGGCATCGCGGTGGTGGCCGTGAGCAGCGTCCTGGCCGGGTTCTCCCAGTCCTTCCTGGAGCTGCTGGTCCTGCGCGGCAGCGGCGGGGTGGGGTCGGCGCTGTTCAGCATCAGCGCCCAGGCCCTGCTCCTCGGCAGCGTGCCCGGCAGCCAGCGCGGCCGGGCCAGCGGCCTGTTCAGCGGCGGCTTCCTGCTCGGCGGGATCAGCGGCCCCGCGCTGGGCGGCCTGGTCGCGGCGTGGTCCCTGCGGGCACCGTTCTTCATCTACGGCCTCCTGCTCGTGGTGCCCGCGGTCCTGGCCGCGGTAGTGCTGCGCCGCGCGCCGAGCCGGCGGCGGCCAGTCAGCCAGCCGCCGGTCCGGATGCTGGCCGCCCTGGGCGACGCGCTGCGCAGCCGGACCTGGCGCGCGGCGGCCTCGGCCAACCTGGCCGACGGCTTCGCCGCGCTGGGCATGCGCGGCGCCCTGGTGCCGCTGTTCGTCCGGGAGGTGCTGCACCGGTCGGCGGTCTGGACCGGGATCGGGTTCCTGCTGTTCGCCGCGCTGAACGGCGCCGCGCTGATACCCGGCGGCCGGATAGCGGACAACCTCGGCCGTCGTCCCGTCGTCGTCGCGGGCTGCGCGGTATCGGCCGTCGGCATGATGATGCTCGCGGTGCTGCACGGCCCGTGGGCGTTCCTGGCCGCGCTGGCCGTGGCCGGCTTCGGCTCGGGCCTGCTCGACGTGGCCCCGGCCGCCATGATCGGCGACATCATCGACCGCGGCGGCGGCACCCTGGTCGCGTCGTACCAGATGGCCGGCGACGTCGGTTCGGTGACCGGGCCGGTCGCCGGCGGGATCCTGGTCGACTCGGTTTCCTACGGTGCGGCCTTCGGCCTGGCCGCCGCGGTGCTGGGCGGCGCCGCCCTGCTGGGCCTGATCTCGCCGGAGACCCGGCCGGGTACCCGGGCCCCGCTCCCGGCCGGGTCGCCCGTCACCGACCCGGATTCCAGGGTCTTGTGACGCTCACCGGACCTGCTGGCGCCCGGCCACCCGGGCCGGGCGCATGCTGGTCACCGAACGGGCCCCGGAGCCACGCCCGGGCGAGGTGCTGGTCGCCACCGCGTACTCGGTGATCAGCCCGGGAACCGAGCGGACCATCCTGGAAGCCACCCGGGCCGACGGGTGGGCCAGCCATGAGTATCCCGAGCCGGACCAGGCCTGGCCGCACACCCGGGCCAGCGGCGTCCGCCACGACCTGCTGCTGCCCCGGGCCCCCGCCACGGACTATGCCTCGCTGGGCTACAGCGTGGCCGGCCTCCGACGTGATCAGCGCGGCCGTGGACGTGCTGCGCCCGGGCGGAATGGTGGTCGGGGTCGGCCAGTTCGGCATGGGCCTGGGGCGGGACCGCTGGTTCGGGGCGCAGGCCACCATCGTGCCCTCGATCGCCTACGGCCCCGGGCGTTACGACCCGGTGTACGAGGAGAATAACTGGGACTATCCGATACACGTGGTCCGCTGGACGGAGAACCACAACATGGCGGCGTTCCTCCGGCTGGCCGCGGACGGCCGCCTCGACCTCGATCAGATCCCCGTCATGCGCGTACCGGCAGCTGACGCCGCCCAGGCCTACGCGGCGCTCGCCGCCGGCGGCCTGCCGCTCACCGGGATGATCAGCTACCCCGGGAAGGACGCATGACTACGACCACCACCACGACGGACCAGGGACCGCCCACCCCCGGGGACATCCTCGCGGCCCGCCAGCTCGTCACCGCCAGCCACGCCCGCACCCCGCTGCGGCGGCTGCTCGAGGCGGCCCTGGTCGCGGGCCGCGAGATCTTCGTGAAGTGCGAAGACGAAGCGGAGATCAAGTCGTTCAAGGGCCGGGGCGCGCTGTGGCGGCTGGCCTGCCTGAGCCCCGACGAGGCGCGGCACGGGGTCATCACCGCCTCCACCGGGAACCACGGCCAGGGCGTCGCCTACGCGGCCGCCCGGATCGGGGTCCGCAGCGTGGTCGTGGTGCCGGCCGGCTCCTCGCCGCTGAAGATGGACCGGATCAGGGAATTCGGCGCCGAACTGCGGATCAGCGGAACCGATATCGCCGAGGCGTCACAGGCCGCCCAGGCCGCGGCGCTGGCCGAGGGCATGGTCTATGTCGAGGACGGCGAGGACCCCGAGCTGATGGCGGGCGCGGCCACCGTCGGCTGGGAGATCCTCGAGGACCTGCCCGCCGCCGAGGCCATCGTCGTCCCGGTGGGCGGCGGCAACCTGATCGCCGGGGTCGCGCTCGCGGCCAAGACCATCAAGCCGTCCATCACGATCATCGGCGTGCAGTCCGAGGCCGCGCCCTCGGTGGTGCGCTCCTGGGAGCTCAAGCGGCTGGTCGAGATGCCCTGCGCCACCTTCGCCGGCGGCCTGGCGACGCCGTTCCCCGGCAAGCTGGCCTTCGGCGTCATCCGGGACCTGGTCGACGAGATGTACCTGGTCAGCGAGGCCGAGCTGCGGGCCGAGATCAGGCACGCGCTCGCCACCCGGGCCACCTTGCTCGAAGGCGCGGCCGCCGCCCCGTTCGCCGCGCTGCGCCGGTACGGCGCGGACTGGCCGACCCGGACGGTCCTGATCCAGAGCGGCGCCAACCTCTCGCTCGCCGAGCTGGAATGGGTCCTGGCCGGCGAGACGGAAGGCTGACCGGCATGACGAAGATCGACCGCGTCGACGTCTACCTCTGCCTGGCCGACGTCGAGCCCCGCGGGCCGTCGAGCTCACCAGGACCACCGCCGACCAGTGGGCGGTCAGCGCGCTGTCGGTCGCGCCGGACGACCCGCGGGCCCGCCAGCTCGGCATCGCCGTCGCTGACCTGTACGGCGGGCGCCGCCGGGACGCGGTGCGGGCCTACGCGTCCTGGTCGGCTATCTCGACACCATGCCGCCCGGGAACCTCGCCTCCTGGCACACCGATCCGTACGAGCTCACCGCGGTCGGCAGCGGCGGCCTGGCCGGGCTCGGCGTGGCGGACATGAAGTCCGGGGTGGCCGCCGCGCTCCTGGCCGCCGGCGCCTGGCGGCCGATCCCGGCTGGGCGGGCGGCCTCGACCTGCTGTTCGTCGCGGACGAGGAGAACTGCTCGGACTACGGGATGAAGTGGCTGACCCGGCGGGACGTGCTGCGCGCGGACGCGGCCGTGATCCTCGAGCCGGCCGGCGGCACCCCCGCGCAATCCTGGGCCCGCCTGTTCGTCGCCCAGCGCGGCTCGTGCGTCATGCAGCTGACCGCCCGGGGCATCCCGGGCCACTCGGCCGAGCAGCTCCCGGCGGGGGATCGGGCCGGGGTGATCCTGGCCCGGGCGATGGCCGCACTGGCCGACGCCGGCCTCTTCGCCGGGCCGCGCACCCGATCGACGGCACCCGCCCCACCGTCAACATAGGCACCATGATCAGCGGCGGCATCACCCCGTTCATGCATCCCGAGACCATGACCGCCACCGTCGAGGTGCGGGTCATCGAGGGCATGACCAACCAAGAGGTACCGAACGAGCTCCGGCCTGCCCTGGCCAAAGCGGGGCTCGCCGACCGGGTGGACGTCGCCCTGGCCGGCCCTCCGCACGACTGGGTCCCGCCGAGCTCCGCGGCCGGCGCCACCCGGCTCATCGATTCCGCGGCCGCCGCCATGCGATCGGTCCTGGGGACCGAGCCCGCCCACGGCGTCCTGCTCGGGGTCACCGACTCCTGCTGGCTGACCGAGGCCGGCATCCCCACCCTGCCCGCCTTCGGCTGCGGCTCCCTGGCCGTCGCCCACCGCCCCGACGAGTGGATCCCCGCTGCCGACTACCCGGCCTGTACCGACCTGGCCGAGGCCCTGGTCCGCGTCTACACGACGTCCTAGTCATCCCGCGCGGCTATCGTTAGCGGGTGACGTCATGGGCCGATCACGCCATCTTCTGGCACGTGTACCCGCTGGGCTTCACCGGCGCGGAGAAGGCCGAACCGCCGGCCGAGGAGCCGGTCAGGCACCGGTTGCGGCAGCTGACGGGGTGGCTGGACTACGCCGTCGAGCTCGGCTGCTCGGGCCTGCTGCTCGGGCCGGTCTTCGCCGCCGAGACCCACGGTTACGACACCATCGACCATTTCCAGATCGACGCCAGGCTCGGCGACCAGGAGGACTTCGACCACCTCATCGCCGAAGCCGGCCGCCGCGGCCTGCGGGTCGTCCTGGACGGGGTGTTCAACCACGTGGGCCGTTCGTTCCCGGCGTTCCAGGCGGCGCTGCGCGGCGGCCCGGGCTCGCCCGCCGCCAAGTGGTTCCGGCGCGACCCGGCCAGCGGGGACTTCGCCACGTTCGAGGGCCATCGCCAGCTCGTCACCCTGGACCATGAGGAACCTGAAGTCCTCGACTACGTCACGCAGGTCATGACCCACTGGCTGGGCCGGGGCGCGGCCGGATGGCGGCTCGACGCCGCCTACGCGGTGCCGGCCAGCTTCTGGGCCAAGGTCCTGCCGGCGGTCCGCGGATCACACCCGGACGCCTGGTTCCTCGGCGAGATGATCCACGGCGACTACGCCTCCTACGCGGCGGAGAGCGGCCTGGACTCGATCACCCAGTACGAGCTGTGGAAGGCCATCTGGAGCTCGCTGAACGACCGGAACTTCTTCGAGCTGGCCTATGCCCTGGGCCGGCACAACCAGGTCCTCGACGGGGTTATGCCGCAGACGTTCACCGGAAACCACGACGTGACCCGGCTGGCCAGCCAGCTCACCGACGAGCGTCACCTCGGCCACGCCCTGGCCGTGCTGATGGCCGTCGGCGGCATCCCGAGCATCTACTACGGCGACGAGCAGGCGTTCCGCGGCGTCAAGGAGGACCGGGCCGGCGGCGACGACGAGATCCGCCCGGCCTTCCCGGCCCGCCCGGACGAGCTGCCGTCCGAGGGCTGGCCGACCTACCGCCTGCACCAGCGGCTGGTCGGGTTCCGCCGCCGGCATCCCTGGCTGGTCCGCGCGCGGACCAGCGTCCCGCACCTGGCCAACCAGACGATGGCCGTCAGCGCCGCCGACGGTGACGACGAGGTGCTGGTGCTCCTCAACACCGGCGACGAGGAGTTCCGGTTCCCCGTCGACGTCACCGCGTTCAGCGTCACCGAGACCCCCGACCCGGGCGCCACGCCCGCCGACCCCGCCCTCGTGCCCGCGCACAGCTGGGCCATCCTCGGCTTGTGAGCACTCTCGCCCCGGCCTGGGTGGTGGCCGGCCCGCCCGGTGCGGGCAAGAGCACGGTCGCGGAACTGCTGCTGGCCGCCCTGGAGCCGACGCCGGCGCTGCTGGACAAGGACACGATGTACGCGCCGTTCGTGGCCGCCGTCCTCGCCTCCGCCGGACGGCCGCCGGGGGAGCGCGAGGGACCCTGGTACGACGAGCACGTCAAGGCCTATGAGTACGCCGGGATGACGGCCACCGCCCGCGAGATCCGCGCGCACGGCTGCCCGGTCTTGCTCTCCGGCCCGTTCACCGCGCAGATCCACGACGCGGCCCACTGGCAGGCCTGGACCGCCGAGCTCGGCGGCGGGACTGTCCGGCTGGTCTGGGTCAAGTCGGACGAGGCCACCCTGCGCCGCCGGCTCATCGCCCGCGGGCTGGCCCGCGACGAGGCCAAGCTGGCGGAGTTCGAGCAGTACGTGGCCAGGATGCGGCTGGGCGCCGAGCCCTCCGCCCCGCACCTGGTCGTGGACAACCGCCTCAGCGCGACCGAATCGCTCGCCGGCCAGGTCGCCGCCCTGGCTCAGTCAGTCCCGGGCCCGGTGCAGGCCTAGCCCATCGGGTAGCGGCGGAAGCCGACCGCGTACTCGACGCCGGCGCCCAGGCCGACGTAGCCCGCCATGTTCTTGAGGAACTCGTCGGGATCGAACTCGCGGCCCAGGCCCTCGATGTAGGCGCGGTGCTCGCGCAGCGACGCCACGCCCAGGTCGATCGTGCCGGTGACGTCCACGAAGTGGGTGGGCGTGCCGGTGCCGGCCACGTAGACGTCCCTGATCTCCGTGCACGGCGGGCCGGCCTCGGGGAACACCCACCGGTTGGCGGCGTCCCGGCAGGCGTCCAGCGTGGCCAGGCCGACGGCCCGGTGGTCGGAGTGGTTGACCGGGCCTTCCTCGCCCCAGGTGAGGTCGAAGCTCTGCCCGATGATCACCTGCGGGTTCAGCCGGCGCAGCGCGGCGGCCAGGTCACGCCGCAGCGCGACCCCGTACTCCACCAGGCCGTCCTGGTGATCGAGGAAGTGAACCTCGGTGACACCCACGACAGCGGCGCTGCGCTGCTCCTCGTCGACCCGCAGCGGGCCGACCTTAGCCGGGTCCATGCCGTCGATGCCCGCCTCGCCCCGGGTCGCGAGCAGGTAGGAGACCTGCTTGCCCTGGCTTGTCCAGCGGGCCACGGCGGAGGCGACGCCGTACTCGAGATCGTCCGGGTGCGCCACCACGGCGACGGCCCGGTCCCAGTCCTCCGGCATCGGCTGCATCCGCGGCCCCCTCTTCCCTTGGGTGTAGGCCTTACCCTAGCGTCCTGGCATGACGTCAATCCCCGACAGTGCCCGCGCGGTACTGGAGTCCTCCGCGCTGGCCCACCTGGTCACCCTGAATCCGGACGGGAGCCCCCAGGTCACCGTGGTCTGGGTCGGCCTCGACGGCGACGAGCTCGTGGCGGCGCACCTGCCCGAGCACCGCAAGGTCCGCAACATCCGCAACGACAGCCGGGTCGCGCTGTCGATCGAGACCGACACCCCCGACCCCATGGGCCTGACCCAGTACCTGGTGATCTACGGCACGGCCCGGGTCACCGAGGGCGGCGCACCCGGACTGCTGCAGGAACTCGCCCGTACCTATCTCGGCCCGGACGTGAAGTTCCCGCCGATGGACAACCCGCCTCCTGGCTACGTCACCCACATCAGCGTGGACCGGATCGCCGGCGTAGGCCCCTGGGCGGCCCGGCACTGAACTGGCCGGCCCTGACGGCCAGCCGGGAGCTTCAGGCCGGGCAGTTCCATTCCTCCGGGCTGCTGACCGGACCGGAGGCCGCCGCGCCCGGTGGCGGGAAGTGCTCACGCAGCGTGAACGCGTGCGCCGTGGGCCCGTACACCCGCAGGTGGATCACCCGTTCCTCGGCCTCGCTGGTGGCGGGGGTGTGGTCGCGGGGTATCCACCACAAGGCGGTGTGGGCGGTGGCCATCCGCTCGAACCACGTGCGGCGCTGCCTCATGATCTCGCGGTGCGCGTCGGAGTAGACGAACGCGGCGAGCGTCTCGACCGATTCCCAGACCGACATGTTGACCAGGACGCCGGCGCTTGCGGCCCGGTCCCACTCGAAGGCGCGCACCGCGAGCGCGTTGCCGTCCTCGGTCTGCAGCCGCCAGACGAAGCCGGGGGCGGCGTCCGCCAGCGCGTTCACCGGGTCCAGGGCCGCGACGAAGTCCGCCAGCAGCGGGCTGTCCAGCGGTTCCCGCATCCGGGCGATGTTCACCTGCGCCAGTAGGTACTCCACGCCGTCATCGTGCCAGCCGCCGCGCTCTGCGGGCAAGCCCTGGGCTTCTACGCCGGACTGAACCTCCTGTCAACCGGTTGCGTAATATCAGGGTAAGAACTATGGCTGCGTCCGGCCTGGGCAGAAGCCACCGTCAACGTCGGAGGAAACCCTTGGCTCGCGCGCCTCTCCAGGCTGGTGATCCGGCCCGGATCGGCAACTACCGGCTGTCGGCCCGGCTGGGTGCGGGCGGCATGGGCGTGGTGTACCTGGGCGTCGGCTGGGACGGCACCGGCGTCGCGGTCAAGGTGCTCCGGCCCGAGCTCGCCGACGACCCGGAGTTCCGGCGCCGGTTCCGCCGCGAGGTGTCGGCGCTGACGCGGGTCAGCGGCGTCTGCACGGTGCGGGTGATCGAGGCCGACACCGAATCCGCGCGGCCGTTCATGGTCACCGAGTACGCCGAGGGCCCGTCGCTGGCCGAGTACATCGACAGCCGCGGACGGCTCGGCCCGGACATGCTCTACGGGCTGGCCACCGGGCTGGCCGAGGCGCTGACCGTGATCCACGCGGCCGGCATCGTGCACCGGGACCTCAAGCCCTCCAACGTGATCCTGGCCGCCGCCGGGCCGAAGGTCATCGACTTCGGCATCGCCCAGGCGCTGGACGCCGTGTCCGTCACCAAGACGGGCATGATGGTCGGCTCGGCTGGCTTCATGGCCCCGGAGCAGATCAGCGGCCGGCCCGGCCCGGCGGCCGACATCTTCGTCTGGGGCGTGACCGTGGCGTACGCCGCCACCGGGCAGTCGCCGTTCGGGACCGGGGATACCAACGCCGTCCTGTACCGCGTCCTGCACACCGACCCGGACATCGGCGCGGTTCCCGACTCGCTCCGGCCGCTGGTGGCGGCCGCGCTGGCCAAGGCGCCAGAACACCGGCCGACCGCCCGTCAGCTTCTCGACCAGCTGACCGGCGGCATGCGGCCGGCCCGGGTCCAGGACTCGCCCACCCAGACCGTCCTGTCGCAGACCTGGACGCAGGGCAGGCCGCCGCCCGGCCCGCAGCCCGGCCCGCCGCGCGGGCCCGTTCCGGGGGAGCAGGGGCCCGGCGGACGGAAGGGTCCGCTGCTGCTCGACCCGGCCCCGCGGCCCGCCGGGACGCCCGGCGGCACGATCCCGCCGACCAGGAAGCGCAGGCTCACCCGGCGGGTCTCGGGCCTGGTCGCGGCGGCCCTGGGCGCCGCCGCGCTCGCGGCCGCCGTCATCATCGTGGTGCTGCCCGGCCACCCGCCCGCGGCGGGTCCCGCCGCGAACGAGGGATCAGCCGGCCCGGCGCAGCCGGCCGCGGCGAACGCCCTGCCGACCTACCCGGGCCAGCTGGCCCGCGGCGTCTTCCAGAAGATCGACCGCATCGTCGCCTCGGGCAGCACGATCGTGACGACGGGCTCGCAGGAAAGCGACGGCGCCGTCCGCCAGCAGTTCTTCGTCTCCGCCGACGCCGGGCAGACCTGGCAGCTGGCCCCGCTTCAGCTGCCCGGTGGCGGCCCGGCGCCGCTGGGTTACCCGGCTGAGCGGATCGCCGGCGGCCCGCACGGCTGGATGGCGGAGGGGGACAACGCCCTCTGGACCAGCCCGGACGGGCGGTCGTGGACGCTGGCGAGCAAGCACGGGATCACCCCGCAGCAGCCCGGTGACTCGATTGACGTGGTCAGCAGCACCCCCGGCGGTTTCCTGGCCGGCGGTTACGGCCAGACCAGCGCCGGGCGGCAGGCGGTGATCTGGACCTCACGTGATGGCGTGAGCTGGCAGCGGCTGCCCGCCGGGCAGCTGGGGCTGCGGGAGGCTGGCCTGATCCCGGGGAACATCGACTTCGCCGCCTCGCAGGGCACGGCCACGGTGATCGCCGACCGCAGCGGCGGCGTGTGGCTGAGCACCGACGACGGCGCCCGGTGGACGCCGGTGACCGTCCCGGCCGATCACGGCGCCAGGACCTCGGTCAGCGGGGTGTCGTTCGACAAGGCCGGGCTGATCCTGGTCCGGCCGGGCACCGCCGCGAACGGCGCGGACGACGGCGTCGCCTACTTCTCCGCGGACGGCCGGACGTGGGGGTACGCCGGGACGATCGACGCGGCCGGCGGCTGGAGCCCGAACGCGGTCAAGGGGAGCGATTACGGCTTCGTGGTGACCGGCCACACCAAGGGCCAGTACGTGGCGTACACCAGCACCGGCACCGGCGCCCGGTGGCTGCCGGTCGCGCCGCTCGGCGACACCTCGAACGGACCGGGCTTCAACCCCGCGCTCGGCGCGGACGGCACCGTCATCGCCGCCGGGAACACCAACTCCACCCGGACCGGCCAGGAAGGGCTGCTGATCAAGGCGGACACCGCGGGGAAGATCGCGCCCGTCTCGCTGAGCGCCATCCCGGGCGGCCTTGTCCCGGAGGCCAAGGTTCGCGGCACGGCCACCGCGGGCGGCGTGGAGATCGCCGTGGGCAGCGCGAACGGCTATCCGGCGGTGTGGCGGCGGGTGTCCGGCGGACCGCGGTCCCTGGTCTCCACGCTCGCCCAGGTATCCGCCGACGCGGACCTGACCGGGCTATCCACGGTGACCCACGGGCCGCACGGGTGGGTGGCCACCGGGCCCGGCGGCTTCACCCTCACCTCGGCTGACGGGAAGAACTGGACACGATCCCAGGGCTGACGGCAACCGGACCTGCTCCCGGCCGATACGGTGGTAAATAACATGGACTTTTCCGGGCCGGCCTGCCTTGGCGGCGCCACGATCCTGCAGGAGGAGGAGTTCGTTGGCTCGCACGCCGCTTCGGCCTGACGACCCGACCCGGATCGGGCACTACCGGCTGACGGCCCGGCTGGGCGCGGGCGGCATGGGCGTGGTCTACCTCGGCGTCGCCTGGGACGGCAGCCCGGTCGCGGTGAAGGTGCTGCGCCCGGAACTGGCCGACGACGAGGAGTTCCGCGTCCGGTTCGGCCGTGAGGTCGCGGCGCTGGTACTGGTCAAGGGCGAGTGCACGGTGCGGGTCATCGAGGCCGACTCCCAGTCGGCCATGCCGTTCGTGGTCACCGAATACGCGCCGGGTCCCTCGCTGTCGGAGTACATGGACAAGCACGGCTCGGTCGGCCCGGAGATGCTGTTCGGCCTGGCCACCGGGCTGGCCGAGGCGCTGACGGTGATCCACGCGGCCGGCATCATGCACCGGGACCTCAAGCCCTCCAACATCATCTTGACCGAGGCGGGCCCGAAGGTCATCGACTTCGGCATCGCCCGGCGGCAGGACACCGCCGCGGTGACCAAGGCGGGCATGATGATCGGCTCGATGGGCTTCATGGCGCCCGAGCAGATCAGCGGGAACCCCGGCCCGGAAGCAGACGTCTTCGCCTGGGGCGTGACGGTCGCGTACGCGGCCAGCGGCCGGTCGCCGTTCGGCGCCGGGAGTACCCACTCGATCCTCTACAAGATCATGTACGGTGACGCCGACATCAGCACGGTCCCGGATTCGCTGCGCCCGCTGGTGGAAGACGCCCTGATCAAGGACCCGCAGACCCGCCCGACCGCCCGGCAGCTGCTTGACCGGCTGACGAGCGCCTCCCGGCGGAACGAGGAGACCAACGAGAACCCCACCCAGCTGATCCTGAAGCGCACCTGGAGTGGCGCCCACCCCAGCCCGTCGCTTTCGGGGCCGCCGTCACCCCACCGCCCGGCCGAGCCGCTGGCCCGCACGTCGGCCGAGCCGGCGGTGAGCAGGCCGGACGCTCGCTCGGCCCGCGTCCCGGCTGATCCTCCCGCCAGCATTCCCGCCGAGGCCCAGTGGATTCTCGCCCGCCAGCCGACCCCGCCGTCCCAGGCGGTCCCGTCGCCTGCGGCGTCTCCCGGATCCCCGTCGGCCGCGGTGCCCGCCCCGGCCGGCCCGCGTGCCACGGACCCCCCGACCGCTGACGGGCCGGCCCCTGGTATCTCAGCCGTCGCGCCCCAGCCCTCCGGGTCCAGGCCCGCCGCGCCTCAGCCTTCCGCGCCGGGGACCGCCGCTCCCGAATCCCCGGCGAAGACGCCGGTCGGCCGCCGCATGGCGACCATGGCCACGTCAGCGCTGGCCGCGATGCGCCTGCGCCGCTCCAGTCGCCGCGAGCCCGGCCAGTAGGAGACAGGAACCGCGCCTGCCCGCGATCATGAAACGCGACCACGACAATCTAAGCGGCATTGTGCCATGGGGCAGAAGTAGCCGCCATCCGTTAAACCAGTTTCCAAGTTTCTGGAAGTCTGAAGGATCGGCATTTGTTTGTAGGCGGAATTACTGCCGGGACCTAAACTTCCCATTATGAGCGGACAGTTGCCGGAAAGGCTGGCCCCACCTGGGGATCTGCGGCCAGCTCAGCTCGGGATCATCGTGGTCGGCCAGGTTATCGCCGGCCTATCTGCGCGACGTTCATTGATCTTTCCAGGCGCGGCTTTCTTCGTATTGAAGAGGTTCCAGGTGGCGATAGCCCGGAGTGGCTGCTGACGGACTTGCGTGACCAGGAACCTGACCCGGACGAGCCGCTGCTGCCATTCGAGATGATATTGCTCGGCGGATTGTCCGGTCCGCAAGCTCAGGTGTGCCTGCCGGGGATAGGCGGCGAACTGATCCCGACGCTCAACCGGGTCCGGGCGGAACTCCGCCGCGACGCCGTCCGGCACGGCTGGCTCCGGCGCTGGCGCCGGGACCAGCGTACGGAGCAGGGCGAGCAGTTGCTCGGGCAGATCCAGGGTTTCCGGCGGGAGTTGCGCGCACGGGCACTGAGCGGAGCCGGGGTACCGGCCGTTCTCGCGCCGTACATGATGATCTTTGGCTTGGCCGCGGCGCCCGCCGCCGTCATCGAATCCCGTGACAGCACTGTGACCTGGCGTTCCGGTGAGATCCCCTGGGGCCGCCTTGAGGCTTTCACCAGGGCCTGGCAGGTCTGCGTGAACGACGCCGGCGCTCACCGCGGTCATGGCCGGGCCGATGATTTCTCCCGTCAGTGGACGGCGCCGCCCTCCCATGACCACGGGCACGCTGGCCATCATTCCGGGCACGCCGGATATGGCGGCGGCCATTTCGGCGGCGGGCACAGCGGCGGCGGGCACAGCGGCGGCGGCCACGGCGGTTTCGGGCACGCGGGTCATCCTTGAGCGCGCCGGGCGGCAATCGCGCGGGAGCGGAAGGGATGAAATGCTGATAACAGCAAGATGCTGCTGACTGTCAATCAGCGGTACCGCGGGGGAGCCCTCGTGACGGTCAAAGAAGCCCCAGCGGCGCCGAGCAGTCGCCCGGCTCGAGCCACCGCGGATGACAGACGGCAGTGAGACGATTCCGGGGCAGCGGACGCTCAACTGGATCGGCGGCGCGGATCATGACAGCGAACCCGGAACGGGCGCTCGCCCGGCAGCCCGAAGATCTCGGCCCGTTCTTCCTGGCACGAGCCAACGCGGGAGACGTCGAAGGACTGGTCGCGCTTTACGAACCAGACGCGGTGCTGGCCGTCTCGCCGGGACGGGTGGCCACCGGGCACGAAGAGATCCGCGCCGCGTACGCCGAACTGCTGGCAGGCCAGCCCGTGTTCACCTCGGCCGGCCAGCAGCCTGTCGTCAGGAACGGCGACCTGGCGCTCACCTCGACCCGGCTGCCCGGCGGCGGTGCCACGGTCGAGGTGGCCCGGCGTCAGCCGGACGGAAGCTGGCGGTGGGTGATCGATCAGCCCGCCTTGCTGTCCTGACCGGGCGACCAGGGAAACGGCAGGAGATCCGGCTCGGCCCAGCCAGGCCGCGCGGCGGGGGCCGCCAGCGTCGAGGACCGGTAGTGCCTGGTCAGCAGGCGCTTGTCGAGAAGCGCGGGATGCCGCGTGGCGAAGCTGCCGAAGTCGGAGCAATCCCGGTCGGCCTCGACGTGGTGGGCGACGATCTCCACCCAGGCCCGCGAGACCGTGTGGTGGTACTTCTGCGGCGCCCGCGCGTAGGCGGCGATCTGCTGGATCCAGTCGCAGATCCTGGTGATCGCCTCCGCCCTGCCGTACCGCCGCACGGCCAGGAAGGCCAGGTGGATGTGCTGGCGGTGCCGGAACTCCCCGTCCGGGCCGGTGATTTCCGCCATGATGGCGGCCAGTTCGGCGTCGGCCGGCCCCTGGTGCGGCATCAGCAGGCCTCCTGCAGGGCGGTGATGACGGCGTGGTACCCGGCCAGCTGGGTCGCGTTCAGCCGCGCCAGCGCCTCCCGTTCCAGGTCCGCGATGGCGGCGAGCGCCCGGCCGGCCACCTCCTGACCCAGCTCGGTGAGCGGCAGCCGGAACGAGCGGCGGTCCGCCGGATCCAGCTCCCGCTCCAGGTAGCCGCGGTTCTCCAGCCGGTCGAGCATCCCCGTCAGCGTGCTGGCCCGGGTGCCGGTCCGCTCGCTGAGCTGGCGGACACTGAGCGTCCCGCCCTCGCCCAGGTTGGCGAGCGCGTTGATCTCCGCCGCCGACAGGTTCAGGTCGGCCAGCGCCGCGCTCAGCGCATGCAGCGTGTGGTGCGTGGCCCGCTGCAGCGCGAGCACCACGTCAGGTAGTTCATTTTCGTATATCACGGAAATGGATTATACGGAAATGAAGTATCTGACGCCATAGCCACATCCGTACGATGACGAACCGATCCGGGAGCGCCCGACCGCCGGAATCCAGCGACGTCTGTGGCGCCCGGGCTACGCAAGAACGTGGCCGGTGGCACACGGACTCCTAAGAGACCTGTACGGCTGGGACAAGAGTGGCTCGTGGTGGCGATGGACGGAAACGAGTTGCCGCCCCGGGGACAATGGCTTCGTGACCGAGTCATGGATGATCGACGAGCTGGCGTACGCGGGACCCGAGCACCTCGACGCGGCCTTCGTGGCCGGCTTCGACCGCAAGCAGGGTTACCCGGATCCGTCCGGTGACCTGGACGCCTTCACGGCCCAGGGCCTCGGCGCTGATTCGGCGGTGGTGGACCTGGGCACGGGCACCGGGCAGTTCGCGCTGGCGGCGGCCCGCCGGTTCGGGCAGGTGACGGCGGTCGACGTCTCGCCCGCCATGCTCGCCCTGCTCCGCGAGCGGGCCGCCGCCGAAAACCTGAAGAACCTGGACTGCGTGCGCGCCGGCTTCCTGAGCTACCAGCACGCCGGGCCGCCGGCCGACGGGGTCTACACCCGCCATGCCCTGCATCAGCTGCCCGACTTCTGGAAGGCGCTGGCCCTGGACCGGATCGCGCGGATGCTGCGCCCCGGCGGGGTGCTGCGGCTGCGTGACCTGATCTACGACTTCCGTCCCGCCGAGACCGAGGACGTGTTCCGGGAGTGGTTCCGGTACGCCGCCGCCGACCCGGCCGAGGGGTACACCGGCGAGGACTACGCCGAGCACATCCGCACCGAGTTCAGCACCTTCCGCTGGCTCCTCGAGCCGATGCTCGCCGCCGCCGGCTTCGAGATCGTCGCCGCGGAGTTCGAAGGCCGCCTCTACGGCGCCTACACCTGCATCAGGACCTGACCGCCGGCACCCCGCAGGCTGCGGCAGCGCCCGCCGGACGCTCTGTGTGCCCCCGGGTACCGTCTTACGTACCTTGTGTGCCACCGACCGCCCAAAGGTGAGTCGCGGCCGTCACGCATATCCCACCCGCCCCGGCTGCGCACCGCCAGGGACGCTGGTGGCGTGCGGGTCGCCAACCCGGGCTGCAGCTCTAGGTCAGCCGGCCGGACAGGAACGCGGCCACCGCCATCAGGGCCAGGCCGGGCAGGAAGAGCCAGGCGGCCGGCCCGCCGACCGGCGTCTGCAGCGTGGCCGGGTGGGTGCTCAGCCGCAGCAGCGGCGACATCGGCGTGCTCCCGGCGACAAACAGCACCAGGTACACCGCCACCGCCGCCAGCAGCCGCCACCCCGCCCGCTCGATCAGTGCCAGCAGCGAGCCGATCCCGGCGCCGAACACCGCCGCCGCCAGGTGCAGCACCACGATCCGGCCGTCCAGCAGGGCCGGATGGGCATATTCGCCCTGGCTGATCAGCGGAGCGACCAGCGCCGCCAGGGACAGCAGCACCGCGAACGGCGCCAGCCCCAGGTCGGTCGCCAGGTGCGCCCGGGCCCGGCCGCCGGCGTGCGCGGCGAAGGCGCGGGCCATTTCCCGGCCGTCCACCCGCTGCGCCAGCACGGTCAGCCAGCTCAGCACGGGCACCAGCGTGATCGCGGTAACCGCCGCGGCCTGCAGCGGGGGACCGGCGTCGGTCGCGTAGACGACGCCCAGCACGATCAGGAACAGCAGCACGGGCGCCAGGAACCACTGTGACGAGGCGAGCAGCCGGGACCGGTGCACCGCCCCGTGCAGGATCCGGAAGAAGGCGCCGGCCCGCCGCGGCGCCACTACGGGATCAGCGGGGACCGTCACCGGCCGGACACCAGGCGACCGGCCGGACACCAGGCACCGGCTGAACGCGCCGGATGGCCAGCCCCGCGTCCAGCGCGGCGCGGAGCACAGCGGGCAGTCCGGCCTCGTCCACCCGCCGGACGGTCCCGTCACCGGTCTCGACCTCCATCAGGCCAGCGGCGAGGCGGTGCGGGTCGCCGTCCCGCGGCCGGGTGTCGACCCCGCCGTCGTGCAGCCGCCAGGTCAGCCCGGAGGGCAGCGGCAGCGGCGCCGTCGGGTGCCGCGCCACCAGCACCACGGCCCGGCGCTCCGCGGCCCGCTCGATCTCCGCGGCCACCCGCGTCACCCCGTCGGCGTCCAGCCCGCCGGACGGCTCGTCGAGGATGAGCAGGTCGGGGTCGGCCAGCAGGGCCTGGGCGACCAGCGCCCGCTGCGCGTTGCCGCGGGACAGCGCGTGCAGCGACACCGCGGAGGCATGGGCCAGGCCGAGCCGGCCGAGCAGGTCCCCGGCCCGCCGGGCCGACTCCTCCCGGTCCAGCCCCGCGGTCCGGGCCAGGCCGAGCAGCCACCGCTGAAGCGGTATCCGGGGCAAGGTGCCCGCTCGTTCGGGGGCATAGCCGACGGAACCGGGCCGGACGCTCGCGCTATCCGCGGGCAGCAGCCCGGCCGCCGCGGCCAGCAGCGTGCTCTTCCCCGAGCCGTTCGGCCCCTCGACCGCCACCACGTCGCCCGGGGCGGCCGCCAGCGTCACGTCCCTGGCCACCACCACGCCCCGGGCCGCCCGCAGCCGGCGGGCCCGCACCACCAGGGCGGGATCACTCACCGCCGGTGAGCCGGGCGTAGAGCTCGGCGTAGCGGGCCTGGGTCGCCGCCACGATGTCATCAGGGATCGCCGGGCCCGGCGGCCGCCGGTCCCAGTCCAGGCCGGCTGACCAGTCCCGGACGAACTGCTTGTCCAGCGATCGCTGCGGGCGGCCCGGCTGCCACTCCGACGCCAGCCAGAACCGCGACGAGTCGGGCGTGAGCACCTCGTCCGCCAGCATCAGCGTCCCGTCCGGGAGCAGGCCGAACTCCAGCTTGGTATCCGCGATGAGGATACCGCGTGCGGCCGCTAGCGAGGCCCCCCGGCGGTAGACCTCCAGCGTGGCGCGCCGTAGCTCGGCCGCCACCGGGCCGCCCACGAGCTCCGCCACCTCGTCGTACGTCAGGGGCTCGTCGTGGCCGGACGCGGCCTTGGTGGTAGGAGTGAAGACCGGCTCGGGCAGCCGGGATCCCTCCTCGAGGCCGGGCGGCAGTGGCACGCCCGAGATCGTGCCGGTCTCGCGGTAGGAGGTCAGGCCCAGGCCGGCCAGGTAGCCGCGGGCGATGCACTCCACCGGCAGCATCTCCAGCCGCCGGCACCGGATGGCCCGGCCCGCCCACTCGGCGGGCACGTCGGTGCCGGAGATCACGTGATTGGGAACCACGCCCTCGAGCTGACCGAACCACCACAGCGACAGCTGGGTCAGCACCCGCCCCTTGCCCGGGATCGGCGTCGGCAGCACCACGTCGTAGACGCTCACCCGGTCCGACGCGACCATGATGAGCTCGTCGCCGTCGGCGTAGAGCTCCCGGACTTTCCCGGAATGCACCAGTTCCAACCCGCGCTCCTCCAACCCTGCGAGAACGGGGCCAGCGTACTAGGGCCCGGCAGGCGTACCATCAGCACCATGGCGGACCTTGAGGTTCAGTTCCTCCAGGTGCAGACGACGACCGACTCGCGGGCCGAGGCGATGGAGCTCTCCCGCGCCGCGGTCGAATCCCGGCTGGCCGCGTGCGCGCAGGTGGCCGGCCCGGTGACGTCGACGTACTGGTGGGACGACACCCTGGAGCGCGCCGAGGAGTGGCTCGTGCTGCTCAAGCTCCCGGCCGACCGGTACGACGAGCTCGCGGCCTTCCTCACCGAACGGCACAGCTACGACGAGCCCGAGATCGTCGCGCTGCCCATCCTGGCGGGCTCGCCCGCCTACCTGACCTGGATGCGCGACGAGACCCGCCGCCCCCAGGACGCCTTAAGCTGATCCGCCCGGCCTAGGGCGCGGGCGGCACGTTCCAGGACGTGATGACGTGCGTGGCGTGCTCGGTGCCGAGCGTGCTGACCGTCCCGGTGTCCAGCTTGAACAGCCGCCCGGCGGCCGGGTCGATCAGCAGGTAGCAGGCGGTCAGCACGCGCAGCGCGTGGCCGTGCGAGACCAGCGCGACGTCCCCGCCGGCCAGCATCGGGACGACCCGGGCCAGCAGCCGGCCCGACCCGGTGGGCCACCTGCTCGATGCTCTCGCCGGGATGCGCCGCGTCACCGGGGATCACGCCGTCGCGCCACAGGTCCCAGCCGGGCCTGGTCTTGAGGATCTGCGGCGTGGTCAGCCCCTCGTAGCCGCCGTAGTCCCATTCCCACAGGTCAGGATCGGGCTGGGCGTTGCTCAGGCCGGCGAAGGCCGCGGTCGTCACCGCCCGCCGCGCCGGGCTGGTGAAGACGGCCACGATGTCCCGCCGGGACAGCATCGGGGCCAGCGCCTTGGCGGCCGCCTCACCCTTCGGGGTGAGCGGGATGTCGGTCCGGCCGGTGTGCTTCCCGGTCAGGCTCCACTCGGTCTCGCCGTGCCTCAGCAGGATCAGCTCACCCATAGCTCAGCAACTTACTCAGAGCAGTTTGCGCAGCGCGAGCAGGTCCCGCATGCTGGCGTGGACCTGGACCCGGCCGGCGATCCACATCCGGGCGATATTGGCCGGGGTGGCGGACAGCGAGACCACATCGTCGCTGTTCGCGGTCAGCCTGATGTCGGCCGGCGGGTCGTCCGGCTTGGCCTCGGTTACCGGTGTGGCCCCGTTATCGGTGAACCTGGTCACGAACGTCACGCCTAGATCGGTCACGTGGCAGCTCATCGAGCGGTTACCGAAGTAGCTGGCCCGCTCCGCCGGGCTCATCTCGGTCAGTCGCCCGCTGAGGGTCTGCAGTGCCTCACGGCACTCCTCGGCTGAAGCCATGCGCGCCTCGCTCTAGTCGGCATCGGACGGTAGCGTTCCACGCGGAGGGTAGCGCACATGAACGACGAACACCCAGACCAGAGTCTTGAAGATCAAGGTCAAGATCCCGATACCGAACGAGGCAGCGTCCCCGTGGCCCCTGACGACCACACGCCCCGCCCGGCCGTCGGGCTGCCGCCCACGGGCGATGACCGCGTGGACGCGGCCGTGGGCGGCCTCGGCCGCCTGGCCGGGCGCCCGGTGGACGAGCACGTCGCCGTGCTCGAGGAGGTGCACGGACGGCTCAGGGACGTCCTGGGCGAGCTCAACGAGGGCTCGCCTTGACCGCAACCCGGGTACGGCTCGACGCCGAGCTGGTCCGGCGCGGCCTGGCCCGGTCGCGGGAGCAGGCCGGCGAGCTGGTGGCGGCCGGCCGGGTGACGGTGGCCGGCCAGCCCGCGGCCAAGGCCGCCACCCAGGTGAGCAAGGACGCCGCGATCGCCATCACGGACACCTCCGAGCCGGGTTACGTCTCCCGCGGCGGGCACAAGCTGGCCGGGGCGCTGGCGGTATTCACTCCGCGGGGCCTGACCGTGGCGGGCCGGGCGTGCCTGGACGCGGGCGCGTCCACCGGAGGGTTCACCGACGTGCTGCTGCGGGCCGGCGCCGCGCACGTGGTCGCGGCCGACGTGGGCTACGGGCAGCTGGCCTGGTCGCTGCGGACCGACCCGCGGGTCACCGTGCTGGACCGGGTCAACGTGCGGTCGCTGGCGGACGTGAGCCCGGTCCCGGAACTTGTCGTCGCCGACCTGTCGTTCATCTCGCTCACCCTGGTGCTGCCGGCCCTGGCGGCCTGCGCCGCGCCGGACGCGGATTTCGTGCTGATGGTCAAACCCCAGTTCGAGGTGGGCAAGGGCCGGGTGGGAGCGGGCGGCGTGGTCCGCGACCCGGCCGATCGCGCGGACGCGGTACGGCAGGTGGCGGGGGCGGCGGCCCAGCTCGGCCTGGGCGTGCGGGGGGTCACCGCCAGCCCGCTGCCCGGGCCCGCCGGTAACGTGGAGTACTTCCTATGGCTGCGCAGTGGCGCGCCGCCGCTGGACGAGGAACAGCTGGAGCGGGCTATCGAGGAGGGACCCAGCTAGTGGGACAGCGGACGGTGCTGGTGACGGCGCACACCGGGCGGGAGGCCGCGCTGCGCAGCGCCGAGTTCGTCGCCGAGCGGCTGATGGCCGCCGGCATCGCCGTCCGCACCCTCGCCGGCGAGTTCAGCTCCCCGGGGGCGGAGGAGGTCCCGGTCGGCCCCGGGGCGGCGGAAGGCGCGGAGTTCGTCATCGTCCTCGGCGGTGACGGCACCCTGCTGCGGGCCGCCGAGTTCTCCCGCCCGGCCCAGGTGCCGCTGATCGGGGTGAACCTCGGCCACGTCGGCTTCCTGGCCGAGGCGGAGCCGGACGGGCTGGCCGATACCGTCGACCACCTGGTGGCGGGGGAGTACGCGGTCCAGGAGCGGATGACCCTCGACGTGACGGTCCGGACCAACGGCGACGTCCTCGCGTCGACCTGGGCGCTGAACGAGGCCACCGTGGAGAAGGCGGCCCGGGAGCGGATGATCGAGGTCATCACCGAGGTCGACGGCCGCCCGCTGTCCCGCTGGGGCTGTGACGGGGTGGTGTGCTCGACGCCCACCGGGTCGACCGCCTACGCTTTCTCCGCGGGCGGGCCGGTGGTCTGGCCCGAGGTGGAAGCGCTGCTCATGGTGCCGATCAGCGCGCACGCGCTGTTCGCCCCGCCGATGGTGGTATCGCCCCGGTCGGTGCTCGCGATCGAGCTGATCGTGGCGTCCGAGACATCGGGGGCGGTTTTGTGGTGCGATGGTCGACGTAAGGTCGATCTGCCAGCCGGAGCCCGGATCGAGGTCCGGCGCGGGGCACTGCCGGTCCTGCTCGCGACGGTGCAGGCGCCCGGCGCTCGCGTCGGGAACTTCACCGACCGGCTGGTGGCGAAGTTCGGCCTGCCCGTGGCCGGCTGGCGCGGTCGTACCTGGGAGGACACAGGCAAGCATGCTTGAGGAAGTCCGGATCACCGGCCTCGGCGTCATCGACGACGCCGTGCTCGAGCTCTCGGCCGGGTTCACCGCGCTGACCGGCGAGACCGGCGCCGGGAAGACCATGGTCGTGACGGCGCTCGGGCTGCTCTTCGGCGGCCGGGCCGACCCGGCGCGGGTGCGCCCGGGCGCGGCGCGGGCCGCGGTGGAGGGGCGGCTGCTCGTCTCCGCCGACGTGGCGCGCGAGGTCGAGAAGGCCGGGGGAGATCTCGACGACAACGGGTCCTCGCTCGTGCTCAGCCGCTCGGTCTCGGCCGAGGGCCGGTCGCGGGCGTTCGCCGGCGGCCACTCGGTCCCGGTCGCGCTGCTCCAGGTGCTGGCCGATGACCTGGTGGCCGTGCACGGCCAGTCGGATCAGCAGCAGCTGCTCAAGCCCGGACGGCAGCGCGACGCGCTGGACCGGTTCGGCGGCCGGGAGCTGGCGACGGCCCTGTCCGGCTACCGCCGGGTGTACGACCGGCACCGCGCGGTCCGCGACGAGCTCGAGGCGCTGACGCAGGCGGAGCGGGAGCGCGCGGCCGAGGCGGAGACGCTGCGGTTCGGCCTGGCCGAGGTCGAGGCGGTCTCCCCGGTGGCCGGCGAGGACACGGCGCTGCTGGCCGAGGAGGAGAAGCTGGCGAACGCCGACGCGCTGCAGGCCGCGGCCACCACCGCGCACGAGGCGCTGCTCGGTGACCCCGTCTCGGCCTCGGTCGACGCCACCGACGTGGTGACGCTGCTCGGCGTCGCCGGGCGCGCGCTGGAGGCGGTCCGCTCGCACGACCCGCTGCTGGCCGGGCTGGCCGACCGGCTGTCCGAGGCCAGCTACCTGATCTCCGACGTGGCCGGGGAGCTCGCCTCCTACACCGAGGCGCTGGACGCCGACCCGGCCCGGCTGGCCGCGGTGCAGGAACGCCGCGCGGCGCTCGGCCGGCTGATCCGCGCCTACGGGGCGGCCGCGGGCGACGTGGCCGCCGTGCTGGACTGGGCCAAGCAGGCGGCGTCCCGGCTGGCCGAGCTGGAGGGCGACAACGACAAGATCGCGGCCCTGGCCGCCGAGGAGGCCTCCCTGCAGGCCGAGGTGACCACGCTCGCGGCCCGGCTGACCGAGCTGCGCACCGCCGCGGCGGAGCGGTTCGCGACGGAGGTGACCGCCGAGCTGACCGCGCTGGCCATGCCGCACGCCTCGCTCACCGCCGCGATCAGCGAACTGGACGCACCCGGCCCTTACGGCGCCGACGACGTGGAGATCCGGCTGGCCGCGCACCCCGGCGCGCCGCCGCTGCCGCTGAACAAGGGCGCCTCCGGCGGCGAGCTGTCCCGCGTCATGCTGGCCATCGAGGTGGTCTTCGCCGGCGCCGACCCGGTGCCGACGTTCGTCTTCGACGAGGTGGACGCCGGGGTCGGCGGCAAGGCCGCGGTCGAGATCGGCCGGCGGCTGGCCCGGCTGGCCCGCTCCTCGCAGGTGATCGTGGTCACCCACCTGCCGCAGGTGGCCGCGTTCGCGGACAACCACCTGGTGGTGCAGAAGTCCGACGACGGCCTGGTCACCGCCAGCGGCGTCGTGCGGCTGGACCAGGGCGCCCGGGTCCGCGAGCTGTCCCGGATGCTCGGCGGCCTGGAAGACTCCGAGCACGGCCAGGCCCACGCCGAGGAACTCCTGGCCGTCGCCGCCCAGGAGCGCCGCAAGCCCGGCTGACCACCGGAGCGCCGCGCCCCGAGATACGGAGCACCGGCAGCCATAGCCAGTGCCGCCGGCCGGGAGGTCATCATAGGTCGCGTCGGCTGCTTCTGCTGGACGCTGCCGTCTCTCGTGGGCTCCGCTAGCTGGCCTGGGCGCGGCGGGCGCGGAGGTTACGGTTCTTGAGCCGGTTGCCGCACGAGGCCATCTCGCACCACGCGCCCTGGTGGCTGCGCGAGCCGTCGTAGAAGGCCCAGCGGCAGTCCGGGTTGCCGCACAGCTTGAGCCGGTCCCAGCTGCCGTCGGCCTGCGCGTCGCGGACGGCGAGCAGCAGCCCGGCCAGGCCGTCAGCCAGCCGCCCCGGGCCGCCGGTCCCGAGCCCGACCAGGCCGTCCGCGCCCACCTGGAGCCGGAGCGCGGCCTGGCTCGTCACCTGCTCCAGCGGCCGCAGCTCCGCCTCGGCGAGCGGCGGCCCGCCGGTGTTGCGGCCGATCATGGCGCGCAGGCTCTCCCGGACCGCGCGGGCCAGCCGCAGGTCCGCGTCGGAGCCGGGCTGGTCGTGCGCGCGCAGGCCCGCGTCGGCCAGCCAGGCCAGGGCCTCGTCGGGGTGGGCCAGCACGTCGGTCTGCAGGTCCAGGTCGAGGGTGTCGACGAAGGCCTGGACGGGCAGCAGCGACGGCGGCGCCAGCTTGCTCTCGAGGTGGGACGCCCACGACGGCACCGTCATGCCGATCAGGCTAGCCGTCATGATCATCAGCTCGCTTGTTCATCCGGCATCCTCTCCCGTGACCACTTAAAGACTTTCACTAGTCACTGCATGACCGCTATACTTAGTTTACAGGTCACGTTCCTAGGAGGTGACATGCGATGCATGTCCTGCTCGATGACGATCTCGGCCGCCTGACCGTCCGGCGGGTGTCACCCTGGCACCGGCTGCTGGCCCGGGTCCTGGCGGTCCGCCTGGACCGCCAGCTGGCCAGCGGTACCCGGCCGGAGGCGGATGCGCGTCCTGGCGGCACGGGCCATGTTCCTGACCTCCGCCCGGTACCGCCGGGCCCTGGCCACGAGCCTGCGGCGGATGCTCGCGGCGTCCGCGGTCCCGCCGGCGCGCCCGCATCCGATGGCCGAGGCGCGGTCACCCCTGGCGGCGTTCAAGCCGCACGTCCCGCTGCGCCGGGACCTGATCGCCGGGTCGGCGCCCGAGCTGACGGGACTGGCCAACTGCCTCACGGCGCCCCGCCCGGTTCCGGCCCGCGGCGTCGCGCTGGTGAGCCAGCTGCTGACCGACGGCTGCGGCCCCCTGTACCGGGCAGCCGCCCGGGAGGACCTCGGCGGTCTCATCGACCGAGCATCCGAGGCGCTCGCCGGCTGACCGCCTGCCGGTTCCGCCTCGGCTCGGTGTGTGCCCCCGGGGTGCGTTCTGGCGGTGCGGCCAGGCGCGCGCGGACTGGTGCGGCCCCGCCCTCTGCGCTGCCGCGGGTCTTGCCGGTGCCTTGGTATGCTGCCCGGGTTGCGCCGCTCGGGGAGTACGGCAGCGTTCGAGCGAGAGGGGCCAGGCGACGGTGCAGGCGGCAGAGGCCTCGCGGGCGATGGCTGCGGCACTGTCGACCGCCTCATCACTGGGCCTGGACGCCAGCGACGCGATCGTTCTGCAGAACTCGAACAAGCTCACCGTGCGCCTGCTGCCTTGTGACGTGCTGGCCCGGGTGGCCCCGGTCGCGCATCAGGTCGCGCAGTTCGAAATCGAGCTTGCCCAGCGGCTCGCCGGATCCGGGAGCCCGGTGGCTGCTCTCGAGCCCCGGGTGGAACCGCGCGTCTACGAGCGCGATGGCTTCGCGGTCACGCTGTGGACCTACTACGAGCCCGCGGCACCTCCCCGGGAGGTCTCGGCCGCCGATTACGCCGGTGCGCTCGAGCGGCTGCATGCCGGCCTGCGCCAGCTCGACATCCCCGCGCCGCACTTCACGGACCGGGTCGAGCAGGCTCAGCAGCTCGTTGCGAGCCGCGACCGCACTCCGGCGCTCGCCGAAGCGGACCGGGAGCTCCTCGGCGGGACGCTGCGAAGCCTGCGGCGGGTGATCGGCGACTACGGCGCCGCTGAGCAGCTCCTGCACGGCGAGCCGCACCCGGGCAACGTGCTCACCGCAAGGAACGGGCTGCTGTTCATTGACCTCGAGACGTGCTGCCGCGGGCCCGTCGAGTTCGATCTCGCCCATGCGCCCGAGGAAGTCGGCGGGCGCTACCGGGGCGTCCGCCAGGACCTGCTGGGCGCGTGCAGGATTCTCGTGCTGGCGATGATCACGACGTGGCGCTGGGACCGGGGCGATCAGTTCCCCGACGGGCGCCGGCTGGGCGCGGAGTGGCTCAGCCAGATCCGGGCGGCGCTCGATCGCAAGGGACTCGGTACCAATCGCTGATCGCGGGCGCGCAAAGGCTGCCTGCTCCGGCACTAGCCCTAGGCGGTGAGCAGGACGGGAATGGAGTGAGCCGCGCGGCTATGGCATCCTGGAGAGGTCGAGAGGCGCTGCGACGGAATTCTCCGCCACGCTCGGCACCCGCTTTATCGGCAAGGGCGCCTCATAGCCGATGGAGGCGGTAATGACCGTAGTCGGTCGCGTCGTTGCGCTGTGGCGCTACCCAGTGAAATCCATGGCGGCCGAAGGGCTAGCCCACGTCGAGGCCTCGTGGCACGGCTTCGCGGGCGATCGCCGGTGGGCGTTCATCCGTGACGGGCAGGTGCGCAGCGGCTTCCCGTGGCTGACGATCAGGGAACGGCCCGAGATGGCCCATTACCGGCCGCGCTTCGCCGAGCCGGACCGCCCTAACGCTTCCGCGACGCTCGTGCGCACGCCCTCAGGCGGCGAACTCGACGCGGCCGATCCCGTGCTGGCCGCCGAGCTCGGTCCGGGCGTACGCGTCATCAAGCAGGACCGCGGGGTCTTCGACACGATGCCGCTGTCGCTGCTGACCACGCAGACCCTGGCCGGCCTCGGCGAGCTGGCCGGAGCCGACCTGTCCGCCGGGCGGTTCCGGCCCAACCTCCTGGTGGAGGCCACCTCAGGACCCGGTTTCCCCGAGGACACGTGGGTCGGCCGGGTCCTGCGCATCGGCGGCCTGCGGATGAGGGTGGATCAGCGCGACCAGCGCTGCGTGATGGTCACCATCGACCCGGTGACCCTGGTCAGGAACCCGGCGATCCTGCGCGCCATCGCGCGGGAACGCGACGCCAGGCTCGGGATCTACGGCTCGGCCGTGGAACCGGGCCTGGTCTCGGTGGGCGACCCGGTCGAGCTCGAGCCTTAGGCCCTCCGTGGCGCGAAATAGCGCGGCTGCGGTTGTATCACTGGCACGGGCCGGCGCTCCGGATTGCTGAGGAGCTCCCGCGGCTTGCGCGGGCGCTGGCTTCCCGGTCGCCGGACGGCTCGTGCCGGCGGCCGGGCAGCCGGGGATGGCCTGCCCCCCGGGGAGAAGGAGGCCCGCGATGTGGTCCGCACCCTACGATCTGAGCCCGGCTTCCGCCCGGGCCGACGCGCTTTTCGCTTCGGTGCTGCAGCGCTCCGATGAGCCGAGCGCCGCGCAGGTCAGGCAGGCGATCGCCGCGGTGGCCGGCACGCTGGGACCCGCGGGCTGCGCCGCGCGCGTCGCGCAGGAGTACGGCGAGCACCCCGAGACGGCGGCCGGCCGGATGCGCTGGGCGCGGACGGCGGTGGCCAGCGCCTTCGGCGGCTCGCCCGGGCCGTGCCCGGCGCCTGGCGTCAGGGCCAGCCGAACCGCGATCTCAGCGGAATCGGTCAGCCGCAGCTTGCGTTTGACCCGCTCGTAGAACGTGCTGTGCCCGAGCCGCACGACGTGGGCGGCGCCGGGACGGGGCCGCAGCTCGATCCGGTCGCCCGGTTCCACGTTGGCGGCGACGTTGCCGTCGGCTTCTACCGCGAGCCGGCCGCTGCCCGGCAGGACCTGCAGGGTCAGCTCGTCGTTGACCGAGACGACGAGCCCGCGGTTGTAGGCCGAATGCGGCGCGGCCGGCGTGACCAGCAGGGCTTCCACCGCCGGGCTCACGATGGGGCCGCCCGCCGAGAAGCTGTAGGCGGTCGACCCGGTCGGCGTGGCCACGACGATCGCGTCGGCCGTGTAGCTGACGAACCGGCGACCCGCCGCCTCCACCGCGATGGCGGCGGTCTTGTGCCCGGGGAAGCGCACGAACGCGATGTCGTTGAACGCGGTGATCAGCTGGTCCCCGATGACGGCGTCGACGGCCAGGCGCGGTTCGGTGGTGAACTCGTGGTTGTCGATCGCGGACAGCGCCGCGGCCAGGTCGGGCACGTCGACCTCGGCCAGGAAGCCCAGCTTGCCCAGGTTCACCCCGAGGACCGGGAAGCGCTGCCGGTCCGCCAGCCGCATGGCGCGCAGCATGGTGCCGTCGCCGCCCAGGCTGACGATCAGGTCCGACCGCCGCCGCAACTCCTCGGCGCTCACCGCCTCGGCGGTGCACACGATCCGCCGGACCTCGTCCTGGATGCCCAGGACCTCGATCTCCCGGCGGGCCGCCCAGTCCAGGATCGACTTCACCGCTCCGCTGCAGTCCCGCTCGGGGTGCAGCACCATGCCGACTACGTGCATTTCAGCAAGCTACTACGGCGCGGCCGTTTCGGCCGGCGGAGGGGCCAGGCAAGGGAAGGGCGCCGTGTCGGTTACCGCCTGGTGCGGCGCCCGCGCCAGGCGCAAGGTCTTGCTGAGCCGGGTGAGCATGCCATGGGCCGAGGCATCGGCGCTCTGGGCGAGCAGGAGGCGCCATTCGGCGGCCTGCCTGGCCTCGGGGACCCGGGTCGGCGGGTTCCCGGTGAGCAGCACCGGGGTCTCGGCGTACATCAGGCCGTCAAGGTTCAGCAGGCCCCCGAAACTGGTGCTTAGCCGCAGGGCGCCGACCTGGGCGCGGCCGACGTCGAGCGCTCGCTCGTCCGGCCTCCCGCCGACGGCCCGGCCGGTACAGCTGAGCTGGCCCCCCACGTGCGTTCCGGCTAGGCTGACCACGGCCCGCTGCCTGCCGCTTCCGGTCGCTGTGAACCCCTCGTCCAGCCGCACGCCGCCTCGCACCGAGGCCGCGTCGGCGACCAGGGCGGGGCCGCTGCGGTTGGTCATGACGGCGCCGCTCAGCGATAGCTGGCCGCCCACCGCGGCCGCGACCAGGACGACCGTCCCCTCGCTTCCCGTCCCGGTGGCGCGGAAGCCCTCGTTGCGCCCCTGACAGCCGAACGCGTCACCGTGCACGGTCAGGTGATCGGCGCGCAGCGCAGGCCCGGCGAACGCCGTCAGCATCGCGCCCCGGGCCATCAGGTCACCGCCCACCGTGGCGCCCGCCAGCTGGACCGCGCCCTCGTAGTCGCCCGCCTGGCCGTCCGGCTCGCCGGGCCGTCCGCTGGTGATCGTGCCGGCGTCCAGCGACAGCAGGCCGCCGATGCTCGCCGCGCGCAGCCCGAGGGTGGCACGCAGCCCGGCCCCGGTGGCGGTGAAGCCCAGGTCGAGCAGCGCGTCGTCCTCCATGATGGCGGCATCGGCTACCAGTGCCGGTCCGTTCTTGCTGGTCAGGGCGGCGCCGCGGAGGCAGAGTAGCCCGGCTATGTGCGCGCTGGCCAGGCACACCGCGCCGAGGTCACCGGTGCCGGTGGCGCGGAAGTCGGCTCCGCTGTGATCGCAGCGGAACGCGTCGCCCCCGATGGTCACATGGTCGGCCAGGAGCGCCGGGCCGGCCGCTGACGTTAACGTGGCGCCGGCCAGCACCAGGTCGCCGCCGATGGTGGCGCCCGACAGGCAGACCGCTCCCTGACCACGGTCGGCCGGGTCACCCAGGTCGCCGTGACCAGGGTCGGCCCCGCCGTCCTGATCGCGGACCGGGTAGTTGATGACGGTGGCCCGCTCGAGCGAGAGGTCACCGGTGACATCGGCCTCGCGCAGCTGGACGGTGCACGGCCCGGTCACCCCGGTCGCGCTGAACCGCGCCCCCGCCTCGCCGTGCCCGGTCATCGTCAGGTCGCCCTGGACGCTGAGCCGGCTCGCCGCCAGGGCCGGCCCGGACCGGTTGGTGAGCGTGGCGCCGTCGAGCAGCAGGTAGCCCCGGATGCTGGCTCCGCTCAGCCGCACGGCCGCGAGCTCGCCCGCGCCGATCGCGGTGAAGCCCTGGTCGGCCATCAGGCCGGCCCGCACCGTGAGCAGGTCCGCGACCAGGGCCGGGCCGCTGCCGTTGGCCAGCTTCGCACCGCGCAGCGACAGCTGCCGGGTAATGCGGGCACCGGTCAGGCACACCGCGCCGGATGGACCGGTACCGGTCGCGGTGAACCCCTGGTCCAGCCAGGCCGCGCCCTTGACGATGAGGACCTCGCCGTTGAACGCCGGGCCGGCCTCCGCGATCAGCCGGGCGCCCTGCAGCACCAGGTCGTCCCCGATCGTCGCGCCGGTGAAGCAGACCGCCCCGCCCAGGCTCGAGCCCCGCGCGTCGAGCGTCTCCAGGAACGCGCTGCCGTCCACGGCCAGGCCCGTGGCCAGTACCGCGGGCCCCGCCGGGCTGTCCACCCGGGTCCCGGTGAGCCGCAGGTCGGCCGTCACCCGGACGCCGGCGAACCGGAGCGCGCCGTCGGCGTACTTCCCGCTGACCAGTGAGTTCTTGACGGTGAGCGTCCCTACCCGGGCCCGGTCCGCCCAGAGGGCGGGCAGCACGCACTCCTCGAGCACCAGCCAGGGCAAGGTGGCGTCCCGCAGCGTGAGCGGCTGGTCGAGCCGGGCATCCGGTCAGCCGCAGGCCGGCCGCGCAATCGATGCCGTCCAGGTCGAGCTGGCCGCGGATCCAGGCGCCGTGAACGCGCAGCCCTTTTCCTCCGGAAAGCATCTCCGCCACCCGGGCGGCGTCGACGGAATGGTCCGCGCTAAGCGCATGAACCTCGGAAAGGGAGGCTGGCTCGGAGCATTTCAGCTCGGTGAGCGTACCGTGCTGGCCTGCTGCTTCGCAGGCGGCAGTGGACGGCATAGGCAGAGAATATCGTGACTGGCGCGGATTATTCCAAGCTCTGGCTCATGTGGCTGTTTCCGTCATCGCCGTCATATTGCAGCGCTACAATATGCGTCTTTTCCAGACTATATAAATTGGCTAAATTCCCAACGAATCCGGGCAATACGCGGAGAGCTGCCCGCGGCCGCCGCCGGTGATCGGCGGCCCCGGCCGCGCTGGCCCGGGTGATCCCGGTTTAGCGTTAGGAGCATGGCGAAGCTCAGGGTGCTGTTCATCGGAGGCAGCGGGATCATCAGCTCGGCGTGCTCGCGGGTCGCGGTCGAGGCCGGCATCGAGCTGTTCGTGCTGAACCGGGGGCGCAGCGCCGTCCGGCCGCTCCCGCCCGGGGTGAGCATGCTGCGGGCCGATATACGGGAACCGGACTCCGTTCGGGCTGAAATCTCTGATCTTGCGTTCGATGCGGTGGTCGACTGGGTGGCGTTCACCCCCGGGCATGTCCGCACCGACATCGAGCTGTTCCGCGGGCGGACCGCGCAGTACGTGTTCATCAGCTCCGCCTCGGCCTACCAGACGCCGCCCGCGCGGGTGCCGGTCACCGAGTCCACGCCGCTGCGCAACCCGTACTGGCAGTACTCCCGCGACAAGATCGCCTGCGAGGACCTGCTCGTGGCGGCCTACCGGGAGGAGGGGTTCCCGGCCACGATCATCCGGCCCTCGCACACCTACGACCAGACGTCGGTGCCGTTCGACGGCGGCTGGACGGTGCTGGGCCGGATGCTCGCGGGCAAGCCCGTCGTCGTGCACGGCGACGGGACGTCACTGTGGACGCTGACCCACCACGACGACTTCGCCCGCGCGTTCGTCCCGCTGCTGGCCCACCCGCGGACGATCGGCGAGGCCATCCACATCACCTCCGATGACGTGCTCACCTGGAATCAGATCGCGGAAGCGTTCGCGGCGGCCCTGGGGGTGACCGCGCGGCTGGTGCACGTGCCGTCGGACGCGATCGCGGCGGCCGACCCGGAATGGGGGGCCGGGCTGCTGGGCGACAAGGCGCACTCGATGGTGTTCGACAACGCCAAGCTGCGCGGCCTGGTGCCTGGCTGGCAGGCGGTGATCCCGTTCGAGCAGGGCGCCCGGGAGATCGCCGGGTGGTACCTGGCCGACCCGGCGCGGCAGGTCACCGACGCCAGCCTGGACGCGACGATGGACAAGCTCGCCGCGGCCTGGACCCTATGACCACGACCGCGCGGGACGTGGTCGCGGTGGCCCGCGGGCTCGCCGACGACCTGCTGTTTCCTGACGCGATGCGGGTCGACGGGCTGGATGCGATCCCGGCCGCCCACCTGGACGCGCTCGCCGCGGCGGGCCTGTACGGGGCGCCGGTGCCGGCCGAGCTCGGCGGCCTCGGCCTGGACCTGGCGGCTTCCTGCGCGGTGGTCGAGGAACTGGCCAGCGGCTGCCTGGCCACCACGTTCGTCTGGATGCAGCACCGCGGCGTGGTCATGACGCTGGCCGCCGAGGGCACTCCCGCCGGGCTGCGCGACCGGTGGCTCGGGCCGGCCTGCCGGGGCCAGGTTCGCGGCGCGATCGCGCTGGGCGGCCTGCTCCCCGGGCCGCCGCGGCTGCGCGCGCGGCCGTCCGGTGGCGGGTGGCGGCTCGACGGCGAGGCGCCCTGGGTGACCGGGTGGGGGCTGACCGACTTGCTGCTGGTCGCGGCGCGGGGACCGGATGACAGCATCGTGTCGCTGATCCTGGACGCGGCCGACCGGCCCGGGCTCACCGTGACCCGCGAGCGGCTCGCCGCCGTCAACGCGAGCGTCACCGTCCGGCTCGGCTTCGACGGCGTCCTGGTCCCGGGGGAGCGCTGGGCCGGCCAGGTTCCCTTCGACCCGGCGGAGGGCATGCGGCCCGACCGCCTGCGGATCAACGGCTCGCTCGCGCTCGGCCTGGTCCGCCGGTGCGTGCGCCTGCTCGGGCCGGGACCGCTGGACGACGAGCTGGCCGCCTGCCGGACCCGGCTCGACGACGCGCTCGCGGGCGACTCCGGCGCGATGGCGCGGGCCCGGGCGGCGGCCTCCGAACTGGCCGTGCGGGCTGCGGCGGCACTGGCGGTGCAGGTGGGAAGCCGGTCGGTCACCGTGGACGAGCACGCCCAGCGGCTGGTGCGCGAGGCCTTGTTCCTGCTGGTGTTCGGATCGCGGCCCGGGATCAAGGACGCCCTGCTGCGACGGCTGGGGGCCAGCGCGGGCTGACCCGGCCGGTCAGGTGCAGACCAGGCAGCCGCTGTGGGTGGTGATCGGGAACTGCGCCGGGTCGGCCGGCAGCTGGCCGAGCACGGCCGCGACGAGCGGTTCGGCGTCCGGCAGGCGGCTCCGCACGTAGGCGGCGATGGGATCCGGACTTGGTACCCGGAGCTGGCTGACGAAGTCGTACCTGGTCACTGACGTGAACTCAGGGCGCAGCAGCGCCTCGCCCTGATCCAGCCCGATCCGCTCGCGCGGCAGGGCCGACGGCCGGCCAAGGCCGGCGAGCGCCTCCGCGATGAGGCGGCGCAGCTCGAGCAGGTGATCCGCGCCGTTCAGGCCGACGATCACCCGTCCGCCCGGACGGGTGACCCGGCGCAGCTCGCGGACCGCGCGTTCCGGCTCCGGGACGTGGTACAGCATGTGCATCGCCAGGGTGAGGCCGGCCACCCCGGCCCTGACCGGCAGCGCCGTCGCGTCCGCGACCAGCAGGGCGGCCCGCGGCGCGCCGCTCCTGGCCGCGAGCAGCATGCCCGGCGACATGTCCACGCCGAGTACCGGGCCCGCGTGCCCGCGGCGGGCCAGCTCGGCCAGGTAGCGGCCGTTGCCGCAGCCGACGTCGGCGACGACCTCCCCGCCGCCGAGGGCGGCCCGGCCGAGTGTCTCGCCGGCCAGGTCAATCTGCGGCTGCTGGTAGGCGTAGATGGACTGCCGCGCGGCCAGGTTGACGTCCGTCTTGTACTGGACGTCCCGCAGGTAGGACTGGTCGGTCCAGAGGTAGGTGGCCGGGGCGGGATCGGTCACGCGGCCCTCAGCGGGCCGATCCGCCGGCGATCTCGTACGACCACAGCTCGCTGTGGCTGCCCACCGAGGGCGGCGCTTCGCCGCCCGCCCGCTCGGCCGCCGACCGGTGCCCGTGCGCGAACGCGGGGGAGCTCACCCAGGCCTTGAATGCTTCCTCGTCCCGCCACCGGGTGATCACCAGCCAGGTGGTGCGCTCGTCGGTCGGCTTGAACAGCTCGAAGCCCTCGAAGCCGTCCTGGTCATCGACCGCCCCGGCCCGGGCGGCGAACCGGCGGGCCAGCTCGTCCCCGCTGTCGGCGGGGACCGTAATCGCGTTGATCTTCACTACCGTCACGTGGTCAACGTACCAACCGGCGCTGGGAGACGAACCGGCGCCCGGCCGACGCGCTGAAGGCCAGCACGGGACCGGTACTGGCCTGCTTGGTCATCAAGGTGACTCCTGATCTCCCGTATCAGCTCTCCCGAATCGGCCGGCGACAGCGCGTTCGACCTGATCAGGCCGATCACCATCAGCAGTCGCCGACTTGTAGTCCCCAGCCCAGGCAGGCTAGGCAGCCCGGGGCGTGACGGTCACATCAGATCCCCAGCGGATCGCGCACGCTCGGCGATACCGGCGGGCGAAGCCCTTGACGATGATGAGCCGAGCGGGCAGCGGCACGAGATGTACGAGCGTCTGGTACCGCTGCCGGTCAAGTTGATCCATAAGCCAGTGACCGTCCATCGCCAGTTGGGTGAGCGACTTGCCGCGGACGTTGTAGCGCTTGTCCCAGGATTGCCAGTCGCGCTTGGTGAGGGTGGCCGAGACCACGGGCATTGCGTCGTCTTCCTCTCGGCGCAGATGAGGGAGCAGTACTTCGCCCAAGGTGTGCAGCGCGCTGGCGAGCCCGGCCTGCTGTCCGGGATCTTCTCGGTAGGCGCGCGCAGCCGAGCCGACCGTTTCCATCGCCGGCACGATGTGCTGGTGGTCGGCTTCCATGCGGTCGAGGAGCGGCGCGGTCTCGGGTGCGCGGGCGAGCACCAGCGGCCAGAGTCCGTCGTCCTCACTGCGGTGATGCCGGTGCAAGAAGTCCATCATCCAGTCCACGTGGTCGCAGAGGGCGTGCCGGCGGGTGTCTTCCAGGGGTGTTCCGGGCTGGGTTGCCAGCGTGTCGTACAACCGATGCAGGTCGCGCCGTATCGCATCGTGCACCACCCCCATCATGGTGGTGTCGGCGCGCTGATCACCGGGTCGCTGAGGGTCGGCGCTGGTGACTGATGGGGATCGTTGTGTCATCGCGCGAAGTCCGCTCCGAGTTGGCGCATCGTGCCGAGCCAGTCGCCTTCGCCCCAGCTTTCGGCAATCCGGCCGTCCGCGATCCGGTAGATCTCGTTCTCGCTGTGGCGGATGCGCCGGTGCGTGGGCGCGATTCCCTGGAAGGGACCTGTGTGCGTCCCGGTGAACACGTAGCGGACCGCGACCAGCTGGTCCTCGGCCAGCAACTTCTCCACGGTGACCTCAACGTCGGAGAATGCGCCGAACACGGTGTCGATCACGGCTCGCTGCCATTGCTCGCGTCCGCACGTCGCCTGGTCGATGCCGTCGTGGTCGATGAAATCGACCGCGAAGATCTGGCCGGAGATATCCCGTGCCCGGCTCGCGTCGCCAGCGTTCATCCCCTCGACGAACCACCGCCGAACGAGGTCCTTTCCTTGCGTCGTCATGCTGGCCGGCCCTTCCGTTAGTGGTGGCCGATGCCCGCATCGGCCCTTCACGACTGGAAGCTAGGCGACGTCAGGCCGGACGGCCATCCCAGTTTTCTAGGGATGTTCACCCGCGGGGTAGCGCTTCTATAATCGAAGCGTGAAGTCGCAGGTCGCATTCAACGAGGTGATGCGCCACGCCCGTGTGCTTGATCGGGCAGAGCTGACTCCTGGGCTGCTGCAGGCGCTGGGATCCGTCGTTCCGTTCGGGATGGCGTGCTGGGGACTGCTCGACCCGGCGACATTGTGGCCGGTGACCAACTGCAGCACCTCGTCCGATTCGGTGGCGGCGCTGCGCGCCTGGGAGTACGAGCTCACTATCCCCGATGTCACGAAGATTGCCGAACTTGCGCGCGCCGCCCGCCATGTCGGCGTCCTCTCCGCGGCGACCGACGGCCACCTCGACCGCAGCGCCCGGTACCGGATGGTCCTCGCCCCGCTCGGCGTCTCGGATGAGCTCCGGGCCGTGCTGACCGTTGACGGGACCAGCTGGGGCTGGCTGGCGCTGTTCCGGTTCTCGGCCGGCACGTTCACCACGGCCGAAGCCGCGTCAGTCGAACAGCTTGTGCCGCATCTGGCTCGCGCGTGGCGGGCGGCGTTGCTGGACGCCAACTCCGGGATGATCCCGTTGGACGCCGCCCCGGCCGTCGTGGTGGTTGACGAGGCCGGTCGTGTGGACATGTTGACAGCGGCCGCGCAAGACCTGCTCGATCAGCTTCCCCGCGGAAGGACCGGCCCTGCACCTGACGTGCTCGGCGCGCTTGCGGTCTCGACTCGAACCGCTGCCGCCCGCGAGCCGCCAGCGCCAGGCCCGGACCGGACGATGACTCGTACCATGCTTCCGGGAGCAGACGGGAGCTGGGTGCTGCTTGAGGCCGCCTCGCTGTCCGGCCCGAGGGAACTCGTAGCGGTGACAATCCGCCGTGCGCGACGAAGCGAAATCGGCGAACTGCTACTGCGCACCTACGGGCTCACCAACCGCGAAACGCAGGTCGCGCTGGCAATTCTGCGCCACGAAACGAACCAGGAAATCGCCTCGGCCCTGTCGATCTCGGCGTGGACCGTGCAAGACCACCTCAAGGCCATCTTCGCGAAGACCGGGGTCCGCGCCCGACGGGAACTGGCGATCAAGCTCTTCAGACCACCCGCGCAACAAGGGCCGCCCCGCACGAACCGGATTTAACGGTCAAGCGTCGAGGTTTTCCTTGCGGATGTACCAGACGTGCCAGGTGATCAAGAGGGCCAGCGAGGCGAACTACTCCACGGTGGTGACGACGGAGATGAGGTCGATCGGCAGCGTGTAGACGAGCACGACGTGGATCACCGCGTTGGCCAGCAGCACGGCGCCCCGGACGGCCGTGTCGATCCGCAGGCAGTCCGCGCGCCCGGACCGTGATTGAACGGGGGCGCCCGGGGTAGCGGCCGCCAATGGTCCAGGCGGGAGCGGTCCTCGGCGGACGGTACGTGCTCGAGGAACAGATCGGCAGCGGCGGTTACGGCGAGGTGTGGCGCGCGGCGGACAGGGTGCTGTCCCGGTCCGTGGCGGTCAAGCTGCTGCATCCCCGCTACGCCGGCCAGGGGCAGGCCATGGCCAGGTTCCGCGCCGAGGCCCGGCACGCCGCGGCCCTGTCCCACGAGAACATCGCGCAGGTCCATGACTACGGCGAGGCGGCTGGCGGGCAGCCGCCCTACCTGGTGATGGAGCTGGTGGACGGGGCGTCGCTCGAGACGGTGCTGGCCGGCGGCCCGCTGGATGCCACCCGGACCATGGACATCGTCGCCCAGGCCGCGGCCGGCCTGCAGGCTGCGCACGCCGCCGGGATGGTCCACCGCGACATCAAGCCGGGCAACCTGCTGCTGACCCCCCGGGGCACCGTCAAGATCACGGATTTCGGGATCGCGCACACAGTCGACTCGGCATCGGTCACGGCCACCGGCGAGCTGATCGGCACGCCGGGCTACCTGGCGCCGGAGCGTGCCATGGGGGACGGAGCCGGAACGTCCAGCGACCTGTACTCCCTGGGGATCGTGGCGTATGAGTGCCTGACCGGCGCCCGCCCGTACACCGGAACGCCCATCGAGGTCGCGCTGGCCCACCGCGACCGCCCGCTGCCGCCGCTGCCCTCGTCGCTAGCGCCTGACGTGACCACGTTCGTGATGCGGCTGACGGCGAAAGACCCAGCCCGCCGTCTCGGCGACGCCGCCGAGGTAACCGCCCGGGCGGCCCAGCTCCGCGATGGCACCGGTGACCCGGTCCCGGACCAGGGCCAGATGCGCCGCCGTGCCGTCCTCACCTACGCCTGCGCCGTTGTCGCCGCCGTCATCGTGATCGTCGTCGCGAGCCTCATCGGGTTCGCGTCTCCCTCACGCCCAGCCGCCGCTTCCTCGTCCCCAGGGTCTGCGTCTGCGTCTCCGCATCCGGCGTCTTCGTCGGCCCGCGCGTCGGCGTCGCGCGGCCACGACGTCGCCGCCCCGTCCTCCGGACGCCCGGTAGCGAGCCGGACCCGGCCTCAGACGGCGGCCGCGGCCCAGGGTCCCGCCGCTCACCGGCTGCCAGCAGCCGTGGTTCCCGTTGTCAACGCGGTCGCCTCGGGTCCCGGGCCCGGGAAAGGCAAGGGCAACGGGAACGGGAACGGGAACGGCCCAGATAAGGGCAAGGGCAAAGGTCCTGGTGGCGATGACGGCAAGGGCGGCTGAGCCCGGCCTTCCGAGCTCGCCTGGCTCCTGGCCTTAGCGGTCCCCGGCCGGGAGGGACTTGCGGAACTGGCGCGTCGTCAGGCCGTACCAGCGTCCGGTCATGCCCTCGTCGGCCATGCCCAGCCGGGCGGCCACGGCCTGCGAGCGGACGTTGTCGAGGTCGGTCAGCGCCAGGACCTCGTCGATCCCCGCCGCGGCCGCCGCGGCGAGGACCGCTTCCGCGGCCTCGGTGGCGAACCCCTGCCCCTGACAGCGCGGATGCAGGTGCCAGCCGATTTCCGGCAGGCCGGCCGGGCCGTCGGCGTCCGTAAGCGGCATCAGCAGCAGCGTCCCGACCGGATGCTGCTCCGCGGGGGCCAGCGGGACCATGGCCCACATGCCGAGCGGCGGGTCGAGCCGGCGGCCGCCGGCGATCCACCGGTCCAGCCGCTCCCGCGCCTCGTCCGTGGTCGCCAGGGCGCGGCGCGGGTGCGTTCCCAGCCACCGCATGACGTCGTCGCGCGAGTAGAGGTCGAAGAACGCGGGGAGGTCGGCGTCCTCCCAGTGCCGCAGCAGCAGGCGCGGCGTCCGGGTCAGTTCCACCGGCGCTACCTACCGGCGTGACGTTCGTGGAGCCGCGCGAACCGGGCACGCTGGGACTCGAGCATTTCCGCCTCCGTGGTCGCCCCGTCGTCGTAGGCGGGGGAGACTAGCACGTCTCGGTTCCCAGCTCACGCTACCGTCGTGTCCGTGGCCGTTTTACCGCCACCGGCGGCCGACGACGCCTTCATGAAGCGGCCGTGACGAGCAGTACTCGTCACGGCCGCCACCCGACGAGATCGCCGCCGGTCTAGCTAGCCGGGCTAGTACCCCGACTGCTGGTCCCCGCCGTACTGGCCCTGGCCACCACCCTGGTCGGAATCCTGGTCCCGGTCCCGCTCGTAGCCCTGGTCCCGGCCACCCTGATCATCCTGGCCGCCGTAACCCTGACTCTGGCCCCCCTGATTACCTTGGCCGCCATAGCCCTGATCCTGGCCACCCTGATCATCCTGGCCGCCGTAACCCTGACTCTGGTTCTGGCCATAGCCCTGGTCCCGGCCACCCTGGCCGCCGTAGCCCTGGCCTTGGCCCTGGCCACCCTGGCCCTGGTCCTGGCCACCCTGGTCTTGACCGTAACCCTGGTCCTGGCCTTGATCGCCCTGGCCGTAGCCCTGGTTCTGATCCTGGTCGTAACCTTCGCTCTGCTGGCTCTCGCTCATCAGGCCTCCTTTTCGACAGCCGTCCTTGGCAGCTCCGGCCCACGGCCGGGAGCGCGGCGCTGCCTACCCGCCCGCGGCTGGCTGACACATCTTTCCCTCAGCCGGCCAGCCGCGCGGCCTGGAGGGGCAGGTAGCGGCGCTCGGGCAAGCCGTACCAGCCGGGCCTGGGCCGCGTCGCCCAGGCCTTACGCGCCCAGCAGCTCGCCGGTCTCGCGGTACTGGCGGTTGAACGCGTCCTGCCGGGCAATGGCCTCGGGCCATTGCTCCGCCGGTATCGACGCCCACTTTTCCTGGTTCCCGTAGATCAACAGCAGGTACTTCACGGCACGGAGCTTAAGTCCGCGCGCGATGATGTTCTCGTGACCGCGAATACGCCGGCGAGCGGCGGCGAGCAGCCCGGAGTGGCCTTTCCCGTCGCGGCGGACGGCCGCCGGAGCACGTCGGCATTGGGTCAGGCGGTCGTCGCCGACGCGCTGAGCCGGGTGGACCAGGCCGGGGCGCTCGCCGCCCGCCAGGAGGCCAACTGGCGCGCGGGTTACCTGGCACACTTCCGCAGGCTGATCGAAGCCGGGCTGGCGTCGCGGCAGGCCGCGGTATCGGTGGCGCGCGACGGCCTGGCGTCGCTGCATCAGCGGATGCGCGTCATCGGCCCCGACGGCACCGAGAGCGGGCTGGACACGCTGATCTCGGCGGCGTCCCGGAGCGAGCTGGACACGGTCACGGTGACCGGCACCGGCACCGCGGAACGCACGCTCTCGGTACCGTACCGGGGGGAGCGGCTGAGCGGCGACGCCCTGCGGCGGCGGCTGGAGGCGTGGGTCACCGCCGGCGTCATCGAGCCGTCGTGCGCGGACGCCGTCGCGACGGTGGCGGCGAGCCCGCAGATGCTGGCCCTGTCCGGCCGCACGGTCGCCGTGCTCGGCGCGGGCGCCGAGATCGGCCCGCTCTCGGTCCTGCTGGGCTGGGGCGTCCGGGTAGCGGCGGTCGACCTGCCGAGCCCGGCCGTCTGGCAGCGGGTGCTCGCGATGGCGCGGGGCAGCGCCGGAACGCTGCTCGCCCCGGTCGCCCGCGGAGGGCCGGACGACGGCACCGCAGGAGGGACCGCCGGTCCCGCCGACCACCCAGATCTGGCCGAACGGGTGGGCTTCGACCTCACCGGCGACGTCCCCGCCGTCGCTGACTGGCTGGCCGCCACCAGTGGGCCGCTGACGCTCGGCAACTACGTCTACGCCGATGGCGCGGCCAACGTCCGGGTCGCCAGCGCCGTCGACGCGCTGACCGTGCGCCTGGCGGCCGGGCGGAACGACCTCTCGCTCGGGTTCCTCGCCACCCCCACCGACGTGTTCGCCGTGCCCGCCGAGGCGGTCGCGCAGTCGGCTCGCGCCTATGCGAGCCGGTCCCCGGTGGCGAAGCTCGGCGGCGGCCCGCTGCGGGCGCTGTCCGGCGGGCGGCTGCTCCGCCCCGCCTACCCGCCCGGGGCCGATCCGGGCATCTGCGACAGCCTGATCGCCCAGCAGGGACCGAACTACGTGCTGGCCAAGCGCCTGCAGCGGTGGCGTGCCACGGTCGCCAGGGGCGGCGGCGCCACCGTCTCGATGAACGTCGCCCCGCCGACCCGCACCCGGTCGGTGACCAGGAACCGGGTGCTGGCGGCGGCGTACGCGGGGGCCGGCCGGTTCGGCGTGGAGGTCTTCGAGCCCGCCACCACCAGGACGCTCATGGCGGCGCTGCTCGTCCACGACCTGGAAACCGGCGCCGTCCCGGCCCTGGCCCATCCCTGGCAGGACGAGGCCCGCGCGGCCGCGCACGGCGGGCTGTGGCGGATCGCCTACACCCCGCGCAGCGCCCTGGGGCTGGCGGCCCTGCTCGGCTACGCCGGGGCCCGGCGCGGCTCCTTACGCCGGGCAGTTACAGTTCGGCAACCAGCATGTCTTTGTGTGACTACCGATTGATATGGTCGGCCAATGATGATCTCTCATGGGCCAGGCCGGGCCCGGCGGTTCGCCGGCATGCCTCGTAAAGCAGCAGTGGTCGCGCTGCTGTGCGTTCCGCTGGCTGCGGCGGGCTGCAGTTCATCCAGCAGTTCGTCCGGGGCTACGGGCGGGGCGAGCAGTACCTCGGCGGCGGGGTCGCCGTCCGCTTCCGCCTCGTCGTCCGCGACGGGATCGGGGCCGGTCAACGTCCTGTACGCCGGGTCGCTGGTCAACCTGATGCAGAAGCAGATCGGGCCGGCCTTCCAGACGGCGACCGGCTACAACGTCTCCGGCGTCTCGGGTGGCTCCAAGGACCTGGCCGCGGAGATCAAGGGCAAGGTCCACCAGGGTGACGTGTTCATCAGCGCCAGCCCCAAGACCACCAAGACGCTCATGGGCGCCTCGGGCGGCAACTGGGTGTCGTGGTACGGCACGTTCGCCACGTCGGCGCTGGTCATCGGCTACAACCCGAAGAGCAAGTTCGCCAGCGACATCAAGTCGAAGCCGTGGTACACGGTCCTCACCGAGCCCGGGATCAAGGTCGGGTTCACCGATCCGGCCACCGACCCGAAGGGCGTGCTGGCCGTCCAGGCGATGACGACACCGCCACCTCGAAGAAGCTGCCCGCGCTGAAGACGCTGTCGACCAACAAGAACGACATCTTCCCCGAGGAGACCCTGGTCGGGCGGCTCCAGGCCGGTCAGCTCGACGTCGGGTTCTTCTACACCGCCGAGGCGACCGCGGCCAGCATCCCGACCGTCCCGCTCACCGGCGAGGACCTCAAGGCCACCTACACGATCAGCGTCCTGAACAAGGCGCCGCACGAGGCGGGTGCCGAGGCGTTCGTCAATTACCTGCTCGGCAGCGGCGGGGAGGCGGCCCTCAAGCAGGACGGGTTCGACCTGGTCAGCCCGCCGAAGGTGACCGGATCCGGCGTGCCGTCCGCGTTGCAGAGCGTGCTCCCGCAGTCTTGACGTACCGGGCCTCACGCAGCCCGCTCACCTGGCTGGGCGGGCTGCTGGCCCTGTACCTGATCGTCCCGATCGTCGCCTTCCTGATCCGGCTGGCCGCCCCCGGTGACCGGGGCTTCGGCGTCCCGGGCCTGTGGTCGGCGGTGGAAGTCTCCGTCGTCAGCGCCACCATCACCTCCGTGCTGGTGGCGCTGTTCGGCATTCCGCTGGCGTACTGGCTCGCCAGGTCACGCGGGCCGGCTGTCGCCGTCATCGGCGTCCTGGTCCAGCTGCCGCTGGCGATACCGCCGGTGACCAGCGGGCTGGTGCTGATCTACCTGGTCGGCCCGTACACCACCCTGGGCCAGTTCTTCAACGGCGGCCTCACCGACTCGGTGGTCGGCGTGGTCCTGGCCCAGACCTTCGTCGCCTCGCCGTTCCTGATCGTCGCGGCCCGGTCGGCGTTCGCCGCCATCGACCCGGCGCTGGACGACCTCGCCGCCACCCTCGGGCACCGGCCCCTGGCCCGGTTCTGGCGGGTGAGCCTGCGCGTCGCCGCCCCCGGCATCCGGGCCGGGCTGCTGATGACCTGGCTCCGCGCGATCGGCGAGTACGGCGCCACCGTGCTCCTCGCCTACCACCCGTACACGCTGCCCGTCTTCACCTACGTGCAGTTCTCCAGCACCGGGATCCCCACCACCCAGGCCCCCACGGCGCTGGCGCTCGGCATCGCCATCGTCGTGCTGCTGGCCAGCCAGCTGCACCGGCCGGTCCGGACCCGGAAGACCGAGCTGGCCGCGCCGAGCCCGCCGGCCCCGGCGCCGCCGACCACCGTGAGCTTCGATCTCGACGTCACGGTGGGGTCGTTCCGGCTGACGGTGGCCCACCGGGCCGCCAGCCACCGGATCGCCATCCTCGGTCCCTCGGGCGCCGGGAAGTCGATGACGCTGCGCGCCCTGGCCGGCCTGCTAGGCCCGGACGCGGGCGAGGTGCGGTACAGCGGCCAGCTGGTCTCGGCGGTGCCGTGGAAGCGCGCGTCTCGGCTACTCCCGCGAGCATGGCCCTGTTCCCGACCGCACGGTCTGGCAGCGCTGCTGTTCGCCGTCCGCGCCGACCCCGGCTGGCCGCCTGGTGGCTCGGCACCCTGCACCTCGGCGGCCTTCAGGACCGCCTGCCGGGCCAGCTGTCCGGGGGCCAGCGGCAGCGGTCAGCCTGGCCCGGCGCTGAGCCACCGCCCGCGGCTCGTCCTGCTCGACGAGCCGTTCTCCTCCCTCGACGCGCCGTCCGCGACGAGCTGCGCGCGAGCTCAGGCGCCTGCAGAACGACACTAGCCTGTCCACGTGCTCGTCACCCACGACCCGGAAGAGGCCGCGCTGCTCGCCGACGAGATCCTCGTCATCGACGGCGGGCGCCTGCTCCAGGCGGGACCGCGGGCCGAGGTCTTCAGCCGCCCGGCCTCGCCCGCGGTGGCCCGCCTGCTCGGGATCCAGAACCTGGTCACCGGCGTCATGGCCGGCCCCGCGAGATCATCGCGGGGACGCTGCGGATCGCGGCCGCCACCGGGGACCTGCCCGCGGGCAGCGAGATCCTGTGGTGCATCCGCCCGAGCGCATCACCGTCGGCGACCCCGGCGGCTACGGTGCCGTGTCCTAGACGTCGCCGACATCGAGACCTTCACCAGCATCACCGTCCAGCTCGCCCGCGTCCTGAGCTGCGCATCCGGCCGTCGAGGCGCCGATCGAACGCGCACAGCTACCAGCCGGGCCTGAGCCGCGTCGCCCAGCCCTTACGCGCCCAGCAGCTCGCCGGTCTCGCGGTACTGGCGGTTGAACGCGTCCTGCCGGGCATTCGCCTCGGGCCATTGCTCCGCCGGTATCGACGCCCGCTTTTCCTGGTTCCCGTAGATCATCAGCAGGTACTTCACGGCACGGCTTAGTCCGCGCGCGATGATGTTCTCGTGACCGCGAATACGCCGGCGAGCGGCGGCGAGCAGCCCGGAGTGGCCTTTCCCGTCGCGGCGGACGGCCGCCGGAGCACGTCGGCACTGGGTCAGGCGGTCGTCGCCGACGCGCTGAGCCGGGTGGACCAGGCCGGGGCGCTCGCCGCCCGCCAGGAAGCCAACTGGCGCGCGGGTTACCTGGCACACTTCCGCAGGCTGATCGAAGCCGGGCTGGCGTCGCGGCAGGCCGCGGTATCGGTGGCGCGCGACGGCCTGGCGTCGCTGCATCAGCGGATGCGCGTCATCGGCCCCGACGGCACCGAGAGCGGGCTGGACACGCTGATCTCGGCGGCGTCCCGGAGCGAGCTGGACACGGTCACGGTGACCGGCACCGGCACCGCGGAACGCACGCTCTCGGTGCCGTACCGGGGGGAGCGGCTGAGCGGCGATGCCCTGCGGCGGCGGCTGGAGGCGTGGGTCACCGCCGGCGTCGTCGAGCCGTCGTGCGCGGACGCCGTCGCGACGGTGGCGGCGAGCCCGCAGATGCTGGCCCTGTCCGGCCGCACGGTCGCCGTGCTCGGCGCGGGCGCCGAGATCGGCCCGCTCTCGGTCCTGCTGGGCTGGGGCGTCCGGGTAGCGGCGGTCGACCTGCCGAGCCCGGCCGTCTGGCAGCGGGTGCTCGCGATGGCGCGGGGCAGCGCCGGAACGCTGCTCGCCCCGGTCGCGCGCGGAGGGCCGGACGACGGCACCGCAGGAGGGACCGCCGGTCCCGCCGACCACCCAGATCTGGCCGAACGGGTGGGCTTCGACCTCACCGGCGACGTCCCCGCCGTCGCTGACTGGCTGGCCGCCACCAGTGGGCCGCTGACGCTCGGCAACTACGTCTACGCCGATGGCGCGGCCAACGTCCGGGTCGCCAGCGCCGTCGACGCGCTGACCGTGCGCCTGGCGGCCGGGCGGAACGACCTCTCGCTCGCGTTCCTCGCCACCCCCACCGACGTGTTCGCCGTGCCCGCCGAGGCGGTCGCGCAGTCGGCTCGCGCCTATGCGAGCCGGTCCCCGGTGGCGAAGCTCGGCGGCGGCCCGCTGCGGGCGCTGTCCGGCGGGCGGCTGCTCCGCCCCGCCTACCCGCCCGGGGCCGATCCGGGCATCTGCGACAGCCTGATCGCCCAGCAGGGACCGAACTACGTGCTGGCCAAGCGCCTGCAGCGGTGGCGTGCCACGGTCGCCAGGGGCGGCGGCGCCACCGTCTCGATGAACGTCGCCCCGCCGACCCGCACCCGGTCGGTGACCAGGAACCGGGTGCTGGCGGCGGCGTACGCGGGGGCCGGCCGGTTCGGCGTGGAGGTCTTCGAGCCCGCCACCACCAGGACGCTCATGGCGGCGCTGCTCGTCCACGACCTGGAAACCGGCGCCGTCCCGGCCCCGGCCCATCCCTGGCAGGACGAGGCCCGCGCGGCCGCGCACGGCGGGCTGTGGCGGATCGCCTACACCCCGCGCAGCGCCCTGGGGCTGGCGGCGCTGCTCGGCTACGCCGGGGCCCGGCGCGGCTCCTTACGCCGGGCAGTTACAGTTCGGCAACCAGCATGTCTTTGTGTGACTACCGATTGATATGGTCGGCCAATGATGATCTCTCATGGGCCAGGCCGGGCCCGGCGGTTCGCCGGCATGCCTCGTAAAGCAGCAGTGGTCGCGCTGCTGTGCGTTCCGCTGGCTGCGGCGGGCTGCAGTTCATCCAGCAGTTCGTCCGGGGCTACGGGCGGGGCGAGCAGTACCTCGGCGGCGGGGTCGCCGTCCGCTTCCGCCTCGTCGTCCGCGACGGGATCGGGGCCGGTCAACGTCCTGTACGCCGGGTCGCTGGTCAACCTGATGCAGAAGCAGATCGGGCCGGCCTTCCAGACGGCGACCGGCTACAACGTCTCCGGCGTCTCGGGTGGCTCCAAGGACCTGGCCGCGGAGATCAAGGGCAAGGTCCACCAGGGTGACGTGTTCATCAGCGCCAGCCCCAAGACCACCAAGACGCTCATGGGCGCCTCGGGCGGCAACTGGGTGTCGTGGTACGGCACGTTCGCCACGTCGGCGCTGGTCATCGGCTACAACCCGAAGAGCAAGTTCGCCAGCGACATCAAGTCGAAGCCGTGGTACACGGTCCTCACCGAGCCCGGGATCAAGGTCGGGTTCACCGATCCGGCCACCGACCCGAAGGGCGTGCTGGCCGCCCAGGCGATGACTGACACCGCCACCTCGAAGAAGCTGCCCGCGCTGAAGACGCTGTCGACCAACAAGAACGACATCTTCCCCGAGGAGACCCTGGTCGGGCGGCTGCAGGCCGGTCAGCTCGACGTCGGGTTCTTCTACACCGCCGAGGCGACCGCGGCCAGCATCCCGACCGTCCCGCTCACCGGCGAGGACCTCAAGGCCACCTACACGATCAGCGTCCTGAACAAGGCGCCGCACGAGGCGGGTGCCGAGGCGTTCGTCAATTACCTGCTCGGCAGCGGCGGGGAGGCGGCCCTCAAGCAGGACGGGTTCGACCTGGTCAGCCCGCCGAAGGTGACCGGATCCGGCGTGCCGTCCGCGTTGCAGAGCGTGCTCCCGCAGTCTTGACGTACCGGGCCTCACGCAGCCCGCTCACCTGGCTGGGCGGGCTGCTGGCCCTGTACCTGATCGTCCCGATCGTCGCCTTCCTGATCCGGCTGGCCGCCCCCGGTGACCGGGGCTTCGGCGTCCCGGGCCTGTGGTCGGCGGTGGAAGTCTCCGTCGTCAGCGCCACCATCACCTCCGTGCTGGTGGCGCTGTTCGGCATTCCGCTGGCGTACTGGCTCGCCAGGTCACGCGGGCCGGCTGTCGCCGTCATCGGCGTCCTGGTCCAGCTGCCGCTGGCGATACCGCCGGTGACCAGCGGGCTGGTGCTGATCTACCTGGTCGGCCCGTACACCACCCTGGGCCAGTTCTTCAACGGCGGCCTCACCGACTCGGTGGTCGGCGTGGTCCTGGCCCAGACCTTCGTCGCCTCGCCGTTCCTGATCGTCGCGGCCCGGTCGGCGTTCGCCGCCATCGACCCGGCGCTGGACGACCTCGCCGCCACCCTCGGGCACCGGCCCCTGGCCCGGTTCTGGCGGGTGAGCCTGCGCGTCGCCGCCCCCGGCATCCGGGCCGGGCTGCTGATGACCTGGCTCCGCGCGATCGGCGAGTACGGCGCCACCGTGCTCCTCGCCTACCACCCGTACACGCTGCCCGTCTTCACCTACGTGCAGTTCTCCAGCACGGGGATTCCCACCACCCAGGCCCCCACGGCGCTGGCGCTCGGCATCGCCATCGTCGTGCTGCTGGCCAGCCAGCTGCGCCGGCCGGTCCGGACCCGGAAGGCCGAGCTGGCCGCGCCGAGCCCGCCGGCCCCGGCGCCGCCGACCACCGTGAGCTTCGATCTCGATGTCACGGTGGGGTCGTTCCGGCTGACGGTGGCCCACCGGGCCGCCAGCCACCGGATCGCCATCCTCGGTCCCTCGGGCGCCGGGAAGTCGATGACGCTGCGCGCCCTGGCCGGCCTGCTAGGCCCGGACGCGGGCGAGGTGCGGTACAGCGGCCAGCTGGTCTCGGCGGTGCCGGTGGAAGCGCGCGGTCTCGGCTACGTCCCGCAGAGCATGGCCCTGTTCCCGAACCGCACGGTCTGGCAGCAGCTGCTGTTCGCCGTCCGCGCCGACCCCGGGCTGGCCGCCTGGTGGCTCGGCACCCTGCACCTCGGCGGCCTTCAGGACCGCCTGCCGGACCAGCTGTCCGGGGGCCAGCGGCAGCGGGTCAGCCTGGCCCGGGCGCTGAGCCACCGCCCGCGGCTTGTCCTGCTCGACGAGCCGTTCTCCTCCCTCGACGCGCCGGTCCGCGACGAGCTGCGGCGCGAGCTCAGGCGCCTGCAGAACGACACCGGCCTGTCCACGGTGCTCGTCACCCACGACCCGGAAGAGGCCGCGCTGCTCGCCGACGAGATCCTCGTCATCGACGGCGGGCGCCTGCTCCAGGCGGGACCGCGGGCCGAGGTCTTCAGCCGCCCGGCCTCGCCCGCGGTGGCCCGCCTGCTCGGGATCCAGAACCTGGTCACCGGCGTGGTGGCCGGCCCCGGCGAGATCATCGCGGGGACGCTGCGGATCGCGGCCGCCACCGGGGACCTGCCCGCGGGCAGCGAGATCCTGTGGTGCATCCGCCCCGAGCGCATCACCGTCGGCGACCCCGGCGGCTACGGTGCCGTGGTCCTGGACGTCGCCGACATCGGGACCTTCACCAGCATCACCGTCCAGCTCGCCGGCGGTCCGGAGCTGCGCATCCGGGCCGCCGAGGCGGCCGGGATCGAACGCGGCGACAGCTGCCTTCTCGGTCTCGACCCGGAGTTCATCTCGCTCTGGGCGGCCACGCCCGCGGCCGATGATTCCCGGAGCCGGCTACCGTCATGACTGCTATGAACAAGGAATTCACCGCCACGCTGGTGCAGAGCGAGGCCAAGGGCGGCTGGACGTACCTGGTCTGGCCGGAGTCCGTGGAGTTCTTCGGCACCCGGGGCCTGGTCAAGGTACGGGGGACCATCGACGGCCACCCGTTCCAGAGTTCCTTCATGGCCCTCGGGGACGGCACCCACAAGCTCCCGGTCAAGGCCGAGCTCCGCGAGGTCCTCGGCAAGCAGGCCGGCGACACCGTGACGGTCTGCCTGCAGGAGCGCATCGGCGCCCCCGCCCGCGGCCAGGCCGCCCGCCGCTAAACCGCCCGGGCCCCGTCGTCGCGGATGGCGGCTAGCCCCGGACCGGTTCGAGCGGCAGTCACGGAACGGGCACGGAGAGCGACAGGCCGAACTGCGCCGCCGCATCGGTCCACCACGAGCGCATCGCGAACCCGGCCGCGGCCAGCTCGGCCGTGACGCCCTCGCGGCGGAACTTGGCCGAGACCTCGGTGCGCATCTCCTCGCCGTCGCCGAACTCGACGGTCAGCCCGATGCCCGGCAGGCGCACCGTCTGCGCCGCGCGTGACCGCAGCCGCATCTCGATCCACTCGGCCCCGGCGTTCCACACCGCGACGTGCTCGAACGCGTCCAGGTCGAAGTCGGCGCCGAGCTCGGCGTTCAGCACCGCGAGCACGTTCTTGTTGAACGCGGCCGTCACCCCTGACTCGTCGTCGTACGCGGCGACCAGGGTGGCCGGGTCCTTGACCAGGTCGGTGCCGAGCAGGAAGAAGTCGCCCGGCCGCAGCTGCGCGCGGACCCGGCTCAGGAAGGCGGCCCGCTGCGCGGGCTCCAGGTTCCCGATCGTGCTGCCGAGGAAGGCCACCAGCCGGGGCGCCTCTGCGTCGGGGGGAAAGCCGAGGTGCTCCTCGAAGTCCGACACCACGGCCCGGACGTCGAGCCCCGGGTACTCCCCGACCAGCGCCTGGCCCGCCGCGACCAGGGCCGCCTCGCTCACGTCGACCGGCACGTAGCAGGCCAGCGTGCCCTCGGCCCGCAGCGCGCCGAGCAGCAGCCGGGTCTTGTCCGACGACCCCGAGCCGAGCTCGATCAGGGTCCGCGCCCTGGTCTGCGCGGCGATCGTGGCCTGCCGTGGCGCGCAGGATCTCCCGTTCGGCATTGGTCGGGTAGTACTCCGGCAGCTCGGTGATCTTGTCGAACAGCGCGCTGCCCTGGGCGTCGTAGAACCACTTGGGCGGCAGCGACTTCGGCTCCGCGGTCAGCCCGGCCCGGGCGTCGGCGCGCAGTGCTTCCTCGAGGAAGCCAGGCGGTAGTCGGCGGTCGAGGGTTGTCATCGTTTTGCGGCGTCGAGGCCCAGGTCTTTAGGCCGGAGACAAGACGCCGCCCTCCTCTCGGCGTGTCACGTTCACGTATCCGGATGTGGTCGAATAAAGTTTCTGGTCGTGAGGACGGCGTACAAGTGCCGGGCATACCCGGACCCGGTGCAGGCCCACGTGCTGAACCGCACGTTCGGCTGCGTCCGCGTGGTCTGGAACCGGACCCTGGCCTGGCGGCAGCAGCGGTACCAGGCCGACAAGACCGGGACGACCTACGCCCAGGCCAGCGCCTACCTGACTACCATGAAGGCCACCGATGAACTGGCCTGGCTGAATGAGGTTTCCTGCGTGCCGCTGCAGCAGGCTATCCGCCACCAGCAGGCCGCCTATGCCGCGCTCTTCACCAAGCGCGCCCGGTATCCCCGGTTCAAGTCCCGCAACGGGCGGCAGTCCGCGGAGTACACCCGGTCTGGATTCCGGTGGCGTGACGGCGCGCTGTACCTGGCCAAGATGGGCACGCCTCTGCCGTTTACCTGGTCCTGGCCCGAGGTGGACCCGGCCACGGTCGATCCGTCGACGGTGACGGTGTCCCGGGACCCATGCGGACGCTGGTACGTGGCCTTTGCTGTCGAGGTCCCCGTACCCGAGCCGCTTCCCGCCACGGCCCGGGCCGTGGGGCTGGACCTGGGGGTCAAGGACTTCGCGGTCACCAGCGACGAGGAGCGAATCGCCAACCCCCGCCACCTGGAACAGCGGGCCCGGAACCTGGCCCGCTACCAGCGGCGGATGGCCCGCTGCCAGCGGGGATCCGCGAACCGCGCCAAGGCAAAAGCTAAGGTCGCCCGGGCGCACCGCAAGGTCCGCGCCGCCCGCGCCGACTTCCTCCACAAGACCTCCACCCGCCTGATCCGTGACCACGACCTGATCTGCCTGGAAGATCTCGCCGTCAAGAACATGGTCCGCAACCACAGGCTGGCCAGGGCGATCTCGGACTGCGGCTGGCGCAGCTTCCGGGAGATGCTGGAGTACAAGGCGGCCCGGTACGGGCGGCGGGTGATCGTGATCGACCGGTGGTTCCCGTCGTCGAAGATGTGCTCGGCCTGCGGGCATGTCCTCGCCGAACTGAGGCTGGATACGCGGCACTGGACGTGCCCGTCCTGCGGTACCCGGCATGACCGGGATGTCAACGCCGCGAAGAACATCCTGGCGGCAGGTCTTGCCGTAGCCGGGGACACCTTCCCTGGCCATGCCTGCGGAGCTGATGTCAGACACCCGGGACCTCCCGGGTGCAGTCGCGCTGTGAAACAGGAACCCCGGCCCGCGAGGACCGGAATCCCCGCCCAACAGGGCGGAGAGTAGTCAACGGATGGGGATCCTTCCGTTGCCTGATATCTCATCGGCCGGGCTGGCCTCTTCCAGCCCGGTCACGCTGACCTGCTGCGGTGTCGCGGTGAGGACAGAACCGTCAGGCACCTCGGCCCAGCCCAGATCGTCGTCGCCGGGCTCCGAGGCGACCAGCACGGCCCCGCCGCCGCGGCGGTAGAACAAGGTGTCGCCGGCCGCGGTGGCCGCGATCACCCGCCCGTCGGTCAGCAGGAAGTTGAGCCGCCCGTCCAGGCCGGCCGCCCGCACCGCCGTAACGGTGCCCGCCAGGGCCTGCGCGGCGGGCAGGCCGCGTTCGAGCCGCTGCCGGACCAGCGCCCACAGCAGCGCCGAATCCACCCGGGCCTCCAGCCCGAGCAGCGCCTCCGCGGGCAGCGTCGCGGCCAGCCCGGCGGCGGAGGCTGGCCAGCCCGCCAGCACCCCGTTATGGCTGAACAGCCAGCGGCCCGCCGCGTACGGGGCGACCGCCGCGGTCCCGGGGTCGGTGCCCGCGGTCGCGGAGCGCACCGCCGCCAGCAGCGCCCCCGTCGACGTCACCCGGGCCACGTCGGCGAAGGACTCGTCGCCCCAGATCGGGACCGGCCGCCGGTAGCGGGCCGGGACCGGGTCGCCCGGCTGCGTACCAGCCGACCCCGAACCCGTCCGCGTTCACCGTCCCGTGCCGCTGGCGGCGCGGCGCCCACGCCTGCCGGTACAGGCCGTACGGCGGGTCGATGAGCACCGAGCGCAGCGTGGCCGGCGGCCCGAGGTAGGCCAGGTGCCGGCACATCAGGCGGTCTCCGGCGCCGCGCTCCTGGCGGTGCGGAAGCCGGCGAAGATCTGCCTCCTGATCGGGTAGTCCCAGTTGCGGAAGGTGGCGCGGCCGGCCACCGGGCTGACCCCGAAGGACCCGCCGCGCAGCACCTTGTACTCCGGGCCGAAGAACACCTCGGAGTACTCCTTGTACGGCCACGCCTCGAAGCCCGGGTACGGGCCGAAGTCCGAGCTGGTCCACTCCCAGACGTCCCCGATCAGCTGCCGGGCCCCGCACGGCGCCGCCCCGGCCGGGTAGGAGCCGGCCGGGGCGGGCCGCAGGAACACCTGGCCGAGGTTGGCCAGGGACGCCTCCGGTTCCGCGTTGCCCCACGGGTACCGGCGGGTCAGGCCGGTCGCGGGATCGAACCGGGCGGCCTTCTCCCACTCGGCCTCGGTGGGCAGCCGGCGGCCGGCCCAGCGGGCGTACGCGTCCGCCTCGTACCAGCTCACGTGCAGCACCGGCTCGTCCGGCGGGACCGGCTCGGTCCGGCCGAACACCCGGCGCGTCCACTGCCCGCCGTCCCGCCGCCAGTACAGCGGCGCGGTCAGCTGGGCCTGCTGCCGGTGCTCCCACCCGGCCCCGGTCCACCAGCGCGGGTCGTCGTACCCGCCGTCGTCGATGAACGCGGCGTACGCCCCGCTGGTCACCGGGGTGGTGTCCAGGTAGAACGGCGCCACCTGCACGGCGTGGGCGGGGCGCTCGTTGTCCAGCGCCCAGGGCTCGGTGGAGGTGCCCATGGTGAACGGCCCGCCGGGGACGAGCACCTCGGCCGGCAGCCGGAGCGCGTCCGCCGGGGCCGGCCCGGGGGAGGGCGCGGCGAGCACCGGGGCCCCGCCGCGGATCTGGTGGGTGATCAGCATGGTCTCGTCGTGCTGCACCTCGTGCTGGGCGATCATCCCGAACGCGAACCCGCCGCCGAGCAGCCGGGGGCCGGTGAAGGTCACGCGGTCGAGCAGGTCCAGGACCCGCCCGCGCACCTCGTGCCCGTACGCCCGGGCCTCGCCGGGCGCCAGCAGCGGCAGCGTCGGGCGCTCGGACCGCGGGTGCTCGAACGCGTCGTACAGCGGGTCGATCTCCGGGTGCATCGAGTCGCGGCCGCCGACCTCGCGCAGCAGCCAGAGCTCCTCCTGGTTGGCGATGTGCGCGAGGTCCCAGACCAGCGGGGACATCAGCGGCGAGTGCTGTCTGACCAGGTCGTCCTCGTCCACGGCGTCGGTCAGCAGCGCCGTGCGCTGCCGCGCGCCGGTCAGTTCCCGCGCGATGGCCGCGCGCAGTGCTTCCTCGGGGGGACTACACCCCCAGACCCCCCCGCTAAAAGCTTCCGGGTCGAGCTGGGCCTCCGTCACGGTAGACTCCGTCCAGTTGGTCGTCGGCAGGACATCGGTCTTTCAGTACGTAGCGCTCGGTGAAGTCGGTGACCGCCCGGCGGATGGCCGCGGGCGCACCCAGCCGGGCCAGCGCGGAGCCGGCCGCCTCGAAGCAGAGCTTGCTGGCCCGGCCGATCACCGGGTCGGCCGGCCCGCACTGCGCGGCCCGCAGCCACGGGTCCTGGGCGCCGGGCGACCCGTCCCAGATGGGCTCGGCCGCGGCCAGCGCGGCGTCCGCGGCCCGGGTGTCGTCGGCCAGCGCCGTGACCACGGCGGCCGGCACGATCCAGCCGTCGCCGGGCTGCGCGTCGATCATCCGCAGCTCCATGTGCCCGTGCGGGCGGACCGGCGGGAACAGCGTGGACAGGTGGTAGTCCAGGTCCTCGGCGGTCGGCGCCCGCAGCGACCCGGAGCCGCCCTCGCGCAGCCAGTCGCGGAAGGTCACCCCCGGCGGCGCGGTCCAGTCCCGCGACCCCGGCTCGCGGACGCACAGGAGCTCGGCGTCCAGCGCGTACGCGGTCCACGCGTCGCGCGGGTCACCGTTGGCCCAGGCCGGAGCCCGGGTCCGCCCCGGGTCCATGTGGGCCCACACCTGCTGCCGGGCCGAGCGCCAGCCGGTCGGCTTGCCCTCGCGCAGCGGGGAGTTGGCGAACGCGGCCACCAGCACCGGGCCGATCGCGTGCAGCAGCCGCCAGCGGGACCGGTAGCCGGCCGGGCCGCCGTTATCGTCGCCGGCGTCCAGGCACACCTGGACGGACGCGGTGCCGCACATCATCTGGCGGCCCCACGGGCCGCCGCGGTCGAAGAATTCCTCCATCGCGGCGTACCGCGGGAGATCGAGCAGGCGGCGGGGCGGACGGAGCGGGTCGAGGCCGTAGCCGCAGAGCTCGAGGCCGGCCGCCGCGGCTGCGTCACGCAATGCGGCCAGGTCACGCCCGGTGACCTCGTGCAGCTCACTGAGGGTTCCGGCGGGGGCCGAGCTGAGCTCGAGCTGCCCGCCCGGCTCGAGTGTGAGCGAGGCACCAGAGGGAAATTTATACGGAACGGGCTGGGGTGCTTGCCCCATGTAGCCTGCATCGCCTGCGGCCCCGAAGCCGGCCAAGGTGGCGGCTACTTGTTCCGCCTGGACCGGTAGCGCGGGATCACGGCGATCGCGCACTAGCCACTCGAGTTCGACGCCTACCTGTTCCGGCGGCCCTGTCTTGAAGCAGATACCGTGCACCCGCGCTTCCGCGTCGGCTTCGGTAAACCGCGCCCCCTTTATCACGATTTCAACACTACCTGACCTATCCGGGCCGGCCGCGGAGCCGGGCTCCGGCGGGTCGGCTCTGCGGGCGCCGATCCTTCCCCTCGGCCCGGCCCGTTAACCGCTCTCCCAGGAAAGTTTCAGTTTCGGGTGGTAATTTGCGGCTCACCGCGCGATCGTTGGTGACGTTCAGTTGCCAATTCAATGACACGCCGTAATGGCCAACATGGCCATCGGCACGTTCCTGCTCTGGCAGGATGGAACTCAATGAAGGCGCCGTCCGTGAAGATTCCGCTGCTCTCCCGGGGGAAGGCTAGCGAGCCACCCGGCATTGTGGCTGTCGCGCGCGTGGATCACCGGACGAAGAACATCACCAAGCGCCTCAATCCGGGCGAGATCGCGGTCATCGACCACGCCGACCTGGACCGGGTCAGCGCCGAGGAACTGATCCGGCGCAAGGTCGCGGCCGTCGTCAACGCCTCGGTCAGCATCACCGGGCGGTACCCCAACCTGGGCCCGCAGCTGCTGATCGAGGCGGGCATACCGGTGATCGACGGAGCCGGGCAGGACGTGCTGGTCAAGATCACCGACGGCTCGGTCGTCCGCATCGACCAGGAGACCGTCTACCTCGGCGATGCCGTCGTGGCCAAGGGCACGCCGCTGACCGAGGAGCTGGTGCAGGCCTCGATGGCCGAGGCCAGGGCCATGATCGGGGTGCAGATCGAGTCGTTCGCGGCGAACACGCTGGAGTTCCTGCGGCGTGAGCACGAACTGCTCACCCACGGCATCACGCCTCCCGAGATGGAGACGGACATGTCGGGCCGGCACGTGCTCGTGGTCGTCCGCGGCTATCACTACCGCGAGGACATCGCCGCCCTGCGGCCCTACATCCGCGAGTACAAGCCGGTGATGGTGGCCGTGGACGGCGGCGCCGACGCGCTGATCGAGGCGGGCTACCAGCCGGACGCCATCTTCGGCGACATGGACTCGGTCTCCGACGAGGCGCTGTGCTGCGGCGCGGAACTCGTGGTGCACGCCTACCCGGACGGCCGCGCGCCCGGCCTGGCCCGCGTGCGCGATCTCGGCCTGGACGCCATCATCCTGCCCGCCCCCGGGACGAGCGAGGACGTCGCCCTGCTCGTCGCCGACGCCAAGGGGGCCACCCTGATCGCGGTGGTGGGCACGCACTACACGCTCGAAGAATTCCTCGACAAGGGCCGGCCGGGGATGTCCAGCACGTTCATCACGCACCTGCGGGTGGCCGGGAAACTGGTCAACGCGCGGGGCGTGCACCAGCTGTACCAGAGCCGGATCTCCGGCTGGTCACTGCTCGTCCTGGTGCTCGCCGCGGTGGTGACGGTACTCGTCGCCGTGGTGTTCTCGCCCGCGAGCCCCGTCCTGGCCCGGTACTTCGAAGCTACCTGGCATTCCTTTACCTACTGGCTGACCGGAAAACTCTAGTGATCGATTTTCGCTATCACCTGGTTTCCATCGTGGCGGTGTTCCTCGCGCTGGCGATCGGGATCGTGCTCGGCTCCACCGAATTGCAGGGGCCGGCCTACAACCTGCTGGACAAGACCACCTCCAAGCTGCAGAACGAGCTTGGCCAGGTCAGCAGCCAGCGGGACGCGGCTCAGCAGCAGGCCACCGAGGGCGAGATGTACGCCCAGGCGGTCGAGCCCACCGTGCTGCGCGGGCTGCTCACCAAGCAGCGGCTGCTCATCGTCACCGAGCCGGGGGCCCAGTCGTCCGTGGTCAGCGGGATCAGCACCGCCGCGCTCGCCGCGGGCGCCAGCATCACCGGGCAGATCAACCTGGCGACGAAGTTCTTCGACACCAGCGGCACGACGCAGGACAGCCTGAACGTCACCACGACCGACGTGGCCCAGGCGGCCGGCCTCGCGCTCGACAGCAGCGCGACCTACCAGCAGCAGGCCGCCCAGGTGATCGCGACCGAGATCCTGACCAAGGCGGACGCGGGGTCGGCCGGCAAGCCGCCGGCTGCCGACCAGGGCACCAACGCCGCGACGATGCTCCAGGCCTACGCCGCGTCCCAGTTCCTCAGCACCACCGGGCAGCCGGGTAACAACGCCACCCTCGTGGTCGTGGTGACCCCGCAGAACCCGCCGTCGGACGGCAGCACGGATCAGATCGACCAGGTGCTCATACCGCTGGTCACCGAGCTCGCGGCGAAGAGCTCCGCGACCGTGGTCGTGGGCTCCTCGGCGGGCTCGGGCGCAGGCAGCCCGATCGCGGTGCTGCGCTCGAACAACGTGTCCGGCCAGGTGTCCACGGTCGACGACGCCAACCTGGTCGCCGGGCAGACCGTCGCCATGCAGGCGCTGGCCGTGGGACTGGCCGGCGGCAAGGCCGGCAGCTACGGCTTCACCGCGAACGGGGCCACCGCCATCGCGCCGAGCCCGGCGCCCTCCCCGTCCGCGTCGGTCAGCACGGCGCCTACCTCCCCGACGAAGAAGAAGGTCAAGTGATGAGGCGAGCGGGATCCGCAGCAGCGGCCGGGGCCTGTGCGGCGGGCGCGGCCAGGCTGGCCTACGCGGTACTGAACCGCCGCCCGCCGGGCGGCCCGAAGGCCTGGTCACGGACTAACCACCGGGGCGAGCCGGTCACCTTGCTCGAGGGGCCGGCCGTGGCGGCCGGGGCAATCGCCGGCGTCCTGGCCCAGGCGGCCCTGGCGCCCGGCTCTTCGGGACGGCGCCGCGCCGCGGGCATGATCGCGGGCGGGGCGGCCGCCGCGGCGTTCGGGGCCTATGACGACCTGGCCGGCTCCGGCGACCGGCGGGGCTTCCGCGGTCATCTCGGCGCGCTGCGCCACGGCGAGGTCACCACCGGCGCAGTGAAGCTGGGCGGCATCGGTGCCGCCGGGCTGGCCAGCGCGATGCTGACGGGCGGCTCGCCGGCCGATGTGGCCATCAACGCGGGCCTGGTCGCGGGGGGCGCGAACCTGCTCAACCTGTTCGACCTGCGGCCCGGCCGGGCCGTCAAGGTCGCGGCTGCCTCCGGTGCCCTGCTCGGCGCGGCCGGCCAGGAGGGCGTCGCCGCGCCGCTGGGGGCGGCGCTGGCGCTGCTCCCCGAGGACCTGGGCGAGCGGGCCATGCTTGGCGATGCCGGCGCGAACGCGCTCGGCGCGCTGCTCGGCGCCTCGGCGGCCGGGCTGTCCCGGCCGGCCCGGATCGCGCTGCTGGCCGGGATCGCCGGGCTCACGGCGGCCAGCGAGAAGGTCAGCTTCACCACGGTGATCGCGCGGACCCCCGCCCTGAACTGGCTGGATATGCTCGGCCGGCGGCCCGCGGGGCAGCCGGCACCTCCGTCGCCGGTCCCGCCGCAGCCGGCGTCTCCGCAGCTGGCCGGCGTCACGATCCCCGCTCAGCGGCCCGAACCAGCCGGGTGAGTGCTCCCGTGGCCGAGCGGGGGAGTGCTCGGCAGCGGGGTGGGGGGATAGGCCGCGCGGCGGTGCTGATCGGCGCGATCACGATGCTCGCGCGGGTCATCGGGTTCGGCCGCCAGGTCGTGTTCGCGCATACCGTCCAGGCCTCGTGCCTGGGCACCGCGTACACCACGGCGAACATGGTGCCGAACATCATCTACGACATCGTGGCGGGCGGGGCCCTCACCGCGGTGGTGGTACCGGTACTCGCAGGCCCGGCCCGCGCCGCCGCGCGAGGTCAGAGCGCAGACGCGGACCGCGCGCAGGTCCGGCAGATCTCGGCCGCCCTGCTCAGCTGGGCCGTCCTGCTGCTCGTCCCGGTCAGCCTGGTGGTCGCGGTCATCGCCCGGCCGCTGGTGTCGGTCCTGCTCGGCGGGACCCCCGGATGCCCGCGCGCCACCATGGTCACCCTCGGCGCGCGCATGCTGGTGATATTCGCGCCCCAGATCCTGCTCTACGGCCTGGCCGTCGTGCTCTACGGCATCTTGCAGGCGCACCGCCGGTTCGCCTCGCCCGCGCTGGCGCCGGTGCTGTCCAGCCTGGTCGTCATCGGCGCCTACTTCTGGTTCGGCGTGGCCGGCCACGGTTACCAGGACCTGACCCGGCCGGTGCCCGCGCTGGCCTGGATCGTCCTGGCGGCCGGCACCACCGCCGGGGTCGCGGCGCTGGTCGTGACCCCGCTGTGGCCCGCCGCCCGGCTGCGCCTGCGGATCCGGCCTACATTGCGGTTCCCGGCCGGGGTCGGCGCGCGGGTCCGGGCGCTCGCCACCGCGGGCATCGCCACCCTGATCGCGCAGGACGCCTCGACCGCGGTCGTGATCGTGCTGGCCAACTCGCGCGGCGGCAGCGGCTCGCTGGTGCTCTACAGCTTCGCGTGGGCGGTCTTCTTCGTACCGTACGCGGTGCTGGCCGTGCCCATCGCGACCAGCGCCTTCCCCGAGCTATCGGCGCACGCCGCCAGCTCCGACCCGGGCAGCTTCGACGCCACCAGCGCCACCTCGACCCGGGCGGTCACGGTGGCGTCCTGGCTGGGGGTCGCGGGGATGGCCGGGACCTGCGTCCCGCTGGCGCGGGTGTTCCAGTCTCACGTCAGCCAGTCGGCCGACGCCCGGCAGCTGGCGATCGCGCTGGCCGCGTTCGCGCCCGGTCTCGTCGGGTACGGGCTGAGCGCCAACCTGTCCCGGATGCTCTACGCGGACGGGCGCAGCCGCGCCTCGGCGCTGGCGGTCAGCGGCGGCTGGGTGGCGGTTATCGCCGCTGACCTGCTGATCATCCCGTTCGTGCCGAGCTCGGCGGTGGTGCCCTGGCTGGGCGCGGGGACCACCCTCGGGCTGACCGGCTCGGGCATCGCCCTGCTCATCCTGGTCCGCCGGTACCGCGGGCCGGCCGCGCTGCGCGGCTGCGGCCGCGCCACGCTCGCCGGGCTGGCCGGCGCGCTGGCCGGGGCCGCGGCCGGGCTCGGCGTGTCCTTCGGCGTCCGGCCGGCCGGCTTCCTGCCCAGCGTCGGTGTCACCCTGCTGGCCAGCGCGGCCGTCCTGGCGGCGTTCTTCGCGGTGCTGGCCGTCACCGACGGAGGGGACCTGCGGGCCGTGATCCGGAAGGTGGTCCGGGCGTGAAGGTCGCGTTCGTGCTCGGGACCAGCACCGGCGGTACCGCCCGGCACGTGAAGATGCTCGCGGCCGGCGCGGCGGCGCGGGGCAACGCCGTCGAGGTCTTCGGCCCGGCCCGGACCGAGGCGGACTTCGCCTTCGGTGCCCTGGCCGGCGTCGACTTCACCCCGGTCGAGATCGCGGACCGCCCGCGCGTGCGCCGCGACCTGCGGGCCGTCCGGCGGCTGCGCCGGCTGGCCGCCGCCTGGCGGCCCGACGTGGTGCACGCGCACGGCCTGCGGGCCGGCGCGCTGACCGCGATCGCGCTGGCACTGGTCCGGCCCACCGTCTACCAGCCGCGACCGGCGCTGGTCGTCACCGTGCACAACGCGCCCCCGGCCGGCGGCGTCACCGGCGCGGTCTACCGCGTGCTGGAGCGGATCGTGGCGCGCAGCGCCGACTCGGTGCTCTGCGTCTCCGCCGACCTCGAGGACCGGATGCGCGCCGCGGGCGCCCGCCGGGTCGGCCACGCCCCGGTGCCCGCGGTGCCCCTTCCCGCGCCGCCCCTGGCCGCGACGGCTGGTTCCGCGCCCGGCGTTTCCGCGGAAACGCCCCTCGCCTTGTCCCTGCCCGGTGACCCGGCTCCGGAGCGGCCGCTGGTGCTGGCGGCCGGGCGGCTGGCGCCGCAGAAGGGGTTCGGCACCCTGCTGGAGGCCGCGGCCAGGTGGCGGGACCTGCGGCCCGAGCCGCTCCTGGTCATCGCGGGGGAGGGACCGCTGGCAGCCGAGCTGACGAGCGAGGCCGCCCGTCTCGGGCTCGACGCGCGGTTCCCCGGGCACCGCGACGACCTGCCGGCCCTGCTCGCCACGGCCGCCGTGTTCGTGCTGCCCAGCGTGTGGGAAGGCCAGCCGCTCATCCTGCAGGAGGCGCTCCGGGCCGGGGTGCCGGTGGTGGCCACCCGGGCCGGCGGAACGCCGGCGCTGACCGGTGAGGACGCTGCCGTCCTGGTCCCGCCCGGCGACGCCCGGCAGCTGGCCGACGCGGTGCGCGCCGTGCTCACCGACGAGGTGCTGGCCGCCCGGCTGCGCAAGGCCGCCGCCGCCCGCGCGCTCACCCTGCCGGACGAGGACGCCGCCGTGTCCGCCGCGCTCGCCGAGTACGACGCCGTGACCCGCCGGCGCCCGCCAGCGTGACCGGGTACGTCATCCGCTGATTCGCTAGGGTTCCGCGGGCGGGGACCACAGACCCCGCAGGTTTTCCCAGTCGGCCTCGTCCGGGGATTCGGCGGCCGGGATGTACCGGGCGCCGGGGAACGCCTGGGCTGGCCGGGTGAAGCTCCCGCGGGCGACGAGGCGGTCGATGTTGGCGCGGTAGATCTCGTCGACGTCGGCGTGCTGCCGTGGCTCGGTGCCCAGCCAGAGGTTCTTCGGGTGGACCGGCTCGTCGTACATGTGCCGGAAGATCTCCGTCCGCAGGTCCTTCATCCAGTTGGAGTTGAGGTTCATGGTGCGGAACTGGCGCAGCGCCTCGATGTCGATGATCCCCGCGACGAACGTGTTGGCGCCCGATGCGGTGTGCCCGAGCACGTTCCCCTGGTAATCGACAACGTGGGAGTTGCCGCCGCCGATGTCGTACGGGTGCTCCATCTGCGGGTGCACGTAGACCGGGCCGACGTTCGGGCAGACCATGTAGACGTTGTTGAAATGCGCGTGCGCCCGGTTCTGCAGCAGCCACGTCCCGCCGGGCTCCATCCCCATCTGGGTCATCGGCACCGCCTCGCTCGGGCGGTAGACCACCTCCGCGCCGTTGAACGCGAGGGCGCGGACCGCTTCGGGATACTCCCCGTCGGAGCAGCAGATCGTGCCGATGTTGCCGATGTCGGCGGTGCGCAGTACCGGGTAGAACGCGTCGATCCCGTCGCCGAACAGCTCCGTCCACCGGTCGTAGACGTCGTGCGGGACGCACGAGCGCTCCCGGCACCACAGGTGGTTCTTGGCCGCCTTGTGGACGATCTCACCCTGCGGCGAGATGACGAACAAGGTGTTGAAGAACCGGTCGTCGATGACCTCGGGCCAGCGCGCCTTGCACTGGACCGCGAGGTACGTGCCGTACTGCCGGGCGAGTGCGGCCAGCCGGTCAGTCTCCGGCCCGGGGATGTCGATGAACAGCTCGCGCGCCGCGGTCACGTGCGGGATGTCGAAGATCTCGTCGGTGAACCCGGTCAGCGCCCCCTCGGCCAGGGCGATCAGCCGCACCGGCATGTTGATGCCGATGATGGACACCGCGGCGTGGATCCCGTCCTCCACGATCGCCAGGTTGCGCTCGATGTCCTTGCGGCTGCCGATGCCGTGCACGATGGTGGAAAGCCCGACCGCCATGTAGGGCGCTACCTGCTGCTGCTCGGGTTCGTTCACGTATGCCACTTCCTTCGGCGGGGAGGAGTACCTAGACGGCCGCTCAGGGCACCAGCCAGTCCCGGGCGACGCGTTCGGCCAGGTCTTCCAGGAGCGGTCCGGCCTGCTCGCGGCAGCGAGTGACGTCGGGCTCGATGTCGGTGAGCGCGTAGGCCCGCGCGATGCCCGCCGAGCGGAGCTGGCCGGGGCTCAGCGAGCAGACGCCGGCCACCGCCACCACCGGCAGATCCAGCCCGGCCGCGGCGGCCGCCCGCGCCACCCCGGCGGGCGCCTTGCCGTGCAGCGTCTGCTCATCCAGGGCACCCTCCCCGGTGATGACGAGCCGCGCCCCCGGCAGGTGGCGGGCGAATGACAGCAGGTCCAGCATCAGCTCGATGCCCGGCTGAGTGGTGGCGCCGAGGAAGCCGAGCACGGCGAAGCCCAGGCCGCCTGCCGCCCCCGCGCCGGGCTCGTCGCGTTTGGCGAAGCCGAACGACTCCTCGGCCACGTCCGCCCAGCGGGCCAGGCCCCGCTCGAGCAGCGCCACGTCCGGCGGGGACGCGCCCTTCTGCGGCCCGTAGACCGCGGCGGCGCCGTGCGGCCCGAGCAGCGGGTTGTCCACGTCGGTGGCCGCGATCACCTCGGCGCCGGCCAGGTCCCGCAGCCGGCCGACGTCGATACGGTCCAGCTGGGCCAGCGCCGCCCCGCCCGGCGGCAGCTCGGCGCCCGCGGCGTCCAGCAGCCTGCCGCCCAGCGCGGTGACCAGGCCCGCGCCGCCGTCGGTGCAGGCCACGCCGCCGAGGCCGAGCACGATCCGCTTCGCGCGCATCCGGATCGCGGCCACGATGAGCTCCCCGGCCCCGCGGCTGGTCGCGGTCAGCGGGGCCGGCGTGCCGCCCGGCAGCCTGGACAGCCCGCAGGCCTGCGCCGACTCGACGACGGCGGTCTCGTCGAGCAGGGCGAGCGACGCCGTGACCGGCTGGCCGGTCGGCCCGTGGACCCCGATCTCGACCCGGCGGTACCCGGCGGCCTCGGCCGCGTCGACGGTCCCGTCACCGCCGTCCGCCACCGGGGCCCGGACCACCGCCAGGTCCGGGCGGACCCGGGCGAGCCCGGCGGCGACGTGCCCGGCCACCGCAGTGGCGGTAAGAGTTCCCTTGAACTTGTCCGGAGCGACCACCACGTGGCTCATGCGCTTATGAGATCACGCGGGAAGCTGTGCCGTCACCCGGGTGCGATTAAGCCGTCGCCTCCCAGCGGCGCCGGATCGCGGCCAGGCCGTCGTCGGTCAGCGACCCGTACAGGCGCAGCCGGGCCACGCCGCCGTCGGGGAAGATGTTCAGCCGCGCGTGGGTGGCCGGCCGGCCGGTAACCCGGAACCGGTGCGGGGTGTCCGGCAGCAGCCGCACCGGCGGCAGCAGGTCCTGCCAGGCGGACTGGTCGGTGAGCGAGGCGCCGGTGGTGGCGTCCAGCGTCTGCAGCGAGGCGGTGTCCGGCTGGTTGCCCCGGTACCAGGAGGTGTCGATCTCCGCGAGGTCGACGACGCCCCGTCCGGCCAGCCGGATGACCAGCCACTCGTGTCCCGGCCGGCGGCGCCTGCGGGTTTCCCAGCCCTCGCCCATCACCCGGGACAGGCCAGGGGAGATGACGTTGCGCGGCGCGGAGTAGGAATTCTGGTCGCTGCGGGCCGCCACGTCCGCGCCGTTCTCCAGCGCGGCGAGGTCGACCGTCAGGCCCTCCAGCAGCGCCGGATCCGGCACCACCTCGCCGTGGACGCGCAGCCGGGCCACGCCGCCGTCCGGGAAGATGTTCAGCCGCACGTGGGTGGACCGGCGTCCCGAGCTGACCTTGAAGGTGTGCCGGGCGTCCCCGGTCACCAGCACCCGCGGCACGATCTCCCGCCAGGTCACGGCCTCGGAGTCCTCGGCGATCTCCTCGAAGACGGGGTACCCGTCGGCCGAGCAGGCGTCCGCCGAGCAGGCCTGCGGGTAATTGCCGGTGAAGAACGCGGTGTCGACCACGATGGAGCGCACCACGCCCGGCACGCCCAGCCGGACGATCACCCAGTCGCGAGCCGAACGGTCCGGCAGCGTGCCGCCGGGCCCGCGCCGGCGCCTGGTTTCCCACCCGTCGTACACCTGGCCCTTGGCGTCGTAGGTATCCGGCACGAAGACCGGCGCCGTCGCCTTGGTCAGGTTCTCCTTCGCGGCGAAGAACTCGTCGCTGGCCGCCACGACGGATCCGCGCAACCGGAGCAAATCGGGGAGAAGCTGCTCATCCATAGGGGGTTCATCCCCGTTTTAGCAGCACTCCAACGGGAGTTTCTCCTTCACCTTCAAGCAGCCCCTCACCATCGAGAAGCGCAGTACCGCGTAGCCACGTCTGCCTCACCCGTCCGGTCAGCTTCCGGCCGGCGTACGGGGTGACCGGGTGCCGGTGGTACAGCCGGGCGGGGTCCACCACATAGGTCTCGCCGGGGTCGAAGGCCACCATGTCGGCGTCACCGCCGGGCGCCAGCTGTCCCTTGGCCGTCAGGCCGGCCAGCGCGGCCGGGGCCGACGCCATCCACCGGGCCACGTCGTCCAGCGTCCGGCCGCGGCGCTGCGCGACCGTCCACACGGCCGACAGCCCGAGCTGCAGCGAGGCGACTCCGCCCCAGGCGGCGCCGAAGTCCCCGGCGGCGGCGGTTTTCAGTTCGGGCAGGCAGGGGGAGTGGTCGGACACCACGCAGTCGATCACGCCGGCCTCGAGCGCGCGCCACAGCGCTTCCCGGTTGATCGCGTCCCTGATCGGCGGGCAGGACTTGAACTCGGTGGCGCCGTCCGGGACCTGCTCGGCCGCGAAGTACAGGTAGTGCGGGCAGGTCTCGGTGGTCAGCCGGATGCCCGCGCCCTTCGCGCCGGAGATCATGGCCGCGCACTCGGCCGCGGACAGGTGCACGATGTGCGCCCGCGCCCCGGTAGCCGCCGCGGCCGAGATCACCTTCTCGATCGCGCGGCGCTCGGCGACCGGCGGCCGGGACGCCACGAAGGCGCCGAAATCGCGCCCGGTCCCCGGCTTGATCTCCTTGATCTCCGCGCCGTCCTCGGCGTGCACGATCAGCAGCGCGTCCACCGCGGCCAGGGTGCCGAGCGCGGTCCGCAGCCCGGCCACGTCCAGCGGCGGGAACTCGGGGACGCCCGAGTCGAGCAGGAAGCACTTGAACCCGACCACCCCGGCCTCGTGCAGCGGGCGCAGCTCGGCCTCGTTGCCCGGCACCGCCCCGCCCCAGAACGCCACGTCGACCCAGCACTTCCCGGCCGCGGCGGCGCGCTTTTCCGCCAGCGCCGCCACCGAGGTGGTGGGCGGCAGCGAGTTGAGCGGCATGTCGCAGATCGTGGTCACCCCGCCGGCCGCGGCGGCCCGGGTCGCGGTGGCGAACCCCTCCCACTCGGTCCGGCCGGGCTCGTTGACGTGCACGTGCGTGTCGACCAGCCCGGGCAGCAGGGCGAGGTCGCCGAGGTCGACCTCCCGGGCGGCTTCCAGCGGGGTGTCGTAGGCCTCGACGGCCGCGATCGACGGGCCGCTGACCGCGACCGCCGCCGCCTGCGTCCCGCCGGGCAGCACCGCCCGCCGGGACCGGATCACCAGGTCGTACTCCGCGGTCACCTCCCTTTGTGTGCGCACGGCTACCAGTGTGTCACTCTCCGGGCCCCACGGGTTCCGGCTCGGTACGGAGATGCTCGAACCCGGGGTGGTGAACGCGGACCCCCTTGTGTTTCCATAACGGAAACCGTAGAGTTCTCGATATGGAAACTTATGGACAGGTCAGCCCGCTGGAGGCCGCAGAGGCCCTGGAGACGGCGCAGCGCATCCGGGCACGCGTGGCATGGAGCGGGTACCCGTGGTGGTACTGGGTGGCGACGGAGCGGGCCTGGGTGTGATGGCGTATGCAGTCGCGCTGCCCGGCTGGTGGGTCCTGGCGTTCGCGGCCGTGGTCGCGCCGGTGCTGTACGCCGTGGCCCGCGCGGCGTGCCGGGCCCGCGGAGTCTGCGAGGGCTGGACAGGCGCCATGACGCCGCGGGACACCGCTGTCCTGTACGGGCCGGAGATCCTGCTGATGCTGGCCGGCGCCCCCGTGTCCAGGCACGTCTGGTGGTCGTCGATCGCGGTCGCCGTGCTGGTGTCCGCGGTGTTCACTGGCACCGGACTGGCGCGGGGTGCCCGGGCCGCCCGCTGCTCGTGACCACGTGCGCGACACCGAGCACGGCACGGCCCCGGCCTTTGACGGGTTCGACCACCTGATCCACGCGCCGGCCAGGCTGCGGATCTGCGCGGCCCTGGACCCCGTCCGCGAGGTCGAGTTCGGCACCCTGCAAACCCTGCTCGGCATCAGCAAGTCCGCCTTGAGCAAGCACATCTCAGTGCTCGCTGACGCCGGCGACGTGACCCAGCGCCGCGCGGTGCGCGACACCCGGCAGCGGGTCTGGGTCCGCCTGACCGATGCCGGGCGAGCCGCCTACCGAGGGCACGTCGCCGCCCTGCAGCAGATCGTCGGCAGCACCAGGACCTAGAACACTAGTCACAGAACGATCGTGCGGAACTCATCCGGAGCAATGAATGGCTTACCTTCGCAATCATTAGTTGCGTTTTTCGATGGGCCGATGATTTCCCGGCTGCCTGTCGTCGGAACGGCGCAGAATTGTGTCAGTTCGCCCGGAAGGGTGGCCGATGAGCGGGGTACGGGTACTGGTGGGCACGCGCAAGGGCGCGTTCGTGCTGACGTCGGACGGCAAGCGCGAGCAGTGGGAGGTCAGCGGGCCGCACTTCGCCGGCTGGGAGATCTACCACGTCAAGGGCTCGCCGGCCGACCCGAACCGGCTCTACGCCTCGCAGTCCAGCGGCTGGTTCGGCCAGCTGATCCAGCGCTCCGACGACGGCGGCGCGACGCTGGGAGCCGGTCGGCAACGACTTCAGCTACGACGGCGATGCCGGGCACCCACCAGTGGTACGACGGCACGCCGCACCCGTGGGAGTTCGCCCGGGTCTGGCACCTGGAGCCGTCGCTCGACCGACCCCGACACCGTCTACGCCGGCGTGGAGGACGCCGCGCTGTTCCGCTCCGACCGACGGCGGGAAGCACTGGCAGGAGCTGCCCGGGCTGCGCGGCCACGGGTCCGGGCCGTCGTGGCAGCCGGGCGCGGGCGGCATGTGCCTGCACACGATCCTCCTCGACCCGTCCGACGCCCGGGCGGATCTTCGTCGGCCATCTCCGCCGCGGGCGCGTTCCGCTACCGACGACGGCGGCCAGACCTGGCAGCCGATCAACCGCGGCCTGCACTCCGAGGGCATCCCGGACCCGGACGCCGAGGTCGGCCACTGCGTGCACCGCCTCGCCATGCACCCGTCGCGCCCGGCCGTGCTGTTCATGCAGAAGCACTGGGACGTGATGCGCAGCGACGACGCCGGCGAGTCGCTGGCACGAGGTCAGCGGCAACCTGCCGACCGACTTCGGCTTCCCGATCGACGTGCACGCGCACGAGCCGGAGACCGTCTACGTGGTGCCGATCACCAGCGACTCCGCAGCACTTCCCGCCGGAGGGCAAGCTGCGCGTCTACCGCAGCCGCACCGGCGGCGAACGAGTGGGAGCCGCTCACCAAGGGCCTGCCGCAGGAGCACTGCTACGTCAACGTGCTGCGCGACGCGATGGCCGTCGACTCGCTCGACTCCTGCGGCGTCTACTTCGGCACCACCGGCGGCCAGGTGTACGCCTCGGCCGACGCCGGCGACAGCTGGGCGCCGATCGTCCGCGATCTGCCGGCCGTGCTGTCCGTCGAGGTGCAGACGCTGCCATGACCGGTGGCCGCGCGTCATCCGGGTGGCGCTGCCCGCGCACCTGCGCACGCTGGCCCGGCGTCGACGGCGAGGTCGAGCTCCAGGTCGCCGGGCCGGTCACCCAGGGCTCGGTGCTCGACGCGCTGGAGGCCAGGTACCCGATGCTGCGCGGGCACCATCCGCGACCAGCGCGACCGGCAGCGCCGGCCGTTCGTCCGGTTCTTCGCCTGCGAGCAGGACCTCTCGCACGAGCCGCCGGACGCCCCGCTGCCCGAGGCGGTCGCGGCCGGCGCCGAACCGTTCCTGATCGTCGGCGCCATGGCCGGCGGCGTATCAGCTGCCTCGGTAGGTCGAGTAGGCGTAGGGGCTGAGCAGCAGCGGCACGTGATAGTGCTCGTCCCGCCCGGTGATCTCGAAGGTGATGGTCACCTCCGGGTAGAACGACGCGACGCCGAGGGCGCCGAAGTACGCCCCGGTGGCGAACGTGATGCGGTAGACGCCGGGCTCGAAGTCCGCGCTGCCCCCGTCGCCGGCCAGTCGCAGGCGCCCGTCGCCGTCGGTCTGGCCCCGGCTGGCCGGCGCCCAGCCGCCGGCGCCGCCGTGTTCCAGCCGGACCTGCATGCCCGCCGCGGGGCGCCCGGTCGTCGCGTCGAGAACGTGCGTGGATAGCGTCATAGGCTCAGCAGCTTCGTCATCCGCAGGCGGGTGATCTTCAGCAGTTCGGCTCGCACCTCGGCCCGTTCGGCCTCTTGGTCGTTCTCCAGCCGGGCCCGCAGCCGGGCCAGCATCTCCTGGCCGGACAGGCCGGTGGCGCAGATCAGGAAGATATGGCCGAAGCGCTGCTCGTAGGCCAGGTTGCCGTCGGCCAGCCCTTGCTTGACCTCGTCGGTGGCGGCCGCGGCGCCGGACTGCTCCGCCGCCGACATCGCGCCGCGGCCGGCACGGTCACCGATGCGCGGATGCCCGTTCATGCTCTCGGCGATATCGTCCCAGCTCAAGGTAGCGAAGGCGGCGTCCACGGCGGCCAGCAGCGCGGCCGCGTCCGGGTACGGGCGGCCGGCGGCGACGGCCTTCGCGAACCTCGTGGAGGCGCAGCAGGCGTAGACGTCGCGCTCGGCGTCCGGGGCCGGGGCGGCGTTGAAGGAGCCGAGGTCGGAGCCTCGGGTCCGGGTTCGCCATACGAACATCCAACCAGGCCGGCCCGGCCGCCGGGTAGGCGGCTGCGTCCGAATCGCCGGTAACCTGGCTCAGGCTGTTTTGTAGCTTTCGCTAAACAACGGCCGCTAGGGTGCGCGGGAACGCTTCACCGCGGGAGGTGATTCCGTGCGGGTCAAGGACCTGTTCGGCGTGGCTGACCTCGGGCTCAGGCTGCTGACCGACGTCGCCGGCATGGACCGGACGATCCGGCACGTGTACACCACCGACCTGCCCGATCCCAGCCGCTACCTGACGCCGGACGCCCTGGTGCTGACCGGCCTGATGTGGTGCCGCGCGCCCGGCGACGCCGACCGCTTCGCCGCGGCCCTGGACCGCGCGGGGGTCGCGGCGCTCGGCGCGGGCGAAGCCCTGGGCCAGGTCCCGGCCGAGGTGATCCGGGCGTGCGCCCGGCACGGCATCCCGCTGATCGCGGTGCCGGCCGAGACCTCGTTCGCCGCCGTCACCGAGGAGGTCGGGCGGCGGCTGGGCGGGGACCGGGCCACCGCGATGACCCGGGTCCTCGGGCGGCGCCGGCTGCTGCTGTCCGCCGTGGCCGAGGGCGCCGGGCTGGACGCGATGTTCCGGCTCATGGGCCGTGAGCTCGGCGCCGAGTGCTGGCTGCTGACCGGGCTCGGCCGCGTCGTGGGCGGGACCAGCCCGTCCCTGCCCGGGCCGCTGGCGCTCCAGCTGGCGTGCGAGTACCTCAAGGCGGACCGGCTGCCCGCCGCCGCGAGGTGAGCCGTGCCGCAGACGGCCGGAGGCTGGTACTCGCTGTTCGGGGTGGGCGGCGAGCCGCGGATCACCAGCTGGTTCCTCGCCTGCGCCGGCCGCGAGCAGGACTGGCCGCACGAACTGCGGGAGTCCGTGGCCGAGCTGGCCGCCGACGTGGCGCTCGAGCGGGCCCGGCTCGACGCCGCCCGGGCCGGTGACCAGAAGCTGGCCGAGGCGATCGTCGGGATGCTCGGCTCCGGCGGCGAGGGCGCGGCGCCGGCCGAGATCGCCTCGCTGATGCGCGCGGCCGGGCTGCCCCCGGACGGCCGCTACGTGGTCATCGCCCTGGCCGCCGAGGCAGACCGGATGACCGGCCCGAATGCCGGCCGGTGGCGCGGTGACCTGGCCGCGGAGCTGGTGCTGCCGCTCGCGCCCGGCGCCGTGGCCGCACCGCTGGGGGAGGAGATCATCCTGCTGGTCCCCGCTCCCGAAGACACGGCTCCCGGAGAGCGACGGCTCCCGGAAGGCGACTCCCTGACGCCGCACTGGCGCGCCTCGCCCGCGCACGCGTTCGCGGCCAGGATCAGGGACGCGGATCCGGTCGTGGCCGCCGACCGTTCCCGGATCAGGGTCACCGCCGGCGTCAGCGCCCTCGCCGCGGGCGTGACCGCGCTGGGCGGCGCGCTGCAGGAGGCCAGCAGCGCGCGGCGGCTGGCCGCGCTCCGCGGCCGCCGCGGCCGTCGTCGGTGGTGACCAGCGACGAGGTTGCCTCGCACGAGCTCCTGCTGGCCACCGTGCCGGCCAGCGTGCTGCGCTCCTTCCGGGAGCGCCTGCTCGGCCCGCTGCTGGCCTACGACGACCGGCACCGGGCCGAGCTGCTGCCGACGCTGCGGGAGTTCCTGGCCTGCTCGGGGTCCTGGAACGCGTGCGCGGCGGCGATGTACGTGCACGTCAACACGGTGCGGTACCGGATCAGGCGGATCGAGGAGCTGACCGGGCGGGACCTGTCCCGGCTGGACGACCAGGTGGATTTCTTCCTCGCGCTGCAGATTCGCTAGCTTGTCCGGGTGGTGGTAATCCGCGCTGGCTCGGCCGCGGATGCCGCGCAGGTCGCGGCGGTGCAGCGGGAAACCTGGTTCGCCGCCTACGCGGGCATCATCGCGCCGGAGGTCATCGACCGCGTCACCCTCCCTGACGACGGCGCCCGGGTCCGGCAGTCGTTCCGGACCCGGCCCTGGCAGCGCATGCTCGTGGCCGCCGACCGCCGGTCGACCAGCGAGGATCGTCGGCTACGCGTCCTACGGGCCGGAGACGGACGTGCTGAACGCGCCGTGGCCGCATCCGCTGACCGCGGACGGCGAGGGCGGCCGCGTCGCCGAGCTCTACGCGCTCTACGTCCGCCCCGCCTGGTGGTCGACCGGAACCGGGCGGGCGCTCATGGAGCGGGTCCTGGCCCGGACCGGAGCCGCCGGCTACCAGGCCATCACGCTGTGGGTGCTGCGGGACAACGCAGCGTGCCCGCCGGTTCTACGAGCGGGCCGGATTCACGCCGGACGGTGCCACCAACGTGCTCGCCGGACTCGGCGACATCCTCGAGGTCCGCTACCGTCGCCCGTTTGAACTGGACCTATAACGAACGCTTCCGGATCTTATAAGAACTATCTCTTGGACTTCTAGGTGAGGGCGCGGCAGGCTGGAAGGGAAGCGAAACGACAGGAAGGGGGCGTCATGACGGACGCCAGGACCACGGCCGCCACCTACTTCGATGCCTGGAAGGCGCGGGATTTCGCCCGGCTGCGCTCGGTGCTGGCCGATGACGTGGACTTCGCCGGGCCGCTGGCCCGGGTGCAGGGCGGCGACGACTGCCTCGAGGGCCTGCAGGGCATGGCGCAGATCATGACCGGCCTCGACGTGCGCAAGGTCTTCCTCGACGGGGCCGACGTGCTGACCTGGTTCGACCTGGCCACCAGCGTCGCGGACACGGTCCCGGTGGCCAACTGGATGCACATCGAGGACGGCAAGATCACCCAGATCAAGGTGGTCTTCGACGCCCGGGGCATCGCCGGCGGATCCGGCTAGACCCGACCGGGACGCGAGGCGGCCGTACGGCACGGGCCGAGGCCGAGAGCCCGGACTCGTGCCGCGCCGCCCGCCCCAAGCTCCTCAGCTAGCCGCAGCCTGGCACAGCTGTTCGAACCGTGACTTCGACAAGTCCATGACCGCCGCGCTGTCCCGCACGGACCGGCCTGCCCTGCGCGCCCGGCCTTCGTAGCCTCGCGCCTTGGCGCCCAGTTCATCATTCGCGCGGCGGAGCTCGGCAGCGGCTGCATCCCGCGCGGCAGCGGCCGTGTCGGTAGTCGACGCGTATCTCGCCGGAGAGGTCAGCGACGTCGTAGATATAGTCGACCGTTATCTCCCTCGCCTGGTCGCTACCGGTGCTGAAATGCTTCATCGCCTCGACTTCCTCCTGAAGCTCGGCGATGGTCCGGCCGCCCGCGCTTCCGGGATATCCCTGCGGAAGCGCGGTCCAGACCCAGGCTCCGGTATCCAGCGTTTGCTCACGCAGGATGACTACGGCCAGGTTGTTTACGAGCTGACTCACCGCATCCAGTCCTTCCCGCAGACAGGGGCCAAGTCGTCGCGCAGACGATCAAGCTTTGCCATGGTGATATCCCGGACCGGGACGGTCGCTCTCGCGACAACGACCTGGTCACCGTCATAGAGCAGTAGCATCCGCATCGACCGCGTGGACTCAGCCCAATCCGGTCGGTATCCAAGGCGCCTCCAAAGCTCGTAAATGCGATCACGAAGCTCCTGGTATGTCGTTAACACGGACTGAACGTAGCCCGCTGGGCAGTACGATGTCCAGCATGCTAAGGCCCGTATCGGGCCAGGCTCAGGACTATCGCCGTACGGTAGCGGGGCAGCTCCGCCTGCAGCCGGACGCCGCTGCGCTCGGCGCTGACCACCTTGAGGTCATCGGCGCACCGGGCGGCGCGCAGCCGCCGGCTCAGTCAGGTGACGCAAGCGCCATACCGCCCCCGGCAGCGAGTATGAGGCCAGCACACCGAACCGCGCCATCTGGAGGACACCACCATGACCGGTACTCCCGTCGTCTTCATCCACGGCCTGTGGCTGCACGCCACCTCATGGGCGTCGTGGGCCGAGCTGTTCAGCGCGGCCGGGTACGACCCGATCGCGCCGGGCTGGCCCGGCGATTCCGACACGGTGGAAGCCGCCCGGGCGAACCCGGACAGCATCGCGGACCAGGGCATCGACGATGTCACCCGCCACTACCAGGCCATCATCGACACGCTGCCGTCCCGGCCGATCCTGATCGGCCACTCGTTCGGCGGCATGATCGCGGAGAAGCTGCTCGGCCTGGACTACGGGGCGGCCGCTATCGGCATCGACGCCGCGCAGATCAAGGGCGTGCTCCCGCTGCCCCTGTCGGCCCTGCACTCGACCCTGCCGGTGTTCAAGAACCCCGCCAACAAGCACCGGGCGGTCTCCCTGACCGCCGAGCAGTTCCGCTTCAGCTTCGGCAACGCGGTCAGCGAGGAGGAGTCCGACGCGCTGTACGAGCGGTGGGCGATCCCGGCGCCGGGCAAGCCCCTGTTCGAGGCGGCGGCGGCGAACTTCTCGCTGCACTCCCCGGCCAAGGTCAACACGGCAACGAGGGACGCGGGCCGCTGCTGCTCATCATGGGCGGCCGGACCACACCGTGCCCGAGGCGATCACCAAGGCCACCGTGAAGCAGTACCGGCATTCCTCCGCCGTCACCGAGCTCGAGGAGTTCGCGGACCGCGGCCACTCCCTGACCATCGACAGCGGCTGGCGCGAGGTCGCCGACCTGTGCCTGGCCTGGCTGGCCAAGCAGGGGCTGTGACCTCGCGGACAGACCCGGGGCGGACACCATGATGGCGCTGCGGGCGCACGCCCGGGGCGGACCCGAGCAGCTCGTCTACGAGAAGGCCCCGGCCCCGGTGCCGGGGCCCGGCGAGGCACTGGTCGCCGTGCACGCCGCGGGCATCACGTTCGCCGAGCTGACCTGGGACCTGAGCTGGACCACCAAGGACGGCCGGGATCGCACGCCGGTGATCCCGGCGCACGAGATGTCCGGGCATCGGTGGCCGGCCTCGCCGACGGCGTCACCGGCGTCGCCGTCGGCGACGAGGTCTACGGCCTGATCGACTTCGACCGGGACGGCGCGGCCGCCGAGTTCACCACCGTCCCGGCCGCCCAGCTGGCCGCCAAGCCCCGCTCCGCCTCGCACGCGGAGGCGGCGACGCTGCCGCTCGCCGCCCTGACGGCCTGGCAGGCGCTGGCCGACTACGCGGCGCTGGAACCCGGCGAGCGGGTGCTCGTGCACGGCGGCGCCGGCGGGGTGGGCGCCTTCGCGGTCCAGCTCGCGGCCATCCTCGGCGGCCGCGTCACCGCCACCGGCCGCGGCGGCGATGCCGGCTTCGTCCGGGACCTCGGCGCGGAGGCCTACATCAGCGCCGGCGACGGCCCGGTTCCAGCCGGGTTCGACGTCGTCATCGACACCGTCGGCGGCGCGGTCCTGGACGGCTCCTACCGGCTCCTGCGCACCGGGGGACGGCTGGTCACGCTCAGCGCCCCGCCGTCGCAGGAACGCGCGAAGGAATTCGGCGCGCATGCCATGTTCTTCGTCGTCACGCCCGACCCCGGCGAACTGGCCCAGCTCGCGAAGCTGGTGGACGAGGGCCGCCTGCGCACGGTGGTGAGCCAGTCCTTCCCGCTCGAGGACGGCCGCCTCGCCTTCGAGAGCGGCGGCCGCCCCCGGCCGCCCGGCAAGACGGTCCTGACCGTCCGCTAACGCGCCGGCGCCGCGGCACCAGTGGCGCGCGGCGCCGGGCGGCCAGCGGTCGGGACGTCAGGAGACGCGACCGCAGCGTGGCCACGCCGTCGCCGGCCAGGTCGTCATCGGCCGCCTTGCGCCCGGTCATGGCCATGACCAGCGACAGGATCGGGCCCTTGACCTCAGGCCCGGTGCCGTGGCTCCAGTCGGCGTCGGTGGCGCGCAGGGCGAGCCCGGCGATGCGGTTCTTCGACCCGATGAGCAGGTTGGAGCCCTTGTAGAAGTCGGCCACCGTGACCACGGCGTCGGCCGGGTACGCGTGCTGGATGCCCGCCGCCCTCGGCAGCGAGGCGCTCGGCAGCGCGGACCGGTGGACCAACGCCGACAATGCCCCCGAACGAGCCGCCTCCAGCGTTCGCACCCGGCCGTCCGTGATCGCCAGCACCGACGTGGCGACGAGCCCGGCGCTGACCTTCACCGCCTTCACCGACGCCGCCGTCTACTCCCGCTGGCTGGGCGTGCCCGTCACCCTCGAAGACGGGCGGTTCGCCTGCACGATGGAGTGGGGGACGAACGTGCGCGGCCGCTACGAGCTCGCTCTGCCCGCCCGAGCTCATCGTGATGCGCTGGGACTTCGAGGACGACAACGTCCCTGTCCCCGTGCGGCGAGATGACCGCCTACCTCCGCATCCAGCCGCACGGCCACGGGATCCCACGTCGAGGTGCACCAGCTCGGTCGAGACCCCCGCCCAGGCCGCGATCATGAAGGCGCCTGGGCCATGGTCCTCGGCTGCCTCAAGTCCGGCGTCACCCGCGCGAGCGACCCCTCCGACCCCATGCCCCCGCGCCCCGCCCGCCCCAAGCGCACCCCCGCCTGAGTCGCTCCCGTTCCTGGCGCAATGCCCACCGCGCCGCCGCGCCACTCTACATGATCGCGGCCAGTTCTGGCTATTCCTGAATTTCCATGATCACGAAGGATCTTTAGTCTGTGCGGACGTCAACCCTTCGTGATCATGAAAATCCTCCCGTGACACCCGCCCCAGCTCTCGATGAAGCGCCTCAGGTGGCGGCCGCGCCCGCCGCCAGGCAGCTCCGTCACGACGCCTCCGTCGGCGCGGTCAGGCGCGGCGGATCTGGGTGAAGGCGGTGGCGTAGGCGGCGGCGATGTCGTCTAGGTCGCCGGGGCTGAGCGCGGTGGACAGGTTGATCATGCCCCGGGGCGTGGTGTAGACGCCGCCGAGCAGCAGGGCCAGGTGCAGGTCAGCCAGCTGTCCCGGGTCCCGGAGGTGCACGTTCATGATCGAGCCGGCCCGGGTGACCTCGGCGGCCACGCCCGCGGCGGAAGCCCCTGCGTCGATCCGGGCGGCCAGGGCCGCCGCCGCCGCGTTCAGCCCCGCGATCGCCGCCTTGTCCAGGTACCGCAGCGTCATGGTCCCGGCCGCCGCCGCGGCCAGGTGGCCGTTGAAGGTGCCCGCGTGCGTGACGTAGCCCGGCGTCATGGCCGCGACGGTGAGCTCGAGCAGGTCGGCCCGCCCGCCGACCGCGCCGATCGGGAAGCCGCCGCCGATGATCTTGCCGAGCAGCGTCAGGTCCGGCGTCAGCCCGAGCCTGCCCTGCTCGCCGCCGGGGCCGTTGCGCAGGCCCTGCACCTCGTCCAGGACGAAGAGCACGCCGCGCTCGGCCGCCAGGCCGGCCACCGCCGCCAGGAATCCCGGCTCGGCCGGGCGCACCCCGCCCGCCCCGAGGAACGGCTCGGCGAACACCGCCGCGATGTCGTGATCAGGCTGCGAGAGCAGCGCCGTCACCGCCGCCAGGTCGTTCCACGGCACCCGGGCCACGTCCGGGGAGCCGGGCAGGAACAGCGTCGCGCTGCCGTGATAGGCGCCGTCGAACAGCAGCAGCCGCCTGCGCCCGGTCGCCCGCGCCACGATCCTGGCCGCCAGCAGCGCCGCCTCGGTCCCCGAGTTGGTGAACCGCACCCGCTCCACCGACGGCACCCGCGCCGCCAGCAGCTCGGCCAGCGCCACCTGGTAGGGGTGCGGGCTGGCGAACGCGTAGCCCTGCGGCAGCAGGTCCGCGACCGCCTCGACGGCGGGCCCGAACGCGCTGCCGTGCACCATCGCGGTGTAGTTGTTGACCAGGTCCAGGTAGACGTGGCCGTCCGCGTCGGTGAGCCGGGCGCCGTGCCCCTCGGTGATGATCACCGGGTACGGCGGGTAGCTGGTGACCGCCCGGGTCTCGCCGCCGGGCAGCACCCGCCGGGCCGCCGCGAACGAGGCGGCCGAGCCGGGAGTGCGCTCGGTGTACGCGCGGACCAGGCCGCCGTCCGCGGTCAGCGGCCGGCCGACGACATCGCCGGCCGGCGATACGGGGTTCACCAGCCGCGTTCGCGCCACTCGCCCAGGTGCGGGCGCTCGGCTCCCAGCGTGGTGTCGTGGCCGTGGCCCGGGTACACCGAGGTCGCGTCGGGCAGCGGGTCGAACAGGCGCTCGGTCACGTCGTTGAGCAGCGAGGTGAAGTTCTCCGGCGAGCTGGTCTTGCCGACCCCGCCCGGGAACAGCGAGTCCCCGGTGAACACGTGCGGCGAGTCCGCCAGGCGGCCGCCCGCGTCGTACAGCACCGCCAGGCTGCCCGGCGTGTGCCCGCGCAGGTGGACCAGCGACACCGCGGCGTCGCCGAAGGTCAGCACCTCGCCGTTCCCGGCCCGGTGCCCGACCTCGACCGGCAGCTCGTCGGCGTCGGCCGGGTGCGCGACCAGGACGGCGCCGGTGTGCTTGGCCAGCTCGGGCAGCGCCTGCCAGTGGTCGTAGTGCTGGTGCGTCGTCACGATCGTGCCCACGGGTACGTCGCCGATCATCTCGATCAGGCGGGCGGGCTCGTTGGCCGCGTCGATCAGCAGCCCCTGCCCGGTGCTGGCGTCGCGCAGCAGGTACGCGTTGTTGTTCATGGGACCCACGGCTATCTTGGTGACGATCAGGCCGTCGATCTCACGGGTGTCGGACGGACCGCCGACAACGACTTCTCCGGTATAGGTCACCACAAAACCATATACCGAACGAGGCAGGCTTCCCCGTCGGCGTCACCGCCTTTGCGCACCTGGGTGTACGCCGCCTGGGCTGGAGGTTCTCGTGAAACTGCTCGTCCTGGCCGGCCATCACGTGCACGAGCTGCTGACCTACCGCGAGTGCGCCGAGGTCATGCGCGAGGCCCTGGCGCAGCGGGCCCGCGGCCAGATCCAGCAGCCGCTGCGGACGATGGTCCGGCTGCAGGACGCTTCCGGCTTCATGGCCCTGATGCCCGCCTACTCGCCGCGACGCCGGGTACGGGCTGAAGGCCTCTGGTCATCACGCCGGGCAACCCGGCCATCGGCAAGGACACGCACCAGGGCGGGGTGCTGCTATTCGACGCCCAGACGGGGGAGCCGCGGGCGCTGGTCAACGCGTCGGCCGTCACCGAGATCAGGACCGCGGCCACCTCCGCGGTGGCGACCGGACCTGCTGGCGCGGCCCGGCGCGGCCGAGGTGGCCATCATCGGGACCGGCGTGCAGGGCCGGGCGCACGCGCACGCCCTCGCGGCGACCAGGGAGCTGACCGGGATCCGGCTGGCCGGGCGTGACCTGGCCCGCACGCGCGCGGTGGCCGCGGAGCTCGCCGGGCAGCTGGACGTGCCGGTCAGCGCCTACGACGACGTGGCCGCCGCGGTCGCCGGGGCCGCCATCGTGGTGACCGCCACCAGCTCGGCCGAACCGGTGCTGCGCCGGGCCTGGCTGGCCCCGGGCACCCACGTCAACGCGGTCGGCGCGTGCGTGCCCGCCGCCCGGGAACTCGACACCGCGACGATGGCCGAGGCGGCCGTCTTCGCCGACAGCCGCGAGTCGGTCAGGAACGAGGCGGGGGACTTCCTGATCGCGGAGCGCGAGGGCGTGGCCAACCCGGTCCGGGCCGAGCTCGGCGAGCTGCTCACCGGCACCGCCCCCGGGCGCACTGGTGACGGCGAGCTCACCGTGTTCGAATCGCTCGGCCTGGCCGCCGAGGACCTGGCCGCCGCCAGCTACCTGTACGAGAAGGCCAGCCGCCTCGGAGCCGGGACTGCGGCCGACTTCTAGACCGTCACTCGAAAAAAGCGGCGACCCGCGGGCGTATCCGGCCCGGCTTCGCTATCGTGGAAGGTAGCGGGGGCGGGCATAACGGCGGCTGGCTGAGCGCTCACATAAGTGCGGCGCTTGTGTTCCGCCGGATGCGGAGTCCTCAAAATGTCAGACCCCCCGGCTACCATCGCCAAGCGACCCGTCCGTGCACTTCACGAACCCTAAGAGAGCAGAGGCGCAGTGGCTGACCGGCTAGTCGTTCGCGGCGCCCGCGAGCACAACCTGAAGGATGTCTCGCTCGACCTGCCGCGCGACGCCATGATCGTGTTCACCGGGCTGTCCGGCTCGGGCAAGTCCAGCCTGGCCTTCGACACCATCTTCGCGGAGGGCCAGCGCCGGTACGTCGAATCGCTGTCGGCCTACGCGCGCCAGTTCCTCGGCCAGATGGACAAGCCCGACGTGGACTTCATCGACGGGCTCTCCCCGGCCGTGTCCATCGACCAGAAGTCTGCCAGCCGCAACCCCCGGTCGACCGTCGGCACGATCACCGAGGTGTACGACTACCTGCGGCTGCTCTACGCCCGGATCGGCAAGCCGCACTGCCCGATCTGCGGCCGCCCGATCGCCCGGCAGGCCCCGCAGCAGATCGTGGACCGGGTGCTCGAGCTCGAGGACGGCATCCGGTTCCAGGTGCTCGCCCCGGTGGTGCGCGGGCGCAAGGGCGAGTACGGCGAGCTGCTCAGGGAGCTGCAGACCAAGGGATACTCGCGGGCCCGGGTCGACGGCACGATCGTGCGCCTGGACGAGGCGCTGGCCGGCCAGCTGCCCGCGCTGAAGAAGTACGAGAAGCACGACATCGAGGTGATCGTCGACCGGCTCGCGGTGAAGGACACCGCCCGGCGGCGGCTGACCGACTCGGTGGAGACCGCGCTCGGCCTGTCCGGCGGCGTGGTGGTGCTCGACTTCGTCGACCTGCCGGACACCGACCCGCACCGCGAGCGGATGTACTCCGAGCACCTGGCCTGCCTGTACGACGACCTGTCGTTCGACGAGCTCGAGCCGCGCTCGTTCTCGTTCAACTCGCCGTGGGGGGCCTGCCCGGACTGCACCGGCCTCGGGACCAAGCTCGAGGTCGACCCCGAGCTGATCGTGCCGGACGAGTCCAAGTCGCTCGCCGAGGGCGCGCTCGCGCCGTGGAGCAGCGGGCACACCAGCGATTACTTCGACCGGCTGATCCAGGCCCTGGCCGAGACCGTCGGTTTCCGCCTGGACACGCCCTGGGCCAAGCTGCCGGCCAAGGCCCGGCAGGCCCTGCTGCGCGGCTACGACCTGCAGGTCCACGTCCGGTACAAGAACCGGTACGGCCGGGAGCGCTCGTACTACACGACGTTCGAGGGCGTGATCCCCTGGGTCGAGCGGCGGCACGCCGAGGCGGAATCGGACTCCAGCCGGGAGAAGTTCGCCGGCTACATGCGCGAGGTGCCCTGCCCGTCCTGCCATGGCGCCCGGCTCAAGCCGGTGTCGCTGGCGGTGACGGTGGACGGCCGCTCGATCGCCGAGATGTGCGCGCTGCCCATCGGCGAGCTGGCCAAGCTGCTGCTCACCCTGGAGCTGTCCGACCGGGACCAGCAGATCGCCCAGCGGATCGTGAAGGAAGTCAACGCCCGGATGGGCTTCCTGCTCGACGTCGGGCTCGATTACCTGACGCTGGACCGGGCCTCGGCCACGCTGGCCGGCGGCGAGGCGCAGCGGATCAGGCTCGCCACCCAGATCGGCTCCGGCCTGGTCGGGGTGCTCTACGTGCTGGACGAGCCGTCCATCGGGCTGCACCAGCGGGACAACCACCGGCTGCTGGAGACGCTGCTGCGGCTGCGCAACCTCGGGAACACGCTGATCGTCGTGGAACACGACGAGGACACCATCCGGGCCGCGGACTGGATCGTGGACATCGGGCCGCGCGCGGGCGAGCACGGCGGCAACATCGTGGTCTCCGGCACCGTCGAGGAGCTGCTGGCCAATCCCGAGTCGCTGACCGGCGCGTACCTGTCCGGCCGGGAGTCCATCGGCGTGCCCGCCGTCCGCCGCAAGCGCGACAAGAGCCGTGAGATCGCGGTCAAGGGCGCGAGCGAGCACAACCTGCGCGGGGTCGACGTGACGTTCCCGCTGGGCTGCCTGGTGGCGGTCACCGGGGTATCCGGCTCGGGTAAGTCGACGCTGGTCAATGACATCCTGTACAAGGCCCTGGCCCGCGAGCTGAACGGCGCGCGCACGGTGCCGGGCAAGCACACCCGGATCACCGGCATCCAGCACCTGGACAAGGTGGTGCACGTCGACCAGGGGCCGATCGGGCGGACGCCCCGGTCCAACCCGGCCACCTACACCGGCGTGTTCGACCACGTCAGGAAGCTGTTCGCGGCGACCACCGAGGCCAAGGTCCGCGGCTACCAGCCGGGCCGGTTCTCGTTCAACGTCAAGGGCGGCCGGTGCGAGGCCTGCTCGGGCGACGGCACGATCAAGATCGAGATGCAGTTCCTGCCCGACGTGTACGTGCCGTGCGAGGTCTGCCACGGGGCCCGGTACAACACCGACACCCTGCAGGTGCACTACAAGGGCAAGACGATCGCCGAGGTCCTCGACATGCCGATCGAGGAGGCGGCCGTTTTCTTCGAGCCGGTGCCGGCCATCCACCGGCACCTGAAGACGCTGGTCGACGTGGGCCTGGGCTACGTCCGGCTGGGCCAGCCCGCCCCGACCCTGTCCGGCGGCGAGGCGCAGCGGGTCAAGCTCGCCTCGGAACTGCAGCGCCGCGCCACCGGGCGGACCATCTACGTGCTGGACGAGCCGACCACCGGCCTGCACTTCGAGGACATCCGCAAGCTGCTCGGCGTGCTCACCCGGCTGGTGGAAACGGGTAACACGGTCATCGTGATCGAGCACAACCTCGACGTCATCAAGACGGCCGACTGGGTGATCGACCTCGGTCCCGAAGGCGGCGCGGGCGGCGGCGCGATCGTCGCCACCGGGCCGCCCGAGAAGATCGCCACCGTCGAGGAAAGCTACACCGGCCAGTTCCTGTCCAAGCTCCTCTAGGTCACGGGCTCCAGCACAATGGAGCCCGTGCAGATCCAAACCGAGGGCGGGATCGCCGAGGTCGAACTCGACGGCGCCCCTCCGTCCCGTGATGGCCACGCCGGCGGCAGCCCAGCCAGCGGCAGCCCAGCCAGCGACGGCACTGTCGGCGACACCAGGGCGCCGCGGTTCCTGCTCGTGCTCACCCACGGTGCGGGCGGCTCCGCCGCGGCGCCGGACCTGCTGGCGGCCCGCGATGCCGGGCTGCGACTGGGCGGGCTGGTCGCGCGGGTCACCCAGCCGTACCGGGTCAGGGGTGCCCGGGCTCCCGGTTCGCCCGAGCGCCAGGACGCGGCCTGGGCCGAGGTGGTGAGCGCGCTGCGGGAACTGGCGCCGGGGGTCCCGCTGGTCCAGGGCGGAAGAAGCAACGGCGCGCGGGTGGCCTGCCGGACCGCCGCCGCGGTGGGCGCCCGGGCCGTGATCGCGCTGGCGTTCCCGCTCCGTCCGCCGCTGCGAGCGACGGCCCCGGACCGGGGCGATGAGCTGCGCATGGCGCGCGCGGGCGGGGCGCGGGTGCTGGTGGTGAGCGGGGAACGCGACCCGTTCGGGATTCCCGGGACCTCAGCGGCGGACCGGGTGGTGGTGGTGCCGGGGGAGACGCATGCCCTGAAGGGTCATCGCGCGATCATCGTCGCCGTCATCGCCGGATGGCTGCCCACCGTTTTGTAACGATTCCGCCGGGTTTGTAACGATTCCGCCCGGGCGGTGCCGACGGCGCCGGGCTGGCCGGCGGTAAGAAGAGAGTCGTCAGTCTGGGCATTCCGGGTCTTCCCGCGAAATGCCAGGTCAGGGGATCAGGCGGCGGGAGCTTGCCCGTCGTGTCCCAGGGCCGCGCCTACGGTGCGGGGACGATCGAAGGCAGCGAGGTCGGTCGGCCGGTGCGGTGCGATGCACGCGCCGTCCGGCAGGAGTTCCCCGGTGTCATCGAAGATCACCACGCCGTTGCAGAGCAAGCTCCAGCCTTGCTCAGGGTGGCTGACGATGGTGTGCGCCGCTTCGCGATCCGGCGCCGAAGGTGCCGGACAAGGCGGCGTGTGTGGGCACATATCCGTGCCTCCTGGCTGTTTCATCGTTCGTGCTCGGTTGATTTCAGTGTGCCGCAGGTAATGTGAGCGCTCCCATGGCTCATGCTGATCGTTTTTCCACTCGCCATGTGTAGGTTTCCCCTAGTTACCAACTGACACTTTCTAACTACGAATTGTTACTTTCAATTTTAGCTGCCGTGTTGAGCAAAACATTGGCCTAGACCAACTGTGCCCCTTCGCGGCGCGCGGCGCAAGCGACACGCATACCGCAGCAATCGATTGCTATATGTACACCCCTGTAGGCGACCTGCCCTAGCTTGGTTGCCGCCTACTGTGGAGACGTCGACGCCTGCCCGATGGTTCACCGCGAAAACCTCTGAATTCGCTTACGTGCGGCCATCGGCGCCCGGCTCGCGCACCGCGCTGCCCGGCCTCAGGCCGGGTACGCTCGCCAGGCTACCGCACGCCACAGGGTGCGGGCCCGCGGTATAGCCAGACCGGGCGGGCGGCTGGAACCCGGTGTACGCCTCGGCTGGCGGCCGGGAAAGGCCACCGGGACGGGAGTTGCCCGGGAGGGCTACGGAGCCGGGTCGAACGCGACGGCGGGGATGCCGTTCAGGCGGTGGGTCTCCCGCAGCGTGAGCAGGTGCTCGGCCTCCGCGGTGAGGGCATGCACCTTGGGCGTGGCCATCGCCTTGCGGCGGAAGATGCGGTCGTCGTAGCCGCGCGGGCCGATCTCCGCCCGCTGCGCGGCGTAGGCGGCCCGCATGGCCCCGGTGAGCGCGGCGTCGAGGTCCTCGGCCAGGCGGCGCACCTCGGCGTCCGGGGCGTTCCGGGCCTGAGCCTGCCGGAACTTGCCCTCCGCCTCGCGGGCGGCATCGAGCAGCTCGCCGCGACGGCCGGACAGTGCCACGTCGGCCTGGTGCTGCTGCTCCGCCTCACTGCTCGGCTTCGGCCGGCGCATGACCCCTGGTCTCATGAGCACATAGGGTACGCGGGCGGCCGGCCCGGCCGCACGCCGGGCCGGGCCCCGGGCCGGGCCGGCCCGAGGGCGGATCACCCGTAAGCACGGAAGGCGGGCCAGGCCCGCGCCCACGAGGACCTCAGGCCGGTGGCGAGGAAGACGGGGACGCCCTGCTCGTCGTCGGCGACGCCGAGCCCGTTCCAGAACGTGGCGACCCGGCGGACCCCGGCGAACTCGCGGCGGAGCAGTGCCGGGTCGACGTCCACCGCGATGACCGCGGAGTCGGCGGCGGGCGGCGGACCCCAGAGCCAGAAGTTGTTGGCGCCGCTGTAGGCCTGCGGCAGGCCGTCTCCCGGGCCGTAGCGGCCGATCGCCCCCGCTTCGCCGTAGTTGCCGGTCAGGATCGTGGTCCGGGCCCGCTGCGCGGCCGGGAGCGCACGGTACTCGCGGGCGACCAGGGCCACCAGGGACGGCCAGCCGATCTCCTCGCCGAGGTCGTAGTTGATCTTCTGCAGCGGGACGACGTGCAGCGCCCGGGCCGGCAGGACGGGCAGCGCCACCGGCGCGCCGAGCGCCGCGCCGGCCACCATCGCCGCCGCAACCCAGCAGGCGGGCGTGATCCGGCGGGCCGCCCGCGCCGGGCTGTCAGCCTGGCGCGCGCGGCGGCGCTCGAGACGCCGCTCGAGCGGGACGCAGCCGGCTGCGAGCAGGAAGGTGAACGCGGCGCCAGCGTAATACGCCTTGCCGCCCAGGATGAACTGCAGCGTGATCGCCGTCACGCAGGCGATCGCCACCGGGCGGAAGGGCCGGGCCGCCGCGCTGCGCAGCGACCATACGGCCCCGGCCACCCACAGCGGAGTGAGCACCACGCCGGTGTAGAAGACCTGCGCGGGCCAGTAGCCCAGCCGGTTGTGCCCGGCCTCGGTCTGCAGCACGCGGAACACCTCCAGGCCGGGCCAGCCGTGCGCGGCCTGCCAGATCAGGTCCGGCGCCGCCAGGGCCGCGGCGATCAGGCCGCCGATCAGCAGGTAGCGGCTGCGCAGCAGGCGGCGCGCGCCGGTGAGCGCGAAGCCGGCCGCCAGCGCGGCCAGCAGGAAGGCGATGTTCCACTTGGCCTCGCTGGCCAGCCCGGCGCAGCCGCCGATGGCCACCCACCAGCGCGGGTCCTGACTGGCCAGCAGCTTCATGACCAGGAGCAGCGTCGCCGCCCAGAACACGAAGTCCGGCGTGGTGGTGGTCAGCTCGTGCATGGCGCCCAGGTACTCCCCGCAGGTCGCGGCGGCCAGCGCGGCCAGCACCTGGCCGGTCCGGCCGGCCCGAGCCGGCCGCTCATCATGGCCGTCATCACGACGAGCGCGCCGAGGGCGAGCGCGGGCAGGACCCGGAAGCCGGCCAGGGTGTTCCCGGTCAGCGCCGCGCCGGCCCGGGCCAGCAGCGGGGTCAGCGGCGGCTGGTCGACGTAGCCGAACGCCAGGTGCTGCCCGGCCGACAGGAAGTACAGCTCGTCCCGCACGTAGCCGTAGCGCGCGCTGACCGCCAGCTCGACGGCCATCGCCGCCGCGGCGATCAGCACGATCCAGGCCCAGGGCGTCCGCACCGGCCGGGCCGCCCCCGCGGCACCGGGTCCGGCCGGCACGGACCGAACGGGGTGGGTTCTCGTGGTTGTGTCCATGCCGCCATGCTCGCCGGGCCGGGCGCCCCGGCACATCGGGCGGCCGGGCGAACTCCCGGCTCGTCCCGGCGGGGCAGGAGCTGGCCCCGGGGAGGCTCCGGCTCCGCCTGCGGTCGCAGTGGCCGGTTCCGCCTTCCGGGGGATCCCCCGGAAGGGCAGCGCGCCGTACCATCGGGTCGTGATGTCGGCCAGGTTCCCGCAGCCACTGGTCGCGCGGCTGGCCGCGCTCCCGCCGCGGCGTCAGGAGCTCGTCCAGGACCTGGGCCTCGGCGTCGCCCTGGCCGTCGTCAACGTGGTCTCGCTGCTGCCGTACCGGTCCCACCTGCACCCGCTGTGGCTGGCGCTCACGCTGGTGGCCGCCCAGGGCCTGCCGCTGGCCTGGCGCCGTCAGCTGCCTATCGGGGTCGCCCTTGTCATCGGGGGCACGCGGGTGGCCTACGACCAGATCGGGTTCGGGTTCGCGCCCTTCCCGCTCGGCCCGGCCATCGCGCTCTACACGGTCATGGACCGGCGCAGCGCGGCCTGGCGCTGGGTCAGCTTCGGGGTGGTGGCGGCGGCCATCGGGATCTCGCAGGCCGCGCCGGGTCATCACCAGCCCTACGACACCATCTTCCAGCTCATGATCTTCCTTACCGCCACGGCGGCGGGCCTGCTCAGCCGGGCCAAGCGGGCCAGCATCGAGGCCGCGCAGAGCCGGGCCGACCGGGCCGAGGCCGAGCTCGACCGCCAGTCCTCGCAGGCCGCCGAGCGCGAGCGGATCCGGATCGCCCGCGAGCTGCACGACGTCGTCGCCCACCACGTGAGCCTGATCGCGGTCCAGGCGGAGGCAGCCAGCTCGCTGCTACCGGGCCGCCCGGACCAGGCGCGGCGGTCGGTGGAGGTCATCGGCGACACCGCCCGGCAGGCGCTGACGGAGCTGCGCAGGCTCCTCGGGGTGCTGCGCCGCCCGTCCGCCCGGCTGGAGACCGCGCCCTCGGCTTCGCTCGGGGAACTCGGGGACGTGCTCGACCAGGTCCGCGGCACCGGCCTGCGGGTCGACTTCGAGGTCGAGGGCACCCCGGTCGCGCTGGCGCCCGGGGTGGACCTGACCGCGTACCGCATCGTCCAGGAGGCGCTGACGAACACCATCCGGCACGCCCACGCGTCGCGGGCCGCGGTCAGGCTCTGCTACGAGCCGGGCTACATCACGGTGAGCGTGACCGATTCCGGCCGGCCCTCCCCGGGACCGGGCAACGGCGCCGGAACCGCCCCGTCCCGGCCGGCGGGGGCAGGCCCGCTGCTGACCGGGTCCGGGCTCGGCCTGGCCGGCATCGCCGAACGGGTGGCCTCCTGCGGCGGCAGCCTGACCGTCGGCCCGGTCCCGGGAGACCGGGCGGATGGCTTCGCCGTGACCGCGCGGCTGCCGTCGCGATGACGGCGCCCGCTGTCATCGAGGGGCCCGCGCCGTCCAGCCCGATCCGGGTGCTCGTGGTCGACGATCAGGAACTGGTCCGCTCGGGGTTCTGCGTCATCCTGGACACCGTGGACGGGATCGCGGTGGTGGGGGAGGCCGGCAACGGCGAGGCCGCGCTGGCCGCGGCGCACGCGCACCACCCCGACGTGGTGCTGATGGACATCCGGATGCCGGGCATGGACGGGCTCGAGGCCACCCGGCGGCTGACCCGCGGCGGGCCGGACCTGACGCCGCCCAAGGTGGTGATGCTGACCACCTTCGACCTGGACGAGTACGTGTACGAGGCGCTGCGGGCCGGCGCCAGCGGCTTCCTGCTCAAGGACTCACCCCGCGCCGACCTGATCGCGGCCGTCCGTGCCGCCGCGGCGGGCAACGCCCTGCTCGCCCCGACCGTCACCCGCCGCCTGATCGAGGCGTTCGCCCGGCGGCCGCCGGAAGCGGCGCCCTCGCCGGCCCGGCTGGCCTCGCTGACCGCGCGGGAACGCGAGGTGCTGGTGCTGCTGGCCCGCGGCGGCAGCAACACCGAGATCGCGTCCGCCCTGTTCGTCAGCGAGGCGACGGTCAAGACGCACGTGGGCAACCTGCTGGCCAAGCTCGGCCTGCGGGACCGGGTCCAGGCCGTGATCCTCGCCTACGAGACCGGCATCATCGTCCCCGGCGACCCCGACGCCTCGTTCTAGGGCGCTCTCCGGCCGGGCCAGCCTGGCCTGCTAGGCCAGGCTGGCGGCCCAGCTCGCGTGCAGCGCGGCGTACTCGCCGTCACCGGACATCAGCTCGCCGGGCGGGCCGTCCTCGGTGATCCGCCCGCGGTGCAGGACCAGGACCCGGTCGGCGATCGCGACCGTGGACAGCCGGTGCGCGATGATGACCGCGGTCCGGCCGGCCAGCACCGTCCGCAGCGCCCGCTGGACCAGCCGCTCGCCCGGGATGTCGAGGAGCGAGGTGGCCTCGTCCAGGACGAGCACGGCCGGGGCGGCCAGGAAGGCCCGGGCAAAGGAGATCAGCTGGCGCTGGCCGGCCGACAGCCGGCCGCCGTGCTTGCCGACCGGCGTGTCGTACCCCTCGGGCAGCGCGGCGATGAAGTCGTGCGCGCCGATCATCGTGGCCGCGGCCTCCACCTCGCTGGCCGTCGCGCCGGGCCGGCCGAGCCTGATGTTGTCCATGACCGACCCCTCGAACAGGAAGTTCTCCTGGGTGATCACGATGATCTCGGAGCGCAGCACCGGATCGGGCAGCTGCCGCAGGTCGATGCCGTCCAGGGTGACCCGGCCCGAGCGCGGGTCGTAGAACCGGCCGAGCAGCCGCGCGATCGTGGTCTTGCCCGCGCCGGTCTCGCCGACCAGGGCGACCGTCTGCCCGGCCGGGATGTCCAGGTCGAGCGCGGGCAGCACCAGGTTGTCCCGGTACCCGAAGGTCACCGACTCGAACCGCACCCGCCGCCCGGCCGCCGCCTCCTCCCGGACCGGCAGTTCTTCCGGGTCGGCCGGCTCGGGCACGGCGGCGTCCTGCTCGAGGACGCCGGAGATCTTCTCCAGGCCCGAGGCCGCCGACTGGAAGATGTTGTAGAACTGCGACACGTCCTGCAGCGGATCGAAGAACCGCTGCAGGTAGAGCAGGAAGGTGGCCAGGACGCCGACCTTGAGGTTCCCCTCGATCGCGAGCAGGCCGCCGTAGCCGAGCACCACGCCGGTGATGATGTTGCCGACCAGCGAGATGGACGGGCCGTAGATGGCGCTGAGCCGGCCGGCGTCCGTGACCGCCTCCGCGCAGTCCTGGCCCAGGCCGGAGAAGATCTCGGAGTTCCGCTTCTCCCGGCGGAACGCCTGCACCGCCCGGATCCCGCCGAACGTCTCCACGAAGTGCACGATGACCAGCGCGACGGTCTCCCTGGTGCGCCGGTAGGCGCCGCCGGACTCGCGCCGGAACCAGGCGGTCAGCCAGGTCAGCGGGATGAAGCCGGCCAGCACCACCAGGCCGAGCTTCCAGTCGAGCAGCATCATCCCGGTGCCGACCAGCAGCAGCGTCAGGACCGCCGTGATCAGCGAGTCGAGCCCCTCCTCGAACAGGTCGGAGATCGAGTCGATGTCGGAGGTCTGCCGGGAGATCACCCGGCCGGAGGTGTAGTCCTCGTGGAACGCCACCTCCAGGCTGAGGAAGTGCGCGAACAGGCGGCGGCGCAGCTCGAGCACGACCTTCTGGCCGATCCGGCCGGTCATGGTGACGAATATGCGGGTGGTGACGGCCTGCACCGCGACCGCGACGGCGAACCCGGCCGCGATGATGAGCAGCGGCGCGACGTCCCCGGTGCGCAGCAGCGGCGGGAGGCCGGTGTCGATGGCGATGCCGACCAGCCACGGGCCGGCCAGCGCGGCCAGGCTCTGCACCACGATCAGCGAGATCGTGTTGATGACCGCGCGCCGGTACGGGCGCAGCAGGTCGCCGAGCAGCCGCCTGCTCCGCTCGCGCAGCAGCGCGGCCAGCCCGGCGGTGACCTCCTCGGCCTTCTCGGTAGCCACTCCCCGCCACGAGTTGGCGTCCACGCTCACGCGCTTGCCTCCAGGTCTTCCACGTCCATCAGCGCCGCGTACTCCGGGTTCGACGCCAGCAGCTCGCGGTGGCTGCCGCGGGCCGCGATCACCCCGCCGGACAGCAGGGCCACGGTGTCGGCCAGCGCCACCGTGGACGGCCGGTGCGCCACCACCAGGGCGGTCGAGCCCGCCAGGATCTCGTGCAGGGCCCTGGTCACCCGCTCCTCGGTGTGCACGTCGAGCGCGGACAGCGGGTCGTCCAGGATCAGCACGTCCGGCCCGGCCAAGATGGCGCGGGCCAGCGCGATCCGCTGCCGCTGGCCGCCGGACAGGGCCATGCCCTGCTCGCCGATCCTGGTGTCCAGGCCCCAGGGCAGGTCGTAGGCGAACCGGGCCTGGGCCGCCGTCAGCGCGGCCTCCACCGCGTCCTCGTCCGCGTCCGGCGCGCCGAACATCACGTTCTCCCGCACGCTGGCGGAGAACAGCGTCGCGTCCTCGAAGGCGCAGCCGACCGCGGTACGCAGCCGCTCGAGCGGGATGTCGCGGACGTCCCGGCCGTCCAGCCGCACCGCTCCGGCCGTCGTGTCGGCCAGCCGCGGCACCAGCTGCAGCAGGGTCGACTTGCCGGAACCGGTCGCCCCGGTGAGCACGACCGTCTGGCCGGGAGGCAGGTCGAGCACGATGTCACGGAGCACGGGCTCGGCCGCCCCCGGGTAGCTGAACGCCACGTGATCGAACACCAGGTGACCCCGGGTAGCCGGCCTGAGGGCGCGCACGCCACTCCGTTCGGCGGAATCTTGCTCTTGTTCCTTGTCGGTGATCTGCGGCTGGGTGTCGAAGATCTCCAGCACCCGCTGCGCCGCGGTGGATGCCTCCTGGCCCGAGGCGATGATGTAGCCCATGGCCTCGACCGGCCAGACGAGCTGCAGCGCGAGCGTGATGAAGGCCACCAGGCCGCCGAGGGTCAGCGAGTGCGTGCTGACCGCGACCGCGCCCAGGACGATGATGATGCCGATGACGGCGTTCGGGATCAGGTCGAGCAGGGCCCAGAACGAGCCGAGCAGGCCCGCCTTCTCCACCTGGGTCCGGCAGACCTCCGCGGCCTGGGCCTGGTGCCTGGCCGCGGCCTCCCGGCCCCGGCCGAGCGCCTTCAGGACGCGGACGCCGGTCGCCGCCTCCTCGATCTGCGTGGCCAGGTCGCCCTCCTGGTCCTGGACCCGGCGGGAGAGCACCCGGTAGCGCTTCTCGAAGCGGAAGCAGACCGGCAGTACCGGCATGAACACCACGGCGGTGACCAGGCCCAGCCACCAGTTGAGGTTGATCAGCAGCGCGACCACCGCGACGAACGTCATGACGTTGGTGACCAGGAAGATCAGGCCGAAACCGGCGAACCGGCGGATCGACGGCAGGTCCGTGGTCACCCGCGAGAGCAGCTGGCCCGACTGCCATTCGTCGTGGAAGGAGGCCTGCAGCCGCTGCAGGTGGGCGTACAGGTCGTCCCTGATCGCCTTCTCGATGTCCGCGACCGCGGCGGCCTGGATCCAGCGGCGGGTCATGTTCAGCAGCCCGACCGCCGCCCCCAGGCCGATCGCCGCCAGGGCCAGCGGGATCAGCAGGTGCTTGTTCCCGTGCCTGATCGCGCCGTCGACCACGGTCTTGGTCAGCAGCGGGATCGCGATCTCGGCGGCGACCGAGCCGAAGGCGGCGGCGAACATCACGATCATCTGCGTGCGGAATGGCTTCAGGTAGCCGCGAAGCCGCCACAGCGCCCCGACTGGCCGTACCCTGGCGAAGGCATGCGTGACCAGCGAAGGGGTAACAGAGGGCATTAGCCGTGAGGTTAACCGGACATCCGGGAGATTGTCACCTGATTTTTCTTCAGGCGTACGGGTTGCCGGCGAGCCGCAACTCTGGCACGCTGTCTCCCCCGGAGGCTTCGCGAACCGGTTGCCGGGCTGGCCGGCAGGGAGAGGAACCGTGGAGCGCAGCAGTACCAGCCGATCCAGGCTTAGATGAGCCGGGTATCCCGCGCGGGCGTCCTGGCCGCCTACCGCGACGGGATCACGGTGATCTGCGAGCTGGCCGCTCAGTTCACGACGGCCAACTGGCTCGCCGCGACGCCGTGCGCCGAATGGCGGGCGGCCGATCTCGCCGGGCACCTGCGGTGCGTCGCCGATGACTACCACGAGTACCTCGACGACGCCCCGGCCAGCAGGCTCGCGCGGCTGATGTCCACCAGCGCCTCGGCGGAGTCCCTGGCCCGCAAGCTGGCCCGGCAGAACTCGGCCGAGCTCGCCGCCCTGCCCGACGTGTCCGGGCCCGAGCACATCAAGGCGTTCGCCGAGTCGGCGCGGTCCTACGGCCTGCGGCTGCCGCCTGCCTGGGACCTGCCGCACCACCGGTACCAGGGAACCGACGTCACCGTGGGGGCGATGGCGGGCGCGGCCTGCGCCGAGTGGCACCTGCACGCCTGGGACCTGGCCCGGTCGCTCGGCAAGGACTACCGCCCGGCCGATCCCGAGATCGTCCTGGCTGCCTGGCGGGCGGGCATGCCCCAGCTGTGGCCGGCGCCGCCGGCGGGGACCTCGCGACCGGGGACGCGGACGATCCCTGGCATTTCCTGCTGATCGCGTCGGGCCGGGACCCGGGCTGGCCGCAGGTGTTAGAGTGGTCCGCCTTGCGACTAGGCGTGACTATCTAACTTCGGAGAGTTAATTAATGGGAGTCGGGACCCCGGGCTCGATGCGGCAGTACGTGTCCGGATTGTGTGCGGCCACCCTGGGGCTGTGCGCGGCCGGCTGGCTGGCGCTGGCCCCGGTCGGCGTTCGGCTACCGGGACGGCGCGGCGGGCCCGGCCCGGGCCGCGCTGCACCGTGCTGCCCTGCACCGGGCCCTGCTGGCGGACCGGGGCACCGCGGCCGCGCTCGCGGTGGTGTCGCTGGCCACGCTGCTGGCCTGGATCGTGGCCTGGCGCCGCCAGCTGCGCGCCGACGGGGTCCTGGCCGGGACCTCGTGGCGGCAGGCCCGCGCGCTCCGGCGGCAGGCGCGGGCGCAGGAGCAGGCGGCGGCGCACGAGGCAGCAGGCTGCCGCGGATGCCGTCGAGCCCGCGGACGGGCCGCCCGACCCGGCGCGGGTGCTGAGCGAACTGCGGGCCCTGCTCATCCCGCTGCTGGCCGAGCACGAAGCCGTCCAGCCGGGCCCCGGCGGCGACGAGCCCGCGATCGCACGAGCCCGCGACGCACGAGCCCGCAGCCGTGAACCGAGCCCGCGGACGCACGAGCCCGTCGGTCAGCGACCGGCGGTCCCGCTGCCGCGGCCCGGCGGCCTGGCGGCGATGGAATCCATGCTGGCGGGCGCGGAACTGCTGATGGTCGCCTGCGGCGAGGAGGAGGCATGGTGAACCGGGGCGCGCTGGCCGGCCTGGCGGTCATCTTCGCGATCGGGGCGTGGCTGGTCGCGGCGCCGTTCGTGCTGCGCTACCAGCCGGCCGGGGCCCGCTGGACGGGCGCGACCCGGCTGGACGTCGCCGTCGGGGCGGCCCTGGCGGTGTCCGGTGCCGCCGCTTTCCTCGCGGCGCTGGCCGGGCGGGTCGGCGACCTGTACCGGCAGGCCGGCATGGCTGCGGAGCCGGGCGCGGCGACGGAGTAAAGTCCTTGGTTCGTGACCTTTGACGTAAAGAGCGTCCGGGCGGCCTACCCGGCCCTGAGCGACGGCTACGCCTACCTGGACGGCGCGGCCGGAACGCAGGTCCCGGTCTCCGTCATCGAGGCGATCGCGGACGCTTACCGGTCCGGGATCGGCAACGTCGGCGGCACCTTCGCCGCCAGCGGCCGGTCCGGCGCCATCGTGACCGAGTGCCGCCAGGCGCTGGCCGACCTGACCGGCGGCAGCCCCGACGGCGTCATCCTCGGGCCGAACATGACCACGCTCACCTACCGGCTCGCCGAGGCGCTGTCCCGGCGCTGGGAGCCCGGGGACGAAATCGTGGTGTCCCGGCTGGATCATGATGCCAACGTCCGGCCGTGGGTGCAGGTCGCGGCCCGGCATGGCATCACGGTGCGCTGGGCCGAGGTCGATCCCGCGACCACCGAGCTCCCTGCCGCCCAGTACGGCGGCCTGCTGTCCGAGCGCACCCGGCTGGTCGCGGTCACCGCGGCCAGCAATGTCGTCGGCACCCGCCCGGACCTGGCCGCCATCTCGGCGGCCGCGCACGCGGCCGGGGCGCTGGTCTACGTGGACGGCGTGCATGCCACCCCGCACATCCCGGTAGACGTCGCCGCGCTCGGCGCCGACTTCTACGCCACCAGCGCCTACAAGTGGTCAGGTCCGCATGTCGGCGCCGTGGTCGCCGACCCGGCTGTGCTCGAGACCATTCACCCGGACAAGCTCGCGCCCGCCTCAGCCGCCGTGCCCGACCGGTTCGAGCGCGGCACCGCCGCGTTCGCCGACCTGGCCGGCGTGGCCGCTGCCGTGGAGCACCTGGCTTCGCTCGGCCACGGCCCGGATCTCGTCGTCGCGACCCGGCGGCAGCGGGTCCTGGCCGCGATGGCCACCGTCGAGGACTACGAGACCCGGCTGTTCGGCGGGCTGCTCGACGGCCTGGGCGCGATGGAGCACGTGACGCTGTACGGACGGGCCGCCCGGCGCGCGCCGACCGCGTTCTTCACGGTGGCCGGGCACTCGCCCCGGCAGGTCGCCGAGCACCTGGCCGCCCGCCAGGTCAACGTCTGGAACGGCGACAACTACGCGTGGGAGCTGGCCGGGGCGCTCGGGCTGCGGGACTCCGGCGGCGCCGTCCGGGCCGGCCTGGTGCACTACAACGACCAGTCCGACGTCGACCGCCTGCTGGCCGGGGTGGCCGACCTCGCCTGACGGCGTACGCTAGAAGCAGCCTTACGGGAGGACGGTCGCGGTGACGGTACTGGGCAGCCTGCTGGCCATGCTGGCCGGGCTGCTGCGTGACCTGGCCCAGCTGGCGGCGAGCCCGTCCGGCCTGACCGCGATCGCCGGCGCCGTCCTGGCCGGGGCGATGCTCGCGGCGGTCCTGGTCCTGCTCACCTCGGTATCCGGCCCGTCCCGGACGTCCGCCGCGCTCCCGATGATCCGCCGGGCCTCGGCGTTGCGGGAGAAGTCCTGGCGCGCGGGGTTCTTGCGCCAGCGCGATCCCGACGCGGCGGGCCGGTCCCGGCCCAGAGCACCCTCGGCGGCCCCGGCGGCCGCCGTCTCCCGCTGACCTCGCAGTCCCCGCGGACCTCGCGGCCGCCTCCAGCCCTCATCCCTTGTCGCTGGAAGGCCGTTTCCCCATGTTCAGTTTCCTCGGCGTCCCCGTGGACGCCGCCTATCACCTCGTCTCCGGGCTGACCGGTATCTTCACGCCCGTCCTGGGTGCCCTGGCCGCCGTGGCCGCGATCGTCGTGTTCACCATGGCGGTCCGGCTCCTCCTCATGCCGCTGAGCCTGCGTGCCCTGCGCGGCCAGGCCGTCCAGGCCCGGCTCGCCCCGCACCTGCAAGCGCTGCGCCAGCGGTACGGCAAGCAGCCGGAACGGCTGCAGCGGGAGATGACCGCGCTGTACAAGCGGGAGGGCACGTCGATGTTCGCCGGCTTCGCCCCGCTGCTGCTGCAATGGCCGTTCCTGTCGGTCATGTACCTGCTGTTCCGCTCGCCGCAGGTCGGCGGGACGGCGAACACGCTGCTGTCCCGGGACCTGTTCGGCGTGCCGCTCGGCATGCACTGGCTCAGCGGGGCCGGCGCCGCCAGCGCCCAGGGGGCGGTCTTCCTGGGCGTGTTCGCGCTGCTGGCCGGCCTGTGCTGGCTGTCCGCCCGGCTCGGCCGGCGGATGGCGGCTCAGGCGGCTCAGGCGGCCCGCGGCGGCCGGGACGCCGCTGCCCCGGCCGCCGCGAACAGCCCCGGGCTGCTGGCCCGGGCGCTGCCGTACCTGACGGTGGTCTTCGCGGCGTTCGTCCCGCTGGCGGCGGGCATCTACCTGCTCACGTCGATGGCCTGGTCCCTGGCCGAGCGGGCGTTCTACTCACGGCGGGCCGCAAGCGGGAAAGGCTGGACCGCTCTCAGCACCGACCACGGTGTTCCGCGGCCGGAGGTTCCCTCCGGAGCGGCCCAGCTAACCCAGTCTCGCGCCCGGCGCCGTCCCGCCGCGTCGGGGAAATAACCGATTTGCATACCTAGGTCTGACTCCGGCCCCGGTCTAGGTATGCTCGCGCCGGCCCGGCGGCCGGCTCACGCAACCAGCGTGCGCAGCAGCCGGGCCGGCGGCGACCCGTGTGCCAGCATGCGGTCGTGCAGCTGCTGGTCGCTCTGGCCCGGGTCCGCCGCCCGCAGCTCGGCGGCCAGGTCGGAGATCTCGCTGTACCCGACGTAGTACGTGGACAGCTGGGCCGAGGTGAGCTGGGCCCGCCGCCACTTGCCCGCCGCCTCGCCTTCCTCCTGGTAGCCGCGGCCGGTCATCAGGGCCATGGCTTCCGCCTCGGTCATGCCGTGCGCGTGGATGCGGGCGTCCAGGATGGCGTTGATGATCGTGCGCAGCTGCATCTTGAGCTGCTGCATCCGGACCGCGCGCGGATCGCCGTCGCCCGGGTACTCCTGCTCCGCCATGACCCGCTCGGTGTACGCCGCCCAGCCCTCGGTGAACGAACCCGACCGCAGCGCCGCCCGGATCGCCGTGTCCGACCCCGCGAACCGGCGTGAATGCTGCAGCTGCAGGTAGTGGCCGGGCATGGCCTCGTGCACCATCAGGTTGTGCACCAGGTGGCGGTTGTACTCGCGGTAGAACGAGGCGACCCGCTCGGCCGTCCAGTCGGCCGGCGCCGGCGATACCGCGATGAACGTCGCCAGCGGCGCCTGCTCGAGCGGGCCGGGGGAGTCGCAGTAGGCCACCGCGACCCCGCGGTCGATCTCCGGCATCACGATCAGCTCGACCGGATCGTCGTAGACCGTGACCAGGCGGCGATCGGTCACGAACGCGGTCTGCGCGACCAGGGCCGCCCGGCAGAACTCCAGGATGCTGGCGTCGTCCGGCACGTCCTGCGCCAGCCGGCCGAGCACCTCCCGGACCACGTCGGGGCCGGTCGTGCCGGCCATCTGCGCGGCCAGCTCGGCGATCTGCCCGGTCACCTGGTCCAGGTCGGCCTGGGCCCGGGCCAGGATGGCCTCCGCGTCCGCCGCGGCGTTCAGCGTGAGCGACAGCTTGCGGGCGAACCGCTCCGGCCCGATCCTGGGGTCGGCGAAGCCGCCGGGCGAGTCCAGCTGGGCGGAGAGCCAGTCGCGGTGCCCGGCCAGCGCCTCGAGCGCGGCCGGGCGGACCCGGGCCAGCGGCCCGGCGCTCTGCGGCGCGGCCTCGAGCGCGGCGTCGATGTCCTTGCTGACCATCGCGATCGTCCCGTCGAACTGCCCGACCGCGGTCTCCAGGTGCACCCGGGGCATCTGCCCGAGCTGCCGCCGCGTTTCGGCCAGGACCGCGGGGATCTGCCCCAGGCGGCCCGCCACCGCCTCCAGCCGCTCGGGCAGCGGCGCGAAATCCCGGGCCAGCAGCTGGTAGATGGCCCGGCCGGGGTTGGCGAGGAGCGGGTTCCAGGTGTGCTCGCGCAGTTCGTCGAGCTCGAAGGCCCGCCGCGCCACGCCGTTGGCCATCATCGCGGCGTCTACCCGGTGCTCGGCCGACAGGGCGCCCTGGTCGATGGCGGCCAGCCGCCGGTCCCAGCCGTCGAGCGCGCTGCGTTCGGCCGCGAGCGCCTGCGCCGAGGGGTCGGCCAGGTGCGCGTCGAACCGGTGGTCGCCCAGGCCCGTGGCGCTCTCCGGGTGCCGTTCGGCCCGGTCGTCCAGGTACTCCTGTGCCAGCCTGGTGAACTCGGCGTCGGCTTCGCTCATCACGCCTCCCAATTTCCGCCTGCGCCTACCGTAGTCCCGGTGCGGCCGGCCCGGCCGCCGGGCCGGGCTCAGGAGCCGGTGACGGTGACGGTGGAGGAGGGGTAGCCGGAGGCGCCGTTGGGATCCGGCGGAGCCTGCGCCGCGGTCTGGGTGTAGCCGGACTGGTCGGTGGCCCGCGACTCGAGCAGGTGGCTGCCGGGCGTGGCCGGCCACTCCCAGACCCACTGCCGCCAGGTGTCGATGCCCGGCACCGCGGCCAGCCGCGCCTCGTGCCACGGGCCGCGGTCGACCCGGACCTCCACCGCGGCGATGCCCTTGTGCTGGGCCCAGGCCACCCCGGCCACCGGCGTCGGTCCCGGGCGCAGCGACGCGCCGATCGCGGGCACGTCGACCCGGGACTCGGTCTTGATCGGCGCCTGCTGCGACCAGCCGCGTGAGGCCCAGTAGGCGGTGGCCGTCGCGAACGTGGTGACCTCGATGTCGGTCACCCACTTGGTCGCGGACACGTAGCCGTACAGGCCGGGAATCACCATCCGGGCCGGGAAGCCGTGCGCGACCGGCAGCGCCGTGCCGTTCATCGCGACGGCGAGCAGCGCGTCCCGGCCGTCCAGCACGACCGGCAGCGGGGTACCCGAGGTGAACCCGTCGACCGAGGTGCACAGCAGCTGGTCCGCGCCCGCCAGCGGCCGGGCCTGCCGGATCAGGGCGGTCAGGCTGGCGCCGAGCCACTTGGCGTTGCCCACGTAGGGGCCGCCCACCGGGTCGGACACGCAGGTGAGCGTCACGTAGTGCTCGATGAGGGGGCGCCTGAGCAGCTCGGCGAAGGTGATGGTCACCTCGCGCCGCACCATCCCGTGGATGCGCAGCCGCCAGGTCGACGGGTTGACCTGCGGCAGGATCAGGGCGGTGTCGACCCGGTAGAAGCTGCTATTCGGGGTGATGAACGAGCTGAGACCGGGGATGTTCAGGCTGCTGCCCGCCGGCAGCGGCGGCGCGGCGATAGCGGGCCGGGGGAACCGCAAGGCGGCCCGTGCCCGGGTGACGTCGCGCTGCATGCTCAGCTCGCGCCCGGCGATCGTCCCCGCGGCGGCCGCGGCCGCCGCGACCCCGCTGGTGACCAGGAAACGCCGCCGGTCCGGTCCGCGCGGCGGCCCCTCGTCGTCGGGGCCGGGCAGGAAGGTGAAGGAAGAGCCCGGTGGCGCGGGCCCGTCCGGCGGCGCCTGCCCGTCTGGTGATGCCGGGACACCGGGGGAGGCCGGTAGGTCCGGCGGGGTCAGTGCCTGCGGCGAAGGCGGGGGACCCGGCGGGGCGGCCGGCGAGCGCCCCGGGTCCGGGAGCCGGGCCGCGGGAACGTCCAGCCGGCCCGCGGCGCGTGCCAGCCGGATGAGCGCGAACGCCCCGGCCGCGGCGCCGGCCAGGGTGGGCACGACGTACACCGGGCTGGAGCCAGGCCGGTTCAGGGCGGCGAACAGGCCGATGAAGGCGAAGAGCGAGAGTCCCCACAGGCCGGACGACAGCCGGCGCATCGCCCGGGTCCCGACCCACGCCGCGTACAGGGCGAGAAGCACCAGGATGCCGGTCAGCAGCGCGGTCTTGTCATCGGAACCGAACGTCGAGATGGCGAAGTTCTTGACCGGCAGCGGCGTGAGGTCGATGGCGGTCTGGCCGACCGCGAGCACCGGCGAGCTCTGCGGGACGGTCAGCCCGGCGGCGAGCTGCGACGCGCCGATCGCGACCGCCGCCGCGAGCACGCCGACGGCGGCTCCGGCGAGAGCGCGGGGAGCCCGGGGCTGGTTACCGTCGGGGGCGGATGCTGGTGTCATGGCGGAAGGCGCGGCTGGGCGCCCTCCCACGCTACCCGGCTCCGGGGGTTTCGTTAGCCGGGCGAAGAATTCGCGGTTATTACTGCTCGTCCTCGAAGACCCAGCGGGTGGGCGATCCGGTGAAGTCGCCGGCCCGCATGCTGAACACGCGGTGCGGCCGGACCCCGATGGTGGCGTTGGTGGCCGGGTCCAGGAAGTCGACCCGGTAGTCCGTCCGGTACTTGGCGTTCATCAGGTCGACCACCCGCCGCAGCACCGGCAGCTCGGTCGTGATGTGCGCGTTGCCCTCGATGACCACGGGGTCCGAGGCGTCCTCGGTGGTGACGCAGCAGCGGGGGTCGGCGGTCAGGTTCCGCACCTTCCGGGAGCCCGCGCTGCTGGTGAACCACAAGGTGCCGTCGTCCCACATGCCCCAGACCGGCATGATGTGCGGCCGCCCGTCCGGCCAGATACTCGCGACCCAGTAGTTGCGGGCGGCGGTCAGCCGCTCCACCGCCCACGACCAGTGCAGGAGCCCGCTGCCTTCGGCCGGTCCGGCGATGCCGTACCCCGGCATGAAAGGCCGGCTGACGTGAGGGACCTCCATGGGGCAAGGTCTACCACGCTAGGGGCCTACGCAGGGCTCCGGTTGGACTAACGTTGGGATCCGTGAAGGCATCACCGCAAACCCAGCTCCGCCTGCTCGAACTGGCGGACCTGGACACCGAGCTCGCCCGCCTCGACCACCGCAGGCGCGGCCTGCCAGAAGTCGCCGAGCTGGCCGGCCTGGAGGCGAAGGCCGGCGAGCTCAGGGACGCCCTGGTGGTGACCGAAACCGCGCTCGGTGACCTGGACCGCGAGCAGGGCCGGGCCGAGCGCGACGTAGAGCAGGTCCGGGTCAGGATCGAGAAGGACCGGGCCCGGCTCGACGCCGGGCAGGTGTCCGCCGCCCGCGAGCTGGCGAGCCTGCAGTCGGAGATCGAGAACCTGCACCGCCGGCAGGGCGACCTCGAGGAAGTCGTGCTCGAGCTGATGGAGCGCCGCGAGACGCTCGAAAGCCAGCGGGACGAGCTGACCGCCAGCCGGGACAGCCTCGGCGGCGAGGTAGCCGAGGTGACGGCCCGCCGGGACGCGGTCTTCGCCGAGATCGACGAGCAGGCCGCCAAGGCGCTGGACCGGCGCGGCGGCGTCGCCGCCGAGGTGCCGGCCGACCTGATGGCGCTCTACGACCAGATCCGCAAGACCAAGGGCTCCGGCGCGGCGCTGCTGCGGGCCGGCCGCTGCGAGGGATGTCACCTGACCGTCGACGCGGCGGACCTGAAGGGGTTCCGGGCGGCTGCGCCGGACGACGTGATCAGGTGCGAGGAGTGCAGGCGGATCCTGGTCCGCACGCCCGAATCCGGCTTGTAGGCCGCGCTCAGTGCGCGCCAGGTCCGCCTGGATGCCCGCCCAGGGCAAGCCCACCGTCACCCTGCTGCTCCGGCACGGGCAGACGCCGATGTCGGTGGAGAAGCGCTACGCCGGCCGGACCGACGTGCCGCTCACCGAGACCGGCCTGACGCAGGCCGCCGCCGCGGCCAAGCGGCTGGCGTCGGCGGGCATCGACGCCATCGTGGCGTCGCCGTTGCAGCGCACGGTCCAGACGGCCGAGGCGGTGGCCGCGGTCACCGGCGTCCCGGTGACCACCGACGAGGGCTTCCGGGAAACCGACTTCGGTGACTGGGACGGCCTGACCTTCGCCGAGGTACGGGAGCGCTGGCCCTCGGAGATGACCGCCTGGCTGGCCGATCCGCAGCTCGCGCCGCCCGGCGGCGAGAGCTTCGCCGAGGTCAGCGAGCGGGTCACCGCCGCGCTGGCCCGGGTCCTGGCCGACCGGGCCGGGCAGCGGGTCCTGATCGTCAGCCACGTCACCCCGATCAAGACCCTGGTCGCCGCCGCCCTGCTCGCCCCGCCGCCCGCGCTGTTCCGGATGCACCTGGACGTGGCCGCCCTGTGCGAGATCGACTGGTACGCCGACGGCCCCGCCGTCCTGCGCTCCTTCAACGACACCGCCCACCTCGAGACCTAAGAGCCATCAAGTGCAATGACCGCATCCGGCCGCGGAAGGCGGCTGATTCCGGCCAGCGCATCGTCGGCGTACCGAGGGCTTAATGCGGAAATTGCTCCGTTAATCCGCGGGATAGGCAGGTTCGCCGTCGATCTCGACGGAAGCGGCAGCAACAACTAGTCCAGCACTCTCGGACCAGAAACCCATCTCGGTCCTAACGGATCCCGCAGCGTCTTTGGCTGCGTGAATCTCCGTTATCTCAACATAGTCCCACGGGCCCTGGATCGAATTAAAAAAGCGAAGCTCGGAAATATCACTAAAGGCAAGCTTGTGATGAGTTAGCTGTCCTCCGTCTTCCACACGGCAGCTGACCGTCAGGCGCTGAGTGGCTATATCCAGGTCGACATGCTCTAGCGTGGCAGCCCATAGGGCATCGAACGGATCCGGCATTACTGGCCTATCTTCGCAAGGATGCTGAGGATTTCGCTGAGTGAGTTACTGGTGATGGGGATATGTGTAAGCGCCCGGTCGGATGACTGCGCGCCTTCGCGGGTGAGTGCTTGCTTGCCCGCTACGCTCGACGCGATAGTAATCAGTCCTGGCCGCCATCCGCTCCTCCCATTCATCCTCACCACAGAGCGCAGCAGCGACGGCGCCAACCGTGATTCCTGCAGCGATGCAGGCTGCCCGTTCAGATGGTGCCGTATGAAGTTGCCTATTCCCGCATCGCGGCGTCAGCGGTGTCTATGCATGTGCCTGCGTGAACGGACATGGCGTCCGCAGGAAGGCCGTCGTGGGCGGCGTGGCCTGTCGACGGGGGCTGATTTGCGGTCGGCCGGCTTGTCCGGGTGCTCGCGGAAGGAAGGAACGCTGGCGCAGGTGGAACCGTCGCAGAACCTGACGGTTCCCGTCCCGGCGGAGGACTGTAGCCCTTCGGGGTGGGATCGCTCGGACTGTGCTTTGCTGTTGCAGGCCTTGACCGCATTGCGCTGAGCCGACACAGCCAGTGGCCCCGCCCGTGTACTGCCCCGGGGAGGCGCCGGACGGCTTCAGCAGCGGGTCGGGGGATATGAACGAGCCGGTGCCGGGCTGGTACTCGCGGGCGCCAAGGTCGGTCAGACCGGTCGGCGGTGTCGCTGGCACCCCCGACGAAACCCTTCTCTCCCACCGGGAAGCTGGCGGGGCGCTGCCCCTGGCGTTGCCGTATGGTCGTAGTAACGGCGGTTGACGCTGAGAGTGCCCGAATCGATGGCGATGGAGTCGGTGCCCTGCTGGTCCCCGGCCAGGTAGGCCAGCCCGGAGGCGCCGGTGCGGGCGGCGACGACGGCGCCGCCGATGCTGTAGTAGCGGGTGCCGGTGACTGAGCTGGTACCGGCGTTGAGGGACAGTTCCTCGTCGGGCAGGTACAGCGTGCGTTGTGCCCGGGTCGGCGGTGAGCAGCAGGGTGCCGTCGGCGTCATAGACGTAGTTCCTGTTCTTGGCCGAGCCGCCGGACGGCGTGATCGCGGCCTGCGTCATCAGCCCGGCGTCGTTCCAGGTCAGCGCCTCGTGTCTGGGCGGTGGCGTTGATGCTGGTCAGGTGGCCGCTATGGCTCCGTACCGTCGGCGGCAGGGCCGGAACCAGCGATGAACCGCAGGCCATTCGGTCAACATATGGTGAGTTACGGGTACGGCGGGTTAATGACGGGCCGAACTCCGGGCGAATGATTTCCCCCGGGCGGCGGAGACGCGTTTCCGCGGCAGCCGGCCCCATAAAATCCACAGCCATGGGAAACCGCGGGCGGCTGATTGCACCGGGCGGCCTGGATGACGAACTCCCGGGCGAGGCCGCTGACGAGACCGGTGCCCGGTGGCGGGCGCGGAGGGTGAGCCGCTGGCCGCGCTGGCCGCCCGGCACGGCCTGCGGCCGAGTTCCGCCCGGCCGCTCCTGGTCTGCCTACCTGCGCAAAGTCTGGGAGCGGCGGCACTTCATCGTCGCCTACGCCACGGCCCGCAACGTGTCGATGTACACCGAGGCGCGGCTCGGCCAGCTCTGGCAGGTGCTCACGCCGCTGCTCAACTCGGCGGTGTACTACCTGATCTTCGGGATCCTCTTCAAGGCCAACCGGGGCATCAGCAATTACACCGCCTACCTGGTTATCGGAGTTTTCATATTCGCCTTTACCGAGCGGTCGATCGTGGTCGGCTCGACGGTGATCCGGTCGAATATCACGCTGATCCGCGCGCTGCATTTCCCGCGGGCCTGCCTGCCGCTGGCCTACGTGATGGTGGAGTTCCAGCAGCTGCTGCTGTCGATGATCGTGATGTTCGCCATCGTGCTGGGCACCGGGGAGCCGCTCACCTGGTACTGGCTGCTGCTGGTCCCGGCGCTGCTGATGCAGGCCACGTTCAACATGGGCGCCGCGCTGATCATGGCCAGGCTCGGCGCGGGCGCGCAGGACATCAGCCAGCTGGTCCCGTTCCTGCTGCGGGTCTGGCGGTACTTCTGCGGCGTCATGTACAGCATCGCCTCGCTGCCCGCCGCGCTGCCGGTGTGGGCCAAGAACGTGCTGTCCTTCAACCCGGCGGCGGTGTACATCTCGCTGACCAGGGACGCCATCATGGCCACGTTCCGGGACGACGCGCCGGGCGCGAAACCCTACGACGCGGCCCGGTGCGCGGTCTTCATGGCCAAGAAGACCCCGGCGCTCCAGGCCTACTGCCACCCGGACTTCGGGACCAGCGAGCTGTGGCTGGCCGGCGCGGGCTGGGCGGTCGTCATCCTGGCCGTCGGGCGTGATCTTCTTCTGGCAGGCCGAGACCAGGTACGGCCGGGGCTAGGCCGGGCCGAGCTAGGCGCGTGCCGGGGCCTGGCCGTCCGGGCGGCCGGCTCGCGGGCGCTGAGCCAGTCACCGGACAGCAGCGCGGCCAGGGTGGCCAGCGCCCAGGCCGCCTGCGGGTCGGCCTGCGGCGCGAGCCAGGCAGCGTTCGGCGGCCCGCCGGCGCACGATGCCGAACACCGGGCCCGCCTCGCCGTGATCCAGGACGTAACCGCGCAGGAAGCGGGCCACGGTCCCGGCGGAGTCCCGCCGCCAGTCCGCGGTCCCGGGTCCTGGCGGAGCGGTCAGCACGGTAGCCGGGGTGCGCGGCTCGCCGTGCCAGGGGCTGCCCGCCAGCGGGATGTCCAGCAGCCCCGGGCAGAGCAGGCCGAGCACGTCGCGGTGCAGCCGGTCGCTCATCCGGTGCCGCAGCGGGACGGCGCGCGCGGCGCGCACCACGCGGTCGGCGAACAGGGGCTGGGCCAGCGGTGACCGGAGCAGGTACGCCTGCCGGGCCGCGGCCGACCAGCGGCCCGCCCGGTTCGCCAGGTAGAAGCCGTCGAGCGCGGCCAGCGGCCCGCGGGCCAGCGCCGCGGCCGCCGGGACCAGGCTGGCCAGGTACGCCTCGGCGGCCCCCGGGCGGAGCAGGCCCAGGCGGCGCGTGGTCATCCGGCGGAGCAGTTCCGCCGCGGCCACGCCGCGCAGCGCCGCCGGGCCGCGCCAGGCGGCCTGGGCGTAGCCGCCGCGCAGCAGTTCCCCGCCGTGCCCGCCCGCCTCCACCGGGACCGGCGGGCCATCGGGGACGTGCGGGTCCGGCCGGACCCGACGGTTCTCGAACGCGGACAGCATCCCGTCGGACACGAGCACCGCCGCCCGGAGCCGGCCGCAGCACGTCCGCCTCACCGGGGGTACCCGGCCGCGGCCGGCTCGGTGACCGTGTGCTCCACGCCGAGGCGGCTGGCGATCAGGCCCGCGACGATCACGTCGGGGTGGCTGGCGAACCCGTGCGTGCGGGCCGCGAACGGCACCCCGGCCGCGGTCAGCGCGGCCGCGACCAGCCTGGAGTCCTTGCCCCCGGTCAGCGAGAGCTGGACGGGCGCGGCCCGCTCGCCCAGCGGCCGGACCGCCTCGGCCAGCGCCTCGGCCACCTGACCCGCCCCGCCCGGGCCTTCGGCCGGGCGGGCCGCGCACCGCCCGGGTCACCACGAGCTGCCCGGCGGCCGCCCGCAGCTGCCGGTCGCCGCCCAGCGCGCGGACGCCGCGGAAGGGGGTCGCGCCGCCGAGCGGGTAGCCGAGGCTGAGGAAGGCGCCGATCATGACCGGGTCGGGGTCGCGCAGCCGCCCGGTGACGGCGGCCGCCCAGCTGGCCCGGTCGCTGACCACCACCGCCCCGGGGACCTCGGCCAGGTAGACCGGGTCGACCCGGGTCAGGCCGGTCCGGGCCCGCACCCCGGCTCCCTCGGCCCAGATGGTGCCCGCGTAAGCGGTCCCCTGCCGCGTCCGCGGGGGTCGCCCCAGTGCAGCACCGCGGCGCGTCCGTCGGGGGCGCGCCAGGCCACCCGGGCCGGGCCCGGGACGGGCATGACCCGCGGGTCGGCGTCCCGGGCCGCGCCGGCCAGCGCGGCGCAGCTGCGCGGCCGTGGCCGCGCTGACGGCGAGCGTGAAGTACATCCTGGTTCAGCCGGATCCGAGCAGCTCGAGGATCGGCCCGGGCACCGCCGGGTCCCGGTCGGCGGTGAGCAGGCCGTGCCAGGCCTCGCACACCCGGTTCAGGTTGAACGCGGCGGCCGCCTGGGCGTGCGCGTCGTCGCCCGCCGCGCGCCAGTCGTCCTCGTCCGCCGAGGGCCAGGACCGCGGCGGCCATCTCGGCCGGGCCGCGGTGGATCCAGCGCATGTCGTAGATCGTCTCGGCTCCCGGCCAGTGCCGCAGCACCGGCACCGCGCGCGAGGCCATGCCCTCGGCCGGGGCCACGTGGAAGCTCTCGTCGTCGCTGGTGGACAGCACGAAGCCGACCCGCCGCAGCCACGCGGGCACGTCCGGCCCGGCGTCGTCGAACACCACCGCCCCGCGCAGCAGCGGCGACCGCTGCACCCGGCGCAGCGCGTCGGCGTAGTGCTCGCGCTCGGCCGGGTTCTGCCACACCCACCAGTGCTCCCAGGGCATGCCCGACTTGATGAACAGCAGGTACCGGTCGTCCTCGCGGCGCAGCTCCTCCAGCACGTCGAGGGCCAGGTCCAGCCGCTTGCGCGAGGGGACGATGCCGATCAGGCCGAGGTGGAACCGGGCGCCGTCCAGCTTGGGCCGGTCGAGCTGGGCGATGTCGAGGGCGTTCGGCACCGTCGCCACCTTGGTGTCGGGCCAGCCGGTGTACTCGCGGGTGAGCCGCGCGTAGTGCTTGCTCACGCACACCACCTGGTTCACGGCGCCGATCTTGAGCTGGCCCGGGTAGGGCGAGCGCAGCTCGAACCGGTGCAGCCGGACCAGCAGCCGCGAGCCGCGCCGCTTGTGCCTGCTGTACCAGACCGCGTTCGGCCCGCACCATTCGCAGACCACCACGTCGGCCCAGGCCGCCAGGTCCCGGCTCGCCGCCGGGTCGTGCTTGCCGAGCGCGGCCCACTGATCCAGCCTGACCTCCAGGCCCGGCTGCATCCGCAGGTAGCTCAGCAGCGGCGTGAAGAACTTGAGGTCATGCCCGGCGATCACCACGCGCAGCGGGGCTGTGCCGGCCCGGGGAGCCGACCCCGGAGCCCGCCGCTCGGGGCTGCCCGCACCCCGCCGGGCCCCCCGGAGGTAGCCGCGCAGCCGCTCGGCGGCCCGGTCCAGGGTGAACCGCTCGGCGGCCCGGCTGGTCCGGTCGGCGGCCAGCCGGTAGAGGCCGGGGTCGGCGGCCGCCGCGGCCGCCACCGTCCACCACGTCGTCCAGGCTCGCCGCGAACAGCGGGTAGTCCGCGCCGAGCAGCGCCTCGTGCATCGGCGTCCGGTTGAGGATGACCGGCAGCCCCAGCGCGCCGAACTCCAGCACCTTGGTCGACAGCTCCAGGCTCGCGTCCAGGTCGGGATGGCGCCAGCTCAGCCCGATGTCGCAGGATGCCGCGAGCCGCATCGCGTCTTCCCGGGACTGGCCGCCGTGCCAGGTCACGCCCTCGGTGTCGAGCGCGGCCCGCATCCGCTGCTGGTACCCGGACGCGTCGTCGTGGATCTTGTCGCCGGCCATGTGCAGCTCGGAGGCGACGCCGCGGGCGGCGAGCAGCCCGGGCAGCCCGGTCATCTCCAGCGTGTTCCAGCGCGGCGCGAACTTGCCCGTGTAGACCAGCCGCAGCGGGGAGCCCGCCGCCGCCGCGCCGCGGGCGGCGGGGATGTCGGCCAGCATCGGCGGCAGCAGCACGCACTTGCCGCAGGCCGCGGGGATGCTGCCCTCCAGGAAGCAGCGGAGCTCCTCGGTCTGGCACAGCAGGTAGCGGGCGGCGTTGGCGATCAGCTCGAGCTCGTCGGCGCCGTCGGGCGTCAGGCCGGGCACGGACTGCGGGACGTCGGTCAGGTACGGCCACAGCCGCCCGGCGAACGCCTCGCTCCTGGCCGCCGCCAGGGTCACCGCGCGGCCGCGCAGTGACCACCAGGTCGTGGGGCTGTTCGGCGTCGAGCCGGGCCAGCAGCTCGACGGCGGCCGCCGGCCGCAGCGAGCCAGTGCCTTCGAGCCCGTCGAGCAGGTGCTCCTCGAACGGCCGCCGGACGGTGACGCCGGGCTCGGCCAGCAGCGGCGCGATCAGCCGGCTGGTGCGGACGGGCGCCTTCAGCACCAGGGTCACCGCGCAGCCGGCCCGGGCCAGCGCCTGGGTCACCGACTGCAGCCAGATGGCCGAACCATCGATCAGGTTCAGGTCGATGTCACCGTAGACAAGCGCCCGAGAGGTCAACGCTGATGCTCCTTAGCTGGCTAACTGACGGAGAAGAGCCGTAGCCCGTGGCCGGGGTCGTCCGAGGTGAAGAACTCCCGCCGGGCCAGGCCGGGATCCAGCGTGGCGGTGAACGCGTAGCCGGCCCCGGCGTACCCGGTCGCGTCGGCCTGGGCGCACTCCCGCGCGCAGGCCAGGTCCAGCAGGTAGGACTCGTGGTGCTCGGCCCCGGCGGACAGCGCGCGGCCACGGCGCGACCCACGGGGAGCGGGCCGCGCTCGCGGCGAGCCGCAGCCACCCGGCCGGCTCGCCGGCCACGGCGGGAACGGCGCGGACGCTCACGCCCCGGTCGGCCAGGTCCCCGAGCGCCGCGGTGACGGCCCGGGCGGATATCTCGGCCGAGGGCTCGTCCGGCGCCTCGGTCACCACCACCACCTCGGCCGGGAGCAGCCGCTGCCGGCCCAGGCCGGCCGCGAGGGCCGCGGCCGCGCTGGCGTCGTCCGCGCGGGCCAGCACCGCGATCCGCCGCCCGGCGATCACGTGGTCGCCGAGCCCGGTCAGCTGGCCGAGCGCCGCCAGCCGGGCCGGCGTCGCCGACCCGGTGAAGATCTCCCGCAGCGCCGGCCGGATCCCGTCCAGGTCCAGCGGCGGGAGCTCCCGTAGCGTCCCGGCCGCTTCCCGCAGGGCCGGGAGGTCCCAGCCGTCTCCCGCGGGCGTGACGGCCCCGGCGACCGGCCCGGCCCCGATCATGATCACGCGCGCGCCGCAGGCGAGCTGCTCCCGCGCCTGGTCCGCGGACGCCGTGACGAACAGCGCGTGCTGCTGGTAGAGGGCGGGCTGCCGCCGCCACGGCACCGACCCGGTGACCTGCAGCGGCCCGGGCTCGCCCGCGCCGGCGAGCGCGTCCAGCCAGGCCCGCAGGGCCGGCTGCTCGCGGGGGTCCCGCGCGTCGGCGTACACCGGGTCCTGACGGCCGGGAACCCGCCAGCCCGATCGGGTTGAACCGGGCCAGCTGGACGCCGAACCCCTCGTCGGAGACCGCGTCGCAGCTGGCCGCGACCCAGTCCAGGCCCGGCGCCAGGTGCGCGGGGATGTTCCTGATGAAGATCACCGGCTTGCCGAGCGCGCGGGCCGCCGCGATCAGCCGCCCGAGCCGCCGGCCGCGGTCGGTCGCGGCCGGGTCGCCCGCGTAGGCCCAGGCCGAGCCGGCCAGCATCGCCGCCGCCTCGATGCAGACCAGGTCGGCGCCGGTGCTTTCCAGCACGACGTCCGCGTCGTGCGGCAGCAGCGGGTAGACCGCCGCGTCCGGCGCCAGCGTGGCGCAGGACTGCGCGGTCAGCACCCCGGTGATGACCAGCCCGGGCGGGGTCCAGCCGGCCGTCTCGGTGCCCGGCGCGCCGAGACCGGGCGCGGTCAGCGCCGACAGGAACCGTTCCCCGCCGCCGGCCAGGTCGCCGAGCTGCGCGGACGCCAGCGCGAGGGTGGCCGCGCCCGGCCCGGTGAGGCCGCCGCGCTCCCGCCACAGCCGGACCAGGTCCGCGGGCAGCTGGACGCCGCGTGACCAGGGCCGCCGCGCGGCCCGGACCAGGGTCCGGCCGAGTTCCATGGTCGCGGACTGCTCCAGCGCGGCCAGCCGGGACTGCGTCATGGCCAGCTGCAGCCGGGTCTCGCGCAGCGCCCGGGCCAGCCGGTCCCGCTCCGCGGCCAGCCCGGGATCACCGGTCACCGCGTCCTGCGGCTCCTCCACCTCGGCGACCGCGTCCACCTCGGCCCCGTGCACGCCGTGAGCCTGCGGCTCGCTCAGGGTTCCCTCCGCCGGGTTCACCGGGCCTCCCCGTCCAGCCACGTCGTGATGATGCGGGCGATGCGCGGGCCGGCCTGGCCGTCCCACAGCGGCGGCAGCTCGCCCGCGTACGGCCCGTCGTCGCACGCCTTGAGCACGGCCGCGGCCAGCTCGGGCGGGGTGATCAGGCGGTTGCTTCCGCTGGTCACGGTGATGGGCCGTTCGGTATTCGGCCGCAGGGTCAGGCACGGCACCCGGAGCAGCGTGGTCTCCTCCTGCACGCCGCCCGAATCGGTGATCACCGCTCGCGCGCCGCGGACCAGGGCGATGAACTCCAGGTAGCCGAGCGGGGGAGCGGCGTGCAGCCGCGGGTGGGTGCCCGAGCCCGGCGGCTTCCAGCGCGGCGCGGCCCCGCGGGTGCACCGGGATGATCACGTCCAGCTCGTCCGCCACCTCGCGCAGGGCCTGGACCAGCGCGGCCGCCGACGCCGGGTCGTCCACGTTGGACGGCCGGTGCAGGGTCGCGACCACGTACCGGTCCGGCAGCCCGAGCCCGGCCCGGACCGCGGCGGTATCGAAGCGGTCCATGCTGGCCAGCAGCGTGTCGATCATCGGGTTGCCGACCAGGTGCACCGCGCCGGCCGGGCGGCCCTCCCGGGCCAGGTGGCCGATCGCCTCGGGCGACGTCACGAACAGCAGCGCGCACAGCTGGTCGGTCAGCCGCCGGTTGATCTCCTCCGGCATCGAGTCGTCGAAGCTGCGCAGCCCGGCTTCGACGTGCGCCAGCGGGACGCCGAGCTTCGCGCCGGCCAGCGCCGCGCCGATGGTGGAGTTGACGTCACCGTAGACCACGGCCAGCGCCGGTGAATTCTCCGTGAACTCCCGTTCCATGCCGGTCAGCACCTCGGCCGTCTGCCGGGCGTGGCTGCCGGAGCCCACCCCCAGGTTCACGTCCGGCCGCGGCAGGCCGAGCTGGACGAAGAAAACCTCCGACATCCGCTCGTCGTAGTGCTGCCCGGTGTGCACGATCCGCTGGTCGTGGCCGAGCGCCGCCAGGGCGCCGATCACCGGCGCGGCCTTCATGAAGTTCGGCCGTGCCCCGAGCACGTGCGTGATGGGTGCGCGCATCGAATCCTTTCTGTTCATCTCAACCCGCTACCATCCGCCGCCGTGACGACGTCCCTCTCGCCCCGCGCGCTGACCCTCGCCGCCTCGATCGGCTGGCGGCACCTGGCCGCCGACCCGGTCCGGTCTGTCCTGCTGGCCGGGCGGGTGCTGCCCGGCCCGCTGCGCGGCATGGCTCCGGCTCGCCGGGCCTTACGGCCGGGCGGCGGTGCTGTGGGGCGCGGGGGACCGGGCCGCGGCGCTGGCATCGCTGTCCGCCTCGCCCCGCCGCCAGGCCGCCTTCGCCCTGGCCGTGGACCAGCCCGCCGCCGCGGCCGCCGCCCTGGCCCGGATTCCGGACACGGATCCCGCCCACCAGCTCCTGGCCGCCCGCCTGGCCTGGCGCGAAGGCCGCCTCACCGACGCCGCTCGCGCGCCCTGGACGGCGCCCGCGGCCGCCAGGCCCGCCGCCTGCGCGCCACCCTCGCCCCCCAGCAAGCCCACCTCGCCGCGCCTCCCGCCACCGACACCATGATCGCGGGCAGTTCCGGACGAATAACGACCGGAACTGCCCGCGATCATGAACCAGGCCGTACGGAAGCGCAACTGGCCGGACGCGGGCCGGTAACCGAGCGTGTGATGCCGGGGCGCGAGCACATCCCGGGACGGGTGCTGCACCTGGTCAGTGACGCGCTGCCGTCGGTCAGCGCCGGGTACACGATCAGGACGCACGAGATCGTGCTGGCCCAGCGCGCCGCCGGGCTCGACCCGCACGTGGTGACCAGGTGCGGGTTCCCGGTGACCCAGGGCCACCTCGACGGCCGCCGCCTGGTCGACGTGGACGGCGTGCCGTATCACCGGCTGCTGCCGTGGCTCCTGCCCGGCCACGGCGACGCCGACCCGAAACTGGCCGCCCTGGGCGAGAAGCTCGCCGCCGCGCTGACGCAAGCAATCAAGCCCGCGGTGCTGCACGCCGCGAGCAACTTCGCCAACGCCAGGATCGCGCTGGCCCTGGGCCAGCGGTACGGCCTGCCGGTGGTGTACGAGGTGCGCGGGTTCTGGGAGGACACCTGGCTGTCCCGGCACCCGGACGGCGCCAGCCTGGCGAGCAGTGAGCTTTACCAGCGCAACCGCGCCACTGGAGACCCAGTGCATGCTGGCCGCCGACCTGGTCGTGACGCTCGGCGAGGCCATGCGGCAAGAGATCGAGGCCCGCGGCGTGCCCGCCGAGAAGATCCTCATCGTGCCGAACGCCGTATCCGAGGACTTCCTGGCCCCGCTGCCCGACCCCGGGGACCTCCGCGCTGACCTGGGCATCCAGAAAGACGAGTACATCGTCGGCGAGGTCACCAGCCTGGTCAAGCACGAGGGGATCGGCACGCTGCTCGAGGCCACCGCGATCCTGCGCGCCCGCGGCGTGCCCGCCCGGGCGCTGATCGTCGGCGACGGCCCCGAACGCGCCGCGCTGCAGCGCCAGGCGGCCACGGCCGGCCTGGCGCAGGCGGCCGTCTTCACCGGCCGCGTGCCCGCGGCGAAGGTACGCCAATTCCACGCTCTCCTCGATGTTTTCGTCATTCCGCGCACGCCAGACCGGGTCTGTCAGCTGGTTACCCCGTTGAAGCCAGTAGAGGCGATGGCAAGCGGACTGTGCGTGGTCACTAGTGAAGTGAAAGCACTCACCGAAATCGTCAAACACGAAGTGACGGGAATGCAAACAGTACCGCAAGATCCGGTGTCCCTGGCCGATTGCCTGGAACGCCTGTTTTACAGTCCGGATATCCGCAGAAAACTCGGGGACAACGCCCGTGAATGGGTGTCCGGTGACCGGACCTGGGCCCGTAACGCGGCACGGTACAAGGACGCGTACGCGCGTCTGGGGGCGATCTGAAGGTTGAGGTGACATGCCGGCGCAGGACGTACTGGTCATCGGGCTCGGCTACGTCGGCCTGCCGCTGGCGGTCCAGGCGGCGCGGGCCGGGTTCCGGGTCACCGGGTTCGACACCAGCGCCGAGATCACGCGGGCCCTGAACGCGGGCCGGTCCCACGTGGACGACGTGACCGCCGACGAGGTCGCACAGGCCCGGGCCGCAGGGTTTCACGGCCACGGCGGACGAGGCGGAGCTCGGCCCGCAGGACGTGATCGTGATCTGCGTGCCGACGCCGCTGTCCGAGGCGGACGGTCCCGACCTGAGCGCGGTGCGCGCCGCGGCGCAGACCGCGGGCGGCCTGCTGCGGCCGGGCACGCTGGTCTCGCTGGAGTCGACCACCTACCCCGGCACCACCGAGGAGATCGTCCGGCCGCTGCTGGAGAAGGCATCCGGGCTGTCCGCCGGGGTGGACTTCGCCCTGGTGTTCTCCCCGGAGCGGATCGACCCCGGGAACCCGCGAGTACGGCCTGGCCAACACGCCCAAGATCGTCGGCGGCATCACCCGGGCCTGCACCGACGCCGGCGCGGCGTTCTACGGCCGGGTCTGCGAGCAGGTGGTCCGGGCCGCCTCCGCGCGCGAGGCGGAGATGGCCAAGCTGCTGGAGAACACCTACCGGCACGTGAACATCGCCCTGGTCAACGAGATGGCGATCTTCTGCCGGGAACTGGACATCGACCTGCACGACGCGATCCGGTGCGCCGCGACCAAGCCGTTCGGGTTCCAGCCGTTCTACCCCGGCCCCGGCGTCGGCGGCCACTGCATCCCCATCGACCCCAACTACCTGTCCTACAAGGTCCGCACGCTCGGCTACCCGTTCCGGTTCGTCGAGCTGGCCCAGGAGATCAACTCCCGGATGCCGGGCTACGTCACCGAGCGCGCCGCCGAGCTGCTCAACCGCGGCGGCCAGGCGGTCAACGGCGCCCGGGTGCTGCTGCTCGGCGTGACCTACAAGAAGGACATCGCCGACCAGCGCGAGAGCCCGGCCCGGCCGATCGCCCGCAAGCTGCGCGCCCGCGGCGCCGACGTCGCCTACCACGACCCGTACGTGCCGTCCTGGCAGGTCGACGGCCAGGACGTCCCCCGGGCCGGCGACCTGGCCGCCGCGGTCGCCGCCGCCGACCTGGTCATCTTGCTCCAGGCCCACCAGGACTACGACCTGCCTCAGCTCGCCGCCACCGCCCGGCTGCTGCTCGACACCCGGGGCGTCATCCCCTCCACGCCGGCCGCGTCCCACCTTGAAACGCTCTGACCAGGCCTGGAGGGCACGATGCGGGTCGTGGTGTGCACGATCGTCCATCATCCCGCTGACGCGCGCATCTACCACCGGCAGATACGCGCCCTGCTCGACGCGGGGCACGAGGTCACCTACATCGCCCCGGTCGAGCTCACCGATTTTCATCCCGAACGGGGCAGGCCTTCCCTCCACCTGACGGCCGTTCCGCGCGCCTCGGGGAGACGCCGGGCCGGGGCGATCAAGGCCGCCCGTTCGGCTCTCGCCGGTCATGCCGCCGGCGCGGACCTGATGCTCGTCCACGACCCCGAGCTGCTGCTCGCCCTGCCCCCGCGGCGCCGGCGCCCGCCGGTCATCTGGGACGTGCACGAGGACACCGCCGCCGCGCTCAGCACCAAGCCGTGGCTGCCGCGCCCGCTGCGGCCGCCCGCGGCGCTGGCCGTGCACACCGCGGAGCGGATGGCCGAGCGGTACCTGCACCTGATCCTGGCCGAGCGCGGGTACGTCACCCGGTTCGCCCGGCCGCACCCGGTCGTGCCGAACACCACCTACGTGCCGGACGTCCCGGCCCCGCCGGACGATGGCCGGCGGGTGATGTACGTCGGGCACCTGTCCCCGGACCGCGGCAGCGCCGAGCTGGTCGAGCTGGCCCGGCGGCTGCGTCCGCACGGCATCACGGTCGAGCTGATCGGAGCGGCCGACGCGCGCGCCCGGGCGCACATCGAGCCGGCCCAGGCGGCGGGCCTGCTGCGCTGGCACGGCTTCGTGCCGAACGACCGGGCCATGCCGATGCTGGACGGCGCGCTCGCGGGCCTGTCGCTGCTGCACGACGAGCCGAACTTCCGGCACTCGATGCCGACCAAGGTGGTGGAGTACATGGCCCGCGGCGTGCCGGTCGTCACCACCCCGCTGCCCGTCGCGGCCGGGCTCGCCCGCGACCATGAATGCGGGTTCGTGGTGCCGTTCGGTGATGTAAGCGCGGCCGCCGAAGCGGTGCTCGAACTGGACCGCGATATCTCGCTGCGCGCCACAATGGGACGCCGCGGGCATGCGGCGGCATATTCCTCGCTGGGCTGGCCCGCGGACGCCAGGGAATTCGTCGCCCAGCTGGAATCGTGGGCAAAAAGCGGTACCCCATGAAAGCAGTTTGCCGTTACCTCCGGGAAATTCATCTCCCGTTCGGCTTGCCTTTCCCTTTTATTGTGGCGCTGGCGGCCGGGACAGTCTTGCGGCTGATCGCCATGATCGGCTACCCGGGCGCGCTGTGGTTCGCCGGCGACTCCTACGTGTACCTGGGCGCCGCGCTGCGGCTGCAGCCGAACCTGTCCAAGACGACCGGCTACTCCCTGTTCCTGCACGCCCTCGAGCCCTTCCGCAGCCTGACGCTGGTGGCCGGCCTGCAGCACCTGATGGGCCTGGCCGTCGCGGTCATGATCTACCTGCTGCTGCGGCGCAGCGGCGTGGGGCCGTGGTGGGCCACGGCCGCCACGCTCCCGGTCCTGCTGGACGGGTTCGTGATCGAGGACGAGCACATGGTGATGGCCGAGGCCCTGTTCACCTTTCTCGTCATGCTGTCCATGCTGCTCATCCTGTGGCGCCGCGAGGTCCGCTGGCCGGTCGCGCTGCTGGCGGGCCTGCTGGCCGGCTACGCCGTCGACGTGCGCAGCGAGGGCCTGCCGGTGCTCGTCCTGTTCCCCGTCGTGCTGCTCGTGCGCGGCCTGCGCCGGGACGGGACGTGGGCCTGGCGGAACTGGCGCGCCTGGCTGGCGGCCGCCGCGATGGCCGCCGGCTGCGCGGCGCCGGTCGCGGGCTACGCGGTGTGGTTCCACTCCTGGTGGGGCTCGTACACGCTGAGCAATGCCGAGGGCTTCTACCTGTGGGGCCGGGTGTCCTCGTTCGCCGACTGCTCCGTCATCAAGCCGCCCGCCCGCCTGCAGGCCATCTGCCCGGCCGGGACGCCGTCCAGCCGGACCCCGCCCGGTGACTACATCTGGCACGCGCCGGAGGTGCACCACATGGCCAACGGCGGCCCGGTGACCGCGGCCAACGACGCGCTGCTGCGCGACTTCGCCATCCGCGCGGTCGAGGCGCAGCCGCTCGGCTACCTGCACGCCGTGCTCGGCGGCCTGGCCCTCGCGGTCGAGTGGCCGCGGCATCTCTACCCCGACGACGGGACCGTGTACCTGTACTACTTCCACCTGGCCCCGTGGAAGATCCCGGCCGACCACGTCTGGGTGAAGGGCGGCACCGCGTACGCCGACGCCGTCCAGTACGGGCACGCCACCCCGAGCCGCGTGGTCCGGCCGGTCGCCATCGTGATCGACGCGTACGGGCGGGTCTTCTACACCTACGGGCCGCTGTTCGGGCTGATCCTGCTCACCGGCCTCGGCGGCGTGGTGCGGCTGCGCCGGACCCGGGACGGGCCGCGGGCCCTGTCCCCGCGGCTGGCCTGGTCACCCCGGGCGGGCAGCATGCTGCCCTGGGCCACCGCGGTCGTGCTGCTCGTGTTCCCGATCGCGGTCGCCGACTTCGACTACCGCTACCTGCTCCCCGTCCTGCCGTTCGCCTGCCTGGCCGCGGGCCTGGCCTTCGCCCCCGCCAGGAACCCGGTCACCCCGCCCGGGCCGCCCTCCGAACTGCCGGAACCGGCCCCCGAACAGCACGACGACCTCACGGGCCAGCGTTCACGGCCCCGGCCGCCTCGCTGTCACGCCGCAGGAACCGTCCGCCTCTGCTGTCACGCCCGCAGGAACTCCGTGTGCCCCGGGTACCGTCTCCGTACCCGTGTGCCACCGAGTCCCTGCGTCATGTACCGTTCGGCCCCTCGCCTTCGCCTCCGATCAGGGGTTGGGGCTTGCAGTCGACCGCCAGCCGCCACCGGCCACCGGCGTCGCGCTGCCAGACCTGGCGTACTTGGTGACAAGCTCGGGCCCGGCCGGGATCCGACCGCGACCGTGCCGAGCGCGTAGCCGAGGTTGCCGGAGCTGATCACCTCGTCCAGCGTGATCGTCCGCACGGCACTGGCCGCCCGCGCCCGGCGGATTGATCCCGGAGAATAGGGACATGGCGGACGAACTTCGGCTGAGCCTGGAACAGGCGCGGCGGCTGGCCGTCCGGAGCCAGCACCTGGCCGGGCCGGAGCCGGCCACGGGACCAGACGGGCTGCGGCAGGTACTGCGCGGGCTGCGGGTGCTCCAGCTCGACCCGGTCAACGTGGTGGCGCGCAGCCACCTGCTCGTGCTGTGGAGCAGGCTCGGCGGGTTCGACCGGGCCGACCTGGACACGCTGCTGTGGCACGAGCGCTGGCTGTTCGAGTACTGGGCGCACGCCGCCTCGATCGTGCTGACCGAGGACTACCCGATCCACCGCGCGATGATGCGCCGGTACGGGGTGAGCGCCACCAACTCGCGGCTGCGGGACTGGATGGTGGCGAACGACGACTTCCGCCGCTACGTCCTGGCCCGGCTGCGCGACGCCGGGCCGCTGCCCGGCGCCGCCATCGAGGACCGCGCCGCCGTGAGCTGGACCTCCACCGGCTGGACCCACGGCCGGAACGTCGAGCGGATGCTGGACACGCTGTGGAAGCAGGGCGTGGTCACGGTCGCGGGCCGGGACGGGCTGCGCCGGCTATGGGGCCTGGCCGAGTTCCCCGCGGCCGAGGACCTGCCCGAGCCGGAGGTGGTGACCCGGGCGGCCGAGCACGCGCTGCGCGCCCTGGGCGTCGCCCGCGCCCGTGACGTCGAACGGCACTTCACCATCGGCCGGTATCCCGGTCTCGACCTCGAGCGCGCGCCCTGGGCCCGGCCGGTGAGCGTCGAGGGCGGCCGCGAGCAGTGGTGGGTCCACCGGGATGTGCTCGGGCTGCTCGACGAGGACTGGCGGCCGCGGACCACGCTGCTGTCCCCGTTCGACAACCTGATCTGCGACCGGGACCGGACCGAACGCCTGTGGGGCTTCACCTACCGCAACGAGATCTACGTCCCCAAGCACAAGCGCCGGTACGGCTCCTACGTGCTGCCCGTGCTAGTGGGGGAGCAGCTGGTCGGCCGGGTGGCCCCGCGGATGGACCGGCGCCGGGGCGAGTTGGTTATCGAGGGGATGTTCGCGGAGGAGTCCGCCGATCCGGGATCGTGGCCGGAAGGTTCGGTGGCGACCGCGATCGGGTCGCTGGCGGCGTTCGCCGGCGGTGGTTCGGTCATCTACCACGGCGCGACGGCCCTCGGCGTATCCTAGGCACGGGTGAGTCGGCCGGGCGGTCGCGCCGGGCGCAAGCCCGTCGAGGAAGGTCCGGGCTCCACAGGGCAGGGTGGTCGGTAACGCCGACCCGGGGTGACCCGCGGGACAGTGCCACAGAAAACAGACCGCCCCCGCGCGAGCGGGGGTAAGGGTGAAACGGTGGTGTAAGAGACCACCAGCGCCGCAGGTGACTGCGGTGGCTCGGTAAACCCCACCCGGAGCAAGGTCAAGAAGGGGAACCACGGTTCCCTGCGCGAGCGTTCGAGGGCGGCCCGCCCGATGCTCGCGGGTAGACCGCACGAGGCTGTCGGCAACGGCAGTCCCAGATGGATGACCGTCGGCCCGCGCAAGCGGGTGCACAGAACCCGGCCTACAGGCCGCTCACCCCCTTGCTTCCTCCTGACCTGCATCGGAGTGGCGGCCCTGGCCGCCAGTTCCGTCACAGTTCCGCCGGAGCGCGATGGGACGTCGGTTCCGCGGTCCTCTGCACGTCGGTCAACCCTCGCTTTCGTCGCCCCCGTGAGGCGGCCGGGCATCGTGTCCCGCGCCTGATTTCTGCCGCTAATGCCACCCGCAGGGCTGCTGTCCTGCGGGCCTTTTGCATGTCCGGAAAGACCCCTTAACCGCGACCGGCCCGCCGCCGGTCGCGCACCGGGGCGGGCCTGGCCAGCCGATCCAACGATTGGAGACCCAGTGCCCCACCTAACGAATGATCACGGACCGTTCGAGAGCGAGAGCCAGGCCCTCGCTGACGCCAGCCGTGCAGGCGGTGTACCGGGCGTACGACGTCGGGATCATGTCCCTGCGCGATGGCGCGGCGGACCTGCTGCTGTCGGCCTGCGAGAGGGCCGGGGTGACACTCGGCGCCTGACCATCGGCGCATTCTCGTCTGGCTCGCCGGATTCGAGCCGCAGGCCGCCGCCGCGGTCGCAGGCGTCATCGTGCGCGCCGCAGCGGGGCCGGAGCATCAACGGTGACCGCCTGGCTCCGAGCGTGGTGGTCCCGGCTGACGGCCGGGCTAGCGCTCGTCGTGGTCGCCTCGGTCACCGGGGTCATCAGCTACACCCACGTCTATGACCTCACGGTATCGCTCCATCAGCCGGGAACTGGTCGCCCGGCTGATGCCGTTCGGCGTGGACGGGCTGATCGTCGTCGGCTCGGTGGTCCTGCTCCAGGCCGCCCCTGGCCAGACGTGGCTCGGGTGGCTTGGCGTCGTCCCCGGGGTGGCAGCGTCGCTGTTCGCCAACGTCGAATCCGGGCTGCGCTGGGGGCCGCTCGCTGCCGGGTGGGCCGGGGTGCCCGCCGCGTCGTTCGCACTGGCCACGTTTCTCCTCGAACGATGGCTGAAAGCCCAGGCCAGCCACGGTGGCCGGACTGGCCTGGAGGATGCCTCCGGTCACGGTGGCCAGGTCGGCGAGTACAGGCTTGTGAGCCAGTGTCCGCATGGCGTGGCGGCGACGGCCGAAGAGGCGGTCGTGCAGGCGTTCCTCCACGCCCGCGACTGCGCAGAAGCGCCGCTGTCGCAGCGCCACCTTGCGACCGCGTTCGGCCTCTCCCGGCCGAGGGTGGCCGAGTTGGTCAGCCCGCTGCTCGCCGAGGCGAACGACCACCCCATCGGCGGCAACATGGCGGGCTCAGTGCGGTAGACGGCGGCGACACGCAAGGGCGGCTCACGTCCCCTTCCCGGGAAAGGGGACGTGAGCCGCTTCGTTTTGATGTTCATCCCTTCGGCGCTAGGGGTACAGTCATCCCGCTGCGTTGCACATGTCCGATATCGCTGCCTGCTGGGGGGCAAGATAGGGCATCGAGGCACCTTCAGGGGTGCGCCGCTCGCAAACGGCCCGGGCGCGGGCCGTTTGAACCACTCTGACTGTCGATGTCGTCATCCTGGGCATGACGAAGAAAAGCGCAACGAGAAGCCGATGCGCGCCCGGTGACGGCAAGCGGACCTGCCGGGTCGCGGTCAGGTACACGCCATGCGAGGTCGCGCAGGTCGAGGCAGCGGCTGCGCGAGAGGGTCTGGTCACCGCCGCGTGGCTCGGCGGCGTCGGGTTGACGCTGTCAGACCTGCAAGCCAGGCACGCCACAGTGGCCAGCCGGGAGGAACTCGACGACCTGGTTGATGCCACCGAGAAGGTTCGGCGGGCTGGCGCGCTGCTCAATCAGGTCGTCAGGACCATGCACGTGACCGGACAGGTGAACGCGTCGATCGAGTACATCGCCGTCAAGGTCTGGGACAGGGTGCAGAAGCTCGACGACGCGGCGATGGCAGTCGCTGGGGCCACGCTGAAAGCCCGGCGGCGCGGGTGATCGGCAGGGTCGTTAGCCGTCCCAGGAGGCCGCACAGGCTGCTGCGCTATCTCTTTGGTCCCGGTCGGCAAGACGCGCACACGGACCCTCACCTGGTCGCCGCCTGGTGCGGAGACCCCGCTCACCTTGAGCCTCCCGGCACGGGTACCTCAGGCCGCTGACGTGCACCGGCTCGCTCAGATTCTGGAAGTGCCCATCGCCCAGGCTCGTGGCAAGGTTCCGGACGACGCGGCGTGGCACTGCGGGTGCGGGCGGCGCCTGGCGACCCCGATATGGGTGCCGACGCGTGGCAGGCGATCACCGCCGAGCTCATGCACCGCACCGGCCTGTCCGAGTATGACGAGGAAGACAAAGGGGTCCGCTGGGTCGCGGTACACCATGGCGATAACCACGTCCACATCGTCGCGGTCCTGGCACGCATGGACGGTCGCCCCGTCCGCTTGCACGGCGACTGGTACCGGATCGCCGAAGCGATGGCGTGGGCCGAGAAGACCTACGGCCTCACCGCTGTAGCCCGAGGCGGGCCGCGAGGCACCGCAGAACGCCGACCCAGCCGAGCGGAGGCCGAGAAGGCGGCCCGCGAGCACAAGAAGGCGGGCCGATCCGGCCGCCCCGTTCCAACCCGGACCACGCTGCGCCGCCTGGTCGAGCAAGCAGCCGCAGCCGCCCGCACCGAGACCGAGTTTTTCGATGGGCTCGCAGCCCGTGGTGTCGCGGTCCGGCTCCGGCACAGTCCGATCCAGCCCGCCGAAGTCACCGGCTACGCGGTCGGCCTCCGGTCCGACACCACCGGCGCGGACAACGGCCCCGTCTGGTTCGGCGGCGGCAAGTTGGCCCCGGATCTCACCTTGCCCCGACTCCGCACGCGCTGGCCCAGCGGAACAAGCCGCCTGACAGGCCGCGCGATGAGCGGTCCAACCGCCAGCGTGGTGCTGACCCGCGAGACGCTGCGTGCCGCGCGGGCATCCCGGTCTGAGGACCAGTTCTTCGCCGAGCTTGACCGAGCCGGACTGGTCGTAAGGCTGCGGTTCGACCCAGCTCTGGCCGATCGCCTGGTCGGCTACGCCGTCACCTTGCCCGGCCTGACCGACCGGGCAGGACAGCCGGTCTGGTTCGGCGGCGGCACGCTCGCACCTGCATTGCGGCTCGGCGAACTGCGTGCCCGCTGGCGCACCGGAAGGACTGGCGCCCCGCCCGGCGCTGACATGTTCGCCGGGGCCGACGCCGGACAAATCTACGCGCACGCCGCCGCGGTCGCTCAGCAGGCCGCTGCCGAGATCCACACGGCTCGATCCATACTTCTGGGGGTGACCCAGGCTCCGGCGGACCGTGATCGCCGTGGCGAGCGCGGTATCCGGGCCGACGGCAAGGATCAGGTTCTCCTGCAGGCGCTGACGCGCGGCCGGGGTGAGCCGGAGCAGCGCCGGGCCGGGAACGTAGGAGGCGCGGGCCATCTCGGGATTGGCGCCGCGTACCGGGCGGACCAGCCCAGCAGCGCGCAGCCACTGGAGGGCTTCGGACAAGCGCCGCTGCCCGTGAACCTGCGACAGCTTCCGCATGCGGGTCGGAGTGGTCGGATAAGGAGACTGCCAGTCGTCCACGGCAAGGAGCCCCTCTGCCCGGGGAATGGCGACCGAGTGAATCAGCACCAGCGTCAGTGCGGCCCGCTCCACTGGCGGTAGGACCCCCCACCCATTCGCCGCGAGTTCGGCGGCAATGTCATCCCGATACCCCGACGTCCACCGGTAGGCGCCCGCGTTAACGAGAATGCGTCCGGTCCGGCGCAGTATCTGGTCAAGAATGCGACGCAATGCCGCGTCCCGGAGCGCGAGCAATGCGGCCTCGCTGGCCGGTTCATTACCGTACTCAAGCGCCGCCCAGGCCGCGACCAGCGCGTCGCGCTGCTTATCGCCGAGTGGCTCCAGCAAGTCGTCGAACAGGCCGTTCACCGGTCCGGCTCCTGGTCAGGCCGCGGGGGCGGCAGTTCCCGGCACAGCTCCCGCAGCGCCGAGAGGTCCTGGTCCGGCCAGGTTGCCACCCGGGGGCCGAGGCGGACCCGCTGCACCCCGTCATCGACCTCCAGCCACCGGCTGGCGTGCAGGCGGCGGAGCGCCCCTGTCCCGAGGCGGTTCAGCGCCTCGGCCCCACGGCCGGGGACGAGTTGGTCCACCACATCCAGCACCTCGCGCACCGTCGTCGACTGCCCCGGCCAGAGGCTCGCTTGCGCGTCGGTCCAGCAGCAACGCAGCGCCGCGGCCAGGACTCTGCTGGTCTCGTTCGGGTGCTCCACTGGGATAGCCTGCATCCGCAGTTCGCGCAGCACGGCCGGGGTCACGTCGTCAGGCGGGCGTGGCAGCAGCCAGCAGCGCTCGCCGTCCGGCTCCACCAGCCGCAGCATGCCAGCCGGGGTGCGGGTCGCCGACGGTACGCGCAATGGCCCCTCGGCCCGTGCCCGCGCCCACCACAGCGCGGCATCAGCACTGTTCACGCAGATCTCCGTGCTCGCTCAAACACGCCATGGGTAAGCCACGACGGCACGCTGCCCGGCCGCACCTCGACCGCGCTGGACCACGCCAGCCGATAGCCGAGCCGGTCGTTGTTACTCGCCGCCACCAGGTCGGCCAGGACGCGGCGCGCTGTCACCCAGTCCGTGCCTGACAGCAGCTGTTCGACGGCAACAGAGTCACGGTCGCCGAGTATCTCCTCGGCGACGCTTGCCAGTCGCTCGGCTTCCGCGTCGGACCACCCATCCGAAGGCTGCTCGTCGCCGTCGGGGACCCGGGAACGCGGCGGCGTCGAACGGCCGCTAGTAGGCTGCGACGACCCGGCAACGGCCTCTGCCAGGCCGGCGGCGTCGTGCCATGAGGCAGGCGCGTCGAAGACCTGGTCGGCCAGGACCGCCGCGAGTTCGTCCACGCTCGCCCGCCGCGCGAAGCGCCTCCACATCTCGGGCGGCAGCAGGTCCAGCGCCCGCGAGGTCCCCGCTGCGGCCATCAGGCGTGCCGACGCGTTCGTCGACGCATCCTCGTAGGCGGCGATCGCCGAACGCAGTTCCCCGCACCAGCGGCCCAGTTCTGGCCAGAACTCCAGCAGGATCTCATGCACCGCCGACGCCTGGTCGATCAGCGACTTCGCGTTCCACAACAGCGGGGCGCGCTCCCGCAACTCATCTAACGTGCCGCCGACGGTAAGCGCCACAAGCTCAGCGACCAGGAGCCGCAGCGCCGTCGTCACCCCGACGGCAACCTCGCGGGCCTCCTCGGTGTATTTTGCCCGCCTTCTAGCCTGATCTTCTCCATCGTCAGGAGCTGGTGCAGCTCCGACTGGCCGCCACGGGCCAGCATCCGCTGGACAAACAGCATTGACACATAGCTGGTGAACGACGCCCGGTACTCGCGCTGATAAGGCTTGTCGAACGCGGGCTGGATCGCCCCGAGCTTCCGTAGGACGCCAAAGCGGTTGTCGATCACTTCGTCAGGGAACGCGGCGCACGCTGCCTTGATCTGCTCAGCCGTCAGCCCGTCCTCACCAGCGCGGGCAAACGCTGCGAACAACGTGTCTGCCAGCCGGAACAGGGCCGCATCAGTGATCGCCGCATCCGCCTGCCGGGCCAGGACGGCGACAATCTGATCGAACACAGAAACGACGGCCTGCTCCGCCGCCGCTGTATCCAGTCCAAGCTGCTCATCCTCCACATCCTCACTATAGAAGCCCAGACCGGCGACGTTAAGTGACAATCGAGGCTAGGTGGTGCGCGACTGGTCCGGTGCCATCGCAAGCTACGCGCGGCCTTGATGGGGCGGGCAAAAGCATCAACGGATGGCCAGGAGCCCGGCAAGTTTCTGCCAACTACCAAGGGTCGACGTAGCCACCTCTAGTAGGACGGTCGCATCGGCTCACCGTACGACAAGATCACTGTGAGCTGGCGGGAGGCGATGACGAGTGACCACTCAGAACCCCACGCGGGCGCTGAAACGCGCCCGCGCCCGTGCCAGGCAGGCCGAGCGAGACGCCCGCCGCATGCGGGACCGACGACGGCGTTGGGAAGCGGAGGGAACACGCCTCACCCGCGCCGAGTTCGAGGCCGGGGTATCGTGCCGGGGATGCGGAGAACCATGGCTCGACGGCCTTGGCGACTGGCCCCCGCTGCTCAAGATGACCCCGGAGCAACGCCGACCATGACCGCGAGGAGGAACGGTACCGAGCACGTCATGGAGAGTGCCGGGCGCACAGTGAGACCGTCGCGGGCAACCGGACCCGGCACTGCGGCTACTGCTGCCCGTCTCCGCCACTGAGCGTGGAGCAGGTAGAAAGGCTTCGGCAGCTGATGCGCAGCTGGCCGACACCGAACCCGGCCAGCCTCATGATCTGGGATTTGACGCACACGTGCGGACACACCGCCCGCCGTACGCAGCACCAGGATCATAAGGAGTGGAACCTCTATTCCACCTATGAGTGCCAGGAGTGCGACGGCGAGATCCGAGGAGTGATCAACGCGGTGCGGATCGGGCCGGTGCCCGAGGTCGAGAGCAACGAGAAGCCAGCCGCCGAGCGGGCAGCCGGGAGGCCGAAGCCGCAGTCCAAGGCTGCGCTGCGGCGGCGGCTGCGGGAGGCTGAGGCACAGGCCAGCGCGCTGCGCGTCCAACTAGCCCAACTCGACGAAGCGGCCGGGACTCATGGCCTGGCTGAGTCGTCAGAGCGCTGATCTCGGTGCTAGACGCACCGTACACCACAGCCTTACAAAGAGAGCTAGGCCGACTTGGCCATGCGAGGGTCGAGATGCCGGGCTTGCTGGCTGTTCCAGTCGTCAGTGGACAGGCGGGCGTGTTCGCGGATGGAGGCGGCGAGCCGTTCTGGTCCCGCAGCGGCAAGGTCTGTCAGGACGGATACCCGCCGAGCCTCGTCAGGGGAAAGGTCGGCAAGGTGCTGCGGCGGGGTGAACATCGTGACGGTGAGTCCGAGTGAGGTGAAGAGGGCTTGGTCGAGGTAGCGGCTGCCTCCCGTCCCGCAAAGGTACGTGGATGCCCCGACGGCGCGCGTGAGATCGGCCAGTCGCTCGGAGCGGCCTGCACGAGCTGGAATGTCGCTGCTGCGGCAGATTGCTCCCGGCCAGTTCAGGAGGCGGAGCAGGGTGATCGTGGTGTGCTCGCTGACGTTGGCGAGTCGGTCGGTGTCCGTGATCGTTTCTTCGATCCCAGGGATCATGTCCAGGACGTCGCTGCGGTACGGCGAACGCCGGTAGTAGTGACGAAGGACGCTTGAGGTCCGCTTTGCGGTGAGGGAGGGCTCGGCGAGCCTGGCGTCCTTGATCAGGGTTGACCGGCCGTTTGGCAGGTGGACGGGGATGGTCAGCCATCGTCCGGGGAGTTCGGCGTCGGCGACTGGGGGGAGGTAGCAGCGGTGCTGGTAGTCGCGGCGGGCGAACTGGACGTCGTTGAGGATGATCCAGATGTCGGCGGCGTAGATTTTGGCGAGGGTGGTCAGGCGGGGCAGGAAGTTTGGCTGGTGGATGGCGCACAGCATTCCTGCCATGGCTGGTCACTCCTTCATGAGGCGGCTGTCGAATCCGGCGGCGATCAGCCGCTGGTAGGCGCCGGTGACGTCGGCGGGGACGGCCTGGGCGACGGCGAAGCCATGCGCGGGGTACTCGATGACGCGCTGGAGGTCGCCGACGAGCATGTCGATGACGAGCTTGTCGTCGCCGATGGACTTCAGGTACTCGTCGAAGGTGATGTCCTCCGACGCGCACACCGGCTCGGCCTCCGGCCACGCCTTGCGGCATGGTCGCGTAGGCGCGGCGCTGCATGTAGGGCTTGGAGATCAGCACCACCGAGGTCGACCGGTATGCCGGCCTTGGCGAGCGCGTCGCGGGAGTAGGTCGATGTTCTGCCCGGTGTTGGCGGCGCGCTGCTCAATGATGATGGCACTCTTCCGGGACGCCGAGGGCGATGGCGTGCTCGGCGTAATGGACGGCCTCGCCGCGCGGGAACACATCCGCCGTGGTGGGGCTGTTGCCGCCGGAGAACACCAGCACCGGGAACAGCCCCGCCAGGTACAGGTCGGCGGCGAGCGTCGCGACTCCCAGGTCGTGGCTGCCTAGCCCGATCGCCGGCTGAGCATGGCCGTAGCTGGTGCCCGATCCGGTGGTAGTCCCAGATCAGCTGTGCGTCGGCATGATGTTGGCTGCTGGCGGCGTGTGCGGTGCTCAATGGGTTCCTCTCTGCCAGGGGCATCACCGGGCCTCGGCGAGCGCGTCCATGCGGATGGACTCGATAGACCGCAGTTGGTGGGACAGCCCACTGTCCAGCGCGAGCCGGGCGGTCTCGTCGAGCAGGGCCAGTCCGTGGGCGCGAGTTCCGGTGTCCGAAAGCAGGATATGGGCCTGGGCGGTGAACAGGCGGACCTTCTGCATCGGCGTCCCGGTGGTGCCGCTCGCCCCGGCGATGGTGATCAGCCGCTGGGCCTCCGTGAGGTTCCCAACGCCGCGGTAGGCGAGGGCGAGCTTCTGGTGGGCGACTGACCAGTCTTCGGCTTCGCCGAGGTCCTCGAACTCGCGGGCTGCCTCGCTCATCACGGCTGTGGCGTGCGCGTGCTCGCCGTCCTTGCTCAGCGCGGTCCCGATCCACAGCCGTGAGCGGGCTCGGTCCCGGTCGCTGAGCCGCTCGTCGTCGGCGAGTCGCGCGTAGCCGCGAGCCGCGGTCTGGAGCTCGCCGCCCATCTCGGACACGACGGTCAGGGACAACTCGATCTGCGCGACGCGGCGTGGGATGTCCAGCTCGCCGTAGAGTGACAGTGCCCGGCGGTAGGAGCTCATGGCGGACTGCGGGCCGCGCAGCTTGCCCTGGTCGCGGTGCGCGTCGCCGAGCAGGGTCAGGGACCGGGCGTGCAGGTACAGGCCCCTGGCGTCCAGTTGCCCGGCCGGGAACCGGGCCAGCCATCGCCCGGGGAGCATGGTCGAGGTGGTGAAGTCCTGCCGGGACAGCGCGATGACGGCCCGCTCCAGGTCATCCGCCCAGGTCTCGAAGTCCCAGGCTGACGGGGCTTGCCTCGGCAGCGTCGGGGCGTACGGGGTGCCGGCCAGCAGGATCTGGAACCGCGCCTGTGCATCTGCTGTCGCCCGTTGCAGCGCGGTGTCCAAGATGGCCTGCGTGTCCGGGTAGGGCCGGGTCGTCTCGCCGAGGCGCTCCCACTTCGACACTGTGCGCGGGGCGACGCCCAGGTGCTCGGCGAACGCGCGGACGCTCAGCCGCAGCGCCCTGCGCAGGGCGCGGGTCTCGCGCCCGGTCCACAGTTGCACGGTGCTCACCGGGAACCGCCTCCCTTCTGCTTTCCATGCAAGCACGATCCTCCCGGACGCTGCACCGAAAGTGCGACGGAAGTACTACACGTGGTCATTGGCCGCGTCTGCGCCAACCCGGATGCTCAATGGCAGAGACCTTGCCAGGCGGGAGGGAAGCACATGGGGCTCATTACCGAGCAGCGGCAGGTGTCGGGGCCGGTCGTCTACGGCTACCTGCTCCTGACCGCAGTGTGCCGGGCCCGCCGTGCCGCGCTCAGCAGGGCACTGGCCGGGTACTGCGAGCAGCACGAGCTGACGCTCGCGGCGGTGTTCACCGACACCGGCGACGACACCGTGCAGGCACCCGGCTTCACCGGTCTGCTCGACGTGCTCACCATGGAGCCCAGCTACGGGGTCGTCATTCCCACGCGGGCGCACCTCGGCCACGGCCAGGCGGCCGGATCCGGCTCGCCGTCATCGTGGATACAGGCAGGCGCCTGATGCTCATACGCGAGAAGACCTCCGCAACCGGCGCCAGGGGTGTGCGGTGAGCGGCCAGCCTGCGGCCTGGCTGGCGGCGAGTGTCCTGCCGCCGCTGGGTGCCCTGCGAACCGCGCCTGCCACCGCGCGCGGCCATGCACGGGGCACGCTCGCCGTATGGCGGCTGAGCGAGCTGACAGACACCGTTGAACTCGTGGTCAGCGAGCTTACCGCCAACGCGGTCAATGCGTCCGCCTGCCCTTACGGGCACCCCGCCGCCTTCGACGAACGCATACCCGTGATCCAGGTCAGGCTGTTCGTCGGCGAGGCGGTCCTGGTCGCTGAAGTCTGGGATGAAGCCGACGGCGTGCCAGCCCGCAAGAGCGCCGGCGATACCGACGAGAGTGGCCGGGGCCTTGACCTGGTCCACGAACTCACAAGCGCCCGGTGGGGCTGGTACTACGCCCCTTCCGGGCCAGGGAAGTGCGTCTGGGCCGAGTTCCCTATCCCCAGCCGTCCCGGCCGACGGCGAATTGCCGCAGGGCGGATCCCACCGGTGAACGGCATGCCAAACGGCACGGAGTCCGGCCACACCAGGCCGGGCTCCGGCAACGAGCGACTCGACCTCAACCCAAATCAGGAGGTGACATGGAACGCGCACTGGTTACTGGCGTGGCCGGGTTTATCGGCTCGCACCTGGCGGCCGATTTGCTGCGCCGGGGCTGGCCGTGACCGGCCTTGACGCGCGTCCCCGGCCAGCGACCCGGTGGCGGCAGAGAACCTGGCTGAGCTCATGCGGCGATCCCCGCTTCCAGTTTGTGGCCGGGTGACGTCACGGGCGCGGACCTGGCGCATGCTGCTGGAAGGCGTCCAGGTGGTGTTCCACCTGGCGGGCCTGCCGGGCGTGCGGCGGTCCTGGGGCGACAGTTCGCCGACTACCTGACCGTGAACGTGCTCGGGTACCCAGCGGCTGCTGGAGGCGTGCGCGCGTGCCGAGGTGCCGCGGCTGGTGTTCGCGTCCTCGTCCAGCGTCTACGGCCCAGGCAACGGAAGCCCTCGCGGGAGACCGACCCGCCGCTCCCCGCTTCGCCGTACGGGGTGTCCAAGCTGGCGGCCGAGCGGCTGTGCCTGGCTTACGCGAACCGGCCCGGCGCGCGGCCACGTCGGTGGTCGCGCTGCGGTACTTCACCGTCTACGGCCCGCGTCAGCGGCCCGGACATGGCGTTCAGCCGGATCATGCGCGCCGCGCTGTCTGGCCGGGCGGTCCCGCTGTACGGTACGGGCGCCCAGCGCCGGGACTTCACCTACGTCTCCGACGCCGTGGCCGCGACGATTGCCGCAGCGCACCGCCGACGGCGCGGGCCGAGGTGGTCAATGTCGGCCTCCGGCCGCAGCGTGCCGCTGTGCAGGCCGTGCGAGGCGATCGCCAGCGCTCGCGGGCGCCGAGGTGCCGTCTGCGGCGGGTTGCCCAGCCCGGTGACGTCGACGCGACCGCCGCCGACCTGACCAAGGCGCGTGACCTGCTCGGCTACCAGCCCCAGGTGGACCTGGCCGAAGGGCTGCGCAGGCAGTGGGAATGGCTGACCGCCCGGGAGCACCCGGCCGGCTCGCGACGGTGGAGGCGGCGCTGTGACGCTCACCCTGACCGCGGGCTCGGCGAGCGAGCTGTTCACCGGGGCTTGCCGCGCCGTGCTGGCCTCGGGCAAGCCGGCCGCGCCGCGCGGCATGGCCGACCATCGAGGTGCTCGGCGCGACCCTGACGCTGACCGACCCGCGCCGCCGGCTGGTGGACGTGCCGCCGGCCCGGGTGATCAACCCGGCCTTCGCCGTCGCCGAGGCGGTGTGGATCCTGTCCGGCTCGGATGACCCGTGGATCTTCGACTTACAACGGGCGCCTGGCCGACTACGCCGATGACGGGCGGCTGCTGGGCGCGTACGGGCCGCGGATGCGCCGCTGGCACGGCGCGATCGACCAGCTCGCCCAGGTCCGGCAGGCTGCTCGCCGCGACCCGGACACCCGGCAGGCGGTCATCCAGCTCTACGACCCCGAAGCCGACGCCCGCGGCCACAAGGACGTGCCGTGCACGCTGGGTACCGGTTCTTCCTCCGCGACGGCCGCCTGCACATGCACACCACGATGCGCAGCCAGGACGTGTGGCTCGGGTTCTGCTACGACATCTTCACCGCCACCATGCTGCAGGAGCTGCTCGCCGGCTGGCTCGGCGCGGAGCTGGGCAGCTACCGGCTCATCGCGTCGACTCCCTGCACCTGTACGACCGCGACATGCCGACGGCGCAGCAGCTCTCCGCGGCCGCCGTGCCCGGCCCGCTGATGCGCCGCTCGCCGTGCCCTGGGACGACGCTTCGACCGAGCTGCTCAGCACGCGTGATCGGCGGCATGCCCCGGCGACGAGCCGGGCTGGGCGGAGCTGGCCGCCGTGCTGGCCAGCTACCGCGCCCGCAAGGCCGGGGACCGGGAGGCAGCCCGGTTGCATCGCGGCCAGTCACGGCGGGCCGCTGGCCGAGCGCGCTGCGGCCGCTGGTACGAGCCACCTCGACCGCCGGCAGCCGCCGCGCGCTGAAGGAGGCGCAGCGGTGAGACCGCGCGACCGCCGTCCGACGTGCTCGGGCTGTGCTCATTCACCCACGATTCCGCTGCCGCCCTGATCACCGGCGGACGCGCTGACCGGCATGGCGGAGGAGGAACGCCTGTCCGGGGTCAAGCACACCCGCGAGTACCCCGCCGAGGCCGTGCGAGTGGCTGCTCGCGCGACGCCGGCCTGACCAGCGCCGACGTCGACGTCGTCGCCTACAACTTCGCCGGGCACCGCTACCTGGCCGGCATCGCCGGCATGCCCGGTCACCTGCTCAGGCCCGCGACCCGGTCCCGGGCGCTGCCGCGCGCGGCGAGCTTCGCCGTCGTCCACCGCCGGTACCGGCAGCGCATGCAGATCCTGCAAGGCATGTTCCCGCACGCCAGGTGCGCGGCGTCCGCACCACCGGGCCCACGGCCTGTACGCGTTCGCCGCCTCCGGCTTCGACGAGGCGGCCGTCCTGATCGTCGACAGCCTCGGCGAGACCTGCACCACCACCATCGGCCCCGGCCACGTCGCCTCGCCGGCGGAGGTCCGGTACCGGATCAGCGAGACGATCAGCGATCCCGGCCTCGCCTCGGCTACGCCTACGGCGCGGTCACCGAGCATCTGGGCTGGCGGCGCGGCGACGAGGAAGGCACGGTGATGGCCCTGGCCGCGCTCGGCGACCCGGCCCGGTTCCGCGGCCTGTTCGCCCAGGCGATCCCGCTCACCGCCGACCGGGTTCGCGCTCGACCCGGCGCTGTTCCCGCTGCGGGTGCTCCGGCACGGCTGGCCGCGCGTCAGCCCGGCTTCACCGCCGCGACCTGCCCGCCCGCGACCTCCGGCGAGGACGTCGACCCAGGTCCACGCGCGACCTCGCGGCGGCGCTGCAGGAACGCACCGAGCAGGTGATGGTCCACCTGGCCCGCCGCGCCCGGGCGCGTGACCGGCGTCGCGGCGGCTGTGCGTGGGCGGCGGCGTCGCGATGAACTGCGTCGGCATCGGCAAGATCCTCGCCGACCGGCCTGTTCGACGAGGTGTTACGTGCCGCCCGCCCCCGGCGATTCCGGCACCGCGATCGGCGCCGCCCTCGCCGCGCACCTGGACGTCACCGGCGTCGCTCCCGGCGGCCCGGTGCGCGTCGCTGCTACCTCGGCCCGGCCTACCCGGACTTCACGCCGCCGCCCGGCGCCGCAGCCCGGCCTGCCGCGCGGCAGCTGGCCGACCCGGCCCGGTTCCTGGCGGCTCAGCTCGCCGACGGGCAAGATCGTCGGGCTGTTCCAGGGCCGGCTGGAGGCCGGGCCGCGGGCGCTGGGCAACCGGTCGATCCTCGCCTCCCCGCTGCTGCCGGACGTCGCCGGACCGGCTGAACGCCGCGGTGAAGTTCCGTGAGCCGTTCCGCCCGTTCGCCCCGGTCGTCCTGGCCGACGCACGCCGCGCGACTACTTCACGCTCGCCCAGCCAGCCCGTTCATGTCGATCGCCGTCCGGCGTCACCGACCTGGCCCGCGACACGATCCCCGCCGGTCGTGCACGCCAACGGCACCGCCCGCGTCCAGACCGTGACCCCGGAGCAGAACCCGTTCCTCGCCGACTTCTCGACCGATTCGCCGACGCTCACCGGCGTCCCCGTGCTGATCAACACCTCGCTCAACGTCAAGGGCAAACCGATCTGCGGCACCCCGGAGATGGCCCTGGACTGCCTGGCCGCCAGCGGCCTGGACGGGCTGATGCTCGACGGCGCTGGTGGGTGACCAAGTGAGGATCGGCTACAGCTTCTGGGGGTTCCTCGGCCCCGGCATCACCGACACCCCCGACGGCGGGCGCAGCCACCGCCGCACCCTCATCGACGGGCTGCATCGCCGCCGGGCACGACATCGTGTTCCTGCAACGCCAACCGCGACCTGGACGAAGCCGGGCTACGACCTGCGCCGGCCGCTACCCTGGGACGACGGGCTGCCGGACATCGACGCGCTGTTCCTCGAGTGGCGCTGGCCCATCCCCGGCCGCAACACCACCGCGTGCGGCAGCCCCGGCCACACCTGCGACCTGCACCGCCAGGACGAGCTGCTCGACCACTACACCGCTCGGCACCGGCTCCGACGATCCTGTGGGACAAGGACCGGCAACTGCCGGCCGACTCGACCCGCTGCGCGCCCATGCCGCAACGTCACCGTCTGCGAGGCCGCCTGCACCCAGCGCCGGCGCGGTCAGCCTGCTGTTCCCCGTCGCCGACGACGCCCTCGACGCGCGCCGACCCGGTCGCCTGGCCGCGATGCCCGGCCGACTGCCGCTGGTCTACGTCGGCAACCAGTACGACCGCGACGACGCGTTCGACCGCTTCTTCGCGCCCGGCCGCCGCCCGAGCACCGCACCTGGTCGCCGGGAAATGGACCCGCACCGACGGCCTGGCCGCACGTCAGCTTCATCGGCCGCTCCCGTTCCCCGACGTCGGCGAGCTGTACGGTCGGCGCTGGCCACGGTGCTGCTGCTGCCCGACCGGTACGCCGGCGCCGGGCAGATGACCCAGCGGCTCTTCGAGGCCGTGCTCGCCGGCTGCCTGCCCCTCACCCCGGCCAGCGATCCGTGCGCCGCCGCGTTCACGCCCCCGGCACTGCACGTGGCCACCGGGCGACGCAGGCCGCCGACCGCATCAGCCGGCTGCCAGGCCATCGCCGGACCGCCGAGCACGCCGAGCTGATCGCCGACTGCCTCGCGCGGCTCGACCTCTTCCGGCTTCCCGCCAGCTCGCCGTCCTCGACCGCATTCTCGGAGGCTCGACCGATGCCAGTGTCTGCGTGTCCTGCCGCCGGCGCCCGCCGCCGGCCGCTAGCGTCGCGGCCCATGGACAGGATCGCCATCATCGGCTGCGGCGGCAGCGGCAAGTCCACCTCGCCCGCGCACTCGGCGACCTCGCTCGGGCATCACGCTCACCCACCTCGACGCCCTGTACTACGACGAGGACTGGAACACGCTGGCCAAGGAGGAGTTCGCCGCCCTGCAGCGCGACCTCGTCGCCGCGCCGCGGTGGATCATCGACGGCAACTACGCCTCCACCCTGCCGATCCGGCTGAAGCCGCCGACACCGTCATCTTCCTCGACCTGCCCGCGCTCGACCTGCCTGTGGGGCATCGCTCCAGCGCCGGCTGCGGCACGGCGGCGGCCAGCACGACGGCGATCGGCGTCTACGACCGGATCACCTGGAACTTCATCCGCTACATCCTCGGCTACCGCAAGCACGATGGCCCCGCGCGTCCGCGCCCTGATCGCCGAGCACGCCGGAACGCCCAGGTCGATCGTCCTGCGCAGCCGCCGCGCCGCCCGCCGCTACCTCGCGACGTCGCCGCGCCGGGCTCCAGCCGCCCCGGCCGAGCCGCAGCCATGAGGACCGCGCGCTAACCCCTTCACCGACCCGGCCAGGTCCGCGGCCCGCTCTACGCCTCGGCCGACCGGCTCGCCCGCCGTACCAGCGCCCTGCACCGGGCCCGGGTCACCGGCCGGCACGCCGCCGACGTCATCGCCGATCTCGCCGCGCAGGCCGTCGGGACCAGCGACGCCGCTCGTCGCGGACATCGGCTGCGGTCGCGGCACGACCACGCTGCATGCTCGCCGGACCGGCTTCCCGCGCGCCCGGATCGTCGCGGTCGACCTGTCGGCCGCGCTGCTGGCCGCGACAAGGAGCGGCTCGCCTGCCGCCGCGCGGGCGGTAGCGGTCTGCGCCGATTTCCACCGGCTGCCTCTCGCCGGACGCAGCTGCGACCTGGTCGTCGCGGCGTTCTGCCTCTACCACTCGCCCGTCACCCGGCAGCGTCATCGCCGAGATCACCCGCTGCCTGGTCCCGGGCGGGACGGCGATCTTCGCGGTCAAGTCCGCCGACAGCTACCGGGAACTCGACCAGCTGGTCGCCGCCTCCGGCCTCGACCCCGCAGCGGCCGGCCGCCCGAGCCTGTACCAGGACCGCCCACAGCGGCAACATCGACAACTCGCCGCCGCGAGCCTGACGTCCGGCAGGTCATCCACGAAACCCACCGCTTCACCTTCCCGGCAGCTCGCCGATGTCGCCGAGTACCTGGCGACCTCACCCAAGTACGACCTGCCGCCCGCCCTGGCCGGGATCCTGCGGCCCTGGCCGCCGCCCTGCGGCGAAGTCTTCCCGACGTGCCGGTCACGGCGACCTCCGTCGTCACCTACCTGGTCGCCCGCCGGCCGCCGGAGGCACCGCTGAGCAGGCCGTTTCGTGAAGCACTACCTCTTCCGCCGCCAGGCAGGCGCCGAGGCCAATTACCGCTGGCTCGCAGAGCTGGAAGCCGGCGTCTCTCCCGGCATTGCCAGCCGCGAGCGGCCAGCTCCCGCTTCCAGCGCATCGACGGCCGCCGGGCCCGCCCGGAAGATCTCCATGCTCGCGGCCCATCTCGGCGACGTGCACGGCCGTGCCTTCGCGTGGCGACTGCACCAGGCCGACTGACCAAGCCGCATCGCGCGATGCGCGACCATACGCTGCCGTCCTTTCCGCACAGGCGCGTCGATGCCGTGGCGCGTGAACTGCGCGCCGGTAACGTACCCGGAACGGGCTGATGAACGTCTCCCGCGCCCAGCGGCTGCTGGTCTCGGGCTTCCGGCCCGGCCGCGTTCAACAAGGACGCCAACCCGCGGAACTTCCTGATCACTGCGGACGGGCCCGCGGTCACCGTCGACTTCGACGACCTCACCCTCGCCCCGTTCGGCTACGACCTGGCCAAACTCGTCGTCACCCTCGCCATGACCTACGGCGCGCTGCCAGATGAACAGGTCGCCGCGGCACTCAGGGTTACAACACCGCCGCCGCGAGACACTGCGGGGCACTTCCTGGCGTCACCTGGGCTGAGCTGATGAACTGGGCGGAGGTCATCACATCCTCACCAGCCGGTACGCGGCGGACGGCCGCTACACCCGCCGCTGGCGTAGAGGTCGGCCCAGCTCCGGGACGGAAGGGGCCAGCCCATGGCCGTGATCACCAGCCTGCTGCTCACCCGCCACGGCGAGGCACACTGCAACCTCGCCGGCGTGGCCGGGGGAGAGAAGACCTGCACCGGTCTGACCGAACGCGGGCGCACACAGGTCCGGCTGCTGGCCGAACGGCTGTACGCCGAAGCTCTGCCCGACGTGCTGTACGCGGCGCCCCGGCGGCGGGTCCAGGAATCAGCGCAGATCCTGTCCGGCATGCTCGGACTCCCGGTGCACATCGAGCCGGGACTCAGGGCCCGCACCACGGTGAGGCCGACGGGCGTCCCTGGTGAGATCAAGGCGGCATTCGGCGGCCCCCGTCTGATCCCTACCGGCCATACGCCCCCGGCTCGGAGACCTGGAATCAGTACCTCGCCCGCGCGGGGCAGCTCTTCCCGGACTGATACGGCGGCACGAAGGGCAGTGCATCCTGATCGCCGGACATGGCGAGACCGTGGACGCCGCCGCGACCTTGCTGCTCGGCCTCTCCCCGGGTTCCTCGACGCGAGTCGGCTTCGAATCCGCTCACGCATCGATTACCCGCTGGAACATGCGGCGCAATCGGTTCGGCCAGGAAATATGGATGCTCGCCGCCCTGAACGACACCCGGCACCTGGCTGGCGAACTGTGACCAGATCAGCGATCCTCCTTCAGGTCTCGCCAAGCGGCTCCCTGCGGGCCCTGCGAGGTAACTGCGGTCCTGGTGGGATACGGTCCTGCGGGTCCGCGATGCCCACAGCCAGGAGTTCGTCGTCAAACAGCACGGGCAGCCGGTCAAAACACGACCGGGAAGTCCACGCCTACCGGCACTGGACAACCGCCCTCGGCCCCTCAGCACCGCGGCGATCGCTGCGGACAGCGCAGCCATGACCATCGTCATAACGACGGTGCCAGGCCAGCCATGCTCCGGCGACCCTGAGGCTGCCATACACCACCAGGCCGGCGCCCTGCTACGCCCCGCTTCCATGGCACCGAACCCGCACGCCCGACTTCCCTGGTTCCCCAACTTGGTCGACCACCGTGTTCGCCTACCTGGACGAGCCAGGCAGAGCATACCGCCGCCTGCCGAGGATGGCTCGGCGGTCGTGGACAGCCACCTCGCTGCTTCCCGCTCTGCGAACTTTTCTTGCGTCACGCGCGGATTCCCATGTCGGCCTCTCCACTTCCAGCCGCGCAACTGGCTGGTCGATGAGTCCGGAAACCTCTCCCTGATTGACTTCGAGCACGCGCGCACCGACCTGCCCGCCCGTGACTTCGTGCGCCTGCGATTCCGGGTCGGCCATCCCGCCCAGACCTGCACGACGCCTTCTTCGACGGATACGGGCGCCGCCTCACCGACACCGAAGACGAACTGGTCTGGCACCTTGGCGCGCTCGACGCACTCACGGCGCTGGCCCGAGGCCGCCAGACCAGCGACCCCGAACTCGTCGCTGTCGGCCGTAACACGCTTCGTCAGCTGCGGGAAGAGCCGTGACCGGCACTTTCTGCGACATCCTCGAATGCTAGAACAGGCGGAGTAGCACCTCGGCGTCGAGGGCGGCGTAGGTCACCTGGCTCTCGGTAAGCGGTCGCCGCGTCCAGTCGCCCGTCTGCTCCCTCTTGTCGAGTTCCACGCCGAGCTCGCGCGCGCAGACTTCGCGGAGGCTGTGGCCGCTCGCGGTGCGGCGGAGCCGGCTGGACACCTCGCGAGTGTCGACCACGCCGTCCAGGGTGAGCCGTGCCGGCCGAGGACCTCGCGTTCGAATGGGGCGTAGTGGATCAGCTTCGTTGTCTCGCTGTCGCGAGCAACTCGCCAGCGGCGCCAGATCGGGGAGCTCAAGCGCATCGATGAGATAGGTCGCCTCGCGGCCCGCCACTGAATCAGGCAGAGCGTGCGATTTGCCAGCGTGGTCTCGACGTCGAGGCCGACGACGGGTTCAGACATCAATGCAGCCACCGCCTCCTCGAGCTGCGACGGCGTGCGCACCCAGATCAGCGGGCGGCCTTCCTCACGGCGCAGGAGGGGAAGCTCCGTGGTGCCTCCGGGAGCTGGGCGATTCCTTCCGCGTCGCTTGCGGTCAGGTCCGAATGCCGTCGGGCACACGGGGGAGGCTGGTTCGCCTTTCGAGAGCCAGCGCCACGCCCCGCCGACGTCGAGGAGGTAGCTGGCGACGACCTCCCGCTCGACCCAGGGCGGCATCAGCGGCTGGAACTTGCTCAGGCGATAGCCGGGGAGCGACTCGGCGACCGCGCCCAGAGCCCCTCGTCCTCCCAGAACTCGGGTTCGCGGAGCCTGCCGAGGGCGTCCTGGAAGCGGTCGGTCAGGGTCGTCGCCGCGGACCCTGAGGAGGAAGTTGTCGGGGATGACCTGCCAGTCTCCCGCGACCGCCTCGAGCGCGTAGCGGAGCGTCGAGTTGATGCGCCCGCCCGCGAAGGTCCACCAGCGGATCTCCGTTGTCGATCTCGACGCCGGCGTGCCCGGGGCGAGGACCCCCCGCATGGCCGCGCGCTGCTCGGCGAGGACGGCCGCGGCCTCGTCAAGGTAGGGGTAGCGTTCCTCGCGAGCAGGACCGCCGGATCCGCTGGCAGAGGCTCGGCCGAGGAACTGCGGGAGGAAGCCGCCCCAGGTCGGCTGCCTCCCGCGGGGCGCCGGCCCGACGACGACCCGCCGGTCGTCGTGCCGCACCTCGAGCACGGCCCACGCGCGGCCGCCGAGGAGGAAGCAGCTCACGCCGTCGACCAGGCGGTCGACGAACTCCTGGTTGAGCGTGCCGAGCGGCTGGCCGCTGCCGGTCTGCACCGTGTAGCTCTGCGGGCTCGAGAAGACGGCGAAGAGCTCCATGAAGTTCTTCCGGCCGAACCGCCGCTCCGCCTTCGGCCCGAGGACCAGCCGCCCGCCGGCGAGCACGAAGCGACCCGTCCCGGATCATCCAGTCGACGAGCCGGTCGAACTCGTCCCGGCGGATGCCGCGGAAGTCGGGGACGCGCGAGAGGTGTTCCCAGGCCGGCTTCGGCGGCGACGCCGTCGCCCGCGAGCGACATCGCGAGAAGCTGGTGGATGAGCACCGGCCAGCAGCGGTCGTTCGACCTCGACGGGCTCGACCCAGCCCGCCCTGGCCAGCTCGACGAGGGCGATCGCCTGCAGCACGCCGTCGGTCGTCTCGCAGAAGAACGTCGTGTTCGCGACCTGCCCCGGCCGCCGCCCGGTGCGGCCCATGCGCTGGAGGAACGAGCTCACCGTGTCGGGCGCCTCGGCCTGGAGCACCCGGTCGAGGTCGCCGACGTCGATGCCGAGTTCCAGCGTCGAGGTGCAGACGATGCAGGCGTCGGTGCCGTGGTGGAACTGCTCCTCGGCGAGCTGGCGCTCCTCGCGGGAGACGGCGCTGTGGTGGACGAAGACCGTCGTCCCCGCGTGCCGCATGTGCTCGGCGACGGCCTCGGTCGTCGAGCGCGACTGGCAGAAGAACAGGCTCTTCTCGCCCGCGCGCGAGCTGCGCCGCCTCGCTCGGCGAGTCGCGGCGAGGTCCGGGCGGTGGACGACGAGGAGCTGCCGCCGGCTCGGCGGCTTCGGCGGGTCGACGACGACGCCCGGTCCGGCTGCGACGTGCCCTGGAGCCAGCGCGAGGATCACCTCGGGGTTCCCCACCGTCGCGCTGACAGCCCGACGCGCTGGACGTCGTGGCGGGAGAGGCGCGCCAGATCCGCTCGAGCACGCTCATCAGGTGCGCGCCGCGGTCGGTGCCCGGCGACGGCGTGCACCTCGTCGATGACGACGAGCCGCAGGTCGGCGAAGAGCCTGGCCGCGTCGACCCGCTGCGAGACCAGCATCACCTCGAGCGACTCGGGCGTCGTCATCAGGAGCTCGGCCGGCTCGCGGAGGAACTGGCGCCGGTCGGCGTCCGGCGTGTCGCCGTGCCAGACGAAGCGGCGGAGCCCGACCATCTCGGTGTAGAGCCCGAGCCGCTCGGCCTGGTTGTTGAGCAGCGCCTTGATCGGCGCGACGTAGAGCACGCCCGACGGCCTCGGTCGGCTCGTCTCGACGAGCCGCGAGAGATCGCGGGAACATCGAGGCCTCGGTCTTCCCGCCGGCCGTCGGCGCCAGGACGACGGCGTTCTTGCCGTCGAGGATCGCCTCGCCCGCCTCTTCCTGCACGGGGCGCAGGCTCGTCCACCCGAGCCGGGCGACGATCGCCTCCTGGAGCCGCGGGGCGAAGCGGGCGAAGACGCTCACCAGACGTCCTCCGCGGGCACCAGGCCGCCGCCTCGTCGTCGTCGGGCGAGGCCGAGCGAGGCGCCGGTGAGAACGTGCTCCTCCTCGGCGCTCAGGTCCGCCGGGCGAGAAGCCGTACTCGGTCATCGGGTCGTAGTCGTCGTTCTCGTCGACGAGGTCCATCTGCGTGACGAACTCGCGGAGGAACTGCCGCGGGACGACGCCGACGTCGCCGCGGAAGCCCTTCGTGACCTCCTCGACCAGCCGGTCGACGAACTCCGTGCTGACCCGCGACTCGAGCCGGACGCGGTCGCGTGGCCGGATAGATCTCGCGGAGCCGGAGCGCGACCGAGCGGAGCCGCTCGGCGTCGAACGGCGTCGAGCTCGAGCTGCGCCTGCCGCGGGCTCGCGAACCGGCCCTGCTTGAGGAAGCGGATCCGCTCGTGGAGCGGGGCGAGCCCGGCGACCCCGTGCCGGGTGTCGAAGAACTCGGGCGTGCCGGTGAAGACCCAGAGCAGCCCCGGGTAGGACCCGGCGGCGTCGGCGATCTGGCGGATGCCGTTCAGCGACTTGTGGCGGGAGTCGCTCCGCATCCGGAGGATCGTCTCCGCCTCGTCGATGACGATGAGCAGGCCCTTGTAGCCCGCGGCCTTCACGATCTCGAGCACCCCGCGGAGGTAGTCGAGGGCGTCGCGGCTCGTGATCTCGCCCTTGATGCCGGCGGCCGACTTCGCCGACGCGGCGACGTTCCCGCTCCCGGAGAGCCAGGAGAGGAGCGCGCCGGCGTCCGCAGGCCTCGCCCCGCTGCTTCAGCTCGAAGATGGTCTGGATGACGCGGACGAAGTCCTGCGGGCGCCCTGCCGCCGGTGAGCGACGCGAGGTCCTCGTCGAGCCGCGTCGCGGACCTTCTCGTCGAAGTCGGGCGCGTCCTCGTCCTCGCCCGCCGCGATCAGCGCGTCCTCGACCCGGCCGATCCAGCGGTCGATGATGTCGCCGAGGGCGCCGCGCGGGCAGGACGCGGTCCCCAGCTCGGTCACGACCTTGCGGTAGACGTCGTCGAAGCGGTGGAAGCTGGAGGTCGTTGTCGGAGACGACGACGAAGCTGGTCGCGAACCCGCGCGCCTGCGCGTCGAGCATCGCGAGCCGGGCCATGAACGTCTTCCCGCAGCCGTAGCCGCCGCGGAGGAACTTGATCGTCCCCTCGCCGCTCTCCGCGAGCTCGAGCTGCCGGTGCATCTCGCCCCGCTGCTTCTCGATCCCGACGGCGAAGGCGTCGATGCCCCGCTCGGGCACGAGCCCCTTGCGCAGCGCCTCGAAGATGTGCTCGACGTCGCGCTGTCGTCAGCGTGCTCATGTCGCTCGTCCCCTCCCGCACGTATCGCTTCACCCCGCCGATCACGTCGATCCGCACGCCGAACGGGGCCTTCGCCGCGTACTCCTCGAACCGGTTCGCGAACCGCCGGAGCTCCCGCGGCCCGCCGAGCATCGCCGCGGCCTCGACCTCGGTCACCGCGCCGTGCGCCGCGAGGTGCTCGAACAGCCTGGCGGACGCCGCCCTCGGGGAAGTCTCGACAGCCAGCCGCGGTTCGTCTCCACCGTCGTAGCATCGGGAGGCCGCTCTCTGTGATACCGCGCGGCGCGGTCACCGCGAAACGCCCGTCGACCACGCAAGGCACGACCTCCGCCTCGGCCCCCTGGTGGTGGATCTCCACCAGCACCCGCGCGTCGGCCGGGCCGGTGAGGCGGAAGAACAGCTCGAACGGCTCGCCCACCGTCGCGACGATCGAGCCGGCCGCGATCCTGGCCCCGCCGCGGGTCTGGCAGGGCTCGACGCGGACCTCGGGGACCTCGGGCACGCGGAGCGCGAGCTCGACCTCGGGCACGCCGCCGAATCCGAGCTCCCCCTGGGGCGGTGCCATCACCCTCACCTCGACGCAGTGCATGCCCGCGACGCCTTCCTTCGCCGTCGCGCGGACGACGTAGCGGGTGTTGCTGCCGCCGACCGCGGACCGGTGGACGAGGGTCAGGACCGGGATGACCCGCTCCTGCAGGCTGTTCCCGCCGTGGACGAAGCCCGTCGGCCGCCGGCCGGTGTCGAAGACCGCCGTCGTCTCGGGGAACATGAGCTGCTCGGGCGAGTCGTAGCCGAGGTCCGAGAGCGGCACGCGGACCTCGCCCGCGTGGTCCGCGGCGACCGCGGAGAAGACGTGCCGGCGCTTCGGGTCCACCTTCGGCCGTGCGGCTGGGCGGCCGCGGCGCCGCTCGTCGATGAGCAGGAACCCGTGGTCGGCGGTCAAGACGAAGCGGCGGACGCCCGCGTCGCGGAGGAGCCTCCACGCCGCGCGGAGCTTCTGCATCACCTGGTCGAACACCGCGGGGCCGACGCCCCGCTCGCCGGCCCGGTCGATCTCGTCGCTGTGGACGACCACCAGTCGCGCCCGGGCGATCGACTGCTTCAGGCTGGTCGCCTCGCGGGTCACCACGTCGTCCAGCGTGAGCAAGCGGGCAGGTCGGGCCGCCGACCCGGTCGTGCATGGCCCGCTTGCGGGTCTCGGGGTCGGAGACGCGGAACTCGCCCGTCGAGAAGCCGAGCACCCCGCCCGCGTCGCCCGCCAGCGAGATCTCCACCTGCGCCCCAACTCGTCCGACACCTACGCCTCCCACCTGAAGAACCACGTCTACCCGGCACTTGGCGCACGCCGCATAGGAACCATCACCAGGACCGACGTGCAGTCGATCGTCACCGCGATCTCCGCTAAGCTCGCGCCGTCCACCACGGAGACCGTGTACGCGGTGCTGCGCGCCATGATGCAGGCCGCCGTCGATGACGACCCCCAGGTGATCCCGGTCAACCCGTGCACCCGAATCAACCTGCCGAAGGTGACCCGCCGTGTGGTCGAGCCGCTTTCGCCCGCAGCGATCATGGCCCTGCACCGTGCGATCTCGCCGCGCTACCGAGTCGCGGTCGCGCTCGGCGCGGGCCTCGGCCTGCGGGAGGGCGAGGCGTTCGGGCTGACTGTCCCGCGCGTCGACTTCCTGCGGCGCAAGGTCCACGTGCTGACCAGGCCCAGCGCGGCCAGCTCGGTGCGGACCTGAAGACCGAGGCCTCGGCCCGCACCATCCCGGCCGACGACTGGGTCCTGCAGCAGGTCACCTCGCACATGCAGCGCTTCGGGACCGGCGTCGGCGAGGTCATCATCACGAACCGGGTCGGGAAGGTCGCCAGGCGGAACGCGTTCGGCGACTCTTGGCGCAACGCGGTCAGGGATGCCCGCACCTGCGGCACGGAGCCCACAGAGCGACGCGAGGATGGCAAGTGCGCCGAGAAGTGCGCCGACCCCGGGCACTGTCTCCCCAAGGGCACGCGTTTCCACGACCTACGACACTTCTACGCCACAACCCTGATCGCGGCGAACCTCAACCCGAAGGTGATCCAGGTCCGACTAGGACACGCGACCATCGCCGAGACGATGGACACGTATGGCCACCTGTTCCCCGAGTCGGAGGAGCTGCGCCGGGGTGCCATCGACGCCATCCTCAGTTCCGTGCCAGTTCCGTCGGAGGACGAGAACGGGCCAGAGGAGGTGGCAACTAATGGCAACTAAACATGCAGGTCAGGTGAGGTGCGGGGAGTGGCCCCAGGTCAGGAAACCGGGCCGGACTGTCCCCGGCCTACAGGCCGGCTCACCACCTACTACGGGATTTGCTCAGAGCTGGGCTTTCAGCTCGTCGATCTTGCCGATGTGCTCGCGGAGCTGGGTATAGGCGGGGCGCTCGCGGATCCGGGTCAGCGCCCAGCGGACGCCGTTGGCGCGGTTGGAGACGATCCCGGCGGTGATCAGGGCGTCGAGGACCTCGACGTCGCTGGGGTCGAGCCGTGCCATCACCGGGGTGAGGTGGCGGCCCGGGGCCGCGCGGTCCGCCAGGCCGACCGACATCGAGATGACGGGATGCCCGCGCTCCCCGGGCTCCGCGGGGAGCGTGAATTCCACGCGGGCGACGGAGGGCATCTTCCGGGCGAGCATCTTGCGCAGGTCCTCGACAGCCCCGCGGTGCGCCCTCTCGAACGCGTGCAGCGTCTCTTCCGGATCTTCGCCCGTCGGGGTGAGATCACCCGGACCATCGCCTGGCCGGGCTCGATCACGGGTTCGTCGCCGTACTGCAGCACCTCGACCTGCTGCACGGTCCCGTCGCCGCACCGCCGGTTCAGCTCTTCTTCGGCTCCGCGTTCGAGGCGTTCCTTCTCTTCCTGGTCCACGATCAGCTCCTTGATTGCTGGAGAAATCAGCGTAACTCAGGCTACTCGTGCACTCAAAGCTTTTTCGCAACCCATGCAAGACAGCACGGCAGCAGGACTGCACGAATGATCCGGTCAGGGCCATGCCACCCTGTTGTTGGCCATGTGATTCCTTCGTGGCGGCACAGGCAGAAGGGATGCCCGGCCGGGTCGGTGTAGACCTGCCAGCCGTAGCCGTCGGGTTCGATGAAGTCTTTCTGCAGTGTCGCGCCGAGCTCGACGACGCGGCGCTGTTCGGGTTGACTTCGCCCACTTCGAAGTCGAGGTGGTACTGCTTGGGGTGCTCGCCGTCGGGCCAGCGCGGAGGGCGGTAGTCCTCCACCCGCTGGAAGGCCAGATCGACCTCGCCGAAGGCGATGGCGGCCATGTTGTCGCCGCTGCCTTCCATGATGGCGCGGCCTGTCACCTGGGAGTAGAAGGCCGCCAGCTTCATCGGGTCCGGGCAGTCGATGATGAAACCCAAGAGTTGCAGCATCAGGCGATGCTGCCATAGAGCGGGGCGTAGCCGATAGCGCTGCGAGTGCAGCCCAGTCGGCCGGGCGGACTGGAGCCTGACCGGCGGTACGTCCTTGACCTGAGAAACGCGATGCCGGTGGGCTTCTCGCTGGCCCCGGCGGCGGTCAGGCCTTCTGCCTCCGCGAAGTGCTGGCGGCAGCTCCGCCCTCTCCTTAACTTGTCCCGTGCCGGCATCACCGGCCGATGGCCTCACTGACCTCTGCTCGCCGGAGTTGGGCCATGCACCAGGCGAAGTGCCCGTCGCTGCCGTCCGAGGTGAAGGCGTTACTGGTTACCATCGCGTAGGCCGCCTGGTAGGTCAGCAGAACGTCGGGAGAGTAGCCCAGCTTCTGGGCGATGCGGCCGGTTAGATCCCGGTGATGGACAGCGCGTGCGGGCCGTACATGTTCATGATTGATGCTGTGATTCCCGCTCGAATCGCGGGTCGCCTGCTGTTGTCAGGAAACCGAAGTCGAGGACCGCCGTGGGGTTGCACTGCTGGTCAACGAGGATGTTCTCGCCGAACAGATCGCCGTGAATGACGCTGTTGGGCAAGTAGTCCAGCGTGTCTAGCCGTTTCAGGAGGGCCGTGCAGCGGCGGTCGAAGTCCGGCAGATGATCCCGGATAGTAGGCCCGAAACGGACGGTCCGGCGCTCGATCAGCCCGAGCAAGGCATCCTTGAAGCGGTCCGTTCCTTCCCAGAGCGGCCGGCTCTCGTCCAGCGCCGCCAGTTCCCGCATGCTTGCGGTGGCCGGTACTGCTGCCAGGGCGCGCAGGACCCCGGTGACGCACGCGACGACAGCAGGACCCAAGTCGCGGTGCGTTATATCGAGCGGCGCTGCAACGGCTGGCCGGGTAGCTTCCGCTCGTACGTTACCGACATGCCGTTGACCTGTTGATTCTGCGGATCTCGGGCGTAGCGAACGGCAGGCTCGCCGAGGCAACATCGGCATAGAACCTTTGCATGCGCTCCAGCTCAGGCATGGGGCGGTCACGCCAGACCTTGGCGACCAGGCCGCCGCCCAGATCGTAGATCGCACCTTCGACCCCTGCGGCCAGAGCCGTCGGAGTGTGGCCTTGCAGACCGAAGTAGTCAAGCCACTCGGCGGTGTGGCTGACCACGAAATCTGGCATGGCATAGACCCTCCCATCTGCGCGGCGCGCGTCTAAAGGGGAGGGGCTTCGCGTCAATTTGGCAATGAAGGACTGGGCCCGGTTTGGAAAATCGGCCATCCGTCTTGGTTCGCCACAACGTCTGATTGCGGTCTCGTGGCTACCGACGTCATGGAACTCGCGCGATGGACCCTCCACGCCCGGCGTGTTCCTTCACGTAGGCCCCTAGCGACCCGTGGGAGCGATCTACGTCCTGATGGGAGCCAGGATGGGTGATGACAGCGAGTTCGACCGACGGGACGATGAGCGGTGCAACTCGCCCGGTGGGGCGGGGTGGTTCAGCGCAGGGAAGTAAATGGCGGGTTCGCCCCGTCCGTGGGTGAACAGTTCGCTAGCGAAGTTTCCACCAGGCTGGCCTGACAGCTGACCTTCTGGGCCCCGGCGGTCGCGTCCAGCTCCCGAGCCCGCCCTGGATCCAGGAGTTGGCGTCCTCCAGTCGAGCTTTCGCGAACTGCAGGTACCGGGGTCGGCGGTATCTGGGGTCCTCGCTGATATCCGGCGCGCAGTTCGGGGCAGTTGCAGTAGGTCGCGCAGTATGGCGCCCTTCCTGCGTTGGGCAAGGTGGCCTCCAGGCGGCTGCGGTGGCCGGAGATCAGCGCGTTCCGGGTGGCCAGGTCGGGCGTCTTGATGACGCCGGGATCTCCTGCAGGGGCATGTCAGTGACCTGAACAGCCGGATGACCTCGGCGATTGCGATCTGGTCGTCGTGTAGCGGCGTTGATCCAGTGCCGGGTCGACATGGGCAGGCTCCAGCAGGCCGATGCCGTGATAGTGCCGTGGCGTCTTGATGCTCAGGTGCGTGGCCCGGGAGAAGTCACCGATGGCCAGCGAGGGTCTCATGGTGCCCATATGAGATCTCCTGCAAGGGGAGATGCAAGCGCGCACCTGGTCCTGCTCCTCCCGCCGGGGGAGGACGGATGCTGGGCCGAGCGGGTCGAGCGACCCCCCCGGAAAGGACAGGACCATGAGCCCCGCCCTTCCTCCCGTCGTCGAACAGCACATCGCCGCGGTCGACGCGGGTGGACCTCGACGCCTTGACGGCCACGTTCACCGACGATGCCTACATGTTCACTCGCTGAGGCCCGAGCGTCAGGCTATGCGCGCCCTGCTCGCCAAGGATTCATCGACGACCGCGTGGCGCTCGTATTCAGACGAGGTAAATGACCAGCACGGCGACTTCATCGTTCGGACGAAGATACGAGGGACACGTATGACAAGAGTCGTCTGCCCGTCCGCTCATCATGACCAATTACTTCTCGCTGCGTGACGGCGAGATCGTCACGCTCGCCGTGATATTCGCTTGTCCTGCGGCGCGGATGAAGCCGGAGTAGCCGCATTGAATGCTGAAGCCGTCGCAGGAACAATTCCTACCGCCTTCTACTCGGGCGACATCCAGGGAACCGGCGATGCAGTCACGGAAGACTTCACGATGCGAGGCGGTTCGCCACTGTCGAACACGGACCCGCTGGAGCTCGCCGCAGGGCTTATGAAGATCGTGCATGGTCACAAGATCCTGCACTGCGTCACCGCGAAAGATCGCGCACTCTACGAGATCCAGGTTCGCCCGAGCGGACGAGGCTCCCTCACCGTCGGAGGCTGGTTCACCGTGACCGGCGATCGGCTGTCTAGCGGCCGGTGATCTACGATTCCGCGGCCTTCGACGCGATCGTCTTTGCGTTCCTTGACCGTCGCCAGGGCGGCGCGTATGAGGCGGACACCGAAACCAGCTCGCTATGCGAAGGATGCATCATGCCAAAAATTTTATGTTCGGCATCACCGGCTACGCTGACGGCTCCGTTGCAGTGAACTGCTCGACCGCGGTCTAATGTGGTCGGCGTCGCCCGTAACCCCGCTGACGTCGCGCCGAGGTGACATCTCAAGGTGGTGCCCGGTCTGTCTACGACTCCGCGCTCCGCAGGTTCTGGCGCCCGCATGGGCGTCGTCGAGCGGCGCGGCGGCCTGTTCGTGGCCGAGGGCGGCCCGCGGTGATCGACGCTGGTTTCCCGAGGAATGCCGAGCCGAGGCGGAAGCGCATAGCCGTCTTCTTGAGGCGCTGCAGTCCGCCGACGCCACTGTCGACTCGTTCTACGTAAGCCCGCCCCCTGGCTTCGGCGCGCGCGACCCGGGACGAAGACCAGCGCCTTCCGCCTGGGCACTGACATCCTCGTCACCGACGCTGACCGGAACGCCACTCTGGGCGCGGACTCGCGATGCTTCGCCGACGAGATCCAGAAGCCCGCGCACCACCAGTCTCGTTTCACCTGGGCTACTAGCTCAGGCATGCAGGGTGGGCCGGTAGATGAGCTCCTGGATGTGGCCGTCGAGCGTCCGGCTCTCGAGCAGCTCGAGGTCGAAGTCGGCCGCGCCCTCGAAGATCGGGTCCAGCCCGTCTGGCCGGTGATCACGGGGAAGAGCGTCACCTGGACGCGGTCGACCAGGCCGGCGGCCATCAGCGCCCGGTTCATCGACAGGCTGCCGTGCGAGCGCAACGGCACGTCGGACTCCTCCTTGAGCCGGGCGACGACGTCGACGGCGTCGCCGCTCACGACGGTCGCGTCCGGCCAGTCGAGGGGTCCTTCCAGCGTGGTCGACACCACCGTCGCCGGCATGTTCCTCATCCGGGTGACCCACGGGTCGCGCACGTCGGAGTCCTCGGTGCTCGCGGCCAGCATCTCCGCGAACGCCCGGTAGGTGTTGGCCCCGAAGACCATCCGCTGCTCTTCGCTGTACAGCGCGAGGCGGTGGTCGAGCAGCTCGGGGCCTTGCTTGCCCCAGTAGCCGGTCCAGTTGCCGCTGGCGGCGCCGAAGCCGTCGAGGCTGGAAAAGACGTCGAAGGTGTAGGTAGCGGTCATGATGTTCTCCTCGGGTGCGGTTGATCGCGTGTCGGGGATACAGACTGGCAACCGCCACGAGACTCATCGCCGTCGGGCTCGTGGGTCAGGCATCCGCGCCCTCCCGCACGACCGGTGAGTTTCGCCTCGACACATCGTTTGCGTGTTGAGATCAGAGACGACAAGGAGCGTGCACACCGTGGACCGGGAGAACGTGAGCGCCACCCTGACTTTCGCCGTGCCTGCCGCGAGGGTGTTCGCGGTCTGGCGGACCCGGCAGCCCACGCCGCGATCGACGGCACCGGCTGGGTTCAGGAAGCTGCCGACCAGGCGCCGCTGACCGAGGTGGGGCAGGTTTTCCGGATGGACATGTATCACCCTGACCATCCGGACGGCGACTACCAGACGGCCAACCGGTCCAGGTGATCGACCCGCCGCGCGCCATCAGCTGGCGGACGGGACGGAGGACAACGACGGTCACCTGAGTTCGGCGGCTGGTTCTGGCGTTACGACCTGGCGCCTCTCGGTCCGTCCGAGACTGAGGTCACGCTCACCTACGACTGGTCGGCGGTGTCGCAGGACATCCGGGAGTACCTCCAGTTCCCGCCGTTCGGCCCCGAGCATCACCATCTCGCTGCACCACCTGGCCGAGCTTGCCGCACCGGCGTCCCGGGCCCCGGCTCCCGCGGCTAGTCGCGAAGTGTCCGGGCGGTTCGGCGCCATACCCGGGCTGGTGAGTCCGTGCTGGTAGTGACGTCAGCGACGGCCAGGCCGGGCGCACCCGCCGCGCACCGGGCGGCCCAGGTGCCGTCGGGGGTCACCAGGCCGGCCGGCGGGGCGTCATCCGCGGCGGGGCCGGCGTAGCTGACCCACAGGGAGTTGGCGGCGGCGTGGCCGGCCGCCTCGATGGCGAAGATGCCGGGGGTTTCCGGGTTGCCGTGGGTGGAGAACAGGACGCAGTCGACGTCCTGTTCCTCGTAGGCGGCGAACAGCTCCGGGTAGTGGGTCTCCATGCCGAGAGCGCAGCCGAAGCGGACGCCGGCGGCGGTGAAGACCAGCGGGTCGCGTCCGGCCGCGTACATGAACGTGGACTTCGTCTTCGACAGCATCCGCTCGTCGTAACGGCCGAACTGGCCCCGGCTGGAGATGACGAACAGGCAGTTGATCGGGCGGGCGTCACTCGCGACGCGGTGGATGCCGCCGACGACGGTCCACAGACGGAGCTCGCCGGCCAGGCTGGTGATCTCGTCCAGTTCCCGCGCGAGGCCGGCCCAGTCGGCGCGGTCCCAGTCGGCCGGGCCGATGTCGTCCGGGCCGGTGCTGGACATGACGCGCTTGCCCGGCGTGGTCAGCGCGCCTTCGGGGAAATGCACCAGGCGGGCACCGCGGGCGCTGGCCTGGCGCATCAGCGCGCGCACGGCGGTGCCGCTGGCCCTGATCTGGCTGGCGTCACCGGGGTCGGGGAGCAGCGGCAGCTGCGCCGCCGCCACCGTCATGGACCTGGGGCCGCCGGCTAGCTGATGCCGGGCGGCGGTGTAGGACTCGCCGGTCTTCAGGGCGCGGGCACGGACGCGTTGCTTCAGGTTCCGGTTCGCGGTCATCGCGGGCCTCCACGTCGCGAGCGGGCACCTCCCAGCGGCGCACCCGCGACGAGCAGGCGGTCAGTACGGCGACCCGAGTCGGCAGACCCTTTGCCTCCGGCAGGTGGCCGGCGCTGGGAGCCAGCCATGGAGGTTCGGCGTGAGTCACGCTCGCCGTCAGCCTATCGGGCAACGGCGGCGGTTCCTGCCTGGCCCGCTGGACGCTGGATGAGGTGAGATAGCCATAGGAAGGAACGCGCGACGCATCAAGCAGGCCGTAGTCGGCGTGCGTAGATCGCGCGCTCCCATACGGCCTCGAAGGCGGTAGAGCGCAGCTTCGCCACCGCGGGATCGTCGCCAGCTTCATGCTCGAGGAACTCGCCGTCCCCCGGAGAAGTAGCCGAACCGGACGAGCCTCTCATCGAGGAGCCAGAAGTCGTTGCCCGGAAGCGCTAGATTCGAGGTCCGGCGCCGCAGCAGCCACCTGACTTCCTCGCCAGCCGCGATGTTCGTGCGTCGGTGATGTGATACTCGTACCGGATGAACGGCGCGACCGGCTCCGACACGATCCGGGCTCGACGGAACCGGATGCCCCGCGCGACGCTGGCGCGGATTAGATCGTGCCATTCCGGTGGCGCAGGCGCCGGAACCAGGTTGCCGGCCTGCGATGCAGGAGCCCTCGTCATGAGGCGTGTTCGCGTCCCGCATCTCCAGGTGCACCGCCGAGGTTGTCATCGCCGCGATCAGCTCCCTGACGGTGACACCTCGGCCATTGAGCTGACCTGCAGGTCGGCCGTCAGACCACCGATTGGCAGGCCGAAGCCGTCGAGCTTTGTCACCCAGCCGATCCGCTGATGCTGGTTCGGGTCCATCAGGAAGCCAGAGCTCACATTGCACGCAAAATCAACCGGCACGGTCGCCATCGCTGCCCTCCCCATCGTTGCGGCGATGGGCAGCCCGGAGCTGCCCTCGCGGTCCCTCCCCTCCGATCCGAACCTATAAGCGGCAGCCGGGCCCGGAAGGCCCCATCTTTCACCCGTCACAGGCCTGCACCGCGGACAGGTCACTCACCTGAACGGGCGCGGTGCTGAATACTGCCCGGATGGAGGAAAACGCGGACGCGCTGACTGCGCTCACCCGGCGGATGGCCGCGCTCGGCGCGACCCGCCCGGAGAGCTGGGCTCGCTCGGAGATCAGTGAGAATTTCCCGCAGCAGGCCCGCTATCTGGTGCTGCGCCGGATCTGGGACGAGGCGCTGGCGTCATGGCGGGATCCCCGGAACCTGCGGAAATACCCGCACCTGGCCCGGCTCATCGATGAGGGGGCCGACCCCGGTCTCCTGGCCGCCGCGATACGGGGCGTGGTGATGGAAACGGCTTTCGCCATAGTTATGGTCATGGACGAGGGCTATGACCCCGATGCGCCGGACGACGCACCGAACCGTTCGTCGCTGAGACCGACAGTGAAGGAAATCCGACCGGTCGTGTCGTAAACGAGCTGCGCGAGAGCCTTACGAGGTGGACCGACTGGCAAGGAAGCCGCCGACTTCGAGTAGCGGTTCAGGGCGATGCCGGGAGCCTCTGCCCCATCGCCATGGCCGTCGGTGCGAGCCAGTGCCGTAGCACCGTCCCGGGCCAGCACGAACGTCCCGTCATCGCGTCCGTTCAGCGGCACCCCGGGCACGACGCCCGGCGCCTCTCCGGTCGCCTGGCACCGGTCGATAGCCGCCGCGTCCGGGACATCATTCGGGCCGTGGCGGCCAGCCAGGCACCCGGCGTCCGCGAGCTCGCCGAGCGGACCACGACGGCGGCGGGCCGACCGCGCTACCCTGACGCCGCGCCAGGCGCCGACTCGAGCTCCCGAGGCCATTCCCCGGCGATCGGCAGCCCACCGCGCTGTCCCCGCTGTTCCCTCTCCGATCCGAACATGCCGGGGTGCTGAGCCTTCCGCGCCGGATGGCTCGCGTAGCGCCGTGCTGTCGTTTACGCCGTCCCGGCCTGGAGAGGGGACGTGCGCCAGGACCGGCATTTCAGCGTAGGAGGCGACCGATGAGTGATCTCGCCGGAGCGGCGAAGCGGGCCGTTGATCAGCCGCAAGGCGACATGATCGCGATCTTGCTGGAACAGCATCAGCGCATCCGGGAGCTGTTCGCCTATGTCAAGGAGGCCGAGGAAGAGCGCAGGCAGCAGGCTTTCGATGAGCTTCGCGCGCTGCTGGCCGTCCACGAGACCGCCGAGGAAATGGTGTTGCGGCCCATCAGCAGCAAGGACGCCGGGACCGAGGTCACCGATGCGCGGAATGAGGAAGAGAGAGAAGCCGCCCGCGACCTGACCGTCCTCGAGATGATGGACGTGTCGAGTGCGGAGTTCGATCGCATGTTCGCTGATTTCGAACGAGCGGTTCTTGACCATGCCAGCCGCGAGGAGCAGGACGAGTTCCCGCTCGTACGCGCCCGGGAGGACCAGGACACGCTGCTGGCACTGGGCCGGACGCTGCGCGCCGCGGAACGGTCGCGCCGACCCATCCGCATCCGTCGACCGCGGGCTCGCCGGTGGCGCAGTGGGTCGTAGGGCCCTTCGCATCGCTGGTTGACCGGTCCCTGGACGCACTCAGGAACGCCAGGCGAGGTAACTGGCGCGACCAGTAGAACCAGTAGCGCGCGAAGGCGCCGGTGACCGGACGAGTGCCGCCCGGTCACCGGCGCCTTCATGCTGCTAGACGTGCTGGGTGTCAGGACGCCGTGAGCTTCGGCACGCGGTTGACCGCCCCCTTGACGGCGGACCGGCCTCGCGTCCGGAGCTGCTCGGAGGCGCGCTGCTGCTCGCCTTGCTGCGCCCCGAGAATCAGGATGCCGCCGGTCAGCGCCGGCGTGACCCACTGCAGGATGCGCTGTTGCTGCTGCAGCTTGGCCATCTTGTCCGGCGTGCCTTCCGACGGCACGGTTCCGCCTTCGGCCGGAACGGCGCCGGCTGGCGGCAGGATTTCGCCTTCGGCCGGGTCAGCGCCGGCTTCAGTGGCGATCTTGGCGCCGAGTATGCCGCTGTACACGGTGGTGCCGATGGCCGCGGCCGTCAGCACCGTCTTGATCACCGTGTTGGCTCCGGCGCCCTTTTGATCGCGGACCCGGTCGCGGTTCGCCAGCAGCAGGCCGGTCGCGCCGACCAGGTGCGCGCCGATGGCCGCGGCGGAGACGGGAGCCCAGCGCGCCCATCCTGCGGATGCGACAGTGGCCCGCTCGGTCGGGTCCTTGACGTCCTTGGACGCGCCGTTGACCCCGATGGCACCCATCAGGCTGCCGCCGAACCAGGCGGCGCCGCCGAGATCGTGCATGGACCGGATGATCGTGTTGCGATTGCTCGTCATGGCTCTTTCCTCTGCAGGCACGTGGCGTGCGGCGAAGCTGCGTCTACCTCGCCGGCATTCGCGCCGCCGTACCCGCGCCGCGCCGTCCCAATCCAGAAACCGGGCCAGAGATTCGTTCAGCTGCCGTCCGGCACCGGGAGCCACTCCACCCAGTCGCCATGGCCGTCGGTGCGGGCCAGTGCCGTAGCTCCGTCCCGGGCGAGCACGAACGTCCCGTCGTCACGCCCGTCCAGCGGCACCCCGGGCACGACCCCCGGCGCCTCGTTGGAGAACCAGGTCACGCCCAGCCCGCGCACCGTCGAAGCGAAACGCTCCCGGTCCTCGGGCGCGACATACGCGAGCACCGCGGAGTGGTAGACGACCACGGTCGCCCCGGCCGGGGCCTGGGCCACCAGCGCGGGCAGGTCGGTCAGCAGGTCGCCGCGGTGGATCCCGGAGGGGAGCGGCGGGCCGACGCGACCGCGAGGGCGAGCCGCTCCGCGCGGTCGCCTTCGCCCGGCCACAGCAGGCACGACAGCCAGTGCACGTCGTCGTCGCTGCTGACATCCAGCGGGTTGAGGTCCAGCCCGGCCCGCCAGGCGATCTCCGGCACCCGGGCCGGCACCGGCACCGGGCCCCGCAGGCCGCAGTGCAGCGTCGGCGCCTCCGGGTCCGAGCCGGCGATCACCAGGTCGCCGTAGTCGTAGGTGTAGCGGTCGAACAGCAGGGTCAGCCCGGCGCTGGCGCCGACCTCGATCAGCGCCAGCGGCCCGGGCAGCTGCGCGAGCGCCGGCAGCAGGGTGGCGCAGCGGGCGGCCTCGTTGGTCTGCGTGCGCCGGGCCCGCATCACCTGCGACAGCCGGTCCGGCTCCTGGTCGACCAGGTCCCGCAGGGTGCCGGGATCCGCGGGGGCGCCCAGCAGGTAACAGGCCGAGGCGAACAGCAGGTTGGGCTGCCGCTTGTCCGGCGGCAGGGTGCCGAGGAAGCCGAGGATCGCGCTGTCGTCGGCGACGAAGTTGGACAGCGTCACGTACGCGGGGGAGCGCCCCTGCGCCTCCCGCCCCCACACCCGGTAGTTCTCCGCCAGGCTGATCGCCGGGTCAAGGCCGTCCATCGACATGAGCTGAACGCTATCGCGCGAGCGGATCCTGAGAGATGCGGCCGGCCGGGGCGCCGCGATGAAGTCCCCGATGACCTGGGCGAGCCGGGCGGGCTGGTCCAGCGGGACCAGGGTGTAGCTGTCGTCGATCTCGGTCAGCTGCCCCTGCGGCAGGAGCGCGGCCAGGCGCCGGCCGTGCTCGGGCGGCATCACCCGGTCCTCGCTGGCCCAGGCGACCAGGACCGGCCGGGGGAAACCGGCCAGCCGCTCGGCCACGGGGAGCAGGAAGCGGGTGTCGGCGGCCGCGGCCCGCAGCGTCCGCACGATGTCGCGGCGGATCCCGGGGCTGGTCAGGATCGGCCTCATCCACCGGGCGGTGGCGGCGTCGCCGCGCTTGGTCAGCCAGCCGAACGCGATCGGCAGCCGCCGGACCGCCCGCAGCCGCATCTGCTGCATGAACAGGCCGAACAACGCGGGCGGCAGCTTGCCCGCCAGCACCAGCGTCTTCCCCGTCAGGCTAGGCGGGAAGTTGTCGAACGCGTCGCAGGAAACGAGCACCGCGCGGCCTATCCGGGCGTCACCGTCGGCCATCAGCAGCTGGACGAGCGCGCCGCCGGTGTCGTTGCCGGCCAGGGTGACGTCCCGCAGGCCGAGCCGTTCCATGAACTCCGACGCCAGCCGGGCGATCCCGGGCAGTGACAGGTCGGCGTCGGCGCGCATGGCGTGCCGGTGCGCCCCGAGCGGCAGCGTCGGCGCCACGCACCGGTAGCCGGCCGCCAGCCCGGCGATCACCTCGTCCCACAGCGAGGCGTCCATCAGCAGCCCGTGCAGCAGCACGACCACCGGCCCGTCACCGCCGGTGTCCTGGTACTCGATCGTCCCGGCCGACAGCTCCACCTGCTTCATGACCGCCCGCCTGCCTGCCGCGCCAGCTCGGCGGGGACGGCATCCGGCTGCCCGAGCAGGTGCCGGCGCAGGAAGGACAGCTCGGCCGCCACGGCCGCCTCGTGGCCCGTCGAGGAACGGCGTGTAGTGCCCGCCGGGCAGCCGGACCAGCTCGCCGTGCGGAGCGCGCCCCGCCGCGCGGACGGCGGGCGCGGCCAGCGCCGACTGGTCCTGATCGCAGACCAGGACCAGCAGCGGGCAGCGCACCCGGCCCGCGTACCGCCCCGGCCGGTAAAAGCCAACCCGGAGGGCCGAACGGGCGGCGATCTCCTGTCGCCACCCGGAGTACTGCCCGTCCGGGTCGAGCGCCCGGCTGCCTTCCCGGGCATCCGGTGTCGTGAGCAGCGCGACGGTTCCCGGCTCGCCGGTCAGCGGCACCAGTCGCGGCGGCCGGCCGGCCAGCGCGCCGAGCGGCGTCGGCGATGCCCCGCCCGGCGAACCGGGCCATGGCGAGCGGCCGCTGGTAGCGGCCCGCGTTGCGGGCGGCGGCCAGGCCGTCGGCGTTCGGCGTCTGGGCGATCGCCGCGGCCAGTTCCGGGTGGGCCGCCGCGACCTGGAACACCTGCCCGCCGCAGGCGGAGAAGCTCCAGATGGCGATCCGGGCCGGGTTCACGCCGGGCAGGTCCCGGGCGCGGGCGATCGCGGCCCGCCAGTCGGCGAGCTGCTCGCCGACCCGCTGGACCTGCCGCGGCTGCCCGCCGCTCTCCCCGAGATGACGGTGGTCGAAGGCCAGCACGGTGAACCCGGCGTCGGAGAACCGCTGCGCGAACCGGTCGGTGCCCGGCTCCTTGGTCACCGCGAAACCGCCGGTCATGACCACGCACCCGCCGTTGGTGCCGGGGTAATGCCAGGCGGCGCATTCGCTGCTGCCGCTGGCGAACCGGATCTTTTCCCGTTCCATGGACACCCCCGTGTCGACTCCTGCCGGATTTCGTCCTCACCAGAAGTGAACCACGCGGTTCGCAAAATGTCTATGCCTTGTGTCCGCGGTCATAGTCAGCTAGTCGCGAGCGGCCTCCTCGCGCTCGAGCGCGCGCGCCAGCGCCTCGAAGCCGGCCTCGACTCCCGTCATGGTGCCGCTGACCAGCCAGTCGATGAGGAAGCCGCGCAGGGTCGCGAGAACCATCTCGGAGACCTCGAGCTTGCGCTGCTCCGTCCAGTCCGGCGGGCAGATGGCCAGCAGGGACGGCAGGTACTGCTGCGAGGCTCCGTGGCCGAGCTCGACGTACCGCACCGGGTCGTACATCATCAGCCCGATGGCCTGGTCGAGCACCCGCGACTCCTCGCCCACCAGGGCGGGCCAGACGGCGCGGACCCGGTCCGCCAGCGGCTGCCCTTCCGGCCCGGCGGAGACCATGGCCAGCGCGTTGCCGATGCGCCGCTGGCGCAGCTGGAAGATGGCCTGCGCGAGCAGGTCATCGGCGCCGTCGAAGTAGTAGAGCAGCACCTTGTGAGTGGTGCCTGCGGCCCGCGCCGCGCGCCGCAGCGAGAAATCCACCAGTCCGTTCACCGCGAGGTCATCGGCCACGCGGTCGAGCAGCGCCCGGCGCCTGGCCTCGCCCCTGGGCGATCCTGCCGACCGCCGGTAGCCCGCGCGTCCCGGCGCGCCGTCGTCGCCGGAGTCGCTCACAGCGGCATCATTCATGGTCAGACGCTCTCACAGGCGGACCGGACGACGATGCATTACCGTCACCATAACGGCCTGCGACGTGTTTCCCCCGGGGGAGAGAGCGCGGACCGTTCGCGCCCGCCTCGAGAGGACGTCATGAGCCAGCCGCCGTCGGACCAGGACCGGCCACCAGACCAGGACCGGTCGCCGGGCCGGGACCAGCCGCCGTCCTGGCCCGCCGGTCACCAGTCGTCGCCCTGGCCGTCGAGTAACGAGCCCCTGACCTGGCCGTCCGGGCCTTCCGGTAACGAGCCGCCGTCCTGGCCGTCCGGACCGGGTCCGTCAGGGCCGGATCAGGGTCAGCCGTCGTCGTGGCCCTCGGGTAACCAGCCACCCGCCTGGCCTTCGGCTGGCCAGTCATCGCCGCCTCCGCCCCCGTCTCCGGCGTGGCCGCCCGCGGGCCAGCCGCCGCCCGGCCCGGGCTATACCTACGGTTACGGCCCGCGGCGCCCGCGGTTCCGCCGGCGGTTCCCGGTCCGCGCCCTCATCGTGCTGGGCCTGTTCATCGCCCTCGGCTTCGCCGTCCGCGGGCTGACCAGTCACCACAAGCCCGTCTCGGTCACGGTGTCCCCGCCGGCCAGCGTCGGGCTGCACACCGGGCTCCAGGAGCCGCCAGGCGTGGTGGGCGCGACTTTCACCCTGGATGACGGCACCGGGAGCTCCTACCGGGTGACGCTGGTGAAGGTGATCGACCCGGCCCGGGGCACGAATCAGGTCGATACGCCGGACAGCGGAAAGCGGTTCGTCGGGCTTGTCGTCAGGATCAAGGCCCTGAGCGGCGACCTGCAGGGCGAGGATGCCAATAACAACGCCGTCCTGGTCGGTGCCAACGGGCAGCGCTACCAGGCGGCCCTGAATCCCATCGCCGGGTACGGCAACTTCCACGACGGCGCGATCCAGGTGGCCCCGGGCGATACGGTGACCGGCGCGGTGGCCTTCCAGGTACCGGACGGCGTGGCGGTCTCGACCATCCAGTGGACCGCGCTCAGCGGGTTCGGCCCGATGGTCGAGTGGACCGTGAACGGTTAGCGGCGCAACCGCCGGCCCCCGGGCGGAACCGGGGACCGGCGGTTGCGGTCACGGGGATACCGCGCGGCAGCCGTGTCGGTCGCGGTGGGGGGGCCTACCGGAACGCAGGCTGCCGCGCGGCAGTCGGTACGGGGGCTGTGCCCACGCCGTCGTGGGCCCCGCCATCCTGGCCGGCGCGCTGGACGAGCGCGGCTTCGGCCAGTGGCTTAGTCGGTGATCGTCCCGAACGTCACGTCGGAGGAATAGATGGTCTGCCACCGGATGCCCCCGGCGGGGTTGGTGGCCGAGACCATGTGGTTCCCGCCTTCGTAGATGCCCACGTGGTAGACGTAGCTGTTCGGGTTGGAGTTCACGTGGAAGAACACGAGGTCACCGCCCCAGGCCCGGTTCCTGCTCTCGCGGCGGAAGTGCAGGAACTGGTCTTCCGCGGTCCGGGGGATTGACTTGCCGTAGTGGCGGTATACGTAACCGGCCAGCCCGCTGCAGTCGAATCCCGTGCTGGGTGAACTGCCGCCGTATACGTAGGGAACTGCCCCTACGTACGCTTTCACGTACGAGGCTGCCTTCTGATTGAATGACAGCGCATGAGCGCTTGCCATTCCCGGGAAAAACGCCAGAGATACTGCCATCGTTCCGGCGATGGTGCCTACCTTATGTCGCATGGACACAGGCCCGCTCCTAACGGTTTCTGAGGCTGGTGAACGCACCGGCCGGGTGGCCGGTGCCGCGGGCCGCTTCGTGGTCGCCGTGATGGCGCGTGATAGCGCGCGACTGACCCGCGTGACGCAGGGATAGCGCTTCATTACGCTATGGATGAGCTCCCTGACGCGGATTCAGCATGCGGCATGATGGCCAGGATGTCTTGAAAATCCGGAAAATGTTCCAGCTTATGGAACATTCGGCCAGGCATCGAGTGACACCTCTATCAGCTTTCACAGCAGATAACACGACAGTTACTTCGGTATCACAAGACGTTACGCAGCGTGCCACTCCACCCAGTCGCCGTGGCCGTCGGTGCGGGCCAGCGCCGTAGCTCCGTCCCGGGCGAGCACGAACGTCCCGTCATCACGCCCGTCCAGCGGCACCCCGGGCACGACGCCGGGCGCCTCGTTGGAGAACCAGACCACGTCCAGCCCGCGCACCGTCGAGCGAAGCGCTCCCGGTCCTCGGGCGCGACATAGGCGAGCACCGCGGAGTGGTAGACGACCACGGTCGCCCCGGCCGGGGCCTGGGCCGCCAGCGCGGGCAGGTCGGTCAGCAGGTCGCCGCGGTGGATCGCCGGAGGGGAGCGGCGGGCCGAGGCGACCGCGAGGGCGAGGCGCTCCGCGCGGTCGCCTTCGCCCGGCCACAGCAGGCACGACAGCCAGTGCACGTCGTCGTCGCTGCTGACATCCAGCGGGTTGAGGTCCAGCCCGGCCCGCCAGGCGATCTCCGGCACCCGGGCCGGGACCGGCACCGGGCCGCGCAGGCCGCAGTGCAGCGTCGGCGCCTCCGGGTCGCGAGCCGGTGATCACCAGGTCGCCGTAGTCGTAGGAGTAGCGGTCGAACAGCAGGGTCAGCCCGGCGCTGGCGCCGACCTCGATCAGCGCCAGCGGCTCGGGCAGCTGCGCGAGCGCCGGCAGCAGGGTGGCGCAGCGGGCGGCCTCGTTGGTCTGCGTGCGCCGGGCTCGCATCACCTGCGACAGCCGGTCCTGGTCCTGGCGGACCAGGTCCCGCAGGGTGCCGGGATCGGCGGGGGCGCCCAGCAGGTAGCAGGCCGACGCGAACAGCAGGTTGGGCTGCCGCTTGTCCGGCGGCAGGGTGCCGAGGAAGTCCAGGATCGTGCTGTCGCCGGCGACGGCGTTGGACAGCGTCACGTACGCGGGGGAGCGGCCCCGCGCCTCCCGCCCCCACACCCGGTAGTTCTCCGCCAGGCTGATCGCCGGGTCAAGGCCGCCCATCGACATGAGCTGAACGCTATCGCGCGAGCGGATCCCGGGATTCGGCCGGCCGGGCGCCCCGATGAAGTCCCCGATGACCTGGGCGAGCCGGGCGGGCTGGTCCAGCGGGACCAGGGTGTAGCTGTCCTCGATCTCGGCCAGCTGCCCTGCGGCAGGAGCTCGGCCAGGCGCCGGCCGTGCTCGGGCGGCATCACCCGGTCCTCGCTGGCCCAGGCGACCAGCGCCGGCCGGGGGAAACCGGCAGCCGCTCGGCCGCCGGCAGCAGGAAGCGGGTGTCGGCGGCCGCGGCCCGCAGCATCCGCACGGTGTCGCGGCGGATCGCCGGGCTGGGTCAGGACCGGCCTCATCCACCGGGCCGTGGCGGCGTCGCCGCGCTTGGTCAGCCAGCCGAACGCGATCGGCAGCCGCCGGACCGCCCGCAGCCGCATCTGCTGCATGAACAGGCCGAACAGCGCCGGCGGCAGCTTGCCCGGCCAGCACCAGCGTCTTGCCGGTCAGGCCGGGCGGGAAGTTGTCGAACGCGTCGCACGAGACGAGCACCGCCCGGCCCGATCCGGGCGTCGCCGTCGGCCATGAGCAGCTGGACGAGCGCGCCGCCGGTGTCGTTGCCGACCAGGGTGACGTCCCGCAGGCCGAGCCGGTCCAGGAACTCCGCCGCCAGCCGGGCTATCCCGGGCAGCGACAGGTCGGCGTCGGCGCGCATCGGCGTGCCGGTGCGCCCCGAGCGGCAGCGTCGGCGCCACGCACCGGTAGCCGGCGGACAGCCCGGCGATCACCTCGTCCCACAGCGAGGCGTCCATCAGCAGCCCGTGCAGCAGCACGACCACCGGCCCGTCGCCGCCGGTGTCCTGGTACTCGATCGTCCCGGCCGACAGCTCGACCTGCTTCATGGCCGTCCACCTCACTGCCGCGCCAGATCGGCGGGGACGGCATCCGGCTGCCCGAGCAGGTGCCGCGCGCAGGAAGGACAGCTCGGCCGCCACGGCCGCGCTCATGGCCCGTCGAGGAACGGCGCGTAGTGCCCGCCGGGCAGCCGGACCAGCTCGCCGTGCGGAGCGCGGCCCGCCGCGCGGACGGCGGGCGCGGCCAGCGCCGTCTGGTCCTGGTCGCAGACCAGGACGAGCAGCGGGCAGCGCACCCGGGCCGCGTCCCGGCCCGGCCGGTAGAAGCCAACCCGCAGGGCCGAACGGGCGGCGACCTCCTGCTGCCAGTCCGGAGTACTGCCCGTCCGGGTCGAGCGCCCGGCTGCCGTCCCGGGCATCCGGTGTCGTGAGCAGCGCGACCGTTCCCGGCTCGCCGGTCAGCGGCACCAGCCGCGGCGGCCGGCCGGCCAGCGCGCCGAGCGGCGTCGAGCGATGCCCCGGCCGGTGAACCGGGCCATGGCGAGCGGCTTCTGGTAGCGGGCCGCGTTGCGGGCGGCGGCCAGGCCGTCGGCGTTCGGCGTCTGGGCGATCGCCGCGGCCAGCTCCGGGTGCGCCGCCGCGACCTGGAAGACCTGCCCGCCGCAGGCGGAGAAGCTCCAGATGGCGATCCGGGCCGGGTCCACGCCGGGCAGGTCCCGGCGCGCGGGCGATCGCGGCCCGCCAGTCGGCGAGCTGCTCGCCGATCCGCTGGACCTGCCGCGGCTGCCCGCCGCTCTCCCCGAGATGACGGTAGTCGAAGGCCAGCACGGCGAACCCGGCGTCCTGGAACCGCCGCGCGAACCGGTCGGTGCCCGGCTCCTTGGTCACCGCGAAACCGCCGGTCATGATCACGCACCCGCCGTTGGTGCCGGGATAGTGCCAGGCGGCGCACTCGCTGCCGCCGCTGGCGAACCGGACCTTTTCCCGTTCCATGGACACCCCCGTGCTCGACTCCTGCTGGACTTCATCCTCAGCAGAAGTGAACCACGCGGTTCTCAAAATGTCTATGCCTGTGTCCTGGTCACAGTCGGCTACTCGCGGGCGGCCTCCTCGCGGTCGAGCGCGCGCGCCAGCGCCTCGAAGCCGGCCTCGACGCCCGTCATGGTGCCGCTGACCAGCCAGTCGATGAGGAAGCCGCGCAGGGTCGGCGAGGATCATCTCGGAGACCTCGAGCTTGCGCTGCTCCGGTCCAGTCCGGCGGGCAGATGGACAGCAGGGGCGGCAGGTACTGCTGCGAGGCGCCCTGGCCGAGCTCGACGTACCGCACCGGGTCGTACATCATCAGCCCGATGGCCTGGTCGAGCACCCGCGACTCCTCGCCCACCAGGGCGGGCCAGACGGCGCGGACCCGGTCCGCCAGCGTCTGCCCTTCCGGCCCGGCGGCGACCATGGCCAGCGCGTTGCCGATGCGCCGCTGGCGCAGCTGGAAGATGGCCTGCGCGAGCAGGTCGTCGGCCCCGTCGAAGTAGTAGAGCAGCACCTTGTGGGTGGTGCCGGCGGCCCGCGCCGCGCGCCGCAGCGAGAAATCCACCAGGCCGTTCACCGCCAGGTCATCGGTTACCCGGTCGAGCAGCCGCGGCGCCTGGCCTCGCCCCGGGGCGATCCCGCCGACCGCCGGTAGCCCGCGCGTCCCGGCGTGCCGTCGTCGCCGGAGTGCGCTCACAGCGGCATCATTCATGGTCAGACGGTCTCACAAGCGGACCGGCGATGATGCATTACCGTGCACCATAACGGCCTGCGACGTGTTTCCCGATCGGGAGAGAGCGCGGACCGTTCGCGCCGCTCGAGAGGACGTCATGAGCCAGCCGCCGTCGGACCAGGACCGGCCACCAGACCAGGACCGGTCGCCGGACCGGGACCAGCCGCCGTCCTGGCCCGCCGGTAACCAGTCCTCGCCCTGGCCGTCAGGTAACGAGCCCATGACCTGGCCGTCCGGGCCTTCCGGTAACGAGCCGCCGTCCGGCCGTCCGGACCGGGTCCGGTCAGGGCCGGCTCGGGTAGCCGCCGTCGTGGCCCTCGGGTAACCAGCCACCCGCCTGGCCTCTCAGGCCGTGGCCAGTCCTCGCCGCCTCCGCCCCCGTCCCCGGCCTGGCCGCCCGCGGGCCAGCCGCCGCCCGGCCCGGGCTACACCTACGGTTACGGCCCGCGCCGGCCGCGGTTCCGCCGGCGGTTCCCGGTCCGCGCCCTCATCGTGCTCGGCCTCTTCATCGCCTTCGGGTTCGCCGTCCGCGGCCTTACCAGTCACCACAAGCCCGTCTCGGTCACGGTATCCCCGCCGGCCAGCGTCGGGCTGCACACCGGGCTCCAGGAGCCGCCGGGCGTGGTGGGCGCGACCTTCACCCTGGATGACGGCACCGGGAGCGCCTACCGGGTGACGCTGGTGAAGGTGATCGACCCGGCCCGGGGCGCGAACCAGTTCGACACGCCGGGCAGCGGAAAGCGGTTCGTCGGGCTCGTCTTCAGGATCAAGGCCCTGAGCGGCAGCCTGCAGGGCGAGGACGCCAACAACGACGCCGTCCTGGTCGGCGCCAACGGGCAGGACTACCCGGCGGCCCTGAACCGCATCGCCGGCTACACCAACTTCCACGACGGCGCGATCCAGGTGGCCCCGGGCGATACGGTGACCGGCGCGGTGGCCTTCCAGGTACCGGACGGCGTGACGGTCTCGACGATCCAGTGGACCGCGCTCAGCGGGTTCGGCCCGATGGTCGAGTGGACCGTGAACGGCTAGCGAGCGCAACCGCCGGCCCCCGGGCGGAACCGGGGACCGGCGGTTGCGGTCACGGGGATACCGCGCGGCAGCCGTGTCGTCGCGGTGGGGGGTCCTACCGGAACGCAGGCTGCCGCGCGGCAGTCGGTACGGGGCTGTGCCCACGCCATCGTGGGCCCCGCCATCATGGCCGGCGCGCTGGCACGAGCGCGGCTTCGGCCGGTGGCTCAGTGGGTGATCGTCCCGAACGTCACGTCGGAGGAATAGATGGTCTGCCACCGGATGCCCCCGGCGGGGTTGGTGGCCGAGACCATGTGGTTCCCGCCTTCGTAGATGCCCACGTGGTAGACGTAGCTGTTCGGGTTGGAGTTCACGTGGAAGAACACGAGGTCACCGCCCCAGGCCCGGTTCCTGCTCTCGCGGCGGAAATGCAGGAACTGGTCTTCCGCGGTCCGGGGGATTGACTTGCCGTAGTGGCGGTATACGTAACCGGCCAGCCCGCTGCAGTCGAATCCCGTGCGGGGTGAACTGCCGCCGTATACGTAGGGAACCGCCCCTACGTACGCTTTCACGTACGAGGCTGCCTTCTGATTGAATGACAGCGTATGAGCGCTTGCCATTCCCGGAAAAAACGCCAGAGATACTGCCATCGTTCCGGCGATGGTGCCTACCTTATGTCGCATGGACACAGGCCCGCTCCTAACGGTTTCTGAGGCTGGTGACGCACCGGCCGGATGGCCGGTGCCGCGGGCCGCTTCGTGGTCGCCGTGATGGCGCGTGATAGCGCGCGACTGACCCGCGTAACGCAGGGAAAGCGCTTCATTACGCTATGGACAAGCTCCCTGACGCGGATTCAGCATGCGGCATGATGGCCAGGATGTCTTGAAAATCCGGAAAATGTTCCAGCCTATGGAACATTCGGCCAGGCATTGGGTGACACCTCTATCAGCTTTCACAGCAGATAACACGACAGTTACTTCAGTATAACAAGACAGTTACGCAGCGTGCATATTACCCTTCCAGGATAGCTATCAAACATTGGCATTAGGTAAACTAAATGACCTCTGACCTGGTGAAACATCGCTAAGGGGGGGCCGGTGGCCGACCTGGGCCCGGGGTGTGCACGAGCAGCTGCGCGATCAGGATGGCCGCGGCGCGACCCTGGGACTGCCGCTACCTTGCCCCGCCGGATTCGCGAAGGCAGATACACTAGAGTGATCATATAAACTACTTTAAGTCACCAAAGTTCGATGCGTACGGATCCCGTGCCGACCCGGGCCGAGCGGGTCGCTGCGGGCGCCGGCCAAGATCGCATCACCTTGTCCGGGCCGGGCTGGTGATCATGTGATCATGTCCGTCAGCCGCCCGAGACGATAAAGGAATGCCGGATCCCATGATTTGGATATCAGTCAATAAGGCACGTCGATTATCGGCAATGGTATTCCGGGGCTATGCCATTCACGGTGGCGGGCAGGTTGATATCCGCCGCTGCTTTCCGGGGCAGGCGTGAGTATCAGCAGGTATGTCCCATATCGTCGGCTGAGTCCGCGGCCGGCCACCGGGGAGCCGGCCCGGAATAGACTAGCCCGGTGATGGAGATCGGCACCGAGCGACTGGTCATGCGCGGCTGGCGGGAATCCGATCTCGCGCCGTGGGCGGCGATGAACGCCGATCCGCAGGTCCGGCGGTACCTCGGCCCGCTGCTGACATCCGGCCAGGCCGAGGCGTGGGTGCTGAACTTCCAGGACGACCTGGACCGCCGCGGCTTCGGCTTCTGGGCCGTGGAGGTCCGCGCGTCCGGCGAGTTCATCGGCTTCACCGGCCTGGGCATCCTCGACGATGAGATGCCCGTCGCCGGCGGCGTCGAGGTCGCCTGGCGGCTATCCCGGCCGGCCTGGGGCCACGGCTACGCTACCGAAGCCGCGCGAGCCGCGCTGGGGTACGGTTTCGGCGCCCTGGAACTGCCGGAGATCGTCGCCGTCACGATGGCCGAGAACCTGCGCTCGCGGGCGGTGATGGAGCGGATCGGGATGACTCATGATCCGGCCGAGGACTTCGACGACCAGGACGTGGACGAGGGCCCGCTGCGCCGGCAGGTGGTGTACCGCAAACGCCGGAATCCGTGCTGACCAGCGGCGGCCGCCGTACGTCCGGCCCGAACCGGGTGTCGAGCCGGGCACCGACCCGCCGCCCCAGCCGCTGCATCGGCGCCTCGATGAAGCGGTGGGTCAGGCCGCAGGTCACCAGCAGGGCCGCGACGAACACCGCGACCAGGAGCAGTTCGGTCGGCACGAAGTTCTGGTCCTGCGTCCACGGCACGCTGGCGTAGACCTCGATCAGCGCCGGGTGCAGCAGGTACACCGAGTAGCTGACCAGGCCGAGCCAGGCCAGGGCGCGCGGCACCTTCTTATGGCGGCACAGCATGGCCACCGCGAAGGTCAGCCCGGCCAGCCCGAGCGCGTTGAACGTCTTGCGGATGGCATCGAAGTTCTCCGCCTGCGGCGAGGTGTGCAGCTGCGCGGCCACCAGGATGAGGCCGAACACGGCGATCACCACGTAGCGGGCGCGGCGCCACGGGTAGGCGCCCGTCTCGGCCCGGTACAGCAGGGTGCCGGTGAACATCAGCGCGAAGATGGCGAAGCTCTCCCAGGGCGCCGCGTACCCGCTGTTGAAGCTGATCACCAGCAGGCCGGTCACCGCCGCCAGGGCGGCGCCCGCGGTTCTCGACCGCCCCCGGCCCGCCAGCGCCAGCACCAGCCCGATCAGGATCGCGCTGTCGGTGATGGCGACCACCGGGCCCGGCGTGAGCAGGTCGAAGGACAGCGACCCGGGCCGCAGGACCCGGCCCAGCGCCAGCGCGGCGACCGCGAAGACCAGCGCGTACCGGCTGCTCCGCCGGTGCACGCCGCCCAGGAACAGCGCGGTGAGCATGCAGGTAGAAGACCATCTCGTAGGCCAGCGACCAGACCACGTTGGGCAGCGTCGGCGCCCACAGCACGCTCTGCAGCATGAACACGTCGGCGAACGACGCGGTCACCGTGTCGGTGTCCATGCCCGACAGCGATCCGATGCCGCTGGCCCAGAGCACGATCATGGCGCCGACGGCGAACAGGTACAGCGGGTAGAGCCGGAACAGGCGGCTCACCCAGAAGCCGCGGACGCTGCCCTTGCGTTCCAGCGAGGCGGGCACGATGTAACCGCTGACCAGGAAGAAGACGAAGACGCCGTACTGGCCGGGATCGAACCACTGGTAGACCGAGTCCCTGACCGGCACGAGCACGGAGTAGGTCAGGTGATCGAAGACCACGCACAGCGCGGCGATCCCGCGCAGTGCGTCCAGCCAGGCGAGCCGGGGCGCGGCCGCGGCCCGCGGCCGGTCAGCCGCTGACCCGGGCGCCCGGGCGTCCGGCGGCGGCTGAGAGGCTGGTTGCGGTTGCGGCGCTGGTTGGGCCACAGCGTCAGGCACGGGGGGCAAGGGTACCAGGCGAGCCTGGGTAACCGGGAACCGTGCCTGTGTACCCGCTGAGAAGCCTGTGTTTTAACTGAGAAGGCAGGAAAGGGGACGGTGCGTGATGCTGACCTTCGGCGTGGTCGTGCTGGGCGTCACCGACCGCGCGCGGGCCGAGAAGTTCTGGTCCGCGGCGCTCGGCTACCAGGTGCGTGGCGACGGGTTCGCCGGCTGGCCCCGGCTCCTGGTGCCGCCCGGCGGCACCGGGACCTCGATCGCGCTGCAGGTCAGCGAGACGCCGCCCGACGACTACCCGCGGCACCACCTGGACCTGCACGTCGCCAGCGCCGCCGAGCAAGAGGCGGAGGCGGACCGCCTGGTCTCGCTGGGCGCGCGCCGGGTCGACTGGGACCGCTTTCCCCGCGACCCGGACTTCGTCGTGCTGGCCGACACCGAAGGCAACCGCTTCTGCATCGTCGACCTCGGCCACCATTGCGCGGATGGCTAGGCCGGGGGTTCGGGCATCGGCTGGCCGGGGCGGTACATCTGCGGCGGCTTGACCCCCGCGGCCTGCCCGCCGTCAACCGGCAGGACGGTCCCGGTGATGAACGAGGACTGCTCCGAGCACAGCCACAGCACGGTCCGGGCCACCTCGGCCACCGTGCCGACGCGCCGCATCGGCGTGGCCAGGGCGGCCCCGCGCTGGGCCTGCGGGCCGGCCGCCTCGAGGTGGTGGGTCAGGATCGGGCCCGGCGCCACCACGTTGACCCGGATGCCCTGGTCGGCGTAGTCGAGCGCGGCCACCTTGGTCAGCCCGATGATCCCGGCCTTGCCCGCGACGTACGCCGCCAGGTTGGCGACGCCGATCACCCCGGCCAGCGAGGCCATGTTGACGATCGCGCCCCCGCCGCTGGCCAGCATGGCCGGGATCTGGAACTTCATCCCGAGGAAGGTGCCGCGGACGTTGGTGGCGATGCCCAGGTCGAACTCGTCCGGGTCGATGTCCGCGAGCGGCGCCGGCAGCGGGCCCGCGGTGGCGTTGTTAAAGGCCGCGTCGAGCCGGCCGAACGTCTCCACGGCCTGCTCGACCAGGCGCCGCACCGAGCCGGGATCGGTGACGTCGGTGCCGATCGCGAGCGCCCGGCCGCCGCGTGCCTCGATGCCCGCGGCGACCGACTTCAGCGCGGCGGTGTCGCGCGCGGCGAGGACGACGGCGGCCCCCGCCGCGGCGAACTCGGCGGCGGTCGCCGCGCCGATGCCCTTGCTCGCGCCCGCCACCAGGGCGACCCGCCCGCTCAGCGGCTGGCTTCCGGCATAGTCGTTCATGATGCACCTCTCCCCGTCATCGTTAGATATCGAATCATACGATATCAAACGGTTAGATGCCGATGGGGTGGTGCTAGCCTTCGCTCATGTCCCGTCCCGTCCATCCGCCGCTCGGCCGGCATCTGGCCAGCGTCTCCCGCGCCGTCAGCCGCGCCTTCGACGAGGTCCTGGCCGAGGCGGGCGGCTCGCTGCCGGTCTGGCTGGTGCTGATCTCGCTGAAGAGCGGCACCCGGGCCAGCCAGCGCGAGCTGGCCGGGGCGGTCGGGATCCAGGGGGCCACGCTCACCCACCACCTGAACACGATGGAGTCGGCCGGCCTGGTGACCCGGCGCCGCGACCCGGCTAACCGCCGGCTGCACCTGGTCGAGCTGACCCCGGCGGGCGACGCGCTCTTCCTCCGCCTGCGCGACGCCGCCACGGCCTTCGACCGGCGGCTGCGGGCCGGCCTGACCGAGGCCGAGGTCAGCCAGCTCGGAACCCTGCTGACCAGGCTCCGCGACAACGCGGCGGGTCCCGGAGCGGGCGGAAACGGGAATTCAGGCGGCTGACCGCAGGGCGGCCAGGTCCACGCCGGGCCATTCCAGCAGGCCCGCCAGGCCCGTCTCGGTCACCGTGACGATGCGGCTGGCCTCCCTGGTGGCGATCCAGCGCCGCTCGAGCATGGTCGCGGTCAGCGCCGCGCCCAGGCTGCCCGCGAGGTGGAAGCGCCGCTCGCTCCAGTCCTCGCAGGGCCGCAGCAGCGGCCGGGTCCGCCGGTCCAGCCGGTCCACCTCGATGCCGAAGCGGCCGAACTCCGCCGTCCCCCGCGGCCCTAGCACGTAACTGCCGTCCTGCTCGCGGAGCAGGTCGCTGCCGAGCAGCGCCTCGGTGACCGCCACGCCGGCCGCGCCCGCCAGGTGGTCGTAGCACATCCGGGCCCAGCGCAGGCTCCTGGCCCGGGTGGCGTCGCGCAGCGAGCTGACCTTGCTCGCGGGCGCGAGCAGGATGAGGATCTCCAGCGCGTCGGCCACCGGCTCGGAGGCGATCGAGTACAGCTGCTGCCGCCCGTTCGCCTTCGCCCGGACCAGACCGCCCGCGACCAGCTTCTTCAGGTGCGCGCTGGCCAGCGAGCGGGAGATGCCGGCCGCCTCGGCCAGCGCCGACCCCGACTGCGGCACCCCGCCGAGCAGGGTGAGCAGCATCTGCGCGCGATTCCGGTCGGCCATCAGGGCGGCCACCGAGGCCAGGTCAGCGTCCGGGTCCATCGCCTCAGCCTAGCGTGAGAACAGTCATACCGGGATTTGACAGTTTCCGTATTAGCGTCGATGGCATGGTTACCACCACGATCAGCAGACCGAGCCCGCGTGCCTGGATGACGATCGCCTTCGCGATGTTCGCGGTCGGCTGGGGGGCTAACCAGTTCGCGCCGATGCTCATCGTCTACCGGCATGAGCTCAAGCTGACCGCGGGCGAGGTCGCCGGCCTGTTCCTGGTCTACGCGCTGACCCTGATCCCCGGCCTGCTCATCGGGGGGCCCGCCTCGGACCGGTTCGGGCGGCGTCCGGTGGTCTGGCCGTTCGTGGCGCTGTCGCCGGTGGCCACGCTCCTGCTGGTGCTCGGGCCGAGGTCGCTGGCCATGCTCGCGGCCGGCCGGGCGGTGGCCGGGCTGTGCTCGGGCGTCGTGTTCGGCTCGGCCACCGCGTGGGTGCAGGAGGTATCACCCCGCGGCGGGGCTGACGAAGGGACCAGCGCCCGGCGGTCGGCGCTCGCGCTGACGGCCGGGTTCGGGCTGGGCCCGCTGGCCGCGGCCCTGCTGGCGCAGTGGGCGCCGGACCCGCTGGTGATCCCGTACCTGCCGCACCTGGTGATCGGGACCGCGGCGGCGGCCGCGCTCGGGCGCACCCCCTCGGCGGCCCCGGCGCCCCGGTCCCGCGCAGACGGCAGCCGCCGGGCCGCGCGGCGGTGGCCGCCGGCCGCGGTCCGCACCGCCCGGTTCTGGCTGGCGGTCGCGCCCGCCAGCCCGCTGGTGTTCGGCTCGGTCGCGCTGGCCATCGTGGTGCTGCCGGAGGAGGTCACCAGCGCGGGCTCGCTGTCCGCCGGGTTCGCCGGGCTGATGACGGCGCTGTCGTTCGCGCCGGGAGTGGCGGTGCAGCCGTTCGCCCGGCGGCTGCGGAACCCGCTCACCGGGGCCGTGGCCGGCCTGGCCTGCGGGGCGGCGGGCACCGCGGTCGGGATCGCCGCGGTGGCCGGCCCGGATCGCGTGCTGGCCGGCCTCGCCGCCGTCCTGCTCGGCCTGGCCTACGGCCTGTGCCTGGTGTCGGGGCTGCGGCAGGCCGAGCACATCGCGGCGGCGGGGGAGCGGGGCGCGGTCACCGCCTGCTACTACGCCCTGGCCTACCTCGGTTTCGCGGCGCCGTACCTGGCCGCCGGGCTCGGCGCGGCCGCCGGGAAGACCGGCGCGTTCGTCGCGCTGACCGCGATCATCGGCGGTATCGGGCTGTGGACGGCCGGGTACGCGGCTCGCTTGCGCAAGGCCGCCTGGGTGACGGAAGCTGACACGAACGTCAGCTGCGCGGCCCAGGACCCCGATTCGGTGCCACGATGAGGTAAAAGGCCACCCGTTCGGGATAATTTAAAATCTATTTCCGACCGAACGGGTCTGGCCTCCCGCCCTGGTTCCCGCAGCCCGCGTTACCAGCGGGCCAGCGGGGCGCGTTTCCGGCCCCTCTACCGCGTTCCATTCTGGTCCTTCGCGTTCCATAATCAAGGTCGTATTTCGGTTTTCCGCCCAGCGTTGACGGCCGTCCGTTTTCCCAGTACTTCTTGCTAGAAGGCCCATTCTCGGTGACGGGGCAGGGAAGGGGATCGCCACCGGTTTCCGGCCGCGACGGGGGCGGCGGGAGGGAGCAGGCAATGGCGGGATTGCCGCTGGTCGGGGACGAGTTCGCCAGCTACCGCGTGCGCTCGGTGCTCGGCCGCGGCGGGATGAGCGTGGTCTACCAGGCCGAGAACCTCCGGCTGAGCAGCGTCATCGCGCTCAAGGTGCTGGCCCCGGAACTGGCGGACGACGACGTGTTCCGCGCCCGCTTCCTGGAGGAATCGCGGATCGCGGCTTCGCTGAACCACCCGAACGTGATCCCCATCTACGACATGGGCGCCCAGGACAACCTGCTGTACATCGCGATGCGGTACGTCTCGGGCACCGACATGCGGCAGATGATCAAGAAGCGCGGCCGGCTCCTGCCCGCCACCGCCTTGTTCCTGATCGGGCCAGGCGGCCCGCGCGCTCGACGCGGCGCACCGCCGGGGCCTGGTGCACCGGGACGTGAAGCCGGGGAACCTGCTGATCGAGCGGGGCAGCGACGACGCCGATCCCGACCACGTGTACCTGGCGGACTTCGGCATCACCAAGCACGCCATGTCCCGCAGCGGGCTGACCTCGACCGGGCAGTTCCTGGGCACCATCGACTACGTGGCGCCGGAGCAGATCCGGGGCACCTCGGTGCTGGGCCTGGCCGACCAGTACTCGCTGGGCTGCGTGCTGTACGAGTGCCTGACCGGCCGGGTCCCGTTCGAGAAGGACCTGGACGCCGCGATCATCTGGGCGCACGTCGAGGAGACGCCCACGATGCCCACCGTCCTGCGGCCCGAGCTGCCGCCGGAGATCGACGAGGTATTCGGCCGGGTGCTGGCCAAGCGCCCGGACGAGCGTTACGGCAGCTGCCGGGAGTTCGTCGAGGCGGCCCGGATGGCCCTGGGCGTCTTCCCGGCCGCGACCGAAGCATCCGCCGCCTACGGCGGCGTCACGGCCGACCCGGCGACCAGGCCCCGGGGCGTGACGCCCGCCCGGCGTCCCAGCATCCCGCCGGACCAGTTCTCCTGGAGCGGCCGGATCAGCCAGCCGTCCGCGCCTGACCCGGTGGCCGACCCGGTGGCTCCTTACCCGCCGCCGTCCGGCCCGCGGCCATCCGGCGGCACCCTCGCCTCGCACCGCCGCGAGGCCGTCCCGCCGGAACCGCCCGGTCCGGGCCAGCAGGCGGGCCCGCCGCCGTCGGCCGGCCCGCGCGAGCCGCGCTGGTACCGCCGCCCGCGCTGGATCGCCGCGCTGGCGGCCGTGGTGGTGCTCCTCGCGGGGCTGGGTACCTGGGCCGCGCTGAGCGGATCCGGGTCACACCACAACGCCACGCTGGCGACGACGTCACCCAAGCCGAAGAAGCCCGCGACGAGCACCCTGATGGCCGCGCTCATCCTGGCGAACAAGAGCGCCGACGCGACCGGCAAGCTGCCGCCCGCCACCTGCAAGCAAGGCGTATCCACCACGGTGACCTGCACCGCTCCGGCACCGGGCATCACCGGGGCCGTCTTCCAGACCTTCCCGAACTCAGCAAGGCGCTGTACGCCGCGTACATGGCCAAGGTCGCCCAGCTGAGCCCGAAGAACCAGTTCAGGCAGAACTTCAGCGACTGCGAGTCCCAGCTCACCTACGGCGAGATCGCCTGGAACCACCAGTTCCAGCACACCAGCAAGTACACCGTCGCCCAGATGACCACCGGCAACATCACGGACGACCAGGCCGCGGGCCGCGTGTTCTGCAACTACACCCAGGGCCTGGAGTACATGATCTGGACCCAGGACGACGGCCACCTGATGGGCTACGCGGCCGGCCCGGTCCACACCGACGTGTGGAACTGGTGGGTCGCGATCCACCACAACATCGGCATCGGCGGCTCGCCGATGGACATGCAGATGCCGGGCACCTCCCCGTCCCCGTCCATGAGCGGCATGTCCCCGTCCATGTCCCCGTCGATGTCGCCGTCCGCCGGCGCGAGCCACATGAACGGATGACCGCTCGCAGCCGCGGGCAGAAAACAAAAAGGCGAGAAGGGTAAACCTCCCGCCACTTTCAATCTATAGCACCCCTGGGGGCTTGCCGCAAGGCCCCGGTCATGCCGCATAATCGCACGCTGGACTCGGTTTTCGCGGCGACGGCCACACGGGGAAGGCATCACGATGACGGGGAACTACGTACGGGATCTTGAAGAAATCGACGCGACCATGGTCGCGCTGGCGGGCGGCAAAGGCGCCAGCCTGGGCGAGTTGATGCGGGTCGGCGGCGTCCGTGTCCCGGCCGGCTTCGTCGTGACGACCGATGCCTTCCGGCGCATCGTGGCGGGGGAGCCCCTGATCGGCGAGCAGCTCGGCCGGCTCTCACGCCTGAGCCTCGACGACGGTACGGCGATCAGCGCCCTCAGCGCGGAGATCCGCCAGGCCATCGAAGACGTCAGCGTTCCCGGCGACCTGGCGGCGGAGATCACCCGCTCGGTCGCGGCGCTCGGCGAGCAGACCGCCTGCGCCGTCCGGTCCAGCGCGACGGCCGAAGACCTGCCGACCGCTTCCTTCGCCGGCCAGCAGGACACCTACCTGAACGTCACGGGGCCGGCCGAGATCATCCGGCACGTCAGCCGGTGCTGGGCTTCCCTGTTCAGCGAGCGGGCCGTGGTGTACCGCCAGCGGAACGGATTCGACCACCGCAAGGTCCAGATGGCCGTCGTCGTGCAGGAGATGGTGATCCCGCAGGCTTCGGGGGTCCTGTTCACCGCCGACCCGGTCACCTCGAACCGCACGGTCGTCTCCGTCGAAGCCGTCCCCGGTCTCGGCGAGGCCCTGGTCTCCGGCCTGGTGAACGCGGACGTCTACCGGATCCGGGACGGCCAGGTCATCGACCGCAAGCACCAGGGCCAGCCGGTGCTGACCGACGCGCAGGTTCTGCGGCTGGCGACCCTGGGACGGCGGATCGAGGCGCACTTCGGCCGCCCGCAGGACATCGAGTGGTGCCTGGCCGGCGACGAGTTCCTCGTCGTGCAGAGCCGCCCGGTCACCACGCTGTTTCCCGTCCCCGAGGTCAGCGATGACGAAAACCACGTGTACGTCTCCGTCGGTCATCAGCAGATGATGACCGACCCGATGAAGCCCCTGGGCATCTCCCTGTGGCAGCTGACCGCCGCCCGGCCCATGGCGACGGCCGGCGGCCGGCTGTTCGTCGACGTCACCCGGCCGCTGGGCACGCCGGCGACCCGCGCCGGGCTGGTGAAGGCACTGGGGACATCCGACCCGCTGATCGGGGACGCGCTGCAGAGCCTCATCGACCGCGGCGACTTCATCCCGGAACTTCCGGACGGGGACGCCGGGGCCGCGCTACCGCGCAGCGTGGCGGCCGACGGCGCCCCCGTCCCGGTCGAGACCGATCCCGCCATCGTCACCGGGATCACCGAGCGCACTCAGGCCTCGCTCGACCGCCTGAAGCATGACATCAGGGGCAAGCACGGCCAGGAACTGCTCGACTTCATCGCCGCCGATGTCCAGGAACTGAAGAAGGTCATGTTCACCCCGCGGAACTTGCAGGTGATCATGGCCGGAATGGAGGCCAGCGGCTGGCTGAACGCGCATCTGCAGGAATGGCTCGGGGAGAAGAACGCGGCTGACACGCTCACGCAGTCCGCCCCCGGCAACGTGACCGCGGAAATGGGGCTGGCCCTGCTGGACGTCGCCGACGCGATCCGCCCGTATCCGGGCGTGGCCGCGTTCCTGGAACACGTGACCGACGCGCAGTCCCTGGATCAGCTGCCCGCCCTCGAAGGCGGCCGCGCGGCCCGGGACGCCATCGACGCGTTCCTGAACTGGTACGGCATGCGCGGCCCGGGCGAGATCGATATCACCCGGCCGCGCTGGAGCGAGTGCCCCGGCCTGCTCATGCCCGTCCTGCTCGCCAACGTGCGGAACTTCGGGCCCGGCGCCGGGAAGCAGCGCTTCGAGCACGGCCTCCAGGAGGCGTCGAAGAAGGAGGACGAACTGCTGGCCCGGCTGCGGACCCTGCCGGACGGGGAGCTGAAGGCTGAACAAGCCAAGCAGATGATCGACCGGGTCCGGACCTTCGCCGGCTACCGGGAGTACCCGAAATACCACATGGTCAGCCGTTACTTCGTCTACAAGCAGGCCCTGCTAGCCGAGGCGGACCGGCTGGTGGCCGCGGGCATCCTGCGCGACCGGGAGGACATCTTCTACCTCACGCTCGACGAGCTCGGCGTCGTGGTGCGCACGGGCAAGGCGGATGAGCACCTCATCCGGGAGCGCCGGGACGCGTTCCGGGCGCAAGCGGCGCTGACGCCGCCGCGCGTGCTCACGTCGGACGGCGAGACCCTCACCGGTTCGTACCGGCGCGGCGATATCCCGGCCGGGGCACTCACCGGGCTGCCGGTGTCCGCCGGGACCGTCGAGGGCCGGGCCCGGGTCGTCCTGAGCCTGTCCGAGGCCAGTCTCGGGTCAGACGACATCCTGGTCACCGCCTACACGGACCCGAGCTGGACGCCCGTCTTCGTCGCGATCAAGGGCCTGGTGACGGAGGTGGGCGGTCTCATGACCCACGGAGCGGTGATCGCCCGCGAGTACGGCCTGCCTGCCGTCGTCGGGGTCGAGCACGCCACCCGGCTGATCCGCGACGGCCAGCGCATCCGCGTCCACGGCACCGACGGCTACGTCGAGCTCCTGAGCTGACCCGGGGCCGGGGCAGCCGATCGCGACCGGCTGCCCCGGCCGCGCGCCGCCGGCGGCGCGCGGCGTCACCGCTGGCAGTTCGGGCACCAGAACCGGAGCCGTTCCTGCCCGGGCGGCCCCTGCTCGCCGCGTCTGATCGCGGTCCCGCATCGCCGGCACCTTTTCCCCGCCCGCCCGTAGACCCAGCTCTCCCGCCCGGGCCTGGTGTCCCCGGTCGAGGTATGGCCCGGCCGCGTCTTGTTCGCCTCGAGCAGCCGGTGTCCCAGCCCGACCAGGGCGTCCAGGTCCTCGACCGAGGCCGCCGTCCGCGACGGGTCGATGCCCCGCAGGAACAGCATCTCGGCCAGGAACCAGGTCCCGATGCCGGCCAGGTTCCGCTGGTCGAGCAGGGCCTCGCCGATGGGCCGGTCCGGTGCGGCGGCCAGCCGGCGCACCGCCTCGGCGGCGTCCCAGTCCGGCCCGAGGAGGTCGGGTCCCAGGTGCCCGGTGACCCGTGATTCCTCGCTGGTGCGGATCAGCTCGACCACGCCGAGCTGATACCCGATCGCCTGCCACTCCTCGTTGGCCAGCAGCAGCCTGACCTGGTGGCTGTCCCGGAACCGTTCCGTCGCGGGCCGGACCCGCCAGCTGCCGTCCATCCGCAGGTGCGTATGGACCGTGAGGCCGTTCGCGGTCCTGGTCAGCAGGTGCTTGCCGCGGGAGGCGGTCTCGGTCACCACGTCGCCGGCCAGGCTGGCGGTGGCCAGCCGGGGGACCCGGAAGTCGCTGCGGGTCAGCGTCCGTCCCGCCAGCGCCTCATGCAGGCGGCGGGCGGTGTACCAGACGACGTCTCCCTCGGGCATGACCTCAGTCTGCTCGGTCAGCGCTGGTGCGTTAACCGCCGGTAGTCGTCCCTCGGGTCGTACGGAGCGCGGTGGCTATTGCCCCGGGGGCTGCTGCCCCGGGAGCCGTTGCCCTGATTGCCGCCGGGCTGGCTGCCGTTCCCGGGGTAAGCACCGTACTCGCCGGCCGGGTAACTTCCGCTCGCCGGCCGGGTGTCCTGCGGGTAGGCGGGGCGCGGCGGCCTGGCCCGCTCGCCCGGGGCGCCGGGCCGGGCGTGGCTCCGGGCGCCGTTCGGCCGCCTCGGCTCGGCCGGCCGCTCCGGCTGGTCCCCGGGGCTGCCGCCGTATCCGTAGTTCTGCCCGTACGGGGGCGTGATCATCATCTGGGTGGCCGAGGACTCGTCGTCGTACGAGGTCCCGGCGGGCGGGTACGGCGCGGTGTGGCCATACGGACTGGCCGGTACCCGGCCGGGCCCGCTGGCGGCGTCGTTCCGCTCCCGGGCCGCGTCGCGCTGGTCGCGGGGCATGTCGCGCTGGTCGCGGGGCGTGTCGCGCTGGTCCCGGGGCCGGTACGAAGACCGGCCGTCGACCGGACCGCGCTGCCGCAGCGAGAAGGCCGCGCTGGTCAGCGGATCGTCCTCGGCACTGGCCGGCCGCCGTCGGCGTCCGCCCTCGCTCGGCTGGGCGGAGACCCCGCGGGGCTGGCCGGCCGGTCCGGCACCCGCGGCGCGCACCGGCTGGGACGCGCCTGGAGGCGGCGGGGCGGCCTTGGCCGGCGGGCGGGCTGGCCGGCTGGGCGGGCTTGGGCGCCTGGGGCGCGTTCTGGAACGGCTGCGGCACGCCCGGGACGGGGGGCGTCATGCTCTTGACCGGCTGGGTGGCCGCGTACGTGGGCAGGATCGCGGTGCGCTCAGCGGCAGTGCGCTCGGCCGCGGTGCGCTCGGCCGCGGTGCGCTCGGCCGCCGGTGCTCCGGCGCGGGCCGCGCACCGGGATAGGCTCCGCCGCCCGCGGCCCGCCTGCCCGGCGAGCCGGCGGGCCCGTTGCCGGGGCGCCGGCTCCGGGGCCCGGCTTCCTGCTGGGCGGTACGCGCTGTCGTCGTGAGCGGCTTGTCTGACGCCAGGTCGTCCCAGAACTGCTCGTCGCTCACGCCGCCGAACGAGTCGGCCGGCCACAGCTCCTCGTCAATGTCGGCCCCCTTGCGGAAACCCACCCGCCGCCGCGGCCTGTCGTCCCTGAACGGGTCGGCGTCGGCGTCGGCCCTGGCCGCGCGCGGCCCAGGGGCAGCCGCGCGCAATCCCGGGTCGCCGCACGAAATCCCGGGTCAGCCGCACGAAATCCCGGGTCCGTGTCCGCGGTGTCGCCGGGCCAGGCGTCACTCGGCGAGAGCTCTTCCCGGTCGCCCGGGGAACTGGGCCATGATTCGGTCAGCGTGCCGGCCCGCGTCCCGGGTCGGCGGCTGTCACCGGCGGCGCGAGGCGGGCCCGAGGCCCGGAGGGCGAACTCCGTCTGGCCCGTCCGGGGGGGCCGGCCCGGCGGGCGGCTGGCCGTCCCGGCGCGGTTAGCCGCGACCCGGCCCGTTCCGGCGGCCCTGGGCCGCTTGCCGCCGCGCTTGCTGAAATAGAAGACGGCCACGATGCCGGCAAGCGCGACGATGGCCAGTCCCACGACCAGGTACATGGTCTCCATCCAGATGCCCGGGCCTGGTGAACGGCGCCAGCTAGGCGCACGCGGCCTAGTGACGCGCGCCTTCCCTCGTGTAGCGAGCGCCGTGAACCCGCTTGATCATCGATTGTTACTCACGACCGGCTAACCTGTCACAGGTTTGAAAAAGTTGCGGTAATGGCCGATTACGTGAAGTATCTGGCTGATCACGTATTAGTGGATACAACTATTCTGCCGCGCCCGATTGTGGCCGCCGCGATGGCGCGCCAAACCGACTCCAGCGGCGCCCCGCTGGGCAGGCTGAGCGTCTTGTTCAGCGCATAAACGGTAAACCGGTACGAGTGCCGGCCGGATCCGGGGCACGGAGCGTCATAGGTCGAGGTACCGGCGCTGTTCACCCCCTGCCGCGCGCCCGTGGGCAGCGAGTTCTCCTGGATGTCGGTGGACCCCGGATTGATGTCGAAAACAAGCCAGTAAATGAACGGCGTGATCGGCGCTGAGGAGTCGTCGACAATAAGCGCCAGGCTCTTGGTAGCCGCGGGCGCGCCCGACCAGTTCAGCGGGGGGTTGAATTTCGCGCCGTGACAGGTGTAATGCTGCGACAGCGTCCCGGAGACGAACGCCTCGCTCTTGACCGTCATCATGGTCGGCGCCACCGGCGCGCCGTATCCGGCCGTCCCGCAGCCGGCCAGGACCAGGGCCGCCGCTGCCGCCGCGCCGGCCGCGGGCACGCGACACAGCCGCCGCCTGCGGCGGGTCCGGTCGCCTGACGTCACCTTGTCGCCTCTTTCCTGCCGACGTTGATATTAGAACCTGCTCCGCTAGAAAGCGTAGGGTGAAACGGCGGTTCGGACGACCCCCTCGGGGTCCCACGCATCCCGCCCGTCCTTCACGACGTCCAGGATCTGATCGGAAGCATCGAGGATGTCCTCCACCCTCTGCTCGTCGCCGCGGCTCACAGGTCGACGGACTCGCTGAGGATGTGCTGGTCGCGTTCTTTCAGTCCGCCGGCGGACACGACATCGACGGAGTGGCCAGGGAGTTCTTCGAGTTCCCTGGTCATCCGGATGAGGTCGAAGAGAGAACTGTCCTGGCTGAAGTCGACCAGGAAGTCGATATCGCTGTCTGGGCGGTCATCGCCGCGGGCGACTGAGCCGAACAGGCGGACACGGTTGGCGTGATGGCGTGCGGCGACGGTCAGGACCTGCTCTCTCTTGGCCGTTACCAAGCCGCGCAATGGCGACATCTCGATCATCCCATTCCCGCGAACCGAAGGATCATTTGTAGGGTAACGGGTTGCAGCGCCTGGACCTCGGCTTGGACGTGCCAACGTCATAAGGTCCAGCTCCTATGTGAAGACGCGCACAGCCGCCTGTCAGCGTGGCCGGCGCCCTGTCAGCACTTTTGCTGCCCCGCGATTCTCGCGGCTACGGATAAGTCCCGCTGGCGCGAGTTCCCGAACATGATCTCGTCCCAGGACGGTACCGAGGCCCGCTTGCCGCGCGCCGACTTACGCCCCTGCCGCGCCGCCTGCTCGTTCGCGGCCTCCGCCGCGGGCGCCGCGGCTGGCGCTTCGGCGGCCCGCGTTTCGGCCGCCGGGGGAGCCGACGGAACCGGAGCCTCGGCCGGCCGTGCCCCGCGCGATCAGCGTCCGCGGCTCCGAGCCCCGCGGTCCTGGGCCGGACGGCGTGCCGCGCCGGATGCGGCCCCGGCGGGGCCTGCGAGTGCCGCCCTGGTGGTGCGGTCGGCACGACCTGGGCGGCCACCGTAGCCGGGCTGACCGCAGGCGCGCTCGGCATCGGAGGGGCACTCGGCAAGGCGGGAGCGGCGGCGGCCGGAGCGTCAGTCTCGCGCGGCTCCGGAGCCTGGGGCTCGGTGACACGGGATTCTGCGACGCGGGGCTCGCTCACCTGCGGCTCACCGGCCCAGGGTTCTGTGCCTCGCGGCTCGGTGACCCGCGGCTCACTCGCCCACGGCTCGGGTGCGGCGGGCCGCATGGGTGCCGGGCGTTCTTGCCGGGCGCGCCCGCCGTTGCCGAGCCCGCTTCCGAGGCCACTGCCCAGCCCGTTACCGATCCCGTTGCCGACGGCGCTTCCGGCCAGCGCGCCGTTGCCGTGCACGGCGGTCGCGGTGCTCAGCCGCGGCGCCAGCTGCGTCACGGTCGCCTCGCCGGGCGCCGGCGCGGCCGGCTGCAGCGGCTCGCCGCCCGGCAGCGACATCCGGACGGCATTGTCGTCGGCCGGGACCACGTGCCGGCGGCGCGGGTCGAAGTTCCATTCGGCGGTGTGCAGGCGGCCGCCGGAGGTGAACGTCAGGTGGACCTGCCAGTTGCCGTCGCCGAGTTTCCTCGCGTCCCACTGCGCGTCTTCAGGATCGGTCCCGAGGGCCTTCAGCCGCTCGGTCACGATCTCGCCCAGCCGGGGCCCGGGGGACGAAGGAATGGCGTCCCCCTGGCGTCTTACCGACGCCAGCTGAGCCTGGTCTGCCGCGTAGGCACGCTCGGCCAGGACCGGGCCCTCGAACCAGCGGACTCGCTCGACTGCGATGCCTGCCGCGTCCGCGATTTCCTCCACCGTTTCCCCGGCCCGGATTCGTGCCTGGATCTCCTTGGGTCGCAACGGGCTCTCCACTTCGATCTCGTACTGCGCGAGCCGGGAGGACTGGCCGAGGGCAACTGCCCTGAGCCGCTCGTCAATCGGCAACGTGAAGCGTGCGCTGCGCCCCGGCACCGCGAGGACAGCGTAGCGGCCGTCCTCGCTCACCGCGACGAAGCGCAGTTCCTGCATCGTCGTCCCTTCCGCTCCGGCCCGCATCCACGCCGGTCCTGCCGCGGCCGGGTGTCGTACCCGGCTGATCCGGTGCCTGAGCTGGCACTGGCTTCGCTGGCACTACCCCGGCGTACTGTAGCCGAGCGGCGGGCCCGCAGACCTGGACCACTCCACCCCTTGAGTTTGTCGGGTCCTGAACGCCAAGGCCAGTACCGCGCCCGGCATGTCCGGAGTTAATCCCGGCAAACGCCGACTCGATTGTTCGCTTACAGAACTATATTGCTAGCCGGTCCGTAAGATGTTCGCTTACAGAAGTATTTTGCATGAGCAGGCACGGCCCGCCGCGATACGGGAGAGCCGCCGGGCGCCGTGGCTCGCCGTCGGCGTGGTGTGCTTCGGCGCGTTGATGGGCCAGCTGGACGCCAGCATCGTGACCATCACCTTCCCGGCCATGGAGCACGACTTCGGGGGATGGGCACCACGCTGGGCATCTCGCTGATGGCCCTGGCCTGGCATCTCGGTAGCCAGAGTTACCAGGCCGGCAATACCGGGTACCCTGGGACGGAACAGGCACGGCCCGCGTTCGGCGTGCTTGCCGCCGCGTCGCGGCAGCGGCCGTCATCGCGGCGGCCACCCGGGCGCAGGCGCGGGGCCAGCCGATCGGCCCAGGGGAGGCGGACCCGTCAGGTGCATTCCACTGAGGGCGGCGTAGCCCAGGAACGGGTAGCTCCAGCGCAGATCGGCCCAGCGCAGATCGGCCCTGACCTGGCCGACATCGTGTCCCGGCTGCGCCGGGCCATGCGCCGGGCGGCGCGCGCGGCCGATCCCGCCCTCGGCCTGTCCGTAGCCCAGCTCGAGCTGCTTTCCTGCATCACCGAGCACCCGGGCATCAGGCCGAGCCAGCTCGCCCGGCTGCTCCGGCTGGCACCCAGCTCGGTGGCCACCCTGCTCGGCGGGCTCCAGTCCGCGGGCTACGTGACGCGGACACCCGGCGCTGACGGCGCGGGCGACCGCCGGACTGTCAGCCTGGACCTGTCGCAGGCGGGCACGGACGCGGTGACCCGCTGGCACCGGGTGAACGAGGACATCATCCAGGCGGCGCTGACCGGTCTGCCGCACACTGACCGGGCCGCCCTGCGCGACGCCGCGCCCGCCCTGCGTGACCTGACCGCTTCCATCGACGCCCAGGCCGACTAGGACCGCACCCCGGCTAGCGGCTCGCGATGACCGAACCGCACAGCCAGGCCGAATCGCTCCCGGCGGATAAGCCTCGCGGGCCGGCCGGATAGGGTTCGGAGCCATGCCGCTGATCAGCGTGGTCATCCCGGTGCACGGGGTCGAGGCCTACCTGGATCGCTGCCTGGACTCGGTGCTCGGACCTGCTGGCCTGGCCGCCGCCGGCGGCGGCGGGGCCCCGGCCTCGCTCGAAGTGATCGCCGTCGACGACGCGTCCCCGGACCGCTGCGGTGCCATCCTGGCCGCCCGCGACGATCCCCGGCTCCGGGTCCTCACCACCCCCGTCGCGGGCGGACCCGGCCCGGCCCGCGACCTGGGGGCCAAGGAAGCGACGGGGGAGTACGTGTGGTTCGTCGACGGGGACGACGAGCTGGCCGAGGGCGCCCTGGCCGCGGTCGCCGAAGCGCTGGCCCGGCTGCGGCCCGACGTGCTGATCACCGACTTCGAGAACCTCTACCCCGACGGCACGACCAGCCCGAGCGATGGCGCGAGGTACCTGCGCGGACCGGAAGCAGGCCCGCTCGCGGCCAACCCCGGCCTGATCCACCTGACGATGACCGCGTGGAGCAAGGTGTTCCGCCGCGACTTCCTGGCCGGGCTGGGCCTGTCGTTCGGCTCCGCGGGGCCGGCCCCGCACGAGGACGTGCCGGTCACCGCGCTGGCCCTGCTGACCGCCGGGCGGATCGGCGTGCTCGACCGGGTGTGCTACCGCTACCGGCGGGGCCGCCGCGGCTCGTACCTGGCCAGCGTCAGCGCCGCGAATTTCAATATCTTCGATTCCTACCAGCGGGTCTTTGACTTTTTTTCCGAACGGGCGGGCCTGCCTGCCCCGGTCATCCCGCCCGCCGTCTATACCGCCGTATTCGAGCGGGCCATCTGGCACTACACCACCTTGCTGCCCCTGGTGCCGCGGCGCCGCCGCCGCGAGTTCTTCCGCCGGATGTCCGCCGACTTCCGGCGCTGGCGGCCCGCCGGGTACCAGTTCCCGCCCGGCCCCCGCGGCGCGAAGTTCCGGCTGGTCGCACGTGGCGCCTACGGGGCCTACGCGCTGATCGATCCGGTGAACCGGCTGCGCGTGCGGCTGCGGGGGAGAAAGTGACCGGCTTGGGGCGATTCGGGACGGGTGAGGTGCCCCCGCCGTAAGCTGCCGTGAACGGATTACTAAGGGGTGAGCGACATGCGCCATCTCATGGGTGTCGTGCTGGCGATCGTCATGGCCGCCGTGGTGTTCTTCGCGGCCTCCTGGGGGTACCTGAAGCTGCTCATCGGGCCGGCCGGGCCCGGCAGCGGGGCGCTGCCCGGCGCCGGCGGCTCCCTGCTGCACAACCATGCCGTGCTCGAGGGCTTCGGCGCGCTCCTGGGGGCCGGCCTGGTCGCCGGGCTGCTGATCGCGGCACCGAGGATCTCGCCGCTCGCGGCGGGGCTGCCCGGCCTGGCGCTGCTCGGCTGGACCGGCCTGTACCTGTTCAGCGTGCGGCACGCGGTCCAGTACATCCCGCTGAAATCCAAGCCCTACGGCGCGGGCTTCGAGGCCATGCTCTTCGACGGGGTGCTGGCCCTGGCCGGCCTGGCCATGGTCATCCCGCTGTTCGTCCCCTCGCGATGGCGCCGCCAGCGCGTGCTGGCCGATTCCGGTCCCTACTCGGGTACCACGGCCAGCTTCCCCGACCTGCAGGCGACCCAGACGATGCAGGCCGACAGCAGCCTGCTCTCGGACTGGACCCAGACCAGGCCGCATCCCCAGGCTGACCCCGGCGGACCGGGTCCTTCCGGTCCGCCGCAGGCCCCCTGGGGACCGGCCGAGTACAGCTGACGTGCCCCCGCATCCGGGTTAGCGGATGCCCAGCCGCTTCTTGGCCTTGGCCCAGGTGAACGTGGCGTCGGCGGGAGCGTGGCCGCACGCCGCGGCCATCAGGACGGTGTCGCTCTCGCCGTAGCCGGCGCCCCGGGCCGCGTGCCCGGTGCCCATGGCCAGGGCGCCCGCGCCGCCGTGGCAGGACGCCTGGCCGGCATTGGTGAGCAGGATGTCCCGGTGTCCCCAGCACAGCTTGGCGCTGCCCCCGCGGCAGTCGAGGTTGCTGCCGCCAGGGCCGTCGTCGTACATCCACGCGTAGTCGGCGCCGAGCGCGTTGATCCAGCCACCGGACCAGGTCGCGCCCACGTACACGGTCCGGCCGCCGCCGGGCAGGGTCCGCGCCACCCGGCCGACGGCCGGGTCGCGGCCCGCCTGCGCGCCGGCCTGCGCGATCGCGCTCAGGGACTTGCTCAACACCACCGCCGGGGCCAGGCCGCGCTCGGTGCGCTCCAGGTTCACCACGACGAACAGCTGCTGGGCGGGCGTGAGCCTGGCGTAGGCCGGCCGCGAGAACGACATGCCGCCCATCTTCTCCAGCGACTGGCGGGCGCGGCCGATCGCCGTCAGCGCCAGCTGGTTGCACGTGCTGCTGTTGTCACCCGCGCTGCACGATGTCAGCAGCGACGTCGCCGGCGCCATGCTCCGCGCCGGGTTGCCGGGCACCAGGATCCCCCGGTGCCCGGCCGTGGCCGCCGCCGCTCCGTGGGCCGTGCCGATGATTGCAGCACCCGTCAAAACCACCGCGCCGACGGTCGTGGCCAGCCCGCGCATTCCCCGTAGTGTCCTCATAACGCCCGACGTTATGGAGGAGATTAGAAAAAAAATAGAAGTGTTCGAACGCTTCTACCGCACTGCTACGGGCCGACAACCCCGCCGCAACCCGCGACCGGTATTTTTCGTACTTTGCCGGTTTTACGATTCGCGGGCCGGGCGGGGTCGCGCGGTGGTTTTACGCGGCGTGGAACTGCTCGGCTTCGGTGGAGCCGGACAGCGCGACGGTCTCCGCGTTCGGGGAGATCGCCGAGGTCACCCGGTCGAAGTAACCGGTGCCGACCTCGCGCTGGTGGCGGGTGGCGGTGTAGCCGGCCGTCTCGGCGGCGAACTCGGCCTGCTGGAGCCGGACATAGGCAGGCATGCCCTCCGCGGCGAAGCCCTTGGCCAGGTCGAACATCGAGTGGTTGAGGGCGTGGAAGCCCGCCAGCGTGATGAACTGGAACCGGTAGCCCATGGCGGCGAGTTCCTTGCTGAACTTGGCGATCGTCGCCTCGTCCAGGTGCGCGCTCCAGTTGAACGAGGGCGAGCAGTTGTAGGCGAGCAGCTGGTCCGGGTACTCGTTCTTGATGGCCTCGGCGAACTCGCGGGCCACGTCGAGGTCGGGCTTGGACGTCTCCATCCAGAGTAGGTCGGAATACGGCGCGTAGGCCAGGCCCCGGGCGATGCACGGCTCGATCCCGTTGCGCACCCGGTAGAAGCCTTCCGCGGTCCGCGAGCCGGTGACGAACGGCTCGTCGCGCTCGTCGACGTCCGAGGTCAGCAGCGTGGCCGCCTGCGCGTCGGTGCGGGCGATGACCAGCGTGGGCACGTCGCACACGTCGGCGGCCAGCCGGGCCGCGTTCAGCGTCTTGATGTGCTGGCCGGTCGGGATGAGGACCTTCCCGCCCAGGTGGCCGCATTTCTTCTCGGACGCCAGCTGGTCCTCCCAGTGCACGCCCGCGGCACCGGCCGCGATCATGGACTTCATCAGCTCGAAGGCGTTCAGCACGCCGCCGAACCCGGCCTCGGCGTCGGCCACGATCGGGGCCAGCCAGTACGGCGAGCCGGTCAGGTCGCCGTCCTCGGACTCGGACCAGGCGATCTGGTCGGCGCGCTGGAGCGCGTTGTTGATCCGGCGGACGACCTGGGGCACCGAGTTGACCGGGTAGAGGCTCTGGTCCGGGTAGGTCTGGCCGGCCAGGTTGGCGTCCGCCGCCACCTGCCAGCCGGACAGGTAGATGGCCTGCAGGCCGGCCTTGACCTGCTGCACCGCCTGATTGCCGGTCAGCGCGCCGAGCGCGGTCACGGCGTCTTCCTCGGCCAGCAGCTTGCGCAGCCGCTCGGCGCCGCGCCGGGCCAGCGTGAACTCCTCCGTGACCGAGCCGCGCAGGCGCACGACGTCCTCAGCCGAGTAGGTCCGCTTGGTGTCGTTCCAGCGGGGGCTGGTGTCCCATTCGTTCTGCAGGCGGGCCGCTTGCTGGCTGATCGTCTCCACTTTGGTGCCTTCCTCAGGTGTGTCCGGTCCTTCACCTCAGGGTGTTATCCTCCGGCTCCGGCGTCCTGCCTAGGGCAGTCAAGCTGTAAAGATTTGCTGTTTTTTTCAATTTGGAAAGTTATACTGAGCTTTGTGATTAAAGATTCGCAAAATTTGGTCTACACCGATGGTATAGACCTTGTGACCTTTGGTCAGCGGCTCCGTCACCTGCGCCGGATGCGCGGCCTGACCCTGGCCGAGCTCGGCGAGCGGATCGACCGCGCGCCCTCGGTCCTGTCGCTCATGGAGAACGGCCGCCGGGAGCCGAAGCTCTCGCTGATCGAGCAGCTGGCGGCGGCCCTGTCGGTGCCAGTGACCGAGTTGCTGAGCCGCCAGCCGCCCAGCCGCCGGGCCCAGCTGGAGATCGCCCTGGCCGACGCGCAGCAGGACCCCTCGTACCGGCGGCTCGGCCTGCCGCAGCTGAAGATCGGCGCGCGCGTCCCCACCGACGTGCTCGAGCACCTGGTCGCGGTGGCAGCGGAGCTGCGCACCCAGCAGTCCAAGCCCGCCGCCACCCCGGAAGAGGCCCGGGCGGCCAACGCGGCGCTGCGCGACGCCATGAGGGAGCGGGGCAACTACTTCGACCTCATCGAGCGGGAGGCGGCCGGCACCCTGCGCGCCGTCGGCTACGCCGGCGGCGCGCTGTCCCAGGGCATGCTCAACTCGGTGATGAACCATCACGGCTTCGCCATCCGGTATGTCCAGGACCTCCCGCGGTCGGTCCGCTCGCTGACGGACCTGCGTAACCACCGGATCTACGTCAAGCAGGAGCCGGTCGGGGCCGATTCGCCGCGCGCGGTCGTCCTGCAGGCGCTCGGCCACTTCCTGCTCGGCCACCAGGTGCCGCGCGACTTCGCCGACTTCCTGCGCCAGCGGGTCGAGGTGAACTACTTCGCCGCCGCCGTCCTGATGCCGGAGGTCGCGGCGGCGCCGCTGCTCGACCAGGCCAAGAAGAACCGCGATCTCGCCGTCGAGGACCTGGTCGACCTGTTCTCGGTGTCCTACGAGATGGCCGCGCACCGCTTCACCAACCTGGCCACCCACCACCTGGGCCTGCCGTGCCACTTCGTGAAGAACGACGCGAGCGGCATCATCTACAAGGCCTACGAGAACGACGGCGTGATCTTCCCGGCCGACCCGTCGGGGGCGATCGAGGGGCAGCGGCTGTGCCGGCAGTGGTCGGGCCGGCAGGTGTTCGGGGCGGCCGACCGCTACTCCCCGTACTGCCAGTACTCCGACACCCCGTCGGGCACCTACTTCTGCGTGGCCCAGGTCGACCCGCGCGCCGACCGCGGCTTCGCCATCACCCTCGGCGTGCCGTTCGAGCACTCACGCTGGTTCCGCGGCCGCGAGGCGACCACCAGGACCCACTCGGCCTGCCCCGACGGCGAGTGCTGCAGCCGCCCGCCGGCCGCGCTGGCCGAGCGGTGGGAAGGCCAGGCCTGGCCCTCGGCCCGGGCCCACTCGCACATCCTGTCCGCGCTGCCCGCCGGCAGCTTCCCCGGCGTCGACGACGCCGACATCTACGAATTCCTCGACCACCACGCCCGCGACTGAGGATCGCCAAGGCCCCGGCCCGCCTCCGGCGGCCCCATGATGACCTCAACCGCCCCCCTGACCCGCAGGCTCGTGCCGCCCCTGGTTTCGCGTCCGCTTACGTGGTCGGTGGCACCCAGACCACGTAAGAGGGTGGTCCGGGTGCCACCGACCACCTTCGGCGGCGGCCCGGCGGGCGGGCGTCCGCGGCGCGCGGCGCACAGCGACGGCGGCGGCTAGCGCGGCGGGTTGGAGACGGCAGCGGAACTGGAGGCGACTGCGGAGCAGGCAGAGGAGGCTACGCCTTGAGGTCGCGGCGGGCGTCGTCGGCGATCTGGTGGATCTTCTGCTCGGTTTCGACCAGGCTGGCCTCGGCCCGCGCGGTACGCTCGGCCGCGCGGCGCTCACGCAGGCTCGGCTTCCTGCTGGGCCGCGCGGTCTGCTTCGATCTCTTGAACAAGCCCATAATCGGAGTCCTCTCGATCGCCTTCCGGACCGCCGGCTGGCAGCCAGAGGCGAGCTACCCGCTCCGCGCCCATGTATGTCAGGCCCGCCCGTCACACAGCTCTCAGTAAGATAACGACGAGGAAAACCTTTTCACTGGAGGAAGCGTGCAGCATCGTCCGCTCGGCAAGACGGGACTGTCGGTATCGGAGATCGGCTTCGGGGCATGGGGGATCGGCGGCTCGGGGTGGATCGGCGCCCAGGAGGACGAGTCCGTCCGCGCCCTGCACCGGGCGATCGAACTCGGCGTGAACTTCATCGACACCGCCCGGGGCTACGGGGAGAGCGAGCGCATCGTCGGCCAGGTCGTCCGCGAGCACCGCGGCGACCCGCTCTACGTGGCGACCAAGGTCCCGCCCAAGAACCGGATCTGGCCCGCGCCGGACGGCGTCGACCCGGCCGAGGCGTTCCCCGGCGACCACATCCGGGCCAGCCTGGAGACGAGCCTGCGCGTCTCCGGCCTGGAGGCGTTCGACCTGCTCCAGTTTCACGTCTGGAGCGATGAGTGGACGGGCCGGGGTGACTGGCTGGAGACCATCGGGGACCTCAAGCGGGAGGGGAAGATCCGGTTCTTCGGCGTGTCCGTCAACGACTACCAGCCGGACAACGCCCTCGCCCTGGTCCGCAGCGGTCACGTCGACGCCGTCCAGGTGATCTACAACGCGTTCCACCAGGCACCGGAGGAGCATCTGCTGCCCGCCTGCGCCGAGCACGGCGTCGGCGTCATCGTCCGGGTCGCGCTGGACGAGGGCGGCCTCACCGGGCGGATCACTCCCGACGTCACCTTCCCGGACGGGGACTTCCGCCAACGGTTCTTCGGCGGTGACCGCAAGGAGCAGGTCAAGCGGCACGCGGACGCCCTCGCCGCCGACCTCGGCATCGACGACGGCCAGCTGGCTGAGGTCGCGCTGCGCTACGTGCTCAGCCACGAGGCCGTCTCCACCGTGATCGCCGGCATGCGGACCGTCCGGAACGTGGAGCGCAACGCCGCGGTGGGCGACGGCCAGGGGCTGAGCGCCGCGCAGCGGGACATCGTGGCCCGGCACCGCTGGGAGCGCAATTTCTACCAGGTCTGAAGCCCGGCCCCGCGGCTGCTGAGACCGGCCGAAGGCCTGGACCACAGCCGCTGAGACCGGAAGGAGGGCTGGTAGCCACCCGTTCGGCAGAAAAATCCTGGATTGCGGACGATCATGTTTCCCGCGGCCGGAACCACGATGTTACTCTTGAGTAACTGGTGACCCGGAGGAAGCATGAGCGATGGTGGTCCCGCGGTGTTCTCGCTGGATCTGGGGGATGACCTGACGGAGATGCGCCGCTGGGTGCACGAGTTCGCGGCCTCGGTCGTCCGGCCGGCCGGCGCGGAGTGGGACGAGCGCGAGGAAACCCCGTGGCCGGTGCTCGAGGAAGCCGCCAAGATCGGGCTGTACTCGCTGGACTTCTACGGGCAGCAGTACATGGAGGGATCCGGGCTCGGCATCCCGGTCGCGTTCGAGGAGCTGTTCTGGGGCGACGCGGGGATCGGGCTCTCCCTGGTCGGCAGCTCGCTGGCCGCGGTGGCGGTGGTGGCCAACGGGACGCCCGAGCAGATCGGGGAGTGGTGCCCGCAGATGTTCGGCAGCCCGGGGGAGGTCAAGCTGGGCGCGTTCTGCTCCTCCGAGCCCGAGGCGGGCAGCGACGTCGGCGCGATCAGGACCCGCGCGACCTATGACGCCGCCGCCGACGAGTGGGTGCTGAACGGGGTCAAGACCTGGGTCACCAACGGCGGCATCGCGAACGTGCACGTGGTCGTAGCCTCGGTCGACCCGGCCCTGGGGTCGCGCGGGCAGGCGAGCTTCATCGTGCCGCCCGGGACCCCGGGCCTGTCCATGGGGCAGAAGTTCCGCAAGCACGGGATCAGGGCCTCGCACACCGCCGAGGTCGTGCTGTCCGACGTCCGGGTCCCCGGCCGGTGCGTGGTCGGCGGCCGGGACAAGCTCGAGGAGCGGCTGGCCCGGGTCCGCGAAGGCGGCCGCAGCGGTGAGCAGGCCGCGATGAAGACCTTCGAGGCCTCGCGTCCCGGCGTGGCCGCGATGGCCGTCGGGGTGGCCCGCGCCGCGGCCGAGTACGCCACCGAGTACGCGCAGACCCGGGTGCAGTTCGGCCGGCCGATCGGGCAGAACCAGGCGGTGGCCTTCATGCTCGCGGACATGCGCGCCGCGGTGGACGCGGCCCGCCTGCTGACCTGGCGGGCGGCCTGGATGGCGCGGCAGGGCAAGCCGTTCACCAATGCCGAAGGGTCGATGTCCAAGCTGGTCGCGGGGGAGACCGCGGTCCGGGTCACCGAGCAGGCCATCCAGATCCTGGGCGGCAACGGCTACACCCGGGATTACCCGGTGGAGCGGTGGCACCGCGACGCCAAGATCTTCACGATCTTCGAGGGCACCTCGGAGATCCAGCGCATGCTGATCGGCCGCGCGGTCACCGGTCTGGACGTCAGGTAGCCCGGTGCGGCCGGACCGCGCGCAGTTGCTCTAACGCGACCTTCGCGCGGGTGGCGGGCCGCCGGGCCGGTGCTCCGGATGGAGCCGCCCCAGGTAGTCCTGCCACGCACGCAACTGATCGTCCTCGATGGCGTCCTCCGGCCTAGCGCGGGCGTCGGCCGGACGCCAGGTGCCTGCGGGAAGCGCGGCGCTGACGCTGGCCCGGCCGGGCCGTCTTCGTGCAGCAACCGCCACCAGATGACCACCGAGAAGCCTGCGAAGAACGGCCACTCGAATACGTACACCCAGCTGAGCTGTTACCGGACAGCGCCCGGCTAAGCTCGAATCCGCCGGCGGCGAGGCACCCGAAGGCGACGGCGATCAGCGTGGCGTGCAGCCGCAGGGCCTTGCCTGTCAGCCAGGGAGTCCGGGGCGCGAGGCTTCGTGTCCTGGACGCCGCCATCATGCCTCCTGCACCCGCTGGCGCCACCGATGCGCGTCTTTCACGCAGCCGGTCCGCCGGAGCTGGGTGATCCTCACCTGGTCATCGTAGGCTTCGCCGTCAGATTTATGAATATCCGGCATACGTGATATTTCGATCATCTTGGCGCCCATGCCTTGATGGCGTTAGCGGCGAGCGCCAAAATCCACGCTTAGCGAGCCTTGCCCGCTGAGCGTCAGGGGCGGAAGCAGATGCTGTTCGCGCCTTACCCTGATGGCCTCCCGGCGACCGGGTAGCTGGCGCCGCCGGCGGGCAGCTAGGGCACCAAGGATCCGGCGACCTGGGCGACGCCCCGGCCCCAGGCCGCGACCTGTCCGGGCGGCAGGTACGCGGCCCCCGACGTCGTGTGGTCGTCCATCGGGAGGGCGATGTACCGCTCGCGGCCGTCCGGGCCGATGAAGTACATGACCGAGGTGTGCACGATGTCCGCCTTGGGGTTGGGCGCCGCGACCGCGACGTTGTAGTCGCGCCAGGTTGCCTGCAGCGAGTTCAGTCGGCCCGGTGAAGGAAATGCCAGCTGGGAATCGAGCTGAGCTGGTGCTCGTTCGAGAACGCCGCGACGTCGGAAACCCGGTTGAAGAACTGGTTGACGTTGACGGCGGCGAAGACGACCTGCCCGGCCGCCTGGCCGAGGTCGCGCTGGGCGTCGACGAACTCCTGGGAGACCAGCGGGCAGATGTCGGTGCAGTGCGGGTCCATGAAGTTGAGGACGACGACCTTGCCGCGCAGGCTGGACAGTGCCAGCGTCCTGCCGTTCTGGTCGGTGAGCCGGAAGCCGGGCGCCGCCCGGGCGGGGACGGGGGACAGGCCCATCAGGTTGATCGTGGGGAGCGAAAAGCTCGCCGGGATGCCCGAGGGCCGCTGCCCGGCCAGAGCGGCGGCGTCGTGCCGCCGGCCGGCGACGACCACGGTGACGAGCCCGGCGACGAGGATGACGGCGACCGCGCCGCCGCCGCCACATCCACGCCCGGCGATTCGGGGCGCCAGGGCGCGCGTCCGCGTTCCTGGCCGCCTGGCTGTAGCCGCGCCGTCGGTGGCACTTGCCTGCTGGATCTCATCGTCGCTAACCGCCTGTCCGGTGTCAGCTCGGCGGCTGGACGGGGTTGCGGCCAGCGCGCCGACATGCGCCTGAGCCCGCGGTCGAGGGTGGCGCTGAGGCCGCCTGTCGCCGCCGGCGATCTGCCGGATGATGACGATCATGGTGGGCAGGGCCCAGAAGTCCCCGCAGACCCACAAGATCGACGCGCCGATCTGCTGGTCGGCGAACGGGGGCAAGGTCACGCCGGGCAGGTGGCTGTAGACCGGGTACACCGAGGTCCGGCTGAAGATGCTCAGTGCCATGGCCAGCATGATCATCACCACGTTGGTGCCGAAGAGGGCGGCGGCGCGGCTGGTCAGCGGCATCCGGCGGCGGAACGGCGGCGAGGGGACGTACTGCAGCCAGAACAGCAAGCCCGCGGCGAGGAAGCTGCCGTGCATCAGCCAGATGTGCACGCCTGGTTGTTTTCAGCCCACGTCGAAGAGGGCGGGAACATGCCAGGCGATCATCACCGCGTTGAAGAGGACCACTGACACCCAGGGCCGCAGCAGGAACCCGGCGGCCGCGCGCAGCGGCCGGGACCAGCCGCCGGCCAGGACGCCGCGGGTGGCGGCGCGGCCCAGGTGAGCGGGCAGCGCGGCCAGCAGCGGCTGCCACGGGGCGCCGGCGACGATCAGGGTAGGGGCGGCGAACATCAGCAGCAGGTGCTGGATCATGTGCACGAAGAAGTAATCATCGGCCCAGTAGTCAATCGGTGACTCGACGGCCAGCAGCAGCACGGCAAGTCCGGCGTAGAAGCACGCCGACCGAAGCCGCCGCTGCCGGGTCCGCTCCGGCCGGGACCGCCGGGCCAGCTGCCGCAAGCCCGCCTCATGCCAGGCCGCGACGAGGACGGCCACGACGAGGAACGGGTCGAAGGACCAGTTGTTCAGCAGATAGTTCATCGTGGCCTACCTCGAGGACCCGTGAATCAGCGCCGACCGGAATGCGGCCACCGGGAAAGGGCCGGCCGGGTTTATCCCCGAGTTCATGCCAGACACGGCGCCGGTCCTTTCTGCGCGCTGCGGACTTCCCGCGGCAGTAGGCAACCGGACGATATCAGTTACGCATCCCTTTGCCCAGATAACAAAGGGAACAGGAAAGATGAAAAAAATTTCATCTAGCGCGCTCCGCTGCGCTGCCAGGATCCGTTCCGGCGGAACAGCACCACTCAGCTGGGCAGGCTGGGCGGTGCCACGTGAGCGGAAAGCGCTGTGCTGGCCGAGGTGAAGAGCTGGTCTATCAGTGCACGTTGCGCGTCCATTGCCTGCTGGTCTCGGCGCAACTGCGCGGACGTGCTCTCGATCTCGGCTGGCGTCGTGGCGGCCACTCGGCTGGCCACGTCGCTCTGAACCCGTTGCGCGAGGGGGAACGCCCAGGTGACAAGGTCGTTCACCGCCGCATCGAGGCGAAATGAGGCCAGCGACTCCGGAACCTGGTACTGGACCAGGTCCTCCATCTGCATGTTGTTGCCGGGTGAGCAGTTCGCCGTGGCCGTGTTGGCGATCGTCACCGCCGTCTTGACGTCGTGGCTCGTGCCGGACTCGATGGCCCGCAGGGCCGTGAGCGAATCGGTGACCCCTCCCGCGCACGACTCGATGTCGGTGGTCACGTCATTGACCATGCCTCGCAGGTCAGCGGCTCGCTGCGCGGTCGGATGGCCGGTGCGGGATGGCGACGAGCACCAGCCCGAGGACGAGGACCGCTGCGGCGGCCAGCATCCATCGGGGGGTCCGCAGCACGGGCCAGCCGGTAGGCCGATATGCGGCCGCTGGTGATTTCGACATGGTCTCTCCTACGACTCCCGGCCGCGCGGGTCTGGCCGGCGCCACCATACGAGCACCTGCGCCGCCTTTCGGTCAACTCGCTGCTCCGTGACGGCGCTTCTGTTTTCTTTCCCCTTCTTTCTTATTCCGTCGAGGATGGGCCGCCCCGAACTCCCGATGAAAAAAATTTCATCTTTCATGACGGAACTGTTGCCTTGCGGCGCGCGATGGGAATATGAGGGCATCTTGACCATGGATACTGTCGCCCGGCATCGACTGCCTGCTTACTGGCCGAATGTGAACTTGCTTCCGACTAGTACCGCCCCGCTGCTGCTGCGGGCCTGAGAAACGAGGTGGTGCGCGTGTCCGTGGCGGCCCGGGCGGCGGCCCTGATCGTCGCCTTCCTCTGCGTGGTGGGGGTAGGGGTCTTCGTCGCCGTGTATTACATCGGTTCGGCGACGACGCAGCTGCCCATCGTTCACTACACAGCGTCAAACGGCCAGGTCAACGTCGTTCTGCAGGAGGATGCGCAGAATGACTCCGCCACCAGGCCGGACTGGGTGACCTACTACACCCAGGACCAGGCGACCAAGCAGTGGCTGCACACCACGCTGTTCTCGGTCCCGGCCAATACGAAGGTCAACGTGACCATCTACGGCTATGACGGCTGCACCCCGCTGCGGAATAACTACTTCAGCCAGGTGCAGGGCACGCTCGGCGGCACGGTGACCGTCTCGCAGTTCGATCAGCACGGCAAGGAGTACGTGACCGACAAGACGACGTCGCTCATCAACTCGTGGTCGGACTGCAACGTGGGGCACTCGTTCGCGATCCCCGAGCTCGGCGTGTTCGTGCCGGTGGCCTCCCCGAACGCCCCGCTCTCGGCGAATAACCTGTGCTCGTTCCTCGCCGTGTACCACGAGTGGCAACCCCTATGCGGTCGAGACGTTCAGCTTCATGTCCCCCAAGACGACGGGCACGTACCGCTGGCAGTGCTTCGTCCCCTGCGGCGGCGGATTCCTCGACGGCAACAGCGGTCCCATGCAGACTCTGGGATGGATGATGGGTGAAATGGACGTGGTGTCCGCGTGAGCGCGATCGACACCCCAGCGGCGGCCGGCCGCGGACGCGTCGCCCGAGCCCAGGCACGGCTGGCGCCTGTTCGCGATCTGGCTCGTCTTGTCGGTTGCCGCCTGCCTCGTCATCTGGTTCGCCTGGTATCCGCACATGCCGCCGGGCAGGATGTCCGAGTCCGCGGACGCACCAGCAGTTCGACATCGGGGTGCTGGCGGTCACCGCGGCGCCGGTGATCATCGGGGTCCTGCTGTACTTCTGCTACGCGATCGTGGTCTGGCGGGCCAGGCCGGGGGACGAGAGCGACGGCCCGGCGATCTACGGCAACACCAAGGTCCAGGCGACGTGGATCATCGGCACGACCATGATCGTGCTCTGGCTGTTCGTGTTCGGCACCGTCGAGCTCGTCGGTCCGGCCGGTGCGGGAGCGGGCGAGGGCCCGTCGCCGATCTGGAAGCTGGCCGGAACCCAGACGGCGGCGTGGACCCCAGGCGGGAACGACACGCTCCAGGTCCAGGTGATCGGTCAGCAGTGGGCCTGGACCTACCGTTATCCGCAGTTCGGCGGGATGGAATCCACGGCGCTCGACCTGCCGGTGGGCACCCCGATCGAGTTCCACGTGACCTCGCTGGACGTGATCCACAGCTTCTGGCCTTACCTGCTCGGCGTGAAGGCAGACGCCAACCCGCAGGTGGACAACGTGGCGTACACGACCGTGAAGACAACGGGCAGCTTCACTCGTTCGCTGCAGCGAACTGTGCGGCATCTGGCACGGCGCCATGACCACCGACGGCACCGTCCTCTCGCAGAGCGCGTTCCGTACGTGGGCGGCCGGGGTGCAGGCCAAGGAGCAGTCGGACGGGGTGCTCGCCGCCCTGCCGCCGTACGCCCTGACCTACGACCCCACCGTGGTCCCCCAGCTCGGCAAGAACATCGTCAAGATCGACGGCATCACGGGTGGCGCGGGCTACTACTACGGGCCCAGCGAACCGGTGACGCCATGATGCGCCTCCTGCCGCCGGCCGCGGCCCACGTCCTGTCCGCCATGAAGCCGGTGAAGGAGTAACGGGATGGCCATCGAGACCAAGCCGGAGCGAGCTGAGCCCGCGGGCCGCGATCCCGAGATCGTCGGGGCCACGCACCCGTGGTGGCGGCGCCCCGGAGTCCCCGCCGGGGTGATCGGGGCGGTGGCCGGATACTTCCTCGGCCACTGGCTCGGCAACTTCCTCGGCGGGGGGTACGACCGCAGCTCCCTGGCGGACACGAACGATGTCGCCATCGTGCTCGGCTACGCCTTCGGCGTGCTCGGCTGGCTGGCTGGCCTGGGCGTGTTCAACGACCTGTTCCTGATGATGCTGGGCAAGCCCGTGCGCGAGGAGTCCCGGCTGCTCGGGGTACAGGAGCCCGGCCTGGGCAAGTACTTCAGGTACACGCTGGACCACAAGGTCGTGGGCATCCAGTACCTGTACGGGATGATCGTCTACTTCCTGACCGGCGGGCTGTTCGCCATGGCGATCAGGAGCGAGCTGCTGTCGCCGGCGTACCACCTCATCGGCCCCCAGCAGTACCTGATGGTGGTCGGCGAGCACGGCACGATGATGATGATGATGATGTCGTCGGTCATCCTCGGTCCGTTCGGGCAGTACTTCGGCCCGCTGCTGATCGGGTCGAAGCGGGTCGCGTTCCCGCGGCTGGAGGCGCTCGGGTTCTGGCTCACCGTGCCGGCCTACGTCATCTTGCTGTCCGCCGTGCTGATGGGCGGGTTCTCCACCGGCTGGACCGGTTACGAGCCGCTGGCCACCCAGGCGACGCAGGGAGAGGACGCCTACTTCTTCGCGTTCGGCCTGATGGGTATCTCGATGATCCTGGCCGGCTTCAACATGATCGTCACCATCATCAACTACCGGGCGCCCGGCATGCGCTGGAGCAGGCTGCCGATGTTCGTCTGGTCGATGTTCATCGTGTCGTTCCTGCAGGTGCTGGCGGTGCCAGTGCTGATCGGGGCGTGCTATATGGCGCTCGAGGACCGGACCTTCCAGACCGCGTTCTTCGCCAACCAGCTCGGCGGCAGCAGCTTCCTGTACGAGGACCTGTTCTGGTTCTTCGGCCATCCCGAGGTGTACATCCTGGCGCTGCCCGGCTTCGGGCTCATCTCGGAGATAATCTCGGTGTTCTGCCGGAAACCGCTGTTCGGCTACAAGGTCTCGGTGGCCGGCATGGTCGGGGTCGGCCTGGCGTCCTTCCTCGTCTGGCAGCACCACCTGTTCGATAGCGGGATCAACCCGGACATGCGGCCGCTGTTCATGCTGACCACCGAAATCATCTCGATCCCGACCGGGTTCATCTTCCTCGTCGCCATGGGGACGTTCTGGAAGGCCAAGATCAGGTTCTCCATCCCCATGCTGTTCGCGCTGGCCTTCTACTTCAACTTCCTGATCGGCGGCATCACCGGCGTGTTCCTGTCGGACGTTCCCGCGGACACGACCGAGCACGGCTCCTTCTTCGTGATGGCGCACTTCCACTACACGATCATGGGCGGCCTGATCTTCGCGTTCTTCGCCGGCATCTACTACTGGCTGCCGAAGATGACCGGGATCAAGCTGAACGAGAGGCTCGGCAAGATCCACTTCTGGACCATGTTCATCTTCTTCAACACGACCTTCATGCCGTTGTTCGCGCTCGGCATCCTGGGCATGCCGCGCCGGGTGTTCGAGTACGCACGCAACCTGGAGACGCTCAACGACTGGGTCTCGATCTCGGCGTTCTGCCTGGGCGTCTCGATACTCATCTTCGTGATCAACTTCGTCATGTCGATGACGTTCTGGCGCACACCCGAGGTTGCCAACCCCTGGCGGTCCCGGAGCCTGGAATGGCAGCTTCCCACGCCGGTGCCGCCGGACAACTTCCGGCGGATACCGGTGATCCTCGCCAGCCCTTACGACTACGGCGTGCCGGACGCGCTCCCGGTTGCGGACTTCAACCCGCCGCCCGGCGTGATCGGCTCCGCCTACGCGCCGGTCAGCGGACGAGTAGAGGGTTAGGCCATGACTGATGCGATAGCCGAGTCCTCGACTGAGAGCGCGGCGCAGGCTGAGGACGAAGGCTTTTACCACGAGTCCGCGCTCAACGCCGCCTGGACCGGAGCCCGGCTGGCAATCGGCGGACTGACGTTCCTCTTCGGCTGTTTCGCGTTCGCCTACTTCTACCTTCGTTCGCTCAATTCGTCCGGCCGGTGGCAGGGATCGGGCTACGTGCACCCGTCGCTGTGGATCGGCACCACCATCATGCTCCTGGCGGTGATCAGTGCCGGCGTGCACTACTTCGGGCTGCAGCGGATCAAGGCCGGGCACATGGCCGTCTGGCAGATCGACGCGCTCGTCGCCATGGCCTTCGGCCTGGCGGCCGTCGCGATGCAGATCTACCAGCTCGCGGACCTGCCCTTCCCGCCCGGCAGCTCGGGGTACTCGAGCGTCTTCGTCGGCTTCTACCCCGTGTTCCTCACCATCCAGCTCGCCGTGCTGCTCTGGCTGGAAATCCTGCTCGCCAGGTCCAGGTTCATCCCGGCCATGTCGTTCGTGGAGCAGCCGCCGACCATACCCGGGACCCACATGGTGCAACGGTTCCAGGCCTCGCTGAGCGCCTTCTCGACGGTCTGGAACTACCTGGCGCTGGTCGCGGTGGTTTTCTGGCTCCTTTTCTACACCCTGTAGGCGTCGTGAGCCGAGGAAGAACAGGAAGAGGGGATCTCAAGTGAGCGACGGCTGGAGCTTCGGCGGGTCGATACTGACCTTCGCGTTCCCCATGCTCCTGTTCATCGTGGTGGCGGTTGCCCTGTACATCCTGTACACCAAGCCGACCGTCGTGCCGGGGCACCGTACCTCGCCCGTGGAGCGTCCGGTGTCCCACACCGCGATCCCGGGTATCCCGGCGGCGGACCAGAGTCGAGGTCAACCTGCTGGGGCGGGCCCCGGTCGACCCGGCGCCGGACGACGCCGCGGAGACAGCCGACGGCGATGCGACGGCAGCCGACGGCGAGAACGCGGCGCCCGAGGCCCAGGAGTGAAGACGACGGCGGCGGCGGCATCCCCGGCGGGCGCACCCGCAGTCCTCGGCCCGGGACCGGCGGGCCCTGGCCAGCGGCGGCCGCCGTTCGGCCGGAACCGTCGCCCGCGGGCTGGTCGCGCTGACCAAGCCCAGGATTATCGAGCTGCTGCTGGTCACGACGGTCCCGACGATGTTGCTGGCCCAGCGCGGGGTGCCCTCCGGTCATGCTCGTCCTCGTCACGCTCGTCGGCGGTACGCTGGCGGCGGGCAGCGCCAACACGTTCAACTGTTATCTCGACCGCGACATCGACGCGATCATGAAGCGGACCGCGCGCCGCCCGCTGGTAGTCGGCGGGCGGGGGACGATCAGGCCTGGTGAGGCACTCGCGTGGGGGATCGCGCTCGGCGCGGGCGCCACCGTCCTGCTCGGCCTGATGGCCAACTGGCTCGCCGCGTCGCTGGCTGACGCGGCGATCTTGTTCTACGTCTTCGTTTACACGCTGCTGCTCAAGCGGCGCAGCCCGGCCAACATCGTGATCGGCGGCGCCGCCGGCTGCTTCCCGGTGCTGGTCGGCTGGGCCGCCGTCAAGGGCACGATAGCGGGTGCCCGCGATCGTGCTGTTCGCGGTTATCTTCCTGTGGACCCCGCCGCACTTCTGGGCGCTGGCGATGAAATTCCGCAAGGACTACGCCGCGGCGGGCGTCCCGATGCTCCCGGTGGTCGCCACCGCCGCCGAGGTGACGCGCAAGATCGTGTGGTACTCCTACGCGATGGTCGCGGCGACGCTGGCCCTCGCGCCGTACGCCGGGTGGATCTACGGCGTGCTCGCGCTCGGGCTCGGCGGCTGGTTCCTGGCCGAGGCGCACCGGCTGCACGCCCTCGTGTCCAGGGCCGGCCCGGACCCCGGCCCGCGCCCGGTCCCGATGCGCCTGTTCCACCTGTCGATCGCCTACCTGACCCTGCTGTTCGCCGCGGTCGCCGTCACCGCCCTTCTCCCCTGGGGCCGCTGGTAGGCAGGCGGACCAGTTGAAGGGCCGCTGTCCCGGCTGCACGGTGTTGCCGGTCGAGGCCCGGCCATGGTCGCCGCCGCCTCGTCGTGCACGAAGACCTGGCATGTCACTCACCGGAGACCATGCCACCGGCCGTGGCCGCTGACCTCCTTGGTGAGGCGGGCCAGGTAGGCGTGGCCGGGCGCGAGTTCCTCGTCGTCCTCGGCGGCCTCCGCACCGCCGCCGGGGAGGGCGAAGGCATCACCCGGCTTGGCCTGGCCGGGGAGGTAGACCTCATCCCGGATGGTCTTGACCCAGAAGTAGACGGCGAAGATCGTGAACAGGGGCCATTCGAATGTGTACGCCCAGCTGAGCGAGTTCCCTGACTCTGCCCGGTGCAGCTGCCAGCGGCCGAGCCAGAGCATCATCACGACGCTGAGGATCACGAACACGTGCCAGGCTAGCCACCTGGGCGTTCTGAGGAACCTCCACCGGGAGGATTCCCGGGTAACGGACATGCGCCGATTTTAACGAACTTTAGGCCTGCTGGGCAGGGCCTGAGTCGCATCGTAACGCGCCACGCATGCTGGCACACCTGTGCGGCGGGCGCACCGCCGAGGCCATCCAAGACGCCCTCGACAGCCGCCGCCGTCGCATCAACGGCCGTCCGCGTTCTGGGACGCCGGTGGCCTTGAGGAGGTCGCCGGGGCTCGCAGGTTCGCGAGCATCCCGGGGCTGAGGCTCAGGTCAGCGGCCGGACGCCTGGCCGGCGCCTGCCGGATCCTGCACGGGGAGGCTCTCCCAGCCGACCTGCAGGTACCCGGGCAGCCCGTTGTCCGGCGCGGTGTCCGGGCGTCGGCGGATCATCCACATCGGGATGCCCGCGAAGATCCCGAGCAGCACCACGGCCGCTACGGCGTAGACCAGGAGCAGGATCGGCGTCGTCATCAGTCTCATCTCCCTCGGCCCGCGTTTGTCGGGGATCGCGGGCTCGGTACTGAGACTGCCCCGGCGGTCCTAGGCGCTTCTGAGAGCAAGCTCTGCCGCCACTATGAGTCCGTGGCCTTCCTATGAAATTCCTCTGCGTCGCGCGGGCACGATGCGGCCGGCCAGGGCTAGCGGCCACTGCCGATGGGCAGCAGCCTGGGCCGCTCGTCGGCCAGGGGCACCAGCAGCTCGAACTCGCAGCCCTTGCCGGTCTCGCTGCGGACGTTGACGGTGCCGCCGTGGGCCGCGGCCACCGCGGCCACCAGTGGCAGTCCGAGCCCGGTGCCACGCGACCGCCCGTGATCGCCAGTCCGGAACCGGTCGAAGATGAAGGGCAGCTGATCGGCGGCGATGCCAGTGCCGGTATCGGTGACGACCACGCGGGCCGGCCCGTCGGGACCGCCGCCGGTGACCGCCAGCTGGATGGTGTCGTCGCTGGAGGTATGCCGGACGGCATTCTCGATCAGCGCGTCGAGCGCGAGTGCGAGCCGCTCCCGGTCCGCGCGAACGGTCACGCTCTCCAGCGTGCCGGTCCGCCAGCGCCGGTCGGCAGCGGGCCGCCAGCGCCGGAGCAGTTCCGTGACCAGCTCATCAAGGGCGACCGGCTCCGGGTTCAGGAACGCGGGGTCCGCGGCGGCGGCGATGATGAGCAGCCGGTCGGAAATCCGCCGGAGCTGGGACAGCTCGGCGGTGACGACCGCGACATCCGCGCCCGCTTGCTGGTCGCTGGCCAGCGCGCCTGCCAGCAGCTCGGCATGGCCGAGCGCGATCGTGATCGGGGTGCGCAGCTGGTGGGCGGCGTCCTGCAGAAACCGCCGCTGGTCGGCCAGGATCCGGGCGATCTGCCCCGCGACCAGCTGGTAGGAGCCCTCGGCCGCGCGTCGGCGACGGGCGTGCCAGACCATCGCGAGGAACACCATCGCCATCAGCGGTACCTCGACGAGCTCGGCCGGCGGCTCTTGCCCTTGCCGCACGGCGGCCCCGATCCCGACCGCTGTCAGCAGCATGACCCCGCCCAGCACCCACAGCGTGGGGCCGAGCTTCCAGGTGCGGAACCCGTAGATAAGGGTCAGGCTGATCCAGATGAAGTGGAACGGGATGGTCTCCCATCCGGGGTACATGACAATCAAGTCGAGGTTGACCAGGCTGAAGACCACCCAGGCCGCGTCCGTCACGCCATTGCGGTGGGTCCGGATCCATTGGGACAAGCCCGGCAGCGAGGCCGCGGCCACCGCGTCTGGTACCGCGGCCGGGCTCGCGTCCGCGCCGGGGCCAGTGTCCTGCTCAGCGAGCGATGAGCTGATAGCCCTCACCCCGCACGGTCTTGATCAGGTCGAAGCCGAGCTTAGAGCGCAGTCGGCGGATGCACGCGTCGATGATGTTCGAGCCGGGATCGACGTCGTAACCCCAGACAGAGACGAGCAGCTTGCTCTTGGACACCGGCTCGCCGGCGTGCTCCATGAGCTCGCGCAGCAGCAGGAACTCCAGCTTGGTGAGGGATACCGGCCCGTGCCCGCTGTCTGCGACCATGTGGCTGACGTCCAGGGCGACAGCACCCGCCCTGATGATCTCACCCGGGGGGTGCGCCGGATCGGCGCGCAGCCGGGCCTTGACCCTGGCAATCAGCTCCGCCAGGGCGAACGGCTTGGTCAGGTAGTCCTGCGCGCCCAGTTCGAGCATCTCGACCTTCGCCGTGACGTCGGCCACGCACGACAGCACGATCACCGGCTGGCGCGGCCTGGTGGCCAGCAGCTCGCGCAGAGCCTGCCTGCCGTCGACCTCAGGCATCACCAGGTCGAGGATGACGAGGTTGTAGTGATTCTCCAGGGCGGCGCGCAGGGCCATGGCGCCGTCCTCCGCGAAGTCGATGTCGTAGCCGGCCGCATTGAGGGCGCGGCCCACGAAGGAGCGGATCCTGGGCTCGTCATCGGCGACGAGGATGCGCCCTAGAGACACCACCTTGAACCTGCCAGTGCTAGAAGCGGATGCCGTCGACTTCGATGAGGCTGCGCGCTCGACCGGTCCGCAATCGATTGCGCACTGGGTGCGCCGTAAGCCCTCCTTGCGTGCCTGTCCGCCCCGTCCTCACAGTGGCACGATTGTCACCCTCGGGCAAGATTGTGCGCATTACAACATAGGCACTTTGCGCACTAGCCCCGCACGACGAACATTTTCGTCATCATGAGTGCTCGGCGTTGTCCTGCCGCTGATGACCCGGAGATCGGGCATCAGCCATCAGCCGGCCAGGTCGGCCAGCAGCAGATCGACGATCGCCTCCTCGTGCACGGCGACGTTGGCCGCCAGCATGGCCGGGCTCAGCTCGGAATCCCACGGAGTGGTCTCGGCGCGGCCGGTCAGCATGAGCCGGCGGCCGGCCGGCAGGCGCTCCACTGCCTCGCAGTAGTCGGCACGCCCCAGCCGCCACGGCTGGGCGCCCTGGCCGATGATGCGGCGGGCGATAGCGATGCCCGGCCAGTCGAAGTCGCCGTGGTACCGCACCACGGCCCGCCTCAGCAGCAGCGACCCGGCTGCCGCGGGATTGCCGGACGTGCAGGCCAGCGGCCGGTCGACGCCGGCGGCGGCGAGCCGCTGCAGCACTTGCGGGTTCTCGCACGCGTGCACGATCTCACCGGGACGCGTCAGCTCGCCGGCCCGGCGCAACTCATGCACGGTCAGGTGGGTGATCAGGCCCAGGCCGGCCCGCTCACGCATCATCGCCGCCCAGCGGCCGGTGCCGGGCGGCCGCAGCCCGCAGGTGATGACGGTCCCCGAGATCTCGTCGGTGCTGACCCCGACCCGCTGCCACAGCAGCCGTCGTTCCGCCGCCGAGGCGGGCGGCGGAACATCCAGCGCGAGCGCCAGCCCCCGCAGTACCAGGGCCGTGGCCGGCGCTCCGTCGTCGAGACCGTGCGCGTCGCCGGTCACCCCGCTGGCCAGTTCGGCGATCGCCGTCGGCGGCTGGTCAGCGTCCAGAACCCTGGCCAGCGTCCCGGCCGCGATCGCCAGTGCCTGGCCGGCCTGATCGGCGCGAAGCCGGGTCAGCGCGCCGCCCCGGTGCAGCCACTCCGTCCAGGCCCGTGTCCAGTCCTGGCCGGCCAGGCCGTGCCCGGCCAGCAGCCGGTCCAGTTCGTCCCACAGCTCCTCGCGGCGGGCATGAACCTGGTTCCGCTCGGCCGGCCTGTCCCGCAGCGGGCCGCCGGTCAGCTCGGCCACGACGGCGACCAGCCCTCGCTCAGCCGGGCTTGACCGCAGGGCGACGTCGAGGGCGGCCAGCTTCACCTGGGTCGGCCCAGCGCGCACGGGGCGACCAAGCAGGCCGCTGAGCTGGTCCGCGCCATCGTCGTCAAGGTTCACCGTGACCGCCCCGCGTATCGCGTGACCGCTGCGCTCGAGCCGGTCTCGCAGCACCGGCCACAGCGCCTGCAGCGACGGCGCGGACAGGTACGCCCGCAGTTCGGCGGGAAGGCCGCTCACGCGGTACTGCGCAGATGCCGGCTGTGCCCGTCCCAGTGCACGTGGGTGGTCACGGCCGAGCTGCCGTTGCTGCGCCGGACCTCGTACACGTCCAGCCGCGGGACCTGCGGGAAGCATCCCCACAGGGCGTGGCCGGTCATCACGAAGTCCAGGTCGAGTGTGACCAGCAGGCCCATGAGCTCGGCCACGGTGCCCTCGTCCACCTTGGCGAACGCGTCATCGAGCAGGATCAGCCGCAGCGCCCGGCCGTCGTCGCCCAGGCTGGTCAGGTAGCCGTCGGCAGCGGCGAACAGCGTCACGTAGGAGACGAACCGAGTCTCGCCCTGGGACAGCTTGGCCCGCCGGGACAGCCGCCGCTGCTGACCCTCCGCCGGGCCGAGGATGGTCACGCTCACCTCGTGCCACTGCCGGTAGTCCAGCGCGGCGGCCAGGTGCGCGGCGTAGCCGCTGCTCGGGTCGGCGGAGTGGAACTCCTCGACCCGGTGCCGCAGCAGTTCGGTCAGCTCTGCATTCTGTGCCTCCGAGCGCACCGCATCCGACGTCGCCACGAGTTCGAGGATCCGGCCCAGGGCCGCGTGTTCTTCCCGCAGGCCCCAGCCCAGCCGCACCCCGATCCCGTTGCTGGTCCGGATTACCTTCAGGCTCGTGTTCATGGCCTCGACCAGCTGATCGGCCTGGTTGACCCGGCGGCGCAGTTCTTCGGCGACCCCGCCGAGGACGAAGCGGGTAAACACCTCCCGCTCCCGGTCGGTCAGCGCCGCCCGGCCGGCCTGCACCCGGACCGCGAGCGTCCGGGCCGCACCGGCCAGGGTGCGCTCGTCGCCTGCCCCGGCCACCTCGACCACCAGCACGTCATCGTCCAGCCGGTATCGCACGTCGAGCTGGCCTGACACCTCGCGGTCAAACTCACGGAAGGCGTTGAGCACGCTATTGACTGACGGCACCTGGCGGACCGTCGTGATCTTCGTCAGCACCGCGCCCGCCGCTGCTGTGACCTGGTCCAGCTGATCCGGCTGGACGATGCTGTCCAGCCTCTCGGCGGTGGCGGCCGCGGCCAGGCCAGGCAGCGCGATCGACCGGTTGAACCGGTGACCCGCCCCGGCCATCCGGCCCAGCTGTTCGTCAGCGTCCTCGGCCGCCCGTCGGCTTGCCTCCTGGGCGGTACCGAGCATCGGCCCGATCTCGTTGAAGGCCTTGGTCGCGCCGTTCCAGTCCCGGCTGGCCCGCTCGTACGCTTTCTGGGCCTGCGTCAGCTCGGCCTGGGCCTGCTCGATGGACAAGTCGATGGCGTCGTGCTGGGCCGCCAGCGCGCTGGCTTCGGCGTGCCACCGCGACCAGGTCTCGTCAGCATCGCGCTCGGTGCCGTCGCGCAGCTCCTCGGCATCCGTCACCCGCTGCAGCTGCTCCTGGTGCCGGCGCGCGTAACGGTCCAGTTGACCCAGCTCCCGGCCCAGCCGCGTGCTGCTGTCCCGCGCCCGGCCCGCCGCCGCGGCCACCCCCTCCAGCGCGTCAGTGCCTGACGGCAGCCCCTGATGGGCGCAGGTGGCCTGGTGGGTGGCTAGCTCACCGGCCCAGGTAACCCTTTTCTGGCGGGCTAGCCCGGTTTCGCGGGCAGCCCGGCTGGCACTGCGGCTGGCCCGGGTGGCGCTCTCGGCTGCTACCCGGCGGGCCGCGAAAAGCTCGGCGCTGCGGGGCGCGGCGCGGACCAGCGCGTCCAGTTCTGCCACGGTGTCGTCTAGGCCGGCCCGCTGCCGATCGCGCCCGGCGGCCCGTCCGGCCAGCGCGTCCAGCTCAGCATCGATCTGGGCGATCCGCTCCCGGCGGTGCGCGGCGCGGGCAGCCGCGCCGATGTGCCTGGCCTTAGCGGCAACGTGGCGGCCGCGCAGCGGGCCGTTCCGCCACGACCCATCGGCGGACACCGTCGTGACCGCGCCCAGGTGGCCGGATCCTGCGTCGTCGTAACCGATGGCGGCGAGTACTGAGGTGATCGTCGCCGCGGGCAAGCTGGCCGCCGCGTCGGCCCGCAGCGCCGCGGCCAAGGACCGCTCCGGCCGCGCGGTGCCAGGGCTGATGAGCAGCTCACCGTCGGCGGCCAGCATCGTCCCGTCCGGCTGGATGACCGCGCTGAGCAGTCCGGCGGCCAGCAGCGCCCCTTCCAGCCCGGCCCGCTGCCCGTCGTCCAGGTGGCTGCCGAAGTCCACGCAGCGCCACAGCGGCTCCCCGCCCCGCCCGGCATCCAGCCAGGGCGGCTCGACGGGTTTCGGGTCCCGCTCGGCGGCCAGGTCCGCGCGCTCGGTCCGCAGCCCGGCTTCCCGTTCGCGGTCGTCCGACGCTGCCCGGTCCAGGTGAGCGCGGGCGGCCGCCACCGCCTCCCGCGCGGGACGGGCCGCCACGTCGGCCACCTCGTCCATCCCGTCCAGCGCCGGCCCGTCGTCGCCGGACAGAACTTCGGCGTCCTGGAACAGCGGGCCGAGCAGCGGATGGGTCGCCCACCCGGCCTCGCCGAGCAGCCGCGTGGTCTGCGGATCACGGCACCAGGAGCGCCAGGCTTCGGCGAGGGCGGCGGCAGCGGTGTCCCGGGTCGCGGCGAGGTCGTCCGCCGTCTGCGCGTCCTCCTCGGCGGTGACCCGCAGCTGGGCGGCCTCAGCTTCCAGCTGCAGCACCTGCTGCTCGGCCTGCTCCAGGCGCCGTGCTTCTTGCTGGCGCCGCTGGGCCAGGCCCAGCCGTTCGGCGGCGCCGGCCGCCGCGGCCCGGGCCAGATCCTGCGCCGTGCCCAGGTCCGCGGGCAGCACCGTCACCCGCGCCGCAGCTGGGCGGTCCACCGGCTGCGGGTCACCCTCACGCTGGACACGCAGCAGGGCCGACGCAGTGCTCCCCGGGTACTCCACCGTGCGGATCTCGTCGGGCAGGGCGACGGCGGGCAGGGCCGCGTCGGCGAGCGCGTCCCGGGTCGCCCCCAGGGCCGCGGCTGCCTCGCCGGTCGCAACCCGCAGCTCGCCGAGGGCTCGCCCGGCATCCTGGACCGCCCGCGCATGGTGGTCCCGGCCCCGGCCGGCCTCGGCCAGCGCCCGGTCCGCCGAGCGGGCTAGCTCGGCCACCTTCTGATCCCGCTGCACCAGGTCGTCGGCGGTCTTGAAGATATCCCGCTTCTCGATGGCTCGCAGCGCCGCGTCGATCTCGGAGCGTTCCTCGGCCAGCTGCTGAACGGCTGCCTCACGGCGGCCCGATTCCTGCTCGAGCAACGCCTGCTCACCGGCGCGCCGGGCCGCCAGGTTCCTGGCCTCGGTGACGGCCGTGGCGGCGGCCAGCGTCTCCTGGGCCCGGGTGCGCAGCGTCTCGGCCGCGTACCGGCGGTAGACGCCGAGGAACTTGTCCACCTCCCGCGCTGAGTCTTCCAGCCGCCGCTGAGCCAGCCGGGTCTCGGTGAGCCCGTCGAGCTGCTCGCCTGCCCGGCTCAGCGCCTCCTCCTGCAGCGGCGGCAGCGATTCGAGCAGGATCTGCGGCAGCCGGCCCTCGTCGATCCGGTTCCCGACATCCGGCGCCCGCAGCGTGTGCACCAGCTGCAGCAGGCCGTTGTAGCGGTCCCTTCCCGCGTCACCGTGCAACCCGAATACCAGGGTGCGGATGTGGTCGCGGTGAGTATGGGCCGACTCGGTAATGCGCTCCGCCCCGATCAGCTCGGTCAGCGCGTCGCGCGACAGCGGCTCCCGGGTGGCGGACATCAGCGGCAGGTCCTCGCCGACCCGCAGCGGGGTGGTGAAGTACCAGACCTTCGTGCTGCTCGCGGACTGGCTGTGCCGGACCAGCGCGCCGACCGTGAGGTACTCCCCGGGCCGGGCCAGCTCCAGCCACAGGTAGCCGGTCCGGTTCGACTGGCCCTGCGCGCCGGTGCGCATCAGCTCGTCCAGGCTAACCCGGGCGGCACCGGTGGCGTCCATCCGGCGCCGGTCCGCGTCCAGCAGAAACGGCAGCAGCATCTCCAGCGCCCGGGACTTCCCCGAGCCATTGGTGCCGCGCAGGATCATCCGGCCGCCGCTCAGGTTGAACTCGTTATCCAGGTAGAACCAGACGTTGACGATGCCGGCCCGGGACAGCCGCCAGCGCTCGTCGAACCGGCGCGGGGGCCGCTGGCTCACTGTTCCTCCTCCTGGGTCTGGCGGGCGGCGGGACGGGTGGTCACCTGCGGCTGGTACCGCGCCGCGAACGGGAACACGGCCAGGCCGCCGTCCGCGGGCTGGGCCAGCCGGAGCGCAGACAGCAGCTCCACCACCTCCGTGCGCAGGATGTCCGGCGACTCGGCGTAGTCGCCCTTCCAGGCGGCCCGGTAGCGGGTGGCCAGCTCGCCGAGCACGGCATCGACCCGCGCCCAGGGTACGAGGAGGGCCGGAACCGCGCGGCCGCCGATCGCGACCGTGGCGTCCGGCGGCGGGGTGGCCGCGCTGAGCTCGTCGAGCAGCAGCAGGGCGGCTTGCTTGGCGCTGCCGCTGCCGGGAAAGTCCATGTCGGTGAGGCCGCCGCCCCCGCTGGCCGGGTCGTAGGCCAGCGCACCCTCGGCCCGTACCTCCAGCACCAGCCCGAAGTTCTCATCCAGATGCCGGGCTAGCTCGGTGCGTTCCCGGGACAGCACGTCCAGCTCGTCATCGGGCAGCTCGGCGCGGAACACCGCCGGGCTCTCCACCAGCCGCTGGCGGAGCCGCCGTCGCGGAGGCTCAGCGACCAGGCGCGACCAGGTTTCCTCCGCCGTCCCGTACTGGTGCAGCGGGCTGGGCAGCAGGTGGATGAGCAGCGCCCGGTTGATGCTGAGCAGCGCCTCTTCTCCGGGGCGCTCGCCCCAGCCGGTCAGCGTGCCATCGGTCTCGGTCACCACGCCCCAGGCCGCCAGCAGCTTGAGCGCGGCGACCAGCTGGCGCCGGTCGCCGATGCCGTCGGTGACAGTGACCGACTGCTCGGCGGCGTCGGCCCGGACCTGGTCGACCAGAGCGGAGATGAGAATCTGCTCACCCACACCCGGCGCGAGCAGAGCCCCGCAGGCCAGCGCGAGCAGCACGTAGGTGCGGGCAGTGAACGGCACGTCGCCCGTCCCGCGGCGGGCCGCGCGCACCGGAGCGAACGCGGGCAGCGGGGCCTTGACCAGCCGGGCGAACGTCGACTCGACCACCAGTGCGTAGCCAAGCTGGGCCGCGAACATCGACTTCAGCGCCGGGGCATGCCGGCGGATCAGTTCCAGCTCGGCCGGGTTCCGCGAGGCGGTCAGGATAGGGGATGCGAGCAGGTGCCGGGCGGCGAGCCGTCGCTGGCCGGCGTCCATGCCCGCGGTGGACACCTGCGGCGTGGTCACTGGGCCACGCCCCACTCCGGCTCCGGCCAGTTCTCGTCCGCGCCGTCGGTGGCGGCGGACACGGTGAGGCTGAGCCGGACGAACGTGGTAATGCCGTCCGGGCTCCTGACCACGGTGTCCGGGCCGGTGACCGCCCGCAGCCGCAACCCGGCATCGTGGTCGGTGACCTGCTCACCCTGCCGGGCCAGCAGTGCTCCCACCAGATCCAGCAGCAGATCCCGCGCCGCGGGGGAGATCGTCGCGCCGTGCAGCGCGCCGGCCAGCGCCAGTTCAGCCGCCGCGGCCTGCCGCTGCTCGGCTTCTTGCTCCGCCTCGGCGGTCAGCCGCAGCCGGTCCGCGGTCGGGTCCGGCACCCGGGACGTGCGGCCGCGCATGGTCCGGTCCCCGCGTTCGCGCAGTGACACCGGGATCGGCACCGGCTCGGCGTGCCACCAGGAGGTCGTCGGCCCGATCCGCGGATCGGGCTCGTCCGGCCCGAACAGCAGGTGCCGGGCCGGATAGGCGCCGAACGCCGCGTCGTACAGCCGGTGCGCCTGCTCGTCGTCCGCGGCCGCGAACCACCGGGTCAGTCGCAGGAAGTCGGCCCGCCGCGAGAATCCCGTCCCGGAGGAGTCCAGTAGCCGCTTGGCGTTGGTGATGAGCTGTCCCAGCGCCTGGCCCGCGGCGCCGCGCAGCTGCTCCGGTCCCGATGCCCCGTGCGACGCGTCGTACCAGGCGGCTAGCTCCTCCCAGTCCGTCCGCGTGCGCCCTCGCGCCCGTTCGACCTGCATGCCATCCGGCGACGTGAGCCCGGGCAGGGTGGCCAGCGCCTGCAGGACGCGATCGGCTTGCGCGAGCACCAGTCCGGCCCGGTGCGCGACGGCCGGAGCGTGCCGGTTGACGTCGGCGGTGATCAGGTCGATGTAGACCAGCAGCAGCTCCTTGAACTGCGCGTACTCCTCGCCGGTCAGGTCATACCGGCTGAGGATTCCTGCCAGGTAGGCGTAGAAGTCCCGCACGCTGTCCGTGAACAGCCGCTGGTTGGAGAACACGGTGGTCACTTCGCCGGCCAGCCCGTCTGCGTCAAGGACGTCACGGCCGGCGTGGCCGCTGCCCAGCATGGCGAGGATCCGGTCGAGTGATTGCACGATCTGCCCGAGCAGTTCCCGGGCCACCTCACGAGCCCCGTCGCTGGCGTGCAGGATCTCGATGGCCTGCCGGTGCACCCGGCCGCCCAGCTTGGACACCTGATACCGCGATCGTGACCGGATGTACTCGGCGACGGTGGCCACTCGCGCATCCCGGATCGACGGCACCAGGTTCCCCCAGTCCGCCAACTGCCGGCACCGCGCCTCCGCGGTATCCCTGGACAAGTTGAGGCCGTGCTCTGCCAGCTGGCCGGCCAGCTCCCCGGCGGACAAGTCCGTCAGCAACGTCGCCGAGAACAAGTCCATGATCGCGATGTAATCCGCCGACTCCTCGGAGGTCAGGTACCGGAACAGATCACGCCGCGACCCGTCCACCGCCGGGGGATCGCTTGAAGGGGCCACGCCAGTCAGGCTAGGGGAGCCCGCCGACATTCCTGCGCCGAACTTCAAGGAACAACGGCGGCTGGCCGGCGATCGAACTCAGCGCACACTATCCGTCTATTTGAGGCTGACCAGTAGGCCGGCCACGTCGCACTCGAGCCTGCCGGGCAGGCCGGCCGGGTGGCCTAGATTTAACCGGTGAATGCTGTACTGACGGCCAAGGGCCTGTCGGCCGGGCACGCGGACCGGGTCATCTTCTCCGGAGTCGACCTCGTGGTGCCGCCGGGGCAGGTGATCGGGCTGGTCGGTGCCAACGGGGCGGGGAAGTCCACGCTGCTGCGGATGCTGGCCGGGCTGGACGACGGCGCGCGCGAAGCCGGCTCCGTGTCGCTGAACCCGCCGACGGCGACGGTAGGGTACCTGCCGCAAGAGCCGGAGCGGCGGGCGGGCGAGAGCGTCCTCGCGTTCATCGAGCGGCGGACCGGTGTCACCGGCGCCGTCGCCGAACTCGACACGGCGACGGCTGCGCTCGAGGCCGGGGAGGTGGGATCAGACGACGCCTACGCGGCCGCGTTCGACCAGTGGATGAACCTGGGCGGCGCGGACCTGGAGGAGCGGACCGCGAAGGTCGCGGCCTCGCTCGGGCTCGCCGTGCGGCTGGACGCGCCGATGACCGCGCTGTCCGGCGGGCAGGCCGCGCGGGCGAACCTCGCGTCGCTGCTGTTGTCGCGGTACGACATCTTCCTGCTCGACGAGCCGACCAACGACCTGGACATCGAGGGGCTCGCCGTCCTGGAAGACTTCGTCACGAAGCTGCGGGCCGGGACCGTGCTCGTCAGCCACGACCGGGCCTTCCTGGAACGGACGGTGGACCAGGTCCTCGAACTCGAGCTGGCCCAGCAGTCGGTACAGCTGTACAGCGGCGGGTACCTCGCGTACCTGGACGAGCGGGCGATCGGCCGGCAGCACGCGCGGGAGGGTTACGAGAAGTACGCCGACAAGAAGGCCGCCCTGACCGACCGGATGAGGACGCAGAGCAGCTGGGCCGACCGGGGCGTGCGGCAGGCCCGGGCCAAGGCGCCCGACCAGGACAAGCACCGGCTCTCGGCGCAGGTCAACCGGACCGAGAAGCTGGCCAGCAAGATCAAGATCACGGAGCGGATGCTGGACCGGCTCGAGGTGGTGGACGAGCCCCGCAAGGAGTGGGAGCTGCGCATGACGATCGCGGCGGCACCGCGCTCGGGCGCGGTCGCCGCATCGTTGCGGGACGCGGTCGTGTCCTTCGACGGCTTCACCCTCGGACCCGTGAACCTGCAGGTGAACTGGGCGGACCGGGTGGCCGTCACCGGGCCGAACGGGGCGGGCAAATCAACCCTGATCGGCGCGCTGCTCGGGCGGGTGCCGCTCGCTTCCGGTTCGGCGTCACTCGGGTCCGGGATCTCGGTGGGCGAGGTAGACCAGGCCCGGTCGCTGTTCGACGGTCCCGTGCCGCTGCTCGAGGCGTTCGCCGCGCAGGTACCCGGCCAGGTCCCCGAGGAGAACCGGACCCTGCTGGCCAAGTTCGGCCTCAAGGCGGAGCATGTGCTGCGCCCGGCCGCGTCGCTGTCGCCCGGGGAGCGGACCCGGGCCGCGCTCGCGCTGCTGCAGGCGCGCGGGGTGAACCTGCTCGTGCTCGACGAGCCGACCAACCACCTCGACCTGCCCGCCATCGAGCAGCTGGAGTCCGCGCTGGATGAGTACCCCGGGACGTTCCTGCTGGTCACCCACGACCGCCGGATGCTGGAGTCGGTGTCGGTCACCCGCCGGCTCGTGGTCTCTGACGGCCAGGTCGGCGAGGTCGACGTGGCGGCCGCCCGGTGACCGGGCCGGACGCCCGGCAGTGAAGGCGGCGGCGTTCTTCGCGACCGGCCCGCGGGCCGAGCTGACCTACGCCGAGGTCCCGACCCCGGCGATCGGCCCGCGCGACGTCCTGGTGCGCGTGCAGGCCTGCGGGGTCAATCACTCCGATCTCGACTCCTGGCGGGGGACGTCCCGGTGGGACTTCACGCTGCCGTGGGTCCTCGGGGCGGAGTTCACCGGGACGGTGACCGAGGTAGGCGGCCAGGTCACGTCCGCCGAGGTCGGGGATCTGGTGACCGCGCTGCTGCACTACAGCTGCGGGACGTGCGAGCGGTGCCAGAACTGGCGGCCGGATCTGTGCCCCAACCTCACGATCTTCGGCACCGGCTGCTGGGGCGGGTACGGGGAGTTCGTGCGGGTGCCCGAACGGGCGGTGATCCCGCTCGAGCCCGGCGATGACCTGCTGGCGATCGCGGGCGGGCAGTGCACGGTCAGCACCGCTGGCACATGGTGAACCGGCTGGCCGTGGTCCGGCCCGGCGACCTGGTCCTGGTGCCGTCGGCCTCCGGCGGCGTGGGCAGCGCCCTGGTCCAGTGCGCCAAGCTGGCCGGCGCGCGGGTCATCGCCACCACCGGCTCGCCGGCCAAGGCCGAGCTGATCGAATCGCTGGGAGCGGACCAGGTGGTCCTGCGCGGGGACGGCACCGGTGAGCCTGCCAGCTTTACCGAAGCGCTGCTGGAGGCGGGCGGGCGCCGCTTCGACGCGATCCTCGACACCGTGGGCGGCCCGCAGTTCGGCGCGCACCTCGAGGCCCTGCGCGATGACGGTGCCCTGGTCACCTGCGGGGCGCACGCGGGCGAGATCGTCCCGCTCGACGTGGTCAAGGTGTTCCAGTACGGCTGGCGCATCATCGGCTTCCGGATAGCGCCGCCCGACGAGCTCCGCGCGGCCGTGGACCTCATCAGGAACGGGATAGTCAAGATCCCGGTCGCCAAGACATTCCCGCTGAGCCAGGCGGCCGAGGCACACCGCTACCTGGACCGCCAGCAGCATGTCGGGAAGGTGCTGCTCACGGCCGGGTGACGCCGCGGCGGACGTCGCCCGCTGATCCGCGTCCGCACCGGCCGTCAGGTGAAGTGTCAGCTCAGGGGTTAACTGAAGCCTGAAAGAGCCTGACCCGCGCGACCGTGAATTGGAATCCGGTCCAAAGGCCCGTGGCCCATTCACCGGGGATTGGGTCAGGGCATCAGGATGATCTTGCCGAGAGCGGTGCGGCCGGAGGATTCGGCCAGTTCCATGGCCTCGGCCACCTTCGCCAGCGGGTAGCGGGCGGCGATCTTGGCGGTGAGCACGCCGTCGCCCAGCAGGCCGAAGAGGTGCGTGAGATCGGTGCGCAGCTGGTCCCGGAACGCCTGGCGCTTGGCGGAGTCCGGCTTCCCCGCACCGGCCCAGATGTTGTAGAAGCTAGCGTGCCGGCCGGTGGGCAGGTAGTTCCACCAGGCCAGTCTCGCCAGCAGCCGCAGGAAGTCCGGCAGTACGGGCCCGGTGTCGTCGCGCTTGCTCGCGATGCTGTAGCAAACTAGGGTGCCGGTGCGGTTGAGCAGCCGGTAGGAACGGCCGACGCTCGCGCCGCCGAGGTGGTCGAACACGGCGTCGACCCCGCCGGGGGCCAAGTCCCGGACGCGCCCGGCCAGGTCGGGGTCCCGGTAGTCGACTGGCTCCACGCCCATCTCGCGCAGCGCGTCGTGGTGGCGGGGGCTGGCCGTGCCGATGACGCGCGCGTCGGCCTGCCGGGCGAGCTGGACCAGGACCGAGCCCACCCCGCCGCTGGCGCCCAGGACGAGCAGGGTCTGCGCCGGCCCGCACCTTGGCGCTGCGGTGCAGCATCTGGTAAGCGGTCACCCCGTTGACGATCAGCGTCTCCGCCTCGTCCGCCCTGACCCCGCTGGGTACCCCCACCAGGTCGGCCGCGGACAGCAGGACGGCCGTGGCCCAGCCGCCGGTCTTGGTCAGCGCGGCCACCCGCCGCCCGGTCAGCGCGGGGCTCACGCCGGGGCCGACAGCCTCGACGACGCCAACCAGGTCATAGCCGGGCACGAACGGGAACGGGGGCTGGCCGTAATACCGGCCCCGGCGCATCGCGGTCTCGGCGAACGACACGGCCGTCGACTCGACCCGCACCAGCGCCTGACCCGCTTCGGGCGGTGGCAGCACGCGCTGGACCAGCTTGAGGCCAGACGGCTCGACCTTGCCCGGCAGCACCACCTCGGTCACGGTCACGGTAGTCACGGCGGGGGCGTTCATCTCAGGCATGCCCGGCTCCTTTGGCACGGCGGCTAGTAACTATATCTAACTCTAGTTACGACCTATAACGCAAGAGATCGCCTATTATCCAGCCTGAGGTCCTATCCGGGCGCGCCCCGTCACTCGCCGGTCAGATGGCGCTCCGGCCGCCGTCAACGGACAGGGTGGCGCCGTGAATGTTGGACGCTTCGTCGCTGACGAGGAACGCCACGGCCCGGCCGACCTCCTCCGGGGTGCTCGCGCGCCGCGAGGGCACCCGCGCGATGATCGGCGCGATGCGATCGGCCAGCGCCGCCGTCTTCTCGGTGGCCGTCGGGCCGGGGGCGACGGTGTTGACCCGTACCCCGGCGGGGCCGTACTCGTCCGCCCAGGATTTGGTCAGCGAGTGGATCGCCGCCTTCGTCGCGCTGTACAGGGCGGACCCGGCCATCCCGGCCAGGCCGTTGATCGAGCCGAGGTTGACGATCGCGCCGTGCCCGCGGGCGGCCATGCCCGGGGCGATCAGCCCGGTGAGCAGGATGACGGCCTTGACGTTCACGGCCAGCGCGGCGTCGATCAGTTCCTCGCCGACCGCGTCCGTGGGCCCGGGCGCGATCAGCATCGCGGCGTTGTTGACCAGGATGTCGGGCGCCCCGCCGGCGATCTCCTGGGCCGCGCCGGCCAGGTCGCGGGCTCCCGCCCCGTCGCTGAGGTCGGCGCGGACGAAGGTGGCCGTGCCGCCGCTCCCGGCGATCTCCTCGGCGACCTTCGTCCCCCTGATCTCGTCGCGGCCGGTGACGATGACGTGGGCGCCCTCGGCGGCCAGGGTGCGGGCGATCCCGGCCCCGATGCCGTCGGTCGACCCGGTGACCAGCGCGGTGCGTCCCTGCAGGCGTGGGGGCATGCGGTGTTCTCTCCTTCATGAAAGTGCTTGTCTGCGACCACTGTGCCGCCGGTAAAATGGACTCGCAAGTCCAAAAAATGGGGTGAGGGCATGACCGCGAGCCTGACGCCGAAGGGCGCGGCCACCCGGGACCGGATCGTCGCGGGAGCGGCCACCGAGATCCGCGAGCACGGGGTGACGGTTACCCTCGATGACATCCGGGCCCGGACCGGTACCAGCAAGAGCCAGCTGTTCCACTACTTCCCCGAGGGCCGCGAGCAGCTGCTGCTCGCGGTGGCGCACTACGAGGCCGATCGCGTGCTCGCTGACCAGCAGCCCGAGCTCGGCGACCTCACCTCGTGGGCCGCGTGGCTGGGATGGCGCGACGCGGTCGTGGCCCGCTATCGCCAGCAGGGCCAGCAATGCCCGCTCAACGCCCTCGTCTCGCAGCTCGGGCGGATGACGCCCGGCGCCCAGGCGGTGGTGGCCCAGCTGATGAGCGAGTGGCAGGGCCGGATCGCCGCGGGCGTGCGGAACATGCAGGAGGCGGGTGAGGTCACCCCGGACCTGGACGCCGACCGGACGGCCGCCGCGATACTCGCCGGGATCCAGGGCGGCGTGGTCATGATGATGTCCACCGGCGACATCACCCCGCTGGAGGCCGCACTGGACCTGGGCATTGCGTACCTCCGGTCCCCGGGATCCATAGTCCCCTCCGCGTCGCCTTTACCGATCCAGGCACCGGTCAGAGGTAGTCGTGCAGGATCCGCCCGCCGGTCAGGCTGAAGTCGCAGCGCCAGTAGAAGCCCTCGAGAAAGGTGCGGGCCGGCAGCCGGTACAGCGGGGCCGTCGCGCTCGGCCGGATCTCCGCGGTGCAGGGACCCTCGTAGCACTCGCGGACGGCCAGGCCGGTCAGGTCGCGGGCCGTCAGCTGCCGGATGGCCGGCCGCCCGTCGATGTGGTTGACGACCTTGAAGTTGATGTTGGTGACCGGGTCGACCCGGCTCCGCAGCCGGGCCGTGCTGCTCGGGGCCGGCTTGTACTGCATCGTCCCGGTGAAGATGTCGATGCCGTTGTGCCGGACCCGGCCGATGTGCAGGTCGCCGGTGACCTCCAGGGTGACCTCGGCGATCCTCTTGGGCTGGCCGTGGAACTCACGGCCGCCGGCCATGGCCCGGTCGCTTTCCACCCAGAAGTAGGGGGAGTAGGCGCCCAGGACAGTCCCGTCCGGGCCGCGGTAGCGCGCCGCGACCATCACGTTGCACTCGTGCACGTCGCGGCCCATCCCCGGCACGTCGCCCCAGCGCGCGATCTGGACCTGGACCGTGTCGTTGACCGGCTCGAGCGGCGCGGGCAGGAGCGCCCCGATCGCCTCCGGGTCGGTCGCGTACTGGAAGGTGACGACCTCGCCGTCGCGGAACCGGCTGGGCGGCAGGCCGGTCAGCGGGCTGTCGATGGGAGTCCCGGCTGCGTCCCGCGGATCCGGGATGCGGAGCGAGCCCGGATGGTGCCCCGTCATCCGGCTACCCCGCGAACGTGGCGGCCGGCAGGCCGGTGACGGCGACGTCGGCGCGGAACACCGCGCCCGCGGCCGGCTCGGCGGCGTCGCCGAGGCCCCGCCGGGACGTGGTGATGTAGAGCTGGTCCAGGCGCGGGCCGCCGAACGTGCACGCGGTGACGCCGCCCACCGGGACCTCCACCTGGCCGTCGATCGTCCCGTCGGGACGGTAGCGGCGTATCGTCCCGCCGCGGTGCATCGCCACCCACAGGTGGCCCTCGGCGTCGACGGCCAGGCCGTCGGGCACGCCGTCTGCCTCGTCGATGTGCGCCAGCGGCCGCCGGCCGGACAGCCCGCGGTCCGGGTCGTGGTCGAATGCATCGACGCGCATGGTGAGGGTGTCGATGTAGTAGGCGGTCCCGCCGTCCGGGCTCCAGCCGATCCCGTTCGAACACGGTCACCTCGCGCAGCACGACGCGGGTGCTGCCGTCCGGGTCGAGCCGGTACAGGGAGCCGGCGCCCGGCGTGTTGTCCACCGCCATGGACCCGCAGTAGAACCGCCCCTGCGGGTCGCAGCCTCCGTCGTTGAACTGGATGCCGGGCTCGGTCCAGAGCTCCTCCAGCGGGCGCGGTTCCCCGTCGTCCGGCCCGGTCAGCGCGAACCGGCGCTCCAGCGCGACGACCATCCCGCCGCCGCTCGCGGCCGCAGCGCGCCCAGCGACGCGCCGAGGCGCCGCCTGGTGACCGTGCCGTCGGCGGCCAGCGAGTACAGGTCGCCGTCGAAGGTGTCCACCCAGCGCAGGCCGCCCCACGACGGTGACCAGACCGGTCCCTCGCCGTGCTCCGCGTCCGGCTCGGTAATCTGCTCTGCCTTCACGAGGTGCTCAGCTCCAATCCGGCGAGGAGTTCACGCAAGGACAGCAGGAGGGCGCCGGCGCCCGCGTCGGGCAGCGGCGCGCGGACGCCGCCGAGCGGGATGCCGTGTCTTTCCTCGGCCAGCCGCTTCATGATCGAGACCCAGGCCACCGGGCGCCCGGCCGCCAGCAGCTCGTCGCGGAATGCCAGCGCGGGCGCGAGCACCTGGTGCCCGTCCGCCGGGCGGCCCTCGGCCGCGGCCGCGCAGGCGGCCAGCATCGGTTCGGGCAGTATGTTGGCCAGGCCGGCGATGGTGCCGCGGGCGCCCGCGGTGACCGCCTCCACCGCCGTGCTCTCGATCCCGACCATGACCTGCTTGCCCGTGGCCAGCACGGCCCGCGTGTAGGCGAGGTCACCGCCGGAGTCCTTGACCCCCCAGACCGGCATGCTGGCGACCAGGTCCGGCGGGACCGGCGGCGCGAACTCCGGGATGTGGTAGAAGATCACCGGGTGGCGGCTGGCGGCTAGCACCGGCTCGGCGAACCGCCGCAGCCCCTCCTCGCCCGTCTGCCGGAAGTAGAACGGCGGCAGCAGCATGATCGCGGCCGCGTCGATGTCGTTGATCACCTCGACGAGCTGCAGCGCGCCGTCCAGGCTCGGATCGGTGACGGCGGGCACGACCGGCAGGCCGGGCACCGCCGTGGCCAGCGCCTCGAGCAGCACCCGCTTCTCCCGCAGGCTCAGCGACGGTCCCTCGCCGGTCGAGCCAAACGGCACCAGGCCGTCCACCCCCCGGCTGGCCAGCCATTCCGCCTGCTGGGCGAATGCCCCGGGGTCGACGGTGCCGTCGCGGGCGAAGGCGGTCAGCAGGGGCACGTAGACACCTGAGATCACGGAAGTGCCTTTCGCTCAGTGCTCTTCGCCGGGGCCACGTTGACTCAACCACGGATGCCTGATTATTGTCAACAAATATCGAATATCAGATACCAAATGTCCCGGTGAATGAGTGCCGCGGACGAGGAGGCGGGGAGGGTATGGCCACTGTCGTCATCGCCTACGGCCAGCGGGCTCAGACCGAGCTGGATACCGGGCTGCTCGAGGGGATGGGCTACCAGGTCCGCCACCTGGACAACCTGTCCGACCTGTCCGGGCTGGCGGACGCCGACGCGCTGATGGTGACGGTCCAGGAGGTGACGGAGGCCGTCCTGGCCGCGATGCCGGCCTGCCAGGTCGTGGGCCGGGTCGGCACCGGCCTGGACAGCATCGACCTCGGCGAGGCCGCCCGCCGCGGTGTCCAGGTCACCTACGTCCCCGACTACTCGGTCGACGAGGTCTCGACCCACGCGGTCGCGCTGCTGCTGGCCTGCGCCCGGCGGATCCCGCAGTACCTGGACCTGGTCCGGGCCGGCCAGTGGAACTCCGTCGGGGCCGGGACCATCCGCCGGCTGTCGGAGCAGACGCTCGGCGTCGCCGGGTTCGGCCGGATCGGCCAGGCGGTCGCGGGCAAGGGGCGCGGCCTGGGCCTGCGCGTGCTGGTCTGCGATCCCTACCGGTCCGCCGAGGACATCCGGGCGGCCGGCTGCGAGCCCGCCAGCTGGGACACGCTGCTGGCCGAGTCGGACTTCATCTCGCTGCACGTCCCGCTGACGCCGGACTCCGAGCGGCTGATCGATGCGGCCGCCCTGCGGGCGATGAAACCCACGGCCGTGCTCATCAACACCGCCCGCGGCGGCCTGGTGGACGAGGCCGCGCTGGCGGACGCGATCCAGGCGGGGGAGATCGCCGGGGCGGCGCTGGACGTGCTGGCGACCGAGCCGCCGGCCGCGGACAGCCCGCTGCTGGGCGATCCGCGCGTCCTGATCACCCCGCACGGGGCCTGGTACTCGGTCGAGGCTCAGCGCGACGTCGTGGTGCGCGCGTGCGAGGACGTGCAGCGCGTGCTGTCCGGCCAGCCGCCGCGTTCCCCCGCGAACAAGCCCGCGGCGCCGCCGTCGTAGCCGGGCCTTGCCGCCCCCACCCACCCCTCGCCAAGGAGGACGATGCCGGTGCGCATCACGCAGATCGAGACCATCCGGACGGACCGCCAGCCGAGCCTGCTGTTCGTCCAGGTTCACACCGACGCCGGGATCACCGGGCTCGGCGAGACCTGCGTCGGCGTGGCGGCGGTCGAGGCATACCTGCACGAGACGGCGGCACCGGAGCTGATCGGCACCGACCCGCGGGACATCGCGCGGGCCTGGGCCACCGCGCACCGCCAGTTCATCGGCTTCGCCGGCTCGTCGGTCGCGGTCCGGGCCACCTCGGCGGTGGACATCGCGCTGTGGGACATCCTCGGCAAGGTCACCGGGCTGCCGGTCTACCGCCTGCTCGGCGGTCCGGTCCGGGACTCGGTCCGGGCCTACAACACCTGCGCGGGCCCTGGTTACGGCGGCTCGTCGAGCAACGTGAACCGCAAGCGGTGGGGCCTGGGGGATACCGAGCCCGAGGGGGAGTACGAGGACCTGCTGGCCTCGGTGACCCGCCCGGAGGAACTGGTCGCGAGCCTGCAGGCGGACGGCCTGACCGCCATGAAGATCTGGCCCTTCGACGAGGCCGCCCTGCGGACCGGCGGCGGCTGGATCGACCGGTCCGACCTGCGCGACGGGGTCAAGCTCATCGAGCGGACGCGCGCCGCCGCCGGGGATGACATGGACATCTTGCTGGAGATGCACTCGCTGTGGTCACCGCAGGCCGCGCTGACGATCGCGCGGGCGGTGGAGGAATTCGGCCTGTTCTGGATCGAGGACCCGTTCCGGGTCGACAGTCCCGAGGCGCTGGCCAGGTTCGCCGACCGCACGTCCATCCCGCTCACCGTGGGCGAGACCACCGGGACCCGCTTCGACTACCAGCGCCTGCTGCGCACCGGGGCGGTCGGGTACCTCATGTTCGACGTCGGCTGGACCGGCGGCATCTCCGAAGCCGTCAAGATCGCCGCGCTGGCCGAGACGTACGGGGTCCAGGTCGCGCCGCACGACTGCACTGGGCCGGTGGTGCTGACGGCCGGCTGCCACCTGTCCGCGCACCTGCCGAACGCGGTGCTGCAGGAAACGGTCCGGGCCTTCTACCACGGCTGGTACCGGGACCTGGTGACCGAGCTGCCCCGGCTCGAGGGGGGCCGCATTACGCCCCCGGACGGCCCGGGCCTCGGGCTCGAGCTGCGTCCGGAGGTCCGGGAGTGGACCGACCTGCACGTCCGGACCACCGGGGCGGCCTAGCCGGACAGCGCGGCGATGTCCGGCCAGGCCGCTCTGCCTGTGCGGCGGCCTACCGGCGGAACGCGGCCCGGGTCGCGGCCGCGGCGGAGCTGAAGTACCCGGGTGGTTCGATAAAGGCCCACTCGTCGAAAGGCTGGCCGCTGGTGACGGCGCGCCGGTAGCCGAAACAGGCGAGGTAGAGCGGCCGGATGCACATGACCGCCGCGAGCCGGGCGAGTTCGTCGCCGGTCGGCTCGACATGCCGGCGGTAGGCGCGGACGGCAGCGTCGATCCGCTCCTGGTCCGGCCGGCGCGGGTTCCACGCACCGGTGCCCCAGATCAGGTAGGCGAAGTCGGCCAGGCGCGGCCCGCGCCCGGATGCCTTCCAGTTGATCGCGACTGGCCCGTCCTCGCTCAGGACGGCGTGGTCGGGCGCGTGCAGGAGGTTCCCGTGGAGCAGGCCCTCGGGCAGGCCGTCACCATCGTCGGCCGAGCGGACCTGGTCGCGGAGCTGCTCGAATCGCTCGCGCCCGGCCGCCGTGACCTTCGTGTCGACGGCGTCGAGAAACGACAGGGCCGCCAGCAGGTCCTGACGCGGGGCGCCCTCACGGGCCGGGTCCTCACCGCTGGCTCCGCCCGGGCGGGCGGCGGTTGCGTCGTAGGGCAGCGCGTGCAGCCGTCCGAGCAGCTCACCCATCATGGCGAACTTCGCGGCCCCGTCAGGGAGGCGGGTGCCTTCGACGAACCGCGTCACCAGGACCGGGCTCCCGTCGAAGTCGGAAACCGCATCGTCGGCCGCGAGGCGCTCGGCGGGATAGTCCTGCCGCTCCAGGAAGCGCAGGATGGCGGCGTCGCCTTCCACGCCGGCCCGCGGCCGGGCGGGGGGAAACGCGCGGGCGACCCACGGGCTGCCGTCCTTACGGTCGATGCGGAACACGTAGGTCTTGTGCACGCTGAGCTTCGTCGCCGCGACCGGGTCGATGCCGTAGCGATCCCGGAGATGGGCGAGCAGCCGGTCAGGTGCCGGCGCGTGGTGCATGCGCGCACCGAGACCCTCGAGATCGGTCAGCGCTTCGGTGTAGCGCTGACCGGTCTGCCCGGCGTGGCGCCGGACGGCCTTCTTGAAGCTGGCGTCCCTGGTCATGACAAGCCTCCCCATGACACCCTCGTCCCCCAGCGACGCGGTGCAGGAAGATGGCCTGTGACAGTGACGACCGAGAGGGCGAATCCCCTTCGCCAGCGGAACCCCGGCCGGGGCGGATGTTCCACGGCTCGGCGACCGGTCGTCGCCGTGAGGCAAACTCTTCCCGACGCGCCCGGTCTTCGTCAAGCGCCCGGCCCGGGCCCCAGGCGCCCCGGGGGGGTTGGGACGCCTGGGGTGCCTGAGGGGTTAACCGCGCGCGATCAGCGCGCGGGCGGCGGCCGCGACCTGCCCGCCGCCGGGCAGCAGGGCCTCGAGCAGTACCCGGCTCTGCGGTACCGGCGAATGCGGCGCGTGCACGCGCATGACCGGTCCGTCCAGGTAGTCGAACGCGGCCTCCTGAAGCGACGCCGCGATCTCCGCGCTCACGCCGCCGTAGCCCGCGCTCTCGTCGACCATGACCGCGCGGCCGGTCTTGCGCAGCGAGGCGGTGACCGTCTCGAGGTCCAGCGGGTACAGGGTGCGCAGATCGATCACCTCGGCCGAGACGCCCTGGCCGGCCAGCTGCTCGGCCGCCGCCACGCAGGTCCGCACGGTCGCGCCGTAGCAGATCAGCGTCACGTCGCCGCCCTCCCGCACGATGCTGGCCAGGCCGAACGGGATGTAGTCGGCCGGGCCGCCGACCTCGCCGCGGACGCCGGTGAGCGCCTTGTGCATGAGGAACAGGACCGGGTCGTCCAGGTGCAGCGCGGTCTTGATCAGGCCCTTGGTGTCCGCGGCGGTGGCCGGCACGGCGACGTTCAGGCCGGGCATCTCGGCGAACCAGGACTCGATCACGTTGTTATGCTGGGCGCCGCCGAAGGCGATGCCGTTGGTGGCGCGGATCACCATCGGCACCGGGATGCCGAACATGTAGTGGATCTTGGCCGCCTGGTTGCACAGCTCGTCCATGCCGCCGAACGCGAAGTCGAGGAAGTTCAGGTCGACGACGGGGCGCATCCCGCCCACGGCGGCGCCGACGCCCGCGGCGACCATGGCCGCCTCGGAGATCGGCACATCCCGGATCCGGTCCGCGCCGAACCGCTCGCCCAGGCCGAAGACCTGGGCGAAGTGACCGCCGCGGAGCAAGATGTCGGTCCCCATCACGAAGATCCGGTCGTTGGTGGTCATTTCCTCGGCCAGGCCGGCCCGGTAGGCCTGGCTGTAGGTCAGTCGCTCGCTCACGGCCGGCCTGCCGCCGGGCCGGCCAGGCGCGGTTCACCGAGGCGGTATCGGGCCACGGCGAGGCCTCGGCGAAGGCGACCGCGTCGGCCACGATGCCCGCCGCGCGGGAAGTCGCGGCCGCGAAGCCGTCGTCGTCCAGTTCACCCTGCCCGGCCAGCCGCTGGCGGAGCCGGTCGATGGGGTCACGTGACTCGAGCCAGGCGGCCACTTCGCTCTTCTCCCTGTAGTTCTGCACGTCGCCGACGTTGTGTCCCTCGTAGCGGTAGGTCTGTGCCTCGATGAAGGTCGGCCCCTGCCCGTCCAGCGCCCGGTTCCTGGCCTGCCGGACCGCGGCGTGGACGGCCAGCACGTCCTGGCCGTCCACGGTCTCGGCCGGCAGGCCGAACCCGCTGGCCCGCGTGGCCACCGACTCACCCGCCATGGCCTGGGAGATATGAGTCTCGACGGCGTACAGGTTGTTCTCGCACACCGCGATCAGCGGCAGCTTCCACAGCGCGGCCAGGTTGATGAACTCCCAGACCCGGCCGGTGTTCGCGCCGCCGTCGCCGAAGTAGCCGACCGCGACGGCGGCGCTGCGCGCGCATCTTCATGGCCAGGGCCGCGCCCATGGCGAGCCCGAGGCCCGCGCCCACGATGCCGTTCGAGCCGAGGAAATGGCGCCCGGCGTCGACCAGGTGCATGCTGCCGCCCCGGCCGCCCGCGCAGCCGTCGGCCTTGCCGAACAACTCGGCCATGACCTCGCGGGGCGTCAGGCCCTTGGCCAGGGCGTGATGGTGGCTGCGGTGGGTGCCGGACACCACGTCGTCCGGCTCCAGGGCCTGCGCGGTGCCGACCGCCACGCCCTCCTGGCCGGCCGAGGAGTGGATGCCGCCCGGGATGTGGCCGGCGAGCGACAGCCGGACCGATTCTGCCTCGAACTGGCGGATGACGAGCATCTGCTCCAGCCAGTCACGCAGCACCCCGGGTGGCGGGGACTGCACTCCGGCTCCGCCCTGCACGGCGGCCGGGGCGACTGCTTCGCTCACTGGTCTCCTTCCCCGGCCCAGGTGCGCAAGGCGCGGAACTCGCGGTCGAACGCGTCGAGCACGTCGGCGGCCCGGTCGCCGTCGAAATAACGGTGGTCCACGTTGAGCGTCGCGATGAGCGTGGTCCGCACCGCGAGCCGTCCGTCGATCACCACTGGCCTGCCCGCGATCCGGCCCGTCGTCAGCAGCAGCCGGCGTCCGGCCGGGACGATGCCGGTGAACGCGTCCACCCCCCGGGCACCGAGGTTGGAGACCGCGCCCACCGCACCGCTGGCCAGGTCCCGGGCTGCCAGCCTGCCGTCCCGTCCGCGCCGCGCCGCTGCCTGCCTGGCCGCCACCAGATCCGGCACGGCCAGCGCGGGTACGTCCGGCACCACGGGCATCATCACGCCTTCCGGCGTGGCCACCGCGAGACCCACGTCACCTGACGTGCCGCCGCCCGGCTCGCCCGCCCGCCGCCGGCGAGCCAGGCGAAGGGACCGACGGCCAGGGCGAAGGCCCGCAGCAGCAGGTCGGTGTAGGTGGCTTCCGGGGCGGCGGCCCGCATGGCCGCCAGGCATGCGTCGGCGTCGCTGGCGTCGATTTCCCGCTGGACCGAGAAATGCGGGATCGTCCGCCAGGACTCGGCCACCGCCTGCGCGACCGCCCGGCGCCGGCCCGTCAGCGCCCCGTCTGCCCGCGCCCCGCCCGCCCGGGCATCCTCCGCCCGGGCACCGTCCGCATGTGCCGGGGCGGCTGCCGCGCGCCTGCGCGGCACCAGCCGTTCCGGCTGCCTCGGCCGCGGCCGCCGCCTCGGCGGCCAGCCGGGCGGCCATCCGCTTGCGCGGTGACAGCGCATGAGGCCTGCGCGCGTGCGGGAACGTCACGCCGGCCGCGGACACGCCGCCCGCAGTCCCGGCCCCGCTGGTCGCGGCGCGCTGGTCGCGGCCCCGCTGGTCGCGGGCGCGCCGTTCGCAGCCGTGCCGGTCTCCGGGGCCGCGCCGCCTCCCGCCGTGGCCGCGACGCCGCCCGTGTCCGCCGGTACCGGAAACGGGTCCGGCTCGTAATCCGGCACCGGATCCGGCTGACGGTCCGGAACCGCGGCGGCCTGGTGGTCCGGTGCCGGCGCCTGCTGATGGTCCGGGGCGGAGTCCGGCTGGCCGTCCATGATCCGCGTGACGGCCGCGCCGACCGGGACCTCGTCGCCCTCGGCGACCAGATGCGGTCCCAGCACGCCGTCGGCCGGGCTCTCCAGGTCGACGGCTGACTTGTCGGTCTCGATCTCGGCGATGGCCTCGCCGGCCGCGACGGTCTCTCCGGGCTTCTTGTACCAGCGCGTCAGGATCGCTTCCGTCATCGCCATACCCAGGGCCGGGATCGTCACATCCTGCACATGACCTCGCATCCACGGGGTTGCTGGGAATAATGGTATAGCATATTCTAAATATGAAACGGGCGGCAAGATCCTTGGTCAGGAATGGGTGAAAGGTTCCGCTAGGCTTCGAGCCAGTCGTCATGACGAGGACGGCGCAGGCGCGCCGGAAGGCGGCGCCGGCCCGCCTCGCGGCAGAGGCAGTTCATGGAAGTGGCGGTGATCCGCATCAACGCTCAGCCTGATGATCTTCCGGTCACCACCTACAAGCGAGCCGCGTACGAGGCCATCCGCGACATGATCGTGGAACTGGAGATCCCGCCGGGCTCCAGGCTCGTGGAAAGCGACCTGGCCGCCAGGCTCCGGGTGTCCAAGACCCCGATCCGCGAGGCCATCGCGCTGCTGGAGACCGACAGCCTGGTGAGCATCGCCCCGTACCGGGGCGCGACCGTCCGCTGGCTCTCCACCCACGAGATGGAGGAGCAGCGGTTCCTCATCGACGCGGTCGAACTGCCCGCCTTCCCGCTGGTCGTCGAGCGGATCAGCAAGCAGACGCTGGCGGAGCTCGGGCGGATCGTGCGCCAGATGAAGCGCGCGCGGGCCAAGCGGGACGGTCCCTCGTTCCGGCGGCTGACCGCGCTCACCCACGAGATCATGTTCCGGCCGGTGGGCTACCCGCGGCTGGAGCGGTTCGTCGAGATCCTGCTCGGCCCGGCCGGCCTGCGTTACGACCGCGTTTTCGTCGACAACTTCGCCGACACCTGGGATCTCATGCTCGAGCTCGCCGTGGGCCGCTACGAGCTGATCAGGGACGGCGACCCGGAGGGCGCGGCCAGCCTGGTCCGGCGCTACCGCGACCAGATCGGGGTGCTGAACAGCTCGCGCTTCGACCACGAACTCGTCGCCCCCTACTTCCAGCCAGCGGAGTAGGGCCTGCTGCGGGTGCCGGGAAAGCGGCGCACCGGCCTCTTGACAGGCGTGCCCGCCGCGACGATGCTCATACATCATATTCCACATCTCGGCGAGCAAAGGTGAACCCATGCCCGGCCTTCCTGCGCTGTTCGACCTGTCCGGCCGCGTCGCGGTCGTTACCGGAGGAGGCGGTGCGCTCGGCCGCGTGGTCGCGGGCGCGCTGGCCGAGGCGGGCGCGTCGGTGGCCGTCGTCGACCTCAGCGAGGCGAACGCGGCCAAGGTCGCGGCCGGCCTGATCGAAGCGGGCGCGGCCGGGGCCATCGGGCTGGGCGCCGACCTGAGCAGCGAGGAAGCGGTCGAGGGCGCGTTCGCGGCGGTCGACCAGGCCTTCGGCCGGGTCGACATCCTGGTCAACGCGATCTCGGCGGCGATCGACCGGCACGGCCCGGAAGAGTTCCCGCTGCCGACCTGGGACGCCATGATCGCCTCCAACCTGACCAGCTACTTCCTGTGCTCCCGGGCGGCCGCGCAGCGGATGATCCCGGCCGGGCGCGGCGGCAGCATCGTCAACTTCGGCTCGATCGCGGGCTCGAGCGCGCTGGGGCGCGGCGGCATGGCCTACGGCGTCGCCAAGGGCGGGGTGGCCCAGCTGACCAAGGAGACGGCCTACGCGTGGGCGCCCCACCGCATCCGGGTCAACGCCATGCTGCCCTGCCAGTTCCTCAACGACTGGTGGCGCGGCAACCTGGCCGACCCGGACCGCCGCGGGCTCGTCGACCGGGTCGTGTCGGCGATACCGCTGGGCCGGATGGGCGAGCCGGAGGAGATCGCCGGGCCGGTCCTGTTCCTCGCCTCCGAGGCGGCGTCCATGGTCACCGGGGTGCTGCTGCCGGTCGACGGCGGCAACCTGGCCATGAACCCCGGGGCCAGCCTGGACTTCTGAGCCGGCCCCGGCCGGCGCGCGCGGTCAGCCCTTGATCGCCCCGGCCGTCAGCCCGCGCACCAGGTTGCGCTGGGCCAGCAGGGTGGCGATGAAGACCGGGACGATCAGGGTGAGCGCCCCCGCCGCCATCGCGCCCCAGTTGATCGTGTCCACGCCGATCAGGTTCACGATGCCGACCGTGGCCGGCGTGGTCGCCGAGCTGCCCAGGATCAGCGGGATGAAGTACTCGCTCCAGGCGGCGATCGCCACCAGCAGCCCGACCGACACCACGCCCGGCGACGCCAGCGGCAGCGACACCCGCCAGAAGGCCCAGGCCCGCGAGCACCCGTCGACCCGGGCCGCTTCCTCGAGCTCGATCGGCACGTCCTGGAAGTACGCCGCCGTCATCCAGACCGTGAATGGCAGCAGCCCGGTCATGTAGGCCAGCGTCATGCCGGTGAAGCTGCCCACCAGATGCAGGTGGTAGTAGTACAGGAACAGCGGGATGATGAAGATCACCGGCGGCACCATGCGGCTGAACAGCAGGAACCCGCCGAGGAAACGCCGCCCGGGGAACCGCCCGCGAGCGAACGCGTAGCCGGCCGGCACGCCGAACAGCACCGTCGCGAGCGTGGTCGACACGGTGATGATGGTCGAGTTGATCAGCGACTGGAAGAAGCCGTTGTCGTGCAGGGTGACGAAGTTGGCCATGGTCACCGGGCTGACCAGCTCGGGCGGGACGGAGGCCGCGTCCACCGGCCGCTTGAACGCGGTCAGGATGATCCACAGGAACGGCACCGCCACCAGGACCAGGCCCGCCGCCAGCAGGGCCAGCCGGATGCCTTCGACCGTCTTGTTCTTCATCGCGTCCCTCTCAGCTGCGGCGGCCGAGGAGCAGGTAGACCAGGGCGACCGAGATGGCGATCATGATGACCAGCACCACGCCCATGGCGGCCGCGTACCCGACTTGCTGGTACTCCAGCCCCGTGTTGTAGATCTGCAGGTTCAGCGGCGTGCTCGCGATCCCGGGTCCGCCGGTGGTCAGGATCTGGATGCCCTCGAACTTGCGGTAGCTCTCGATCAGCCGCAGCACCACGGCGACGAACAGGACCGGGCGCAGCGACGGCAGCGTGATGTGCCAGAACACCTGGAGCCGGTTGGCGCCGTCGGACGCGGCCGCCTCCTTGAGCTCCTTCGGCACGTTGAGCAGCCCGGCCAGCAGCAGCAGGGCCTGGAACGGGACGCCGGTCCACATGTCCGAGATGATGACCGCGGGCATGGCCAGCGACGGCGTGCCCAGCCAGACCGGCTGCGGCAGGTGCACCAGGGACAGGAAGTAGTCGATCCAGCCGGCCTGGTTGTTGAACATGGCCCGCCAGGTCAGCGCGACCACGATGGGCGCGGTCATGATCGGCAGCAGGTACAGGCTGCGGATGAACCCGGCACCGCGGATCTTGGTGTCGAGCAGCACGGCCAGGCCGAGCCCGAACACGGTGTCCAGCACCGTGGTCCCGACGACCAGGTACACGGTGTTGAAGATGATGGTCGGCGTCTGCGGGTCGTGGAACAGCCGGCTGAAGTTGTCGAAGCCGGTGAACTTCCACGCCGTGGCGACCAGGTTGTAGTTGGTGAAGGCCAGGCCGATCGTGACCACGAACGGCACCGCCGTCACGATCAGCATGATCAGCAGCGACGGCCACGACACCACGGCCAGGAAATACCGGTCTATGAACCCCCGGACGGACTTGCCCCCGCGGGATGCGGGGGCAAGTCCGTCACGAGACGTGGGCACGCCCATATACGAAGCCTCTTGGCGTATTAGCTCGACGGGAAAGGCTTAGGGTATCCAGCCTGTTTCATGATGGTGTTCTCACCCGACGTCATGGTCGCCATGATCTGCGCGACGGGGGTGTTGGTCGTGATCAGGTCCGACAGCCCGTTGGAGATCGGCGGGATGAGGGACACGGCCTCCGGGATGAACGGCAGCAGCGTGACGTCCGGGTGGGCCAGGATGTACTTCAGCTGAGCGGCGAACGTCTTCGGCAGGGCCGCGACCGCGGTCGGATCGTCCAGGACCGATTGCCGCGATGGTGTCAGCAGGTCTTTCGCCTTCACCGCCGCCAGCTGGGTCTGCTTCGAGGTGATGAACTGGATGAGCTGCCAGGCGGCGCCCTTGTGCAGCGAGGCGTTGTTCATCCAGATGCCGAACGGCTGGACCAGCTCGCAGTGGTCCGGGTTGACCGCCGGGCAGGGCATGGCCCAGAACGCGGTGTCGTTCGCCACCTTGGACTGGTTCGCGTCGAGCACGGACGGGATGGTGCCCGAGTCGTCCTGCCACATGGCCACCCGGCCCTGCTGGAAGTCCGACAGGCAGTTGGTGACCAGGTAGGTCGCGATGCCCTTGGGCGCGTAGTTCTTCAGCAGGGTGCGGTAGAAGTTCGCGAACTGGCTGGCATACGGCTGCTGGCCGATGAGGAACTGCCAGTTCTTGTTGAAGTAGGTACCGGTGACCGGGTTGTTCCACGGGATGAACCAGTTCCACAGCTGGAACGCGTCGTACAGCGTCTGGGACTTGTCGCCGCGGACGCAGAAGCCGGCGTGCTGGGGGGTGTTCAGCTTCTGCGCGTCGGTCAGCAGCTCGGCCGGCGTCTGGGGCGGCGAGGTGATCCCGGCCGCCTTGAACATCGCGGTGTTGTAATACAGCAGTGCGCCGCCGGTGTGGGTGGCGATGCAGTAGGTCTTGCCGTTCTGCTGGCACGCCGCCTCGATGTCCGGGGCGATGTCCTTGAAGTTATAGGACGCCGGGGTGTCCTTCGGGTTATTCAGGTAGGAGTCGTACGACTGGACGCCATTGCTGCCGATGTAGGAGGTGATGTTCTCCGAGCCGGTGAAGAACACGTCCAGGCCCGTGTCCTTGGCCTTGAGCTGCAGCGGGATCTTGGTGTCCTGCGTGTCGACCGGCTGCTCGACCCAGTTCACCTTGATGCCCGTCTGGGCCTCGAACTTCGGCAGCAGCGACTTGTAGAAGTCGAACTCGGGGACGGCGGTGTAGGTCTCCACCGTCAGGGACTGGCCCGCGTAAGGCTTCGAGCCCGACGTAGCGGCGGACGACGAGCCCGAGGAAGAACAGCCCGCCAGCAGGATGGCTCCTGTTGCGAGCACAGCGACGGCAGCGTATCGCCGCCGCCGGAACGGATGGTCCATCCCTGACCTCCATGTCGAGAGCTGATGACCGTGAGACGTGGCAACGCGGCGCACGCAATCAAGTTGTCCGGCATATCTACAGGAGAGGCGATCCGCAATTAATCCGGGGGCAAATTCCGCTGCCCGTCCGGCCCCTTGCAGCCCAAGTCTCCTGTCCCCACCTGGGCATTCGTTGCATTCCAGGACGTGCGGACAGCTTCGCACACGAGACTTGAGATAGCAATACCTCAGATATCATATGCCAAATTGTGACGCTCGCCCGGGCCGTCAGGAGCCAGGCGCGAGGTAGCGGCCGAGGTCCAGGCCGGCGATCGCGGCCGACTCGCGCAGGCTGGCCAGCACGTCCGAGGGAAGCGGGATCCCGTGCTCCTGGGCCGCCGCGAGCCGCCTCCACTCGAGCTCGCCGGGCACCAGCAGGCGCTCGGTCCCCGGCGCGGTGGGCGCGGCGTGCACCTCGTCGATGAGCTGGTCTACCCGCCCGGGCAGGTCGTCGCTCATCGCCGCGCAGTCCAGCGCCAGGAAAGCCGCGCCGTGCCCGGTGGCGAGCGCCGGATCGTCCCCCAGCCAGCTCTTGATCTGCCAGGTGGTCGCCGCGCCGCTCAGGCAGCCCGCCAGCGACTCGATGAGCAGGGCGAGGCCGAAGCCCTTGTGCGCCGCCGCCGGGGTCAGCACGCTGTGCTCCGGGTACGACGCGGGATCGTCCGTAGGCAGGCCGTCCTCGCCGATCAGCCAGGTGGCCGGGATCGGCTCGCCGCGCTCGCGCGCGGCGTAGACCTTGCCGCCCGCGACGGTCGCGATCGACATGTCCAGCATCAGGGGCGGGTGCTTTCCGGCCGGGACGGCGTAGGCGAGCGGATTGCTGCCGGTCACCGCCGTGCGCGACCCGGGCGCCGCCACCGACGGGATGTCGTTCGCCATGGCCAGGCCGATGAGCCCGTCCCGGGCCGCCAGCGAGGCGTAATAGCCGGCCGCGCCGAAGTGCGAGCTGTTGCGGACGCCGACGTAACCCACGCCAGCCTGGCGGGCCTTGCCGATGGCCGTGGTCATGGCGAAGACCGAGGTGACCATGCCGAGTGACGAGTCGCCGTCTACGACGGCCCAGGCCGGGCCCTCGGCCACGATCCCGGGCCGCCCGCCGGGCCGCAGGCCGCCGCCCCGCAGCCGCCGCAGGTAGCCGCGCAGCGCCTTGCTGCCGTGCGTGAAGACGCCCCAGCCGTCGGTGGTGCTGAGCACCTCCGCGCCGGTACCGGCGTCCGGGCCGCTCAGGCCGGCGCGCGCGAACGCGTCCCGGCAGAAGGCCCTGAGCTGGGGGAGAGTTATCGTGCCGGTGGTGGCCGCCGGGGCGCCCACGCTAGAACCGTGATCCTGACCGAGATATCATATTCTAAGTATGAACGGCAGGTGGCCGCCGGGACAAGAGGTGCCCGCCCGTCACCGGCGAGAGCCCCTTTTCAGCCGAACGAGTCGCCTTCCCCTGGTCGCGCTGCCCGCCCCTAAGCCGCGTTCCAGAAGGAGCACTGGTGCTCCGCCGCGAAGGTGCCGGCGGTGATCGTCCGGGTGTGATCGCCGGGCCGCAGCGACATCAGCTGGCGGCTGGTGTAACGCGGCCACCGCGGCTGGCCGGCCACCGCCGGCGCCCCGGATGCCGTGAAGGCGCCCCAGTACCTGACCATCTGCCGGGACAGCGTGAGCTGGGCCGGGGTGAGCAGGTCGTACAGGGAGAACCCGTTGTTGAAGCTGGGCCACAGGTAGGCCAGCTCCATGGCGTGGCCGGCGCCCCACCGGTAACCGGGGTCGTCGTGGTTGAGCCCGGGGGCGTGCCGGTCGTCGAACTGGTAGAAGAAGGTGGGGGTGGTCGCGGCGAACTGGGCCGCCAGGTTCTGCTCCGGGCAGCCGCCGATCCCGGTGAGGAAGCCGCTGTCGGTCCAGATGTCGCCGATCATGTAGGCCGCGGTGTACGGGCTCGGGTAGGAGCTCCACGGGTAGCGGGCCAGGATGGCCGGCGCCCGGGACCCGAACTCGGAGGTGATGAGCGCGTCGGCCTGCGCCTGGGTGTACCCGGCGAAGCCCTGGGCGAAGGTGCGGCCCTCGTCGTGGTTGGTGCCCATCAGCAGCGGCACCCGGTTGTAGTGGCCGGACGCGACGGCCTGGGCGGCGGGCACCGGCAGCTCGGGGCCGCCGGAAGTGAACAGCGGCTGGTAGCTGGCGCTGGCGTCGAGCAGGGCCTTTTCCGGCTTCTGCCGCAGGCACGCCGCCGCGGTGGCCGGGTCCGGGCAGCCGGCCGCCTTGGCGAACGCCAGGCTCGCCGTCTGCGCGGTGGCGCGGGTCTGGGTGGCGCAGCTGCCGCTCTGCATGATCGCGGCGCGGAACAGGCCCCGGGCCGGCGGCGAGGTCATCAGCGCGCACATCGACCAGCCGCCCGCCGACTCGCCGTCGATGGTCACCTCGGCCGGGTTCCCGCCGAACGCGGCGATGTTGCGGTGCACCCAGCGCAGCGCGGCTTCCTGGTCGAGCAGGCCGTAGTTGCCGCTCGCGGTCCGCGCCGAGGTACCCAGGCCCGGCACGTCCAGGAAGCCGAACGGGCCGAGCCGGTAGTTGAGGGAGACGACGATGATGCCGTCGGTGTTCACGATCAGCGACCCGTCGTGCTGGTCGCCGGCCCCGGTGGTCAGCCCGCCGCCGTGGATCATGACGAGCACCGGGAGGCCGCCGCCCCGGTGGCCGTCCAGATGCCTGGGCGTGAAGACGTTCAGGTACAGGCAGTTCTCGTTGTCCACCCGGGGCCCGTTACCGCTGGCCAGCTGCCCGCACCGGCCGCCGTAGCTGGTCGCCGGCCGGACTCCGCTCCAGCGCGGAGCCGGCTGCGGCGCCTCCCAGCGCCGCGTGCCCGCCGGCGGCGCCGCGTACGGGATGCCCAGCCACTGGCGGGTGCCCTCGGCGGACTTGCCGCGGACCAGGCCCCGGTCGGTCCGCACGACCAGGCTGCCGCCGTGACCGGCCGGCGCGGCGGTCGCCGCCGGGGCCGCCTGCGCCGCGGCCGGCAGCAGGAGGGCCAGCAGGGTGGCCGCGGCCGCCCCGGCTATCGTCAGCTTCCTCATGCGTACCTCCAGCGCTTCGTTGCGGGATGGCGCCTTTGGTCGCACTCTGAACCGGAAGACCGAATTCGTCAATATCTAACAGAATCCGCCTACGTCGACCACGTGGGCGTCGGCGGGGGAGCCCCGAACCGCCGCTCGAGGTCGGCCCTGCGCCTCACGCCAGATCAGGGGGACTGAGCTCCGGAGGAGCAAAGGACGCCTCGATCAGCCGCTCGAGATCCTCGCCGAACGGCCGGTCCTCCTCGATCGGCCCGATGATCTCCGGCCAGCCAGTCCAGCAGCGCCCGGCTCCCGGCCGGAGCAGGACGGCCCGACAGGGCCGCCGCCTGGTACCCGGCCATCAGCTCGCACGCCGTGACCGCGCGGGCGTGCCGCAGCGCCCGGGACAGCTTCCCGGCGGCCTCCCAGGCGAACGACTGCACGTCCTCCTGGCCGCCGGACGTCTCGATCAGGCCGACCGGGGTGGCGCCGGCCAGCGGCCGCATCGCGTGGATCTCCCCGGCGGCGCGCTTGTGCACCGGCGTCAGGCCGGCCTGCGGGCCCGGGTCGCGGGCCAGCTGCGCGGGCAGGCCGGTGACGGCCGGATCCATCAGCCGGTGCAGCCGGGCCGCCGCGACCTCCGCGGCGTGGCAGAACGCCGCGGTGAGGTGGTCGCAGTGCGCGGCCAGGTCGATCCCGTGGAACCCGGCGGTGCCGGTGAACTTCCCGTCGAGGTAGGCGGGGGAGTCGGTGACCCCGGTCAGCGCCCGGCGGGCGGCCGCCTCGAGCTGGGCGGCGGCCCGGTGCAGCTGGGCCAGGACCGGCCCGGCCACCCGGAACGAGACCGGTGCCTGCAGGGACCGGGGCGACGGCTCGTCGCCCGCCGCCGCGCGGAGCCGGGCCAGCACCGAGGCCAGCACGTCGTCCCCGCGCCCGCAGGCCGCCTGGTAGGGATCACGCGTCGCCCGGATGACGGCGATGGACAGCGCCGCGGCCGCCGTCATCAGCGCGGTGAGCGCGGCCGCGTCACCCAGGCCGAGCACCGCCAGGCCGGTGGCCCCGGGTACCCCCTGGATCAGCGCGATGCCTTCCTTCGGCCCCAGGACGAACTCGGCCAGCCCGTGATCGCGCAGCGCCTCACCCGCGGGGCCCGGCGCCCCGTCCGGGCCGAGCACCCGGCCGATGCCCGCCAGCGGGCCGAACGCGTGCGCCAGCTGGGTGATCTCGCCCGCCGTGCCCGCGCCCAGCCGCGGTACCGCGGGCACGATGCCCTCATTGAGGAAATCGGCCAGCCGCCGGCAGAGCGCGGCCGACACGCCGGCGTCGCCGGACAGGAACGTCAGCAGCCGGGCCGCGAAGATCGCCCGGACCTCGGGCGGGCTCAGCCACGGCGGCCCGCCCGCGGCCCGGGCCAGCAGGAGGTTGCGCTGGTGCGACAGCTGCTGCTCCTCGGTCAGGCGGACCGAGGACAGCGCGCCCATGCCGGTGGTGACCCCGTACACCGGCTGGCCGTCGCGCAGGGCCCGCCTGGCCTGCTCGCAGCGCTCCTGCACCGCAGCGAGCAGCCCGTCCCCGATGGCCACCAGCTGGCCGGCCGCGATCGCCCTGATCAGGCCGGGATCCGCGATATCGGCCTCGGTGATCACCCGCTCAGGCCCCACTAGCGGTACCGGAGCATCGTCCCGGCGTCCCGCTCTTCCGCCCGGCGCAAGATGGCCAGGCCCACGGCGATATCGAGGATGGCCAGCCCGCGGTGCCACAGCAGGATCCGCTCGTCGTCACGCTCCCGGCCCGGCCGCTGCCCGTTGACGACCTGGCCCAGCTCGGCGTACAGCGAGGCGGCCGAGAGCCGGCCCGTATCCACGTGGCGGCGCAGCGCGCCGAACCGGCCGGACTGGGCCTCGCGCCAGTCGTCGACCACCACCTTGTCCATCACGTCGAGCAGGTCGAGTTCCACCGCGCTGATCGTGCCGTAGGGGACGACGAACGTCCCCGGGCCTGACCGCGGCCGTCCGCAGCAGCGGCTCGGGCTCGGTCAGCCGCGACGCCTCGACCAGGATGTCCGCGCCGTCGAAGACCTCCGCCGCGGTGGCGGTCACCCGGACCGGGGTCCTGGTGACCGCGGCCAGGTCCTGCGCGAACGCCTCCCGGGACTCGGGCCGGCGGCTGGTGACCCGGATCTCGTCCAGGTCGAACAGCTCGTCGAGCAGCACCACGTTCCAGAACGCGGTGCCGCGCGCCCCGACGTGGCCGAGGACCCGGGCGTCCGGCCGGGCGAGGTAGCGGGCGCCCACCGCGGTCATCGCGCCGGTCCGGCAGGCGGTGATCAAGGTGGCGTCCATGATCGACAGCGGCACGCCGGTCCCCGGGTCGTAGAGCGTCAGCAGCCCGAGCTCGCTGGGCAGCCCGGCGGCGTAGTTGGCGACGAAGTCGCCGACCACCTTGATGCCCGCCACCCCGCCGACCGCCGCCGCGGAGCACGTTGAAATGGCCGGCGCCGTCGTTGTCCGGCACCAGGTGCACCCGGGGCTCGACCACCACCTGCCCGTCCCCGTGGGCGCGCACCGCGTCCTCCACGGCGGCGATGATCTCGGCATTGGTCAGGCCCAGCGAGTCGATGTCCGGCCCGGACAGGAACCGGATCCACAGGCCGCCCGCCGCGGTCGCGTCAGTGATCATCTCCCTTAGGCTAACGGCGGCCCGGCACCGGCGGCGGCCGGGAGCGCGGGCTGGCATCATGAGGATCATGGCCGCTGGCGTGATGAGCCCGATTTTCGTGGGCCGGGAGGCTGAGGTCGCGCTGCTGGCCGACGCACTCGAGGACGCGTCGGGCGGTACGCCGCGGACCGTGCTGGCCGGCGCCGAAGCCGGAGGCGGCAAGTCGAGGCTAGTCACGGAGTTCGCCGCGGCGGCCGGGGACCGCGCCCTGATCCTCACCGGGGGCTGCGTCGGGCTGGGCGCGGGCGGCCTGCCGTACGCTCCGTTCACCGCGGCGCTGCGCCAGCTGGTCCGGGCGCGCGGCGCCGCGGCGGTGGCCGGGCTGCTGCCGGGTCAGGCCGCGGGCGAGCTGGCCGTGCTCCTGCCCGGCTTCGGTACGCCGCCGGCGGGCGCCGACCCCGGGACGGCGCGCGCCCGCCTGTTCGAGGTGGTGCTCACCCTGCTCGAGACCCTGGCCGAGCAGCAGCCGGTCGTCCTGGTGGTCGAGGACGTGCACTGGGCCGACCGCCCGACCTGTGACCTGCTGAGCTTCCTGGTCCGTAACCTCCGGCAGGCGCGGGTGCTGCTCGTGGTCACCTTCCGGTCCGATGAGCTGAACCGCAATGACCTGCTCCGGCCGCTGCTCGCCGGCCTGACCCGGGCCGACGGGGTGGCACGCCTGGAGCTGGCCCGGCTGTCCCGCGCCCAGGCCACCGCGCAGCTCGCGGGCATCCTGGGCCGGACGCCGGACGCCGCGCTGGTCAGCGAGGTGTACCGGCGCGGTGGTGGTGTCCCGCTGCTCACCGAGGCCCTGGTGAACTCCGACGGGACGGTCAGCGCCGAGCTGCCCACGTCCTTGCGGGATCTGCTGCTAGCCGCGGTCACGGTGCTGCCGGAACGGACACAGCAGGCGCTGCGGATCGCCGCCGTGGGTGGCGCCCACCTCAGTCACCTGCTGCTCGCGGCCGTGACCGGGCTCGATGACGCTTCCCTGACGGCCGCCCTGCGCCCGGCCGTCGACGCCCAAGTGCTGGTCAGCGACGCCGACGGCTACGCCTTCCGGCATCAGCTGATCCGTGAGGCGGTGCTGGAGGAGCTGCTGCCGGGCGAGCGCGCCCAGGCGCACCGGGCTTTCGCCGTTGCCCTGGAGGCCCGGCTGGAAGCCGGTGCGCGGGCCGGCCCGGAAAGCACCCTGGTGGTCATGGCCGCGCTGCACTGGCGCGGCGCGGCCGATGACGAGCGGGCGCTGGCGGCGGCGTGGCGGGCCGCCGCCGCCGCCGGGACGGCCCTGGCGTACGCGCAGCGGCTGCGGATGCTCGGGCAGGTCCTCGACCTGTGGGATCGCGTGCCCGGCCGCGCCCGCCCGGCCGGCCTGGATCACGTCGGCGTGCTCGAGCTCGCCGCCGACGCCGCCCGCTGGGCCGGCGAGCCGGAACGCGGGCTGTCCCTGGCCGAGACGGCCATCGCCGAGCTCGGAACCGCCGATGATGCCGAACGGATGGCCTTGATGCTCCGCCGCCGCGCCGGGCTCCGCCAGGAGCTGCTGCGCCCCGGCCAGCTCGACGACCTGCGGGCGGCGCTGCGCCTGGCGGCTGCGCCGAACCTGGTCCGGGCCCAGGTCCTCGCCCGGCTCTGCTGGGCGCTGAAGCGGGAAGACCGCAACGCGGAATCCGAGCGCATGGCCATGGAGCTGCGCACCCTGGCCGGACAGCTCGGCGACGAGGAGCACCGGATCGAAGCCGCCATAGTGCTGGCATCCCTCGGGGCGCTCCGGGGCGAGGACACCATGGCGGCCCTGTTCGGCGCGCAGCAGGCGGCCCGGCGGGCCGGCCTCGGGCTGCTCGAGGCGTGGGCCTATCTCACCCTCACCAACGCGCTCGAGGGCAACGGCCGCCACGACCTCGCTATCCCGGCGGGCCGAGAGGGCCTGGCCCGGGCCCGGCAGCTCGGCCTGGGCCGGCAGATCGCGGCGCCGATCGCCGGGAACCTGGCCGAGTCGCTGACCTCGGCCGGGCGCTGGGACGAGGCGGTCGAGATCCTGGACGAGGTACTCAGCCTGGACCTGCCGCCGCTGGGACGCTCCGCGCCGCTCATGGTCCGCGCCCAGATCGCCGTGGCCCGCGGGGACGAGGAAACGGCCGGGCAGCTGCTGGCCGAACTGGGCTCGCAGCCGGACGGTGCGCGCGCGGAGAGCCAGCGGCTGCTGGCGCTCGCCCGGCTCGAGATCGATGCCCGGCTGGCCAGCGGCGACATCGCGGGGGCGCTGGACGCCGGACGGGCGGCCCTGGTCCGTGACCGGCCCGCCGATCCGCGGTACCTGTGGCCGCTGCTCGCCGCGGCCATGCGCGCCTGCGCGGAGGCACGGGCCGGCCGCCTGCCGCCGGGGGCCTGCGACCCGGGCCGGCTGCGCGAGGACCTGGAGCAGCTGGCCGGGAGCGCCGGCCTGCCGGACCCCTGCACGAGGCCTGGGCCGCGGCCTTCGCCGCGGAAGCGGACCGCGCCGCCGGCCGTCCGACCTGGCCGGCTGGGATGCCGCCGCCTCGGCCTGGACGGACCTGGCCCAGCCCGAGCCTCAGGCATACGCGCTGTTGCGCGCCGCGAGCGCCGCGTCAGCGGCCGGCGACCGGGACGGCGCGGCCGCCCGGCTTGACCGCGCGGCCGTCCTGGCCGGCCGTCTCCGGGCGGACCCGCTGCTCGGGCAGGTCAGCTCGCTGGCCCGGCGAGCCCGCGTCGACCTGCCGTCGTGGCCGGGGCCGCCGGCCCAGCCCGGCGGGGCCGCGCCGGGCGGGCTCACCGACCGCGAACTCGAGGTGCTGCACTTGGTCGCCGACGGCCGCAGCAACCGCGCTATCGCCGCCGAGCTGTTCATCTCGCCCAAGACGGCCAGCGTCCACGTGTCCAACATCCTCGCCAAGCTCGGCGTCAGCTCGCGCGGCGAGGCCGCCGCGACGGCCCGCCGGCAGCACCTTCTGGACGCCAGCTCGGCTGGCCAGCCGGGGTCCTAAGACCTTATCTACCGGGCCTAAGCCATGAAGCGGCCTGCTTATAAGGCATTCGTACGATGTCCCCGTGCTGGTCTTAGCCGTAATTTCGAAGGTAGATACCACAGATGCACGGGGAGTTTCACATGATGCCTTACCAGGCCTATCAGATCTACCAGGCCGAGCGGCCTAAGACCGCGGCCGAGATCCGGCGCGCCGACGAGCAGCTCGGCCACATGGCCCAGACCGTCTCCGGGCTGTGGCGGCGCGCCACCCGCCCGGTCGCTCCGCTCCCGCTGGCGAGGTTCAGCGGCCGGTCCACACCGGCGCCCGCTTATCGCGGAACGCGGCCGGGCCCTCCTGCGCGTCGGCGCTGTGATAGACCGGCGCCCAGATCCGCTCGGCCTCCTCGAACAGGTCGGGCCGGGACAGGTACGCGGTGCGCTTGGCGGCCAGCACCGACAGCGGGGCGTTCGCCGCGATGCGCTCGGCTACCTGCTGGGCCCGCGCCTGCAGGTCCGCCAGCGGGACGACCTCGTTGACCAGCCCGATCTCGTACGCGCGCTGGGCGCTGAGCGGGTCGCCGGTGAGCAGGATCTGCAGCGCGATCCGGGGCGGGACCAGCCAGGACAGGGGCGCGGCCCACGGCGCGCCCCGCCCCACCTTCACCTCGCTGATGGCGAACGTGGCGTTCTCGGCCGCGATGCACAGGTCGCAGCACTGGGTGAGCAGGAACCCGCCCGCCCAGGCGACGCCGTTCACGGCCGCGATCGTCGGCTTGGGGACGTCGATGTTGCGGCCGAACTGGGGCATGAAGTCCAGCGGCGGCACCGTCAGGGCGGTACCGGCCATCTCCTTCAGGTCGCCGCCGGCGCAGAACGCCTTGTCCCCGGCGCCGGTGACGACCATGACCTTAGCGGCGCCGTCCTCGTTGAAGCGCCGGACCCCGGCCCACAGGCCTTCCCGCACGGCCGCGTTGAGCGCGTTGCGAGCCTCGGGCCGCTCGATCGTGAGCCAGGCGACGCCGTTGGTCACCTGGTAGCTGACCACGTCCGTCATCGCATGCCTCCATACCTTCACAGCAGCGGGCTGAACTCGTAGATTATGGCATTAGTGAACTGCGAATCACTAATGCCGCTGCAGGAGGACGCCGTGGACCTGGATGTGACGAGCCTGCACCACCGGCGAGCCACCCGCCGCTGGGAGCGGATGAGCGTCGGTGACCTCCTCGAGCGGGTGACCTGGAGCAGGCCGGACAAGGTGGCCGTCATGGGCCGCCCGGGTGCCTACGGCGACGAGCGGTTCGCGGCCCTGACCTACCGGCAGGCCGACCAGGTGGCGAACCAGGTGGCCAACGCGCTGCTGGCCCGCGGCCTGGAGCGCGGCGACGTGGTGCTGCTGTTCTGCGAGAACTCGGTCGAGGCGTACCTGGCCAAGATCGGCATCGCCAAGGCCGGCCTGGTCGCCGCGCCGCTGAACCCGATGATGGCCCCGGACCTGGTGGCCGCCATGATCGACCTGGTCCAGCCGAAGCTGGCCATCGTCGACGCCGAGCTGTGGCCCCAGGCCGAGGAGCCGTTCGCGGCGAAGGGCCTGGAGCCCGGGATCAGCATCGCCATCGGCGGCCCGCCCGCCCCCGGCAGCGTGTCGTTTTCCGAGTTCATCGCGGGCCAGGACGGCACCGAGCCGGACGTGGAGATCCACGCCGACGACATCTGGGAGATCCTGTTCACCTCGGGCACCACGGCGCTGCCCAAGGGCGTGATGATCTCCCACGCCACCAGCTACATGGCCGGGTTCGGGTTCGCGCTGTCGCTGACCCGCGGGCTGAAGCTGGAGTCCGACCTCAAGGTCGGCACCTACCTGCCGATGATCTACCACGTAGGTGATCAGCCATTCACTTACTCGGTGTTCCTGCAGCGGCGGCACGCTGGTGCTCGGCCGCCGCCCGAACCCCGAGCACATCGCCGAGATGATCGCCGAGGACAAGGTGACCGCGCTGTGGGCCGGCTCGCCGGCCATGGTCCGGGCCGTCGACGCGGTGCTTACCGCCCGGCCCGGAACTGGACGCCCGCAGCCTGACCGCCATCGTGTACGGCTGGGCGGCGCTGCCCCCGGCCACCCTGGCCTCGATGAAGCGGCACTGCGGCGAGGACCTGTGCGCGTTCGAGATCTTCGGCCAGACCGAGTCGATCGCCTGCCACCGGTTCTGGCCCGACGAATGGCCCGAGCTCTACGCGGCCACCGCGCCCCAGCACAACTACGTGGGGGTGCCCAGCCCGGTCCTCGCCTCGACCGTGCTCGGCCCGGACGGCCAGGACCTGGCGGGCCAGCCCGGGGTGGCCGGCGAGGCGGTGTACCGGTCGCCGTGCATGATGGCCGGCTACTACCGCGACGAGGAGGCCACCCGGCACGCGTTCCGGTACGGCTGGTTCCACTCCGGGGACAGCTGCGCCTACGACGAGAACGGGCTGCGGGTCATGCTCGACCGGTACAAGGACATCGTCAAGACCGGCGGGGAGAACGTCTCCAGCCTGCGGGTGGAGGCGGTGCTGGCCCAGCACCCGGACGTGGCCAAGGCGGCCGTCATCGGGCTGCCGCACCCGCACTGGAGCGAGGCGGTGACCGCGGTCGTGGTGCTCAGGGACGGCGCCCGGGCCAGCGAGGAGGACCTGATCAAGCACTGCCGGGCCAGCCTGGCCGGGTACGAGACGCCGAAATCGGTGGTGTTCGCCGCCGACCTGCCCGAGACCGTGGGCGGCAAGGTGCTCAAGTACCGGCTGCGGGCCGACCACGCCGGCCACTACCGGGACGTCGCCGAGCCAGTTCTGAGACCTGGCATGCTGGTCGGGTGAGGGAAGACCGCCGCCACTGGCCGCCTGGCCCGCCTGTGGCGGGCGGCGGAGCTGCGTAACGTCCCGCTGCGGACGATCGTGGTCACGGTCGCCGTCGTCGCCGTCACCTACCTGGCCGCGAAGCTGATCTACCGGCTGCGCGACATCCTGCTGCTGATCGTCGGCGGCGGGGTTCGTCGCGCTGCTGCTCAACCCGATCGTGAACCTGCTGCAGCGGCGGCTGTTCCCGCGCCGGGGCGTCGCCGTCGCGATCGTCACCATCTTGGCCGGGCTGGTCTTCATCGGCCTGGCCATCGCGTTCGGGTACCCGCTGGTCAACGGCATCACCAACCTGGCCGACAAGCTGCCCACGCTACGTCGCGAACGCGCAGCACGGCACGGGCTGGATCGGCCACCTCGTCACCAAGTACCACATCCAGAACTGGGTGCAGCGCAACACGCCCAAGCTGGTGAGCTACGCCCAGTCGCTCAGCAAGCCGGCCCTGACCATCGGCGCGGGCGCCCTGTCCCTGCTCATCGAGCTCGCCACCATCTTCATCCTGGTCCTGCTGCTGCTGATCGAGGGCCCGAAGATGCGGCGCTGGATCCTCGCCCAGATGACCCCGGCCCGCGCCGCCTCGGTCACCCGGGTGTCGGCCGAGGTGAACCAGGCCGTGGCCGGCTACATGCTGGGGAACCTGCTGACCTCGCTGATCGCCGGCGTGGTGGTGTTCGTGACGCTGATGATCGTCGGGGTGCCGTTCCCGTTCCTGTGGGGGCTCTGGGTCGCCCTGGTGGACTTCCTGCCCATGATCGGCGGCGCGCTGGCCGGCATCCCGACCGTGCTGTTCGCGTTCACCCAGGGACTGACCCCGGGCATCGCCACCGCGATCGTCTTCATCGTCTACACCCAGGTCGAGAACCACATCCTGAACCCGGTGATCATGAGCAAGACGGTGAAGATCAGCCCGCTGCTCGTGCTGCTCGCGGTCCTGGTCGGCGCGTCGCTGGGCAGCCTGGTCGGCGGCCTGTTCGGCGGTTTCGTCGCGGCGCTGCTGGCCATCCCGGTGGCCGGCGCGCTGCAGGTGCTGGTCCGGGAGGCCTGGCAGGCGACCGACCCGGTCCTCGGCCCGGAAGATGAAGATCCGGTGCCGCCGCCCGGCGACCTCTTCCCTGTTCCGCCCGATACGCGGGAGCATGGCAGTTAAGCCGCCGCACGTAGCCGCAGGAAAGCGTCCTTAGGAGGACCGGACATGGCTCAGCCGTCAGTCCTGGGAATCGTGCTCGCGGGAGGCGCCGGAACCCGCCTCAGCCCGCTGACCGCGGACCGGGCCAAACCCGCCGTCCCGTTCGGGGGCCTGTACCGCCTGATCGACTTCGCGCTGTCCAACATGGCCAACGGCGGCATCCGCAAGATCTGCGTGCTGACCCAGTACAAGAGCCACAGCCTGGACCGGCACATCTCGACCACGTGGCGGATGAGCTCCCTGCTCGGCAACTACGTGACCCCGGTCCCGGCCCAGCAGCGGCTGGGACCGCACTGGTACACCGGCTCGGCCGACGCGATCTTCCAGTCGATGAACCTGATCAACGACGAGCAGCCGGACATCGTGATCGTCTTCGGCGCCGATCACGTGTACCGGATGGACCCGATGCAGATGATCGAGCACCACGTGCGGCACGGCGCCGGCGTCACGGTGGCGGCCATCCCGGTACCGAGGGACGAGGCGTCGGCGTTCGGCATCGTGCACGTCGGATCCGACGGCCGGACCATCGAGGCCTTCCTGGAGAAGCCCGCCGACCCGCCGCCCATGCCCGGCAACCCGGACATGAGCTACTCCTCCATGGGCAACTACGTGTTCGACACCGACGTGCTGGTGGACGCGCTGCGCAAGGACGCCGACGACGACTCGAGCCGGCACGACATCGGCGGCAACATCATCCCCAACCTGGTGCGGAACGGCAGCGCGCAAGCCTACGACTTCATGCTCAACGAGGTCCCGGGGGCGACGCAGCGCGACGCCGGCTACTGGCGTGACGTCGGCTCGCTGGAGGCCTACTTCGACGCCCAGATGGACCTGTGCGCCGTGGAGCCGATCTTCAACCTGTACAACGACAAGTGGCCGATCCTCACCCACGTGCCCTCGCTGCCGCCGGCCAAGTTCGTGCACGAAGCGGGGGACCGGATCGGGCGCGCGATCGACAGCCTGGTCAGCCCCGGCGTGGTGATCTCCGGCGGCCTGGTGCGGCTGTCCGTGCTCTCCCCCGGGGTGCGGGTGAACAGCTGGGCCACCGTGGAGCGGTCGGTGCTGCTGCACAACACCAAGATCGGCCGGCACGCCGTGGTCCGGAACGCGATCATCGACAAGAACGTCATCGTGCCGGAATGGGCCCAGGTCGGGGTGGACAAGGAGCACGACCGGGCCCGCGGCTTCGTGGTCTCGCCCGGCGGCATCACCGTGGTGGGCAAGGGACAGGAGGTCGTGCCGTAATGGACAAGCTGCGAGTCGCGCTGCTGACCCGCGAGTACCCGCCCGAGGTCTACGGCGGCGCGGGCGTGCACGTCACCTACCTGGCGCGCGAGCTGGCGCCGCTGGTCGACGTCACCGTGCACTGCCAGGGCGCGGACCGCCCGGACGCCGTGGCCCACCGCCCCTGGGACCTGCTGGCCGGCGCCAACGCGGCGCTGCAGGTGGTCTCCACCGACCTGTCCATGGCCGCCGCCACGGGGGCCGCGCAGCTGGTCCACTCGCACACCTGGTACGCGAACCTGGGCGGCCACCTGGCGTCGATGCTCTACGGCATCCCGCACGTCATGACCATGCACTCGCTCGAGGCGCTGCGCCCGTGGAAGGCCGAGCAGCTGGGCGGCGGCTACCAGGTCTCGACCTGGTGCGAGCGGACCTCGGCCGCCTCGGCCGCCGCCGTGGTGGCGGTCTCGGACGGCATGCGGGCCGACATCCTGTCCGCCTACCCCGAGATTTCCCCCGAACGGGTGCGGGTGATCCGCAACGGTATCGACACCGACGAATACCGTCCCGATCCGAACACCGACGTACTCGAGCGCTACGGCATCGACCGGACGCGGCCCTATGTCATCTTCGTCGGCCGCATCACCCGGCAGAAGGGCGTGCCGGTGCTGCTCCGGGCCGCCTCCGGGCTGATCCCCGAGGCCCAGCTGGTGCTGCTGGCCGGCGCGGCCGACACGCCCGAGCAGCTCGCCGAGGTGACCGAGCTGGTGGACGGCCTGCGCGCCACCCGCTCGGGCGTGTTCTGGATCCCCGAGATGCTGCCCAAGCCCGAGGTCATCCAGCTGCTCACGCACGCCACGGTGTTCGCCATCCCGTCCGTCTACGAGCCGCTCGGCATCGTGAACCTGGAGGCCATGGCGTGCGGGACCGCGGTCGCCGGATCCCGCACCGGGGGGATTCCCGAGGTGGTGGCCGACGGCGAGACGGGGCTGCTGGTGCCGCCCGGCGAGCCGGGACCGCTGGCGGACGCCCTGAACGTCCTGCTGCGCGATCCCGGCCGGGCGCGGGCCATGGGGGAGGCCGGGCGCAAGCGCGCGGTGGCCGAATTCGGCTGGCCCGCCATCGCCGCCCAGACCGCCGATCTCTACGCCGAATTGGTACACGGAGGCTAAAACTGCCTTTCAGTGCCGGGCTCGCCTAACCGGGCACAAAACGCCGTCCTCCCCGCTCAGTCAGCCGGATCTGGTGTAAACCAGTGTCGGCGCTGACGCGTCACAAATGGGGGCTAGGGGACAATAAGGCGACCGCTGAAAGGCATTTGATGATCCGTATATCACCTCGTGCTGCATTTCGTGCTGTTTTGACCGGATTGCTGGCAGCTGGTGCGATTACTGTGAGCGTCGGGGCGGCGAACGCCAACGTCGCCGGCTCCTGCAGCGGGACGGGCACCGCCCCGCCGGGACCATCCGGCAAGGCGGCCAACTGCCTGATCACCAACAACGACGATCACCAACCCGGCCACGATCTTCTTCGACCGTGACCACGACCGCGGGCGGCAACCAGACTCGTCAACACTACCTGGCGGGCCCAGTGCACGCTCGGCGGCGACACCGAGACCAACTCCGGCGGCGGCACCGCGACGACGCCGATCACGCTGACCCTGGTCCTGCCCTTCCCGACGCCGGACTCCTGTGTCGTGTCAGGTAAGCGCCACCCAGACCAAGGTCACGACGCCCGCGGCGAGCCGTGTCGGTCATCGCTGCAGTTCGCGCCGCAGCAGGGCGCCACGCCCACGCCGACCCCGACGCCCACCTCGGGCGGCGGCGGCACGCACACCCTGTACCGGGGCCTCGGCGCCAAGTGCGTCGACGCCCTGCACAACGGCTCCGCCAACGGGACCAAGGTCACCATCTACGGCTGCAACAAGAACAACCCGGCCCAGTACTTCACGTACACCAACGGTTACCTGAAGCACAACGGCAAGTGCCTCAACGACCAGCGCACCGGCGGCAACGGCAGCAAGGTGATCCTGTACACCTGCAACAACGGCGCCAACGAGAAGTGGACGCACAAGACCAACGGCGAGTTCGTGATGAAGGCCAAGGGCGGCCAGTACTGCCTGGACGACCCGGCCTCCTCGACGAAGGACGGCACCCAGCTCATCGTCTGGAAGTGCAACAACGCCACGAACCAGCACTGGTTCGCGTCGACGGTGAGTTAGTTTCCCGGTTTTCCTGACGGCGGGCTGGTCTCCACTACCAGGTGGGGATCAGCCCGCCGTCGATTCTGAAGTCGGAGCCGGTGACGTTCGCGGTGCGGTCGCTGGCCAGCAGCAGGACCAGGTCGGCGACCTCCTCCGGGCGGCTGAACCGCCCGGTGACCATGGCCTGCGCGGCCTCACTGGCGACGTCCCCGGCCTTGGCGCCGGTCGCGTGGCTCACCGTCTGCGCGACCCCCTGGTCGCCCAGCCACAGGTCGGTGGCCACCGGGCCGGGGCTGACCGTGTTGACCCGGACTCCGCGGGGCCCCACTTCCTTGGACAGGGCCTTGCAGAAGCCGGCCAGGGCGGCCTTGGCCGCGCTGTAGTCGAGCACCGCCGGGTCGGGCAAGCGCCGCGTTGACCGAGCAGACGGTCACGATGGAGCCCTTCCCGGCGGCGAGCATGGCGGGCAGGGCGCTGCGGGTGGCGCGCACCGCCGCCATCAGGTTGAGGGTCAGGCTGGCCTGCCAGTCCTCGTCGGTGATGCTCAGGAAACCGCCGGTCCGGGCGGGCGCCCCGCCGACGTTGTTGACCAGGATGTCCGGCCCGCTCCCGGCCAGCGCCACCAGCCGGCCGGGTCCGCCGGGATCGGCCAGGTCCACCTCGAGCACCTGCACCTGGCCCTTCCCGGCCAGCTGATCGAGCTCCGCGGATGACCGGCGGGCCCCCGCGACGACGCGCGCGCCGTGCGCCGCCAGCCCGCGGGTAATCGCCAGCCCGATCCCCCGGCTGGCTCCGGTGACCACCGCGGTCCGTCCCTCCAGGCCTAGATCCATCGCATGCCTCCTTGATAGCCAATGAGGCCACGCTAAGCAGGCGCGGACCCCGCTCGCTTGAGTCATCCGACTGACGCCCCGTCCGCGGTGCCGCTGTACCGTGACCTCGTGGCGAACGAGACCGGGGAGAACCGGTGACCGCCGGCCGCCTCCTGTCGGTCAACGTGGGCCTGCCGCAGGACGTGACCTGGCACGGGAAGACGGTGCACACCGGCATCTGGAAGCGTCCCGTTGACGGGCCCAGCCAGGTGCGGCGGCTGAACATCGACGGGGACGGCCAGGGCGACCTCGCCGGGCACGGCGGCGAGAACCGCGCGGTATTCGTGTACCAGGTCGAGTCGTACCGGTACTGGCAGGACGAGCTGAAGCGCACCGACTTCGAGTACGGCCAGTTCGGCGAGAACTTCACGGTCAGCGGGCTGGCCGACGATCAGGTGTGCATCGGTGACCGCTACCAGATCGGCGAGGCGCTGTTCGAGGTGTCCCAGCCGCGGGTGACGTGCTACCGGGTGGGGATCCGGATGGACGAGCCCCGGATGCCGTCGCTGCTGGTCTCCCACCACCGGCCCGGGTTCTACTTCCGGGTGCTCCGGGAGGGCGCGGTGCGGGCCGGGGACGAGATCGTCCGGGTGGCCGCCGGGCCGGAGGCCATGACCGTGGCCGAGATCGACGGCCTGCTCTACCTGCCTGGCCGCGCGCACGACCGGGTGCTGACCGCGCTGCGCATCCCTGCGCTGCCCGAGGGCTGGAAGGCTTCGTTCCGGGCCATCGCCGGCCAGGCCGGGGCGCCGGACGGGACGGGCGCGACGGGCAACGCCGGCCTGACCGCGGTCGGCCCGCCCCCGGCCTGGGCGGGCTTCCGCCCGCTGACGGTGACCGCGGTCACACCGGAAACCGGCTCGGTGACGTCGGTGTCCCTGGCCGATCCGGCCGGGGCCGCCCTGCCGCCGCCCCAGCCCGGGCAGTTCCTGACCGTGCGGCTGAACGTCACCGCGGGCACCCCGCCGCTGCTGCGCAGCTACTCGCTGTCCGGCGCACCCGGCGCAGGCTCCTACCGCATCAGCGTCAAGCGCGAAGCGCACGGCGCGGGCAGCCAGTTCGTGCACGACCACGTCCGGCCCGGTGACCAGCTGGAGGCGGCCGCGCCGCGCGGCACGTTCGTCCTCCAGCCCGGGGAGAGCCCGGTCCTGCTGGTCAGCGCGGGCGTCGGGGCCACCCCGGTCCTGGCCATGCTGCACGCCCTGGCCGCCGAAGGATCCGGCCGCGAGGTCTGGTGGCTGCACGGTGCCCGCAGCCGGGCCGAGGAGCCGTTCGCCGGCGAGTCCCGTTCCCTGCTGGCGGGCCTGGCTCACGGGCACCGGCATGTCTGCCACAGTCACCCGGCCCCCGGCGAGGTCGCCGGCCGCGACTACCAGACGGCGGGCCACCTGTCCGCCTCCGTGCTGGCCGGCCTCGGCCTGCCGGCTGACGCCGACGCTTACCTCTGCGGCCCGGCCGGGTTCATGGCCGAGATGTCCGCCGCCCTGACCACCCTGGGCCTCGACCGCGCCCGCGTGCACACCGAGATCTTCGGCGCCGCTCCCGGCAGCACGCCCGGCATAGCGGCCGCGCCCGCCCGGCCGCCGCACCCGCCCGCCGGACCGCCCGGCGACGGCCCCGAGATCGCCTTCGCGCGCAGCGGCCTGACCATCCGCTGGAGCTCCGGTTACGGCAGCCTGCTCGAGCTGGCCGAAGCCTGCGACGTGCCGGTCCGCTGGTCCTGCCGCACCGGCGTCTGCCATACCTGCGAGACCGGCCTGATGTCCGGGACGGTCAGCTACTCTCCCGAGCCGATCGACCCGCCCGCGGCCGGAGACACCCTGATCTGCTGCTCCCAGCCCTCCAGCGACCTGGTCCTGGACCTGTGATCAGATCGGGTACCGGGTGGGCTCGGTGGTGTAGGTCCGTCCTGGCGGTGTGGTCCACCGGAACGTCCCGTCGGGAACCTGGTCGACTTTCCACTGAGGGTGCTGTTTGACCCTGTGGTCGTGTCTGCACTTCGGCAGAATGATGGTTCGCATAGAACCGCAGAACGCTAAGCGGGTGGCGCATCAGATTCGCGACACGATGCCGGCAGGTGCAGGCCGTACCAAAGGCGTACAGGCGTCCTGACGACCTGCAGCTCGTGCAGTCGTTCGATGAGCACGCCGCGACGGTGACCCGGCCGCTCGGCATAGGACCAGTCCCGCGTACCCGGACCGCGTCACGGGTAGCCCGCAGGTACGTGACGGGAGCCTCGGACGCGATGGCACGGGGCAGGCCGCGTATGTCGCGCGCAGGTCTCCTGCGCAGGCTCGTGCGCAGCGGTCGGCGGCCGGGTGCTAGGGTGCCGCTGGCCCCGGTCGTAGCGGGATCCGCAGCGCTGCCACCCATCGGCCGTCCGAGATCAGGTAGGCGTCGCCGCCCAGTGCCACAGCAGGTCCGCGAGGTCACCATGCCGATCGGGCACCGATCAGGCGTCTGCAGGCTACGTCGCGGCGCGCGGCACCAGGAGCCGGCAGGTGCTGCCGCGACGCCGGGAGGGGTGAGGCGGATCGTCCGACCCGTGGTCACACTGAGCTGCACGGAGCAGGTACGGCGGGCAGTCGGATGACGGATGAGCGGTCAGACGGCATGCTGTGCCGGATCCGCAGACAGTGCCCATGTCGAGCACGGATCGTGCGCCGGACGCCTTCGCAGCCTCGCGTCGCCTCCAGGCGGATCCCGCAGCTCCGCCTGCCGTGCCCGCCGCCGTGCCCTTCGAGATCGCATCGCTATCGCCCTCACGTGATCGATTCACCAGGATCGTCTCTCGCGTAGCCCATAGTGCACCAGCGTGTATGTCGGTTTACTGTCGGTTTCCCGGGTATGCCTGCTGTTACGTACGGTGCAGTCGGTGCAGCACGGAGGGTAAGCCGATGAGCAACCCGGAGGGCGCAGCTACGCCGATCGGATCCTGAGGGCGAGCTGAGCCGCCGCTATCTTCAGCTTGCGGACGATCCTGCGCGGAGCAGATCCGCTCCGGTGAGCTGCGGCGACCGGGTCCCGCGCTGCCGTCCATCATCGACCTGTCCGAGCGGTACGGGATCGCCCGGACAGACCGCGCACAAGGCACTGAGGGTGCTGGTCGATGAGGGCCTGGCTGTCGTGTCCCGGGGACGCGGCAGTGTTCGTCAAGCGGAGATCGAGACGACGGCCTACGGGACCGGCTAACGACACGGAATCGCCAGGGCTTGTTAAGGACACCGGCGAGACGCAACCGGACCTCAGGCCGGCTGACGGGCCGGAGCGCAACGACATCGGGAGCACCCCGGCGCGAGCGTACTGCGAGAGCGGAACTCACAGATACGAGGCCTGGGCGGGAGCGCGGCCGAGGCCATGGCAGCATGGCGGCATGAAGGTGCTGCGCACTCCGGATGAACGTTTCGCCGACCTGCCCGACTTCGGGTATCCGCCGCGGTACGCCGATGTCGGCGGCCTCCGGCTGGCCTACGTGGAGAGCGGCCCGGCCGACGGCGAGCCGGTCCTGCTGCTTGCACGGGGAGCCGAGCTGGTCGTTCCTCTACCGCACGGTCATGCCGGTACTGGCGGAGGCGGGCCTGCGGGCCATCGCGCCGGACCTGGCCGGGTTCGGCCGCTCGGACAAGCCGGCCGAGGTCAGCGACCACAGCTTCGCGCGGCACGTGGAATGGATGCGTGCCCTCGCGTTCGACCAGCTCGGCCTCAGCGGGCTGACCCTGGTTGGGCAGGACTGGGGCGGCCTGATCGGGCTGCGGCTGGTGGCGGAGCATCCGGACCGGTTCGCCCGGGTGGTGGCGGCCAACACCGGGCTGCCCACCGGTGACGTGCCGATGCCCGACGTCTGGCTGCGGTTCCGCGAGGTCGTCCGCACCGCTCCCGAGCTGAGCGTGTCCCGGCTGGTGCAATCGGGCTGCCAGCGCACGTTGCCGCCGGAGGTCCTGGCCGCCTACGAGGCGCCGTTCCCCGATCCGTCCTACGCCGCCGCGGTCCGGGCCATGCCCGAACTGGTCCCGACCACCCCCGATGACCCGGCCTCCGAGGCCAACCGGGCCGCCTGGCGCCGGCTGGCCGCCTGGGACAAGCCGTTCCTGGTGGCGTTCAGCGACCGTGACCCGATCACCGGCTCGATGGCTCCCGTGCTGAAGGACACCGTGCCCGGCGCGGCCGGACTCGAGCACCCGGTGATCGAAGGAGCCGGCCACTTCCTGCAGGAGGACGCGGGCGAACGGCTCGGCGCCGTCATCGCCGATTTCGTCCGCGCTCATCCGCCCGGGTAGGCGAGGCAACCGTGTCCGGTGAGCTCACCGTGCTCGGCCCGATCGCGCCGGACGGCGAGGAAATGCTGGTGCCGGCCAACGGCGGCGACTGGTGGATGGCATGGCACCCGCCGCCAGCGCGCCGCCCGGCCAGCCGCACGGGGCCAATGCCTTCTGCCTCACCAGTGACGGCGATGTGGTCCTGATCAGCCCGGACGGAGAGCGCTGGGGCTGGCCCGGCGGCCGCCCCGAGCCAGGTGAGTCGTGGGAGCAGACGCTTCGCCGGGAGATCTCCGAGGAAGCGTGCGCGACCGTCACCGGGGCCCGGCTGCTCGGCTTCGTCCGGTCGAGATGCACCAGCGGCCGCGAAGAAGGACTCGTGCTGGTCCGCTCGATCTGGCTCGCCGAGGTCACCGTGCTGCCCTGGCAGCCGGCCTAGCCTTATCGCGAAGTCAGCCACCAAGGAGGAATCAGTCATGACCGAGAGCACGACCGCGACCGAGGCGGACGTCGTCACCAAGCTCAGCCCCCGTTCGGTCGCCGACACCGCCGCGAAACTCACCGGCCTGATCGACGCGAAGGGGATGCGCCTGTTCGCGCTCATCGACCAGCGCGAGGAGGCCCAGCGCGCCGGGCTCGACCTGCGCGAGACCATCCTGGTGATCTTCGGCAGCCCGGCGGCGGGCACGCCGGTGATGGCGGCCTCGCCGCTCGCCGCCCTTGACCTGCCGCTCAAGGTCCTGGTGTGGGACGACGAAGGGCAGACCAAGGTGTCGTACTACGCCCCGGACGCGCTCGCCGCCCGTCACCACCTCAGCCCCGAGCTGGCCGCGAACCTGGCCGGCATCAACGCGATCACCGACGCCCTGGTGGCGCCGTAGCGGCTCGGCGCCCTGGCGGGACTGCCACGTGTTCAGGCCCGGCCGGATTCCGGCTCGCGGCCAGCACCGCGACACAGCGACGGCCCGACCTCGGTGTGGGTCTGCACCCCGCTCGGCCCGCCGAAGGACACGGTGAGCGTCTCGGCCGGCAGCCGGGCCAGCCGGCGCCGCGCTGAGGGTCACCTGGTGATGGCCGTCGATCACCACGACCGGGCTGCCGGCCGCGGGCGCGGTAGCGGTGGCGGTCGCCGTCGCAATCCCCACCGTCAGCTGCGACACGCGGGCCAGGAACCGGACCGGCACCCGGTCGCCGGGGACCACCAGCTCAGGACCGCGCGCGATGCGGTGCCCGTTCCGGGTCAGCGCCACCAGCGCCGGGTGATTGCCGAACCCGGGGTCCAGCTCGCCCACGGCGAACGTGACGCGACGTCCCGCCCCGCGAACCGTCACGGTGACCCGCAGCAGCTCGTTCTTGGTGTTCAGCAGGCTGGCCGGGTAGGCGGGCGCGGCGTCACTGACCAGCGTCTCGAGCAGCACGCCGGTGTCGGTGACCGTCCGGTCGCCCTCCTTCACGGTCACGGTGGCCTGCGGCAGCGCCGCGAGCTGGGCGCCCGTGTACGCCGCGGGCGTCATCACCTCCCCGCCGACCGAGAGCACCGGCCGGGACGTAACCCCGTGGGCGTACGCCGGGACGGAAAACCCGGCCAGGCCCGTGACGGAGGCCGCCAGGGCCGCCGTCAGCACGACAGGAGTCCACCTTCGCACCGCTGTTACCTCCATCGCGATCCCGCGGCCAGTCAGCCGGGCCGTCCGGGTCAAGGCACGCAAATCCAGCTTGTCATGAGCAAGCGCTCATTGCCCCCATGCCGCGGTACTATGCTGCCGCCTGACCATGCCACGTGAAAAGCCCTCCAGCTACAGTCGTTTAACTGATGACTGGCCCGCGGGCGCCCTGGAAGATGAGAATCGGCCGTAAGAAGGCCAGGACCCCGGGAGGACACGTTGAGCAGCAGCACTGGCGGCGGCCGGTCGCGCAGCCTGATCCTGGCCGCGATGATCTTCGCGGTCGCGATGACCTTCATCGACCAGACGATCGTCTCGATCGCCGCGCCCAAGATCCAGCAGGAACTGGGCCTGTCGAGCAGCGGCCTGCAGTGGGCCGTCAACTCTTACCTGCTGGCCCTGGCCGCCCTGTTCGCCTTCGGCGGCCGGCTCGCGGACACCGTCGGCCACCGCCGGATGTGCGTTCTCGGCGTGATCATCTTCGCGGGCGCCTCGGCGCTGTGCGGTGCGACCCCGAGCGGCAGCTTCGCCGAGGCGTGGATCGTCGCGTTCCGCGCGCTGCAGGGCCTCGGCGGGGCGATCATGTTCCCGGCCGCCCTCGCCATCGTGGTGCAGACCTTCGACCTGCGCTCGCGCGGCCGCGCACTGGCGCTGTTCTTCGGCGTGGCCGGCGCGCTGACCGCGGTCGGCCCGATCGCGGGCGGCTACCTGATCGTGTGGACCTGGCGCTCGATCTTCTGGATCAACATCCCGATCGCCCTGATCGCGCTGCTGCTGATCCGCATCTCCAAGCCGGTCACCGAACACCAGCCTGCGCGGATGGACTACCGGGGCCTGGTCCTGATCACCGCGGGCGTCGGCCTGAGCGTGTTCGGCTTCCAGCAGTCGTCCATCTGGGGCTGGGGCAATCCGGCCATCGAGGCGTGCATCGCGGTCGGCGTGATCTTGCTCGGCGTCTTCTTCTCGGTCGAGCGCCGGACCGAATCCCCCCTGATCAAGGTGCAGATCTTCGGCAACCGGGCCTTCCTGGCGGAGAACATCGTCCTGGGCGTCGTGTCGACGGTCTTCATCCCGCTGTTCTTCTTCGCCAGCGTCTACGGGCAGATCGCGCTGGGGGAGAAGGCGCAGGATGCCAGCCTGCTCATCTTGTACTTCTTCCTCGGCTTCGTGGTGTTCGCGCAGATCGGCGGGCGGATGCTGGACCGGATCGGGGCCAAGCGGCCGGTCGTGCTCGGCTGCGCCCTGTCCGCGGTCGGGTTCGGGCTGTGGGCCGGGAAGGTCACCGACCTGCACACCGGCGGCCAGATCATCTACATCGTCATGGCCGGCGCCGGGATGGGCCTCATGCTCGGCCAGGCCAACACCGACGCGGTGAACCGGGCCTCCCGGTTCTCCTACGGCGAGGCCACCGGCATCACCCAGACGGTCAGGAACTACGGCGCCAGCCTCGGGTTCGCCGTCCTGGGCACGGTCCTGATCAGCGAGTTCCGGTCCAAGATCACCGACTCGCTCACCGCCAAGGGCGCGCCCGGCCCGGTCGCCGCGGCCCAGGCCGCGAAGATCGCCCAGCTGCAGGGCGGGAACGGCAACCCCGCCGCCATCCCGGCGTTCATCCGCGCCGACTACGCCGGCGCCACCCAGACCGTGCTCTACGTGATGTGCGCGATCATGGCGGTGGCGGCGCTGGTGGCGCTGCGCGGGCTCACCCGGGGCGTCCAGCAGGAAGACGGCGAGAACAGCACCTCCCAGCTGGCCGGCGAGGACCCGGACGCCGACCTGTACCCGGCCCCGAGCTAGGCGCCGGATACCGGCGCCGGGCACCCCTCAGGCCTCGGTGTCCAGCGTCTCGAGCAGCTCGGCGTCCCCGGCGGTGTCGTCGGCGTCCAGCGGCTCGGGCGCGGCCGGCAGGACCTGCTCCACGTAGTCGCGGGCGGCGGCGGTGGTGCCGACATCGCGGCCCGCCACCTCGGACATGTACCAGCGGTGCTCGAGCACCTCGTGGAAGATCTCCGCGGGCGGGAGCCGGCCGCGCAGGTCCTCGGGGATCGCGGCGATCACCGGGTCGTAGACCTCCTCGAGCCACCGGTTGGCCGCCACCACCTCGGACACCGGCCGCCCCTGCTTCTGCTCCAGCCAGGCGCGGAAGCCCGCCATGTCGTTGAGCAGCCGCCGGGCCTGGTTCTCGCCGGCGTCGATCCCGGTGCGCAGGAACAGCTTGCGCGAGTCGTGTCCCGATTCGGCCACCCGGGTCTTCAGCCGCAGCTTGTTGCCCTCGCCGGTGCTGATCAGCTCCACCTCGTCGGCGTCGAAGCCGAGCTCGTTGAGCCGGTGCAGGCGCTCGGCGATCCGGTACCGCTGCTCCTCGGGGCGCAGGATCTCCTCGCGGGTCAGCTCCTGCCACAGCGAGTCGTACCGGCGGCCGAGCTCCTCGGCGATCTCCAGCGGGTCCACGTCGGCCGGGAGCAGCTCGCCCGCCTGCAGGTCGAGACAGCTCGCCGTACACCCGCTCGACAGCCAGTTCCAGGTCCCACTGGCGCTGCCCGTCGGTCAGCTCCGGGTGCTGCTCGCTGGTCTCCGCGTCGACCAGGTAGGCCTCCAGCGTGCCCGCGTCGTGCCGGAACAGCGTGTTGGACAGTGAGCAGTCGCCCCAGAAGAACCCGGACAAGTGCAGCCGGACCAGCAGCTCGACCAGCGCGTCGAGCAGCCCGTCGGTGGGGTGCAGGCCCCGCGGGGCGGAGAAGACGGACCGGTAGGTGGTCGCGTAGGACAAGAACTTGGTGACCAGGATCGCGTCGCTGTCTTCCGGCCGGGCGCCCGGCGGCCCCAGGTTGACCGCGATCCCGACCGCCTCGACCGCGGGGATGCTCAGCTCGCCCAGCGACCGCAGCAGCCGGTACTCGCGCCGGGCCAGCCGCTCGCTGAGTTCCTTGAGGGCGTACAGGGTGCCGTCGTCGTAGATGAACCGGACCACGTGCCGCGAGATGCCCCGCTGCCTGATCTCGACCAGCCGCTCGTCCTGCCAGTCCGCCAGCGACTGCGACCACGGCAAGGTGAGCAGGCCGGCCGCGTGATCGGCGGGGGGCGTGAAGACAAACCGCATAAGACCTCATTACCCCGAACGAGCCAGCCTGCGCGCCTCAGCCGCCACCTTGCGCCTCCAGCTGGGCGGGCGCCATGTTGGCGCCGCTGATGACGACGGCCACGTGCTCGCCCGGCGCGGGCTTGTACGCCCCGGCCAGCAGGGCCGCGATCCCGACGGAGGCGGCGGGCTCGGCGGCGATCCTGGCCGTCTGCCACAGGGCCCGCTGGGCGGTCACGATCGCGGTGTCGTCGACCAGCACGACGTCCTCGACGTAGGCCTGGGTGATCGGGAACACCAGCTCGCCGACCCGCCGCGGGGCCAGGGCGTCGGCCGCGATGCCCTCGGCCGGGGCGTCGGCGGGCTGGCCCGCGGCCCGGGCCCGGGTCAGCGTGGGGGCGCCGTCCGGCTCCACCCCGATGACCCGCGTGGTGCCGCCGAACCAGGCGGCGATGCCGCCGATCAGCCCGCCGCCGCCGACCGGGACCAGCACGGTGTCGAGGTTCTCCGCCTGGCCGGCCAGCTCCAGCGCCAGCGTGCCCTGGCCGAGCAGGGTCTCCCGCTGGTCGAAGGCGTGCACGCTCAGCGCGCCCGAGCTGGCGACCCAGTCCTGCGCGGCGGCCAGCGCGTCGGCGTACCGGTCGCCGGTCACCACCAGCTCGGCGCCGAGCTGCCTGATCCGCTCCATCTTGGCCGGGGCCGACACGGTCGGCACGAAGATCCTGGCCGGCACGCCGCGCCGGTGTGCCGCGTAGGCCACGGCCACGCCGTGGTTGCCGCCGGAAGCCGCCACCACCCCCGCGGGCGGCACGTCCCGCAGCAGCAGGTTGGCGAACGCCCCGCGGGCCTTGAACGACCCGGCGCACTGCAGCTGCTCCAGCTTGAGCGTGACCGGCGGCAGGTCGCCGAGCTCGAGCTGGATCACCGGCGTGCGCCGGATGAAGGGGCGGATCGTGTCGTAGGTACCGGAGATCTCGTCGCGGGTTATCACGTCAGGCAGACTAGCTGTCATGACGGAGCACACGCATGACCACGACGACCACTCGGCCTGCGCGGTAGCCCACAGTCCGGTGGCCCCGCCGGCTTCCGCGGCGGAGCGGACGCTGGTCGCGGTGTTCGCCTCGCCGGTGGCCGGCTACCTGCTGAGGTACGCCGCCGATGCCGGGTTCCGCGGGCTGCTGCTCGAGCCCGACGAGGCGCGCGCGGCCGGCGCCACCACGCTCGGGTTCCCGATGCTCACCGCCATCCCGGATGACCTCGACGACACCGCCGACGTGGTCGTCACCGACCACCACCGGCCCGAGCTCGGCGTCATGCTCCGCGACGCGCTGGCCACCAAGGCCCGCTGGATCGGGATCATCGGCAAGCCCGGTATCGTCGGGCCGCACGTGGCCATGCTCACCGAGCTCGGCGTCCCGGACGGGGAGATCGCCCGCGTGCACCGGCCGATCGGGCTCAACATCGGCTCGCGGATCCCGCCCGAGATCGCCATCTCGACCCTGGCCGGCCTGCTCGCGGACCGTAACGGCCGGCCCGGCGGATTCGATTTCTGAACATCCGGATCGTCTCGCGGGCATAGCGGCCCGCTTTGCCCGGTTAGACCGGATAGCGGGCCGTAGTATTTGCCGCCGCCTGGACCCCGCGGCAGCCGTACGCGCCCTTGACGGCGGCTAAGGCTGGACTGGGCCCAGCGGGGGCGCTGGCGTACGGGAGGCGTGTGTGGCCCGGGCGTTTGTCCGGCATCGGGGGCTTATCGCGTTCGCGGCGGGCGGCGCGATGGCGGAAACAGCGCTGCTCTCTTTCCTGGCGCCCAGTGCCCGTTCCCTCGCGCCGCAGGTCACCGCGCTCCCTCCGCTCGCGGCCTTCCACGACCTGCGCTGGCTGTTCGCCTTCAACCAGTCGTGGCTCGGCTTCACCGGCGTGCTGGTGCTGCTGATCGCGGCCCGGTCGGTGGTGGACGCGGTGCTGGTCATGCTGGCCTGGCCCCGTGAGCCCGCCCTGCCGCGGCCGCGCTTCCTGGCCTCGCTGCTGTCCTGCGCGGTGCTCACCGTGCTGGTCGGGCTGGTGATGTCGCCGGTGGTCACGCTGATGTTCGGGGTGGCCCTGCTGCCGTTCTCCTGGCCCTACCTGGCCGCGGTGCCGATCCTGCTCGGCACCGCGGTGGCGCTGAGCCAGGGCGGCGTGGGCCAGGCCTGGTGGCGGCAGCTGCCGCCGGCCCGCACCGCGGCCTGGGTGGTCACCACCTTCGGCGTCCTGTCGCTGGCCTCGGCGCTGATGACGCACCTCGACACGGCCGGGATCATCGCGGTGGCCGGGCTGGCCGGCATCGTCGACGCGCGGGCCTGGTACGGGCTGACGGCGGCGGCGGCCGGCCGCGGGGTACGGGGGGGCGGGCAGCCCCCCCGTGAGCGGGGGGTTCTGGGGGTCGTTCCCCCGGCTAGCACTGTGGCGGCTCCGGCTGGCCCTACGGCACCGGACCAGCTGGGTGCCGGTGGCGCCGCTGGCCGCGGTGCTGGTGCTCGCCCTGGTCGTGGGCGTGGCCCGGCTGGCCTTCACCGGCACCGTGAACTTCGACCCCGACACCAGCACCGTGGTGGCCGGCGCGGCCGCGAGCCACCACGACGATGGCCTGGCCGCGGCCGACGACGGGAGCACGAGCGGCGGGACCGCGACCAGCGGGACCACGGGCCCCAGGACCGCCGGCGCGCCGAAGGCCATCGCCAGCCCGGTCCGGAGGACCGAAGGCGCCGTGCTCGTGGTCGCCGGCTTCGGGTCGACCTGCTGCCACAGCGCGAACGCCCTGCGCCGCGCCGAGCCCAGCCTGCTGGTCCGCCAGTTCTCCTATCTCGGCCTGGACGCCGCCGGCCAGCCGGTCCCGTACGGCCTGGCGGGCAACCTCTCCATCCAGGTCATCGGCGACCGGCTGGCCGCCCAGGTGGAGGCGCTGTCCCGGCCGGCCGGACGGCCGGTGGACATCGTGGCCGAAAGCGAGGGCACCCTCGGCCTGTACGCGATGCTGGCCCGGCACCCGCACGTGCCGGTGGGGTCCGTGATCCTGCTCAGCCCGATCATCGAGCCCGGCCAGTTCGGCCAGGCCGGGGGAACCGTGCCCGGCGCCGCCCTGACCACCCTGAACAACCTGATCGGCGGCATGTCGCCGTACGGGAGCTCGGGGGCGCAGGCGCTGATCGACTCGGTGAGCGAAGTCGGCGCCAGCTACTTCGCCCAGGTCAGCCATGACCGCGGCCTGCCCTGGCTGGCGGTCGTGCCGCTCGCCGACGCGGTCACGCTGCCCGCGTGCCCCTGGCCGCCGAACGTGATCTTCGTCGACGCGCTGCACGGCGGCCTGCTCGGCGACGGCTCGGTGCAGCGGATCGTCGAGACCTTCCTGGCCACCGGCGCGCCCCCGGGCCGGGACCTGAACGAACTGGCCGGCAGCACGCAGCGGGACCTGCGCAACGCGGCCCGGCTGATCTCGGGCGCGGCCGCCGCCTGGCGGATGCCCCAGCTTCAGCCGGCTTGCCCTTCCTGAGCATGCCCGCCGTGAGCCTGCTACGCTGTCGCCTGTGACGCGAACAGCTCGCCTTCAGTGGTGGCGCCGCCCGTAGGCGGCTTGCCTGATCGCGCTCAGACTCAGCAGCGACCGCCCGGGGAAACGGCGGTCGCTTTCTGCGTTCCGGCCGGCGTCCCGGGCCCGGAAACCCGAGGGGCCACCGTGGACGCCCAGTCCCTGGAACTGATAACCGAAGGCGGCGTGCGGATCACCCGCACCGCCACGCCGTTCGACCCCGCCGAGCTCGGCCGGATCGCGGCCGCGGCCGACGAGCGCCGCGGCGGCGTGATGAGCTCGGGCATGGAGTACCCCGGGCGGTACAGCCGCTGGGTCATGGCCTACGCCGACCCGTGCGCCGAGATCACCGCCACCGGCCGGCGGCTCACCGCGCGGGCCCTGAACGACCGCGGCCGCGTGCTGATGCCGGTCATCCAGGCCGCCATGGAACGAGCCGGGCAGCGTGTAGACGACGACACCGTCGTCGTCCCCGAGGACGACCGGGTGTTCACCGAGGAGGAGCGCAGCCGCAGGCCGACCGTGTTCACCGCCCTGCGGGAGATCACCGCGGCGTTCGGCTGCCAGGACCCGCACCTGGGGCTGTACGGGGCGTTCGGCTACGACCTGGCGTTCCAGTTCGAGCCGGTCCGGCCGCGGCTGGAACGCCCCGCCACCCAGCGGGACCTGGTCCTGCACCTGCCGGACGAGATCTGGATCATGGACCGGATGCGGGAGGAGGCGGTCAGGTACTCCTACGAGTTCGAGGCGGGCGGCGTGTCGACCGCCGGGCTCGGCCGCGCGACGGCACGCACCGGGCCGGAGCAAGACGGCCAGCCCGTTCGGGAGCCAGAACTGCCGGAACCGCCGCGGCCGGGGAGCTATGCGCGGGTCGTGGAGGAGGCCAGGGAGCGGTTCGCCTGCGGAGACCTGTTCGAGGTGGTGCCGAGCCACGTGTTCCACGGGCGCTGCGCGTCGCCGGCCGCCTTCTACGAGCTGCTCCGGCAGCGCAACCCGGCTCCGTACGAGTTCCTGTTCAACCTGGGCGAGGGGGAGTACCTGGTCGGCGCGTCGCCCGAGATGTACGTCCGGGTCACCGGGGACCGGGTGGAGACCTGCCCGATCGCGGGCACGATCGCGCGCGGCGCGGACACCCTGGAGGACGCGGCGAACATCGCCACCCTGCTCGGCTCGGCCAAGGAGGAGTCCGAGCTGACCATGTGCACCGACGTGGACCGCAACGACAAGGCGCGGGTCTGCGTGCCCGGCTCGGTCCAGGTGATCGGCCGCCGGCAGATCGAGATGTACAGCCGCCTCATCCATACCGTCGACCACATCGAGGGCCGGCTCCGGCCCGGCTTCGACGCGTTCGACGCCTTCCTCACCCACATGTGGGCGGTCACCGTGACCGGGGCCCCGAAGACGTGGGCCATGCAGTTCATCGAGGACCACGAGGCGACCCCGCGCCGCTGGTACGGCGGCGCGGTCGGCAAGATCGGCTTCGACGGGTCCATGAACACCGGGCTCACCTTGCGCACCGCGCACATCACCGGCGGGATCGCCGCCGTGCGGGCCGGCGCGACCCTGCTGTACGACTCGGTGCCCGAGGCGGAGGAAAAGGAGACTCACATCAAGGCGCGTGCCCTGATCGAGACCCTGAACGAGGCCGGCCGGGGCGTGCGGGCGGGGGCGGCCGCGCAGACGCGGCCCGCGCCCGTATCGGCGTCGGGTGACTACGCGCCGCGCGTCCTGCTCGTCGACCATCAGGACTCGTTCGTGCATACGCTCGGCGACTACTTCCGGCAGCAGGGTGCCGAGGTGACCACGCTCCGATCCGGGTTCGCGCCCGGACTGCTCGATTCCTACGCGCCCGACCTGGTCGTCATGTCGCCGGGACCGGGCCGGCCCGCCGACTTCGGCTGCGCGGCGCTGCTCGACGAGGTGTACGCGCGGCACCTGCCGGTCTTCGGCGTGTGCCTGGGCCTGCAGGCCATGGTCGAGCACGCCGGCGGCACCCTGTCCCTGCTGCCCGAGCCCGCGCACGGCAAGCCGGGCCTGGTGCGGGTGTCCGGGGGAGCGCTGCTGGCCGGCCTGCCCGCCGAGTTCACCGCGGGCCGGTACCACAGCCTGTACGCCCCGGCCGGCCAGGTCCGCGGCGGGTTCGAGGTCACCGCCGCGCTCTGTTCACCAGAAGGGGCCGACGGCGTGGTGATGGCGATCGAGGACCCCGCCGCCGCCCGCTGGGGGGTGCAGTTCCACCCGGAGTCGATCCTGACCGCGTCCGGCCGGGCCGGCCACCAGATCATCGCCAACGTCCTGGACCTGTGCCGGGCCCGGGAGCGTGTCGTTGGCTGAGTAGCCTTCCCGGCCGGGGCGCTGTTGTTACTGTGCTGAGCTATGAGGAGCGTGGAACCCGAGGTTTTCCTGGTCGCCCGGCCTTCGGTCGACTACGACGCGATCGCCGCCTACCTGCGCGAGGTAGGCGGCGAGAGCTGGCTGGAGCGGGTCGACCGCGGGCAGCTCGAGGCCCAGGACCTGGCCGAGTTCGCGGGAAAAATGTGCTATAGGTCCTGGGAGCCCGGGCTTAACCCCAATGTCCGCAAGGTTCGCGACGACCAGTACGCCTATCTGCAGAACATCCTGAAGCAGCAGCACGGCTCGGTGCTCGAGCACGCCAGCTTCAGTTTCGTGCTGCATAACGTCTCGCGTGTTTTTACTCATGAGCTGGCCCGACATCGTCCGGGGACGGCGATTTCGCAGGAGTCGCTGCGCTATGTGCGACTCGATGAACTGCCGTTCTGGTTCCCGGACTGGGCCCAGGAAGACCCCGAGCTGATGAAGCGGGCCACCGCCCTGCTGACCGAGCTCGAGCAGTTCCAGCAGTGGATGGCCGGGCACTTCGGGCTGGACGAAGACGACACCAAGATGCACGAGAAGAAGGCCAAGACCTCCTTCATGCGCCGGTTCGCGCCCGAGGGCCTGGCCACCGGGCTGGTCTGGACGGCGAACATCCGTACCCTGCGGCACACCATCGAGGCGCGTACCGACCAGGGCGCCGAAGAGGAGATCCGGCTGGTGTTCGGCAAGATCGGCGAGCTGATGCGGGCCGAGGCGCCGGCCTTGTTCGGGGACTACACGGTGACCGGCGAGGGCACCTGGGTCCCCGGCTGGCGGAAGGTCTAGGGCCGCGCAGTGCCTGACGTCACGGTCGGTACGGCCGCCGCCTACCTGGCGGTTCCCGTTACGCCGGGCCCGTGGCCGGGCGTGGTGGTGATCCACGAGGCGTTCGGGCTGAACGCCGACATCCGCCGGCACGCCGACCGGCTGGCCGGGGTCGGCTACCTGGCCCTGGCGCCCGACCTGCTGGAAGGCAAGTCCTGGCTGCGCTGCATCCGCAGCATGTTCCGCCAGATCGCGGCCGGTTCAGGTCCGGCCTTCGAGATCCTCGACGCCTGCCAGGGCTGGCTGGCCGCGCGTCCGGACTGCGCCGGCAAGACCGGGGTGATCGGGTTCTGCATGGGCGGCGGCTTCGCGCTCATGTGCGCCCCGCGTGACGGGTACGAAGCCGCGGCCGTCAATTACGGCGTGGTCCCGGCCGACGCCGAGCACGCGCTGGCCGGCTCGTGCCCGGTGGTCGGGAGCTACGGCGGCCGGGACATGATGGGCGTGTCCCATCCGGAGCGGCTGAAGGCCGCCCTGACCGCGCTGGGCGTCCCGCACGACGTGAAGGTGTATCCGGACGCCGGTCACGGTTTCATGAGCCCCCGCCCGGCGGTGCTGGCGCCGCTGACCAAGCTGGCGCGGCTGCAGTACGACAAGGCGTCGGCCGAGGACGCCTGGCAGCGGATCTTCGCGTTCTTCGGCACGTACCTGAAGGACTAGTGCCGGCGGTCCTCGGTGACCTGGGTGACCTTGGGATCCAGGTCGTAGTGGATGAGGTGGCGGGCGGCGCCGCGTTCCATCAGCGTCCGGGCAGTCCTGACGATCATGTGGTCGGGGCCGCTGATGTAGATGTCACGGTCCGCGCAGTTCGCCTTGGCGGCTAGCTCGGGGACGGTGCCGTACATGACGTCATGGGCGGGCTCGTCCGATACCGCCGGGATGACCTGGAGCCACGGGTAGGCCGCTTCCATTTCCCGCAGCGCCCGCAGGTCGTACAGGTCCTGGTGGCGGCGGGCGCCGTGGTAGAGCACGATCTCGCGGTGCCGCCCGTTGCCGGGCGCGCCGATGAGGGCTTCGATGACGGCCTTGACCGGAGCCAGCCCGGTGCCGCCGGCCAGGCAGAGCACGTCCCGGTCCGACTGCGTGTCAGCGATCATGGCCCCGGCCGGCGCGCCGAGCACGAGCGGGTCGCCCTGCTTGAGCTGGTGCACCAGCACCGGGCTGACCAGGCCGCCGGGGACGGCCCGCACGTGCAGGCGGATCAGCCCGTCCGGGCCCGGGGCGTTGGCGATCGAGTAGGTGCGCCACAGCCGCGGCCAGTGCGGCGTCTGGACGCTGATGTGCTGGCCGGGAAGATAGGTCAGCGGCTGCTCGGGCTGCAGCGTCAGTACCGCGATGTCGGGCCCGCGCAGCTCCATCCCCGTCACGGTGGCGATCCACCACGCCGGGGACTCCGCCTCGTCGTCCTTGGCGGCGTCGATCATGACGCCGGCCGCGTGGTTGAACGCGGTCTCCCAGGCGTGCTTGGCGGTCTCGTTCCAGCTCGGCGCGGCGAACCGCTGCAGCGTGGCGATGAGCGCGCGCCTGAACACTTCGTAGTGACGCTCGCGGACACCGAATTTGCGGTGCGCGCGCCCGAGCTCGCGGAGGTAAGGCACCAGCCGGTCGCGATCCTCCTGGCTCTCCTGAGCTGCGGCGATCTGGCTCAGGGCGGCGAAGAACCGGCGGCGCTGCACATCCATGGCGGCCGGGAACATGGCCCGGATCTCGGTGTCCATGGTGAACAGCTGCGCGTAGAAGTATGTCATTGCCGCATCAGCGACGGGCTCGAGCAGCCAGAATGAGACCTGTGCGGGATTTCGGGCGGCATCGTCGCGACTGGCAGGTGCCGGATAGCCTTCAGCCGGGTTAGCAGGACCCCCAGCCGGACGGGCCGCTTCGTTACCTGCAGACATCACCACACTCACAGTGTCGCACTAGCAGCAGAACGTTACAATCGATTTCCGGCAAGTCCGGTTTAACGGGCGCCGGGGATTTTCGCAGTGGACAGGCCTGACGTGTGCGTGATGCGCCATTATGGGCAGGGAACCTTAGCGCGGGAGGACGGATGGGCCGGCCGATTATCGGCATCACCGGGGAACTCGAGGCTGCCCGGTGGGGTAACTGGATTCGCGAGGCCGTCGTCTCACCGGTGAGCTACACGCGAGCCGTCGAGCGGGCCGGGGGAACGCCGGTGATCTTGCCGCCGGTCCCCGCGGGTTCGGTGCCCGTGCTGATAGCCGGGCTCGGCGGCCTGGTGCTCACCGGCGGCCGGGATATCGACCCCTCGCTCTACGACGAGGCGCCGCACGAGCAGACCGACATCCCCGACCACCGGCGGGACCGGTTCGAGCTGATCCTCACCCGGGCCGCCATCGACGCCGACCTCCCCTTCCTCGCCATCGGCCGCGGCCTGCACATCCTCAACGTCGCCCGCGGCGGCACCATCACCCAGCACCTGCCCGATCGCCTCGGCAACGAGAGCCACAAGCCGGACCCGGTCAAGATGACCACCCATGACCTGCAGATCGCCGCGGCCAGCAAGCTCAGCGGCGTCCTGGGCGAGACCGCCCAGGTGCCCGCGGCCCACCACCAGGCGATCAACCGGATCGGCACCGACCTGCTGACCGTGGCCTGGACCCCGGACCAGGTGGTGGAGGCGCTCGAGGTGCAGGGGCACCGGTGGGGCCTGGGCGTGCAGTGGAACCCGGAAGACGGCGACGACCCCCGGCTGTTCGAGGCGCTGATCGCGGTGTCCAAGACCGCCGCGCAGGCCGCCGTCCCGGCCCAGGCCGAGGTAAACACCCGCTCCGCCAAGCGCAAGCGCCACGCCGCCCGCTCCTCCTAAGCCGGCTCGACCCCAGTTCGCCGCACTGGCCCGGCGGCGGTACACGTGGGGCCGCACCGGCGAACGGTCCCGGCCCAGCCGCGCCGGCGCAGGATCGCGCCGACCTCGGCGGCGGTCCGGCAGCGGTGCTCGGTGACATCAGGCCAGCCGAACCTCAGCGTCCGCGCTCCCTGGATGGAGTTCTCGTTGTCCCGCCGGGTGTCACGCCAGCGGCCCTCGGCCGGGTGAGCCGCGGCGCCGTCCAGTTCCACGCACAGCCCGTACTCCTCGTACAGGTTGTCCAGGTAGCGCATCCCGCTGCCATGCCTGCGCTTTGCCTGCCGCCGCGGCACCGGCAGCCCGTGAGCCCGCTCCACCCCGCGGACATAACGACGCTCCAGCGGTGAGTGAACACCTTCGGCGGCGTCCTCCAGGGCCGCGGTGACCCACTCGCGCCAGCGCATCCGTGACCGCGCCCCGAGCGCCCGGCCGAGCAGCTCCGGCGTGGTCAGGCGCCGTCCCACCGCCGCCGAGATCCAGCCGTACGCATCATCGAAGCTCCGCGCGGCCCCGACCAGGTCGAGCACCGTGTCCTCCACCGAAGTCCGCGGCAGCTGCCACGGCGGCTGCCACTCCGCCACCAGCCCCCGCCCCCGGTGAATCACCACCCCCCGGATCGGTTCAACCTGGCCCGGCTTGCGGTGCGCGGGCACGCTGACGTGGATCTTCGAGCCGGACTTGTCCGTGAGGCCGTGAATCTCGGCGGCAGTCTCATGGCTGAGAGCTGCGCCAGGTCCGGCTCGCAGGACCGCTGCCCACAGCCGCGCTTCCCGTGACGGGACTCCGGAGAAGGTGGCGTAAGCTCCGCGCTGGATGCGCTGCCACGATCCGCTCCGGAGCCGCCTGTCGATGGCCTTCTCCGACCAGCCCGCCTCTTGCGCTTGCTGCCGCGAGACGACACCGGCCTGAGCGTTCAGCAAGCTCAGCCAGCGATAGTCCCCTTCGATCTCCATCTCTCCAGGCTGGACCGCCTCGCCCGCTACGCGCTACACCAGCCGCAAACCTGTGGATAACTCAGCTATACGCATCATCGTGTCGATTTACCCCCCATTTTCCGGGGGTAAATCGACACGATCACGGGAGTGGCGGCGCCGAGGCGGGAGCGTGGGATGTGAGAGGGGCGTATGTGGCGCAAGGTGCCTGAGGGGTAGGCGTGGTGGGCGGGACGAGCCTGGCCTCGGGGGCTCGCGCGGCGGAGGGGCGCTAGATGGGGGGTGAGTAGTTGCTGACCCAGTGGACCTGGAGCCAGGCCATGAAGGTGGACCAGGCGCCGGTCACCTCGAGCAGGCCGACGCAGACCAGCATGGCCCCGCCGATCCGGGTGACCAGGCGGGCGTGGCGGCGGAAGAACGCGGAGGCGCGCATCGCCACCTGGAAGCCGAACGACACCAGCAGGAACGGGATCCCCAGGCCGAGAGCGTAGACGAAGGCGAGCAGGGCGCCGCGCGATACGGTCCCGGTGGACGCGGACAGCGCCAGCACGGCGGTCAGCGTGGGCCCGATGCAGGGGGTCCAGCCGAGCCCGAACATCACGCCGAGCAGCGGCGCCCCGGCCAGGCCGGCCTTGGGCCGCGCTGAGGGGCGCACGACGCGGCCCGCGAACGGGAACCGGTCGAGGACCCCGGCGAACAGCAGGCCGAGGACGACGGTGACGCCACCGAGGATCTGCGTCAGCAGCCGGGCGTGCCCGGTCAGCAGGTGCCCGAGGCCGCCGAGGGCGGCGCCGTACGCCACGAAGACGAGCGAGAACCCCAGCACGAACAGCGCGGTGCCGGCGACCACCCGGCCGCGGGGCGGTACCGGGGACGGTGGCGGCCAGCGGGGGAGCGGCGACCGCGACCGCCGAGCCGTCCGCGACGGCCGCCCTGGCCGCCGGGTCGGCCGGAGCCGCGCCCGTCGAAGCGGGGGATCCGCCGGCCCCGGCCATGCCGGTGACGAAGGACAGGTACCCGGGCACCAGCGGCAGGCAGCACGGGGACAGGAAGGTGACGGCCCCGGCCGCTGCGGCCACCGGCAGCGCCAGGATCAGCGGGCCCGAGGTCACGAGCTGCCCGACTCCGCTCACTGTCACCTCCCGGGGGTCAGCAGGTCCAGCATTCACTATGCCACGGCCGCCCCGGCCGGTCGACACGATCTACTACATCATGTAGTGGATGTTGGCGGCAGGACGAAGACCAGGACGACGTAGCAGGCCAGCGATACGGCGAACGCCAGCGACATGCCGAGGGACGCGCCGGCCGCGCCGTTGCCGATGAACCCGATCCCGGCGAAGCCGGCCGCGAGGATGCCGATCACCCCGATGGCGGACAGCCAGACGGCCAGCTTGTGCCGGGTGCCGACGGACCGGATCAGCTGCCCGACCGCGGCGATGACCAGCAGGAAGAACAGGATCACGTGCAGGGCGAGCACCGGGCTGGAGAACATCCCCACGGATTTGGCCGAGGTCGGCGCGGTCCCGTACAGGTTGTAGATCATGCCCAGGATGAACTGCAGGATCAGCATCGTCACGAGCCCGAAGCTGGACAGCCGCAGCCGGGCGAGCCGGCTCGCCGGGGTCTTGACGGCCGTCGGCGCGGCCGCATGAGTCTCTGGCATTCCCACCTCCGAGAACCGAAGCCTAGCGGGAGCCGCTAGGGTTGGCGAGGTGAGATCGGTCCTCACCCGTCCGCGCACGCCCGCCGGGGAAAACGACGCGCCCCGCCGCTGGCTGCTGCCCGCTGGCCTGGGCGCGTTCGCGCTGGCCCTCGGGCTCTACGTGATCTACATGGTCATCCACCCCAAGAGCTTCACCATGGACCCGGTGGACCTGGCCGTGTACCGGTCCGGCGGGCTCATCGTCCGGCATGTCAGGCCGCTGTTCGACCCGCGCCTGTCCGCGCCGCTCTACGACTGGGTGGGATACGGCAAGCTGCACCTGCCGTTCACCTACACGCCGTTCGCGGCCATCGCGTTCGCGCTCATCTCGTTCGTGCCGTGGTGGCTGTCCCAGCAGCTGTCGGTGGCGGTGGACATCCTCGCGCTGCTGACCTCGCTGTGGCTCATCCTCGGCGGCCTGGGCTACCGCCGGGACCGGACCCGGCTGGGCGTCACCCTGCTCGGCGCCGCCGCCGTCTTCTGGACCGAACCGGTCCTCCGCACCATGTACCTGGGCCAGGTCAACCTGGTCCTGATGGCCCTGATCATCTGGGACCTGTGCCAGCCGGACACCGGTAAGAGCCGCTGGTGGAAGGGGTTCGGCACCGGCGTCGCGGCCGGCATCAAGCTGGTCCCGCTGATCTTCATCCCGTACCTGCTGCTGGCCAGGAAGTTCCGGCAGGCCGCGATGGCCTGCGCGGGCTTCGCGTTCACCGTCCTGGTGGGCTTCGTCATCCTGCCGACCGACTCGCGCACGTGGTGGTTCGACGGCCTGTTCTTCCAGGGCAAGCGGACCGGGTTCACCGGCTGGGCTGGCAACCAGTCGCTGGACGGCCTCATCACCCGGCTGAGCGGCAGCATCAACGGCGCCAAGCCGGCCTGGCTCGCAGCGGCCGTCGTGATCGGCGCGGTCGGGGTCCTCACCGCCGCGCTGCTCGACCGCAAGGGGTACCCGGTGGCGGGGCTGCTGGCGGCCGCGCTGACCGGGCTGCTCGTCTCGCCCATCAGCTGGGACCACCACTGGGTCTGGATCGCGCCCGGCGCCCTGGTCGCCGCGCACTACGCCGTGCGGGCTTTCAGCAGAAGCGACAAGAAGGCCGCCTGGGGCCTCGGGATCCTGGCCGTCGGCCTGCCCGTATGGTTCGGGGCCTGGCCGGCCCGGCTGTTCACGGCCAAGCTCCACCTCGGCAACGACTCCCTCGGCCTGCTCTGGATCCCGTCGAATACCAACCCCGTCTACTACCAGTGGTACGGGGACCGGCCCTCCTTCGTCGAATACCACTGGCACTTCGTGTCCCTGATCGCAGGCGACGCCTTTGTCCTGGCCGGGCTGGGCCTGCTCGGGCTGCTGGCCGCGATGTCGCTGCTGCTCGCGCGCGGCCCGGGGGCGCAAAGAACTAAGGAGCAAAACGATGAGCCTGGGAGAGCTCAGGGAAGTCTGCGCGGACGTCTACGCCTACCTGCAGCCTGACGGCAGCTGGTTCCTCAACAACACCGGCTTCCTGGTCAGCCGGGACGGCGTGATCAGCGTCGACGCCACCTCCACCGAGGCCCGCACCCGCGCCTACCTGGACGCCATCGGCAGCGTCACCAAGAATCCCGTGCGCACGCTGGTCAACACCCACCACCACGGCGACCACACGCACGGCAACTACCTGATGAGCGGCGCCACCATCGTCGGCCACGAGAAGTGCCGCGAGGCGATCCTGGAGTCCCTGATGCCGCCCCCGCCGGGCATCTGGACCGACGTGGACTGGGGGCACCTCGAGCCGGCCCCGCCGTTCCTGACCTATACCGACGGCGTCACGCTTGTGGTCCGGCGACCTGCGCTGCGAGGTCCGCTACGTCGGCACCCCGGCGCACACCACCAACGACTCCATCGTCTGGATCCCCGACCGCGAGGTCGTGTTCACCGGCGACCTGCTGTTCAACGGCGGTACCCCGTTCGCGCTGATGGGCTCGGTCAGCGGCTGGATCGAGGTGCTCGAGACCGTGCTGCGCCCGCTCGGCGCCCGCACCCTGGTGCCCGGCCACGGCCCGGTCTGCGGTCCCGAGGTCATCGACGACCAGCTCGCCTACCTGCGCTTCATCCAGCGCGCCGCCGAGCAGGCCAAGGCGGCCGGCCTGGCGCCGCTGGAGGCCGCCCGCCAGCTTGACCTGGGCGAGTTCACCGGTCTCCTCGATACCGAACGGGTGGTAGGAAACCTTCATCGCGCCTACCTCGAGCTGGACGGTGCTGACCGCGGGGCCCCGGCCGATCTCGCCCGCGCCCTCGGCGAGATGGTCGCCTACAACGGCGGCCAGCCCCTGACCTGCCACGCATGAACGAGCAGGTCGCCGCGCTCCTGCGCGAGTACGCGGAGCTGACCGTGATCACCGGCGGCGACGTGTTCCGGGTCAGGAACTACGAGAAGGCCGCCCGCTCCATCCGCGGCTGGCCGGAGGACGTCGGCCAGCTCGACCTCAAGGCGCTGCGGGCCATTCCCGGCGTGGGCGCCTCGATCGCGGCCAAGATCGCCGAGTTCAACTCCACCGGCGCCATCGGGGCCCTGGATGAGCTGCGCGCCAGGATCCCGCCCGGCGTCCTCGAGCTGACCCGGGTGCCCGGTCTCGGGCCCAAGCGGGCGATGCAGCTCAGCCACGAGCTCGGCGTCCAGTCGGTGGACGACCTGGCCGCGGCGATCAAGGCGGGCCGCCTGGACGGCCTGGCCGGGTTCGGGGCCAAGAGCGAGGAGCGGATCGCGGCCGGCATCGAGGTGTACCGGCAGGGCCGCGAGCGGGTCCTGCTCGACGTGGCGCTGCGCACCGCGACCGCCATGGTGGACGCGCTCACCCCGCTCAGCCAGCGCTGCGCCTACGCGGGCTCGCTGCGCCGGTGGCGGGAGACCATCGGCGACATCGACATCCTCGCCGCGGCTGACGACTCGGCGCCGCTGATGGCGGCGTTCTCCGCCGGGCAGGAGGTCGTGGGCAGCGGCCCGGCCAAGACCACGATCCGGACCGCCAGCGGCCTGACGGCCGACCTGCGGGTGGTGCCGCTCGACGCCTGGGGCGCGGCGCTGCAGTACTTCACCGGCTCGGCCGCGCACAACGTCGCCATCCGGCAGATCGCGATCAGGCAGCAGCTGAAGCTGTCCGAGTACGGCCTGTTCGAGGCAGACACGGATCGGCTGATCGTGTCGCGGACCGAGGAGGAGGTCTACGCGCGGCTCGGGCTGGCCTGGATACCCCCGGCCCTGCGCGAGGACCGCGGGGAAATCGAGGCGGCGGCACAGGGGCGGATACCCGGCCTCGTTCGGGACAATGATCTTCGGGGTGACCTGCACACCCATACCGACCTGACCGACGGGGTGGCCTCGCTCGAGCAGATGGTGGCCGCGGCGCGGCGCCGCGGCTACGAGTACTACGCCGTCACCGATCACGCGCCCGACCTGGTCATGCAGCGGATGACCGACGAGAAGATGCTGGCCCAGCGGGACCAGGTGCGGGCCCTCGACGCTGGCCTGGAACTGCTGCACGGCACCGAGCTGAACATCGGCCCGGACGGCTCGGTGGACTGGGACGGCCGGCTTACCTGGCCGGGTTCGACATCTGCGTCGCCTCGGTCCACTCGCACTTCGAGCAGCCGCGGGCCGAGATGACCCGGCGGTTCGTCACCGCCTGCGAGAACCCGCACGTCAACGTCATCGGCCACCCCACCGCCCGGCGGATGGGCAAGCGGCCGCCGGTCGACGTGGACTTCGGCGAGCTGTTCCGGGCCTGCGCCCGGACCGGCACCGCGCTGGAGATCAACGCCTCCCCGCAGCGGCTCGACCTGCCGTCGGACCACATCCGCGCGGCCCGCGACGCCGGGGTCAAGTTCGCCATCGACAGCGACGCGCATTCGGTGTCCGACCTGGGCAACATGCCGTACGGCACGGGTACCGCGCAGCGCGGCTGGCTCACCCCGGACGACGTGATCAACACCTGGCCGCTGGAGCGGCTGCGGGTTTTCCTCCGCAAAGACCGGTGAGAATCGGCGGGCTCGCCGGTCTACATAGACATGAGCACGCCAATCGGGCGCCACCGGGCTGCTGGCTGGCGCGATCAGCTACGCGCTCGGCGCGTGCGCGCTGATCGGCCCGGGAGAGCTGACGCTGCCCACGCCGTGCCCCGACTGGGACCTGGCCATGCTGCTCGCCCACCTGGGCGATTCCATGGCCGACCTGGAGACGGCGCTGCGCACTGGGTGCCTGGATCCGGATCGTCCGCCCGGCCCGCCCGGAGCCGACCTGGTCGAGGACGTCCGCGACCGGGCGGCCCAGCTGCTGTGCGCGGCCTACGGCTACCTGGGCCCGGAGCGCTTCGTGACGATCGGCGGCCTGCCGATGCCGGCCGGCCTGGTGGCCTGCACCGGGGCGGTGGAGATCGCGGTCCACGGCTGGGACGTGACGGCGGCCCGCACCCGGGCCGGCGGCTCCGGCGGCCCGCCGATCCCGGCCCCCCTCGCCACCCGGATGCTCCGGATCTGCCCGCTGCTCGTGGCCGGCCGCGAGGGCCTGTTCGCCGTCCCGGTCGAGGTTCCGGCGCAGGCCAGCCCCGGTGACCGGCTGGTCGGCTACCTGGGGCGGCACCCGGCTGAGCATTAGTTACCGATGGGTAATATTGTCGGGGTAACGTTCTCGCAGCCAGGGAGGCCCACGTGCCCCGCACCGCACGCGACGTCGTCTTCGTCGACGGCGTCCGCACCCCGTTCGGGAAGGCCGGGCCGAACGGCCTGTTCGCCGAGACCAGGGCCGACAACATGGTCGTCAGCGTGATCCGCGAGCTGATCCGGCGCAATCCCGCGCTGCCGCCCGGGCGGATCGGCGAGGTGGCCATCGCCGCGACCACCCAGACCGGCGACCAGGGCCTGACCATCGGGCGCAGCGCCGCGGTGCTGGCCGGCCTGCCGAAGTCGGTGCCCGGCTACGCCATCGACCGGATGTGCGCCGGCGCGATGACCGCCGTGACCACGGCCGCCGGGTCGATCGCGTTCGGCGCCACCGACACGGCGATCGCGGGCGGCGTCGAGCACATGGGCCACCATCCGATGGGCTCCGGCGTCGACCCGAACCCCCGGTTCATCTCCGAGCGCCTGGTGGACCCGTCGGCGCTGGTGATGGGGTCGACGGCGGAGAACCTGCACGACCGGTTCCCGGCCGTCACCCGGGCCCGCGCCGACGCGTACGCCCTGGCCAGCCAGCGCAAGGTCGCGGCCGCCTACGCGGCGGGCCAGATCCAGCCCGACCTGGTCCCGGTCGCGATCCGCAGCGCCGAGCAGGGCTGGGGACTGGCCACCACGGACGAGCCGCCGCGCCCGGACACCACGCTGGCGGCGCTGGCCGGGCTGAAGACGCCGTTCCGGCCGCACGGCCGGGTCACCGCGGGTAACTCCGCCGGGCTCAACGACGGCGCCACCGGCTGCGTCATCGCGGCCGCCGACGTCGCCGCCGAGCTGGGGCTCCACGCAGCGGATGCGGCTGGTCGACTTCGCCTTCGCCGGGGTGGACCCCGAGGTGATGGGCATCGGGCCGATCCCGGCCACCGAGGCCGTGCTGGCCCGCAACGACCTCACCATCGACGACATCGCCCTGATCGAGATCAACGAGGCGTTCGCGGTGCAGGTGCTGGCCTTCCTGGACCACTTCAAGATCGCCGACGACGATCCGCGGGTGAACCCGTGGGGCGGCGCGATCGCGCTCGGCCACCCGCTTGCCAGCTCCGGCGTGCGGCTCATGATCCAGCTGGCCCGCGAGTTCGGCGAGCAGCCCGCCGCCCGCTACGGCCTGACCACGATGTGCGTCGGGCTGGGCATGGGCGGCACCGTCCTGTGGGAGAACCTCCATGCCTGACGACGCCCGCTGCTCACCTCGCTGTTCCCCGGGCGAAGTCGTGACCCGGGCGCTGGTCCGGGACGTCGAGCTGCCCGTACGGCGCCGGGCCTGATGGCCCTGATCACGCTGGACAACGGGCACGACCACACGCGGCCGAGCACGTTCGGCCCGGCCGGGCTGGTATCGCTGCGGGACGCGCTCGACGCGGTAGCCGCCCGGGTGGCGCGCGGCGAGATCGCCGCGGTCGGCGTCACCGGCAAGCCGTTCATCTTCGCGGTCGGCGCGGACCTGACCGGGGCCGCGCTGATCGGCACGCGGGACGAGGCGCTGGCCGTCGGCCGGCTCGGGCACGCAGGTGTTCCGCCGCCTCGGGGAGCTGGGCGTGCCGTCGTTCGCGTTCGTGAACGGCGCGGCCCTCGGCGGCGGCCTGGAACTCGCGCTGCACTGCTCGTACCGGACCATCTCCTCCGGCGTCACCGCGGTCGCGTTCCCCGAGTGCTTCCTCGGCCTGCTGCCCGGCTGGGGCGGCACCTACCTGCTGCCGCGGCTGATCGGCCCGGCCGCGGCGCTGAAGGTCATCGTCGAGAACCCGCTCAGCCAGAACCGCATGCTGCGCGGCGAGCAGGCGTTCTCGCTCGGCATCGCCGACGCGCTGTTCGAGCCGGCCGACTTCCTGGCCGAATCGCTGCGCTGGGCGGCCCGGGTGCTGACCGGAGAGGTCGAGGTGCCGCAGGACCGAGCCGGACCGAGGACTGGGACGCCGCCGTCGCCGGGGCGCGGTTCTTCGCGGACGGCAAGCTGCACGGCGCCGCTCCCGCGCCGTACCGGGCCATCGACCTGGTCGCCGCGGCCCGCGGCCGGACCCGCGACGAGGGGTTCGCCGCCGAGGACGACGGGCTCGCGGACCTGCTGCTCAGCGACGAGCTGCGGGCCGGGCTGTACGCCTTCGACCTGACCCAGAAGCGGGCCCGGCACGCGGCCGGCGCCCCGGATAAGTCGCTGGCCCGGCCGGTCACCAAGGTCGGCGTGGTGGGGGCCGGGCTGATGGCGGCGCAGATCGCGCTGCTGTTCGCCCGGCGGCTCGAGGTGCCGGTGGTGCTCACCGACCTGGACCAGGCCCGGCTCGACGCCGGGGTCGGGCACGTGCACGGCGAGATCGCCCGGCTCCGCGATCGCGGCCGCCTGTCCGCCGACGCGGCGGCCAGGCTCACCGGCCTGGTCTCGGGGTCGCTGACCAAGGACGCGTTCGCCGACGCCGACTTCGTGATCGAGGCCGTGTTCGAGGAGCTGTCGGTCAAGCAGCGGGTGTTCGCCGAGGTGGAGGCGGTGGTCCGGCCGGACTGCGTGCTGGCCACCAACACCTCCTCGCTCTCGGTCACCGCGATGGCCGCCGGCCTGGCGCACCCCGCGCGGGTCGTCGGCTTCCACTTCTTCAACCCGGTGGCCATGATGCCGCTGGTCGAGGTGGTCCGGGGCACGGCCACCGACGACGCGTCGCGCCGCCACCGCGCTGGCCGTCGGCCGGGCCCTGAAGAAGAACTGCGTGCTGGTCAAGGACGCGCCCGCCTTCGTGGTGAACCGCCTGCTGACCCGGTTCCTGGGCGAGATCCTCGGCTCCGTCGACGAGGGCACGCCGTTCGCGGTGGCCGAGCACGCCCCCGACCCGCTGGGCCTGCCCATGTCGCCGTTCTTCCTGCTGCAGCTGGTCGGCCCGGCCGTCGCGCTGCACGTGGGGGAGACGCTGGCCGCGGCCTACCCGGACCGGTTCCGGGTGTCGCCCAAGCTCCGGGCCCTGGTCGGCCGCGGGCAAGACGGCGGTCTACGCCCCCGACCTCACCGTCGACGAGTCGGTCGCGGCCATCCTGGCCGGCGGTGACCGCCCGTCGACCGCGGAGGAGGTCAGGGCGCGGGCGCTCGAGGCGCTGGCCGACGAGATCGCGGCTGATGCTCGACGAGGGCGTCGTGGCCGCGCCCGAGGACATCGACCTGTGCCTGATCCTGGGCGCCGGCTGGCCCTTCCACCTCGGCGGGATCACCCCCTACCTGGACCGGTCGGGGATCGCGGAGAAGGTGACGGGTACCCGGTTCCGGCCCTCAGGCTGACCGGTGGTCGACGATGCGGCGCATCTTGCCCACCGACCGCTCGATGGAATCCGGGGCCAGCACGCTGGTCGTGACGGTGACGCCGATCGTCGCCTTGACCCGCGCCGACAGCGTTGCGCCCGCCTCGGCCGCGGCGGCCCGCTCCGCCCCGGGGCGGTGCTCCACGTGGACCGCCATCTCGTCCATCCGGCCGGTCCGGGTCAGGTGCAGCTGGAAGTGCGGGGACAGGACCGGGATGCCCATGATGAGCTCCTCGATCTGCGTCGGGAACAGGTTGACCCCGCGCAGGATGATCATGTCGTCGGTGCGGCCGGTGATCTTCTGCATCCGCCGCATGGTGCGGGCGGTGCCCGGCAGCAGCCGGGTCAGGTCGCGGGTCCGGTAGCGGATGACCGGCATCGCCTGCTTGGTCAGCGAGGTGAAGACCAGCTCGCCTTCCTCGCCCTCGGGCAGCACCGCCCCGGTGAGCGGGTCGATCACCTCCGGATAGAAGTGGTCCTCCCAGATGTGCAGGCCGTCCTTGGTCTCCACGCACTCCTGGGCCACGCCCGGGCCGATCACCTCGGACAGGCCGTAGATGTCGGTGGCGTCGAGGCCGGCCCTGGCCTCCATCTCGGCCCGCATCTCGTTGGTCCACGGCTCCGCGCCGAAGATGCCGAACCGCAGCGAGCAGGCGGCCGGGTCGAGGCCCTGGCGTTCCATCTCGTCCGCGATCGCCAGCATGTACGACGGCGTCACCATGATGATGTCCGGCCGGAAGTCCCTGATCAGGGTGACCTGCCGCGCCGTCATCCCGCCGGAGACCGGGACCACGGTGCAGCCGAGCCGCTCGCCGCCGTAATGCGCCCCCAGCCCGCCGGTGAACAGCCCGTAGCCGTACGCGTTGTGCAGGATGTGCCCCGGCCGCCCGCCCGCCGCCCGGATCGACCGGGCCATCACCGTGGCCCACACGTCGATGTCGTCCCGCGTGTACCCGACCACGGTGGGCCGCCCGGTGGTGCCCGAGCTGGCGTGCACCCGGACGACCTGCTCCCGGGGGACCGCGAACATGCCGAACGGGTAGTTCTCCCGCAGGTCGGCCTTGCTGGTCAGCGGGTACCGGGCCAGGTCAGCCAGGTCCTTGCAGTCGTCGGGATGCACCCCGGCCGCGTCGAAGGCGGCCCGGTAGTGCGGCACGTTGGCGTAGGCGTGGCGCAGCGACCAGCGCAGCCGCTCCAGCTGCAGCGCCTGCAGCTCGTCGGCCGAAGCCCGCTCGATGGGCTCGAGGTCACCGCCCGGCGAGGCGAGGTCCGGCATCGCAGGCTCCTGACTGGCTAGGCGTCGTAGTCGACGATAACGGTGGGGGAGACGGGCAGGGCCTGGCAGGTGAGAATGTAACCGGCGTCGAGTTCTTCCTGCTCCAGGGCGTAGTTGCGGCGCATCGTCACCTCGCCCTCGACGAGCAGGGCCCGGCAGGTGCCGCACACCCCGCCCTTGCAGGCGAACGGCAGGTCCGGCCGGACCCGCTGGGCGCCGTCGAGCACCGGGGTACCCGCCGGGACGGTCGTGGTGCTGCGGCGGCCGTCGAGCAGCACGGTCACCTCGGCGCCCGGCCCCGGGGCCGCCTCGGCGTGGCTGGCCGGGGCGGGCGGGGCGTCCTCGACGTAGAACAGCTCGCGGTGGATCCGCGGTCGCGGCACGCCGAGCTCGGTGAGCAGCGCGATCGCGTCCTCGACCATGCCAAACGGGCCGCACAGCCACCAGTGGTCCACGGCGGCGATGTCGATGGTGACCGGCAGCAGCGCGCGGAGCTTGGCGGCGTCGAGCCGGCCGTTGAACAGCTCGACCTCCTGCGGCTCGCGGCTGAGCACGTGGACCAGGCAGATCCGGTCGGGGTAGGCGTCCTTGAGGTCGGCGATCTCGTCGGCGAACATGACCGAGTCGCTGCGGCGGTTGCCGTAGAGCAAGGTGACGGTGGAGCCGTCCCGGGCGGCGAGCACCGAGCCGGCGATGGACAGCACCGGCGTGATCCCGCTGCCCGCGGCGATCAGCACGTGCTGCCCGGGTACGTCCAGGTCCGGGGTGAACGCGCCCGACGGCGCCTGCACCTCGACCACGTCGCCGGCCCGGACCTGGTGCACCAGCCAGCCGGATACCGCGCCGCCCGCCACTTCCCGCACGCCGATCCGGGGCGCGCGTCCCTTGACCGCGCAGATGGAGTAGGACCGGCGCTCGTCGCCGCGGCGGACGGTCAGCGACTGCCCGGGCGCGAAGGCGAACCGCTCCGCCAGCGCCGGCGGCACATCGAACGTCACCGCGGCGGAGTCGTCGGTGAGCGGGTCGACCGCCGCCACGGTGAGCGGGTGGAATTCGGTCCGGGGTCCCGCCATCAGATGTCCTTGATGTATTCGAAGGGCTCGCGGCAGCTCTCGCAGCGGTACAGCGCCTTGCACGCGGTGCCGCTGAACGCCGCGGTCTGCGCCGTGCGGGGCGACCCGCAGTGCGGGCAGGACACGGGGCTCCTGCGGGTCGCGGTGAGGGTGAGCGGGACCGGTCCGGTATGCCGCGCGGCCGCGTGCGGCGGGGCGATGCCCGCCTCCCGGAGCTTGCGGTGCCCGTCGGCGGTGATCCAGTCGCTGGTCCAGGCGGGCGCCAGCGCGGTCCGCACGGAAACCTCGGCGTAGCCGGCCGCGGTGAGGCGCCGCCGCAGGTCACGGGCGATCTCCGGCAGCGCGGGGCAACCCGAGTAGGTCGGGGTGATCGTCACCACCAGGCGCCCGTCGTCTTCGGCGACCTCACGCAGGATGCCCAGGTCGGCCACGGTCACCATGGGCAGCTCGGGATCGGGCACGGCCGCGGCGACCGCGCGCGCGGCGGCCAGGTCCGGCCCGGCGGCCGTCACCACGTGGCGTCCGGATGGGCGCGGGCCAGGCTCTGCAGCTCGGCGAGAAGATAGCCGAACGACTCGGTGTGCACGCCGTCGCGGCCGGCCTTTCCCGCGACCCGGGCCAGCGGGGCGGCCTGCGGGCGGTCCAGCGTGGCGGCGGCGAGCACCGTGCCCAGCACGTCGTCGACCTCCGCGCGCAGGCCGGCCGGGTCCACGGCCACGCCGGGCAGCCGGGCGGCCACCGGGTCGGGCTGGAACAGCTCGCCGGCCAGCGGCCAGATGACCTCGAGTGCGGCCTGCATCTTGCCGTGGGACAGCGGCGTGCCGTCGCCGAGCCTGATCACCCACTGGGCGGCGTAGTCCCGGTGGTAGGCGAGCTCCCGGGCGCTCTTGGCCGCGATGGCCGCCAGCACCGGATCGGCCGCGGCGGCCAGCCGCCCGCACAGCGCCAGCCGCCAGGCCGAGAAGACCAGCAGGCGGCCGGCCAGCTCGGCGAAGTCGGCGTCGAGGTGCTCGGCCAGCCGGACGTTGCGGAACTCGCGCTCGTCGCGGAAGAAGGCCAGCTGATCCTCGCCGCGCCCGGTCCCGCCGGACGCGGCGCCCTCGGCCTGGCCCGCCCGGGCCAGCAGCATCCGCGCCTGGCCGAGCAGGTCCAGCGCGATGTTGGCCAGCGCCGTCTCCTCCTCGAGCTCCGGCAGGCGGGTCATCCACTGCTGCAGCCGGTGTGAGTAGATCAGCGCGTCGTCCCCGAGCATCAGGCAGTAAGCGGCCAGGGCGGCCGCGTCGGTGCCGGGCGGCACCGACGGGTCGACCCCCTCGAGCGGGTCGGTGAACCCGGTGCCGAACGCCCAGCGGTGATCCTCGCTCTCCTCGCCCAGGCTCTGGTAGACGGCGAACTCGTCCTCGCTCACCGCGGCCCCCTAGATGTGCGGGACATCGTCGGGGATGTCATAGAACGTCGGGTGCCGGTACACCTTGTCGCCGGCGGGCGCGAAGAACGGGTCCTTCTCGTCCGGGCTCGACGCGGTGATGTCAGCGGCCGCGACGACCCAGATGCTGACCCCCTCGTTCCGCCGGGTGTACAGGTCGCGCGCGTGATGCAGGGCCATCTGCGGGTCGGCCGCGTGCAGCGACCCGACGTGCACGTGGTTGAGCCCGCGCTTGCCGCGCAGGAACACCTCGTACAGCGGCCAGCCCGAGCGCACCTGGGGCTCGTCCATCAGGCCGCCCCCTCCGCGTCTTTGGTGGCCGTGTGTTTCGCGGCGTGGGCGGCGGCCGCCTCGCGGACCCAGGCACCGTCGTCATCGGCCGCCTTACGGCGGGCGATCCGCTCCGCGTTGCACGGCCCGTTGCCCTTCACGACCGCCATGAACTCGTCCCAGTCGACCGGGCCGAAATCGTAGTGGCCGCGCTCGTCGTTCCACCGCAGCTCCGGATCGGGCAGCGTGACGCCGAGCTTGTCCGCCTGCGGCACGGTCATGTCCACGAACCGCTGCCGCAGCTCGTCGTTGGTGTGCCGCTTGATGCCCCAGGCCATCGACTGCGCGGTGTTGGGAGACTGGTCGTCCGGCGGGCCGAACATCATCAGCGACGGCCACCAGAACCGGCTGGTCGCGTCCTGCACCATCGCGCGCTGCGCCTCGGTGCCCCCCATCATGGTCAGCAGCAGCTCATAGCCCTGGCGCTGGTGGAACGACTCCTCCTTGCAGATGCGCACCATGGCCCGGGCGTACGGGCCGTAGGAGGAACGGCACAGCGGCACCTGGTTGCAGATGGCGGCGCCGTCCACCAGCCAGCCGATCACGCCGACGTCGGCGTAGCTCAGCGTCGGGTAGTTGAAGATCGAGGAGTACTTCTGCCGGCCGCTGATCAGCCGGGCGGTGAGGTCGGCGCGGTCCGCGCCGAGCGTCTCGGCCGCCGAGTACAGGTACATGCCGTGGCCGGCCTCGTCCTGCACCTTGGCGATGAGGATGGCCTTGCGGCGCAGCGAGGGGGCCCGGGTGATCCAGTTGCCCTCCGGCTGCATGCCGATGATCTCGGAGTGGGCGTGCTGGGCGATCTGGCGGATCATCGTCGCCCGGTACTTGTCCGGCACCCAGTCCCGGGGCTCGATGCGCCGGCCGCGTTCCAGCGTCCGGTCGAAGTGAGCCTGGAGCTCGGCCGGCTCGCTGACGTCCGGCTCGGTCACCGCTGCCATCGCCACCATCCTGTTCCTTCGGGCCCCGCTCGTCGTATTATATACCGGACGTTCGGTCTGTAAAAGAGGAGGTGCGACGGTGCCGCAGCTGCCCGCCGTGGAGGCGATGATGGCCAGGGACGAGGCGTCCCGGGGTCTCGGCATCGAGCTCGTCGATCAGGGCGAAGGCCGGGCGGTAACGCGCATGACCGTACGCGAGGACATGCTGAACGGGCACGCGATGGCCCACGGCGGCCTGATCTTCACGCTGGCCGACACCGCGTTCGCCTGTGCCTGCAACAGCTTCGGGCCGGTGACGGTGGCCTCCTCGGCCGACATCGTCTTCGTCGCGCCGGCCCGCGGCGGGGATGTCCTGGTGGCCGAGGCGGTGCTGCGGACCCGGTTCGGGCGGGCCGGGCTGTACGACGTGACCGTGCGGCGGGGCGACGACGTGATCGCGGAGTTCCGCGGCCGCAGCCATCAGCTCAGCGCCCCCCAGCCGGAGCCGGCCTCGTGAGCGCCGTCCCCGCGGCGGGCAACGGGGAAGGCCGCCGTCGCGGCCGGCCCGGCTATGACCTGGCCACCCTGCTGCCGGTAGCGGTCGAGCTGTTCAACGAGCGCGGCTACGACGGCACCAGCATGCGGGACCTGGCGGCCCGGCTCGGCATCGCCAAGTCGGCCATCTACCACCACGTCGCGGGCAAGGAGGAGCTGCTGCGGCTGGCCCTGGACCGGGCGCTGGGCGGCCTGTCGACCGTCACGGTCCGGGCCCGCGCGCTGCCCGCCCCGGCCATCGAGCGCCTGGAGTACCTGGTCCGCGGCAGCGTCGAGGTGCTTCAGGCCGAGTCTCCCTACGTCACCCTGCTGCTGCGGGTGCGCGGCAACACCGACGTCGAGCGAGCCGCGCTCGACCAGCGGCGCGCCATCGACCGGTTCGTGGCCGAGCTGGTGGCCGAGGCCGTCCAGGACGGCGACATCCGGCCCGACGCCGACGCGATGCTCACCGCCCGGCTGCTGTTCGGCCTGGTCAACTCCATCGTCGAGTGGTACCGGCCCGACCGCGGCGCGACCGCGCTGGCCGATCAGGTGTGCGCGATGGCCTTCGACGGCCTGCGTCCCCGGCGCCGCCGGGCAGGTCAATAGCGGATCGCGATCTCGCGGCCCCGGCTGTCCCGCTGCGGCCGGGCGGGCAGGACCACGGCCTGGCCGGCCGCGATGCGCCCGGCGCTCCACGCCACGGCGGCCGCGTCCAGCGTGTCGGTGACCGGCGCCCGCAGGGCCGCGGGCAGGACGACGCCGGCCTGGCGCAGCAGCGCCTGGCGCTGGTCGCGGCCGGCCTCGGTGTGCTTGCTGTGCGCCAGCGGCGCGCCCGCCATGGCGCCGAAGGCCAGCTCGGGATGCACCTCGTACAGCGGATGGCCGCAGGTCTCGCGGTACCGGCCGGCCTCCATCAGCTTCGCCCGCAGGCCCCAGGCCTGGATGCTGAAGCCCTGGCCGGTCAGCTCCCGGCAGCGCTGGCTCGCGGCCTGGTAGCTGTCCTGCTCCCAGACCGCCCGCGGCGGGATGGCGAAGACCGAGCTGCGCCGGGGACCCAGCAGGCCGCGCGCGGCGCGGTCCGCCTCGCGCCAGCCCGACTCGAGCAGGCCCAGCGGCATGTCGATCCCGGTCACCGTGCCCGAGCCGGCGTCCGTGTCCGCGCCCGAGCCCGAACCTGAGTCCGGGCCGAGCAGCCCGGTCAGGGTCTCGCCGACCCGGACCTCGGCCGGGCCGGGACCGTCCAGGGTGACCGCGACCCAGCCGCGGCGGCAGGCGTCCACTCCGGTGACCCGCATCCGCCTACACTGACACATTTTTTCGCTTTCCTGTCGCTTTCTCCGGCGGGGCGCCCCCACGACGGCCCGCGGAGCCGCTAGGGTTTCCTCGTGGCCGAGGGCACCAGCGGCGTCATGGGTGACCGGGCGGCGACGGCCAGGGGCCGCCTGCCCGGACCGCCGCTGCTGCGCGTCCCGGTCTTCCCCGGCGGCCCGGTCCTGACCCGCCGTACCGCCCCGGACGCGCTGTCGAACCTGATCGCCGTCCTGGAGCTGGCCGCCGAGGGGCGGCTGCGCTGCGCCGCGGCCACCGGGCGGCCGCTGGCCGCGACCGTCCGGCTGGTCGACGACGCGCTGGTGGCCGGGGACTACTACGGCGGTCCCGAGGGCGATCCCGGCGACGGCGGCGAGCCCATCGCGGCGTTCGCGTGGCCGGTGCTGCTGCGGGCCGGCGGCCTGGCCCGGCTGGCCGGGTCCGCGCTCGAGCTGACCCCGCGCGGCCAGGCGGCCCTGGCCCGGCCCTCCTACGGGTGCGTCGGCGACCTGTGGCACCGGTGGCGCGCGAGCGTGTCGCACGACGAGTTCGCCCGGGTCGAGGCGATCAGGGGCCAGGGAAAAACCGGCACCCTGACTCCCGCCGTCAGCCGCCGCGCCGCGGTGACCGCCGGGCTCGCCGCGCTCCGGCCCGGCGTCTGGACCGACGTCGACGCCTTCTTCGCGATCCTGCGGGCGCAGGCCGCCCCGCTCGCGGTGACCGCCGGCCCGCTCGCCCGCTGGCGGCTCTACCTGGAAGATCCGCGCCACGGCTCGCTCGGCCCGGCCGGCTGGAAGGCCTGGGACATCATCGAGGGCCGGTACGCCCTGTGCGTGCTATTCGAGTACGCGGCCACCCTCGGCGTGGTCGACGTCGCCTACGCCGGCCCCCGGGGCGCCCGGAGGCGACTACCGCGGCCTGTGGGGCGCGGACGGCCGTGACAGCCTGTCCCGCTACGACGGCCTCGCCGCCATCCGGGTAAGCGAGCTGGGCGCCGCGATCCTGCACGACCCCGGGACCCTGGATGCCCTCGGGCTCCCGCTGCCCGGGCGCGCGTCCCGGTAAGCGGCCGCAGTCGCCACCGCAGTCACATGACAGTTCATCTCGCCCGGGCTCGCGTGCTGTCATAGAGGCGGAAGAGTACAGGGATCCACGGGAGGAACGATGAGGCGGATCTGGCTGGTCCTGGCGGCCTGCCTGGCGCTGGTCCTGGCGGGCGGTGCGGCCGCGTCGGCGGCGCCGGCCGCTCCAGCCGCTGAGCGGGTGCCGGCGGGTGACGCGCCGCCGGGGTTCTGGTGGGGGACCGACAGCTTCTCGGTGACGGTGCCCGGCAGCGCGCCGTACAGCATGCCGTTCCTGGGCGGCGCCTACGGCGGCTACATCGGCATGACCGGGAACTGGGCGTACTGGCTGGGCTGCAGCGGCCAGGAGCACTTCATCGCCAACTCGGCTGCTAACTCCGCGCAGGCCCATACCGACTTCGTGACCTTTCACCGGGGCGTCGGCCGTGGCGCGTACTGGTTCATGGGCGGCCCGGGCGTCGACCCGCACTGGAACGGGACGGCGGCCGAGGCCTCCAGGTGGGGCGCGCAGCAGGCGGCCCGCGCGCTGGCCGACATCGCCAGCGGGGGCGGCATCGACTACCCGGTCGTCTGGATGGACATCGAGATCCCCGGCATCGGGCCCGCCACCGACAACGGCTGGAACACCGTGTACACCTCGCCGTGCAGCGGGAAGGTGAAGCAGCAGCACATCGCGGCGAGCATCGACCGGGCGGACTTCGACGGCTTCTTCAACTACGTCGCCGCGCATTCGAAGTACCGGCCGGGCGTCTACTCCGCCGTCGTGGTGTGGAATTCGATCTTCGGCAGCAACAGCGCCAGCCCCGGCAGCCCGGGTTACATCCCGCACACCGATGAGTGGACGTACGAGCCGGAGACCACCAACTACCGCGGCAACGCCCCGACCGGATTCTGCCTGAAGTCGGGCGCGTGCGCGCAGTTCTTCGGCGGCGTCACCCGCTCGAGCGGCAATGCCCTGATGTGGCAGTGGTCCGGCGGCGGCGGGGTCACCAACGGCATCGGCGGTTTCAACGGCGACCTCGACCAGATCGACGGCGCCCGCCAGGGCTGAGTGCCCGCGGCCGGGACGGCGCAAGCCCCGGAGCGGACTGGGGTCCCCGGGACCGGACCCGTCGTCCGGCCCGGTGGATCTACGGGGGCGAAGATCCGGCCGGTGCGCTCTACTGGAAGCCGGAACGCCCGTGCGACCAACTGGAGGCATGCATGATGAGGCGGATCTGGCTGGCCCTGGCGGCCTGCCTGGCGCTGGTCCTGGCGGGCGGCGCGGCCGCGACGGCCGCGCCGCGGGTGCCGGCGGGCGACGCGCCGCCGGGGTTCTGGTGGGGGACCGACAGCTGGCCGGTCACGGTGTCCGGTCAGGCGCCGTACAGCATGCCGCGGCTGGGCGGCGCCTACGGCGGCTACATCGGCATGACCGGCAACTGGGCCTACTGGCTGGGCTGCCAGGGCCAGGAGCACTTCATCGCCTTCTCGGCGGCCAACGCCAAGCAGGCGCACACCGACTTCGTCACCTATCACCGGGGCATAGGCGACGGCGTCTACTGGTTCATGGGCGGCCCGGGCGTGGACCCGCACTACAACGGGACGGCCGCCGAGGCCAGCGCGTGGGGCGCGCGGCAGGCGGCGCGGGCGCTGGCCGACATCGCCAACGGTCCCCTCGACTATCCCGTGGTCTGGGCGGACATCGAGCTGCCCGGCATCGGGCCCGCCACCGACAACGGCTGGAACACCGTCTACACCTCGCCGTGCAGCGGGGTCGTCAAGACCCGCGGCGTGTCCGCGGCCGTGGACCGCGCCGACTTCAACGGGTTTGCCTCGTATCTCACCGCGCACTCGAAGTACAAGGTCGGGGTCTACTCCTCGGCCGGGGTCTGGGCGTCGATCTTCGGGACCGGGAGCGCGGCCTCGATCCCGAACACCTATGAGTGGACCTACGAGCCCGAGACGACGAACTTCGGTAACGCCCCGACCGGCTGGTGCCTGAAGTCCGGCGGATGCGCGCAGTTCTTCGGCGGCCAGACCAGCGCGAGCCGGTTCGCCGTGATGTGGCAGTGGTCCGGCGGCGGCGGCGTGAGCAACGGCGTCGGCGACTTCGACCAGATCGACGGCGCCCGCCAGGGCTGATGCCCGCCGGCGGCGATGCCGGTCCGGCCGTGCGTAGCCGGGCCGGCTCAGCCGGCGATCAGGGGCTCGAGCAGGATGTCCGGGTGCTCGCGCTGGACCTGGGCGAGCCGCCACTTGTCGCTGAGCAGGGCGAGCAGGGCGCCGTCGTCGCGCCGGGTGAGCACCTCGATCGAGCGCTGGCCGGCCAGCGCGCGGGCGCCGTCGGCGTCGGTACGCCGGGCCATGCTGTAGTCCAGGTGGTCGAGCTCGGCCCGCGAGCCGAACTCGTGCTCCAGCCGGTGCAGGACCACGTCGAACTGCAGCGGCCCGACGGCGGCCAGCACGGGGGCCTGGTCGCCGCGCAGGTCGGAGGACAGGACCTGGATGACGCCCTCGGTGTCCAGCTGCTCGATGCCGCGGCGGAACTGCTTGGCCTTGCCGGCGTCCTTGCCGCGCACCACCGCGAAGTGCTCGGGGGCAAAGCTCGGGATGGGCGGGAACTCGACCGGGGCCTCGCCCGCGTACAGCGTGTCGCCGGGCCGCAGCGCGGTGGCGTTGACCAGGCCGATCACGTCGCCGGGGAAGGCCTCCTCGACGGTCTCCCGGTCCTGGCCGAACATCGACTGCGCGTACTTCGTCGCGAACGGGCGCCCGGTGGCCGCGTGGGTCAGCACCATGCCGCGCTCGAACCGGCCGGAGCACACCCGCACGAACGCCATCCGGTCCCGGTGGGCCGGGTCCATGTTGGCCTGCACCTTGAACACCAGCCCGGAGAACGGGGCGCCGACCGGCCGGGGCTCACCCTTGATGTCGTCCCGGGGAGACGGCGCGGGGGCGTACGTGGTGACCGCGTCCAGCAGCCTGCGGACCCCGAAGTTAGGCAGCGCGGCCCCGAACAGGACCGGGCTCGTCACGCCGCCCAGGAAGGTCTCCATGTCGACCGCGGTGCCGTAGACCTCGTCCAGCAGCGCGAGCTCTTCTTCCGCCGCGGCGTACGCGGCGCCGTCGCGGGCCTGCGCCGCCGCGGGGTCCAGGATCGTCTCCAGGGCCCGCCCGGCGCCGCCGGGGGTCCGCTCGAAGGTCACGTACTCCCCGGTGGCCCGCTCGATCAGCCCGCGGAAGTCGCCGGCCACCCCGACCGGCCAGTTCACCGGCGCCGGGTGCAGCCCGATCCGCTGCTCGATCTCGTCGAGCAGCTCCAGGGGCTCCCGGCCGGGACGGTCCCACTTGTTCACGAACGTGATGACCGGCACGCCCCGGCTGCGGCAGACGTCGAACAGCTTGAGCGTCTGCGGCTCCAGGCCCTTGGCCGAGTCGAGCAGCATGATCGCGCAGTCCACCGCGGACAGCACCCGGTAGGTGTCCTCGGAGAAGTCGGCGTGGCCCGGGGTGTCCAGCAGGTTGAGCACCGTGTCGCCGTAGTCGAAGCGCAGCGCCGCCGAGGTGATCGAGATGCCGCGGGCACGCTCCATCGCCATCCAGTCGGAGGTCACGCCCCGGCGCCCGGCCTTGCCGTGCACCGCGCCCGCCTGCGTGATGGCCGACGCGTGCAGCGCCAGCGCCTCCGTCAGCGTGGACTTACCCGCGTCGGGGTGGCTGATGACGGCGAACGCGCGGCGCCTGCCCGCTTCAGCGAGCACCCTGGGGTCAGCCGCCCGCGGAGGCGCCCCCGTTTCCGCGATAGTCATTTCCTCCAGGATACTGGGTCCGTGGACCGGGTCCTGACGATCCCGAACGGGATCAGCGCGCTGCGGCTAGCCGGCGTGCCGCTCTTCCTGTGGCTGGTGCTGGGCCCGCGCAGCGCGACGGCCGACTACTGGGCGGTGGGCGTGCTCATGGCGGCCGGCATCTCCGACTGGCTGGACGGCAAGATCGCCCGCGCGCTCAACCAGACCAGCAGGCTCGGCCAGCTGCTCGACCCCGCCGCGGACCGGCTGTACATCGCGGCCACCATCGTCGCGCTGGCGGTGCGCGGCATCATCCCGTGGTGGCTGGTCGCCGTCCTGGCCCTGCGCGAGATCACCGTCGGTGCCGCGCTCGCGACGCTGCGGCGGCGGGCCGGGTTCGGCACCCTCCAGGTCAGCTTCGTCGGCAAGGGCGCCACTCTTTGCTTGCTTTATGCGTTTCCCTTGCTCTTTCTTGGCGATCACCCCGGGTGGGGCGGGACGCTGGCCCGGATACTAGGCTGGGCCTTTGCGACCTGGGGAACTGTCCTGTACTGGTGGGCCGCGATGCTGTACCTGAGCCAGGTCAAGAGCCTGATCGGTGACACTGCAACTTCGTTAGGTGACAACGCGCGTCCTTGATTCCGCCCGTGACGGGGTGCACATAATGGCGGAAACCGGAAAGGAGCCGCAAAGCCATTGAAGGCCGTCGTCATGGCAGGGGGCGAGGGGACGCGCCTGCGGCCGATGACCGCGAACCAGCCCAAGCCGCTGCTGCCCGTGGCCAACCGCCCGATCATGGAGCACGTGCTGCGGCTGCTCAAGCGGCACGGCTTCGACGAGACGGTGGTGACCGTCCAGTTCCTCGCCGCCCTCGTCCGGAACTACTTCGGCGACGGCGAGGAGTTCGGGATGAGCCTGCAGTACGCCACCGAGGAGATGCCGCTCGGGACCGCGGGCAGCGTGCGGAACGCCGGGGAGGCGCTGCGGGACGAGCCCTTCCTCGTCATCTCCGGCGATGCCCTCACCGACATGGACCTCACCGACCTGGTCCGCTTCCACAAGGACAAGGGCGCGCTGGTCACGGTGGCGCTGGCCAAGGTGCCGGACCCGCTCGAGTTCGGCATCGTGATCACCCAGGAGGACGGCCAGATCCAGCGGTTCCTGGAGAAGCCCACCTGGGGCCAGGTGTTCTCGGACACGGTCAACACCGGCCTGTACGTGATGGAGCCCGAGGTGCTCGCCGAGGTGCCGCCGGGCGAGGCGGTGGACTGGTCCGGTGACGTCTTCCCGAAGCTGCTCGCCCGCGGGGCGCCGCTGTACGGCTACGTCTCGGACAGCTACTGGGAGGACGTCGGCACCCACGAGAGCTACCTCAAGGCCCAGGCCGACGTGCTGGCCCGGCGGGTCCAGACCGACATCGCCGGCTTCGAGGTCTCGCCCGGCGTCTGGGTCGCCCCCGGCGCCGAGGTCGACACCGACGCGGTCCTCACCGGCCCGCTGTGCATCGGCGACTACGCCAAGATCGAGGCGGGCGCGCACCTGCGCGAGTACACCGTGATCGGCAGCAACGTGGTGGTCAAGGAGGGCGCCTTCCTGCACCGCGCCGTGGTGCACAACAACGTCTACGTCGGCCAGGGCGTGACCTTGCGCGGCTGCGTGATCGGCAAGAACACCGACGTGATGCGGCTGGCCAGGATCGAGGAGGGCGCCGTCGTCGGGGACGAGTGCGTGATCGAGCCCGAGGCCTACCTGTCCGCCGGGGTGAAGGTCTACCCGTTCAAGACCATCGAGGCCGGCGCGGTGGTCAACACCAGCGTCATCTGGGAATCCCGGGGCCAGCGCACGCTGTTCGGCCCGCGCGGCGTATCCGGCCTCGTCAACGTGGAGGTCACCCCGGAACTCGCGGTCCGGCTGGCCAGCGCGTACGCCACCATGCTGCGGAAGGGCTCCACCGTCACCACCTCCCGGGACGTGTCCCGGGCCGCCCGCACGCTCAAGCGGGCCGTGCAGGGCGCGCTCAACGCCAGCGCCATCAACGTGGTGGACCTGGAGGCCCAGCCGCTGCCGGTGGCCAGGTACGAGACCGCCAGGGACCACTACAGCGGCGGGATCGCGCTGCGCACCACGCCGGGGGACCCGCAGTCGGTCGACATCATCTTCCTGGACGAGCGGGGCGCCGAGCTGTCCCAGGCCGATCAGCGCAAGCTGGAGCGGGTCTTCTCCCGGCAGGAGTTCCGGCGGGCCTTCCCGGGCGAGATCGCCGAGCTCAGCTACCCGCCCCGGGTCGTGGAGTCCTACACCCGGGAGCTGATCCGCTGCGTCGACATGAGCGGCGTGCGCGAGGCCGGGCTGAAGGTGGTGGCGGACTGCGCGGGCGGCACCGCGTCGCTGGTGCTGCCCAGCCTGCTGGGCACCATCGGGGTGGACGTGCTCACCCTGAACAACCGGCTGGACGAGGTGTCGCCGACCGAGACCGTCGCCCAGCAGCGCGCGGGCCTGCAGCGGCTGGCCGACGTGGTGTCCTCGTCCAAGGCGGCGTTCGGCGTCAGGTTCGACCCGGTGGGGGAGCGGATCCAGCTCGTGGACGAGAAGGGCGAGCTGGTCAGCGAGGACCGCGCCCTGCTGGCGGTGCTCGACCTGGTCGCCGCCGAGCGCAAGCGGGGCCGCGTCGCGCTGCCGGTGACCACGACCCGGGTGGCCGAGCAGGTGTGCCGGTTCCACGGCGTCCAGGTGGAGTGGACGCCCACCACCATGCACGCGCTGACGCTGGCCGCGGCCCAGGATGACGTCATCTTCGCGGCCGACGGCCACGGCGGGTTCGTGGTGCCGGAGTGCGCCCGGACCGTCGACGGCATCGCGGCCTTCGTCCGGCTGCTGGGCCTGGTCGCGCGGACCCGGCTGACGCTGAGCCAGATCGACGCCAGGATCCCGGTCGCGCACCTGCTCCGCCGGTCCGTCCCGACGCCGTGGGCGGCCAAGGGCGGCGTCATGCGCACGGTGATCGAAGCGGCCGGCGACCACGAGATCGACACCACCGACGGCGTGCGGGTGATCGAGCGTGACCGCGGCTGGGTGCTCGTGCTGCCCGACCCGGCCGACGCGGTCACCAACTTGTGGGCGGAGGGAAACGACGCCGACACCGCCCAGCTGCTGCTCGAGGAGTGGGCTACGGTGGTTGAGCAGGCAGGACGCTGAGGAAAGCTCGCGGGCCAGGGGCTGGCGGTAACCTGCCGCTGTCCTGGATACTGCGGTTAGGTCCCCGGATATTCACGCTGCGGCCAGGTAAGCTGTGTCCTCACGCGAGCGAAAGACGCCGACCCACGCGTTTTCCGCGGATGTGAGAGAATCGCGCGCATTGCGATTCGCCCGGCGGCCGCCGCCCGCCGGGACGGACCCGGCGACGGGCCCGGGCAGGGCAATAGTGCAGGGCGCGGGTGCACGGCGGAGGTGATTCGGCGGTGTGGCGGAAGCGTCGCGGCGAAAATAGCCGGCGCGGACGGCGCGGGCTGTTCGCGTGGCGCATGGACCGTCCTGCCCCCTCTCGCGTACCGTGGGCTGAATCGCTCGAAGAAGACGAGTACGACCAGGGGAGGCCGAGCGGGGCTATGCCACGCGTCTACTGCGCCCGGTGCGGCCGGCCGAATCCCGACGGGGCCAGGTTCTGCTCGTACTGCGGGACCCAGCTGAGCGCGCCGGTACCGCCCGGATCCGGGATGCCGGCCGGCCCGGCTGGTCCCGGCGAGCGCCCGGGCGAGACCACCTCGACGATCTCGCTGGGCCGGACCGAGGATGATCTCGGCGAAGATCTCTTCCCGGACTCCGCGGCGTTCGGCGCGCTGCCGCCCGGGAGCGCGCTGCTCCTGGTCATGCGCGGTCCCAACGCGGGCAGCCGGTTCCGGCTCGACGGCGAGCTGACCACGGCCGGGCGTCATCCGGACAGTCACATCTTCCTCGATGACGTGACCGTGTCCCGGCGGCACGCCGAGTTCTACCGGCATGGTGCCCGGTTCACCGTCCGCGACGTGGGCAGCCTCAACGGCACGTACGTGAACCGGGAGCGCATCGAGGAGGCCGAGCTGGCCGGCGGGGACGAGGTGCAGATCGGCAAGTTCCGGCTGCTGTTCCTGACCAGCCAGGATGTCGGGCCGGACCCGAGGACGCCTTCTGCCGACCGGCGCGGCAGAGGCGCCCAGGACTATGCGTAGGCACGTGCGGGCCCAGGCTTTCCCGGCCCGCGGGGATACCGCGTGAGCGCCCAGGAGGCGGGCGGTCAGTTCGGCATCGGCGAGGTACTCGCCCAGCTGCGGCCGGAGTTCCCTGACATCAGCACGTCCAAGATCCGTTTCCTGGAGGCGGAGGGCCTGATCGAGCCGGCCAGGTCGCGTTCGGGCTACCGCCGGTTCTCCGCGGCCGACATCGAGCGGCTGCGGTACATCCTGACCATGCAGCGGGATTCCTACCTGCCGCTGCGGGTGATCAGGGAGCGGCTGGCCGACGGCGCCGAGGTGCCCGACGGCCAGCAGGCGGCTGGCCGGGCGCCCGCCGATATGACCCGCCGCCAGCTGCTGGACGCGGCCGAGATCAGCGACGCGGAGCTCACCGAGCTCGAGGATTACGGCCTGATCCGCCGGGTGGGCCGCCAGTACGGCGCCGACGCGCTCGCGGTGGCCAGGGCGGTCGCCGCGCTGCGCCAGTACGGCGTGCAGGCCCGGCACCTGCGTGCGGTCAAGGCGTCCGCCGACCGCGAGGCCAACCTGGTCGAGCAGGTCGTGGCGCCCCAGCTGCGGCAGCGCGGCGCGGGCGCGCGTGACGCGGCGGCCCGGACGGCCTGGCAGATCGCCGACCTCACCCTGCGGCTGCACGCGACGCTGATGGAGTCCGCGCTGGCCGAGGCCGGGCTGGCCTCGGCCCCGCTGCACGCCCGTGTCCTGGAACTCGAAACCCTGAGCGCGGCCGGTTCCGGGGCCGCTCAGGATGCCATCAGGCACGCCCCCGTGCCTGTCAGCGGGCCCGTCGCCGGGGGGCTGCGCTCGGCCTCCGGGCGATTACGGGTGTACCTTGGCAAAGGGAGTGGTGGCCAGCAGAGGTTCCCCAGGCACGTGAGGACGGAGCTGTAGTGCGGCAGATGGAGGTCATCGGCGTCCGGGTCGAGATGCCATCGAACAGCCCCATCGTCTTGCTGAAAGAGGCGCAGGGGGATCGGTACCTGCCGATCTGGATCGGGGCAGTCGAGGCGACGGCGATCGCCTTCGCCCAGCAGGGCATGGTTTCGCTTCGTCCGCTCACGCACGATCTTTTCCGTGACGTGCTCGAAGTGCTTAACGTCCAGCTGCGCACGGTGAACATCACCGCGCTGCGGGACGGGATCTTCTACGCGGACCTGGTCTTCTCCAACGGGGCCGAGGTGAGCGCGCGCCCGTCGGACTCGATCGCGCTGGCGCTGCGCACCGGCGCGCAGATCTTCGCCAGCGACGAGATCCTGGACGAGGCGGGCGTGGCCATCCCCGACGAGCAGGAGGACGAGGTCGAGAAGTTCCGGGAATTTCTTGACACGATCTCGCCCGAGGACTTCGGCCGCGCCACCTGACGGGCGGCGTGCCGGGTATGACACCGGTCCGCCGGAATGTCGCGACGCGCCGCCTGGGGTCGTTGACGCCGCTGCCTGGGCGGCTTACGGTGCGAGTACCGTGGGTAGTCAGCTCCCGTGGAGGTGGGCGTGGCGGTAACCAGGGGTAACGACGGAGACAGGGTGCCAGGCACCGGACCCTCCGCCGCCGGCCGCAGGGCACGCTGTTCGACGACAGCGAGATCCCGGGCCTGCCCGGTGACCCCGGCGTCCCGGCCCAGACCGAGATGTCCGCTCGATCCGGTGCGGCTCCCGACGAGGTCGGTTACCGCGGGCCGACGGCCTGCTCCGCGGCCGGGATCACCTACCGTCAGCTCGACTACTGGGCCCGGACCGGCCTGGTCGAGCCGAGCGTGCGCGCGGCGCACGGCTCCGGCTCCCAGCGGCTGTACAGCTTCCGCGACATCCTGGTGCTCAAGGTGGTCAAGCGCCTGCTCGACACGGGGATCTCGCTGCAGCAGATCCGGGCCGCGGTCCAGCACCTGCGCGACCGCGGTAGCGCCGACCTGGCCCAGGTGACGCTGATGAGCGACGGGGTCAGCGTGTACGAGTGCACCTCCGCCGACGAGGTGGTCGACCTGCTCGCGGGCGGCCAGGGCGTGTTCGGGATCGCGCTCGGCCGGGTCTGGCGCGAGGTGGAGGGCGACCTGGCCGTGCTGCCCGCCGTCCGGGCCGAGGACGGCCTGGTGGCGGTGCCGCCGGGCGCCGCCGGGTACACCGACGACCTCGCCAAGCGCCGCCTGCGCCGCACCAGCTGAGCCGCCAGCGGCCGGGCCGCGGTGCCCGGTCAGCGGGCGGCGGCCGTGAATTTATCGGGCAGGGCGCACTAATAGGCGGAAATCATCCGCGCCGCCCAGTTCAAGATCTTTTCTGACTGCGCTGATCCAACTACGATCTCCTTTATCACCCGGCTCAGCGGCGGCCATGAGGCCCGGGATAGTGGCGGTTTCAGGGCGGGAAAGCGCTGGGGGGATGATGGCTGGCGATGCGTACGCGCGGCGGTCGCAGGAGGCGGCGACGCGGTCCGGGAGAGCGGCCCCGCGGGCTGGGAGCCCGGCCCCGCCGGGTGGCGGCGGTGACCTGACCCAGGATCTCCTGGCGTCCGACTGGTGGACGGACGCCATGGTCGCGGCGGCCGGGATTCCCGTGGTGGATGTACCGCTGGTGTCGGTGGGCGGAGGCATGGGGAGCTTCGTCACGGTCGACTACCTGCGGATCGCCGGGGTCACGACCGACCGGATCCGGGTGCTGTCGGACATCGACGTGCCCTGGCGCACCTATGAGTACCTGACCCGCGTATCCCAGATCCCCCGCCCGGAGCGCATCCGCTCCGACTCCGCGTCACGGCCGGACAATATCTGGGGTTTCCCCTCCTACGCGCTGGCCGAGGCGTTCCGCGACCGGAGCCTCAAGCCGCTGCTGCAGGTGCTCGTAGAGCCGATCTGGGCCGACTACTACACCCCGCGGGCCGGCCAGGTGTTCGCCGGCCTCGAGCGCGAGGCGAAGCGGATCAGCTACGCCGACATGCTGGTCAATGGCCAGGTCCGGATGGTACGCCGCCGCCGCGGCGGCGGCTACTTCACGATCTTGACGCCGCCGGACGCGACACCGGCCCGCCGTGTCGCCTACCGTTCGCAGTTCGTGCACCTAGCGGTGGGGTACCCGGGCCTGAAGTTCCTGCCCGAGCTGCAGAGCTTCCGCACCGAGAACCAGGACTTCTACCATGTGGTCAGCGCCTACGAAGACCACGAGCACGTCTACGACCGGCTGCGCGTCAAGCCCGGGGTCGTGCTGGTCCGCGGGGGCGGGATCGTGTCCTCGCGGGTGCTGCAGCGCCTGATGGATGACCGGGCCCGCGACGGGCTGTCCACCGAGATCGTGCACCTGTTCCGCACGTACGTGTCCGGCTCCCACGGCCCCGGGCCGTGGATGCGGCGCAAGGGCGGCAACGGGTTCGCGTATCAGGGGTTCAACTACCCGAAGTCAGTGTGGGGCGGGCAGCTGAAGGCGAGAATGCGCCGCCTCGAGGGCGAGCAGCGGGCCGCGGCGTACAAGCTCATGGGCGGCACCAACACGCCCTGGCGGCGACGCTGGCAGCAGCAGATGAACGCAGGCCGGGCGGCCGGCTGGTATCACGTGCTCGAGGGCACCGCCGATCAGATGAAGATCCGCGCCGACGGAATGGTTGTCACCCAGGTCAAGACCCCCCAGGGACCGACTGAGATCGCGGCCGATTTCGTCATCGACTGCACCGGCCTCGAGGCCGATATCGCCGAGCACCGGGTCCTGGCCGACCTGCTCGAGCACTCCGGTGCCGGACGCAATCCGGTCGGCCGCCTGGACGTCGAGCGCACCTTCGAGCTCCGGGGTACCAGAAGCGGAACCGGAGTTGCCTACGCATCGGGGGCCAGCACGCTAGGCGGCTACTTCCCCGGCGTGGATACCTTCCTCGGCCTGCAGATAGCGGCGCAGGAGATTGCCGACGACCTGGTCCGCCACGGGTTCTGCCGCAAGATCGGCCCGGGCCGTTCGGTGCGGCAATGGCTGCGCTGGGTCTCGGGCCGGCAACCGTAACTCCTCCACCTCCAAACGCGTTCCGACAGCTACCGACAGGGACAGGTGCTCAGTTGGTTCCTACCTTGACTGGCCGTATACAGACCCGGATCTTCCTCCTGGCGATCGTCGGCGGCCTCATCACCGCGGTGATCGTCCCGGCCTTGCCCGGCGGCGCCCCGCTCGGCGATAAGTACCAGGACGCTTTCCTGGTCCTGCTCAGCGTCGCGGTGCTTGGCGTGCTGTGGGAGCTCGTCTATCACTTGCTGATGCAGTGGCGCTGGGAGAAGGACTGGCCCACGCTGTTCGGGCTGGCGACATCGGTGCCGGAAGGCGTCCTGGTCTGGCTCCTGCTGCGCGCCGGGGCCATACCGGGGATCGCCGGCACCGTCGGCGGAGCCGCGTTCGCCATCCAGTTCATCGCGGTCTGGCTGGGGGTCTGGCTGGCGGCCAACGGCCCGATGCGCGTCCCCTTCATCCGGTGGCGGTTCTACGGCGGGAGGCTCTTTTGAGCGGCGGACATCGTGTCCTGCCCGGCTTGTGGCCGGTTCAGGGAGACGGCGTGCTGGCCCGGCAGGGTGACCTCGTGCTGCTGGTTCATCCCGCCGGCGGGGCGTTCACCGACCGGCTCCTCGACCTGCTGGCTGATGCGGCCCAGGCCGGCCAGAGCGGCCGCGGTTTCGCCGACCTCATCTCGGCCGAGCTCGAGTCGCACCCGGCTGCGGACACCGCGGGCGGCGAGCAGGGCCGGGCGGCCGTCGCCTTCGGGGCCGACGGCCGCGGAACGGCCGTCACCGTCTACGGCACCGGCTGGGCCGAAGTCACCACCGCCCATGGCGTGCAGCGACTGACGACCGGGCAGCCCCGCGGCCAGCTGCGCTGCGTCCTGCCCGCCGAGGTGATCACGCTCCGGGCCGGGGTGAGTGCCGTCCGCGGTGATGTCGTTACCGATCCCTACCTGCGCCTGGCGGACGGCGTGGTCCGGGCGGTCGCCCTGGTCTACACCCCTGACGGCGCCCGGGCCGCCCTCAAGCCGTCGCCACCGGCGGCGTCTCAGCCGGAACAGGCGACGTACCAGCCGGGGCAGGCGGCAGGTGACTGGTACGAGCAGGAGGCGGCCCGGCGTGAGGCCAGCCGCGGCCGGCCGGGCGCGGCCGGCCAGAACGGCCCCGTTCTCCGGGCTCGCCTCGCCCCGGACTTCATCTCGCTGCCGCTGGCCGGCGACCAGGCGCGCGCGGCGGCGCCCCGGCGTGCCCCGCTGCCCCTCGGCGCGGAACCGCCGGACGAGGGGGGACCCGGCCGGGCGGAACGGGGCCCCTCCAAGGTTGAGGGCATCTACTGCAAGAACGACCACTTCAACGACCCGGAGGCTCGCTACTGTGCCGTGTGCGGCATCGGGATGAGCCAGCAGACCAGGGTGCGCAAGCGAGGCAAACGGCCCCCGCTCGGCGTGCTCGTCCTCGCCGACGGCTCCGTCTGCCAGCTTGACACCGATTACGTCATGGGCCGGGAGCCGTCGCTGGACAGCACGGTCGCCGACGGCAACGCCCGGCCGCTGCGGCTGGCCGGCGCCTCGCCGATGGTGTCCCGGATCCATGCCCGCGTGGAGCTCGACGGCTGGCAGGTCTTTATCTCCGACCTGAACTCCGCGAACGGCACCCAGATCCGGCTGCCGGGAAAGGCCGACGGCACCAGCCTGACCCCGGGGGTCCGGGCCGCCCTGGTGGCCGGCGCCGAGATCCGCCTAGGCGGCGAGTACGGCTTCCGCTACGACTCTCACCGGCACCGATGACGTACCCGGCCGAGGGGGCGGGCGCGCCATGAGCCTCAATGATCTCCAGCTGCTCCTGGCGGACGTGGCGATCGTCATCATCCTGGCCCGGCTGCTCGGTACGGCCGCCCGGCGGCTCGGTCAGCCGCCGGTGCTGGGCGAGATCCTCGCCGGGATCCTGCTCGGGCCTACGTTCTTTCACGGCCAGATCACCGCGACGCTGTTCCCGGCCACCGAGATCGCCCCGCTGACAGCGCTGGCTGATTTCGGTCTCGTCCTGTTCATGTTCGTCGTCGGCTACGAGCTCGACCTGCGTCTTATCCGGGGCCGCGAGCGGGTCGCCTTCAGCGTGACGGCCGGATCGGTGGCCTTGCCGCTGGTCCTCGGGTCGGCGCTGGGGGTGTGGCTGGCCCATCGTCACCACCTGCCCCACGTCGCCACCTTCGCGCTGTTCATCGGCACCGCCATGGCGGCTACCGCCTTCCCGGTCCTGGCCCGCATCCTCAGCGACCGCGGTCTGCACCGGACCCGCATCGGCGGGATCGCGCTGGCCAGCGCCGCGACGGCGGACGTGCTGGCCTGGACGCTCCTGGCGGTGGTAGTCGCGCTGGCCGGGACCGGCGCGCAGTGGCGGGTGCTGCTCGCCCTCCCGTACGCGGCCGCCATGTTCCTGGTCGTCCGGCCTGCGCTGGGCCGGCTGGCCCGCGTCTACCGGCGGGCCGGCCTGCACCCCCGACATCCTCGCCACCGTGCTGGCCGGGCTGCTGCTGTCGTGTTACGTGACCAACTGGATGGGCCTGCACTTCATCTTCGGCGCCTTCCTGTTCGGGGCCATCATGCCCCGCGAGGACGTGCTGGCCCTGCGCGAGGAGATCCTCGAACGGCTCGAGCAGCTCAGCGTGCTGGTGCTGCTCCCGCTGTACTTCGTCGTGGCGGGGCTGAGCATCAACCTGTCCGCCATCGGGAGCTCCGGGCTCGGCGAGCTCGGCGCGATCCTGGTCGTCGCGATCGCCGGGAAGCTGATCGGCGCCTACTTCGGCGCCCAGCTCGCCGGGGTCCGCGGCCGCAACGCCGGGGTGATCGCCACCTTGATGAACACCCGGGGCCTGACCGAACTGGTCATTCTCGGAGTAGGGCTCCAGCTGCACGTGCTGCCCCCGCCGCTGTACAGCCTGATGGTCGTGATGGCCCTGGTGACGACCGCGATGAGCGGTCCGCTGCTGAAGCTGATCTACCCGGACCGGATCATGCGGCGCGACCTCGCCGCCGCCGACCGGGCCCTGCTGGACGGCGGTCCGGTCCACCGGGTCCTCGTGCTGATCAGCCGGGCGGAGACCGCCGGGCCCCTGGTCGACATCGGGGCCGACCTCGCCGCCACGCGACCCGGCAGTGAGCTGGTGCTGGCTCACCTCGCCTCGTTCCCGGCCCGGCGTCGGCTGGAGGTCGGCGCGGGTCTCGGCGGCGAGCTGGTGCAGATGACCGCGGTCATGAGCCAGCTGCACGAGCTGGCCGAACGGGCGGCGGCCCGCGGTGCCAGCGCGCTGGTGCGGTCGCGGTTCAGCGACGACGTGCCGGGTGAGCTGCCTGCCTACGTAGCCGCCGCCGGACCCGATACCGTCGTCCTCGGCTCCGGCCGCGATGCGTACGGGGACGATGCGTACGGGGCCATCCGGGCCGACCGCGGCACCCGGCTGGTCACCGTCCGCGAGCCCGGTCCTGACGAGCCGGCCGCCGTGGCCGTCGGTTACGGAGCCGGCCCGGACGCCGCCGCCGCCCTGGACGTCGCGGCGCAGCTGGCGACGGCCAGGCGGCTCCCGCTGGTGCTGACCGGGGCGAGCGGCCGGCGCGGTCGCGGCATCGTCGCCGAACTGGTCCAGCGTGGCGTCCCGGTCAGCAGCGGCCCGGCGCCCCAGGGCGCTTTGCTCGTCGGCCGGGACGAGGAGGCCGCTGCCGCCCCGGCCACCGTGCACCTGGTCGTGCGGGCGGGCAGCACCGAGGACATCGATGACCGTCCCGCAATCGCTACCCCGGTCTCCGCGCTGGAGCCAGGAAGGCAGTGATCATGACTGACGAAGGCGACGGCATCGCCGACTACACGTTCATCCGGCAGCTCGGCACCGGCGTTCACGGCGTGTTCTACCTCGCGCGCCCGCCGAAGCGGCTGCCGGTCACCGCTGACCTGGTCGCGGTCAAGGTGCTCTCTGAGGGGAGCAGCCAGGACGTCTTCAGGCGGGCCCACCGCGAGCTGGCCGCCTTCGCCGCGGTCAGCTCGCCGTACCTGGTCGATCTGTATGACGCCGGCCAGCAGGGCGACGAGGTGTACTACTCCATGGAGTACCTGCCGGGAGGGTCGCTGGCCTTTCCCGCCGAGCCGCTCGGCCGGGTCAGGGCCCTGACGGCGGTCGCGCACGCCGCCCGGGCGGTCCACGCCCTGCACGAAGCGGGCATCGCCCACCGCGCCATCAAGCCGGCCAACGTCCTCTTGCACCCGGGCGGGGCCAAGCTGGCTGACCTGGGCCTGAGCCATGTGCTCACGCCGGGTGTCACCATCACCAAGATGGGGTCGGCGGGAGACATCGGCTATGCCGATCCCGGCCTGATCCGCGGCGACTACCCGTCACGGGCCAGTGACGTGTTCTCCCTGGGCGCCACCCTGCACTACGCGCTGGCCCGCGAGGGGCTCTACGGGCCGCTGCCCGAGGGAGATCCGCTCCTGGCCATCCGCCGGGTCGTGTCTCATCCGCCGGTGATCTCGGCCCGCCTGGAGCCGGATGTCCGCGGCGTCATCGCCTGGGCTATCGCCGCTGAGCCAGCGGAAAGGCCGGCCACCGCCCTGCAGCTGGCCCAGCGGCTCGAGAACCTGGCCCTGGCTTACGCTGCCGACTAGCGCAGGTCAGGGGAGGCTCGCCGTCCCTGGTCCCACGATCTGGTTCTCGCTCGGGTAGGATCGCAGATGCCGATGACACCGGCCGGGAGAGTCTCCGCATAGCCGCGGGCGCCGAAGGGGCAACATCCCCGGAACCTCTCAGGCACACGAACCGGGCGGGACAGGCAGCTCTGAAGCGGGGCCGTGGTGCCGCATCGACGTGATGCGGTGGGCACGGGGCCGTGACAGACGGGGAGCCAGGCAGCGACCACGCAGCTTCCGGGAGGCTCCATGACAGACTTCGCCGTTCGCCACATCGGCCCGACAACCGCCGAGCAGCGGCACATGCTCGACAGCCTCGGGTACTCATCACTCGACGAGCTCGTCACCGCCGCCCTGCCCGAAGGGCTGCACCGGACGGACGGGCTGGACCTGCCCGACCCGCTGACCGAGACCCAGGCGCTGGCCGAGCTGCGCCGGATGGCCAGCCGTAACCACGTGCTGACCTCGATGATCGGCCTCGGCTATTACGACACGATCACTCCCGCCGTGATCCGCCGCAACGTGCTGGAGAACCCGGCCTGGTACACCGCGTATACCCCGTACCAGCCGGAGATCTCGCAGGGCCGGCTCGAGGCGCTGCTGAACTTCCAGACCATGGTCGCCGACCTGACCGGGCTGCCGTGGGCCGGCGCATCGCTGCTCGACGAGGCCACCGCGGCGGCCGAGGCGATGACGCTGGCCCGGCGGGCGGCCAGGAAGGGCCACGTCTTCCTGGCCGACGCCGACTGCCTGCCGCAGACGCTGGCGGTCCTGCGCACCCGGGCCGAGCCGCTCGGCATCCACCTCGTCGTCGAGCCCGTCACGTCCGAGGCGATCGAGCGGCAGGGCGACGACCTGTTCGGCGTCCTGCTCCAGTACCCCGGCGCGTCCGGGGTCGTCAGCGACCCGGCGCCGCTGATCGACGCGGCGCACGCCCGCGGGGCCCTGGCCGCGGTGGCGGCCGACCCGCTGGCGCTGACGCTGCTGCGCCCCCCGGGGGAGGCCGGGGCGGACGTGGCTATCGGCTCCACCCAGCGGTTCGGCGTCCCGCTGTGGTTCGGCGGCCCGCACGCGGGCTACATCGCGGTCAGCGACGCGCTCAAGCGCCAGCTGCCTGGCCGGCTGGTCGGGGTGTCGGTCGACGCTGACGGCCAGCCCGCTTACCGGCTCGCGCTCCAGGCCCGCGAGCAGCACATCCGGCGGGAGAAGGCGACCAGCAACATCTGCACCGCCCAGGTCCTGCTCGCGGTGACCGCGGCCATGTACGCCGCCTACCACGGCCCGGACGGGCTGGCCGCCATCGCCCGGGGCGTGCACCGCAGCGCCGCGGTCCTGTCCGCGACGCTGCGCGACTTCGGGCACCGAACGGGTGCGGGTGACTTCTTCGACACCATCCGGATTCACTTCTCCGGCGGAAGGGACGAGGCGGCGCACGCGCTGGAACGTGCGCGGGTCGCCGGCTACAACCTGTTCCTCGCCGCGGATGACGCCCTCCAGGTCAGCTGTGACGAGACCACCACCGACGGACGGCTGCGGGAGCTCGTGGCCGCGCTGTGCTTCGTGGCCGACCCGGCTGAGGTGGAGCTGTCGGAGCCGTCAGGGAGCGGTGGCCTGCCCGCCGAACTGCGCCGCACCTCGGAGTTCCTCACCCACCCGGTCTTCCGCGAGCACCGCAGCGAGACCGCGATGCTGCGCTACCTGCGGCGGCTCTCTGATTTCGACATCGCCCTCGACCGGTCGATGATCCCGCTCGGCTCGTGCACGATGAAGCTCAACGCGGCCGCCGAGATGGAGCCGATCAGCTGGCCGGAGTTCGCCGGGATCCACCCGCTCGCGCCGACCGCGCAGGCCGGCGGGTACCTGGAGCTGATCGAGTCGCTCGAGGTCCGGCTGGCCCGGCTCACCGGCTACGATGCCGTCTCGGTCCAGCCGAACGCCGGCTCGCAGGGCGAACTGGCCGGCCTGCTCGCCATCCGGGGTTTCCACGCGTCCCAGGGTGACGCGGACCGCGACGTCTGCCTGATCCCGGAGTCGGCCCACGGCACCAACGCGGCCAGCGCGGTGCTGGCCGGGCTGCGCGTGGTCGTGGTCAAGTGCGACGCGGGCGGCACCGTCGACCTCGGCGACCTGCGGGCCAAGCTGGAGACGCACGCGGGCCGGGTCGCGGCGATCATGATCACGTACCCGTCCACCGCCGGTGTCTACGAGCAGAACGTCAGCGCTCTCTGCGCGGCCGTGCACGCGGCGGGCGGCCAGGTCTACATCGACGGGGCCAACCTCAACGCGCTGGTCGGGGTGGCCGACCTGCCCGCCTTCGGCGCCGACGTGTCGCACCTGAACCTGCACAAGACGTTCTGCATCCCGCACGGCGGCGGCGGCCCCGGCGTCGGCCCGGTCGCGGTCCGCGCGCACCTGGCCGAGTTCCTGCCCGGCCGGGGCGAGGCGGGCCCGGTTGCGGCCGCGCCCTACGGGTCGGCCGGCATCTTGCCCATCTCGTGGGCCTACATCGCGATGATGGGGCCCGCCGGGCTCCGGCAGGCGACCCAGGTCGCGGTGCTGTCGGCCAACTACGTGGCGAAGCGCCTGGCGCCGCACTACCCGGTGCTGTACACCGGGCGGAACGGCCTGGTCGCCCACGAGTGCGTCATCGACCTGCGGCCGCTCGCCCGCGATACCGGGATCACGGTGGACGACGTGGCCAAGCGGCTGACCGACTACGGGTTCCACGCGCCGACGATGTCGTTCCCGGTCGCGGGCACCTTGATGATCGAGCCCACCGAGAGCGAGAACCTGACCGAGGTCGACCGGTTCTGCGACGCCATGATCGCGATCCGGGCGGAGATCGCCCGGATCGCCGCCGGCGAGTACGACGCCCTCGACAACCCGCTGAAGAACGCCCCGCACACGGCCGCGATGCTCATCGCGGGGGAGTGGAAGCACCCGTACGACCCGGAGGAGGCGGCCTATCCGCCCGGCGTGGACCGCCGCGCCAAGTACTGGCCGCCGGTACGGCGGATCGACCAGGCCTACGGCGACAGGAACCTGGTCTGCGCCTGCCCCCCGCCCGAAGCGTTCCAGGACTGAGCGCGAGTGTCCTCACGCCCGCCCCGGCCGCGAGCCCCGCTGCGCCCTGGGACGGGGCACTGGGAGGAGATGCGGTGCTCGCGGCGCGGGAGGCGGGCGGGCGCGGCGGGGAAGCGGCGGCCGGGCCGATCGGAACGGGGTACCACGATCCCGGCCGCCGCGTAGGGCACGCTCTGGCTAGTCGCTGGCGACCGGGAGGTCGTCGAGGTCGGCCAGGTGCGGTGGCAGGCTCAGCGTGACCACGCTCTCCTGCTCCCGGGGGTCGGTGCGGGCGACTACGGCCACCGTCAGGACGTCGCTGCGGTTCACCGGCAGGTGCGGGATGCCGGGCGGCACGTACATGAAGTCCCCGGCGCGGACCACCGTGCGCTGCATCAGGCCCTCGCCGTGCCAGACCTCGGTTTCGCCGCTGACCGTGTAGATCGCGGACTCGTGCCCGTCGTGGACGTGCGGCACGCCCCGGGTCCCCGGGGGAATCGTCACCAGGTGCAGGCACAGGGCCTGAGCGCCCGCGGACTGGCGGCTCACGCCGGTGGCCAGGCTCATGCCCTGCTTGCCGTCATAACTGCCGCCGGAACGGATGACGATGACGTCGCCTGCCTGACCGGCGGCTACGGCGGGTGTGTGGAGCGCCCGTTCCCATATGTCGCTTACTCTAAGCATTTGACCATATCCTATCCGTGATGTCCCTAAAGACAGGTTATGGCTCTATGTAGTCAAATAGATACTCTCGGTAAGGACAGTTTGAGCTATCTGCAAGGCCAGTAACACCTAACCTATGAGTAAGGTCCAGGCGGCAGGGCCTCTCGTTCAGGCGGTGGCCCGCCGCAGTTCATCGAGCACGCGCTGCCTGGCCAGGTCCGGATCGATGCCGAAGTCGCGCAGGGTCTCGAGGGTGAAGTCACCGCGCGGGGTGCGACCGGCCGCGGCCAGCAGGCCGAGCAGGAGATGCTCGGTGCCGATGTAATCGTGGTGCAGGGCGCGGGCCTCGGCCAGGGCCAGCGTCAGCGCCTGCTTCACGTCCCCGGTCACGGTCAGCCGCCCGGCCCGGCGCCGGGGCGGCGACGGCATCCGGCCGAGGGCGCCGGGCCCGAAGCCCTCCTCGACCTTGCGGCGGATCTCGTCCAGGTCGACGCCGATGGCTGCGAGCGCCTCGGCATCGGCGCTGTCCGCCTCGCCCGCGAGCGGGTTGCCCAGCGGCGTGGCCCGGTCCAGCTGCCGTTCGATCCCGGCCGCCTCGACGCCCAGGCCGGCCAGCGCCCGGGCCGCCACGCCGTCCCCGGCCGCCAGCGCGTACAGCAGGTACGCCGGGCGGATCATCCGGTCGCCGCGCCCGGCCGCCGTTGCCCGGGCCTGGAATACGGCGGCCCTGGCCTTGTCGGTGAATCGCTCGAACATCGTCAGTATCCCCTCCGGTTCAGCGCGCGCGCCGCGCGTGCTTCTTGTGGACGGCCTGCCGGGAAACGCCGAGGATCTCCGCGATCTCCTGCCAGGACCAGCCATTGGCCCGGGCGTTGTCGACCTGGAGCGCCTCGAGCTGCTCCAGCAGGCGGCCGAGGGCGGCGACGGCGCGCAGCCCGGTCCGCGGATCCGAGCTGTCGGCCGCGGCGGCCAGGGCGGGTGCGTTCTCCATGTCTGTCAATCTACGTTGACACCCAGGGAATGTCAACCCAGGTTGACGCCTCCGGAGGAGCGCTAATTACGAAGCGCTTACAGGAACCGGCTGAACCATGCGGGATCGCGCTACGTAGCCGTAACTAGGGACAAGGGCCATCGGGCCCGGATGCGCATACGATCCAGGTGAGGCCGACCTACCAGGAGGTGCGGGTGACCAGCGTTGCCAGGCGGTCGGGCCCGGCTCGCCACGCCGGCGCCCAGGCATCTCCGGGGGCATCCCCCGGGACCCGGCCGGCCGCGGTGCCCCGCCCGGATCCGTCCCGGCGTCCGCCGCCGCGGACGGCGCCCGTGCGGCCCGGCTCCGGCCCGGCCCGGGTCGGCGAGCGCGGCCTGCTGACGGTGATCATGGCCGGCGCGATCGCGGTCCTCGGCCTGTGGTGGCACAGCACGCCCGGTGTGCACGGGCTCGGCGGCTGGCTGACCGGCGCCGGCCAGGTCCTCGGCCTGTTCTGCGGCTACGGGGTGGTGGTCCTGGTCGCGCTGATGGCGCGGCTGCCGCCGCTGGAGCGCGGCCTCGGCACCGACAAGCTGGCCCGCTGGCACGCCATGGGCGGCCGGTACGTCGTCAGCCTGGTGGTCGCGCACGCTTTGCTCATCATCTGGGGCTACGCGGTCACGGCCCATGCCAACGTGCTGAGCGAGAGCGCGACGCTGCTCACCCAGTACCCGGACGTGCTGATGGCGACCGTGGCCGGGTTCCTGCTGCTCGGCATCGGCATCGTCTCGATGCGGGCCGCCCGGCGGCGGCTCCGCTACGAGACGTGGTACTTCCTGCACTTCTACACCTACCTGGCCATCGCCCTGGCGTTCAGCCACCAGCTCGCCGACGGCGCGGCCTTCGTCACCGACCTGGCCGCGCGGTTCTGGTGGTCCGCGATGTACCTGACGGTGCTGGTCCTGGTGCTGTGGTACCGGGTGGTGATGCCGCTGCGCGCGTTCCGCCGGCACCGGTTCGAGGTGCTCGGGGTGAAGGAGGAGGCGCCCGGCGTCATCTCGGTCTACATCGGCGGCAGGCGGCTCGACGAGCTGGACGCCGAGCCGGGGCAGTTCTTCCGCTGGCGGTTCCTGACCAGGTCGCTGTGGTGGTCTTCGCACCCGTTCTCGCTGTCCGCCGCGCCGGGCGCCGACATGATGCGGATCACCGTGAAGAACCTGGGCGACCACAGCCAGGCGCTGGCCCGGCTGCAGCCCGGGACCCGCATCGTCGCCGAAGGGCCCTACGGCGCGCTGACCGCGGCCGATTCGGATCGCGGGGTGCTCCTGCTGGCCGGCGGGGTCGGCATCACCCCGCTGCGGGCCATCTTCGCGACGCTGCCCGGGCACGTCACGCTGATCTACCGGGCCAGCAGCGAGCACGACATCGTGTTCCGGGACGAGCTCGACGCGATCGCGGCCGCCCGCGGCGCGACCGTGCACTACCTGGTCGGGTCGCGGGCCGAGATCGGCGGCGACCCGCTGTCCCCCCGGATGCTGCGGTCCCTGGTGCCCGGCCTGGACGAGCAGGACGCCTACGTCTGCGGGCCGCCCGGAATGACCTCGGCCGCGGTCCGGGCGCTGCGTGCCGCCGGGGTACCCAGGCGCCGCATCCACTTCGAGTCGTTCGAGTTCTGAGGAGGATCCGCGACCATGCGCCGGGTGATCCTGGCCGTCACCGGCACCATCGCCGGTCTCGTGGCCCTGCTGTCGTTCAAGTCGCACGTCCCGTCGAGTCCCGTGGCCGCGACGGCCGCCGGCGGTTCGCCGTCCTCGTCCGCTGCCGCTGCCTCCTCCGCCTCGCCGGCGCCGCCCAAGGGCGGCGGGCAGACGGAGGCCGCCCCCGGGGCGTTCCCGCAGGGGTCGCTGGCCGGGGCCCTGACGGCGGGCGAGACCGCGGTCAACGGGAAGGTGGCCAGTACCGCCTACGGCCCGGTCCAGATCCAGCTGATCAAGCGCAGCGGCAAGATCGTCAAGGTCGCCGTCCTCACCCAGCCGCTCAACACCCTGAACGACATCCAGATCGGCAAGTTCGCCTTCCCCAAGCTGATCAGCGAGACGCTGACGGCGCAGGACGCCAAGATCGACGCGGTGTCCGGCGCCACCTACACCAGCGCGGGCTATGTCCAGTCGCTGCAGAGCGCGCTGGACAAACAGCACTGACCCGGTGAACGGCAGCGGGGCGGCACCTGCCCGGCGCAAGCACGCCGAGCACGTGATGGGCACGGTCGTGTCGTTCGACGTGCCCGCCCGGGCCGGCGAGCCCCGCGGCGACGGGTCCCTGGGCCGGGCGGTGCGCTGGCTGCACTGGGTCGATGCCACCTTCTCGCCGTACCGGGACGACAGCGACGTCAGCCAGTTCGGCCGCGGCGCGCGGCCGCTGGCGCACTGCGCGCCCGAGCTCGCCGAGGTGATGGAGGCGTGCGCCCTGATCAGCGCGCGCAGCGGCGGGTACTTCACCACCACGCCCGGCGGCCGCTTCGACCCCTCCGGCTACGTGAAGGGATGGGCCATCGAGCGGGCCGCCGCCATCCTGACCGCGGCCGGGTCGGCCGAGCACAGCGTCAACGGCGGCGGCGACGTCCAGTGCGCCGGCGACCGGCTGTGGCGGATCGGGATCGCCGACCCGCTGCACCCGGGCCGCCTGGCGCTGGTCGTGGCCGGCCAGGACTTCGCCGTGGCCACCTCCGGCGTCGCCGAGCGCGGCGCGCACATCATCGACCCGTACACCGGGCAGCCCCCGGCCGGCCTGGCCAGCCTCACCGTCGTGGGAGCGAGGCTGGCCGAGACGGACGCCTACGCCACCGCCGCGTTCGCCATGGGCTCCGGCGCCCGCGACTGGGTGGAAGGCCTGGACGGCTACGAGGCGTTCGCCGTCACCGCGGCCGGAGCGACCTGGCAGACCAGCGGGTTCGGCCGTTACCGGGGCTGACCTGTATCACGCGGTCCGCAGCCGCCTCTGCCCGTCAGGAAGCAGACGGCGCCCCGGAGGTAATGATGAAGGCTTGGCAGCGATCAAGAAGGCTCGGCGGCTACGCCGTTCTGGTCCTCGGTGTGGCCGGCGCGGCGGTGGCGGGGGCGGGTACCGCCCGAGCCGGGGTGATCCCGACGCGGCCGGCCGTGATGTCCTGGGGCGGCAACGGCACCCCGACCCCAACCCAGCTCGCTCATTCGGCGGGCGCCGTCCAGACGTCGGCGGGCGGGCTGCACATCCTGGTGCTGCAATCCAGCGGCACGGTGTGGGCGCAAGGCAACAACTGGTTCGGCCAGCTCGGCAATGGCACCACCACCGCGAGCGCCACGCTGGTCCAGGTACCCGGCCTGACCGGCGTCGTCCAGGTAGCGGCCGGCGCCCTGCACAGCCTGGCCCTGCGCTCCGATGGCACGGTGTGGGAATGGGGTACCTGGGGCCCGGGGGAGAACCTCACCCCAGCCGAGGTGCCCGGGCTGACCGGCGTCACCAAGATCGCCGCCGGGGACGGGTTCAGCCTGGCCCTGCGGTCGGACGGCACGGTGTGGGCCTGGGGCAATAACAACGCCGGGCAGCTCGGCAACGGCACGACGACCGGCAGCTCGGTTCCGGTTCCGGTCAGCGGGTTGTCTCAGGTCACCAGCATCGCGGCTGGCATCGACTCCGCCCTGGCCCTGCGCACCTGGGGAATCACCGCCCTCAAGACGGTGTGGGCGTGGGGCGGCAACGGCTCGGGCCAGCTCGGCGACGGCACCCTCGCCAATCACCCGACCCCGGAGGAGGTGACCGGGATCAGGGCCCCGTCGATCGTGACCATGGCGGTGGGCGAGAAGTTCGCCGTCGCCCTGGGCAGCGACGGCTCGGTCTGGGGCTGGGGTGCCGACGACCACGGCCAGCTGGGTAACGCGCCTGCCGCCAGCCCGGTGACCCGGCCGGTGGAGACGACCGGGCTGGAGAGCGGAATCACGCAGCTCTCGGCCGGCCTCACCCACGTGCTCGCGCTCGAGTCGAACGGGACCGTGCTGGCCTGGGGTGACAATACCCAGGGCGAGCTCGGTACCGGCAACCCGGCCGCTGTCACCGGCAAGGTTCTCGTCCCCGGCCTGGGCGGCGTCACCCAGGTGTCCGCCGGCGGCGGTTTCAGCCTCGCGATCCACCCCGCGCTGCTGGTCATCCGGCCGGCCTAGCCCTGCGCCCGGCCGGTTACAGCAAGCTGGCCTGGCCGGCGTCGTAGACGAGCAGGCCGTCGTCGCGCCGCCGCAGGCCGGGGGAGAGCCGGTGTTCCTCGGTCCGCCCGTCGTGCAGGACGTGGCGGACCGGGACGCCGCGGACCGCCACCACGAAGTCGGCCAGCAGCCGCCGGTGGCAGCGCCACCACAGGCTCTCCGCGCACATGACCGCGGTGGGATCCGCGGCGGCCTGGGCGAGCACCTCGTCCACCGCGGCGCCGAACCCGGCGGTCCGCATGTGCGCGGCGTAGCCGCGGAACATGTCCTCGCGCCAGGCGGTGTCGGGCGAGTCAGGGGCCGCCTTCCTGAAGCCGCCGAGCCGCTTGTCCCAGCGGTAGGACAGGCCGGCCGCGGGCAGCCAGCGTTCCAGCTCGGCCCGGGCCACGTGCGGATGGCGGCGGCTGCCGGGCGCGGTCCTGACGTCGACCAGCGCGGTCACGCCCGCGCCCCGGAGCAGCTCGGTCATCTGCCCGGCGGTGGCGGTTCCGTGCCCGAACGTCAGCAGCATCTCAGCGCGATCCTAACCCGGCGTGATCCTGCTCCGGCGCCCCGTCCTCGCCCGGGCCCTCCGCCCCGGCCTGCCCGGCCGCGATGAGGTGGGCGGTGAGATCGCCGGCTGCCCTGGCGTCGAGCGGCGCGTGCCCGATCAGCAGCCGGTACCACAGCACGCCGTAGGCCAGGTCGGTCAGCAGGCCGAGATCGGCGGTGGCGGCGATGTCGCCGCTGGCGACACCCTGCTCGAGCAGCGACCGCAGAGTCGCGCGGCGCTGGGCGGTGAACTCAGCGAGCACCTCGGACGCGTGCTCGTCGTGGACGGCCGCGGATGCCAGCTGGCGCAGCGCCCGCCGGGTGCCCGGGTCCTGCAGGCCGGCGAAGCTGTCGGCGAGAAAGCACTGCAGGTCCTCGCGGAACGAGCCGGTCGCGCGGGGCGAGGCGATCGCCCGCGCGCCGCGCGTCATCGCCTCGGCCACCACCGCGCCCTTGGTCGGCCACCACCGGTAGATGGTCTGCCGCCCGACCCCGGCCGCCTCGGCGATGGCGTCGATGGTGACGCCGCCGGTGCCCTGCGCCCGGAGCAGGTCGAAGGTGGCGTCCAGGATGGCATCCCGGGCGGCGGCGTTCCGGCGGCGGCCGGTGTGCGGTCGCGGCGCGGGCCGGTGCGGCTCCGGTCCGCTCGTCGGCGAGCTCATGCGGGCCAGCCTAGCAATTTGACGAGACTAATAGTCCCGGTAAGATTTGACGAGACTGTTAGTACCGGCAAATGAGGGAGAATGACGTGTCCTTTGACGGGCAGCGGGTCATCATCGTGGGCGGCAGCGCCGGCATCGGCGAGGCGGCCGCCCGGGCGTTCGCCGCGGCGGGCGCCCAGGTCACCATCACCGGGCGGGCCAAGCGCAGGCTTGACGCCGCCGCGCAGCGGATCGGCCAGGCGGTCGGGGTCGCCGAGTTCGACGCGACCGACGGGGCGGCCGTGGCCGGCTTCTTCGCCGACGGCCGGGCCGTTCGATCACCTGGTGCTCGCGGCCAGCCCGGGCGCGGTCGGCAGCGGGCCGTTCGCCGGCCTGGAGGAGCAGGCCCTGCGGCAGGCGTTCGACGGCAAGTTCTTCGCCCACGTCAAGGTGCTGCAGGCGGCGCGGCCGCGGCTGCGGGCGGACGGCTCGGTGACCATCGTCAGCGCGGTATCGGCCCGCGCGGCCTACCCGGGAGCCGCCGGGCTGGCCGCCGTCAACGGCGCGCTCGAGGCGATGGTGCCGACGCTGGCGGTCGAACTAGCCCCGTTGCGCGTCAACGCCGTGTCTCCCGGCGTCATCGACACGAGCTGGTGGGATGGCCTGCCGCAGGAGCAGCGAGCTGGCTTCTTCGCGGCGGTGGCGGCCGCCAGCCCGGCCGGCCGGGTCGGCAGCCCGAAGATGTGGCCGCCGCCATCGTGTACCTGGCGAGCGCGGGCTTCGTCACCGGCACGGTGCTGGAGTGCACGGGCGGCGCGAACCTGACCGTCGGTGCCATGGCGGGCTGAGCCGGCGTCCCGGCCCGGGGCGGCCCCGGGCCGGGATATCATGACTTCGTGCACCGGTGCCTCCCCATCACCCCGCCCCGCTCCTAGCGGGGCGAGAGTCCGCGCACGCCGGGTCCGCAGCACCCGGGGCATAACCAGCCCCGACGTTGCTAGCAGAGCCCCGTCGTGTGCTTGCCGCATGGGCGAGCCGGGCACGTCCCGCTTCCGCGACCATTCCCTTCTCGTCGCAGGAGCGATTTCCCGATGCACGTATTCACCACGGGGCTCGCGGCTGTCCGCCGCCGTCCCGGTTCTGGCCTGCCGTACCTCGTCATATCCGGGCTCTTGTGGGGTACCGGCGGGCTGACCGGCAGCCTGCTGGGCCGCGAGGCCGGGCTGTCCGCCGTCGCCGTCGCCGCCTACCGGCTCGCCGCCGGCGGCCTGCTGATCGTGGCCTTCCGCGCGCTGATCGGCCGCCCCTGGCCCGCCGGGCGCGCGGCCTGGACCCGGATCACCGTGATCGGCCTGCTGGCCGCGTTCTACCAGAGCTGCTACTTCACGGCCGTCTCGCTGACCTCGGTACCGCTGGCGACGCTGGTCACGATCGGCTCCGCCCCGGTCATCGTGCTCGCCGCGTCACGGGTAACCGGCCGCCCGGCCGGGCGGCACGCGGCCGCCACCACCGCCCTGGCCGTGACCGGGCTCGGCCTGCTCGTCGGCCTGCCCTCCGGGTTCGGCGAAAGCGCGGTGCTGGCCAGCGCGGGCATGGCCGTGCTCTCCGCGGCGGGCTTCGCCGCGATCACCCTGACCGGCTCCCGGCCGGTGCCGGGTCTGGACGACCTCACCGTGACCGGTTTCGGCTTCACCATCGGCGGCCTGGCCCTGATGCCGCTGGCGGAGCTAGCCGGGGGCATCGGGTTCCGGCCGGCTCCCGCGTCCATCGGGCTGCTGATCGCGCTGGGCACCGGCCCGACCGCCGTGGCCTACACGCTGTTCTTCCGCGGCCTGCGGTCCGCCGCGCCGGGCACGGCCGCCCTGCTGGCCCTGCTCGAGCCGCTGACCGGCGCGGTCCTGGCGGACCTGCTGCTCGGCGAGCGGCTGAGCGCGACCGGGATCGCGGGGGCCGCCGCCATCGGCGCGGCCGTGATCATCACCGTGCGCGCGAACCGCGGCGCTGACCGCGTTGGCGGCGACGATGGCGGCGATGCTCAGCCAGGCCTGCCAGGACAGCGGCTGCCGCAGGATCACCAGGCCGATGAGCGCGGCCAGGACCGGGTGGACGCTCATGAAGATGCCGAAATAGCCGGCCGGAACCCGGCGCAGCGCGAGCAGGTCGAGCAGGAAGGGAACCGCGGAGGACAGGACCCCGGCCGCGGCGGCGCACGCCAGCGCCCCGCCGTCGGCGGGTGGCGGACCAGCACCACGATGCCGACCGGCACGAAGGCCAGCGCGGAGGCGCCCGCGGCCGCGCCGGCCCCTCAGTGCCCGGCAGCTGTCGCCCGACCTGCCGGTTGAGCAGGATGTAGCCGGCCCAGCAGGCCGCGGCTAGCAGGCCGAGGCCGATACCGGCGTAATCGGTGGCCGGCCGCGGGCGGGTCAGCGCGACCACGCCCGCGCCGGCCATCAGCGCGCACGCCAGGTCCGCCCGGCGGCGCGAGGCGGCCAGCGCGACCGCGAGCGGTCCGAGGAACTCCAGCGTGACCGCGAGCCCGAGGCCGAGCCGGCCGATCGTGCGCGCAGTAAGTAGTAAGTACAGGGAGAGGTTCGTGACTGTTCTGGCGGCTGGTGCCGTCAGTTTCTCAGGCCGCGTCGGCCTGACGAGAGCCCAGCCGGCCCTCGCGTCGATGTTGAGCGCGCCGTTCAGGTCGGCGTCCATGGCGCCGTGCACGGGGCAGATGACGGTGTCTTGCCGCGGGCGTGTGCATCGTCGCCCGCACTGGTGGCAGTCGATGCTGGTGCGGGCTGGGTTCACGAACACGAGCGGGCGCCGCGTCAGCTGGCCTGGCGGTACCGGTCGAGGATCGCCGCCCGCAGCGCGGTCGCCCGCGTGCCCGCGGCGGACACGATGGACGGCACCAGCCCGCTCTCGACGGTGGTGAGGGCGAGCGCGATGTGCAGCACGCCCAGGTGCGCGTCATCCCGGGCGGTTGCCTCGCGCAGGGTGAGATAGAGGATCTTCTTCGAGACCGGCGTGAACGGGATATGCCCGCTCGGCAGCGGCCCGGGAGCGCAGTAGCGGCCGGTAACGGCCGGGGCATCCCGCCGCGGGCTGAATCCGGGCGCGTGGACCAGGACCCGCCGGGCCCGGCGCCTGCGGCGCCAGTCGCGCACGGTCCGGGGCGGCCGCAGGCCCGGGTGCCGGGCCCGGCCCTGGTGCGCCGCCTGGGCGGCGCTGGTCAGCGCCTGCGGCCCGAACGACGCCTCGATCTTCGCGCGCACCGCGTCCAGGTCGATGCCGATGGTAGCCAGCGCGTCCCGGTCGAGCCCGGCGAACAGGCCGCCTCCCGCGCCCAGCCCGACCCGGCGGACGATCTCCTCCTCGACCAGTTCCGGCGTGACCCCCTGCGCGCGCATCACCGCGCTCGCCGGCGCGCCGGCCGAGACGGCGGCGAGCAGGAGGTGCTCACCGCCCGACGTAGCGGTGCCCCAGCCGCCGGGCGTGCTCGGCGGCCTGGGCGATGAGGGTGCGGCCGTCGGGGTCGAAGCGCTCGAGCATCATCGCCTCCCGATCCGCCGGCCGTACTTGCGGTGCACGGTCTGCTTGGTCACGCCGAGCCGCTCCGCGATGTCCTGCCACGACCAGCCGAGCTCGCGCGCGGCCTGCACCTGGAGTACCTCGAGGCGCTCGGACAGGGCCCGCAGGGCCGCCACCGCGCGCAGCCCGACATCCGGGTCGCTGCTGGTGGCGCCCTCGGCGATTTCGAGTACGGGTTCCATAGTTCGTCAGCATATGCTGACAGGTCATCGTCGTCAACATATGCTGACGACGGGCGGGACGCGGCGCGAGCGTCCCCTCAGGCTCGTCCGAGGGCGGCCAGCAGCTCGCGTTCGCGCTCCGCGCTCAGGCCCGCCTTTCTCGGCCGGTCCAGGCCCTGCTCACGTTCCCAGGCCAGCGTGTCGGCCTGCAGTTCGGCGCGGGGCCGGTGGCGCAGCCCGGCGTCCGCGGCGGCCTGGCCGCTGCGCGTGGCGAACCCGTCCCAGCCCGGCTCGGCGACCCACAGCGGCAGCGACTCCGGGCCTGCCCACTCGGCGACCCCCTGCTCGGCCAGCCAGGCCTGGTCCGCCTCGACGACCGGCCCGGTGTGCCCGGCAATCGCCCGGGCCTGCTCGACCCAGCTCCCGAACCGGACGACCGGCCCGACCGCGTTGTAGGTTCCGGTGATCCCGCCCTGCGCGCAGTCCAGCAGCCAGCCGGTCATGTCCCGGGCGTCGATGACCTGCGTCGCCATGTCGGGGACGGCGGGGACGAGCATCGGGCCCCGCGGGTCGCGCGCGGCCCGCGCCACCCAGTAGCCGGTCCGCCCGCTGTGATCGCCGGGGCCGCCGATGAGCCCGGCCCGCGCGATCACCAGCCGGCCGCCCGCGCTCGCGGCGCTGGCCTGCTCGCAGGCCACCTTGGCCTCGCCGTACTGCTCGGCGCCGACCTCGTCGCGCTCGTCCGGGGGGAGCAGCGGCTCGGACTCGCCGGCGCCGACCTTGGCGTGCGAGGCGTAGACGCTGACCGAGGAGACGTAGGTCCAGTGCGCCGCCCGCTCGCCGAGCGCCGCCAGCGCGCCGCGGACGAGGCCGGGCTGCCAGGAGACCTCGAGCACCGCGTCCCAGTCCCGGTCCCGCACCTGGTCGTAGGCGTCGTCCCGGCGCCGGTCGGCGGCCACGAGAACGGCGCCGTCGGCGACCGGGCCGCTGTCACCGCGGGCCAGGCAGGTCACCGCGTGCCCGCGCCGGATCGCCTGCCCGGCTATCTCGCGGCCCAGCCAGGCGGTGCCGCCGAGTATCAGAATGTCCATGGGGACCATCCAACCGCGCGCGGTATGCGATGGGCGCCGCCTGCACCCCGCGGATGAGAAAGTCAGCAAGGCTTGAGAAACTGCTCAGCCAGCCTCCAGGCCGGCTTTCTAAGTTTCGGTAAGGTTCGGCGACATAACGGTGCGGGCTGTGGCAGGAGTCAGGAAGGGCTTGAGTCGTGTTTGACAAGGTCACTATTGCGTACCGGGGAGCCGGGTACGAGCTAGGCCAGGGCCGGGGCTTCTACGGCGTATGGGCCGTGGGCGCGCCCCGGCATGAGCCGCTGCAGCAGTGGGCGGAGACCCCCGAGGGCTGGAACGCCGCGTGGACCCGGTTCGCGAGCATGGAGGCGCCGGGCACGATCGTCCCGGTCGGACGGGGCAATCCGCCCGTGGGCGCGAGCGGGTCCCCGGCGGGCGAAGGCCCCGGCGCAGCCGGTCCCTCCACGGCCGGGTACGGCGCCGGCCCGGCGTCCGGCGGGAAAGGCGGCGCCGTCGTCGCGGCGGCGCTGCTCGGCGTGGGCGTCATCCTGGGCGTGGCCGGGCTCTTCCCCCATTACCTGGGCAGCGTCAGCCTCGCTGACCGCACCGACCAGGTTCTCCCGCACGCCGTCTACCTGGGCGCCTGGACCCTGAGCGCGGTGCTCATCGTCCTCGGCGGCGCCCGGCTGCGGATCGGCGCGCTGCTCAGCCTGGGCCTGAGCGCGGTCACGTTCGGCCTGTTCTTCTCCGACATCGGCCTGGCCACCTCCGGGACGGGAGCTCCCGGCGGCACCGGGCTGATCCTGTCCGCCGTCGGCTGGCTCGCCTGCACCGCGGGCGCGGTCCTCGCGTTCCTGCTCCGCCCGGCTGCGGCCGGCCGGGCCGGCTCGCTGGGACGGCCGCGCGGCGCCGCGATCGGCCCCGCCGTGATGATGATCCTGGCGGGCCTCGGCGTGGCCGCCGCGTTCGCCCCGGCCTGGGACAGCTTCACGCTGCGCACGGCGGCCGGGCAGACGCAGTCGCTGACGCTCGGTGATGCCTTCTCCGGCACCACCCCGGGCCTGGTGATCACGGGTGACGTGCTGGTGATGCTCGCGGTCGCCGTGACGGTCGTCGTCGCCGCGTTCTGGCGCCCGGTCCGGCACGGGGGCGTGCTCCTGGCCGGGGTCGCCATCCCGATGGCGGCGCAGGCCATCTCGGCCCTCGTGCAGGCCGGCCAGCCCGCCTCGCCCGCTCAGTTCGGGATCTCGAACGCGAGGCCACGCGGCTCGGGCTCACGATCAGTTCCGGTGTCACGCCCGCGTTCTGGATCTACTGCGTGTTCCTCATCGTGCTGGTCGTCTCGTGCGCGTGGATGCTCTTCACGCCGGCCGCAGGCGTTCGCGGCCGGCCCGGTTCCCGCGGCTGACGCCGGCGGCTACGGCCTGGCCGCGTCGCCGGCCGAGGGGCTCACCGCGGAGCCGCGGGACAGCGACAGCGCCGAGGAGCCGGACGTCACCGGCCAGGCCGAGCCCGCCCGTACCGGGTCCTCGCACACCGGCGCGGGCGACAGCCCGGCCGGCTGACCGGGCACCGGATGTGGCGCGGCTGCTAGGCCTGGAAGTAGCGCACCTGGCTCTCGTGCATGTCCCGCATCCACTGCGGGCTGTCCGCCGTCAGCCGCGGGTCCTGGTACGGCCGCCCGGCCGACACCGCGTCCAGGTAGGCGGTGTCGAGGTCGAGCCGCCTGCGCAGTTCCGCGGCGTCCCCGACGTGGCCGTGCCCGGGCACCACCTGCCGCACGCCGGGCACCGCGGCCAGCCGCTCCACCCCGGTGCGGTAGTCGCCGAGCGGGTCCTTCGCGAGGGTGTCGAGCAGCGGGATCTCGATGTCCGAGCACATGTCCCCGGCGAGCAGCACGCCGCTGTCGGGCAGGAAGACCGCTCCGTGGCCGGGCGCGTGCCCGTCGTGCACGATCAGCCTGGCCTCCGGCCCGTCCCACGGGATGGCCGGCCCGTCCAGGGCCTGCAGCTTCCCGACCAGCTCCAGGTCGTGACCGGGCGCGGACTCGGCGAGATGCTCGAGCATGCCGTCCCGCTCGGTCTCGAGGATGGGCATCGCGGCGGGCGCCGCGTACCGGGGTGCGTCCCCCAGCGCGGCGCTCCACAGCACGTGGTCCCAGTGCGGGTGGGTCGACCAGGCCACCGCGGGCCGCAGGCCCCGGTCCGCCAGCTCACCGGCCAGCGCGGCCAGGTCGGCCACGGTCACCGCCGGGTCGACCAGCAGGCAGCCGCCCGATGAGCCGACGACCACGGTACTGGTGGTCATGGCGTATGTGCTGGTCGCGACCAGCACGCCGGGCGCGATTTCGGTCAAGCGTCCCATCGGACCGGTATACCACCAGCCTCACTGGCCGCTGGTGCCGCCCCCGCCGGGGTCCAGCCGCACCGGGAGGGACTCCAGGCCGTGGATGAGCGTGCTCGGCCGCCAGCGCAGCGACTCCGGCGGCACGGCCAGCTCCAGGCGGGGGAACCGGCCCAGCAGGCCGGTGAAGGCGATCTGGGCCTCGAGCCGTGCCAGCGGCGCGCCCACGCAGTAGTGGATGCCGTGCCCGAACGCCAGGTGCCCGGAGGTGTCCCGTCCCAGGTCCAGTCCTTCCGGGCCGCCGAACCGGGCCGGGTCCCGGTTCGCGCCGCTCAGCGCGACGAACACCGGGTCGCCCCGGCCGATGCGCACGCCGCCGAGGTCGACCGGCTCGGCGGCGCACCGGAACGTCGTGTGGCTGACCGGCGCCACGTACCGCAGCAGTTCCTCCACCGCGCCGCCGGTCAGCCCGGGGTCGGCGGCGAGCCGGGCCAGCTCGGCCGGGTTGAGGAGCAGCGCCAGCACACCGCTGGCGATCAGGTTGACCGTGGTCTCGTGCCCGGCCACCAGCAGCAGGAACGCCATCGATACGAGCTCGTCCTCGCTCAGGCTGTCGGCCTGGTCCCGCGCCGTGATCAGCGCCGACAGCAGGTCGTCGGTCGGCTCGCGCCGCTTGGCCGCCAGCAGCGCCCGGAAGTAGCTGACCATCGCGGTGGCGTGGGCGATCATCACCTCGGGAGCCGCCGTATTCGACACCACGGTGGTCGACCAGTCGCGGAAGTCGTCGCGCTCGTCGGTCGGGCACGCCGAGCAGCTCGCAGATCACCGTGATCGGCAGCGGGAACGCGAACGAGGCGAGCAAGTCGACTTCGGACCGCGCCGGGATGTCGTCCAGCAGCCCGGCGGTGATGGCGGCGATCCGGGGCCGGAGCCGCTCGACGTGGCGGGCGGTGAAGGCCTTGTTGACCAGGCGGCGCAGCCGCCCGTGGTCCGGCGGGTCGCTGTTGAGCATGTGACGCTCGAGGACGGTGAAGACCGAGTCGGGTCCGGGTGCCCAGCCCGGCATGTTCTTGCGCAGCCGCGGGTCGGCCAGCGCGGCCCGCGCCTCGGCGTACCCGGTAACCAGCCACACCCGCATGTCGCCGCCCGGCAGGATCACCGGCGTGACCGGGTGCCGCGCCCGCAGCCGGGCGTGCACGGAGTAAGGATCGGCGAAGTAGTCGGCGCCGAGGTACTCGGCGGTCAGTTCCCGCGTGGTCATGCGGCCCCTCGTCAGTTCAGCGGGACCCCGGTGCCCCGTAAGCCCCGGTGCCCCCGCAAGCCCGTTGCCCTCGTGGCCAGCTTAAGTAATAACTGAGATCTGGCAACGGAATATCCCGGCCGCCCTCCGGCGCCGCCGGCGGGCCGCGCCCGGCTCAGCGCGGACGGCCACCAGTTCCACCGGCCGATCAGCACCACCGCGGCCGGCACGAGCAGCGTCCGGACCAGGAACGTGTCCATCAGCACGCCCAGTGCCAGGCCCACGCCGACGTTCACGATCGTCCGGACGTTCTGCGCCCCGGCGCTGCCGGAACCGACGATCGCCAGCACGCCGAACGTCCCCGCCAGCACCAGCCCGGCCGAGGTCACCGTGGTCCCGGTCACGCTGAGCGCCCGCCCCACCGCCTCGCGCAGCGGGAGCCGCTGTGCCTCCTCCCTGATGCGCGTCATGACCAGGATGTTGTAGTCCTCGCCGAGCGCCAGCAGGAAGACGAAGAGCAGGAACGGCAGGATGAAGGTCAGCCCGGGCTGCCCGGCGGCCTTCATGAACACCAGGACGGTCAGTCCCAGCGCCGCGAAGTACGAGAGCACCACCGACGCGATCAGGTACAGCGGCGCGATCAGCGAGCGCATCACCAGCGCGAGCAGCACCGCGATGACCGCGATGGCGATCGGGATGACGGTGCGCAGGTCGCCGTCCGACAGCCGGGCGACGTCGCTGGTGAACGCCGCCTGCCCGGTGACCCCGGCGGCCAGGGCCCCGGCGGTCCGCGCGGCGCGGGCGGCCGCGGCCCGGACCGCGGGCACCGCCTGCGCCGCCGCGGTGGTGGTCGCGCCGCCCGCCGACAGCGCGGTGGCGAACGAGATCGTGCGCCCGTCCGCGCTCACGTAGGAGCCGCTCGCCCGGTAGGACTCGAACGCGGCCAGCCGCGCGGGCGGGACCCGGACCGAGGCCGCGATGGCCCGCGGCGGGCCGTAGGCGGCGTACAGCGCGGCGTACTGGGCGGCGGTCAGCGCCGTGCCGTTCGCGTCCAGCGGCCCGGACACCGAGGTGAACACCGGGTCGGCGGCGAGCTGCCGCCCGGCCGCGGCCACGGCGCCCGCGGCCGCCCAGGCGGGCTGCCGCAGGCGCAGCACGATGACCGTCGGGTTGGCCGCCGTCTGCGGGAAGTGCCGGGCCAGCAGCGCGTCGCCAGCCGCTGAATCGCTCCCGGCCGGCCCGGTCGCCGGGCCGCCGAGGCCCGCGGCCAGGTAGCCGGCCGAGGCCACCGCGAGCGCGCCGAACACGACCAGGCCGATGACCAGCGTGGCCAGCGGCCGCCGGACGATCCGCGAGCAGGCCGGCCCCCACCACCCGGCCCGCCCGGTGCCGGGCCGCACCGAGGACGGCCAGAACGCCGCCGGCCCGCAGATCGCGAGCAGCGCGGGCAGCAGGGTGAGCCCGGCCACCAGCATCAGCCCGATGGCGATGGCCAGCGGCGCCGCCAGCCCGGAGTACAGGCTGAAGGAGGCGGTGGCGAGCGAGAGCAGCGCGGCGATGAGGACGCCGGCCGAGAACGTGATCGTCTCGCCGACCCGCCCCACCGAGAACACGATCGCTTCTCGGCACCGGCAGTCCCGCCCGCATCTCCTCCCGCACCCGGAACATCAGGAACAGGGCGTAGTCGGTGCCCGCCCCGAGCACCAGCACGATCAGCAGCAGCGAGGCGATCTGCGACACGCCCAGGCCGTGCACCGCGGCCTCGGCGGTCAGCCGCTCGGCCACCAGCACCACCACGACCGCGGGCAGCACCGCGATCAGCGGCGCCAGCGCGGACCGGAACACCGCGACGAGCAGCGCGATCACGAAGATGATGGAGAACCACTGGACCTGGCCGCCGGTCTTGCCCGAGGTGGCGTTGGTGTCCACCCGGGTGGCGACGGTGCCCGCCGTGCGCACCGCCAGGCCGCCCGGCGGTCCCGCCGCGCGGATGGCGTCGCGCACCCCGGCCACCAGCGTGGCCTGCTGGGAGGTGGCCAGGCCGCCGGACTGGGCCAGCGCGGCCAGCACGGTGAGCTGGTCGGCCTGCCCGTCGGCCGACTGGCCGGCGTCCCGCACCGCCGTGACCCGGGCCACCCGGGACAGCGAGCCCGCCAGCCGCGCGACGAACGTCCCGTCCGCCGCGGAAAGCGGCCCGCCGGCCCGGGCCGCGACCACGGTGACCGCGGTCAGCGAGGCGCCCTGCAGCGGTGAGGCCAGCTCGGCCGCCTGCTCGCTGGGCGCGCTGGCGGGCAGGAACGAGGTGTTATCGCTTTGCGTCACGCTCGACAGCGACGGCAGCAGCACCATGGCCGCGGCCGTGCCGGCTGCCCAGGCCAGGACGATGACCCAGCGGAAGCGGACGGCCAGCCGCCCGGCCGCGGTGAAGAACGTACCCACGAAGCCATCGTGGCCGGCCGGAGGCCGCGCGCGGGAGCCTAAGATTGGCTCCGTGGCAGATCCGCTGGGCTTCCGGCCGGCGCCGGGCGAGATCCCCGAATCCCCCGGGGTCTACAAATTCCGCGACCAGCGCGGCCGGGTCATCTACGTCGGCAAGGCGAAGTCGCTCCGGCAGCGGCTCAATCAGTACTTCGCCGACTTCGCCAGCCTGCACCCGCGCACCCAGATGATGCTCACCACGGCGGCCGGCGTCGAGTGGACCGTGGTCGGCACCGAGGTCGAGGCGCTGCAGCTGGAGTACTCCTGGATCAAGGAGTACGACCCCCGGTTCAACATCAAGTACCGGGACGACAAGAGCTACCCCTACCTGGCCGTGACGATGAGCGACGAGTACCCCCGGGTCATGGTCATGCGCGGTGCCAAGCGCAAGGGCACCAGGTACTTCGGCCCGTACAGCCACGCCTGGGCCATCCGCGACACGGTGGACACGCTGCTCCGGGTCTTCCCGGTGCGCACCTGCTCGGCGGGGGTGTTCAAGCGGTCCGGCCAGATCGGCCGCCCGTGCCTGCTCGGCTACATCGGCAAGTGCTCGGCGCCGTGCGTCAAGCGGGTCAGCGCCGAGGAGCACCGGGCCCTGGCCGAGGACTTCTGCGACTTCATGGCCGGGCAGACCAGCCGGTTCGCCGGCCGGCTCGAGGCCGAGATGAAGCAGGCCGCGCGGGAGGAGGAGTTCGAGCGGGCCGCCCGGCTCCGCGACGACCTGCGGGCCCTGGAACGCGCGATCGAGAAGCAGGCGGTGGTGCTCGGCGACGGCACCGACTGCGACGTCATCGCGCTGGCCGAGGATCAGCTCGAGGCGGCCGTCCAGGTCTTCTACGTGCGCGGCGGCCGCGTCCGCGGGCAGCGCGGCTGGGTCCTGGACAAGATCGAGGAGGTCACCCCGGCGGGCCTGGTGGAGCAGTTCCTCGGCCAGGTCTACGCGGACGCAGCCCGGCCGGGGCCGAGGCGGTCAACGCCGGCATCCCGCGGGAGATCCTGGTCCCCGAGCTGCCGCCGGACCCGGCCACCATGACCGAGTGGCTGGCCGGACGCCGCGGCGGCCCGGTCAGCCTGCGGGTGCCGCGCCGCGGGGACAAGAAGGCCCTGCTGGAGACCGTGGCCAGGAACGCCGGGCAGTCGCTGGCGCTGCACAAGACCCGGCGGGCCAGCGACCTGACCACCCGGAGCAAGGCGCTCAGCGAGATCCAGGAGGCCCTGGAACTGGACGACGCGCCGCTGCGGATCGAGTGCTACGACGTGTCGAACCTGCAGGGCACGCACGTGGTCGCGTCGATGGTCGTGTTCGAGGACGGCCTGGTGCGCAAGAGCGAGTACCGCCGGTTCGCGATCAAGGGCACCGGCGGCACCGACGACATCTCCTCGATCCACGAGGTGATCACCCGGCGGTTCCGCCGCTACCTGGCCGAGCGGGAGAAGACGGGCGAGCTCGACACCCTGGGCGACCCCGACCCGGACGAAGAGCAAGATCAAGATCTTTCGGCCGAACGAGATGGGCTCGACGCCCCGAAGAAATTCGCCTACCCGCCGAACCTGGTCGTCGTCGACGGCGGCCCGCTGCAGGCCGACGCGGCCGCCCGGGCCCTGGCCGAGCTTGGCATCGACGACGTTGCCGTCTGCGGGCTGGCCAAGCGCCTGGAGGAAGTCTGGCGCCCGGGCGAGGAGTACCCGATCATCTTGCCCCGCAGCAGCGAGGGGCTCTACCTGCTGCAGCGGGTGCGGGACGAGGCGCACCGGTTCGCGATCACCTACCACCGCCAGAAGCGCGGCAAGGCCGCCACCAGCAGCGCGCTCGACGACGTGCCCGGGCTCGGCCCGGCCCGGCGCCAGGCCCTGCTCAAGCACTTCGGCTCGGTGCGCAAGCTCACCGCGGCGACCGTCGAGGAGATCGCGGCCGTGCCGGGCATCGGCCCGCGGCTCGCCGCCACCGTCTCGGCCGCCCTCGGTTCCAATCCAGCGCCGGGTACCAATCAAGCGGGGGAGCCTCATGAAGGCAGCTGACGATATCGCGGACATCGTCATCATCACCGGCCTGTCCGGCGCGGGCCGGTCGACCGCGGCCAAGTCGCTCGAGGACCTGGGCTGGTTCGTGGTGGATAACCTGCCGCCCGGCCTGCTGCCCACGATGGTGGACCTCGCGGCCCGGTCCAACGGCGCGGTCAGCCGGATGGCCGCGGTGGTCGACGTGCGCAGCCGCGCGTTCAGCACCGACCTCAAGTCGGCCATCAGCGACCTCGGCGCCCGCGGCGCGACCGCCCGGGTGGTGTACCTCGAGGCAGGCGAGGACACCCTGGTACGCCGGTTCGACAGCGAGCGGCGACCGCACCCGCTGCAGGGCAACGGCCGCGTCACCGACGGGATCGCGGCCGAGCGCGAGCTGCTCCGCGAGGCGCGCGGCGACGCCGACCTGGTGCTCGACACGACCCGGCTCAACGTGCACGAGCTGCGGGCCCGGATGCGCGACTTCTTCGGCGGCGGCACGGCGGCCGGGCTGCGGCTCAGCGTCGTCTCGTTCGGCTATAAATACGGCCTTCCGGTGGACGCCGACCTGGTGGCCGACTGCCGGTTCCTGCCCAACCCGCACTGGATCCCCGAGCTGGCCCCGATCACCGGGCAGGACGCGCCGGTCCGGGACTACGTTCTCGCCCAGCCCGGCGCCAAGGAGTTCCTCCGTCACTACGCTGAGCTGCTGCAGGTGGTGATTCCCGGCTACGAGCGCGAGGGCAAGCGGTTCGTCACCCTCGCGGTCGGCTGCACCGGCGGCAAGCACCGCAGCGTGGCGATCGCCGACGAGCTGGCGGCACGCGTCGCCGGAGCCCTCGGCACGGGGGCTGACGTGCAGGTGGTGCACCGGGACCTAGGGCGGGAGTGAGCATCTGGTGGCTGGCCCAAGAGCGGTAGCGCTCGGTGGCGGGCACGGTCTGGCGGCGTCCCTGGCGGCGCTGCGCCAGGTGACGGAGAGCCTCACCGCGATCGTCACGGTCGCGGACAACGGCGGGTCGAGCGGCCGGCTGCGCCGCGATTTCGGCGTGCTGCCGCCCGGCGACCTGCGGATGGCGCTGGCCGCGCTGTGCGGCGACGACGAGTGGGGGACCACCTGGAGCAAGGTGGTGCAGCACCGGTTCGCCGGCGACCGGGAACTGGCCGGCCACGCGGTCGGCAACCTGCTCATCGTGGCGCTGTGGGACCTGCTCGGCGACACGGTCGCGGGCCTGGACTGGGTGGGCAGGCTGCTCGGCACCGGCGGCCGGGTGCTGCCGATGGCCGCGGTGCCGCTGGACATCGTGGCCGAGGTGGTCGGCCTCGACCCGGCCCGGCCGGACGAGGTCAGCACGGTCCGCGGCCAGGCGGCGGTCGCCAGCACGCCGGGCCAGGTCCGGTCGATCACGCTGCTGCCGCCCGACCCGCCCGCGGTACCCGAGGCGGTGCGGGCGGTGCTCGACGCCGACTGGATCATCTTCGGCCCCGGCTCGTGGTTCACCAGCGTCCTGCCGCACCTGCTGGTACCCGAGCTTTCGGCCGCGCTGCACGCCACCACGGCCCGGCGCGTGCTCGTCCTCAACCTGGCTCCGCAGCCGGGGGAGACAGAGGGATTTTCGCCACATAAGCACCTGGAGGTCCTCGCCGGGCACGCGCCTGCGCTTACTGTGGATGTAGTCCTTGCCGACACCAAGGCCGCCGGAACCGGTAACCTGGCCGACTTGGAGAAGGCGGCCGCGGTACTCGGGGCCCGGCTGATGATGGCGGATGTGGCCGCCGCCGACGGCACGCCCAGGCACGACCCGAGGCTGCTGGCGGGGATGTACGCGCAGATTTTCCGGCGAGGGGCCCAAGGGGGGAGTGACGCCGCATGGCGATGACCGGGGTGGTGAAGGACGAGCTCAGCCGGGTTCAGGTGATCAAGCCCTGCTGCCGCAAGGCCGAGGTTTCCACGTTGCTCAGGTTCGCCGGCGGCCTGCACCTGTCCGAGGGGCGAGTGATCATCGAGGCCGAGCTCGACACCGGCGCGGCGGCCCGGCGGCTGCGCGCCAGCATCACCGAGGTCTTCGGTCACCCGGCCGAGTTCCTGGTGCTCTCGCCCGGCGGCCTGCGCAAGGGCAACCGCTACCTGGTCCGGGTGAGCAAGGGCAACGCGGGCGAGAGCCTGGCCCGGCAGGCCGGGCTCATCGACGCCCACGGCCGTCCGGTCCGGGGCCTGCCCCGGCAGGTGGTGTCCGGTTCGGCGTGCGACTGCGAGGCCGCCTGGCGGGGCGCGTTCCTGGCTCACGGCTCGCTGACCGAGCCGGGCCGCTCGATGGCGCTCGAGATCACCTGCCCCGGGTCCGAGGCGGCGCTCGCCCTGGTCGGCGCCGCGCGGCGGCTGAAGATCCACGCCAAGGCCCGCGACGTGCGGGGCGTGGACCGGGTGGTGATCAGGGACGGCGAGGCGATCGCCGCCATGCTGACCCGGCTGGGCGCGCACCAGGCCGTGCTGGCCTGGGAGGAGCGCCGGATGCGGCGCGAGGTCCGGGCCACCGCCAACCGGCTGGCCAACTTCGACGACGCCAACCTGCGCCGCAGCGCACGCGCCGCGGTGGCGGCGGGCGCGCGGGTGGAACGGGCCCTGGAGATCCTCGGCCCGGACGCGCCGCAGCACCTGACCATGGCGGGCCAGCTGCGGATGGCGCACCGGCAGGCCAGCCTGGAGGAACTCGGCCAGCTGGCCGACCCGCCGCTGACCAAGGACGCCATCGCCGGCCGCATCCGCCGCCTGCTGGCCATGGCCGACCGGCGGGCCATGGAGCAGGGCCTCCCCAGCACCGAGGCCAGCCTGACCGTCGACATGCTGCCCTGACGCGTTTACGCGACGCTGGACCAGGCGGCGTACGTGTCCTGCCTGCCACCCGCGGATGACGGCGGCGAAATCAGGCCACCCGCCCATTGACGCCTAGTAACGCTAGGCATAAGTTTTCTTCGTATGAACCGTGAGCGGCTCAAGGGCCATCTGGATCTGCTGCTCCTGTCGGTCCTGTCGGCCGGCCCGGCGCACGGGTACGCGATCATCTCGGCACTACGCGAACGCAGCGAGGGCACGTTCGACCTGCCTGAGGGGACCATCTACCCGGCCCTGCACCGGCTGGAGGGGGCGGGCCTGCTGGCCAGCTCGTGGGCGGAGGTCGACGGGCGCCGCCGCCGCGTCTACGGCCTGACCGACGACGGGGCGGCCGCCCTGGCGGCCCAGCGGACCGAGTGGCGCCAGTTCGCCCGGGGGATACAGGCCGTGCTCGGCACGCCGGCCTCCGGGGTTCAGGGCGTCCAGGCGGCTCTGGGGTGGTCGGCATGAACCGGCACGAGGCACCGCGTGACCTGATCGGGGAGTACCTGGACGAACTCCGGCGGGGACTGCGCGCGCTGCCCGGGGAGGCGGAGGTGATCCTGGCTGAGGCCGAGGATCACCTCCGGGAGACGGTAGCGGCGGGCATCGCCATCGGGATGACCGAGCGCGAGGCGCAGGAGGCGGCGATCTCCAGCTTCGGCCCGGTCCGGGCCGTGACCCGCGCCCATCTGGCCCGCGCCGCCGGGGACGGGACCGTCCTGGCCAACGCGGTCATGACCGCCTGGAAGCTGTCCTCGCTGCTCCTGCTGGCCGCGGGCGTCAGCGCCATGGCGATCGTCGTGGTCACCGGCTTCGCCGGGCGGGTGACCGATCCCGGGTATATGTTCAAGGCGGGACCGGGACCATACCGGATAACGTACGACCATCTCACGTTCAACCCGGTCAGCGGCGTCTGGACGCAGACGACGGGCTGGTCTGACCAGCACCCGGCCTTCATCTCGGGCGGGACCGTCACCTGGCTCGACCAGCCCTTCCCGGGCTGGCACGTGGCGGTCCTGCTCACCATCGCCGGCGCGGTCCTGCTCGCGGGCTACGGCCTCATCCGGTGGCGCTCGCCGCGCGAGCCGCTAGCCCGGCTCTTCCCGGCGGTGGCGGTGAGCGTCTTCGGTGCCATCGGCCTCGCGCTCCTCGTCATCGCACTGCGCGTCCAGACCGGAAGCTATGACCTCCGGCCGGTGATCGCCGCCTGCCTGGCGGTCACCCTCGGCTACGCCGTCCGGCTGGGCCAGGTGCTCCTTCGCCAGCGCTAGGTGTGCCCGCTCGGCCTCGTTCCCGGACAGGGCGAGCGCAGCCTGGTAGGCGGCGTCCGCCTCGGCCCGGCGGCCCAGGCGCCGCAGCAGGTCGGCGCGGATCGCGTGGAACAGGTAGTACCGGTCGAGGCTGGCCGCCGCGAGACCGTCCACGACGGCGAGCGCGGCGGCCGGGCCTTCGACCTCGGCCACCGCGACCGCCCGGTTGAGCGCCGCCACCGGGCTCGGGGCCACGGCCAGCAGCTGGTCGTACAGCGCCAGGATCTGGTCCCAGCCGGTGGCGGCCGCGACCGGGGCGTCGCTGTGCACGGCGCTGATCGCCGCCTGGATCTGGTAGGGGCCGGGACGGCCGCGCCGCAGGCACTGCCGGACGAGGGACTGGCCCTCGGCGATGAGCGAGCGGTCCCAGCGGGCCCGGTCCTGGTCGGCCAGGAGCACCAGGGCGCCGTCCGGCCCGGTCCGCGCGGGGCGCCGTGACTCGGTCAGCAGCATCAGCGCGAGCAGGCCGGTGACCTCGGGCTCGTCCGGCATGAGCCGGGCGAGCAGCCGGCCGAGCCTGATCGCCTCGGCGCACAGGTCGGCGCGGGCCAGCTGATCGCCCGAGCTCGCCGTGTAGCCCTCGTTGAAGATCAGGTAGACCACGGCGAGCACCCCGGTCAGCCGCCCGGGCAGGTCGGCCTCGGCCGGGACGCGGTACGGGATGCCCGCGTCCCTGATCTTGGCCTTGGCCCGGACCAGGCGCTGGGCCATGGTGGGCTCCGGCACCAGGAACGCGTGCGCGATCTCCGCCGTGGTGAGCCCGCCGAGCAGCCGGAGCGTGAGCGCGACCTGCGCCGCGCGGCCCAGCGCCGGGTGGCAGCAGGTGAACATGAGCCGCAGCCGGTCGTCGTCCACCGGGCCGGCCTCCTCTCCAGGCTGCTCGTCCGCGTGCAGCAGCGCGGCCTGGGCATGCTTGCCCGCCCGGGCGGCCTCGCGGCGGAGCCGGTCGATGGCCCGGTTGCGCGCGGTGGTGATGATCCAGCCGGCCGGGCTCGGCGGCTGCCCGGACCGCGGCCATCGCCTGGCCGCCTCGGTGAACGCGTCCTGGACCGCGTCCTCGGCGATGTCGATGTCGCCGAAGACCCGGGTCAGGACGGCCACCGCGCGGCCGTACTCCGCGCGGAAGGCGCGCTCGACGTCGGCGAGCGCGGGCGCGGGCCCGGAACCGGGCCCCGGAACCGGCAGGGCTCAGCCCTCCGCCATGTCCACCATCGGCCGGACCTCGACCGGCAGCGTGCACGCCACCGTGGCCCGGCGGGCCCAGGCCAGCGCCTCGTCCAGGTCGGCGGCCCGGATGATCCAGAACCCGCCGACGTGCTCCTTGCCCTCGGCGAACGGCCCGTCGGTGACCAGCACGTCCCCGTCGGACGCCCGCAGCACGGTCGCCGTGTCCGGCGCGTGCAGGCCGCCGGTGAACACCCACGCGCCCGCGTCCCGCATCGCCTGGTCCACCGCGCTGATATCCCGCATGATCGGCTCCAGTACCTCCGGCGCGGGCGGATCCCCGTCCGGCTGGTAGATGCTGAGCAGGTACTGCTTCATCGCGGTCATCTCCTTTCGTCGTCCCGACGCTACGCCGGTCCGTCGTCTCATGACCTACACGAACCGGCCCGGCGCGGATCGACAGGACACGCGGAAAAGTTTCCGGCGGCAACCGGGCGATGGCGGCCGGGCGGCCCGCGGCCAGGGCGGTGAGCGGACGGTGCCGCACGCGCCGGACCCGTTCGGCTTCATGGTGGTTCCCTTTGATATGGTCTAGACCTTAGGAGTTCCGCACCGCTTGCCCCGGCGCCGGGCGCCGAAGGGCTCCGGACGCGCGGGCGTGACGTCGCTTGGCGTCACCTGCGGGGGCGACGTCCGATAGTCTCGGACCCGCTGGCGATCAGGGGATCGACGAGGAGATTCAGTACTGTGACTATTCGCGTGGGAATCAATGGTTTCGGCCGTATCGGGCGTAACTTCTGGCGGGCCGCCAACGCCGCGGACGGCGACCGCGGCATCGAGATCGTGGCGGCGAACGACCTCGGTGACATCGCCACGATGGCGCACCTGCTCAAGTACGACACCGTGCTCGGCACCCTGCCGCACGACGTGTCGGTGTCCGGCGACACCATCCAGGCCGGCGCCAAGTCGATCAAGATCCTGGCCGAGCGCGACCCGGCCAAGCTGCCGTGGCGCGAGCTCGGCGTGGACGTCGTGATCGAGTCCACCGGCCGGTTCACCACCGGGTCGACGGCCAAGGCCCACCTCGAGGCGGGCGCGAAGAAGGTCATCATCTCCGCGCCGGCCAAGGAAGAGGACATCACGATCGTGATGGGGGTCAACGACGACGCGTACGACCCCGACGCGCACCACGTGCTGTCCAACGCCTCCTGCACCACGAACTGCGTGGCGCCGATGGCCAAGGTGCTGCTGGACAGCTTCGGCATCGTCCGGGGCCTGATGACGACGGTCCACGCCTACACCAACGACCAGGTCATCCTGGACTTCCCGCACAAGGACCTGCGCCGGGCGCGGGCCGCGGCGCAGAACATCATCCCGACCACGACCGGGGCGGCCAAGGCGACCGCGCTGGTGCTGCCCGAGCTGAAGGGCAAGCTGGACGGGATGGCCATGCGGGTGCCGGTGCCGGACGGCTCGGTGACCGACCTGGTGGTCGAGCTGAGCCGCGAGGTGACCAAGGACGAGGTGAACGCCGCGTTCAAGGCCGCCGTCCGAGGGAACGCTCAAGGGCTACCTGTACTACACCGAGGACCAGATCGTGTCCTCCGACATCGTGGGCTCGCCCGCCTCGTGCACCTTCGACTCCTCGCTCACGATGGCGTCCGGCAACCAGGTCAAGGTCATCGGCTGGTACGACAACGAGTGGGGCTACTCCAACCGCCTCGTCGACCTGGCCGTGCTCGTCGCCTCCCGGCTGCGGTAATGCGGTCTCTCGACGACCTGGAGGTGGCCGGGCGCCGCGTCCTGCTGCGTTCGGACCTGAACGTTCCCGCTCGACCTGACCGGGACCGGGGAGATCACCGACGACGGCCGGATCCGGGCCAGCCTGCCGGTGATCAGCAAGCTGTCCGACCGGGGCGCGCGGGTGATCGTCCTCGCGCACCTCGGCCGGCCCAAGGGCGCCACGTTCGACGAGCGGGCGGCGGGCGGCCCGTCGCTGCGGCCGGTGGCCGCCCGGCTGGGCGAACTGCTCGGGCGGCCCGTCTCGTTCGCGGCCGACGTGGCCGGGCCCGCGGCCGAGGAGGCCGTGTTCAGCCTGGGCGACGAGGACGTCGCGGTGCTGGAGAACGTGCGCTTCGAGCCCGCCGAGACCAGCAAGGACGACGCCGAGCGCGGCGCGTTCGCCCAGCGCCTGGCCCGCTTCGGCGAGGCCTACGTGGGCGACGGGTTCGGCGCGGTGCACCGTAAGCACGCCTCGGTCTACGACCTGCCGCTGCTGCTCCCGCACGCCGCCGGCGACCTGGTCCGGGACGAGGTCGCGGTGCTGCGGCAGCTCACCACCGACCCGGCACGGCCGTTCGTGGTGGTCCTCGGCGGCAAGAAGCCGTCGGACAAGCTCGCCGTCATCGGCAACCTGCTGAACCTGGCGGACCGCATCCTGATCGGCGGCGGCATGGCCTACACGTTCCTGGCCGCCCAGGGGTACGAGGTCGGCCACTCGGTGCTCGAGGCCGACCAGATTCCCGCGGTCAAGGACGTCATGGCCGAGGCCGAACGGCGCGGGGTGGAACTCGTCCTGCCCGTCGACCTGGTCGTCGGCCACTCACTTCGCGCCTGACGCGGAGCATTCCGTGGTCCCGGCCACCGACGATGCCGGCCGACCGGGAAGGCGTGGACGCGGGCCCGAAGACCCGGGAGCTGTTCGCGGAGAAGCTGGCCGACGCCAGGACGGTGTTCTGGAACGGGCCGATCGGGCGTGTTCGAGTTCCCGGCGTTCTCGGCCGGCACCCGCGCGCTGGCCGAGGCGGTCGCCGCGGTCGACGGGCTGACCGTGGTGGGCGGCGGGGACTCGGCCGCGGCCGTCCGCGCGCTGGGCATCCCGGAGAAGTCCTTCAGCCACATCTCCACCGGCGGCGGCGCCAGCCTCGAGTACCTCGAGGGCAAGACGCTGCCCGGCCTGACCGCGCTGGAGGCGGATTCGTGATGGCCCGTGCCCGCAGTTCCGGAGGCTCCGGGGACCGGCTGCCGCTGATGGCCGGGAACTGGAAGATGCACGAGAACCACCTCGAGGCGATCGCGCTGGTCCAGAAGCTCGCGTTCACCCTGACCGCGAAGGACTTCGAGGCCGTCGAGGTGGCCGTGCTGCCGCCGTTCACCGCGCTGCGCAGCGTGCAGACCCTGATCGACGGGGACAAGCTGCGCATCACCTACGGCGCGCAGGACCTGTCCCAGTACGACTCGGGCGCCTACACCGGCGACGTGTCCGGGCCGATGCTGGCCAAGCTGGGCTGCCAGTACGTGCTGGCCGGGCACTCCGAGCGGCGGCAGTACCACGAGGAGACCGACGACGCTCGTCAACGCCAAGGTGCAGGCCGCGCTGCGGTCCGGGCTCACGCCGATCCTGTGCGTGGGGGAGCCGCTCGAGGTCCGCCAGGCGCAGGCAGCACCTCGAGCACTGCGTGGGGCCAGCTCGACGAGGTCGCTCAAGGGCATTCCCGGCCGAGGCGGTGGCGGCGATGGTGATCGCCTACGAGCCGGTCTGGGCCATCGGCACCGGCGAGGTGGCCACCCCGGACGACGCGCAGGAGACGGCCGCGGCGATCAGGTCGCGGATTTCGGAGTTTCATGACGCCGAAACGGCCGCCAGTGTGCGTATCCTGTATGGCGGGTCCGTCAAGCCCGGCAACGTCGCGCCGATCATGGCGCAGCCGGACGTCGACGGCGCCCTCGTCGGCGGAGCCAGCCTCGACGCCGGACAGTTCGCTCAGATCTGCCGGTATCGTGAACTGGCGGCGTAGGCTTGTACTAGCAGCGTCCTGGCCAGGCCGTACCCTTGTGGGTAGGGTTCCTGTCGCCAGGGCCTTGTCACCAGCAGGAGATGGATAACAGCTATGGTCGTGGGGCTCTCCGTTATCCTGATCATCACGAGTCTCGTGATGGTCCTGCTCGTGCTGCTGCACAAGGGCAAGGGCGGCGGCCTGTCCGACCTGTTCGGCGGCGGGGTGAGCTCCACCCTCGGCTCGTCCTCCGTCGTCGAGCGGAACCTGGACCGCATCACGATTTTCTTCGGTGTCCTGTGGTTCGTGTGCATTATCGCCCTCGGCTTGCTGATTAATCACTAACCTGTACGTACGTCCCGCACCGAAGTTATCCCGCATCGAAGTTCCGGCTTTATAGCTCTATGGCCTTCAAGGGGTGATCTGTGAGTAGTGGCAACGCCATCCGCGGCAGCAGGGTCGGCGCGGGTCCGATGGGAGAGGCCGAGCGCGGCGAGGCCGCGCCGCGCGTCTGGGTCTCCTTCTGGTGCGCGAACAAGCACGAGACGCGTCCGAGTTTCGCGACCGACGCGGCGATCCCTGACACCTGGGAGTGCCCCCGCTGCGGCAACCCCGCGGGCCAGAACGAGCACGCCCCGCCGAACCCGCCGCGCGTCGAGCCCTACAAGACGCACCTCGCCTACGTGAAGGAGCGCCGCAGCGACTCCGACGGCGAGGCCATCCTGGCCGAGGCCCTCGCCCGCCTGCGCGGCGCCTGACCGCGCTCGGCGGTCACCCGTCAACGCCGACCCCGGTTCCGGTCAGCTGGAACCGGGGTTTCGCGTTCGCCGGGTGACGGGACGAAAGCCGAGGGCGATCCGGGAGGGGATCCCGGATCGCCCCGCGGGCTGGATCGATCAGGGTGCGCTAGCGCGGTTAGAGGCCTTCGTTGATCAGGCGGCCGGCCTGCTCGTACTTGGCGGGCTTGTACTTCTTGAAGTAGAAGGCGGTGCCGACGCCGACCAGCACCACCACGGCGTCGATCGGGCCCAGCCAGTTCGCGTAGGAGTAGCTCCCGCGCCGAGGAAGTCGATGTTCGTGAACAGCAGGTACACCACGTAGGCCTGGGAGATGAAGGCGAGCAGCGGAGCCAGCCTGGTCCGCCACCAGTGCGCCTCGTCCCGGTGGAAGCGCTCGAAGTAGACCAGCACGGCTGAGCGAGACCACCGCCTGCACCGACAGGATGATGATCACGCCCATCACCGCCATCAGGCCGTAGAGCTGGATGTAGGCCTGGGTGTTGGGGTCGTTGCTGCCGGTGAAGATGGCGAACAGGCCGATGATGATGGCGGCGACGACCGACTGGGTGATCGGACGCGATGTGCGGGCTCTTCCACCTGGGGTGGGTCCTGCCGAGCGCCCGCGGGGCCAGGCCCTCGCGGCCGACGGAGTACAGGTAGCGCGCGGTGGTGTTGTGGAAGGCCATGCCGCAGGCGAACGAGCCGGTGATGATCAGGTAGCTCATCACCGAGGCCACCCAGTGCCCGGCGTAGTGGCCGGCCGGGGTGAGGAAGTACTGGGCCGCGTTGGTCTGCGACTGGGCGATCGCCGCCTTGGTGGTGCGGGTACCCGGCGAGCGAGGCCCAGGACGTGATCGTGTAGAAGACGCCGAGCCCGATCACCGAGATGTACAGGGCGCGGGGGACGATCCGCTTGGGGTCGCGGGATTCCTCGCCGTAGTTCGGCGCCATCTCGAAGCCGACCCAGGACCAGAAGGCGAAGAACAGGCCGATGCCGATCGCGCCCGCCGCGAGCTTGCCCTCGGCCGGGAAGCCCTTGAAGGCGTTCACGCGGGTTGAGCGGGGCGGCGGTCACGTGGCCCTTGGCGAACAGGAAGACGTCGAAGATGAGCAGGATGACGACCTCGCTGATCAGCCCGATCGCGAGCACGATGCTGGAGATCCGGACGTCGAAGTAGGTCAGGATGCTGATGATCAGCACCATGGCCAGGGCCAGCCAGGGCCAGGCGATGTTCACCCCGAACTGGTTCAGCTTCAGGCTGAGGAAGTAGGCGAAGCCGCCGGCCAGCGACGCCTCGAACACCGAGTAGGCGACCACCGAGGCGTAGCCGGTGCCGATGCCGAGTTCCCGGCCGAGCCCGTGGCTGATGTAGGAGTAGAAGCCGCCCGCCGTGGTCTTCTTCCTGGCCATTGCCACGTACCCGACGGAGAACACCACGAGCACGATCGTGGCGAACATGAACGCGGCCGGGGCGCCGACGCCCTGGCCGAAGCCGACCACGATGGGCGTGTTGAACAGCATGGCCGAGATCGGGGCCGACCCGGTCACGGTCAGGAACAGGACGCCGCCGAGCCCGATCGCGCCCTTGCGGAGCTTGGCTACGTCCTGTGCGCTGCGAGACGTCGAAGTCCTCGGCGGCCTGGCCGTCACGGTGCAAGCTGGGGAACTTCGGGGACCTGGGGGTGACCCATGGTACACCTCCGGCGCATTTGCGGGGAGCGTAACAGCCTGCGGGAACCATGATCAAGAGTTCTGGTTGAGTTAATCTGAGTGAAACCTGACCTCTTGACAGCAAACGGTCGGAGAGATACTTCTTTGGTTGAGCCGAACGAGCCGTAATGGTTTACAGCACCTCGCGACGGTGACGGAGGTCACGGTGACCGAGGAACTGATCTCCTTCGCCTCCAAGCAGGACATGCTGGCGAAGTCCAAGCAGTTCTGGAACCCGGACAAGACCCAGTTCTGGATCGACTCCGGGCGTGCCGCTGGTCATCGACCGCCGCGAGGGCTACTTCATCTACGACGTCGAGGGCAAGCGCCTGATCGACATCCACCTCAACGGCGGCACCTACAACCTGGGCCACCGCAACCCCGAGGTGGCCGCCGCGGTGACCGCGGCCATGCAGCGCTTCGACATCGGCAACCACCACTTCCCGAGCCTGGCCCGCACCGCGCTGGCCGAGGCCCTGGTGCAGACCGCGCCGCCCGGCCTGCTCTGGCCAAGGTCATGTACGGCAGCGGCGGCGGGGAGGCCATCGACATCGCGCTGAAGAGCGCCCGGCACGCGACCAAGAAGCGCAGGATCGTCTCGGTGGCCAAGGCCTACCACGGGCACACCGGGCTCGCCGTGGCCACCGGCGACGAGCGGTTCGCCACCCTGTTCCTGGCCGACCGGCCGGACGAGTTCACCCACGTGCCGTTCAACGACCTGGACGCGATGGAGGCCGCGCTGCGCGGCCGGGACGTGGCCGCCGTGATCATGGAGACGATCCCGGCCACCTACGGCTTCCCGCTGCCCGCGCCCGGCTACCTGGCCGGGGTGAAGAAACTGTGCGAGCGCTACGGCGCGCTCTACATCGCCGACGAGGTGCAGACCGGGCTGATGCGCACCGGCGAGCTGTGGGCGATCAGCAAGCACGGCGTCGACCCGGACATCCTGGTCTCCGGCAAGGGCATCTCCGGCGGCATGTACCCGGTCAGCGTGGTGCTGGCCACCGAGGCCGCCGCGGGCTGGCTGACCGAGGACGGCTTCGCGCACATGTCCACGTTCGGCGGCGCCGAGCTGGGCTGCGTGGCGGCGCTGAAGACGCTGGAGATCACCTGCCGGCCCGAGGTCAGGTCGATGGTGCACTACATCGCGGCGATGTTCACCGAGGGACTGGCCCGCATCCAGGGCGCATACCCGGACTGGTTCACCGGCATCCGGCAGGACGGGCTGGTCATGGGCCTGGAGTTCGGCCATCCGCAGGGCGCCAAGTCGTCATGAAGCGGCTCTACGAGAACGGCGTGTGGGCGATCTTCTCCACCCTCGACCCCCGGGTGCTGCAGTACAAGCCCGGCATCCTGCTCACCCCGGCGCTGTGCGAGGAACTGCTCGAGCGCACCGAGGTGGCCATCGGCCAAGGCCAGGGACGACATGGCCGAAGGGAGCGACGGCGGTGACGGGGCCCGATCACGGTCCCTGAGCTGCTGACCGACCCGGCCGGGGTCCCGCGGGCCCGGGCCATGCTGCAGCGGGCCGAGTGGGCCGCGCGGCCGTTCGCCCGGTACGACAAGCCCGCAGTGGACGCGATCGTCCGCGCCGCCGCCGAGGCCGGCGCGGCCAAGGCCCGCGAGTACGCCGAATGGGCGGTGCGCGAGACCGGGTTCGGCGTGGCCGAGCACAAGGTGCTCAAGAACGTCGCCTGCAGCACCGGGATCGTCGACTACTACGCGGGCCACGACTACGTGACCCCGCGGATCGACGCCGACGCCAAGATCGTCGAGGTACCCCGCCCGGCCGGCGTGGTGCTGGCGCTGACCCCGTCGACCAACCCGGTCGCCACCGTGTTCTTCAAGTGCCTGCTCGCGCTGATGACCCGCAGCGTGGTGGTGGTCAGCCCGCACCCGCTGGCCAAGGAATGCTGCGCCGACGCGGCCCGCACCCTGGCCGCGGCCGCCGTGGCGGCCGGGGCGCCGGACGGCGTCATCCAGGTGGTGGACGAGCCCTCGGTGCCGCTGATCGAGGCGCTGATGACCGACGAGCGCACCAGCGTCATCGTCGCGACCGGCGGCGTCGCCGGTGGTCCGCGCCGCCTACAGCTCGGGCAACCCCGCCATCGGCGTCGGCCCCGGCAACGTGCCGGTGCTGGTCGACGCGACCGCCGACCTGGCCGAGGCGGCCCGGCGGATCGTGGACAGCAAGAGCTTCGACAACTCCATCCTGTGCACCAACGAGTCGGTGCTGATCGTCGAGGAGTCCATCTCGGCCGAGCTCACCCGCCAGCTCAAGCGGGCCGGCGCCTACCTGCTCGGCCCGGCCGAACGGGACAGGGTGGCCGGGCTGCTGTTCCCCGGCGGGCGGTTCGACATCCGGTTCGTCGGCAAGGACGCGGCCTAGATCGCGGCCGAGGCCGGGCCTGCGGGTGCCGCGCGGCACCCGCGTCCTGCTCGCGCCGTTCGACCTGGTGGTGCCGGAGGAACCGCTGGCCCACGAGAAGCTCTGCCCGGTGCTCGGCCTGGTCCGGTGCCCGACGGCCCGGCGCGGCATCGACGCGGCCCGCGCCGTGCTGCGGATCTCCGGGCGCGGCCACTCGGCCGCCATCCACAGCAGCGACCCGGCCACGATCATGGAGTACGGCGCCGCCGTCGAGGTGCTGCGGGTCTCGGTCAACGTGGGCAACAGCCTGGGCAGCGCGGGCCTGGAGACCGACCTGGCGCCGACGATGACGATCGGCACCGGGTTCTTCGGCCGGTCCTCGGTGGGGGAGAACCTGCAGCCCGGCCACCTGGTCCAGTGGACGCGGCTGGCGTACAACCGCGACCCGGCCGAGCCGTTCGGCGACTTCACCGGGCTGGTGCCCTGGGACGCGCAGGCCGGGCCGGTGCCGCCGTACCCGGTCGCGTCCAACCAGCGCCGGTGCGTCCAGCGAGCACGGCACCAGGCGGCCAGGCGGGCCGGCCAGCGCGGACGCGGCACCGGGGCGGAGAACGCCGCCCGTTCGGACCGCAATGGCTTGAGTCCTGACACCAGCGCCCTGCGGGACGAGATCCGCCGGCTGATCCTCGAAGAGCTCGCCCAGCTGGCCGGAGGCTGACCCGTGGCCGAACTGCGCTCGTTCATCTTCCTGTCCCGGCTGCAGCCGCAGACCATGTGCTACCTGGGCACCTGGATCCGCGGGTCGCTGCCCCGCAGCCACGTCGCCGCGCAGGTCATCGAGGTCGCGCCGGGCCTGGACATCGAGCCGCTGACCGACGTGGCGGTCAAGCACGCCGACGTGCAAGCCGGGATCCTGGTGGTCGAGCGGCAGTTCGGCTACCTGGAGATCCACGGCGGGACCGACGAGGTGCAGGCGGCGGCGTCGGCGGTGCTGGGCGCGCTGGGCGCGACCGCCCGCGACGCCCGCCGCCCGGAGATCCTCGCGTCCAAGATCATCACCATGCTCGACCCGCAGCAGGCGTTCCTGGTCAACCGGAACAAGATCGGCTCGATGGCGCTGGCCGGGGAGTCGCTGTTCGTGCTGGAGATGCAGCCGGCCTCGTACGCGATCCTGGCGGCCAACGAGGCCGAGAAGGCGGCCCGGGTCAAGCTGGTCGACTACCGGATGATCGGCGCGACCGGCCGGCTGTACCTGTCCGGCTCCGAGGCCGACGTCCGGCAGGCGGCCGAGGCGGCCGAGGGCGCGCTGCGGGACCTGGCATGAGACGGACCGGGAGCCTCGCATGAGCGACCTCGACGCGCTCCGCGCGCTGGTGCGCGAGGTCATCCGGGACGTGCTGCCCCACGGGTGGCCGGCGGCCTGCCGGTGACCGAAACGGTTAACCTTTCAACCGACGATGACCTGGCCGCCTTCGTGAAACGGCTCCTGGACCTGGAGCCGGGGGAGCGCGAGGAGCTCCGGTCCGGCCGGAAACGGTTCATGCTGGCCGCCCCGCGGACAGCCGGCCGACGGCGCCAGCCCGCGGCCGCTGCCGGTCCCGGCCGGCCGTGGCCGCGCGGGGCCGGACGGCCCGGGGAAACCACGCCGGTGCGCCGCATCGAGCGCGGCGCGGTGACCGAGGCGGTCGTCAGCGCGGCCGCGCGGGACGGCCAGCGGCTCGTGCTCGGCCGCGGGGCCGTGCTCACCCCGCTGGCCAGGGACCGGGCCCGGGCGAGCGGCGTGCAGATCGAGAAGGAGCGCTGATGCTGACCGCAACGGTGATCGGGAACGTCTGGGCCACGCGCCGCCTGGCCGAGCTGCCCAACGGCGCGTTCCTCGAGGTGGAGGCCGAGGGCAGCGGCCAGCGGCTGATCGCCTTCGACGTGCTCGGCAGCGGGGTGGGCGAGCGCGTGCTCGTCGCCCAGGGCTCGGTCGCGGCGGGCTGGTTCGCCGGGAAGCCGCCGCCGGTCGACGCGCTGATCATCGGCTCCATCGACCCGGACGACAGAACAGGAGAGTGAGATGGCGGATAACGCGATCGGACTGATCGAGACCAAGGGGTACGTGGCCGCGCTGGCAGCCGGAGACGCCATGGTCAAGGCGGCCAACGTGACCATCATCGGCCGCCAGGAGGTCGGCGACGGGCTGGTCTCGGTGACGATCATCGGGGACGTCGGCGCGGTGAAGGCGGCCACCGAGGCCGGCGCCGAGACCGCGTCGACCGTGGGCGAGCTCGTCTCGGTCCACGTGATCCCGCGCCCGCACCCCGAGCTCGCCAGGCACTTCAAGCTCAGCGGTGACTAGCCTGCCCGAAGCCGGGCCCCCGAGCGCTAGCGGGGCCGAGCTGCGGGTCTATCTCCTGGTCCGTGACCTGCAGCCGCAGTTCGCCGCGTACCTGGGCACCCCGACCCGGGCCCGGGGCTACCCGCCGTTCGCCGGGCAGCACGCGCTCATCGTCGAGGTGGCGCCCGCGCTGGCCATCGAGCGGGTCACCGACCTGGCGCTGCGGGCGGTGCCGGCGGTCGAGCCGGGCATCTTGTTCGTCGAGCGGCAGTTCGGCGTGCTCGAGGTGCACGGCCGCGACCTCGGCGACGTCCAGCGGGCCGGGGAGGCGATCCTGGCCGGGCTGGGCGCCGACGAGAAGGACCAGCTGCGGCCGCGCATCCTGTTCTCCGACGTGATCGAGGACGTGACCGACGCGCACGCGATCATCATCAACCGGAACCGGTCCGGCTCGATGATCATCCCCGGCGACGCCCTGGGCGTCAGCGAGGTCACCCCGGCGCTGTTCGCCGCGGTCGCCGCCAACGAGGCCGAACGGGCCGCGCCGGGCGTCACGCTGGTCGACGTGTCGATGATCGGCATGGCCGGCCGGATCTACCTGAGCGGGCCGCCCGCCGACGTGCGGCGGGCGCAGCGCGAGATCATCGAGGTGCTCTCGGCCGTGGCCGGGCGGGAGCGGTAGCCGTGGCCAGGCGGGAGCGGTAGCGATGGGAGAGCACGACCTGTCGGCCGGCGGCGACGTCATGACCCGGGTGCGGGGCTGCGCGCAGGACGCGCTGGCCGCCTACGGCGCTCATCCCGCGGCCTCGGTCGAGCTGATCAACGTCTCGGAGAACGCCACCTTCCTGGTCACCGACCCCGATACCGGGCCCTCGGTGCTGCGGGTGCACCGCCTCGGCTACCACACCGAGGAGGAGATCGCCTCCGAGCTGGCCTGGATGGACGCGCTGCGGGCCGAGGCCGGGGTGCGCACCCCCCGGGTGCTGCCGGCCACCGACGGGCGGCGCGTGGTCACCGTGGCCGAGCCGGGTGCCCCCGGATCAGGCAGCACCGTCCGGCGGCACTGCGTCCGCTTCGAGTTCCTGCCCGGCACCGAGCCGAGCGGCTCCGGCGAGCCGGGACGCCGGGGACGCCGCGACCGAGCCCGCGCTGGCCGCCGCGCATTTCGCCGAGCTGGGCGAGATCACCGCGCGGATGCACCGGCACGCCCGGGAATGGGCCCGCCCGGCCTGGTTCACCCGGTTCCACTGGGACTACGCGGCGGCGTTCGGCGGCCAGGCCCGCTGGGGCCGCTGGCAGGACGGCATCGGCGTCGGGCCGCCCGAGCGCGAGATCCTCACCCGGCTGGACGAGGCGCTCCGGGACCGGCTGCGGGCGTTCGGCTCCGGGCCGGAACGCTACGGCCTGGTGCACGCCGACACCCGGCTGGCCAACCTGCTGGTGCACGACGGGGCGGTCAGCGTCATCGACTTCGACGACGCCGGGTTCAGCTGGTACCTGTACGACCTGGGCACGTCGGTGAGCTTCTTCGAGCACGAGCCCCAGGTTCCCGGCCTGGTCGATGCCTGGCTGCGGGGCTACCGGCGGGCCGGGGAGCTGTCCGCCGCGGACGAGGCGGAGATCTGGACGTTCATCATGTTCCGGCGGCTGCTGCTGGTCGCGTGGATCGGCTCGCACCAGGGCCGCGGACATCGCCGCCGAGCTCGGCGCCGGGTACACGCGGGGCAGCTGCGACCTGGCGGAATCGTACCTGAGCACTCACTGAGAGGGACCAGCCATGTTCACATCGATCGCGGGCCGCGCCGTGGTGGTGACCGGCGGCACCCGCGGGATCGGCAAGGGGATCGCCAGCGTGTTCGCCCGCAACGGCGCGAAGGTGCTGATCACCGGGCGGGACGCCGAGGCGGCCCGGGCGGCGGCCGAGGAACTGCACGCCCAGGCCCAGGCGGCGCAGGCGCCCGGCGAGGTCTCCTACGTGCTGGCCGACGTGGCCAGCCGGGAGGACTGCCGCCGGGTGGCCGCGATCGCCACCGAACGGCTGGGCGGCGTCGACGTGCTCTGCGCCAACGCCGGGATCTTCCCCGACGGCCCGCCTGGAGGACCTGACCGAGGAGGACCTGGACCGGGTGTTCGGCGTCAACCTCAAGGGCACCTTCCTGTCGGTGCAGGCCTGCCTGCCCGCGCTGGCGGCGTCCGGCCACGGCCGGGTCATCCTCACCTCCTCGATCACCGGGCCGATCACCGGCTTCCCGGGCTGGACGCACTACGGCGCGAGCAAGGCCGGCCAGCTCGGCTTCATGCGGACCGCCGCGATCGAGCTGGCCCTCAAGGGCATCACCGTCAACGCCGTGCTGCCCGGCAACATCGCCACCGAGGGCCTGGCCAGCCTGGGCAAGGAGTACGAGGCGGGGATGACCGCCGCGATCCCGATGCGCCGGCTGGGCACGGTCGACGAGATCGGCTACGCCGCGCTGTTCCTGGCCACCGACGAGGCGGCCTACATCACCGGCCAGACGATCGTGGTGGACGGCGGGCAGGTGCTGCCCGAATCGCCCGACGCCATGGCCGCGGTCACGGAGTGAGCGGGCGCAGAGCATGACCGAGGTTCCCTCCTCGCGCACGTCCGAGGAGGTCAGGCGGGCCCTGGCCGAGCAGATCGGCAGCGGCCGGCTGCGCCCCGGGCAGCGGCTCGGCGCCGAGCGGGCGCTCGCGGCCGAGTTCGGCGTCAGCCGGGCCACGCTGCGCCAGGCGCTGGCCGTGCTGGCCGACGGCGGCGTGGTCCGCCGGGTGCCGGGGCGGGGCGGCGGGACGTTCGTGGCCAAGGGCAAGATCGAGCGGGACCTGTCCCGCATCGTCGGCGTGCCGGCGCTGCTGCGCAGCCAGGGCGTGGTCGCCGGGACCCGGGTGCTGAGCGCGCGGCTGGCCGAGGCGGACGACCTCACCGCGCAGGCGCTGCGCGTCCGCCCGGGCGAGCTGGTCGTCGACCTGGTGCGGATCAGGCTCGCGGACGGCAGCCCGTTCTCCCTCGAGCACGCCAGCTTCCCGGCTCAGCGCTTCCCCGGGCTGCTCGAGCTGCCGCTCGGCGGCTCGGTGTACGAGCTGCTCGAGGAGCATTTCGGGGCCGAGCCGGCCGACGCGGTGGAGCGGATCGAGGTGGTCCTGGCCTCGGCCGGCGACGCGGCCATCCTCGACGTCGAGCCGGGCGCGCCGCTGATGGCGATCACCCGGACGACCACCGATCCCGACGGGGAGCCGATCGAGTTCTCCCGCGACCTGTTCCGGGCCGACCGCACCCGCATCGTGGTGCGCACCGAGGGCGGCGGCCCGCGCGCCGCGGTCCACGGCGGGGCCCGGGTCGTCGAGCTGCACCCCCAGGAGGCGGTGTTATGAGTGAACAGCCGGTGGGGCGGATCCGGTTCATGGACCAGCAGCGGGTCAACCTCGACGGCTTCGCGGTCGAGAACGCCGAGCTCGGGCTGACCGCGCTCCGCTCGCCCGCCGACCCCGCGCCGAGCCTGGTCATCACCGGCGGCCGGGTGACCGAGCTGGACGGGGTGCCGGAGGCGCAGTTCGACTCGATCGACGCCTACATCGCCCGGCACGGCCTGGACCTGGCCGTCGCGGAGGAGGCGATGGCCCTGTCCGACCTGGCCTTCGCCCGCCTGCTGGTCGACCCGGCCGTGCCGCGGCCGGAGATCGTCCGGCTGAGCGGGGGAGCCACCCCGGCCAAGCTGACCCGGGTGCTCGGCCTGCTCCGCCCGCCCGAGCTGGTCATCGCGATGACCAAGCTGCGGGCCCGGCGCACCCCGAGCAACCAGGCGCACGTCACCAACCGCCTCGACGACCCGCTGCTGCTCGCGGCCGACGCGGCCACCGCCGCCGCGTTCGGCTTCCGCGAGATCGAGACCACCGTGCCGGTCCTCGGCGACGCCCCCAGCAACGCGGTGGCCTGCCTGATCGGGGCGGCCTTCGGCGCCGACGGGGTGCTGATCCAGTGCTCGGTCGAGGAGGCGATGGAACTCGAGCTCGGCATGCGCGGGCTGACCTCCTACGCCGAGACCGTCTCGCTCTACGGCACCGAGCAGGTCTTCACCGACGGCGACGACACGCCGTGGTCCAAGGCCTTCCTCACCTCGGCCTACGCCTCCCGCGGGATGAAGATGCGGGTGTCCTCCGGGGCCGGCGCCGAGGTGCTGATGGCCGGGGCCGAGGGCAAGTCGATGCTGTACCTCGAGGCGCGCTGCGTCGCCCTGGCCCGCGCCATCGGCGCCCAGGGCGTGCAGAACGGCGGGATCGACGGGGCCAGCGTGGCCGCGGCGGTGCCCGGCGGGCTGCGCGAGCTGATGAGCGAGAACGTCATGGCGATGATGCGCAACCTGGAGTCCTGCTCGGGCAACGACGCGCTGATGAGCGAGTCGGACATGCGCCGCACCTCGCGTACGCTGCCGATCGCGCTGGCCGGCTCGGACTTCGTGTTCAGCGGGTTCGGCTCGATCCAGCGCTACGACAACATGTTCGGCCCGAGCAACTTCAACGCCGAGGACATCGACGACTTCCTGGCCATGCAGCGGGACTGGGGGATCGACGGCGGCCTGCGCACGGTCGCCCCCGCGCGGATCGCCGAGCTGCGCCGCGAGGCGGCCCAGGCCTGCCGCGCCGTCTACGCCCACCTGGGACTGGCCGACTTCACCGACGAGCACGTGGAGCTGGCGGTGGACGCGGCCGGGTCGAAGGACCTGGGCGAGACCGACACGCTCGCCGTGCTGGTGGCGGCCCAGGCCATCCGCCAGCGCGGGCTGACGGTGGTGGACATCGTGGCGGCCCTGGACGAATGCGGCTATTTTCATGAAGCCGAACGGATGATGGCCTTTGCCCAGGCCCGGCTATCCGGGGACTATCTCCAGACGTCGGCCATCTTCGACGAGCAGTTGCGGGTCCTGTCCCTGGTCACCGACCCGAACGACTACGCCGGTCCCGGCACCGGCTACGAGCCCTCGCCGTCCCGGCAGCGCGAGATCGACGCGATCCGCCAGGCCCGCGGCGTCGCCGACCTGCGGGCCGAGCAGGCGCGGTTCTCGGTGCCGCTGCTCGCGGCGGCCGGGCCCGCCCGGCCCGGTCAGGGGCCGCGCGACGTGGTCATCGGCGTCTCGCCGGCCGTCGGCCGGGACGTGTGGCGCTGCCTGTCCGGGCTGGCGGTGACCGACGTGCTGCGGGAGATGCTGGCGGGCCTGGAGGAAGAGGGCTGCACCGGCCGGGTGGTCCGCTTCGGCGACACCGTCGACCTGGGCCGGATCGGGCTGGCCGCGGCCCGGCTGGCCGGGTCCGGGATCGGCATCGGCCTGCAGGGCAAGGGCACCGCGCTGATCCACCGGCGCGACCTGGCGCCGCTGGCGAACCTGGAGCTGTACTCGGTGGCCCCCTCGGTCACGCCCGAGCTGTACCGGCTGCTCGGCGCCAACGCCGCCCGGCACGCCAAGGGCGGGACGCCCGACCCGGCCAGGAACCCGTACTCCGACGAGGCGATCGAGGCCCGCTACCACACCACGGTGATCGCCCTGATGGAACTGGAACGCCGGCGCATGGTCCCCGGCGCGCCCCCCGAAGAACTGAGCCTGGAGGGACTGACGTGACGGACCCGGCAGCGGGGAGACCGCGATGCCACATCGCTGATCAGTCAGGCGATGGCACATCGCGGCAGTGGTGGTCGGGCCGACCAGTACGGGCGGAGCGGCGGTGACTGACGGGACGCGGTTCGGGCGCTGTCGGGGAAGCGGTGGACGCGCTGACCGTGGAGGCGGTCCGGTCGGGTGAGGTCGGCCTGGCGGACCTGCGGATCCACCCGGAGACGCTGGAACGCCAGGCGGTCGTGGCCGAGCAGCACGGCAACCCGCAGCTGGCGGAGAACCTGCGCCGCGCGGCCGAGCTGACCCGGCTGCCCGACGACGAGGTGCTGGCCGTCTACGAGGCGCTGCGGCCGGGCCGGTCGACGCCTGCCCAGCTGACCGAGCTGGCGGCGTCGCTGGCCGGCCGGGGGCTGCCCCGCTGCGCGGCGCTGCTGGCCGAGGCGGCCGAGGTCTACGCCCGCCGGGGCCTTTCCGCTTAAGGAGGCGCCGGGTGACGGTGATCGCCGGGATCGACGTCGGCAACGCCACGACCGAGGTCGTGCTGGTGTCCGGCGGCAAGATCCTCGGCGCGGGCCGGGCGCCGACCCGCGGCCGCAAGGGGTCGCCGGGCTCGCTGCGGGGCGCGGCCGCGCTGGTCCGCCGGCTGGAGCGCCAGTTCGGCTGCACGGTGACGCGAGGCGCGGATCGCGCCGCTGCGGGCGGTGGACACCGCGGTGGTGAGCGTGCCCGACGCGGCGGCGCCGGCCGGCCGGCTGCGGGTGCTGGCGGCGGGCGTGCCCACCCCCGGCGGAACCGGGGCCTGCGTCGGCGTGCCCCTGTCCCTCGGTGAGCCGGCCTGCGGCTGCACTCGGCCAGCAGCGGACACGGGCCCGACGGACGTCGGTGGTGGCGGTCGTCCCGCCCGGCCTGCGCTACGACGAGGCCGCCGCCCGGCTGCGGGCACTGCTGGCCGCCGGGACGCGGTCGGCGCGGTGCTGGTCGCCGGGGACGAGGGCGTGCTGGTGGCCAACCGGCTGCCCCGTGACCTGCATCAGCGGCCTGCCGGTCATCGACCAGGTCGACACGGCCACGGCGGCCGCGTGCCGGCTGCTGGCGGTCGAGGTGCGCCCGCCCGGGCACACGCTGCGGCTGCTGGCCGACCCGGTGGCGCTCGGCGCCCGGCTCGGCCTGGCCGAGGGCGAGGCCGGCGACGCGGTCGCGGTGAGCCGGGCGCTGGCCGACCACGCCAACGCCGTGGTGGGGCTGCTGCCCGCCGTCCCGGACGCGCCGGACGTCCCGGACGAGCCCTGGGTGATGACCGCGGGGGAGGGCCGCCTCACGCTCCGGGCCGCCTGCCCGCGGCTGGCCGGCTGGCCGGTCGGCGCGGTATCCGCGTTCGGCACCGGAGCTGCCTCGGCCGAAGCCGAGGTCGATGACCTGTTCGCGGTGGACCTGGCCGCCGCGGCCGAGGCGGCCACCGCCCGGCAGGGCAGCACCGGCCGGGCGGTCCTGGTCGCCTCGCTGAGCCGCGCGGGCGAGGAAGACGCCGCGTCCGTCCTGCGCGACCTGCTGGACGTACCGGTGCACAGCCCGCTCAGCGAGCCGGCCGCGGCCCGGCTCGGCGCGCTCACCACGCCGGGCGCCCGCGACGACGCGGTCGTCGTCGACCTGGGGGCGGGCACGATCGACGTCACCGGGCCCGGGGCGACCGTGGTGGCCGCGGGCGCCGGGGAACTGCTGACCGCCGCCGTGGCGGAGATGCTCGCCATCCCGCGCGCGTCCGCCGACTGGGTCAAGCGCGGGCCGTGCGTCCGGGTGGACGGCGGCGCAGCGGTTCGAGGGCGAGGACGGCCGCCGCGGTTTCCTCGACGTCCCGGCGCCCGCCTCGGCGGCCGGCATGCTCGTGGTGGAAGGGCCCGGGCGGCTGGCTGCCGTTCGACCGTCACCGCGGGCCGGGCGAGTGGCGGGCCATCCGGCTGCGGCTCAAGCAGGCCGTGCTGGCGGCGAACTTCGGCCGGGCGGTGCGGACCCTCGGCCCGGAGCCCGCGCAGGTCCTGGTGGTCGGCGGCCCGGCCGGCGACGAGGAACTGCTCGGCGTCCTGTCCCGGTCGCTGCCGGACGGCGTGGCCGCCGGCCGCGGCGACGTCGGGCGGCACCTGCCCGGGCGGCGTCGCTCGGCCACCGCTACGCGGTCGCGCTCGGCCTGGCCCTGGCCCGCCCTGACTGACCCCGGTCAGGCGGGCGGCCACTGCTTCGCGACCAGGGTCAGCACGTCGTAGGTGGCCACCGGCTTGCCGTCCTGGTTGGTGACCTCCGCGTCCCAGCGCACCTCGCCGTGCCCGGCGTCCTCCCGCGGGATGATCTGCTTGCAGGTCAGCGTCACCGTCAGCTCGTCGCCGGGGTAGACCGGCGTGAGGAAGCGCAGGTTCTCCAGCCCGTAGTTGGCCAGCACGGGACCGGGATCGGGGTGGACGAACAGCCCGGCCGCGAACGAGACGATGAGGTAGCCGTGCGCGACCCGGCCGTCGAAGAACGGGTTGGCCCGGGCCGCCTCCTCGTCCATGTGCGCGTAGAAGTTGTCCCCGGTGAACTCGGCGAAGTGCTCGATGTCGGCCAGCGTGACCGGCCGCGGCCCGGCCACGACCGTGTCGCCGACACGCAGGTCCGCGAGCGGCTTGCGGAAGGGGTGGCCGCCGTCGGCGTGGCGCTCGGTGCCCGGGATCCAGCGGCCGGTGACGGCCGCCAGGATCCGCGGGCTGGCCTGCACGGCGGTGCGCTGCAGATGGTGCACGACGGCGTGCATGCCGCCCAGTTCCTCGCCGCCGCCGGCCCGTCCGGGACCGCCGTGTACCAGCGTGGGCAGCGGCGATCCGTGCCCGGTGGACTCGGCCGCGTCCTCGCGGTCCAGGACCAGGATCCGGCCGTGCCAGGGGGCCAGGCCGAGGACCATCTCCCGGGCGAAGGCGACGTCGGCGGTGACGACCGAGCCGGCCAGGCTGCCCCGCCCGCGCGCCGCCAGCTCGATCGCCTCGCCGGTGCCCTGGTAGCCGATGATGGTGGCGACCGGCCCGAATGCCTCCACCTCATGCGGTTCAGCCCGGCTCGCGTCGTCGGCCCGCAGCAGCAGGGGCGCCATGAACGCGCCGCGCTCGGCGCTGGCGCCGGTCACCTCCACGTGATCGGGGTCGCCGGACACGATCCGGGCCGCCGCCAGCAGGGCCTTGACCGAACGACGCACCTCCTCGCGCTGCTCCAGGCCGGCCAGCGCGCCCATCTGGACGCCCTCGGCGGCCGGGCTGCCCACGACCACCTGGGCCAGCCGCTCCCGGACCGCCTCCGTCACCTGGTCCGCCAGCGCGGCCGGAACCAGGGCCCGCCTGATCGCGGTGCACTTCTGCCCGGCCTTGACCGTCATCTCGGTGACCAGCTGCCCGACGTACAGGTCGAATTCCGGCGTGCCCGGCCCGGCGTCGGGGCCGAGGACCGAGCAGTTCAGCGAGTCCGCCTCGGCGTTGAACCGCACCGACCGCCCGACGATGGCCGGGTGGGCGCGCAGCTGCCGGGCGGTGGCGGCGGACCCGGTGAAGGACACCGTGTCCTGCTCCCCGAGGTGCTCGAACAGCCCGCCGATGCTCCCGCAGACGAGCTGGAGCGACCCTTCGGGCAGCAGCCCGGATTCTACGATCAGCTCGACCAGCCGGGCCGTCAGGTACGCGGTCGGGGTGGCCGGCTTGACCAGGCTGGGCACGCCGGCGATGAACGCCGGGGCGAACTTCTCCAGCGGGCCCCAGACCGGGAAGTTGAACGCGTTGACCTGGACCGCGACCCCGGGCCGGGAGGTGAGGACGTGCTGGCCGGCGAAGGTGCCGCCGCGGCCGAGCGGCTCGGCGGTGCCCTCGGGCAGGATCGTGTCGTTCGGCAGCTCGCGCCGGGCCCGGCTGGCGTAGCTGAGCAGCACGCCGATGCCGCCGTCGACGTCGAACTTAGCGTCGGCCAGGGTCGCGCCGGTGCGGGCCGAGAGGGCGTACAGCTCCGGCCGGTGCTCGCGCAGCAGCTGCCCGAGCGACTTGAGCAGCCCCGCCCGCTGATGGAAGGTCAGCGCGCGCAGCGCCGGGCCGCCGGTACCGCGCCCGTAGGCCAGCGCCGCGCCGAGGTCGATGCCGTCCGACGACACCCGGGCGACTTCCTCGCCGGTCACCGCGTCCAGCACCGGCCGCCCGTCAGCAGGCCCGGTCCACGCTCCGCCCACATAGCTGCGCAAAACCGTCATCTCAGCTCCTAAGCTTCCGGTCCCCGTTAGTTAAGCTATCTCCGATGTCTGGTGATGCGGCAGCCGAGGCGGCCAGCCTGATGGCAGCCGTGCGGGACGATCCGGCCCGGCGGCTGCGGCTGGCCAGCAGTTTCTATGACGCCCGTCCTGGCCGGCCCTCGATCGGGGCGTACCGCCGGGCCGAAGTGGCCTTCATGCATTGGCAGGTCCGCCGGGGCCTGCTCGCCGCCCCGGACTCTGCCCGGCCGGGGAGCGCCTGGTGGCGCGCGGTCAACGAGGGCCTGCTGCGCGACGCGTGGGAAGCGGACCGGCTGGCCGCCGGCGGGGCCGGGCCCGCGAGCAGCGCGCCGGTCTCCCGCTGGCTCGACTTCCTGCGCCAGCCCAGCGCCAGATCCTGGTACCGGGCCCACAACGCCAGCATCGTGGCGGGCTACCTGCGGCACCAGGAGCTGTGCGCGGCCGAGCTCCCGATAGAGCGTTTCTTCATGAACGTCACGTTGAGCCGGGTGCTGTATGCGCATGCGCTGGTCGCCCGGCCGCGGCTCGCGCTGGGCCGGGTACGCGCCGTCAGCCGGCCGCTCGGCGACCCGCGCTGGCGGGGCGCCGACCTGTTCCTGTCCCTGCACAACATCCTGCCGGACCGGTACCCGCTCGACGGCATCACGCTGGACGAGATCCTGGTCATGGAGAACCACGCCGGCCGCCTCATCGACTACGGCGTTATCGTGCCCCGGATCCAGGCGCTGTTCGACTGGGCCGCGGCCGACCTCGGCGAGCCCCGGCTGCTTAGCCTGGTCCGCGACGGACTGCCCGCCTACGCCTGGACGAACGGCGAGCGCCACCCCTGGACGCCCGTCCGCGGCCACCGGATCATGCCCGTCCTGGCCTGGCTGACCTCTTAGTACCGGCTAGGCGCATTCAAGCCGAGTTTCGCAGGTAGTCGAACCGTTCCGGTACGTGTCAACGGATCGTGTCAACGGGAGTCAATAAACGCCCTCTGAACTGCGGAAACAAGCAGGGTAGCAACTGCGTAGCGTGTCAACACGGACTGTCAACAGGGGGAGTGGTCCCGGACATGCCAGCCCCCCGGACCTGGTAGACGGAGCGTGCCAGGTACGGAGGGTCGAGGGGGTCGGGTCTAGTGTTTTTGCGCCTGGTCGATGAATGCGCGCCACGCTGCGGCCGGAACCTTCAGCACAGGGCCGGTACGGTCCTGCGTGTCCCTGATCAGCACCAGGCCGGTAGCGCTGGCAGTCGCAACGCAGCCACCACCGTTACCCGCGCTATAGCTGGCCTTGCGCCAGGTCAGAGCGTCCATCGCTCACCTGCTTTCCTA
>CAWIUF010000063.1:0-9970 GCA_963839095.1 uncultured Actinomycetota bacterium | reverse complement strand
CGGGCCAGGATCAAGGCCGCCCGCGAGGCCCTCGCCACCTCATAAGGATTACCGCGGCCGCCGTCCCACCCGGCGTCATGAATTCAGAGCGCCGAGCTCACCACGAGAGCCTCGCCCAGACCACGCGGCCGGAACTGTCCCCGTCGACACCCCAGTTGCCAGGGCCAGTGAGGGCTTGGATCACGTCTAGGCCGTGCGGGCGGGTACTGTCGCGAGGGTGGGTGTCCCAGCGGCCGCCACCGTCTTCGACCTCCAGGCGGCACCAGGTGTCGTGCACGTCGGCGCGGACGGTGAAGAACTGCCCGCGGGACTGGCTGTGCAGGACGGCGTTGGTGGCCAGTTCGCTGATGATCAGAGCGGCGTCATCAGCGGCCGCGTGGCCGGCCAGGTACCGGGTGACCTCGTGCCGGGCACGGCTGACCTGATCCGGGCGGCCGCAGAACACGCCGGTGTATCGGGTGGCTGCCTGTGCCACTCCCTCGGTCATTTATTCTCCTTTTCGCGGTGAGCGTGATCGGGGATACTCCAGACATTCCGCAGTTAATGAATTAGGTATCATCGATGACTGCCCCTAGTCTTTTATGACGAATGCCCGTGGCGGGATTTCGCGCAGTCGGACGGGATTTGCCCTGCACTACGACATCTTCCGGCAGGTCCGCGCCAGGCATGGCCCGCTGCTGATGCGCCGGTCCAGCCGGGTGTCGCCGATGAGCAGCTCGTCGTCGGCGCCGACGACGTCCGCGCACAGCAATTGCCCCCACCGGCTCGACTGCTCTTCGGCCCCTAAAGTGCCGCTCATTCCGTAAAGTGCCCGCGTGCCAGCGAGCACTACGGAGGCATTCGGCGGAAGAGTCCGTCCAGCCGAGGCTGAGGCCGACCCAGCCAGTCCATTCGGGTTCATCGGCGCCAAGTCCGGCACGCTATCGGGGTAGCACGTGACCTGACCCGGTTCGAGATCGGCGACTGACATCTCCCCCACCTTTACCCATGACCTGTGGACACAATTGCCAGGCTGGGCGAGGCGGGGTCTGGACCTCGACGACCCCATTGTAACCGCAACACGATTTCGGATACGCCGCGTTCACTAAATTTCAGCTGACGGGTACTCCGCAGCGCAACTACCTGGAATGGCAAAAATTAGGAAATTACCGTTATTTCACCCTTGCTCTAAACGGGAGAAGCCATCTGATGGGTGGCACTATATGTGCAAATCGAGGGGGAACCGCGGGGCCGCAGGGGGCGGATTCAGTCAGGCGGGTTAGCCAGGATGCTCAGCGGCTGGCTTCCGCCGCTATCCAGAAGGCGCACTGGTGCTGGGCGGAGAAATTCGTCTCGGGCTGGGGACGCGGCGGGACCAGGGACAGCATCTGCTGGCTGGCGGTGCTGAAGCGGGGCCAGCCGGCGGCGGGAACTCCGGTCTTGGCCATGGTGGTCCAGTCCTGCTTCATGGCCTCCGCGAGCTGCTGCTGGGCGGCGGTGAGGTCGGCGGGGTGCGGGACGGCGGCCTGGCTGAACAGGTACTGCAGCTCGGACGCGTGGGCCGCGCCGTAGGGGAAGCTGACCGGGGGCAGGAAGAGTTCCGGCGCGTTCTCGTCGTTGAACTCGTACGCGTACGTGGGCACGTACCGCGAGAGCGACTCGTCGAAGGAGAGCGAGTGGCAGGCGAAGATAGCGTCGGTGCCGACCGCGCCGAGAGCAACCGCCGGGCTGGAGAAATGGCTGAGCGGGTAGCGCGCGGCGACGGCGGCCGCGGCGGCCGCGGGCACGCTAAGCGTGGAGGCGATCATGTTCTGGTAGTTCGCCGCGGTCACCTTGGCGCCGAGAAGCTCGAAGCCGCCCACGAACAGCCGCCACTCGTCGTGGTTGGTGCCGATCATCACCGGCACCCGGTTGAACTGGCCGCTCGCCAGCGCGGTCTTGATCGACTGCTTGAGCACGGTGCCGTCGACGTCAGGGGTGTAGCCGGAGGGGTCCTCGTTGGCCAGGATCGTGGACACCGGCAGGCTGCGCAGGCAGGAAACGCTGTTGCTGGCGCACCCGGCCTTGGTGGCGAACGCGGCGCCGGCGGCTTCGGCGGCGGACAGCGACTGCTGGGTCGGGTTGTAACTCCCGCTCTCCACGATGGCCTTCTGGAAGAGCCCCCGCGCGCCGGGCGAGACCAGCTGGGACAGGGTGGACAGGCCGCCCGCCGACTCGCCGAACACGGTCACGTTGCCCGGGTTGCCGCCGAACCCGCGGATGTTGTGCCGCACCCAGCGCAGCGCGGCCTGCTGGTCCATCAGGCCGTAGTTGCCCGACGGGCCGCCCGGGCGGCCGGCCAGCGCGGCGTCGGCCAGGAAGCCGAGGGCACCGAGACGGTAGTTGATGGTGACGACGATGACACCGTGCCCGACCAGCCCGGTGGGGTTGTACTCATCCCCCGCGCCGGTCCGCAGCGAGCCACCGTGCACCCAGAACATCACCGGCAGGTTGCGGGTCCTGGCCCCTCTGGGTCCCGGCCGGGGTGAAGACGTTGAGGTAGAGGCAGTTCTCGGACGAACTGGCCATGCCGAACGAGGATGACGGCTGCGGGCAGTGCGGGGCGAAACTGGTCGCGGCGCGGACGCCCGGCCAGGGCGCGGCGGGCCGCGGAGGCTGCCAGCGCAGCGCGCCGACCGGGGGCGCCGCGTACGGGATGCCCAGGAACTCGTCGGTCGCCGCGACCGCCTTGCCGCGCACGGCGCCGCCGGCGGTGGATACGACGAGGCTCCCGACTTGGCTGGCGGCGGGGGCAGAGCTGCGGCTCGGGGTGGAACCGGTAGTGGCGGTGGCAGTGGTGCAGGCGGCCGCCGTGATGAGCACCGCGACGACCGCGGCGCCCCTCACCAGTCTGGTTCGGACACACTGCCTGGTCGGTATCGCTCGCATCGTCGCGTTCGCCTCTTCGAGACTGGAACAGTCTGATTGAGTCAGATAATTACGATATAGGCAAAACGCTCAGATGTTGAGAGAAAACCCTTACGCCATAGGCACTTCGGCGCCAGGGCAGGTCGGCTGTGGCTCCGCTCCGGCTATGAGGGTGGCTGGAAGCGAGAGGCATCCCAGGATGCGGGGCGAGTGGTGCCCGTGGTGCACCCGGGATCGGCCATTCGTGTGCAGGAAGCGCAGTTAACGACGTCGATGCCACATCGATGCCGCTGGAACGACATCAGGATCACATTGATGTCGTTGTCGGGCGCGGGTGAGGGCCCGGTGAGTGACGGGCGGGGATGGTGAGTGACGGGCGGGGGTGCGGATGCGGGGGTGAGGACGGCGGTCCGGTGCCGCGGCGCCGATTGCCTCGGAGGCTGTTACCGGTGGTACTCGCCCACAATGGGTACTTTGAACGCATGGCACGTCCCGGCCGGTCCGAAGGTACTGACGACACTTCGGTCCCTATCTGGCTCAAGCTCTCCGCGGTCGATTCCGCGAAGATGGAGCAGGTGCTGGCGCGGCCCGAGTTCGAGGGCTGGACCAAGGGCGAGTGGTGCCTGGAGATCATCCAGACGGCCTTGCGGTACTACACCAGGCCCCGCCCCGCGGGTGAGCCCGGCCGGAGACGCGCGCCGGCGCGGCCCGCCGCCGACCCGGCACCACCGCCCGCTGAGGCACGCGCCACCGGCGACCGAGGCCGTGCCGCTGCCCGCCGAAGCCGTACCGCCGGCCGCCGAGCCGCAGGCACCGCCGGTCGTAGCCACGTCACCGCGGGCCGAAGCCGAAGCCACCGCCGGCCGAGCCGAAGCCACCGCCGGCCGAGGCAAAACTACCGACCGAGTTGGAGCCACGGCCGGTCGCTACGGGATCGCCGCCTGCTAGGCCGGCGCCGGCGCGGGCCAGACCGGAGCGGACGGCGACCCAGCGCCCTCGGCCCGCCGCCGGGCGAGTGTCCCCCAGCCGCGAGACGAAGCCTGCCACGCCGACCCGGCCACAGGACCGGCGGCCGGCACCGGAACCAGAGACGGAGCCGGTCCAGCCGGTACCGCAGCCTCAGCGGGCCTCCCATTCACGGCCGGAACCAGAGCCGCGGCCCGGAGGCCAGAATCGCCCCGGCGGCCATCGCAGCCCCGGCGGGAACCGGAGCAGCCGTCGCAGCGGCGGGCGGCGCGGTTGCGGCGGCCGGAGCCGGGACCGCCTCAGCCGCTTGCGCCGGAATCGTGGCCTTCGGCTGAGCCGTCGGGACTAGAGCCGGAGTCGACCGCAGGCGCGGCCCGAGCCGGACCCGGCCGGAGCAGGTGGAGCCGGGGACCGGGTGAGGCTGGTGGTTGACTCGGCTGAGGTTGATTCGGTGTCTGAAGCGGATTGCCCGCATCCGGCTGAAGCGCGGGATTATCAGAGTGGCACCTGCGCCGCTTGCGGGGCCATCCTGTGGGATTGAACCCCTGACAGCGGAGGTGGCGGTGGAGGGCTGGCAGCCGGTGGAGGACATTGTCCGGTGGGGGTTCGGGCACGGTGCCGGTGGTGATGGCCAACGAGGCGCACAGCGGGCTGGCGCGCAGTGTCCGGACGCGGGTCGTCGGGGCGCGCATGATCCGGGCGGCGCACGAGGCCGGGGTGCGGCGGCTGGCCATGGAGGCGCTGCACTGGCCCGCCAGGGACGTGCCGGGCCCGATCACGGCCCTCCAGGACGACCACGCGGCTACCTGTCCCAGCCGGAGATGCGCGCGATGATCAGCATGGCGCTTGACCTGGGCTGGACCTTGTGGGCCTACGAGCGCCAGTTCGACGCCGCGTCGAACAGCGACCCGGCCTACCTGCGCAGCATGGAGCACACCAACTGGCGGGAGCGCGAGCAGGCGACGAACTTGTGCCGACTGCTGGACGCGGCTCCCGGGGAACCGATGCTGGTCTGGTGCGGCAATGGCCACGCCTCCAAACACGGGCCCTCCGGTGGCGATGAAGACGAATGGATCCCGATGGGCTGGAACTTCCGCGAGATGTCCGGCATCGACCCATTCGTCATCGACCAGATCGTGACCGTCGAGTTCTCCGGCCGACCGCAGGAGTGGCGGCAGCAACTGGTCGAGTCCCTGGCGGACACGCTGGCCCGCCTGGGCGGGACCGCCGGGATCCTGCAGTCGCAGGCTCCCCCGCCGCTGGACGTCTACACCAACGTCGACGCGCTCGTCGTCTCCACCGACAACGCACTGACCGGGGAAGCGTCAACCGAGGACGGGGCATGATCAAGCGGCTGCTGGTGGCCAACCGGGGCGAGGTCGCGGTGCGTGTCATGGCGACGGCGGCGGTACTCGGGATCGAGACGGTGGCGGTCTACCCCGCTGACGACGCGGCCTGCGGGCACGTCGCCCGGGCGGATACCGCGGTCGAGCTGCCCGGCACCGGGGCAGCCGCCTACCTCGACATCGACGCGATCCTGGCCGCGGCCGCCGGGGCGGGCTGCGACACCCTGCACCCCGGATACGGCTTCCTGTCCGAGCGGCCGGAGCTGGCCGCGCGGTGTGCCGCGGCCGGGCTGCGCTTCGCCGGGCCAGACGCCGAGGCGCTCGCGCTGTTCGGCGACAAGGCGGCGGCCCGGGCCCGGGCGCGCGAGCTGGGCGTGCCGGTGCTGGCCGGGACCGGCATCGACCCAACGCCGGAGCAGGTGCGGGACCTGCTGCATGAGCACGGGGCGGTGATGGTCAAGGCGGTGGCGGGCGGCGGCGGACGCGGGCTGCGGCCGGTGGCCCGCGAAGAGGACGTGGCCGAGGCGATGCGCCGGTGCGCCTCCGAGGCGGCGTCGGCCTTTGGTGACGGGCGGGTGTACGCCGAGCAGCTGCTGACCGGGGCCCGGCACATCGAGGTCCAGCTTCTGGGCGACGGCACCGGCGCGGTGGCGGTGCTCGGCGACCGGGACTGCAGCCTGCAGCGGCGGCGGCAGAAGCTGATCGAGATCGCCCCGGCGCTACTCGACGGCGTGATCCGCGACCGACTGGCCGAGGCCGCGGTGGCACTGGCCGCCTCGGCTCAGTACCGCGGCCTGGCTACCGCCGAGTTCCTGGTCCGGGACGAGACGATCGCGTTCCTCGAGGTCAACCCCCGGCTGCAGGTCGAGCACACGGTCACCGAACAGGTCACCGGCCTGGACCTGGTCGAGCTGGGGCTGCGGGTCGCGGACGGCGCCACGCTCGACGAGCTCGCGCTGGACCCGGAAGCGAGGCCGCGACGCGTCGCCGTGCAGGCCAGGGTCAACGCCGAGGCGGTGCAGGCGGACGGCACCTTCCTGCCCGGTAACGGGACGCTGACCAGCTTCCAGCCGCCATCCGGGCATGGTGTCCGTGTCGATACCGCCGCTTACCGCGGGTATCCGGTCACCCCTCGGTATGACTCGCTGCTAGCCAAGGTGATCACCGACGGGGCCACGCTGGAGGAGGCGGCGCGCCGGGCGGTCCGGGCGCTGGGCGAGTTCGACATCGCCGGAGTGGCCACCAACGTGGCCCTGCTCCAGGCGCTGCTGCGGCAGTCTGGCCTGGGCACGCTGGACGCGGGCTATTTCGACGCGCACGCCGCCGAGTTCGCGGCTGAGGCTGGTGAGGTGAGTGGTGCCGAGGAAACGCAGGCGGAGGTGGCGGAGGGGCAGACGGCGGTAGCGGCGCCGCTGACCGGGACGGTGGTCTCGGTGGCGGTGACGCCCGGCCAGCTGGTCGCCGCCGGCGAGGAGCTGCTCGTGCTCGAGGCCATGAAGATGGAGCACGAGGTCAGGGCGCAGGCGGCCGGGCGGGTGGCCGGGGTGCAGGTGGGAGTGGGTGCCACGGTTTCGGCGGGGACGATCCTGGTGACGCTGGCCGGGACCGAGGACGCGGATTCCGGGCCAGCGCAGGCCGCCGAGGTGCCGCTGGACCACATCCGGCCGGATCTCGCGGAGGCGCGGGAACGGCACCGGATCGGGCTGGACTCCGGACGGCCGGAGGTGACCGAGCGGCGGCACGGCGCCGGGCGGCGGACGGCCCGGGAGAACATCGCCGACCTGGTCGACGAGGGCAGCTTCACCGAGTACGGCGCGATGGTCATCGCGGCCCAGCGCCGCCGCCGCGCGCTCGACGACCTCATCGCCCGCACTCCGGCCGACGGCCTGGTGCTGGGCACCGCCCGGGTCGGCGGGCGGCCGGTCGCGGTGATGTCCTACGACTACACCGTGCTGGCCGGCACGCAGGGCCACATGAACCACCGCAAGACCGACCGGCTGCTCGAGCTGGTCCGCCGCGAGCGGCTGCCGCTGGTGATGTTCGCCGAGGGCGGCGGCGGACGGCCCGGCGACACCGACACCACCTCCGTGGGCGGCCTGGACGTACCGACCTTCCGGCTGACGGCCGCGCTATCCGGCCAGGTCCCGCTGGTGGCGGTGGTGTCCGGCTACTGCTTCGCCGGCAACGCGGCGCTGGCCGGCGCGTGCGACGTGATCATCGCGACGCCGGAGGCCAGCCTGGGCATGGGCGGCCCGGCGATGATCGAGGGGGGCGGGCTGGGCGTCGTCGCGCCGGACGAGGTCGGACCCATGTCCGTCCAGGTACCGAACGGAGTGGTCGATCTCCTGGTCCCCGACGAGTCCGCGGCCGTGGCGGCGGCGCGTCGCTACCTCTCGTACTTCTCGGGACCCGGTGCTGGCAAGGGGGGGCCCGACGCGGAGGCGGACGACCAGCGCAGGCTGCGCCAGCTCATCCCGGAGAACCGGGTCCGGGCCTACGACGTGCGGCCGGTCATCGAGGCGCTGTGTGACACCGGCAGCGTGCTGGAGCTGCGGGCCGGGTTCGGTACCGGGATACTGACGGCGCTGGTCCGGATCGGCGGGCACCCGGTCGGGCTGCTGGCCAACAACCCGTTGCACCTGGGCGGGGCGATCGACGGCGACGCGGCCGACAAGGCGACCGCGTTCCTGGGGCTGTGCGAGGCGCACCGGATTCCCGTTTGTTCGCTGGTGGATACGCCGGGCTTCATGGTCGGGCCCGGAGGTGGAGCGGACGGCGGTGGTGCGGCGGTTCGGCGCGATGTTCGTGGCCGGGCGCCCGGCTGACCGTGCCGGTCTGCGCGGTGGTGCTGCGCAAGGCCTACGGGCTGGGCGCGATGGCGATGACGGCCGGGGACCTGCGCCGGCCGGCCATCACGGTGGCCTGGCCGACCGGCGAGTTCGGCGGGATGGGGCTGGAGGGCGCGGTCCGGCTGGGATACCGCCGCGAACTCGACGCGATCGAGGACCCCGGGGCCCGCCAGGCCCGCTACGAGCAGCTGGTGGCCGAGCAGTACACCCGGGGCAAGGCGCTCAGCACCGCGATGGCGTTCGAGATCGACGACGTCATCGACCCCGCGGACACCCGCACGGTCATTACCGGTGTCCTCGCGCGTAACCTCCCGGTCAGCGGCGGATGACGGGCAGGATCAGGCGGCTGGGGTGCTCGGGGCCGTGCAGGATCCGGTTGACGGCCACCGTGACCTGCTCGGCGGATTCGCTGGTGACCAGGCCGCCGGTGTTGGTGTTGCGGTCGAAGCGGGGGAAGTTGCTGCTCGATACCTCGAGCCGGAGCTGGTGCCCGGGCAGGAAGACGTTCGAGGTGATCGACAGGTCCAGGCTGAGCTCGTAGGGCTGGCCGGGGGTGAGCGGCTCGGGCTCGGCCAGCGAGTCGCGGTACCGGGCCCGCAGGATGCCGTCGGTCAGGTAGATGGCGCGCCCGTCGGGGAACACGTCGACCAGCTTGCCGGTGAAGTCGGTGTCCGGCGCCGACGAGGAGGCGAACAGGGTCAGCGACACGTGCCCGGTGACCTCGAGCGGCTCGGTCAGCACCGCGCTGGTGAAGCACAGCACGTCGTCCCGCGCCTCGGCCGCCCGCTGGTCCACCGCGCCGGCCGCGTTCGCCGTGGTCGGCAGCATGACCCGGCCGCCGAGGGTGGGCACCGGGCGCTGCGGGTCGTACAGGTAGGTGTCGGTGGCCAGGTCGGCGGGCGGCTGCGGGCTGAGCAGCCCGTCACCGGCGCTGGTGTTGGCCCGGCCCGCGCCGTCCAGGTACCAGGGCTCGTAGCTGGTATCGGGCAGCGGCCAGTGGAGTTCGTCGCGCCACTGGTCGATGCCCATGACGAAGATCTTGACCGGCGCCGCGGCCGCCTCGGCCGCGGCGTTGCCCCGCAGCCAGCGGTCGAAGAACTTCACGTGCTCGCCGGTCAGGTCCTGGGTGATGGCGTCGGCCAGCATGCCGAACTGGCGGTCGGGGTAGACGCCGGTGCTGTTCAGGTGGTCCCAGGGACCGATGATCAGCCGCTGCCCGGCCCGGGCTTCCTCGGTCCCGGCCCGCGCCCGGAGCCCGGTGAAGGAGCGCGCGGTGTTGGCCGCGAAGATGTCGAACCAGCCGCCGATGTGCAGCGCGGGCACGGTGACCTGCTCGGCGTGGTCGAGCACGGACAGGTCCTGCCAGTACTGGTCGCGCGCGGGGTGCTGCTTGCAGGTCGGACCACCAGGGCCACATCTTCTCCAGCAGCGGCTGGTGGCTGGGCGGCAGCGCCGCCAGGTGCGGCGCCGGGTCGGCCACCATGGCGCCCAGCCCGAAGGTCAGCTCTCCGTCCTGGCGGCGCAGTGCCTCGACGAACGCCATCGTCGTCGACCAGGACTGGATCGTGTGCCAGGACATGGCGCCGCCGTCGGAGTACCACGGGGCGGTGTAGTAGTCGGTGGTGGTGACGCAGGGCGCGATCGCCTTGAGCGGGGCGCCCGCGGTCAGGCTGGCCCACTGGGTGAACCCCAGGTAGGACGGGCCGTAGGTGCCGATGCTGCCGTCGCACCAGGACTGCTCGAGCAGCCAGGCGACGGTGTCGGCGCCGTCCTGCGGCTCGTTCAGCATCGGGGTGAACTCCCCGCCCGAGCGGAAGGTGCCCCGGCAGTCCTGCCAGACCACGGCGTAGCCGGCTTCGACCAGCGCGAAGATGTTCGGGACGAGCCCGTAGGCGAACAGGCCGGGCAGGTCCTTGCCGTACG
>CAWIUF010000062.1:0-183284 GCA_963839095.1 uncultured Actinomycetota bacterium | reverse complement strand
CGTTTTGCTTGTCCCGCCGTGTTCCCAGGTAACGCTGTGGGCCGCCGTGTAACCGTCGGCTTTCCACGGACAGCCACGGACGGGTGCGCTGAGCGGCGTGTTCGAGCTTGGCGGGCAAATCGGCGGCGGTGAGGAGGTCGGGCGGGCTGGAGGTCAATTACGATGGCCCGGTGGCTCCCAGATTGCGCAGTCGGCAGCCCCAGGTCGACGTGCTGCGCGGGCACTTGAAAGCTCTCGGCGCCGGGCGTGGCAGCGTCGTGCTCGTCACCGGACCCGCGGGCGTGGGGAAGACCACTCTGCTGGCCGAGGCCGCAAGCCTGGCCGCGGACGGCGGGATCCTGGTGTTCCGCGGCGGCGGTGATCCCGCGGCTCGGGCGGTGCCGCTCGGTGCGATCCTGGACGCCCTTGTCTCGATGGACGACCCGGCCGTCGATCCCGTGCGGCTCCACGAACTCAGCCAGTCTCCTGACCAGCGGTTCTGGCTGCTGCGCGAGCTGCAGGAATCACTTGAGAAAGCGGCGCACCGCGCACCGCTGCTTGTTGTCGTCGATGACCTGCAATGGGCCGACGCCGCCTCCGCTAGTGCCCTGGTCACGCTGTCTAGGCGGCTGGCCACGCACCGGATCGGCTGGCTGCTGGCGCTGCGACGGGGGGAGCTGGCGGACACCGCGCTGGACGCGGTCGGCCGGCTGGAGGCGGCGGGCGCGTCCGAGATCGTGCTCGGCCCCCTCGATGCGGCCGCGGTCGTGCAGGTCGCCCGTGACATGCTCGGCGGCGAGCCCGATGAGGCGCTGCGGGAGGTACTCAGCCGGGCGGAGGGCCAGCCGTTCCTGCTGACCGAGCTGCTGCGCGGGCTGCGCACGGAAAACTTCGTGACCGTCGATGGCGGCACGGCCAGACTGGCCGCGGGCGCGCGCCTGCCGCGCCGGCTCGTCGACTCGGTGGCCGCCCAGCTCGCGCGGCTGACCGCACCTGCCAGGGATGCCGTCGAGATGGCTTCGGTGCTCGGGCACAGCTTCTCCCTGGATGAGCTGGCCGGGCTGCTCGGCCGGCCGCCGCTGGACCTGCGGAGCGAGGTCAGGGAGGCGATCGCCGCTGGGCTCCTCATCGAGGAGGGGGACCGTCTCGGGTTCCGGCATGACCTGGTGCGCGAGGCCGTCGATGCCAGCCTGCCTAAAGCGGTGCGGCGCAGCATGCGCCGCACCGCGGTTGAGGTGATGCTGCAGCACGGGGCCTCGGCCGTCGACGTCGCGCAGCTGGTCATGGATGTCGCTGAGCCAGGCGACGTAGCCTCGGCCGGCCTGCTGCGGCGGGCAGCGGCGCAGATCGGGCAGGTGTCCCCGGCGATGGCAGTCCCCTTGGCCCGCCGTGCCCTGGACCTCATGCCGCGCGGCGGGCCCGGGCGCGGCGAGGCAGTCGTACAGGCCATCGACCTGCTCGTGCAGGCCGGCCGGGCCGCCGAGGCGGCGAAGCTCCTTACCGCGTCGGAGAGCGACCTGGCCGATCCCGTCGCCGAGGCGCAGGCGCGGCTGGGCATAGGCCTGCTGATGGCCCAGTATGCCCCGGCAGCGGTCGCAGAGCAGTGCCAGGCGGCCCTGCGGCTGCCGGGCGTCCCGCCGGCGCTGCGGGTCCAGTTGCTGTCCCTGCAAGCGTGCGGCCTGGATATCAGCGGCGAGGCGGACGCGGCGGCCTGGCCCGTCGCGGAAGCGATCGCTGAGGCAGCAGCTAGCGGCCACCCCGCTGCCGAGATCGTCACGCTCGTGCCGCAGGCCCTGCTCGCCTTCGCCCAGGGCGACTGGCGGGGCGCCATCGGCTTGGCCGGCGAGGCGGCCAGGCGCCAGCACGAGGCGAAGGAGCTCCGGATGTGGCTGCCGGAAACGTGGAAGTCGCTGCTGCTGATCTCGGAGTTGCGGCTGGAGGAGGCGAACGCGATCATCGAGGCCGGCACCCGCGAGGCTGAGAACGCCTCCAGGAACATCCGGATCTGGTCCATGCTGAGGTGCCGGGCACGGCTGGCCGCCGGGCAGCTCGCCGACGCCCGCGCCGAAGCCGAGGCGATCCTCGACATGTCCGACGAGATCGGCGACGGGAGCTTCGGCTACCTCAACCACGTCGCCAGCTACGTCCTCGGTGATATCGCGCTGCGTACCGGCGACCCCGCCGCGCTGCGGACCGCCCGGCGGGATGCGGCGGCACTTTACGGCACGGCCGAGCTGCGCGACCACCAAACGCCTCGGCGCGTGGCTCACTGTCCGCCTGAACGGCGGCCCTATCGGCCCAGACCTGCTCGAGGTCCTCGCGCCCGGGTACGTGCACGCCTGCAGCCCGGTCGCCCATTCCGACGCGGTCGAGCTGGTGCGGCTGCTGCTGGCGGCAGGGCAGCGGCCGGACGCCGCCTCCGTCACCGCGCGGCTGGAGAGCCGCGCGGACGCGAATCCGGGCTTCCCTGGGCTGCGCCCCGCCGCCCTGCACGCGCGCGCACTCCTTGATAAGGATCCCGAACGGCCGTGCGCCGCTGTCCAGGCCTACCGCGGTGACCCTCGGTCGCTGGTCCGCGCGGCGGCATTTGAGGATGCCGGCCGGCTGCTCCTGGAACGCGCGAAGGACGAGGCGGTCGGCTACCTGGACGAGGCGCTCAGGCTGCAGTCCGCCGCGGGCGCCGAACGAGACGCGGCACGTGTCCGCCGCCTGCTCCGCGACTACGGCGCGCAGCGGGCAGGCGGGCAGCCGGACCCCGCCGCGGCGCACTGGCCGGAGCTGACCGCCTCTGAGCTCGCGGTCGTCCGGCTCGTTATCCAAGGCGCGACAGACCGCGAGGTCGCCCAGCGGCTTTACATCTCCGCGCACACGGTGAACTCGCACCTGCGCCACGTTTTCGGCAAGCTAGGCATCCGGTCACGGGTCGAGCTGGCGCACCGGGCCGGCGAGCGCAGGCAGCGGAGTTAGCCTGGCCGTTCGCGAGTTCACAGCCCGTCTGTTATTCGCGGTGAGTGCCATTCTCTGCGTCCGCCGCCGCGCCGCACATCACTTATCCGGGCCATCCTCGCCACAGCGAGGCCCTGAAGCAATTAATCACTTGATCAAGTCATGTGCCGCGTGGCGCTACGCAGCAAGCTTGGCGCTATGCCCTACGCCGCCGGGTCAAGGGCGGTCCGCATTCCATCGCCTGAACGCACGCTGAACAGGTCACGAAGGAAATGCTGGATTTTCTTCCCTAACGAAACCCGGCCGCGCCGTGTGGGCTCACGATCTCCGCATTCAGAGGAAGGCAATCTTTCATGCGTATCTCCATTATCCCGCCGCTGACCCTGCCGCGGCTTGCCGTGGCCGGCGCCTCGCTGGCCATTGCCGGGACGCTGCTGGGGGTCGGCCTGGCCGGCTCCGCGACCGCCGCGACCGCCGCCGGGCACCGCCGGCACTCTCGAGCGCGGCCACCGCCCCCAAGCCGACCATCGTGCTGGTCCACGGCGCGTGGGCCGACAGCTCCAGCTGGAACGCCGTGGTGGAGCAGCTGCAGGCGCTCGGCTACACCGTCGACGCCCCGCCCAACCCGCTGCGCGGCGTGTCCACCGATTCCGCCTACCTGTCCGACTTCCTGAGCACGATCTCCGGTCCCATCGTCCTGGTCGGCCACTCCTACGGCGGGTTCGTCATCACCAACGCCGCCACCGGGAACCCGCAAGTCAAGGCGCTGGTCTACGACGACGCCTTCATCCCGGCGGCGGGCGACACGCGGCAGAGCCTGTCCGCCGCCAAGCCGGGATCGTGCCTCGCCGTGACTGATCCGAGCACGGTGCTGAACTTCGCCCCCTACCCGGCTGCCCCGGCTAGCCCGCCGGGGGATGCGGACGCGTACGTCAAGCAGAGCGTGTTCCCCGGGTGCTTCGCCAACGGCCTGCCCGCCAGTGAGGGAGCCGCGCTCGCGGCCGAGCAGCAGCCGCTGGCCGCGAGCGCCCTGTCGGAGACGCTGACCGCCGCGCCCGCGTGGCAGACGATCCCGTCCTGGGCCGTCATCGGCACCGCCGACCACGTCATCCCGCCCGCCGAGCAGCTCGCCATGGCCCAGCGGGCCGGGGCGCACATCACCCAGATCAGACGCCCCGCACCTGTCCATGATCAGCGACCCGGGCGCGGTGACCCAGGTCATCCTCGACGCCGCCCATGCGGCCAGCTGACCACCCCGGCACAGCGCGGTGCGATGCGGCGGCATGCCGCCGCATCGCACCGCTCCGACCACGAAAGGGATGACGACATGACCGCGGCCACCAGCCTCATCGACGCAGGACTCCTCTATGCCGAGGCGCCCAACGGCATCAGCTACGCGTATCGCCGGTTCGGCAACGCCGCAGCTGGCGTGCCGGTGGTGTTCCTGCAGCACTTCCGCGGCAATATCGACAACTGGGATCCCGCCCTCATCAACGCGGTCGCCGCCCGACCGCGAGGTGATCCTGTTCAACAACGTCGGCGTGGGGGGGACCAGCGGAATCACTCCCGGCACCGTCGAGGAGATGGCCCGTAGACGCCGTGGTGTTCCTCGACTGCCCTCGGCCTGCGCGAGGGCTGACCTGTTCGGATACTCACTCGGCGGCTTCATCGCCCAGGAGATCGCCCTGACCTGGCCCGGGCCTTGCCCGCCGCCTCATCCTGGCTGGCACGGGTCCGAAGGGCGCCCCGGGCATGGAGGAGTGGCGGCCGAACGTCGTCAAGAGCGTGGTGTTCGACGACGCCACCCCGGAGGGATACGTCTACGTCTTCTTCGCCCACACCGACTCCAGCCGCGCCGCCGGCCAGACATCGCTCGGCCGGATCTTCAGCGGCAGGAAGGGCGTGACGAGGGGCCGTCGCTCGAGTCGAAGAATGCGCAGTACCAGGCGGTCCTCGCGTGGGGCAGGCCGGACTGGGCGGCGGTCGGGCGGCTGCGGGATATCAGCCAGCCCACGCTGATCCTCCAGGGCGACGCCGACATCATGATCCCGACAGCGGCTAGCTACATTCTCGCCGGGCTCATCCCCAACGCGAAGGTCACGATCTACCCGGACGCGTCACACGGGTCGATCTTCCAGTACGCGGCAGAGGCGGCCAGCGAGACCGCGGTCTTCCTGTCGGACTGACCGTACCGGGAGGAGATATTGACATGCCTGTTCGACCCAGCATTGTCCTCATACATGGCGCATGGGCCGACGGCTCATGCTGGAGCGGCGTCATCAAGCGCCTCCAGAGCCGCGGCTACAACGTCACCGCTCCGCAGTTCCCCGAGTCCGCGCTGGAAGCGGACGTCGCTCGGCTCCGCCAGGTACTAGACCGTCAGGACGGCCCCGTTATTGTCGCCGGGCACTCCTACGGCGGGCAGATCCTCACCGCCCTCGGCGCCAAGGCGCAGAACGTCGTCGGCCTGGTCTATATCGCCGCCTTCGGGCTCGACGAGGGCGAGTCCATTGGTGCACTCCTGTCGGAAGGTCCCCCGAGCCCGGTACTTGAGCACCTGGAAATCGACTCCAGTGGCTTCGCCTGGATGCGTGAAGATGACTTCGTTACGCACTTCGCCGCCGATGTCAACCCAGTCAGGGCGCGGATGATGCATGCCGTGCAGCAGCCCCTGGCGGTGAGCACCCTTCAAGACGTGATGGGCGTCCCGGCCTGGAGATCACACCCGTCGTGGTACCTCGTCGCCACCGATGACCAGGTGATCCCGCCAGACGTCGAGCGCCAGTTCGCCGCCCGCATGGGCGCCACCACCATCGAAGTCAGGTCGAGTCATGTGGCTATGGTCTCCCACCCCAACGAAGTCGCTAACCTCATCGAAACCGCCGCAGAGACATTCCACAGCAGACAATCAGGCGGTCTGCGCGGCAGGGGGCCGCTAAGCCGGGCCACCGCGCAATTGCCAAGGGCGCGCCCGTCGCGAGCCCCACGCGCTCCGGCTCATCCCCGCATCACCGATCGGTTGACCCCGCCGTTCGGCCCTGGCGGCGAAGGCGGCGCCGACAGCGAGCCGGCGAAGTACGCCGGATAAGCCGGCATTCGTATCAGCGGCAGCTACGCGCGCCGGAATTGGCAGGCTGAACCCGGAACACGGTCCGACGCGGCGGATACCGCGGGCCCGGCTTACGGGCAGGGAAGGAGGCAGGCGGTCAGGGTAACCGCTACTGCTCCGCCGTCCGTGGCCAGGCGCGTTCCTGTCCGGGGCCCGCATGGGTTCCCCGTAACCCTGGACGCGCGGGCGCAGGTGGCCCGGAACTGCAACTCGTAGCGCATATGCGCTGGTCAGCGGCTTGTGTCTCGGGTAATGGAGAGAGGGCTGTAAAACCGTCGGCTCAACCTACGTTGGTGCGACCCCCAACACCTGCCACCACCTGCGAAAAGAGTGCGAACCAGACGGCCGCCCGTTCGTGTTCAAGCCCGAACTGGTCGCGCGGGCCAGCTCAGGCGAGACCGCCTCATCCGTCTCCGCCTGAGCTGGCTTCCGCGGCGGGCGGGAACGGCCCCGCCTTGGCGAACAGGCCGGGTACCGGCTTGCCGAGCGTGCTGGCCAGCAGGTCCGTGGCCGGGCCGAGCGCGGTCGCGGAGACGCCGGTCCGCACGGCCGACCGGTCGAGCAGGTAGAGCAGGTCCTCGGTGGCGATGTTGCCGGTGGCGGCCGGGGCGAACGGGCACCCGCCGATCCCGCCCGCGCTGGCGTCGAGCGCGGCCGCGCCGCGCTCGACGGCGGTGATCGCGTTGGCGTAGCCCGTGTTCCTGGTGTTGTGGAAGTGCCAGCGCAGCGGGATGCCGGGCGCCACGTCGGCGGCGACGTCGGCCAGCGCGCGCACCCCGGCCGGCACCCCGACGCCGATCGTGTCGGCCAGCGCCACCTCGTCCGGCTGGGCCTGGACGCACCGGGCCAGCACATCGGCGACCCGCTCCGGGGCCACCTCCCCCTCGAACGGGCAGCCGAACGAGGCGGCGATGGTCACCGTCGTCCGCAGCCCGGCCGCGCGCGCCCGCGCCGCGATCCGGGTCCAGGCCGCGATCGCGTCGTCGGTGCCGACCCCCTGGTTGCGCTGGCTGAACGTGTCGGTGGCGACCACCACCACGTTGACCTCGTCCAGGCCGGCCCGGATCGCCCGGTCCAGGCCGCGCTCGTTCAGCACCAGGCCGATCCAGGAGACCTGCCCTGGCAGCCCCGCGCGGCAGCAGGCCGCACAGCTCCTCGGCGTCGGCCAGCTGCGGGACCCGGGCCGGGTTCACGAAGCTCGTCACCTCGATCCGGCGCACGCCGCTGCCGGCCAGCAGGCCGACCAGCTCGGCCTTCTGCGCGGTGGCCAGGGTCACCGCCTCGTTCTGCAGCCCGTCCCGCGGGGCCACCTCCACGATCTGCACAGATTGCATGCATGCATGGTTTCATACTCATCGGCGATCTGTGTATACCGGCAATATGCAGCCTCTTTACGAAGAGGCCTTGTCATCGCCGTCGGCTCCGGAGCAGTATTACATGCAATCCGCAGGAGGAGGGCCATGCGACAGGCCGCTGCGCAGGCTGCCGACGCCATCCGGGATGCCATCCTGGCCGGGCGGATCCCGGCCGGCGCGCGCATCGCCGAGCTTGACCTGGCCCGCCAGCTGTCGGTGAGCCGGACGCCCATCCGGGAGGCGCTGTCCCGGCTGGCCGCCGAGGGGCTGGTCGAGCTGAGCCCGAACCGCGGCGCCCGGGTGGCGACCTGGACCTCCGAGGAGCTGGGAGAGATCTTCGAGGTGCGCCTGCGCCTCGAGCCGTACGCGGTCAGCCAGGCGGTCCCGCTGCTGTCCCCGGCCGAGCTCGATGAGCTCGGCGAGCTGGCCCAGTCGATGCTCGCGCTCGGCCCGGGACCAGGCCCTGGCGGAGATCGTCGAGCTGAACCAGCGGTTCCACGGCCTGCTGATCGCCCGGGCGGGCAACCCCGCGCTCGCCTCCGCGCTGACCGCGGTCACCCACGCCGCCGTGGTCCGGCGCAACTTCCAGCACTACAGCCCCGGCGCCCTGGCCCGCAGCCTCGCCCATCACCTGGAGATCGTCGCGGCCGCCCGGGCCGGCGAGCCGGACTGGGCCGAAGCGGTCATGCGCAGCCACCTGTACAACGCCCGCGCCACCATGCTCAGCGACCAGCCGGAGGACAGACCTATGAGCGAGCCGGGCGAGGAAACGCTTCCGCTTGAGCGACCTGCGGGTGATCGAGCTGGGCCAGTTGCTGGCCGGGCCGTTCTGCGGTCAGCTGCTCGGCGACTTCGGCGCCGAGGTGATCAAGGTCGAGCTGCCGGGCCAGGGCGACCCGATGCGCGAGTGGGGCCGGGAGAAACCGCACGGCAAGTCGCTGTGGTGGCCGGTGGTGGCCAGGAACAAGAAGTCGGTCACCTGCAACCTGCGGTCCCCGGAGGGCCAGGGCCTGCTGCGCAAGCTGCTCGCCCGGGCCGACGTCCTGGTGGAGAACTTCCGGCCCGGCACGCTGGAGCGCTGGGGGCTGTCCCCCGAGGAGCTCTGGCAGGACAACCCGGGCCTGGTCATCACCCGGGTGACCGGCTACGGGCAGAGCGGTCCCTACGCCCCCCGGGCCGGCTTCGGCGCGATCGGCGAGGCCATGGGCGGCATCAGGTACGTGATGGGGCCGCCCGGGGAGCCGCCGGTCCGGGCCGGCATCTCGCTCGGCGACGCGCTCGCGGCCACCTTCGCCTGCCTGGGCACCCTGGTCGCCCTGCATCACCGGGAGCGCTCCGGGCGCGGCCAGGTCGTGGACTCCGCCATCTACGAGGCCGTCCTGGCCATGATGGAGTCGCTGCTGCCGGAGTGGGCGGTCGCGGGCTACCAGCGGGAGCGGACCGGCGCGGTGCTGCCCAACGTGTCGCCCAGCAACGTGTACCCGACCGGCGACGGGGACCTGGTGCTGATCGCGGCGAACCAGGACTCGGTCTTCACCCGGCTCGCGGCGGTCATGGAGCGCCCGGAGCTGGCCGCCGACCCCCGGTTCGCCACGCACTCGGCCCGCGGCGCGGCCATGACCGAGCTGGACGACCTCATCGCGGCCTGGACCGCCACGCTCCCGGCCGACGACCTGCTCGCCCGCCTGCACGAGGCCGGGGTGCCCGCCGGGCGGATCTTCCGGGCCCGGGACATGTTCACCGACCCGCACTTCGCGGCGCGGAACGCCATCGTCACCGTCGCGCACCCCGACTTCGGCGAGATCCCCATGCAGAACGTCGTGCCGAAGCTGTCCGCCACCCCCGGAGCCGTCCGGTCGGCCGGCCCGGCCCTGGGGGAGCACAACGACCAGGTCTGGGGCGAGCCTGGTCGGGCTCGACCCGGCCGAGCTCGCCCGGCTGCGGGCCGCCGCCGTCATCTGATCAACCACCTAGGGAGCAGGGAAAATGAGCTATCGCCTCGGGGTCGACGTCGGCGGCACCTTCACCGACGTGCTGCTCGTCGACGAGCGCGCCGGGTCCACCTGGCGGGCCAAGACGTCGTCCACGCCCCACGACCAGTCCGTCGGGGTCCTGCACGGCATCGACCTGGTCTGCGAGCAGGCCGGCGTCGACCGGGCCGAGATCGCGCACGTCCTGCACGGGACGACGGTGGCCACCAACGCGATCCTGGAGGGCAAGGGCGCGACCGTCGGGCTGGTCACCACCGAGGGTTTCCGGCAGGTGCTCCAGATCGCCCGCTCGTTCGTCCCCGGCGGCCTGGCCGGCTGGATCATCTGGCCGAAACCGGAGCCGCTGGCCGCCCTGGAGAACACGGTCGAGGTGCCCGGCCGGATCGCCAGCGACGGCTCGGTCGTCCGCGAGCTCGACGAGGACGCCGCCCGCGCCCAGCTGCGGCGGCTGCGCGACGCCGGGATCGAGGCGCTGGCCGTCTCGCTGATCAACGCGTTCGCCAACGACGCGCACGAGCGGCGGATCGGGGAACTGGCCGCCGAGGAACTGCCCGGCATCCCCGTCTCCCTGTCCAGCCGGGTGCTGCCCGAGCTGCGGGAGTACGAGCGGGCGCTGACCACGGTGGCCAACGGCTACGTCCAGCCGCAGGTGGCCAGGTACGTGGCCAACCTCGGCGAGCAGCTCGCGGCCGAGGGCGTGCGCGCGTCGCTGTCCATCCTGCGCAGCGACGGCGGCCTCGCGGTGGCGGACGCCGCGATCGGCGCGCCGGTCACCATGCTGCTCTCCGGCCCGGCCGGCGGCGTCGCCGGCGCGGTATGGGTGGCCGAGCAGTCGGGTTACCGTGACCTGCTGACCTTCGACATGGGCGGCACGTCGACGGACATCGCCCTGGTCCAGGGGCTCAAGCCGCGGGTGGGCCGGGAGACCAAGGTGGGCGACCTGACGGTCCGCGCCGCGGCGGTGGACGTGCGGACGGTCGGCGCGGGCGGCGGCTCGGTCGCGCACGTGCCCGAGCTGACCAAGGCGCTGCGCGTCGGGCCGCAGTCGGCCGGCGCGGACCCCGGCCCGGTGGCCTACGGCAAGGGCGGCAGCGACCCGACCGTCACCGACGCCAACCTGGTGCTCGGCTACCTGCCCACCTCGCTCGCGGGCGGCGAGATCACGCTGGACGCCGAGGCGGCCAGGTCGGCCGTGCAGAAGGTGGCCGACGCGATGGGCCTGGCCAGCGCCGAGGAGGCGGCCGCCGGGATCGTCGACATCGTCAACGAGAACATGCTGGGCGGCCTGCGCCTGGTCAGCGTCCAGCAGGGTTTCGACCCCCGGGACTTCGCGCTGGTCGCCTTTGGCGGCGCCGGGCCGCTGCACGCCAACGCCCTCGGCAAGCTGACCGGGGCATGGCCGGTCATCGTGCCGCCGTCGCCGGGCGTGCTGTGCGCCCTGGGCGACGCCACCACCTCGGCCCGGGACGAGTCGGCGCGCACCTGCCTGCGCCGGTTCGCCGACCTGACCGGAGGCGAGCTGGCGGCGATCCTGCGCGACCTGTCCTCGGCCGCGTCCGGCCGGCTGGCCGGGCAGGGCATCGCCGAGAGCGAGCAGCAGGTCGCCTACCAGGTCGACGTCAGGTACTTCGGCCAGGGCTTCGATATCGGCGTCGACGTCGATCCCGCCTGGCTGGAAGACCCGGACGAGGCCCTGCGGATCATCGGCGAGCGGTTCGACGCCGAGCACGAGCGGCTCTTCTCGTTCGTCCTGCCGGTGGACCACGAGCTCGTCAACGCCCGGGCCTCGGTCAGCGGGCCGCGGCCGAAAGTCACCCCGACGGTGCTGGAGCCCGGCACCGGCGACCCGGCGGCCGCGCGCACCGGGCAGGCCCCCATCTACGTGGACGGCGGGTGGCGGGACGCCGCCCGGTACGACCGGACGCGGCTGCGGGCCGGCGACATACTGCCCGGCCCGGCCATCGTCACCGAAATGGACTCCACCACCCTGGTCCTGCCCGGCCACGTCGCCACCGTGGACCGCTGGGGCAGCCTGCTGATCCGCCCCGCCGAAGCCGGCCACACCGCGAAGGAGAGCTGAGCCATGGCCACCGTCGTACAGCGCGACACCACTGCCCTGGACCCGGTCGACGTGGACCCGGTCACGCTGGACCTGATCGAGAACGGGCTGCGCAACGCCCGCTATGAGATGGACGAGGTGCTGTTCAGGACCGCGCTGTCGCCCGGCATCAGGGAGCAGCACGACGAGTTCCCGCTGATCGCCGACCCCAGCGGCAAGATGGTGGTCGGCCAGTTCGGCCTGTCCATCCCCGATTTCCTCGACGGCTTCGACGGGGAGATCGGCGAGGGCGACGTGCTCCTGACCTCCGATCCCTACGCCTGCGGCGCGGCCATCAGCCACGCCAACGACTGGCTCGTGGTGCTGCCGGTCTACGTCGAGGGACGGCTGGTCGGGTGGGCGTCCATGTTCGGCCACATGTCCGACGTCGGCGGCAAGACGCCGAGTTCCATGCCCACCGACGCGCGCACCATCTACGAGGAGGGCGTGGTCATCCCGCCGTTCACGCTGTACAAGGCGGGCCAGCTCAACGAGGACGCGCTGCGCATCATCTTGAACCAGGTCCGCGTCCCCGACTGGAACCGGGCCGACCTGAACGGCCTGGTCGCCGCGTGCCGGACCGCGTCGCGGCGGGTGCAGGAGATGTGCGCCCGGTTCGGCGTGGCCACCTACCTGGCCGCGCTCGACGCCCTGCTCGACCGCAACTACCGCGCCATGAAGACGCTGCTCCAGGTGGTGTTCGAAGAGGGCAGGACGCTGTCGTTCACCGACTACATCTGCGACGACGGGGTCGGGTACGGGCCATACGAGCTGAAGCTGTCGCTCACCCGGACCGGCGACAAGGTGCACCTCGACTTCACCGGGTCGTCCCCGCAGGCCATCGGGCCGGTGAACTACTACCTGAACGAGAACCTGGCCCGGATGTTCTTCGGCATCTACATGATCACGGTGGCGGACCCGCAGATCCTGTGGAACGACGGCTTCTACCCGCTCGTCGACGTCACCATCCCGGAGGGCTCCTACTGGAAGCCCAGGCACCCGGCCGCCCTGAACGCGCGCAACCACGGTATCGGGCGGGTCTTCGACCTGTTCGGCGGCCTGCTCGGCCAGACCAACCCGGCGCTGCTCAACGCGGCCGGGTTCTCCTCGTCCCCGCACTTCATGTACTCGGGCCGGTACTCAGGCGGCGACCGCAAGGGGGAGTGGTTCCAGCTGTACTCGATCGGCTTTGGCGGCATCCCCGGGCGTCCCCTCGGTGACGGCCCGGACGGGCACTCGCTGTGGCCGAGCTTCGTGAACATCCCGTGTGAGTTCCTCGAGTCCTACTACCCGCTGCGGATCGAGCGCTGGGAGACCGTCGCCGACACCGGCGGCCCCGGCCTGCACCGGGGCGGCAACGGCGTCGACGTCGCCTACCGGTTCCTGGAGCCAGGGACGATCGCCATCCACGACGACCGGTGGCTGACCTATCCGTGGGGCGTCAACGGCGGCCTGCCGGGCGCCCGCGGCCGCAAGTGGATCGACCGGGCCGGCGGGGCCCGCGAGGTGCTGCCGAGCAAGTGCCACGACGTCCCCGTCGCCCCGGGCGACGTGCTGCACTTCGTCACCTGGGGCGGCGGCGGCTGGGGCGACCCGCTGCAGCGCGATCCCGCCCTGGTGGAGCTGGAGGTCCGGCGCGGCCTGGTCACCGCGGACGGAGCCCGGCGCTACGGCGTGGTGCTGGCCGGCGACGGCGACGGCGTGGACGCCGGCCGGACCAGCGCGCTGCGCGAGGACATGCGCGCCGCCCGCCCGGCCGAGCTGCCGGTCTTCGACATGGGCCCGCCGCTGCCCGAGCTGCTGGCCCGGTGCCAGGAGGAAACCGGCCTGCCCGCGCCGCAGCGCCCGGTGTGGACATGAGCACGGACATGACGGGCCCCGGGAAGACTGACAGCGAAGGCACCTGGGGCGGGTCGGTGGGCTGGGGCCAGCGGCCGGCCCTGATCCTGATCGACATGATGCGCGCCTACTTCACGCCGGGCTCGCCGTTCGATCTCGGCTCCGACGCGGCCGTGACCGGCTGCGCGCGCCTGCTCGCGGCCGCGCGCGCGGCCGGCCTGCCCGTCGTGCACACCCGGGTCCGCTACCGGCCCGGCGCCAGCGACGGCGGCCTGTTCGTCCGCAAGGTCAGTGCGCTGCGGCTGCTGGCCGAGGACGTCCCCGGCGACCAGGGCGAGTTCGCCCCGGGCCTGGAACCCCGGCCCGCCGAGGTGGTCATCGTCAAGCAGTACGCCTCCGCGTTCTTCGGCACCTCGCTGGCGGCCACCCTCACCGCCGCCGGGATCGACACCGCGGTCATCGCCGGCGTCTCCACCTCGGGGTGCGTCCGGGCCAGCGCCACCGACGCCATGCAGCACGGCTTCCGGCCCATCGTGGTCGCCGGGGCCTGCGGCGACCGGAGCCCGGCCATCCACGACGCCAACATCGCCGACCTTCAGGCCAAGTACGCCGACATCGCCACGATCGAGGAGGCCATCACCCGGTTCACTGCTTGAACATCTGTCCCTGGCGGGTCACCATGGAAGCGTGTCCCAGGCTGTCGCGCTCCTGGCCGCCGTCTCGCTGGTGACGGTCTCGCTGGTGACGGGCGCCCCGGCCGTCGCGGCAGGCCCGCCGCCGGTGCCCGCGCCCAGCCCCGCCACCGGGATCGTGCATGCGGTCGGAGCGGCGGCGCAGCAGTCGGCCAGCCGCTTCTGGACGCCGGCCCGGATGGCGGCGACGGTGGCCGGCCCGGACAAGGGCGCGGCCGGCCAGGCCGCCGCCCCGGGTACCGCCGGGCCGCCCGCCGGCACCCCCACGGCGATCCCATTTGGCGGGGTGCCGACCGTCGGGGCCTTGTTCTACACCACGGGTTCCGTCCGCCACTTCTGCACGGCCAGTGTGGTGGACAGCGCGTACGAGGACCTCGTCGTGACCGCGGCGCACTGCGTGTACGCCAATGGCTACGCGACCGACATCGAGTTCGTGCCGGGTTACCACGACGGCGCCCGGCCGCACGGCGCCTGGCTCGTCCAGGCCGTGGTGGTGGCCCGGGCCTGGCGCCAGTCGCACGATCCTGATCTGGACATCGCCTTCCTCACCGTGGTGGCCGCGGGTCATCCCACGTGGAAGATCCAGCGAGCGACCGGCGGCCTGCGGCTCGGTGCCGGCCTCGGCTACGGCCGCTGGACCGGGCTGATCGGCTACAACAACGCGGTCGAGGATCCGGTCTGGTGCGCCGCGCACAGCCACCAGCTCCGGCCCGGCCAGATGGTGTTCTACTGCCACGGCTACCGGGACGGGACCAGCGGCGGTCCCTGGATCATCGGCCTGACCAGCCGGGGCACCGGCACCCTGTACGGCGTCATCGGCGGATACCAGCGAGGCGGCAGCTACGAGTGGGCCTCCTACAGCCCGGCCCTCGGCGCCGCCGCGCTCGCCCTCTACCAGCAGGCCGAGGCGACTGCCGCCCGCGGGTGACTACCGGCGCACCATCCGCAGCGCCATCGTGACCAGCGGCAGCGTGAACTCGCCCCGCGACGTCTCCGGCCGGGCGGCCAGGAAGTCGCGTATCCGGGCGAGCAGGGCACTCCGTTCGGCCTCATCCATGGTGAGCAGGTGAGAGTGGGTGCCGATGGTGGCGGTCAGGGAGTCGGCCGTGCGCGCCTGCCCGTGCTCGAACTCGCCCTCCTCGGCCGGGCGGAACAGGTCCGCGGCCACCTCGGCCAGCGCGGCCGGGCGGCCCCGGCCCTGGCCGTCCCGCCAGCGCAGCAGGGTCGGGCTGGACTTGCGCCTGCTGATACTGGACAGGTCGGCGACCCAGCCGACCCGGTCGTCGTCCACGTTCCACAGCCCGGCCAGGACGCCGCCGGGGGCGAGCACCCGGGCGATCTCGGGCAGCGCGCGGTCCAGGTCGAACCAGTGCATGGCCTGGCCCGCCAGGACGGCGTCCACGCTCCCGTCGGCCAGTGGCAGCGCCTCGGCGCTCCCCGGTTCCGAACGCACGCCGGGCATGGCCCGCCGCAGTTCGGCCAGCATCTGCGGATCCGGCTCCACCGCGGTCACGTCGGCCCCCAGCCGGACCAGCATGGCCGTCAGCTTGCCGGTGCCCGCGCCGATATCGGCCACCCGGAGCGGCCGCCGGCCGCGGACCGGTTCCAGCACCCATCCGACCGCGGCCTCGGCGTATACCGGGCGGTGCTCAGCGTAGGCGGCCGCCGCGGCGCCGAACGAAGAGCCGTGCCGCAGCCGCTCGGCCGTCTCGGCCGCGCTTTCCCTGCCCGCCATCCCGGCCTGATCGCTCATGTGAGCGAGCCTATTCGGCCGGGTGCCTGGCGTCGTAGGCGGCCCGCGCGGCCTCGATCTCGGGCAGGTGGCTGTCGGTCCAGCTGACCAGCTGGCCGATGGTGCAGAGCAGGGTACGGCCCATCGGGGTGAGCGCGTACTCGACCCGCGGCGGGATGACCGGGTGGATGGTCCGGGTCACGATGCCGTCCCGTTCGAGTCCGCGCAGCGTGACGGTCAGCATCCTGGCGGTAATTCCGTCGATGGCACGGTGCAGCTCGGTGAACCGCATGGTCCCCTGGCCGAGCAGGTCGATCGCCAGGACCGACCACTTGTCGCCGACCCGCTGGAGGACTTCGCGCGCCCGGCAGGTCGTCGGGATGACCGCCCTCGCCTGCCCGGACAGGTTTCCCGGAGGCGTTGTCTCGTCAGCCAATGCCGAACCGGCTGCTTCGGTCTCACAGGCTGCTTCTGCCTCGCAGGCGGCATCCAGCTCCTCGGCCGCCTCCGGTATCGCGACTGCCGCCCCCGGCAGTTCGTAGCCCGGGTCTGCTGGCCCGGTATTCAAAGACAATCCCCTCCCTGGTACCCCAGGTTACTTCGTTTCAGCAGGTCTGGCCTAGGTCGCAGTGCGTCCTCCCGATCCTTGACCCTTCAACGATTATGTAGTTACTATAAGGAAGTTAGGTACGCATGTGAAGTCCCACACAACTAAGAACCGTCTACCTGGAGGAATGATGACCGAGACCGCCGTGGAGATTCCCGGCTACGTCGCCGGGACCTGGGCCATAGATCCCGTCCACTCCGAGGTGTCCTTCGTCGTCCGGCACATGATGGTGAGCAAGGTCCGCGGCCGCTTCGACAAGTTCGAGGGGACCATCGTCACCGCGACCGACCCGCTGCAGTCCAGCGTCACCGCCACCGTCGACCTGAGCTCGGTGAACACCGGCGAGCCCAACCGGGACAACCACATCAGGAGCGCGGACTTCTTCGAGGTCGAGTCGCACCCCACGCTGACGTTCCGGTCCACCGGCGTGCGTCACGACGGTGCGGACTTCCTGCTCGACGGCGACCTCACCATCCGCGGCACCACCAAGCCGGTCACCCTCAAGCTCGAGGTGAACGGCTTCGGCCCGGACGCCTACGGCGGCACCCGGGCGGGTTTCTCGGCCAGCGGCGAGATCAACCGGAACGACTTCGGCGTCAGCTACAACGGCCCGATCCCCGGTGGCGGCGTCGCCGTCAGCGAGAAGGTCACGATCACCCTCGAAATCGAGGGCGTGCTGGCCAAGGACGAGTAAGCCGGACCCGGTACGCACGACCGGGCGTGGGCCGGAGGACCGCAGGGCGGCCCTCCGGCCCACGCTGCTGTCCGGGTCCACCGCGCTAGCTCGCGACGTTGTGCCTGATGAGGTAGTCGAGGTAGAGCGGGCGCAGCGCCTCGGCCACGTCGCCCTCGCCGGCGTCGATCGCGTCGTCGATCAGCACGGACAGATGGGTGACGTCCCGCCCGGCCTCGGACGTATGCCCCTCGGAAGCCTCGGCCGCCGGGATGGCACGCAGCAGCTGCCAGAGAAACTCCACGTCGACGTGGTGCAACGCACGCCGTACGGCGAGGTCATGCAGCTCACGCGAGGAGAGCGCGTCCAGTTCATCACGAGTCACCCGTGGACTCTACCGCCTGCCCCTTGCGGGCCCGGCGGGGCCGCGTCACTCTTGGAGCGAACCGTGACTACCCCGGAGCGCGCCGATGACCCGTGATCGCTACGAACCGAACCGGTTCCTTGGCTTCCCGGTAGGGACGCCGCCGCCTGCCCGGCGCGGCGAAGAACCGCAGCGGGTGATGGGCATTCCCGTTGCCTGGCCCGGTCCCGGCCCTGACGGCCGGGAGCGGTTCGCGTCCATGGCGCATCCCGTCCGGGCGTACCGGCGATGGCTGCGGCGCCGGCGCCTGGGTCCGTACGCGACGGACGAGAGCGAGCCCGGGCGAGAGGGCTGAGGCCCGGGCGAGAAGGCTGAGGCGGTGCCGCGAGTCCCGGTACCTCGCGTCAGCATTCGCGCCTCGTCGCCTGTGCACCTTCATGTCCGCGCTGCGGTCCTGGGGCGCCAGGTGATTACTGATGGACATGAGCAGGGATGTTAGCTGAGTGACGTAATGGGCGAAATGTATATATATTATCTATTTAACCAAAACGGGCGCGTTCCCGTCAGGTTATGATTTTGTGATTTTACGGTGAAAAACGCTTAGAGAAGTCATTGACGGAGCTTTCTGGCGATTGTTAGATTCCGTCGGAAAGCGTCTCGGACTCGCGAGACGGTCACACCGGCGTGACCTCTGGGCCTGTGGACGGACTGGCGCGATGTCACGCATGAGCGAGAAGGATCGCACATGCGCATTTCCTGGTCAGGACGAATCTCAACAAGAACCGGGAGGGGATCACCGCCCCCGAGAAGACGGAGATGGCGGATGCTGCTGATAACCGCGATGGGCATCGCGGTCATCTGCCAGCTGAGCCTGACGGGCACGGCGGGGGCCGCCGCGACCACGGCCAAGGCGGCAACCGCGGGCAGCATCGCGCCCAACAAGGCGGGCGAGCTCGACTGCAACGCCCACAGCCCCAAGTACGCCACGGTCCGGGCGATGGCCGCCACCTGCACCGACCCGGTCAAGGTCGTCAACGGGAAGCGCCTGCGGTTCGAGGACAACGAGCATTACATCGGCCACGACGAGCCCAGCGTCAAGTTCATCTCGAGCACCCCCGGCTCCGGCAACACGATGACCTACCTGACCAGGATCCCGGTGGACCCGAGGCGGTCCCCGACACCGTCCGGCAGCGTCACCAACTACGGCGAGCTCTCCGTGGCGCCGTGGTTCGGGCTGCCGATGTGCGACCCGCTCTCCTTCCCCCAGGGCGCCTGCATCCCCGATAGCGACGGCAACAACCCGAACGGGGCCGGCTCGGCGTTCATGGAACTGCAGCTGTACCCGCCGGGCTACACGCCGTTCACCGACAGCATGAGCTGCAGCAAGACGCAGTGGTGCGCGGCGCTGAACATCGACAGCCTCGAGTGCAGCGCCAACGGCGCCTGCAACAACAACTGCATCGAGCCGGTCAACTTCTCCTACCTGCAGACCAACGGCGTCCCGCCCGGGCCGCCCAACCCGCAGCAGACCGATGTCAGCACGTTCACCCCGAACGCCCACACGCTGAAGATCAACGGCGGTGACGTGCTCAAGGTTTCCATCACCGATCCGCCGCAGGGCTTCACCACGACAATCCGGGACCTGACGACCCATCAGACCGGGTTCATGACCGCCAGCGCGGCCAACGGCTTCGCCGACACCAGCATGACCGACTGCTCGGGGACCCCGTTCACCTTCCACGCCGAGTACAGCACCGCCAAGCAGCAGAACCAGGTGCCGTGGGCGGCGCTCGAGGGCGGCGTCCTGATGCAGCAGGAGATCGGCCACGCCGAGGTCTGCAACTCGGTGACCAACAAGGACCCGTTCACGTTCACCGGCGGCAGCCAGAGCTACAGCGACCCCAGCGACTTCGACACCTGCGTGGGCGGGACCGAAGGCCCGAACGCCAAGGGCGAGGGGCCGTGCGACGCGACCGGCATCTGCCAGAACGCGACCACCGAGGGACCGAACGGGCCGGTGGCGTGCCCCACTAACGACTCGAACAGCGGCGCGCTGTGCGAGTTCGCCGACGGCTCGTGCTTCCAGCAGGGCGCCCGCACGGCCACCGTCAACGGCGCGCCGGTAACGGAGTTCTCGGCGGCCAACTTCTGCCTGACCGGGCGGTTCCAGAACGGTGACCTGGACTTCGACGGCACCAGCTACCAGTCATTCACCTGGCCGAACGGGAGCAGGAACCATCCCACGGCCTTCGACTACGCGGGGCCGTTCCAGGCCAACGGCAAGCTGTACCCGCAGATCCAGTTCGAGACCAACGTCGGCGGGTCGGAGAGCCTGTGCAACACCACAAGCGGGGCCGGCTGCACCGTCCCGGCGGCCGGCTCGCACTTCTACCCGTTCTGGTCGCTCAGCCCGCAGCCGTCGGCGCTCGGGTCGCACATCACCTCGTGCGTGTGGAACTTCGGCAACCTCCTGCCGAGGACCTTCCAGACCTTCGGCAAGGACGGCGAGTACGGCGTGCCTGACGTGGCCCGGTTCGCCGGCACCGACACCAGCGCGGTCATGGCCAACCCCGAGGGCTCGGGGATCTGCGCTGGTCCCATCTAACCGCTAGCGCGAAGGGCGCCCCGCCCGCCAGGCGGGGCGCCCTTTTCGCGTTCCGGGCTACCGCCGCAGGCCGGCGGTGACCGCCGCCGCGACCGCCCGCACCCCCTCGTGCCCGGGCAGGTCCTCCAGCAGCAGCGGTTTCCCGTCGGCGTCGCCGAGCGGGATCCGCCAGTTGGGGTACTCATCCACCGTGCCCGGCATGTTCTGCGTCCGCCGTTCCCCCGCGGCATCGGCCAGCGACACGCCGATCAGCACGGCCGGCGTCCGGGTCAGGTGGGCGTACAGCGCGGTCGTGAAGTCCGCCGCCGAAGGCCGGCCTGACAGCGAGAGCAGTCCCTCGTCGGACAGCATCGCCAGCCACCCGGCCAGTTCCTCCTGGGCCGCGGCCCGCTCCTGCGCCTCTGGCCGGGTCAGCAGGCCCAGCTCGGACCGGATCGTGACCTGATCGCCGGTGAGGAACGCCGCGGCCGGCGGCATGTCGTGGGTGCCGACCATGGCCAGGCAGCCGCGCCGCCAGCCGCCCGGCCGGCGCGGGCTGCCGTCCGCGCGGCGCTCGAACCACAGCATGGACGTGCCGAGCACCCGGCGCTCGGCCAGGAACTTGCGCAGCCACGGCTCCACCGTGCCGAGGTCCTCGCCGATCGCCAGCGCGCCGGCCCGCGCGACCTCCGCCGCCAGCATGCCGCCCATCAGCTCGTGGTCGTACCGCACGTAGGTGCCCTGGACCGGCGTCATCCCGGCCGGTATCCACCAGAGCCGGGCGAGCCCCATCACGTGGTCCACGCGCAGCCCGCCGGCGTTGCGCGCGCAGGCCGCGATCAGGTCGGCCAGCGGCCGCCCGGCCTGGGCGGCCAGCCGTCCGGGGTGCCACGGCGGCAGCGTCCAGTTCTGGCCGAGCTGGTTGAACTCGTCCGGCGGCGCGCCCACGCTGATGCCCGGGACGATGACGTCCTGGCGAGCCCAGGCGTCGGCGCCGCCCGGGTGCGCGCCGACCGCGAGGTCGGTGATGACGCCGATGCCCATGCCGGCCCGCCGGGCCGCCTGCTGCGCCGCGGCGAACTGCTCGGCGGTCAGCCACTGCAGCCAGGCGTGGAAATCAATCCGGTCGGCCAGCGTCTCCCTCAGCGCGGCGACCGCGGCCGAGCCGGGGTCGGCCAGCGCCGCGGGCCACGACCGCCAGTCGGGCCCGTGTATCTCGGCGATGGCGCACCAGGCCGCCCAGTCGCGAACCGCGCGGCCGTCGCGGGCCAGGAAGGCATCCAGCTCGTCGCGCCGGGCGCCGGCCAGCGGGACCGCGCGGATCAGCTCGAGCGCGGCGAGCTTGGCGGCCCAGACCGCGTCCCGGTCGATGAGCGCCGCCGTGGCGCTCGCGGCCCGCAGCGGGGCGGCCAGCGCCTCCACCCGGGCCCGGTCGGCCGCGCTCAGCCCCTGGTACTCGGGGATGTCCTCGATGCGCAGGTAGAGCGGGCTGATCTGGCGGCGGCTCATCGGCAGGTACGGGGACGGGCTCACCGGCGGCCGCGGCTCGGCCGCGTGCAGCGGGTTGACGAGCACGAAGTCCGCCCCCAGGTCGCCGCCGCTCCAGGTGGCGAGCTCGGCCAGGTCGCGCAGGTCGCCGTGGCCCCAGGAAGCGCGCGAGCGCACCGAGTACAGCTGTACGGTGAAACCCCACGACCGCCGGGCCGGGAATGGCGCCCGGACGGAGACCTGAGCGTCGGCGGAGGCGGCGGGCGGCTCGTAGTCACCCAGCGCGCCGAGGACCGCGGCCAGCGTCTCGTCCGGGACCTCGACGTGACGGCCCCGCCAGTTCTGGTAGGAGACCGCCACCCCGTGCGCCTGCGCCCGGCGCGTGAGCTCTGCCCGTCCAGTCATCGCACTAGTCTGCCCGAGCGGGATGCCGCTCCAGGCACGCCCCAACCGCAGACCGGTCATCTCAGTCTTAATAAGCAGAGAACGCCGTAAACAGCGGATTCCGTAGACGAACAGGACGGCCTGAAATGAAGTACCTCCCCACCATCCCGAGAACCGCCCGCCGGGTCACCGCGGTCATCGCTACCGCCTCCGCTGCCGGGCTCATCGCCGCTACCGCCGCGTTCGCGGCAGGCTCGTCGGGCGCCGTGCTGGCGTCGGACACCATGCGCACCACCGCGACTGCGGTCCGGGCCTGCACGGCGGCCGACCTCGGCGTCTGGGTGGCCGTCAGCCAGAGCGACGGCGCCGCGGGGAGTATCTTCTTCCCGCTCCAGTTCACCAACCTGAGCCGGCATGCCTGCGCGATGCGCGGCTTCGCCGGAGTGTCGGCCGTCGGCCGCAACGGCCATCAGCTCGGCAGCCCGGCGGGCTGGGATCACACCCGGCCGGTCCGCACCGTGGTGCTGGCCCCGGGTGCGACGGCACACGCCGTCCTGCGCTACGGCGATGTCACGGTCGCCACGTCGCCGGGATGCTACCCGGTGTCCAGCATGTTCGAGCTGCGCGTCTACCCGCCGGGCCAGCGCCAGGCGACCTACGCCGCCTTCAGCATGGAAGCCTGCTCGCACACCGGGCCCATCTATCTGGATGTCACGCCGGTCCAGGCCGGCGTGGGCACGCGCAACGGCTAGCCAGGGGCCTCCCTGACTCCGGCAAGCGGTGACCCGCGGGCTCCGGAGCCCGCGGGTCACCGCGAGGACGAGGACGGAGGCGACCCTAGGAAGCCGCGGGCTCCAGCAGGAAGACCGGGATCTCCCGCGTGGTCTTCTTCTGGTAGTCGGCGTACGGCGGGAACGCGTCGACCGCCCGCTGCCACCACTCGGACCGTTCGTCGCCGCTGATCTCGCGGGCCACCATGTCCTGCCTGCGCGGGCCGTCCTGAACCTCCACCTGCGGGTTCGCCCGGACGTTGTAGACCCACACCGGGTTCTCCGGGGCGCCGCCCTTGGACCCCACCATGGCGTAGGTGCCGTCGTGCTCCACCCGCATCACCGGCGTCTTGCGGACCTTGCCGCTGCTGACTCCGAGGTTGGTCACGATCACGACCGGCAGCCCGGTATCGCGCAGCGTCGTTCCCTCGGTCCCGCCCGACTTCTCGTACGCCTCGACTTGATCCCGCACCCAGGCGGCCGTGCTCGGCTCGTATTCTCCTTGAACAGGCATGGCAATAGTCAACACCCCGGACCGCCGGCCCCCGACCGCGGGTCGCCCTCGTCACGCGGCCTTCGCCGTCATGAGCCCGGCGGCATTGCCCACGATGTAGCCGGCGTACGTGCGCAGCAAGATCTGAACCCGGCCGGCGATGACCTGACTCGGGATGAGATACATAGCCAGATCGCCGTCAACGATGAAGAACAAGTCGATCAGGTCAGGGTCGTAGGGCACTAGCCCTTCGCGGTTACCTGCCGAATAGGGCCTTCGACCCACCGCGACTTGCCAGCCGCCCTTGCTGTAATAGGTGGTCGTCTTGACCTGGACCCGCCTTATTCCATCCTCCATCGAAACGAGCAGGTCATAAACAGCGGGCTCGACCGGAATGGCGGTGGCGGACCCACACAGCGAGAACCAGCATGCCGCGAGCATTGTTGCGGCGTCTCTGAGGTTCTTGAGGGCAGGTGTAGGGCCTGACCGCGAGCCGGCTTCGCGGGGCTGGTCATCGAGATGGCTGAGATCCACGCCAAGTCGAACGGCGTGAGCCTTGACCCGGGTTCGGTAGGCGCGGGATGAGGACTTGACCCCGATGGCGGCCAGCAGTGCGCTCCAGGTCCGGGCGTGCGGGGCAGCTTGTATGAGCCTGGCATCCGACCACGTACGTTGCCCGGTGAAGTGCGACGTGTCGAGCCCTAGGCGAACGACATGACGCCTGACTACCCTGATAGCCCCAGCGGAGGTCCCGTCCGAGCCGAGTTCCCGCATGACGCCACGCCAGGATCTTGACGTAGCCACTGCCGTGATGAGCTGGGCGTCGGACCATGCGGGCTCCGACTCAGAAGGTCTGGACATATCGGAACCATAACGACCAGGACCGACATTTTGACCAGGCTTTCGAAACTGCCTTGTCGGGACGGGGAGATTCGAACTCCCGCTCTCTTGACCCCCAGTCAAGCGCCTTAACCAAGCTGGGCCACGTCCCGCCGCGTCATTTCGGACTGTCAATGACGCATACCTGCCGTACCCGAGCAGGCTCAGTCAGCTTAGCGCAACCGGCCCCCCGCTCGGAACGAAGCCGCCCCGAACCCGTAGTCCGGAGCGCCGCGCCGCCGTCCGCGGATGCGTGATTCCGCCCGGAACGGGAAAGTTACGATGTGCCGGGCATGGCACCGGTGCCGCGCTCGTTGTAGTACCGACAGCGGTTCGCCGCGGCGCACCACACGGAAGGGCGGGGGCAGTTGGGAGCACTCGGGACTCAGCGCTCAGCCTCCGCCGGAGACGGCTCCGGGAGCGGCGGCTTCGCGCGCGGGGGACCGGGTCGATCCGGCGGGGCCACCGGCCCGACCCGGCCGCTGCGGACCCGCAGGCGGTTCAGGATCGCCGCCCGGATCGCGAAGGTCCTCCTCGCCCTGGTCGTGGTCTTCGCGGCGGCGGTCGGCCTGCTCTTCGCGCTGACCCCGCCGGCCAGCCAGGCCACCGCGCTGACCCGGGCGCAGGCGCAGGCCCGCCATATCGCCTATCCAGGCCCCGCCGTCCCGCAGAACTTCGCGCAGGCCCTGATCGCGACCGAGGATCACCGGTTCAGCTCCGACCCCGGGGTGGACCCGCTGGCGATGGTCCGGGTGGCGGTCTCCTGGGTCACCGGCCGTAAGGACCAGGGTGGCAGCACGATCGACCAGCAGCTGGCGAAGAACCTGTACACCGGCGGCCGCAGCGGTTTCACCAATGACCTCAAGCAGGTGGCCATCGCGGTCAAGCTCAACCAGGCCTACAGCCGCCCGGAGATCCTGCGCATGTACGCGGAGGTCGCCTACTACGGCCACGGCTACTACGGCCTGCACGCGGCGAGCTGCGGCTACTTCGGCCGGGAGCCGGCCGGCTGACCCTGGTGCAGGCGGCCATGCTGGCCGGCGTGGTGAACGCGCCCACCTACGACGACCCGCTGGCCTACCCGCGGCAGGCCCGGAACCGGCTGGTCCACGTCATCGGCCGGATGGCCGCGGTGGGCTACCTGACGAAGACCGGGCAGGCCGCCGCCCTCAAGGCCCCCCTGGGCCTGTCCGCCGTCCGCGGCTGCGCGTAGCCGGCGGCCCCGGTCAGGTTCCGGAGGTCTCCGGCTCGAGCCGCTCCTGCAGAGCGTCGTCCGCCATCAGGAACACCCAGCGGCGGTAGCAGTACAGCCGGAAGACGGTCGCCGCGCCGATGCCGACGATGGTCGCCACGTTGTAGGAGAGCTTGTCCTGCAGGCCGAACGCGTAACTGGCGATCGCGACGACCCCGAGCTGGATGAGCAGCCCGATGCCGTTGAACACGAAGAACAGGACGGACTCGCGGCCCCAGTGGTTACCCTTCCGGTGCCGGAAGGCCCAGAGCTTGTTACCCAGGAAGGCGAACACGGTCGCCACGATGGTGGCCAGCGACACCGAGGTGAGCGGGCCGAGGCCCGCCCCGTAGTGCAGGGCGTTGGCACCGCCGATGGTGATGAGGAAAGCGATGATCCCGACCGCGCCGAACTTTGCTACCTCGTGTATCAGCACCCTGAAGCGGGTGTAGAAACCGCGGACGAGATCCACGTGCTTCATCCTTATATCGGTCCATCCCGGCTAGTCCGACCTTACCGCGCTCCCGGTAAGGCCACGTCCGTACCGTAAACGGTTCGAGAAATGTCACATCCCCCAGGTAGCGTGCATCGGGTGCCCCACGGTGAAGTGCTCGTCCGCGCCCGCGGCCTGACCAAGCGGTTCGAGGATTTCACCGCGGTGGCCGGGATCGACTTCGACCTGTACCGCGGCGAGGCCTTCGGCTTCCTCGGGCCTAACGGCGCGGGAAAATCATCCACGATGCGGATGATCGGCTGCGTCTCGCCGCCGACGGGCGGCGAGCTGGCCATCCTCGGCCTCGACCCGGTCCGGGACGGGTCCGCGATCAGGGCCCGGCTCGGCGTGGTCCCGCAGGAGGACACCCTCGACGTCGAGCTGACGGTGCGGGAGAACCTGCTCGTCTACGGCCGGTACTTCGGCCTGCCCCGCAAGATCATCAGGGAGCGGACGGACGCGCTGCTCGACTTCGTCCAGCTCGCGGACCGCGCCGGCAGCAAGGTCGATCCGCTGTCCGGCGGCCTCAAGCGGCGCCTGACGATCGCCCGCTCGCTCATCAACGAGCCGGAGATCCTGATCCTCGACGAGCCCACCACCGGGCTGGACCCGCAGGCCAGGCACGTGGTCTGGGACCGCCTGTTCCGGCTCAAGCAGCGCGGCGTCACCCTGATCCTGACCACCCACTACATGGACGAGGCGGAGCAGCTCTGCGACCGCCTGGTCGTCATGGACCACGGGAAGTTCGCCGCCGAGGGGTCACCCCGCGACCTGATCGCCCGCTACTGCTCGCCGGAGGTCCTCGAGCTCCGGTTCGACCCGGAACTGCACGAGCAGGCCGGAGAAAAGCTAAAAGACTTTCCAGCCGAACGGGCTGAGCTGCTTGCCGACCGTATCCTCCTCTACGTCACCGACGGGGACGAGGCCCTGGCCGCCGTCCGCGAGACCGGCCTGGAACCCCTCACCTCGCTGGTCCGCCGGGGCACGCTCGAGGATGTCTTCCTGCACCTGACCGGCCGCAGGCTGGAGGACTAGCCATGGCCGTACTAGCCCCGCGGGCTCCCGCCAGCTGGCTGTCCTCCTCTATGCAGCTCCGGGCCTTCAGATGCTGGCTGACCGTGTACCGGCGGATCTGGCGGTCCAGCATCTGGTCGAGCGTGCTCGGGCCGCTGTTCTACCTGGGGGCGCTGGGGTTCGGCCTGGGGACCCTGGTGAACAAGCACGGGGCGGCGAGCCTGGGCGGGGTGAGCTACCTGGCCTTCGTGGCCCCGGCCATCCTGGCCTCGGGCGCGATGAACACGGCCATGGGCGAGGCCAGCTATCCCGTGTTCGGCTCGGTCAAGTGGAACCGGATCTACCTGGCCGCGCAGGCCACGCCGCTGCGCCCGGGCGACATCTACCGCGGTCACCTGATGTTCATGACCATGCGCATCGCGATGAACAACGCCCTGGTCACCGTGTATATGTGGGGGTTCGGCGCCACCAGGTCGCCGTGGGTAGTGCTGGCCTGGCCGGCCGCGACGCTCACCGGGGTCGCCTTCGCCGCCCCGATCGCGGCCTGGGCGGTCGTGCTCAAGACCGAGAGCACGTTCGCCTACCTGTTCCGGTTCGTCATGATGCCGCTGATGCTGTTCTCCGGCACGTTCTTCCCGTTGTCCCAGCTGCCCGGCTGGCTCCGCGCGATCGCCTACGCCACGCCGCTGTGGCACGGCGTCGCGCTCTGCCGTGGCCTCAGCCTGGGGAACGCGAACCTGCCCGGCGCCCTTGGCCACGTCGCCTACCTGGCCGTGCTGGCCGCCGCGGGGATCTGGGCCGGCGGTCGCACCTACCGCCGCAGGCTCTATGTCTAGCGCCACCTCGCGGGTGCTCCCGCCGGCCGGACGGATGCTCCCGCCCGCGGGCCGGCTGGGCCGCCTGCGCCGGGCCGGGACCGACGCCGGCAGCCTGCGCCTGATCGAGCGGCACGCCCGGGCCTACCGGCATGCCTGGCTGGTGTTCGCGTCCGGCGTCTTCGAGCCGCTGTTCTACCTGCTGTCCCTGGGGCTCGGCCTCGGGGTCCTGATCGGCAAGGTGCCCGGGCCCGGCGGGCGCCTCGTGCCGTACCGAGAGTTCGTCGCGCCCGGCCTGCTCGCCGTGTCCTCGATGAACGGCGCGATGTACGACTCGACCTTCAACGTCTTCTTCCGGCTCAAGTACGCCAAGCTGTACGACGCGATCCTGGCCACGCCGATCCGCCCGACCCAGCTGGCGCTGGGGGAGATCGGCTGGGCGCTGATCCGCGGTGCCATCTACGCGGTGGCGTTCACCCTGGTCATGCTGGCGCTGGGCCTGGTGCACTCGCCGTGGGCGGTGCTCGCCGTGCCGGTCGCGGTGCTGGTCGGCTTTGCCTTCGCCGCCGTCGGCATGGCCGGCACCACCTACATGAAGAGCTGGCAGGACTTCGACTACGTGATCCTGGCCAGCATGCCGCTCTTCCTGTTCTCCGCGACGTTCTACCCGCTCAGCGTCTACCCCCGGCCGCTCCAGGTGATCATCGAGTGCACGCCGCTGTACCAGGGCGTCGTGCTCCTGCGTGACCTGGTCCTGGGGGTCCCGGGCCCCGGCCTGCTGTGGCGGGCGGCCTACCTGGCCGCGCTCGGGCTGGCCGGCCTGCTCGTGACGGGCCGCCGCCTGGCCCGGCTGCTGCTCGTCTGACCAGGTAACCCGCAGCGGACATCGGTACTGGTGGGTAGGTAACCTGGTGCCGATCCCGCACCACGTGGAAGCGCCCACCGGAAGGTTTTGCTCCATGGATTTCGGCTATGACGCCCGGACGCTTGATCTGCGCAAACAGCTTCTTACCTTCATGGACGAGCGGATCTACCCGGCCGAGGCGGTGTACGCCGAGCAGGTCGAGACCGCCGCCGCCGAAGGCAAGCAGTGGGAGCGGGTGCCGGTCACCGCCGACCTCAAGGCCGAAGCGCTCAGCCGCGGTCTGTGGAACCTGTTCCTGACTGGTAAATCGGCCCAGGCGGTCGCCCAGTTCGCCCCGGACCTGCTGCCCGACCCGCCGCTGACCAACGTGCAGTACGCGGCGCTGGCCGAGATCACCGGCTGGAGCCCGGCGCTGGCGCCGGAGGCGCTGAACTGCGCCGCCCCCGACACCGGCAACATGGAGGTGCTGGCTGAGTTCGGCACGCCGCTGCAGCAGGAGCAGTGGCTCCGCCCGCTGCTCGAGGGCCGGATCAGGTCCGCCTTCTGCATGACCGAACCCGACGTGGCCTCCAGCGACGCCACCAACATCGCCACCACCATCACCCCCGACGGCGACGGGTACGTGATCAATGGCCGCAAGTGGTGGTCGAGTGGCGCGATGAGCTCGGACTGCAAGGTCTTCATCGTGATGGGCGTGAGCGGCGCGGACGCCGAGGACAAGCGCAGCCACAGCCGCCACTCCCAGATCCTGGTGCCCAGCGACGCGCCGGGCGTCACGGTCAAGCGCGGCATGAGGGTCTTCGGCTTCGATGACGGTACCCACGGCGGCCACGCCGAGGTCATCTTCGACAACGTCCGGGTGCCGAAGGAGAACATCATCGCGGGCGAGGGTATGGGGTTCGCGATCGCCCAGGCCCGGCTCGGTCCCGGCCGCATCCACCACTGCATGCGGCAGATCGGCGCGGCCGAGCGTGCCCTCGAGCTGATGTGCCGCCGCGCCACCAGCCGCGTCGCCTTCGGCAAGCCCCTGGCCGAGCAGGGCGTCATCCAGGACTGGATCGCCGAGTCGCGGGTCCGCATCGAGCAGGCGCGGCTGCTGGTGCTCAAGACCGCGTGGCTGATGGACACCGTGGGCAATAAGGGCGCGCACAGCGAGATCCAGTCCATCAAGATCATCACCCCGCGGATGGCCCAGTGGGTGATCGACAAGGCGATCCAGGCCCACGGCGCCGGCGGCATCAGCCAGGACTTCCCGCTCGCGCACCTGTGGGCCAGCGCCCGGACCCTGCGGTTCGCCGACGGCCCGGACGAGGTGCACAAGCGGTCCCTGGCCCGCCGTGAGCTGCGGAAGATCACTGGCTGAGCCCCCGCCCGGCAGGAATTAACGAGAGGAACCTACGTGACAGAAAAGATCGCGATCGTGACCGGCTCGGCCCGCGGCATCGGAGCCGCCACGGCCCGGCGGCTGGCCGCGGACGGGATGGCCGTGGCGGTCATCGACCTGGACGAGGCGGCGTGTGCCGGGACGGTGAAGGAGATCGCCGACGCGGGCGGCCGGGCGATCGCGGTCGGAGCCGACGTCAGCGACCGGGCCCAGGTCGAGGCGGCGGTAGCGCGGGTGGCCAGCGACCTCGGCGCGCCGGTCGTCCTGGTCAACAACGCCGGCGTGATCCGGGACAACCTGCTGTTCAAGATGACCGACGACGACTGGGAAACGGTCATGGGCGTGCACCTGCGCGGCGCGTTCCTGATGACCAGGGCGGTCCAGAAGCACATGGTCGAGCAGCGCTGGGGCCGGGTCGTCAACCTGTCGTCCTCCTCCGCGCTCGGCAACCGCGGCCAGGTCAACTACTCCGCGGCCAAGGCCGGCCTGCAGGGCTTCACCAAGACCCTGGCCATCGAGCTCGGCCCGTTCGGGGTCACCGCGAACGCGGTCGCGCCCGGCTTCATCGCCACCGACATGACCGCGGCCACCGCGGAGCGGGTGGGCGTCGCGTTCGACGTCTTCGCCAAGGGCGCCTCCGAGCGGATCCCGGTGCGCCGGGTCGGCCAGCCCGATGACGTCGCCCACACTATTTCCTTCCTGGTCAGCGAGGGGGCGGGCTTCGTCTCCGGCCAGGTCATCTACGTAGCCGGCGGACCGCTCTGCTAGGAGGACGCATCGTGGTGACAGCAGCGGAAGCAACCCCGGAAGCGATCCGCGACCGGGTCCGCGCGTTCCTGGCCGGGCATGACCCGGCCGAGACGCCCAAGCAGGACTTCAACAACGCCCGGTTCGACGCGGGCCTGGCCTGGGTGCATTACCCGGAGGGGCTCGGCGGCCTGGGCGTGTCACGGACGCTGCAGAGCGTCGTCGACGCCGAGTTCACCGCGGCCGGCGCCCCGTCCAACGACCCGGAGCGCAACGGCATCGGGCTGGGCATGGCCGCGCCGACCATCCTCGCCTACGGCAGCGACGAGCAGCAGCGGCGCTGGCTGCGCAAGCTCTGGACGGCCGAGGAAATCTGGTGCCAGCTGTTCAGCGAGCCGGGCGCCGGCAGCGACCTGGCCGCGCTGGCCACCCGGGCCGTCCGGGACGGCGACGAGTGGGTGGTGAACGGGCAGAAGGTGTGGACCTCGCAGGCGCACCAGGCCCGGCGCGCCCTCCTGGTCACCCGGACCGACCCGGACGTGCCGAAGCACCAGGGGCTCACCTATTTCTCGGTGGACATGACCGCCCCCGGCGTGGAGGTCAGGCCGCTGCGCCAGGCCACCGGCGAGGCCGAGTTCAACGAGGTCTTCCTGACCGACGTGCGGATCCCCGACACGGACCGGATCGGGGGAGTCGGCGAGGGCTGGAAGGTGGCCAACGCCACGCTGATGAGCGAGCGGGTGAGCATCGGCGCCTCGCGGGCCGCGCCGCGCGAGGGCGGCATGATCGCCTCGGCGGTGCGGACCTGGCGGTCCCGTCCGGAGCTGCGCACGCCCGGCCTGCACGAACGGATGCTGCGGCTGTGGACGGACGCCGAGGTGGCCCGGCTGGCGAGTGAGCGGCTGCGCCAGCAGCTGGCCGCGGGCCAGCCCGGTCCTGAGGGCTCCGCCGCCAAGCTCGTCTTCGCCCGGCTCAACCAGGAGATCTCCGGGTTCGAGGTCGAGCTCGCCGGAGCCGACGGGCTGCGCTACGACGACTGGACCATGCGCCGTCCGGACCGCGCCAACTTCTACGGCCGCGGCCCCGGATACCGCTACCTGCGGGCCAAGGGCAACTCCATCGAGGGCGGGACCTCGGAGATCCTGCGCAACATCGTCGCCGAGCGGGTGCTCGGCCTCCCCTCCGAACCCCGCGTGGACAAAAACGTGCCATGGAAGGACCTACCCCGATGAGCGAGCAGCCGGGCGGGAAAGAGGACCTCCCCGATCTCCTCTATTCAGATGCCGAACGGGCGTTGTCAGACGCCCTGGCCTCCCTGCTCGCCGACCGTGGCGGGGTCGAGGCCGTGCTCAAGCGCATCGAGTCGGCGCAGCCCTACGACGACAAGCTCTGGGAGGCCGTCGCCGCCGACCTGGGCCTGGCCGGGCTGCTGATCCCCGAGCGCGACGGCGGGGCGGGCGCCTCCTACCGGGAGGCCGCGGCCGCTGCCGAGGTGCTGGGCGCCTTTGTCGCACCGGTGCCGTTCCTCGGCAGCGCCGTCGTCGCCACGGCCGCCCTGCTCAGCGTGGAATCCCAGGCCGACCTGCTCACCAAGATGGCGGACGGCGGCGTGACCGCGGCGCTGGCGGTCCCGTTCGCCACCGCGCCCGGGTCGGCCTTCCCGGCCTCGGTCCGGGTGGCCGGCCCGAAGCCCGGCGACGCCGCGAATGGGGTGGCACGGCTGCGCGGGATGGTCACCGGGGTCGCCGACGCGCTGCCCGCCGGGGTGCTGCTCGTCCCGGCCGACGGCGTGCCGCACGGGCTCTACCGGGTCGACATGGCCGCGGAAGGCGTCGGCAAGGCGCCGGTGATCTCGCTCGACATGACCAGGCAGCTATGCGACCTGTCGTTCGACGACGCGCCGGCCACGCTGATCGCGACCGGGCAGGCCGCCGACCGGGCGCTGGGCGCGGCGCTGGCCGCCGGGGCCGGCATCCTGGCCGCCGAGCAGACCGGGCTGGCCCAGCGCTGCCTGGACATGACGATCGCCTACGTGAAGGAGCGCAAGCAGTTCGCCCGCCCGGTCGGGTCCTTCCAGGCCCTCAAGCACCGGCTGGCCGACCTGTGGGTCTCGATCACCCAGGCCCGCGCGGCGTCCAGGTACGCGGCGGCGTGCCTGGCCTCCGGCTGATCCTGACGCCAAGGTCGCGGTGGCGCTGGCCAAGGCCTACTGCTCGGAGGTGGCGGTCAACGCCGCGCAGGAATGCGTGCAGATGCACGGCGGGATCGGCTTCACCTGGGAGCACCCGGCGCACCTGTACCTGAAGCGGGCCAAGGCGGACTCGATCGCCTTCGGCACGGCCGACGCGCACCGCGCCGCCCTGGCCTCGCTGGTCAACCTGCCCGCGAAGTAACCGGGACCGCCGGGGCTGGCTCGCTGAGCCAGCCCCGCGGCGGCGGTCAGGCGCCGCCGAAGGATGACAGCGGGTAGGTCACGGTCGCGGGCAGCGTGACCAGCTTGCCGCCCGCGGTATAACTATGGCTGCCGGTGTAGATGATGGTCATCCGGGTGAAGTAGTTCTTGCCGGGATGGCCGGGTCGCGGCTCGGCCCGCCACAGCGCGACCAGCGCCGGGAACGAGTGAACGGTGCCGCCCACGCAGCTGGGTACGCAGTCGTTGATGGCGCTGCGCCCGGCCGCGAACGCAGCGGATGGCCCCCAGCTCGCCCACTGCAGCCCGGTGAGCTGGGCGGCGCCGTCGCCGCACGGCAGCACGTACTCGCCCGGGCGCCGCTGGCCCAGCCCTCCGCACTGCACGATGACCGGCGTGACGGTGGCGGTGGCAGCGGCGTTCGCCGGGGCCACCATGGCCATCGCGGTGGCAGGCGCCGGCGCGGAGCAGGCCGCGGTGGCGATCGCGGCGGCGCCGCCCAGCACGGCCGCGGCGGCTGCCTGGCCCGGGTGATTCGGATCCTCATGGCAATACCCCCTGTTTATGGTCCTGTCTTGCCGGAGGCGGCCCGCGACCGTCCAGATACCGCCCCGCTACCGCAGTTGCCCGGCCGCGTGCAGGTCGTCGAAGAGCAGCTGGTCGACGGGAGGTACCCGGGGGCGGTCGGCGTACCCGAACCAGGCGAGCTCGTCGATCTCGCTGCTCGCGGCCAGGGTCCCGGTGTAGCCGGCCGCGTAGCAGCTCATCCGCACCACCAGGCCGTCGGGCTGGCTGGCCTGGTAGGTGCCGACGTGCCGCTCGGTCCCGGGCCGCAGCGCCACGGTCAGCTCCTCGCTGATCTCGCGCCGCAGGGTCTGCAGGTCGGTCTCGGCGCCTTCGCGCTTGCCGCCGGGGATGTAGAAGACGTCCTTCCCGCGCGGCCGCGCGCACAGGATCCGGCCGTCCTCCACGTGCACCCAGGCCACCGTGTCGATCACCACCGGTGCGTGTATCAGGGCTCATGCCACATCCTCTGCCCGGTAGCGGCCCGTGGGGAGGCCGGGACGGAGGGGAGCATCATGAAAAGGCGTTCGAGATCCGGGGCGCCGGCCAGGAGCCGCGCCGTTGGCCACGTGATCCTTGGGTGTCTGGTAGCTATCGCGTTGCTCATGGGGTTTGTCCAGCGGCCGGGGCCACGGATGCGTTCCCCGGCACTGACGATCATTCCACCACGACCGCTACCGCGTGGTGGTGGTACTTCGGCAAGACGGCCCAGGAGGTCGGTGACCTCGCTGCCCAGCACAACGCCCGGCTGACCCAGGTGCGGGTCGAGGATGCGTCGATCCCGACCTTCGCCGTCACGATGGTCGCGAATACCGGCGACTACGCGAGCGCCTGGTGGTGGTACTACGGTCAGACGGCTGATCAGGTGGGCGCCCTGCTCAACCAGCACAACGCCCGGCTGATCAGCATCGATCCGTACATGACGAGCGCTGGCTTGCGCTTCGCCGTGGTCATGGTGCCCAACGCCGGCCCCCAGGACCGGCCTGGTGGTGGTACTACGGTCAGACCGGGAGCCAGGTGGGCGCTCTGCTGACGCTGAACCACGCCCGGCCGGTCGCGCTCCGGCCGTACATGGACGGCGGACGGCGCGTATTCGCCACGATCATGGTGTCCAATACCGGTGCCGACTACAAGTCATCCCAGTGGTGGATCGGCTCGTCGATCAGCGACATCGCCAGCCATCTCACTCGCGACAACATGCGGGTTACCGCGCTGGCGCCGGACCCGCCGGAGGCTGGGACGCCATCTTGGTGGCCAGCGAGGGCGAGAAGTGGTACTGGTGTACGGCCTCGACCCGAAGACGGTCGGCAACAACGTCACCAGCCACGGAACTCGCCTCATCGACCTGTCGAGCTACGTCGTGAACGGCACCCGCAAGTACGCCGCGTCGAGCTGGGAGACGACAACCCGTCACAGCCGCCGGTGAACGCGGAGAGCGCCCGGGTACAGTCCTAGCCGACCAGAACGGCTGGGCCGGGAGTTACCACGGCGCGTATTTCGTCTCGTCGGCTCCCGGCGCGGCCCCGGTCGTCGCCGCCAATTCCGATTTCCGCTACAGCCGCCAGTTCGATCAAGGTCCTGTACCTGCTGTACACGCTGCGGCAGGGGATTCGCTGGCGAGCCCGATCACCTATTACTGGACCGACTCGAACACGCCCGATCCGACGTCTGTCCCGCGCAGTTCCGGAGACCCGGCCAACGCGCACCAGACGACCATCGAAAATGCGCTGGTCGGCATGATGCAGTCCTCCAACAACGTGTATACGCGCGCCTTGCGCTTCGCTGGGGGCTCGGCCCGGTGCGCCATGGCGGCCAGCCTCGGCCTGTCGAGCACGCACCTGCGCCAGCCCTATATCGGCTGCGGCTTCGACGGGGTGCCGGGCGGCGTGCGCAACGAGCTCACCCTGGCCGACGCGGCCAGGCTGTATGCCGCGGTGGACAACGGCACCGCCCTGTCGGGCACGCCGCGCCTGGCCTTCTTCGACATCCTGGCCGGGCATCAGGCCGCCTCGGACCCGTGGGGCAGGTCGTCACGCAGGAAGCGGCGAGCCTGGCAAGTCGGCGATCGTCCCGCAGTTCCTGCTCAGCTCAACGTCCGCTGAAGCGGTCTTACGATCTGCCAGCCGACAGCGGCTGCGTCCCGTACAAGTGGACATCGCGCTGACCGCTGGATGAGCATCCCGTTCCGTGACCACGCCAGCTCGCCGGCGCTCCTTCGATTCGGACTTCGCCAGACCTGCCGCTGTCCTGCACCGACTGCGCGCCTCTCGGAATGCCTCCAGCCTGCTGCCGGCGTCGCGCGAGCGCCGCAGCACTATCAGGCAGGCGCTCATGACCTGGAACTGACCGGACATTCGCTCATTAACTCCCGCACTCATATCGCTATTGTTACATTGCCCTCTCCTGAAGCCGTCATCAACCACGGGGTTGTCATGCCGTCGTTTCGTCACTGCCGTCCTCTCCGCTTCCACCGCTGCCATCTGCGCTTTCTCTCTTAGTGCGAACGCTGCCACTAGAGCTCCTATCAGTACCTTCACCTAGCGAAACAGCCTCTCATTCCGCGGCATCGGTTCCCAGCAGGGCTTTTACTCTAAGCAAGGCGTAGCACGTCGCCCTCAGCCCGCGCTGGCCCTGACGCACCTCGGCACGTCATACCGCTCACGGGGGTGCACAACAATTCCACCAGCCATCGTGGAACCTCCTTCCTCAAGCAGACCGTGCCCTGGTGACCATTACGCTGAGCGCAGCTCTCCGCCCTGCGCGTCACAGACCCTACCGGCCTGCCAGTTCACAGCTATCCGGGTCCGCCGGTCAGCGCGGGTCACTATAGCGTGACCGGCCCGTTCGCGAAGATCAGCCCGTTCGTCCGCTACGAGTTCCAGCCGCCTCGATGCCTTCGCCGCACCGTCACCAATACGCTCACCGTCACCATTGCGCTCACTCTGCTGCAGCCAGTCAAGTTCACCGCGAGTGGTCGTTCCGCGTCAGTTTCACCACGACCGACGTTCGCCCATTACAACAAGCCGATGACGATCACCGCTCCGTAGCCCGGCCCGTCCCGGGACGCCGGGCAGGCCGATATGATCATCCCGCATTCGGACACGCCGCAGTTTTCCCGCTTATTTCCGGAAAGCGAACGTGAGCTGTCGTCCCGGTTTCCGCCGGGCGCGGTCGTGCTTTAGCCGATGCCAGGGCCTTGGCTACGACGCGTACGGAGAAGACGGGATGATGGCGGTACTGGCGCGCGCCTGCGGGCGGGCGGGCTGGCTGGGAGCGGTCATCGGCCTGGCGGTGGCGCTGGCCGTCGGCCTGGCCGGGGCGGCCGCGCCCCCGGCTGGCGCCGCGGCGCCCGCGTCCGCACCCGGGCGCCGGCCGCGCCCAAGGCGGCCGCCGGCTCGTGCGGCCCGGCGTCCGGGCCGTTCACCGTGCAGGGCACCCAGGTGCTCGCCGGGAACGGCCAGGCGTTCGTCTCTTACGGGACCACCGTGCCGGGCCTGCAGTTCCTGGACTGGCGCACGTTCGCCCAGGTGGATCTGGACAAGATCGAGGCCACCGCCCAGTCCTGGTGCGCCAACACGGTCCGGCTGCAGCTCAACCAGGACAACCTCGTCTCACCCGGCGGGACCGGCCTGAACCGGGCCTACCTGACGGCCATCGAGACCGAGGTCACCGCGGCCGAGCAGCATCACCTGGTCGTGGTCCTCAACGACAACACCGAGTTCGGGCCCCCGGCGGTCAGCCGCGCCCAGAAGGGGCCGACGCCGGCCACCGAGGTCTTCTGGAAGGACCTGGCCGCCGTGTACGGCCACGACCCCCAGGTGATCTTCGACCTGTTCAACGAGCCGCGGGCGTATTCTCCCGGCATGACGCTGGCCCAGGTCTGGCGGCTGTGGCACGACGGCGGCGTCTTCCGCGGCGTGTCCTATCCCTTCGGCCTGGCCGCGCTGGCCCGGTACGTCCGGGGAACCCTCCGCGCACAGAACCTGTTCTGGATCGAAGGGCCTGCTCTCTCCTCGACGTTTGCGGGCATGGTCAGCCAGGGCGCCCTGCTGAAGGTCAGCGGGGTGGTGTACTCCGTGCATCATCCGGCCGGGCTGCACGACGTGGCCAGCTGGGACGCCGGCTTCGGCTACCTGGTGACCACGGGCGCCGCGCCCGTGGTCAGCGGGGAGTGGACGAACTACGAGCCCGCGCCGGCCCCGGGTCCCTCGGTGCCGCACAGCTACTGCTGGCCGGACGCGCCGGTCACGGTGCCGGCGTACCTGAAGTACCTGGCCGCGCACGGCATCGGCCTGAACGTCTACCAGCTCCAGCCCGGTTACATGATCAGGTCGTACCGCGACATGACCGTTCCCACCACGATCAACCCGGCCACCTGGAGCTGCCTGCCGAGCCGGGAGCCGCTGCCGGGCCAGGGGGCGGGTTCACTGGTCCTGGCCTGGTTCAGGCAGCAGAACGGCCCGCCGGCCTGAGGGAAGCCGACCGGCACCGGGCGGCCGCCCGCTCCGTTCGGCCCCTATAAGGACGCGACCCGCAGCCGCAGCGGCAGATCAGCCGACGACCGGCCGATCCGGACGGTGCACTCACCCGGCGGCCGGACCCAGCTGCCGGCCGCCTCGTCGTAGCGGGCGAAGGCCCGGGCCGGCACGGCGAGCCTGGCCTCGCACCTGCTCGCCGGGGCCGCGGTGACCGCGTCGAACGCGGCCAGCGCGCGCAGCGGGCGCCCGGGCTCAGGCGTCGGCGGCTCCACGTAGGCCTGGACCACCTCGCGGCCGGTCCGCGGCCCGGTGTTGCGGAGCATCACGGTCACGCCCAGGTCGCCGTCGCCGGCGCGGCTGGCGCGTCAGCCGCCGCCGACTCGTACGCCCACGTCGTGTAGCCCAGGCCGTGGCCGAACGCGAAGCGCGGCGCTGGTCCCGGCGCGGTCGTACCCGCGGTAGCCGATCAGCAGCCCCTCCCGGTAGTCGAGCCTGCCCTCGGCGGGCACCGCGTGCAGCACCGGGCAGTCGGCCTCGGCGGCCGGGATCGTGACCGGCAGCCGGCCGCCCGGCTCGGCCCGGCCGAGCAGCACGTCGGCCAGCGCGTAGCCCATCTCCTGGCCGGGCAGCCAGCGTAGCCGACCGCCGCCACCTGGTCCGGCCCACGGCATGCAGCACCGGCATGCCGGCGTTCACCACCACGATCGTCCGCGTCGTTCACCGCCGCCACCCGCCGGACCAGTTCGTCCTGCCGGCCCGGGCAGGGCCAGCCCGGGCCGGTCGAACCCCTCGCTCTCGGTGGCCGGGCCCGACCCGACCACCACCACGGCGGCGTCGGCGGCGCGCGCGCCTCGACGGCCTCGGTCGAGCAGCGTGTCGTCGTCCGGGCGGGCACCACGCCCGAGCCGGATGGCCACCGGGCCCTGCGGCCAGTCGTCCGGCCGCAGGCTGACCGCGATCTCCGCCTCGCGGCCCGCCGCCAGGTCGACGGTCGCCCTGATCTCGCCCGGCCGGACCATGACCTCCACCGGGTCGGCGGGCACGTCCGGGTGGCCGCGCGGCCAGCTCGGTCCCGTTCACCGTGAGCGTCAGCCGCCCCACCCCGCCCCCGCCGATCACGTGCGGTCCGTCCTGGAGGCGGCAGGTAGCAGGCGCGCAGCGTGATCGTGCCCCGGCCGCCCCGGCCGACGCCCGCCGGGCAGCCCGTCCCACCAGGTGAACATGGTGGCGGTGCGGTGCTCGGCGGCGGCCAGCGCGCCGTCCTCGGTGCGGAACTCGAGCCGGACGCCCGGCTCCCCGGTATCCGGGTCGCGCAGCGCGTACGGGCGGCGGCTCCGGCACGCTGGTCCAGGTCACGCAGCCCGGCCGCACGGTCACCTGGGTCTGCCGGTCCAGGCGCCAGCGCCTCGGTCAGCGCGGCCGCCGGGGTCGACACGCTGACCTGGGGCACGGTCGCGCTGCCGCCGCCCTGGGTGACCGGGCTGACCGCGTTCGGGCCCGATCACCGCCAGGCTGCGGATCGCGGCCGGGTCCAGCGGCAGCACCGGCGGCCGCCGGGGAGCGGCTCGTTGCGCAGCAGCGTGAACGCCGCCGCGGCGCACCGGCGCAGCAGCGCCGGGTCGGCCAGGACCGGAGCTGCCACGGTGATCGGCGCGGCCGCCGGTCGGCAGTGTCGCCGATTCAGCGCCCCCGACCCGGCGGGCCAGCCGCAGGATGCGCAGCACCTTGGCGTCGACCGCGTCCTCGCTGACCTGCGCCGGCCCGCACCGCCGCGGCTAGCTGGCCGCCCCACGGCCCGGCCGGGCCCGGCATGGCCAGGTCGAGCCCGGCCAGCGGCGGTCGCCACCGTGCTGCGGGCGGCGTGCCAGTCGGACAGGGCCACGCCGCCGAAGCCCCACTCCTCCTTGAGGACGCGCCGGCAGCAGCAGGCGTGCTCGGTCATCGGTGACGCCGTTGACCCTGTTGTAGCCGGTCATCACCAGGTCCACGTCCGCCTCGCGCACGCAGGCCTCGAACGGGACCAGGTACAGCTCGCGCAGCACGTGCTCGGCGATCCGCGCGTCGTAGGTCCAGCGCCCGGTCTCGGAGTCGTTGCCCACGTAGTGCTTGACCGCGGCGGCGACCCCGGCCTGACTGCAGCCCGCGGACGAAGGCCACGGCGATCCGGGCGATCAGCACCGGGTCCTCGCCGAACGACTCGAAGCCGCGCCCGCCGAGCGGCGTGCGCATGACGTTGATCGTCGGCGCCAGCAGGACGTCGACGCCCTTGCTCCTGGCCTCGGCGCCGAGCGCGGCGGCGAGCGCCTGGACCAGGGCGGGGTCCCAGGTGGCGCCGAGCGCCGACGGGCAGGGCAGGCTGGCCGCCGGGTTGCGCTCGTCCATGGTGACGCCGCGGACCCCGGCCGGGCCGTCGGACACCACCATCGGCGCGCAGCCCGATGCGCGGGCAGCGGGCAGGTGCGCCAGTTGTCCGCGCCGGTCAGCAGGCGCACCTTGTCGTCCAGGCTGAGCGCGGCCAGCAGGTCGCGGTCGGGGGCGTGGTCGAGGGCTGGCGCCCGGCCGCCGGGGCGGCCGGGCGCTTCGCGTGAGCGTGTTCATCCGGTTCCGCGGCTCAGGACGCCGGGGTGAGGTGCAGGAGCGTGTACTCCATGTACGGGGAGTTCGGGACCGGGTCGATGTACTGGTTGGACTCGGTCGGCCAGCCGGTGTAGTCCTTGGTGGAGTACTCGTCCCAGGCCGCCCCGTACAGCAGCGGGATCACCGGCGCCTGGGTGGCGACGATGCCCTGCAGCGTGTTCAGCGCCTGCTGCTGGGTCGCGGCGTCGTTGCTGCCCGCGTACTGGCTGCAGGGCCGCCTGGGCCTGCGGGTTGTTGAACCGGCCGTAGTCGCCTCCGGCGGGCTTGCCGAGCGGCGCGGACAGCGTGCTGTCCAGCCAGTTGTCGAAGTAGTAGTACGGGGTGGGGCCCTGGTTGCCCCAGTGGATCATCGACGTCGAAGTTCCCGGCCGGGTAGTCGTTGTACCACTGGGTGGCCTGGACGCCGTCGAACGAGACCTCGAAGCCCTCGGCGTTCAGCTGGGTGGCGATCAGCTGGGCGTCGGTGGCGTAGTCGGTGTAGGCCGACGGGTCCTCGATGGAGAACTTGATCGGCTGGCCGTTCTTCGTCCACTTGCCGCCGGTCTTGGTGTAACCGTCGCTGGTCAGGAGCTGGCTGACCTTCGCGGCGTCGCTGGTCGGTGCGGCAGGTCGTTGGCTGTAGTGACGGCTCGAGCAGCGCGCTCTCGACCGGCAGCAGCAGGCCGCTCGACGAGGTGGCCGGCAGCTCGTAGTCGGTCTCGCCCTGGGCCGACAGCTGCTGCCGGTCGATCCCGGCGCTGATCGCCAGCCGGACCTTCGGGTCGTTCAGCGGCGCCTTGGTGGTGTTCAGCCACAGCGTCACCACGTTGTTGGACGGCGAACTACGGCTTGTCGGCCGTCCAGGTGTGGTTGTCCGGGCTCGCGGCCGAGGTAGTCGGTCTGGACGTTGGCCACGTCGTTGCCCGCGTAGCCGATCTGGCCCGCTGTCCAGCGCCGGGTTGGCCGTGGTGTTGCTCACGTAGCTGGGGAAGATCACCTCGGGCACGTGCATCGTGGACTTGCTGCCAGTAGTACGGGTTCTGCTTGAAGGTGACCTTCTGCGCGGAGAACGAGCCGAGCTGGTACGGGCCCGGTGCCGACCGGGTTGGCGTCGGCGTAGGTCGCCGGGTTGCTCACGCCCTGCCAGATGTGCTGCGGCAGGATGTACGTGGACGCCGATCAGGAACAGGTTGGCGTCCTCGGGCTGGGCGAACGTGAGCACCGCGCGTGGTCGCGCTCGGCGCGGTCGCGCTGGCCGGCAGCGGGGTCGGGCCGGGGCCTGCGAGGCGAGCGCCGTGTTCTTCTTCAGCAGGTTGAAGGTGAACGCCACGTCGGCCGGCGGTCAACGGCTTGCCGTCGCTGAACTTCACGCCCGGCCGGATGGTGAAGGTCAGCGTCTTGCCGCCGTTGGACCAGGCTGTAGGCCGGTGGCCAGCCACGGGACCGGCGCCTGGGTCGGCTTCATGATGTTGAACTCGAGCAGCGGCTCGTAGGTGCAGTCGACTGCATGTTCGTCCTCGATGCCGAGCGAGGTCGACGACGTAGCGGGTTGAACGTCTGGGCGAACACCTGGCCGGTGTTGTCCACGATGACCAGCGGTGGTGCCCTGCTTGGTGCTGATGTCGAGGTGCTCGACGACGTTGAGCCCGAGCTGCTGCAGGCCGCCACGCCGATGGCGAGGACGGTCGCCGCAGCCAGGGCTTTTACAGTCCTGTGATTCATTGTCTAAACTCCGATTGCCCGGCCGGCTGTCGCCGGCCTGTCATGGTGACCGTGTCGGGGTCCGTCATAACGTGGAGTGGTGCGAGGCCGGCCGGGCGCTCAGCGCCTCCGGCGTGCCGTTGCGGTGTGTGTCTGCAGCGGGGCCTTGCGGCCGGGTCCGCTAGGTGACCTGCCGGTTCATCACTTCTCCTCTCCAGGCACTGCGGGCCTGGGCTCGGCCATCCGGGCGCCGGCTGCGTTTCCTGTGCCCGGCTGGCGGCCCGAGAGCGGCCGGGACTGGGCGGCGGTCAGGCCTGGCGCGTGCAGCCAGCACGCGCTGGATGCCCCGGCGCGACCTCGATGCCGGCGGGGCGTTCGCTCGGCGCAGACCGCCATGGCGAACGGGCAGCGCGGGTGGAACCGGCAGCCGCCCGGCGGCGCTGATCAGGCTGGGCGGCGCGCCGCGGCCCCGCAGCGACGGCGGCTCGGCCCGGTCCGGGTCGGGCGCCGCGGCCGAGCAGCAGCTGCGTGTAGGGGTGCGGCGGGCTGCGTCGGTGACCTGCGCGGCCGGGCCGGACTCGACGACCTGGCCCGCGTACATGACCGCGATCACGTCGGCCAGGTAGCGCGCCGAGGCGATGTCGTGGGTGACGTAGAGGATGGCCAGCCGCTCGCGGTCGCGCAGGCCGGCCAGCAGGTTGAGCACGCCGAGCCGGATGGAGACGTCCAGCATGGACACCGGCTCGTCGGCCAGCAGCACCCGCGGCCGGACGGCCAGCGCGCGGGCGATCGCGACCCGCTGCCGCTGGCCGCCGGACAGCTCGTGCGGGTACTTGCGCCGCGAACGCCTCCGCCGGGGTCAGCGCCACCCGCTCCAGCAGGCTCGTCGATCTGCGTCGTCCAGGTCTGGCCCGCTGGCCGAGCCCGTGGATCCGCAGCGGCCGGGCCAGGTGGTAGCGGACGTTGTGCACCGGGTTGAGCGAGGAGAACGGGTCCTGCAGCACCAGCTGCACCTGCGCGGGCGTAGCGCCGCCTGGCCCGGGGCCGGGCCTGCGCCGTCGAGCAGCACGCTCGCCCGACGGTCGGCTTGATCAGCTGGGCCAGCAGCCGGGCCAGCGTCGACTTGCCCGAGCCGCTCTCGCCGACCACCGCGGTGATGCCGGCCGCGCGGCAGCGCGAGCGAGACGTCCTCGACCGCGTGCACCACGGCGCCGCGCGGGGCCGGCCGCCGCCGGCGTGCACCGGGAAGTGCTTGGTCAGGCCGCGGGCCTCGAGCACCGGCGGCGCCGCTGGCCGGCGGCGGGCCGGGCCGGTCGGGGCTGACGGTCATGACCGGCCTCCCGTCGGCTGCCGCGTCGGCCAGGGTCGTGCGCGGCGGGCCAGCGGCCGGGCCAGCTCGGCCGGCGAGCGTCGCCGCTCCGTCCTGCAGCCAGCACGCGGCACGGCCCGGGTGCCGCGCCGTCCAGGTCGAGCAGCGGCGGCGGGATCGGTGCGGCACCGGTCGAGCGCGTAGCCGCAGCGCGGGTGGAACGGGCAGCCGGCGGCAGTGTCGCGCAGGTCGGGCGGCGAGCCCGGGATGCCGGTCCATGTGCCCGCGCGGCCCGTGCAGGGCGGGGAACGAGCTGAGCAGGCCCGAGCGTGTACGGGTGCCGCGGCGCGCGGAAGAGCGCCGTGCGCGCCGCGCCCGCTCCACCAGCCGGCCCGCGTACATGACCGCGATCGAGTCGGCGATCTCGACCAGCAGCGACAGGTCGTGGGTGATGAACAGGACCGCGAAGCCCAGCCGGTCGCGCAGCGCCATGAGCTCCTCGAGGATCTCCCGCTGGGTCACCACGTCGAGCGCGGTGGTCGGCTCGTCCATGATCACCACCGGCGGTTCCAGCGCCAGCGCCATGGCGATCATCACCCGCTGCCGCATGCCGCCGGACAGCTCGTGCGGGTAGCTGCCCAGCCGGTCGGCGGGATGCCCACCATGCTCGAGCAGCTCGGCCGCCCGGTCCCGCGCGGTCCGCCCGGCTCATGCTCCGGCCGGTGCGCCGCGCAGCACGTCGGTGAGCTGGGTGCCGATGGTCAGCACCGGGTTGAGCGCGTTCATCGCGCTCTGCATGACCACCGCGATCTCGTTCCAGCGGAGCCCGCGCAGCTGCGCGCTGGTCCGGCGGCGAGCAGGTCGACGGTCGTCGCCCGAGCCGGGTGGAAGCGGACGCTGGCCGCCGGTGATCACGCCCGGCGCCCGCAGCAGCCGGGTGATCGCGTAGGCCAGCGTGGACTTGCCGCTGCCGCTCTCCCCGGCCAGGCCGAGCACCTCGCCGCGGCGCAGGTCAGGTCGGCGTCCGACCACCGCGTGCACCGCGTCCGTCGCCGAGCCCGTAGTCCACGCACAGGCCGCGGACACTCGAGCAGAGGCTCGCTCGGCTCCGGGCCGCTCGCGAGGCGCCTGCGTCGCGCTCGCCGGGCCGGTCATGACGCCTTCCGTGCCGGCAGGACCGGGGTCAGGCCGAGCACGGGCGCCGGGGAGCCCGGCCCGCCGGGCCCGCCGCGCCGGTGATCAGCCCGGCGGCCCGCAGCCGCGGGTTGACGAACTCGTCGATCCCGAAGTTGAGCAGCGCCAGCCCGGTGCCGAGCAGCGCCGACCGCCAGCCCCGGCGGCACGAACCACCACCACTCCAGGCGCGACCTGCTGCGCCGCCTGCGCGCTCTGCGCCCAGTACAGCATCGTCCCCCAGCTCCAGTGCGAGGTGTTGATCACGCCGAGGAAGGCCAGCGCGGTGTAGGTGCCGACCCCGTAGATGACGGTGAACAGGAACGAGGATCGCCACGACCGGGCATCAGGTTGGGCAGGATCTCGAACGCCATGATCCGCCAGCTGCTTCTCGCCGATGATCCGGGCCGAGTCGACGAAGTCCCGGTTGCGCATGGACAGCGTCTGGGCCCGCAGCACGCCGCGCGCCGAACGCCCAGCCGGTGATGCGCGATGATCGGCCCCGATCACGCAGGTCGTTCGGGTTCGCGCCCTTGCCGCAGGAACCCGAAGATCACGATGAGCAGCGGCAGCGCCGGCAGCACCAGGAAGATGTTGGCCAGCATGGACAGCAGGTCGTCGGCCCAGCCGCCGAAGTAGCCCGCGGTCACCCCGAACAGCACCGCCGAGCGCGGTGGCGACCAGCGCCGGCCACGACCGACACCAGCGATCGTGCTGCGCCCGCCGACCAGCAGCTGGGACAGCACGTCCTGCTGCGACCTGGGTGGTGCCGAGCCAGTGCGCCGCCGAGGGCGGCAGCGGCGTGCCGTTGGTGGTGGTCGAGGCGCTGGTGTCGTCGGGTCGATACGGGGCGATCACGCGAGCAGCAGGCCGATGATGGCCAGTGAGCGCCGACAGCACGCGCGGGACGAGGCAGCAGCCCGGTCGACGGATCTTCGGTGACGCGGTAGCAAGTCGGTGGCGGTCATGCTCAGGCCTCCTGCCGGGTCCGCGGGTCGAGGAACACGTAGACGAAGTCGGCGACCAGGTTGGCCAGCAGCACCGCGAACGTGATGATCAGGAAGATGCCCTGCAGCAGCGGGTAGTCGTCGCTGCCGATCGCGCTGAACAGCAGGTAGCCGACGCCCGGGGTAGGAGAAGACGATCTCGGTGAGCAGCGCGCCGGAGACGATGAACCCGATGGCCAGGGAGAAGCCGGCCACGCTCGGCAGCAGCGCGTTGCGGGCCGCGTAGCTGATCACCCGCCGCGTCGGGCAGCCCCTTGGCCTGCGGCGAGCAGCACGTAGTCCTCGTCCATCGTGGTGATCATCATGTTGCGCATCCCGATGATCCAGCCGGCGACGGAGGCCAGCACGATGGTCAGCGCGGGCAGCACGGCGTGGTCGAGCACGCTGGACGATGAACGGCCAGTTCGAGCCCGGGGTCCAGGGTGGTGGTGTCGTAGCCCGAGTTCGGCGGGAACCAGCCCAGCTTGGTCGCGAACAGCGCGACGAGCAGGATGGCGACGAAGAAGTACGGCGCGGCCTGGAAGAAGGTCATGGCGGGCAGCAGCGCCGTCCAGCCAGCTGCCGCGCCGCCAGGCGGCGGCCACGCCGAGCAGCGTGCCGAGCACGAAGCTGATCACGGTGGCGATGCCGACCAGGCCGATCGTCCAGGGCAGCGCGGCCCTGATCAGGCTGCCGACCGAGGCCGGGTAGTAGTTCAGCGAGGTGCCCAGGTTCCCGTGCAGCAGGTGGCTCCAGTACTGCACGTACTGCCCCCACAGGCCGGTCCTGGTGCTGCACCCCGTACTGCACCTCGAGCGCGGCGATGGCCTGCTTGGACTCCTGAGGCCTGGATCCGGCCGATGCACGGCCAGCGCCGGGTTGCCCGGCATCAGCCGCGGGATGAAGAAGTTCACCGTGATCGCGACGACCGCGGTGACGAGGTAGAACGCCGATCCGGCGGGTGATCATGCGCATGGCTCAGACCTCCCGGTCACCAGCCGATGCCGGCGCCGGTCGGCCGGGACCGGGCAGCCGCAGCTCTCCCGGCGGATCAGCTCGGTGGGCAGCACGATGTCGCGGGCCGGCGGCGCTCGCCGGTTGAGCATCGAGTACAGCACGTCGAAGGCGGTCGTGCCCATCTCTCTGATCGGCTGGCGGACGGTGGTCAGGCTGGTGCGCAGGTGGCGGGCCAGCGGGATGTCGTCGAAGCCGGTCACCGCCACCTGGCCGGGCACGCCGATGCCGTGCTCGCGCAGCGCGGACATGACGCCGAGCGCGGTCTGGTCGTTCGCGCACACGATCGCGCGGGGCAGCGCGCGGCCCGCGGCGAGCAGCCGGTTGATCACCTTGGCGCCGCCCGAGGCGAAGTAGTAGCCCTGCCATTCCGGCCCGCAGTCCAGCGTCGCGCCGGCCGCGGCCGCCTCGGCCGCCAGCACCTCGCGCCGCTCGATGCTGTCCGGGCTGTCGGCGTAGCCGCCCAGGTAGGCCAGGCGTCGCGGTAGCCGTGGTCGCGGAGCAGGTGCCGGGCCAGCGCCCGCATGCCCGGCCTGTTGTCGCCGTGCACGTTGGCGGTGGTCGGGGTGGCGTACGCCGGCCAGCGTGACGATCGGCAGCTGCCGGGACAGCCGGTCCATCTGGTCGGGCTCGAGCACCCGGTCGTGCAGGATCAGCCCGTCGCTCTTGCGGGCCAGCGCCAGCGTCCGGCCGCCGGCGTCGTGCTCGGTGATGCCGACCGACCGGATCAGCAGGTCGAAGCCGCGGCGCTGGGCCGCCGCCTCGATGCCGCGGTTGATCAGGTCCGGGTACTGCAGGCTCTCGGCCTCGTCCGCGAACAGGTCCTCGTCTCGTCTCGTCCAGCCGCCACGGCCGGCGCACGATCACGCCGACGACCTCCTTGAGCCGCGCGCTCAGCGCCCGCGCCGCCCCGTCCGGCGCGAAGCCGAGCTCGGCCACCGCGGCCAGCACCCGCTCCCTGGTCTCCTGGCGCGGGTTGCGCTGCCCGTTGAGCACCCGGGACACCGAGGCGATGGACACGCCCGCGGCCCGGGCCACGTCGTAGATCGTCGGCGCCGCAGTCCGGCGATCCCGTCGGCGCCAGTCGCCCGGCTGCCGTCCACCCCAGCGCCCGTCGCGCCGTCCCAGTGCCCGTCTGCGTCCACCGCCAGCTCCTCGTCGTCCGGCACGTCCGCATCTGCGGTAAGCGCTTACCGAGACAGCCCGAATAAAGGTGCCGCTGCGCGCACCTGGTCGGCCGGACGTTTCCCCGGTGCTCACCCGGCCCGTCCCGGCCTCCGGGCCGAGCCTGCGGTAAGCGCTTACCGGACCTGTATGGCAGAAGAGTACGACTATCGGGTGATTTATCTCAAGAGCAAGTCCGCTACTGTTACGCGAACGTGACGCGCCTGGATCGCCCGTGCCGGTAAGGGTTCCGCGTCCGGCCGGGCCGTCCCGGCCGACCGCACGGCCTGACCAGGCGATCAGCCGCGACATCTCTCATTAACCTCGCGCCGCACTCGTTACCGGCCGCGTAACAACCGAGAAATACTGCCGAAACTCACGCATGGGACACATGCCTTGCAGGAATACGGAGCGGCCGAGGCGGAGCCAGCCAGCAACGTTGGAACCTCGCAGGCCCGATTGCCCATGGAGGCAGAGTGAATCCATATCCCAGCTGGCTGAATGCCGGGGATAACTCCTGGCAGATGACCGCTGCCACGCTGGTCGGGCTGATGTCGATCCCGGCCCTGGCCGTCCTGTACGGCGGCCTCGTCCAGAAGAAGTGGGCCATCAACACCGTCATGATGGTGTTCACCACCTTCTGCCTGGTCCTGATCACCTGGGTGCTCTGGGGCTTCAAGCTGGGCTTCGGCACGCCGCTGGTCAGCACGTTCATCGGTGATCCGAGGACGGTGCTCGGGTCACAGCGCCCTGCAGGGCCAGGCGAGCATCCCGCTGGTGAACTCCCTGGTGCCGAGCTGGCACCTGCCCGGAGCGTCGGTCGATCTACTTCCAGTTCGTGTTCGCGGCGATCACGCCGATCTTGTTCATCGGCAGCGTGCTCGGCCGGATCAGCTTCAAGGTCTGGATGGTCTTCGTGCCGCTGTGGATCACGTTCGCGTACTGCGTGAACGCGTTCCTGGTGTGGGGCGGCGGCTACTGGGCCGGCAAGGGCGCGCTGGACTTCTCCGGCGGCTACGTCATCCACCTGGCCGCCGGCACGTCCGGCTTCGTCGCGGCGGCGGTGATCGGGCCGCGGCTCAAGCGCGACCGTGAGCGGGCCATCCCGAACAACCTGCTGTTCGTCGCCGTCGGCGCCGGCATCTTGTGGCTCGGCTGGAACGGCTTCAACGGCGGTGACCCGTACTTCGCCGGCGCCGACGCCGCGGCCGCGGTCGTCAACACCAACCTCGCCACCGCGGTGGCCATGATGACCTGGATCATCATGGACATGCTGATCAGCAGCGAGAAGAAGCCGACGTTCCTCGGCGGGCTGAACGGCATGATCTGCGGCCTGGTCGGCATCACCCCGGCGGCCGGCTACGTGAACGGCTTCGGCGCCATCGTCATCGGCCTGGTCTGCTCGGCGATCGTCTGGGTGGCCTGGTACTACCTGCCGAAGTACGTGTGGCCGTTCAACCAGGTCGACGACGCGCTGGGCGTGGTGTACACGCACGGCATCGCCGGCCTGTTCGGCGGCCTGCTGACCGGCCTGCTGGCCGACCCGAAGATGATCGTGTACCTCGGCCTCGGCAAGAACCCGTCGATCTCCGGCGTCGGCCTGTTCTACGGGCACCCGAAGCAGCTGCTGATCCAGCTCGAGACGGCGCTCACCATCATCATCTGGGACGCCGCGGTCACGTTCGTCATCCTCATGGTCATCAAGCACGTGTTCCGGATGAAGCTCCGCTTGCCGACGAGGTGCTGGAGATCGGCGACATCGCGGTGCACGGCGAGGAGGCGTACCCGTCCGACGAGCTGGTCAGCGTCGGCTCCTCCCGGGCCGACGAGGCGTCGCCGACCTCGCCCGACGGGAAGGTCCCGGAGAAGGCGGTCACGTCGGGAAGCGACGACACCTAGCCCGCCCCGGTCAACGCCGCGTGCGGCCGCGGCGCAAACCGGATGCGCGCCCGGGCACCGTGCCCGGGCGCGCATCCGGCTGTGTGAGCCCGGGATCAGTGCCCGCGGAAGGCTTCCTCCAGCCACCAGGACCCGTGCGCCGACGTGACCTTGGCGTCGATGAGCAGCGGGCGCTCGCGCGGGCCCGCCAGCCAGTCCCGCACCGGGCCGAGGTCCGCCGCGTCCCGCACGGTCACCCCGTCGAACCCGAACCCGCGGCCGATCGCGGCGATGTCGGCCGGCGGGAACCGCACCAGGTCCAGCGGGTCGCCGTCCGGCCCGAAATGGTGCACCTCGGCGCCGTAGGCCTCGTCGTCGTAGACGACCACGACCATCGGCAGCCCCAGCCGCGCGACCGTTTCCAGCTCGCTGACGCCCATCAGCGCGCCGCCGTCGCCGAGCGCGGCGACGGCCAGCCGGTCCGGCCGGGCGATCGCCGCCCCGATGGCGGTAGCCAGGCCGAGCCCGATCGACTGGAACGCCTGGGTGAAGCAGAAGCCCGCCTCGTCAGGCACCGACAGGTACATGCTCGGGTAGCCCATGAAGTTGCCCGAGTCCACCGCGACCGTCCGCTCCGCGGGCAGCAGGTCGTCCAGCGCGACCGACAGCGCGCGCGGGTCGATCCGCTCGCCGTCGCTCTCGTCCTTGAAGGGCACGTCGCGCCAGCGACCCTGACCGGCGATCCGCGCCCGCACCTCCTCCGACCGGTAGCCCGGCGCCCCGGCCCCGAGCGTCCCGGCCCCGAGCGCCTCCGCCACGGCCCGCGCGGTCTCCGCCACGTCGCCGGGAATGCCGAGGTGCACCGGCCGGTGCGCGCCGAGCGCCGCCGGGTCGTCGTCCACCTGGACCACCGTGGCCTGCGGCCCGATCAGCTTGCCGTGCCGCATCGTCCACATGTTGAGCGAGCAGCCCCAGCCCACGATCACGTCGGCCTCGCTGATCAGCTCGGCCGCCAGCGGCGTGGCGAACCCGCCGCTCACGTCCAGGTTCCACGGGTTGCCGCCGAACAGGCCCTTGGCCACCGCCGAGGTAGCCAGCAGCGCCCCGCACGCGTCCGCCAGCCGCCCGAGCCCGGCCGCCTGGCCGCGGGACCCCCGGCCCGCCACGAACACCGGCCGCCGGGCCCCGCGCAGCACGTCGGCCAGCGCGGTCACTGCCTCAGGCGAAGGCGCCAGCGGATACGCCCGGCGCAGCGCGGGCAGCGGCCCCGGTTCGCACGCCGCGGCCTGGACGCTCAGCGGCAGGGCCAGGACCACGGTCCGGCGGCCGAGCGCCGTGGCGTAGGCGCGGCGGGCGTCGGCCAGGGCCGAGGCGGGGGAGTAGAGCCGCTCGGGGACCGCCCCGACCGCCGCGGCCAGGCCGGCCACGTCGACGTGGAAGTTGGACCGTACCTCCGGGGCCTCGGCCGCCAGCACCAGCAGCGGGGTGCGGCTCTTGGCGGCCTCGGCGATACCGGTCATCGCGTTGGTCAGGCCCGGGCCCTGATGGACCGTGACCACCCCGACGTTCCCGGTGGTCCGGGCCCAGGCGTCCGCCATGACGGCGGCGCCCCCTTCGTGCCGGGCCGCGAGGAACCGTGCCCCGCCGGCCACCAGCGCGTTCGTGATGTGGAAGTTGCCGCTGCCGACCACGCCGAACACGGTGTCCACCCCGAGTCCGGCCAGCCCGCGGCCGACGGCCTCCGCGACCCGCATGCTCAGGAACGCTCGACCAGCGCCAGGGCGCGGCACGGGGACCCGGAACCGCTGATGATGGGCAGCGGCCCCGCGATCACGACCGCGCCGGTGACCGGCAGCCGGGCCAGGTTCTGCAGCTGGGTGAGGCCGTACTTCCCGGCCCCGAGCAGGGACGAGTGGCACGGGAACGGCGGGTCGAAGGAGTGCGCCGCGCCCGCGTCGGTCCCGACGGTCTCGGTGCCGAGCCCGATCACCGGCGACTCCTCGGCCAGCCACTTCGCGCAGGACACGCTGATGCCCGGCGTATGCGGGCCGGTCTCGTTCGCGTTCAGGAACGCGGCCTGGTCGCCCGACCGGGCGTCCCAGCCGGTCCGGTACAGCAGCCAGCCCTCGGGCAGCGGGCCGTGCTCGGCTTCCCACTGCTTGACGTGCTCGATCTCGAGCAGGAAGTCCGGGTCGGCGGCCGCCTCGGCGCTGAAGTCGAGCACCACCGCCGGGGCGATCAGCCGCGTGACCGGGACCTGGGAGATGTCCTCGCCGTCCTTGCCGGTCACCCAGTGCACCGGGGCGTCGAAGTGGGTGCCGGTGTGCTCGCCGGTGACGATGTCGTTCCAGTACCAGGCGGGCCCGCGCTCGTCGTAGTGGCTGATCTCGGTCAGCCCGAAGCGGCACGGTGTTGCCGAACGGCTCGGGCAGCTGGAGGATCGGCGTCTGATCGCTCAGCGGCGCGGTGAGATCGATCACCTCGACCGAGCGGTCACGGATGGCGTCGGTCAGGGCCTGCAGCACGGACATGATGCTCCTTCTCATAAGCGTTCTCAGCTACCCGAAGCTTTCCTCATCAACGCCCCGGCCGGCTAGTCCCGCGCCGATCTGCCGGCCCGCAGGATTGATCCGCCGGCCGGCGTCGTTACTGCTTGGGAAGGCGGCAGGACCTGATCACGGAGAACCCTCGGAGCGAGCGCATGCCCAAGCCCGTCGTGACGGCAACGACCCTGGTCACCGACGACGGCGTCCCGATCGACGCCATCCACCTGCGGGGCGAGTCGGACCTCGCGATCGTCGTCGCGCACGGTTTCACGCTGAACTGGCAGCGGCCCAACGTCTGGCGCATCGCCAACCGGCTCAACCGGATCGCCGGCGTGCTCAGCTTCGACTTCCGCGGCCACGGTCGCTCCGGCGGCCTGTCCACGCTGGGCGACCGCGAGATCAACGACCTCGACGTGGTGGTCCGCTGGGCCCGCGAGCTCGGTTACCGGCGGGTCGCCGCGGTCGGCTTCTCGATGGGCGCCTCGATCGTCCTGCGGCACGCCGGGCTGGTCGGCGGCGTGGACGCGGTCGTGTCGGTCAGCGGCCCGGGACGCTGGTACTACCGCGGCACCGAGTCCATGCGGCGCGTGCACTTCGCGGTGGAGCACCGGGTCGGCCGGTTCGTTACCCAGGTCTGGCTCAAGACCAGGATCCACCCGGCGGGCTGGAAGCTGGTCCCGGTCCCGCCGGCCGAGGCGGCCGCGCTGATCTCGCCCGTCCCGCTGCTGATCGTGCACGGCGACAAGGACCACTACTTCCCGCCCGAGCACGCCCGCCAGCTGTACCTGGCGGCCGGGGAGCCCAAGGAGCTGTGGCTCATGCCCGGCATGGGCCACGCCGAGGCCGCCTGCGGCCAGGAACTCACCGACCGCATCGGCCGCTGGGTCAAGGCCGCCGTCGCGCGCCACGACACCACCGCCTCCGACGAGGCCACCGCACCCCACGAGGCCACTGCACCCCACGAGGCCACTGCACCCCACGAGGCCGCCTCCCGCGCCGAGGCCACCGGGTCTCAGGCCGAGGTCACCGCGCCCCGTTCCGACGTCAGCGCCCCGTTGCCGCAGGCCGCGCCCGCGCCGACCCCCAACGCCGCCGCCTGACCCGCCGGTGAGCGCGGTACCTGCCCCGGCCCGGATCCGGGCGGCCCGGCCGTACGACGCCGCGGCCCTGCTCGAGCTGAAGCACCAGCTGGACCGGGAGACGGCGTTCATGATGTACGAGCCGGACGAGCGTGACAGCCCGGTCCGTGACCTGGCCGCCGAGCTGGCCAGCCTGGACCGGTCCGCCAACTCCGTCGTCCTGCTGGCCGAGCTCGGTGACCAGCTGATCGGTTACGTGCAGCTGACCGGCGGCTCGCTGCGCCGCAGCCGGGCCACCGCCTACGTGGTGATCGGCGTCCTGGCCCAGGCGGCCGGCCGGCACCGGCACCGCGCTGCTGCGCCAGGCCAGGGCCTGGGCCGTCGCCCGCGGGCTGCATCGCCTGGAGCTCACCGTGATGGCCCACAACACCCGCGCCATCCGCCTCTACGAGCGCATGGGCTTCTCGGTCGAAGGCCGCCGCTCGATCCCTCGACGTCAGTCAGCGACTCACCAGGCCACCCTCTCCCCACCGCACCCGCCACCCCTTATCCGCACCGCTCGCACCGCGCCCACCGCACCCGGTGCGCCCACTGGTCCCGTATGCCACCCATCCACCGACCCGCCGAGCCCAGGACCGGATTCAACGGAGTCTGTGTGCCCCCGTGTACCTTCTTGCGTACCTCGTGTGCCACCGACCACGTAACCGGAGCCCAGAACCGTGGCACTTCCTCATCACACGTCACACCCTCACGTCTCGCCGCGAAGCCCGCGAGCCCGCGAGGCCCGCATGTGCTCCCCGGTTCCCGTCCCTCGGGAACCGGGCCCGTGGCGCATTGATGAAATCCGTGAAAGAAAGTCGACATCCGTTCGTTCACGTTTTTTTGATGGCCGCGCAATGATGTTCACGGCGCGTTAACAGCGCCACCGCTAAGTTAAGTGCCGATTTCGTTTCCGGATATCGCGGGGAAAGCGGCGTGCAGGTGCCCTTTCAGGACGGCTGGCGGCTCTTCGGTACGTAATCATCCATGTCACCTTGGGGGGAGGCCCGTAAGGGCTGAGCAGAAAAGGCAGTATTGATGAGACCGAGTACCAGAGGTATTACCGTCCGCTGGCGGCGTCCCGCCGCCCGGGTCCTCGTCGCCGTGGCCCTGGCCGCCGGGGCCGGATTCGCCGCCGCGCCGTCCCTGGCCGCCCAGGCCTCCCCGGCGGCTGCGGCGGCCGCCTCGATCTGCCCGGACGCCAACGTGGCCGCGTTCGGGCCGAACGTCTGCGTCTTCACCCCCGCCATGAGCCAGGCGGCCGTCCAGAACGACCTCAACGCCATCGCCGCCCAGCAGGTACCGGTGGCCAGCCAGTTCAGCAGCCAGCGTTACGCCGTCCTGTTCCGGCCCGGGACCTACGGGTCGCCCGACAGCCCGCTGGTCTTCCAGGTCGGCTATTACACCCAGGTCGCGGGCCTGGGGTCGATGCCCCAGGACACCGTCATCAACGGCGCCATCGACGTGTTCAACAACCTGTGCACCGCAGGCACCCAGGATTGCAATTCCGACGACAACTTCTGGCGCTCGCTGTCCAACCTGACCCTCAACGTGGACCTGCCGAGTTCGCCGCCGGCCTACGTGCCGCCCGCCCTGGACCCGTTCGGCACCGGCTGCACCAACTCCGCGGAGATGTGGTCGGCCTCCCAGGCCGCCCCGATCAGGCGCGCCATCATCAACGGCAGCGTCGTCTTCCAGGACTACTGCGCGAACAACAACTTCGCCAGCGGCGGCTTCATCGCCGACAGCAAGGTGAGCGGCACCCTCAGCTTCAACGGCAACCAGCAGTTCATGGTCCGCAACAGCGCCATCGGCGGCGCGGCCGGCTGCCCGCAGGGCCTGTGGAACATGGTCTACTCCGGCGTGCAGGGCGCCCCGGCTCCGGTCTTCACCGGCCAGTGCGAGCAGAACACGGTGCTGTCCGCCAGTCCGGTGACCGAGGAAGAGCCCTTCCTGTACACCGACGCGGGCGGCGGCTACCACGTCTTCGTCCCCGCGGTCCAGCATGGCTCGTCCGGCCCGTCCTGGTCCGGCGGCCAGGAGGCCGGCACGTCCCTGCCGCTGTCGAAGTTCTTCGTCGCCAATCCGTCCACGCCGACCCTGGCGATCTCCGCGGCGCTCGCCCTCGGCAAGGACCTCATCCTCACCCCGGGCGTGTACGACCTGAACCAGCCGATCCTGGTCAGCCGTCCCGGCACCGTGGTCCTGGGCCTCGGCCTGGCCACCCTGGTGCCCCAGCACGGCAACGCGGCCATGATCGTGACGCCGAACAGCGGGGTGAAGCTGTCCGGCATGATCATCGACGCCGGCCCGGTCGAACTCGCCGGCCCTGCTCATCGTCGGGCTCCCCGGCCTCGGCGGCAGCAGTTCCGACCCCGACCTGATCCAGGACGTCTACTTCCGCATCGGCGGGGCCGAGACCACCCCGGTCTCGGCGTCCGTCAGCCTGGTCGACAACGCCTCGAACTCGATCATCGACGACGTGTGGGCCTGGCGCGCCGACCACGGCAACGCGGTCGGCTGGACCCAGAACACCGGTGCCACCGGGCTGGCCGTGACCGGCTCCGGCGTGACCGCCTACGGCCTGGCCGTGGAGCACTACCAGAAGAACGAGGTCATCTGGAGCGGCCAGGGCGGCACGGACGTCTTCTTCCAGAACGAGCTGCCCTACGACGTGCCCGGCCAGTCCGCCTGGATGTCCACGCCGACCCAGGACGGCTACCCCGCCTTCCTGGTCAGCCCCAACGTCAGGACGTTCCAGGGCTACGGCCTGGGCAGCTACTCGTTCTTCAACCAGGGCATCGACATACAAGACGCGATGGCCTTCCAGGCGCCCAAGACCTCCGGCGTCCAGTTCCACGACATCTTCACCCAGTTCCTGAACGGCTCCGGCAGCATCAACTCGGTCATCAACGGCACCGGCGCCGCCGTCAACTCCGGCTCCCACGGTCCCAGCGACGTGGTCAGCTACCCGTGACCTGAAGCAGAAGGGCGGAAAGCCAGCCCGGCCGGGCTCAGGCCCGGCCGGGCTCGGAATGCACGACAACCGAGATCGCGCGCACGACCTCACCGGTCTTGTTGAGGTACTCGTGCGGCACCGCGGCATCGAATGCGATCGAGTCGCCCGGATCCAGGTCGTAGCTCTCGAACCCGACGTTGGCGGTGAGCGTGCCGCTGATGACCAGGGCGTACTCGCGCCCGTCGTGGCGCAGCGGGCGCCGTTCGTCGGTGGAGTGGCCGCCGGGGGAGTAGATGACTTCGAGGAAATCCGTCATCGCCTCGGACTGCGGCGTGAGCCGCTCCCAGCGCACGCCGCTGGCCAGGTCGATGATCTTGCGGTCACGGCCGCGCTGCACGACCGCGGCGGGCGGCACCGCGGGCACCGGCGCCGATGGCGCCATAGCCGCGCCGCCGCCGTCTGGGCCGGGGCCCGACCCGAACAGCAGGTAGTCCAGTGAGCTGCCCAGCTCGGTGGCGAGCGAGTACAGCACGCCTACCGACGGGACCGAGACACCCCGCTCGATCTGCGAGATCAGGCTGGCCGAGCACCCTACCCGCCGCGCCAGTTCCCGGACCGACAGCCCGCCCGAGATCCGGGCTTCGCGCAGCCGGGGACCGAACCCGCTGCCCGGATCGAATTCAGCCGCCATGCTGTAAACCTACACTGCACGCCATGGCGGCTCATCTTGACAGTCGCACTGCACAGTCCTTGGATGGTGATGCACGACCAGAGGAGCTGCCCATGCCCGGCCGCACGCCCGATCGCGTCCTTCCCCTCGCCCCGGCGCCGGGGCGGATGAACGTCGACTTCGAGGAGCGGGTCGATTTCGCCCGGCTGCGGCAGTACCGCCTCGAGCGGGCGATGCGGGCGATGGAGCAGGCCGGCCTCGGCGCGCTGCTCGTCTTCGACAACAACAACATCAGGTACCTGACCAGCGTCGCGATCGGCGAGTGGACCAGGGACAAGCTGTGCCGGTACGCGCTGTACACCAGGACCGGAGAGCTGGTGCTCTGGGATTTCGGCTCGGCCGCGGTGCACCACCGGCTGTACTGCCCGTGGCTCAAGCCGGAGAACTGCATCGCCTCCTACACGACCATGCGCGGCGCCGCCCCGCCCGAGTCCGGGCTCACGCCGAAGCAGGTCGCCGAGATCAAGGACCGGCTGGCGCAGGCGGGCGTGGCCGGCGAGCCCGTCGGCCTGGACTTCGCGGAGGTCCCCACCTTCTTCGAGCTGCAGAAGCAGCAGATCGACATCCGGGACGGCCAGCAGGTGATGCTGGACGCCAGGGAGCTCAAGTCCCGGGACGAGATCGCCCTGCTGTCCACCGCCGCCGCCATGGTCGACGGCACCTACACCGACATCGCCGCGGCGCTCAAACCGGGAGTCAGGGAGAACGAGATCGTCGCGCTGGCGAACCAGCGGCTCTACGAGATGGGCTCGGACGACGTCGAGTCGGTCAACGCGGTCTCCGGCGAGCGGTGCAACCCGCACCCGCACAACTTCTCCGACCGCATGATCAGGCCGGGGGAGCAGGCCTTCTTCGACATCATGCACTCCTACAACGGCTACCGGACCTGCTACTACCGCTGCTTCGCGGTCGGCCGGGCCAGCCAGCCGCAGCTGGACGCCTACAAAAAGGCCCGGGAGTGGATCGACGCCGCCATCGAGATGATCAAGCCCGGGGTCTCGACCGGCCAGGTGGCCCGGCTCTGGCCCACCGCCCAGGAGATCGGCCTGGCCGACGAGAAGACCGCGTTCGGCCTGCTGTTCGGGCACGGGCTCGGGCTCGCGCTGCACGAGCGCCCGATCATCTCCCGGCTTACCTCGCTGGACGCACCCGTCGAGATCAAGGAGGGCATGGTCTTCGCGCTGGAGACCTACTGCCCGGCCACCGACGGGCGCTCGGCCGCCCGGATCGAGGAGGAGGTCGTGGTCGGCCCGTCCGGCATCGAGATCCTCACGAAGTTCCCCGCCCAGGAGCTCTACGTCACCAACCCCTACTGACGAGGCGGTCGCGAACCGTGCCCGAGATAACCGAAGCCACCTCGCTCGAGCTCTACCGCAAGATGACCGGGATCCGGCTGTTCGAGAAGCGCGCCTACGACCTGTTCCTGCAGAACCTGGTCAAGGGGACCACGCACCTCGGCACCGGCCAGGAGGCGGTCGCGGCCGGCGTGTCACAGGCCATGCGCGACGACGACTACATGTTCGTCACCTACCGCGGGCACAACCACGTGCTGGCCCGCGGCACGCCGATGACGGCGGTGATGGCCGAGCTCCTCGGCCGGGAGAACGGCCTCATGCACGGCAAGGGCGGCTCCATGCACCTGCTCGACACCTCCCGCGGCATCCTGGGCGCCTACGCGATCATCGGCGCGCAGCTGGTCATCGCCAACGGCTCGGCCTGGTCCGCCGTGTACCGGGGTACCGGACAGGTCACGGTCTGCTTCCTCGGCGACGGGGCCACCAACATCGGCGCCTTCCACGAGGCGCTCAACCTGGCCGCTACCTGGCAGCTGCCGGTCGTCTTCGTCTGCGAGAACAACCAGTACATGGAGTACACCCCGATCAGCTCGGTGACCGCCGTGCCCCGGCCCGCCGCGGACCGGGCCGCCTCCTACGGGCTCGACCCGGTGGTAGTGGACGGCAACGACGTGGAGGCGGTCTACGAGGTGGCGGCGGCCGCGATCGACCGGGCCAGGGACGGTGCTGGCCCGGCCCTCATCGAGGCGCTCACCTACCGCCACGGCGGCCACTCCCGGGCGGACCCCGGCAAGTACCGCCCCGACGCCGAGGTGCGGGAGTGGCTGGCCCGGGATCCGGTGCCCGCCTACCGCAAGGTCCTGCTCGGCCGCGGCGTGACCGAGGCCGCGCTCGACGCGATCGACGAGAAGGCCAGGGAGGCCGTGGACCTGGCGACCGAGGAGGCCAAGGCCGGCCCGCCGCCCCGCCTCGAGCTGGCCAGCACGAACGTCTGGGCCGACGGCGGCCACGCCTGGCGAAACTAAGGTCAAGATCCCGATACCGAACGGAGCGCCGTGACTGCTATCACCTACCGCGACGCCGTCACCCGGGGCATCGCCCAGGAGATGCGACGCGATCCTGACGTGGTTTTCCTCGGCGAGGACGTCGCCGCGGCCGGCGGGGTGTTCAAGGCCACGCCGGGCCTGCTCGAGGAGTTCGGGCCGCGGCGGGTCCGCGACACCCCGATCAGCGAGCAGGCCATCCTCGGCGCCGCGATGGGTGCCGCGATGACCGGCCTGCGGCCCATCGCCGAGATCATGTTCAGCGACTTCTTCGCGGTCTGCTGGGACCTGATCGCCAACGAGATGGCCAAGAGCAGGTACATGTCCGACGGCCAGCTCACCCTGCCGCTCGTCGTGCGCTGCGCCAACGGGGCCGGGCTGCGCTTCGGCGCCCAGCACTCGCAGTCGGTGGAGAACTGGGCGATGGCGGTACCCGGCCTCAAGGTCGTCGCCCCGTCGAACCCGCGGGACGTCGTCGGCCTGCTCGCCGCGGCCGTCCGGGATCCCGACCCGGTCTTGTTCTTCGAGCACAAGGGCCTGTACCCGAGCAAGGGGGAGGTGCCGGACGGCGAGATCACCGACGAGCTCGGCCGGGCCGCGGTGCTGCGCCAGGGCGGCGACGCCACCATCCTCGCGCTGGCCGCGATGGTCCCGCGGGCGCTGGCCGCGGCGCGCAAGCTGTCCGCCGAGGACGGCATCGAGGTCACCGTCGTCGACGTCAGGTCGCTGGTCCCGCTGGACACCCGGACGATCCTGGCCGAGGTGGCGAAGACCGGCCGGCTGTTCACCGTGGAGGAGAACCCGCGGCTGTGCGGCTGGGGCGCCGAGATCGTCTCGATCGTGGCCGAGGAGGCGTTCGGCGCGCTCACCGGCCCGGCGATCCGCATCACCACCCCGCACATCCCGCTGCCCGCCGCGGACCGGCTCGAAGATCACGTCCTGCCCTCGGTGGATAGGATCGTCGAGACGGTCAATAAAGCCCTGTAAGGGTAAGAAAGGTCCGGAGCTATGAGCGGCAACCTGGCCGGCCTGGTTGGCATCGACGTCCCCACCCGGCTGCTGATCGGCGGGGAATGGACCGGCGGGCGCGGCGGCGGCACCATGGCGGTGATCGACCCGGCCACCGAGGACGCGCTGGCCGAGGTCGCCGACGGCACCGTCGAGGACGCCCTCGACGCGGTCGGCGCGGCTTCCGGTGCGCTGGCCGGCTGGGCCGCGACGCCGCCGCGGCAGCGGGCCGAGTGCCTGCGCCGGACCTTCGAGCTGATGACCGAGCACGGCGAGGCGCTGGCCCGGCTGATGACCGCCGAGAACGGCAAGGCGCTGCGCGACGCGCGGGCCGAGGCGGCCTACTCGGCCGAGTTCTTCCGCTGGTACGCCGAAGAGGCGGTCCGGATGGAGGGCGGGCTGATGACGTCCCCCGCGGGGGGGAACAAGATCCTGGTCATGCGCCAGCCGGTCGGCGTCTCGGTGCTGGTCACGCCGTGGAACTTCCCGGCCGCGATGGCCACCCGCAAGATCGGCCCGGCGCTGGCGGCCGGCTGCACGGTCGTGCTCAAGCCGGCCTCGGAGACCCCGCTCACCGCGCTGGTGATCGCCGGCCTGCTGGCCGAGGCGGGCGTACCCGAAGGCGTGGTGAACGTGCTGCCCTCGCGGAAGTCCGGCGCGGTCGTCTCGGCCATGCTGAGCGACCCGCGGGTCCGCAAGCTGTCGTTCACCGGCTCCACCGAGGTGGGCCGGATCCTGCTCCGCGAGGCGGCCGAAACCGTGGTGAACACCTCGATGGAACTGGGCGGCAACGCGCCGTTCATCATCTTCGAGGACGCGGACATCGACGCCGCCGTCGAGGGCGCCCTGATCGCCAAGATGCGCAACGGCGGCGAGGCGTGCACCGCCGCCAACCGCTTCTACGTGCACGAGGCCGTCGCCGACGAGTTCGGCCGCAAGTTCGCGGCCGCGCTGGACGCCATGAAGGTCGGCCCCGGCCTGGACGAGGGGACCGATGTGGGCCCCCTGGTCAACGAGTCGACCCGGTCCAAGGTGGCCGAGCTCGTCGAGTCGGCGACCGCGGACGGCGGCAAGGTCGTCACCGGCGGGCGGGCGCCCGACCGCCGCGGCTACTTCTACCAGCCGACCGTCATCGACCAGGTGCCGTCGGGCGCCGGGATCCTCGGCACCGAGATCTTCGGCCCGGTGGCGCCGGTGGTCCGCTTCACCGCCGAGGACGACGCCGTCACCTGGGCCAACGACACCGAGTTCGGCCTGGTCTCCTACGTCTACACCCGCGACCTGAGCCGCGGCCTGCGGGTCAGCGAGGCCCTCGAGGCCGGCATGGTCGGCCTCAACCGCGGCATCGTGTCGGACCCGGCGGCGCCGTTCGGCGGGGTGAAGCAGTCCGGCATCGGCCGCGAGGGCGCGCACGACGGGCTGCTGGAATTCACCGAGACGAAATACATCGCCACCAGCTGGTGACCTACCCGAGCAGGTTCTTCTGATAGATCAAGATCTCCCAGTGCGCCACGTGGCCGATCCGCGCTGGCTTGCCAAAAGCTTGCTGGGCTGACGGGCTCAGGCCGTTGCCGGCCAGGTCGACGATCAGGAAGGTGGCCTCGTTCCGGGACGCGTCGAACCACAAGGTATTGGTTTCCCAGAGATACGGGATGACCTGGCTACCGTCCACGTTGACCGCGCGGACCTGCACCCGGTCGCCTGACTGCAGCGTAACAATCGAACTGTTCCAGTAACCGGCGAGGCCGTAGGTGAGTCCGTGTGCCTCGAGCCAGGCGCTGAGCGGCGCCGTCGGCTCCGCGGCGGCGGGCCGGGCGGCCACGATGGCCAAGGGCACCAGCGCGGCGATGGCAGCCACGCCGGTCACCAGGCCGGCCCGCAGCCTCCCGCTGATGCGTCCGGGCACGCAGGCGCGAGCCGCGAGTATCGCGCCGCAGGGCAGTACGGCGACAACCTCGTAGGGGTTGCTGGGTATCGGGATGGTGGAGATCACGTACACCGACAGGTTAATGACGATCGTGGCGCACAGCAGCTGCTCGGCCCGGCTCGCGGTACGCCAGGTCCACACGACCCGCGCGAAGCCGGCTGCCGCGGCCAGCAAGCAGGCGATGCCGAGGATGTATCCCGCGTTGCGCGCCAGTGAGGGAGAGCCCGAGCTGGCCTCCGCCCCGAACAGCACGCGCAGGGCGTGCCAGGCGAGTGCCGCGTTGTGTGACCATTGCCCGGTCGGCGAGATCGTGGTCTTCGGGGCGATCATCTGGTACGCGCCGAAATGCAGCATCACCGCGCGGACCACTCCGGCCAGCGGTACGGACACGGCGGCGGCCAGGGCGTTCGCGGCATCGCCGGTGCGGATCTTCCGCGCGGCCAGCACGCGGTAACCGCACACCAAGACGACCGCGGGCACGGCGACGTAGCGGACAGTGGCGTCGCCGATCTGGCCGGCGCACAGGATCGCCAGCAGCAGCGGCGACGTGTACCACCGGGCCGGCACCCGGTCGATCAGCAGGAAGCAGACCAGGAGGAACACCGAGGTTCCGGTGTGGTCGGGCGCCCCCAGCAGGTAGGGCGTGTTCGGCTCGACGTGAAACATGGCGGTCAGCACGACCACCACGACGCCGCAGCGTGCCACCCTGGCGAGGCCGCGACTGCCCGTGAGGGCGATCGCCACGGCTATCACCGTGACGATCAGGTAAGTGAGCGCGGAGGCAATGTGACTGGTCAGCTCGTGCAACCCGAAAAAGATCTCCGTAAGCGCGAGCAAGGGCAGGTCAAAGGTGTAATAGGTCGCGTCGCCAACGACCCACCCGTGCAGCATGAGGTGACCGTGCAACATATCCCACGCTTGCAGCGCGTTGTTCGCCCCGTCCGAACTCACGTGCCCGGTGAACGAGATCCGCAGGTAGCACGCGAACAGCGCCATGCAGCCGACGATCCACGCCGTCGCGCCCGACGCGCGACGTAGCCAACGGCGTTCGCGGCCGGCCGGGAGCTGGGACCGGGTCGCAGGCAACCCGGCTCGCTGGGCATCGAGCGGATCCGCATCCGCCGCAATCCGCCTACTTCGGACCATGGTCCGAACCCTACTGAGAACTTCTCCCTGGTGACCACTCACGCGCGGTCGTCGCCTGCGGTCTTGGGGCCGTGAGCGATAGCATGCATGGGAAGGGTGCTTTTCTCACTGGCCCGGAGCGAACTCCCGGCAGGCCTCATTGTCCCGTCTCAAAGCACTTTTCTCAGGTAAATTGATCAGCCCGAGCGTCCGCTCACGACAGCCCGAGGTTTGATGTCACACTCTGGCCCGCCTTCCAAGATCGATGACGTCGCGGCACCGGTTCGGCCGGACCCTGCCGCCGCGGACAGGCGCTGGTCTGTCCGGGGACTTCCGCCGCTGCCGCTGCCGCTGACCGGGGCGATCATCTTCGCGGGCATCCGCGTGCTCAGCGTGGCGATCGCCGCGTTCGTGTTGCGGCACGGTAGCTTCAGTGACCGGCACTGGTCGCTAGGGCGGTGGATGAGGGCAGCTGACGGCGGCCACTACCTGGCCATCGCGGCCCATGGCTATACCTATCCGCCCGGCCAGCTCGCCCACGCTTCGGTCTTCTCCTTCTTTCCCGCGTACCCGGCGGTGATGAGCTCTCTCGCATGGCTGCCCGGGGTCACCCTGTTCGGGGCGGGCCTGGCCGTGACGGCAATCTCCGGGCTCGCCGCCGCGGGGGGCATTGCCACCCTGGGCATGAAGCTCACCGCCGACCGGCGGATCAGCCTGCTTATGGTGGCGGTCTGGGCGGTGGCGCCCACGTCGACGGTGCTGGAGATGCTGTACGCCGAGGCGCTGTTCTGCGCCGTGGCCGTCTGGGCCCTGGTCGCCCTCGTCGACCGGCGGTGGCTGACCGCGGCCGGGCTGACCATCGTGGCCGGGACCGTGCGCAGCACCGCCGCGGCTCTCGTGGCGGCGGTCGTGGTGGCGGCGGCGGTCGCCCTGGTCGAGGCGGCGCGGTCGCGCCAGGGCATCGCGGGGTGGTGGCGTCCCCTGGCCGCGGCCCTGCTGGCTCCGCTCGGCCTGCTCGGCTTCCTGGGCTACGTGGCCATCCGGACCGGTCGGCTAGACGGGTGGTTCTGGATCGAGCACCACACGTTCCACATGGTCTTCGACTGGGGAACAAGCACGCTGCAAGTCCTGAAGGGAGTCTTCCTGGACCGGCCCTCCGTGCCGGAAGTCCTGGTCGCGCTGGCCGTCGTCGCGGGCGCCTCGCTCATGGTGTGGAGCCTGACCGAACGCATCCCGCTCGGCCTGCACGCCTACACGGTCGTGGTCGTGGTCATGGCCCTGGTGAGCAGCGCCAACTGGATAGGCTCCAAGCCGCGCTTCATGCTTCCCGCCATCTTGCTGGCCCTGCCCGTCGCCCGCCTGCTGGCCCCGCTGCGCACCTCGGTGCTGTTCCGGCTCATCGCCGTGCTCACCGCGCTGTCAACCTGGTTCGGCCTGTACCTGATCACCATCGCCCGATGGGCACCGTGAGCGCCTGGTTTGCTCCCTCAGCCGAGCTCGGTCAGCAGGTTACGGTTCCAGACCAGGACCGTGTAGGAACCGACGTGATAGGTCCGCGCAGGCTTGCCGAAGGTCGCCAGCACAGCCGGTTCCTGGCTGAAGCCCCGATACTCTGCCACCCCGGGGTACAGCACGACGAAGTTCGCCGTATTCCGGTCTGGGTCGTACCAGTCCGAGTTCAGCTCATAGCCGCCAGGGACCAGCCGTCCGTCGTGCGCGTTCACTAGCCGGATCTGGACCCGGTCACCGCTGGTCAGGGTGACGACGTTCGACTCCCAGTAGCCGGACAGGCCGGTGTGCAGATGCTGGGCCTCCAGCCAGGAGGTGAGCTGCTGGTTCTGCGCGGCCACCGGCGGCTGGCTGATCTCGCGTCCCAGGCCCGCCAGATAGCCGAGCAGCACGACGAGCAGAAGCGGGATCAGCTTGGCCGCCGTGAGCCGCCCCGCCAGCAGCCGTCCGGCCAGGGCAGCGCCAAACGGCAGCACGGCTGCGATCTCGCGGGTCTGCGAGACCACATTGGCCCTGGTGCTGAGCACATAGACGGCCAGGTTGATGACCACGCCCATGACGAGCAGCTGAGAGACCAGATCGCGGTCGCGGAAGAAACGCCGCGCCGCCAGCCACGTTCCCCATGCCGCCAGGAATACGCCGACCACGTGCAGCATCGTGAAGACATTAATGGCTGTCGGGCGGAGCCCGAAGAAGTCGGCGCCGCCCAGGAGCAGCAGGCCTTCGGCGGTGATGGCCAGGTTGTGGGCCAGGGCTATGCCGCCCTGGACGAACTGCGCGTTGGGAGCCGGCATGTAGAACCCGCCACGGGCGTGGATGACGCGCAGGGCCAGCACGGCCGCCGCCGCTCCCGCGAGGGCGGCGGCGGCGAGAGCAGCCTCATACCACTGGGACGCCAGCGGCTTTCTTTCGACGGCCACGGCCCGGTAGACGCGGATCGCGCATACTCCCGCGAGCGGCAGCACCCCGATGTAGAGCACCAGCATGTCCGCGACTTCTGCCCAGCCAAGGAATACCCCCGCGATGACCGGGACGTACCAGCGGGGACGAGCGCGGTCCAGGATCAGCCAGACCACCATCACCGGCACTGACGTGCCGATATGGTCCGGCGAAGAGAGGAGGATGTTCACCCCGGAAGCCAGCTGCGGCGCGAGCATGATGCCGGCGGCGATGAGTACTCGCGCGAGGGCCTGGCGCCCGGTGGAATCGCCCTTGGCCAGCAGCGCGGCCAGCAGCGTCGCGAGCGTGTACGTCATGGCCGCGGCCACATGCACTACGTCCTGGTTCAGCCCGCGCAGCAACTCCACCAGCATGTACTGCGGCACTTCCGTGGTGTAGTACGAAACATCCCCGAGCAGCCACCCGTGCATCAGCAGGTTGCCGTGCAGCATGTCCCAGGCCTGCAAGGCCTGGCCCGCCCCATCGGAGTTGACGGCCCGCGTCCGCGATAGTTGCAGGTAGGACACAAATGCGACGATGACGCCGAGGACCCATGCCGCCGCTGCCGCCCAGGAGCGCAGTCGCCGGGCACGAAGCCCTGCCGATGCTGCTGTGCCTGGTTCCTGGTCGTCCTCAGCTTCAGAGGCCAGCGCCTTGCCCAAACTCACGCGGCCCATTGAACCACGCGGCGCGGCCTGGCGGAGATTCCCCGTCAGCACCTCGGCCGGCTAAGGATGCCGGGCCGGCGGTCACCACAGCCTGCCGGAGCCGGGCGAGGACCGTGCTGCCGGCCGGGGCGGCGGGGCGCAGCCAGTAGACCCGGCCGTCTGCGATCTCGGTCCGCGTGCAGATGAACTGGCTGGTCATAATGAACGTGTACACGGGATTCGCTACGCACGCGCGCACCCCGGTCCGCTCCGCCTGCACGAGGAAGCCGGTGGCGTCGCCCCAGAATTGGGGGTCGAGCCGCAAGACGATCGTCTTGCCGTCCGAGCGCGCGGCGAGCGCGGACACGGCAGCGGGCAGCGCGGAATCCGTGTCCTGGCCGCTGCTCGGCGCCGCCGGGTCGCTGCTGTTCGTGCTCGTGCGGGTGCCCGGTGCCACCGCGAGGGCAGCGAGCGCGAGCACCGCCGCGGCGGCGGCGGCGGCCGCGCCCAGCGGGAGCGGCATCGCCTCGACCACGCCCAGCACGATGACCAGCAGCGTGATGACCGGGGCCGACCAGTAGAAATAGCCCTCGTAGTGCCGGGAAAGGCCGTCAATCCCGGTCATGGCGTAGTACAGGAACGCCAGCGACGACAGCGCGTTGACGGCGAGCAGCGCGGCCAGGAACCGGCGTAGCGATGAGGGGGCGAGCCACCTGGTGACCGCCACCGCGACCGCGTAGCCTGCTACCGGAAACGCCCAGGCATGCCGGTACGGCCACCAGTACCACAGCGCCGCCCGCGCCGCCTGCAGCACGCTGTGGCCGCCTGACTTGCTGGAGGAGGCGAACGCCAGGTACTTACCGAACTGGCCGGGCCAGTGCAGCACCAGGTCCGCGACGATGGGCAAGGCGAAGATGGCGCTGATGATCGCCACCGGGACCCACACCCGCCGCTGCGCCGCGAAGAAGGACCGCACCGAGGCGCCGAGGCTGTGCCGGTGCGGCCATACCGCCGCGGCCAGCACAGCGCAGCTGATCAAGGGCACGAACAAGAGGAAGCACGCGTGCCCGTGGATGAGGAACCAGCCCGTCAGCGCCAGCACCCAGGCGTCCCGCCCGCGCCCCGCCGCCACCGACGCCGCAGCGACCAGGAAGGCAACGTACGCGAGCACGTACAGGTATGGCATCCAGTCTGAGCTGAGCACCGCCGGGTGCGCGGCGGCGAGCCCGAGCACGGCCGCGAAGCAGGCGGCCGCACCCCGCAGCGATCCGGTCCAGCCGTAACCCACGCCGGCGACCAGCCCCACGAACAGGCTGTTCAGCGCGTATATCGCGAGCAACTGGCCGTTCCACGCCGTCGGCACCACGTGCAGCCAGGCCCAGAACAGCGATTCGCCGGCCGCCTTGACGTACATGTACGCGGGGCCGGGATGGTGGAAGTGATCCCGGGAGTAGTTCCCGACCAGCAGCGTGAAGTGTCGTGCCTGCTCCGCCAGGATGGAGTTGGCCCCCATGTCCGCGTCCTCGTACAACCGCGTGCCGAACAGGAACCGGTTGCGGACGCACAGCAGCACGGCCAGCGCCGCCGTCGCCGCCGCCACCACCCACCACCGGCGGATCCGGCCCTGGGCCTGCGGCGCCGGACCGGGTCCGGCCGCGTCGGCAGCGACGGGAGTCTGGCGCTCCCTATTGATGCTCACCAGGCCCTCTCCCTCGATGCTGTTGACCGGGCCTGGCGTCGGCGGCCAGTCCGCCCGTGGAAAGCGAAGCTTAGCGCGGATTCCCGCACCGTACTTCCGCTACAAGAGCCAACGCGGTGCTCCGCACGGTTCCGCGCGCTTCGCTAGAGTCGTTCCGTGGTCAAGGGATCCGCCCGCGGGGCCGGCCGGGGGCGTGCTCGGTCCCTGCCCGTCGGCACCCCTGCCCCGCCGCCGGCGGCGGCAGAGACCCGGCGTGTCCCCGTCGCCCGGTGGGTGTGGCCCGCCGCGCTGGTCGTGGCGGCCCTCGTCCTGTTCCTGTGCTACCTGCGGCTGTCGGGTACCATCCCCGACAACTCCGACGGCGCGGACCAGGCGCTGCAGGCGTGGGACATGCTGCACGGCAACTGGCTGCTGCGCGGCTGGACCGTCGGGGACGTGTCGTATTACACCACCGAGCTGCCCGAGTACATCGTCGTGGAGCTCATCCGGGGTCTTGGCCCGGGCGTGATCCACGTGGCGGCGGCCGTTACCTACACGCTGCTGGTGCTGGTGGCCGGCCTGCTGGCCAAAGGGCGGATGGCCGGACGAGAAGGCGTGGTCCGTGCGCTGATAGCGTCCGGGATCCTGCTCGCTCCGCAGCTCGGCCACGGCGTTCGCCTCCTGCTCCAGCAGCCGGACCACCTCGGCACCGCGGTGCCCCTGCTGGTCATCTTCATGGTGCTGGACCGCGCGCCGCGGCGCTGGTACACCCCGGCCGCGATCGCGGTGATGCTCAGCTGGGTCACCATCGCCGACCGGGTCGCCGTGTTCGATGCGATGCTCCCGCTGGCCGCAGTGGGCGGCATCCGCGTCTGCTGGGCACTCGTCCATGACCGCAAGCGGCTGACCTCCCTGTGGTTCGAGTTCTCCCTCGTGGTGGCGGCCATCGTTTCGTTTGCCGTGTCCCAGCTCGTCGTGAGCGTTATCGGGCACGTGGGCGGCTACACCTCGCTCCAGCTGCCGACACAGCACTTTGTCTCCGCGGGCGACCTCCCGTCCCAATTCGCGGTGACCATCGGGGGCATCTTCACCCTGTACGGGGCCTATTTCGGCGGGTTGTCCCCGGGGGCGGGGGTAGCCATCGCCGCGGTGCACCTGGCCGGCCTGGCCCTGGCGCTGTGGGGCGTGTGCCGCGCGTTCCGGCGCTTCTTCTCCGCCGACGACCTGATCGTCCCGGTAATGGCCATGGGAATCCTCTTCAACCTGGCCGCCTACCTGATCAGCGTCGTCCCGAAATACTGGTTTGCTACCAGGGAGATCGCCGCCGTGCTGCCTTTCGGCGCCGTCCTCGCGGGTCGCCTGCTGGCCGGAACGCTGGCCCGGGCGTGGCTGCGGCCCGTGCTGGCCGGCGTGCTGGCCTGCTACGCGCTCGGCCTGGGGTACGGCGCAGCGCAGCCCGCGGTCGCCGAGGCCGAGCAGCCGGTTGTCGGCTGGCTGGAGGCCCGCCACCTGAGCACCGGGCTCGGCACTTACGCCGAGGCGAACCTCATCACGCTCGACAGCGGAGGGCGCGTCGCGGTCAGGACGGTGGCGTGGCAGCTACCCCGTGCCGTCCCGCGCGCCTACGAGTCGCAGGCTTCCTGGTACGACCCCCGGCTGAACTACGCCAACTTCGTGGTGATCAACAGCGCCGACGCGAGCCCCGGCCACAACGGACCCATCATTCCGCCCCGCGATATCCTCGCGCTCGCCGGGCGCCCGGCCCACGTCTACCATTACAAGACCTTCACCATCATGGTCTGGAACCACAATCTCCTCGCCGACCTGGGTGGCCCCCCGTCGCCATTGCCTGGCGACATCCACTGACCCGCCGCATCGTTTGCCGTTCCGGGGTTCCGGCGTTCCGTACACTGGCGGAATGATTAATGGCCGCCGGATCGGCGTTGTGCTGCCCGCCTACAATGCAGCAGCCACGTTGTCACGTACAGTTGCCGAACTTGACGCAGAGGTCATCGACGAGATCGTGCTCGTTGACGACGCCAGCACCGACCAGACAGTAACCCTGGCTCGTGAGCTCGGCTTGGAGCCGATCCGCCACGAACTCAACCGTGGCTACGGGGGAAACCAGAAGACCTGCTACCGGCAGGTGCTCGAGCTTGGCGCGGACATCATCGTCATGGTGCACCCGGACTATCAGTACTCACCGCTGCTCGTTCCCGCCATGGCATCGATGATCGCCTACGGGGAGTACGACCTGGTCCTCGGCTCGCGCATCCTGGCCCAGAACTCGGTCGCCCGCGGCATGCCCCGCTACAAGTATGTCGCTAACCGCTTCCTCACCTTCGTCGAGAACGTCTTCCTGCGGCAGAAGCTGTCCGAATATCACACCGGCCTGCGCGCGTTCAGCAGCACGCTGCTCGCCGGCTTGCCGTTCGAGCGCAACTCGGATGATTTCGTCTTCGACAATCAGATCATCGCCCAGGCCATTTCGGTTGGCGCCAGGATCGGCGAGGTGTCCTGCCCGACTCGGTACGAGACCGACTCGTCGTCGATCAACCTGGGCAGGAGTATCCGATACGGCCTCGGCGTGCTACGCACCTGCGGGCAGTACCAGCTCCACAAGCACGGGCTCCGCCGTTACCCCTTCCTCGACTTCGAGCCCGGCGCGGTACATGCCCGGCTGCAGCCGGCCGCTGCTACTGCCAACCCGGCATCCGAGGTCAGGGACTCGGCTCACGCCGACGGCTAGCACGGTGGAACGGCGAATGTCGAAGTCACCTGACGCGGATGCCCCGCTCCGCCGGGACCCGCACCAGGCTAGGCCGGCCGCGGGGGGCCCGGAGCAGGCACCGCGGAACCGCTCAGCGGGGCGTGCTGATCGTGAAGCAGCGTCAGGGAGGCGTCACTTGACCATAGCAAGCGTTGGGCTGCTGCTCTTTGCCGTCGTCTCGGCGGCGACCGGACAGGTGATGCTCAAGCACGGCATGCAGATCGCGACGGCCCGCGCGGCCGATTCGGGCGGATCGCTGGCGCTTCGCGCGGCCACCTCGCCCTGGGTGCTGCTCGGCCTGGTAGTTTTCGGCGTCTCCGCGATCGCCTGGCTGGCCGCGCTGTCACGGGTGCCGCTGAGCGTGGCCTATCCGTTCAATGCCCTCGGTTATCTCGTCATCCTGATCGCGAGCATCCTCGTCCTGCATGAGCGGGCCAACGTGCTGACCTGGGTGGGCTCGCTGCTGGTCGTCTCCGGGCTGCTTCTCGTGGTCCTGGCCAGACCGTGAAGGCCCTCGTCCTGGCCGGAGGATCAGGAACGCGGCTTCGGCCGATCACCCACACGTCGGCTAAGCAGCTGGTCCCCGTGGCTAACAAGCCCGTGCTGTTCTACGGCCTGGAGGCGATCCGCGACGCCGGAATCACCGAGGTGGGGATCGTGGTCGGCGACACCGAGCCGGAGATCCGCATCGGCGGTCGGTTCAGGCCAGGCGTTCGGACTGGAAGTGGACTATATCCGGCAGTCGGCCCCGCTCGGACTGGCACACGCGGTCCTGGTGGCCAGGGAGTTCCTCGGCGACGACGACTTCGTGATGTACCTGGGTGACAACTTCATCGTGGGCGGCATCACCGGGCTGGTGGAGGAGTTCCGGGCATCCAGGCCGGACGCCCACATCATGCTGACCGCAGTGGTGGACCCGCGGCAGTTCGGGGTCGCCGAGCTCGACGACGCGGGCCAGCTCATCGGCCTGGAGGAGAAGCCGCAGCAGCCCAAGAGCGATCTGGCCCTGGTCGGGGTGTACCTGTTCACGCCGGCGATACACGAGGCGGTCGCCGCCCTGGCGCCGTCAGGGCGTGGCGAGCTGGAGATCACCGAGGCTATTCAGTGGCTGGTAAGCCACGGCCGCAAGGTCACCTCCACGGTCATCTCGGGATACTGGAAGGACACCGGCAATGTCACGGACATGCTGGAGGTCAACCGCACCGTGCTGGAGAGCGTCGAGCCGGCGGTAGCCGGCGTGGTGGATGCGGCGAGCGAGCTGATCGGCCGGGTGATCGTCGACGCCGGAGCCAGGGTCAGCGGGTCGCGGATCGTGGGTCCGGCCATCATCGGCGCCGGTACCGAGGTGACCGACTCCTACATCGGCCCGTTTACCTCAGTCGCCCCTGGCTGCGTGATCGCCGATAGCGAGATCGAGTACTCCATCGTCCTGGCCGGGGCGTCAATCCGGGGGGTCCGCCGCATCGAGGCGTCCCTCATCGGGCACCATGTCGAGGTGACCCCCGCCCCCAGAGTGCCCAAGGCACACCGCCTGGTACTCGGGGATCACAGCCAGGTCCAGATCAGCACGTGACGCCAGCCGGATGACGGACCGTCGGGAGGAAGCACTGTGAGCGCGGAGGCTGCGTGAGGATCCTGGTGACAGGCGGGGCCGGATTCATCGGCTCGCACTATGTGCGCACCATGCTCTCGGGCGGGTACCCCGGCTACGAGGATGCGGCGGTTACGGTCCTTGACAACCTGACCTACGCGGGGAACCTCGCCAACCTGGCCCAGGTCTCCGCCAGCCCCCGGCTGAGGTTCGTGCGGGGCGACATCGCCGATGTCGTGCTGGTGCGCTCGCTCGTACCCGGGCACGACGCGGTGATCAACTTCGCCGCCGAGACTCACGTGGACCGCTCGATCAGCGGCGCGGCGCCGTTCGCCGTCACCAACGTAGTCGGCGTGCAGGTGCTCCTGCAGGCATGCCTCGACGCCGGGGTCGGGCCGGTGGTGCAGGTTTCCACGGACGAGGTATACGGGAGCGTGGCGTCGGGTTCCTGGACGGAGCAGGCGCCGCTGCAGCCCAACTCGCCGTACTCAGCGGCCAAGGCCGGCGGCGACCTGATGGCCAGGGCCTACGCCCGCACTCACGGTCTGGACGTGCGGATCACGCGCTGCTGCAACAACTACGGCCCTTACCAGTACCCGGAGAAGGTCATTCCGCTGTTCGTCACCAACCTGCTCGACGGACAGCAGGTTCCCCTGTACGGCGACGGCGGAAACGTCCGCGGCTGGCTCCACGTCGATGACCACTGCCGAGGGATCCAGCTCGTGCTGGAACGCGGCCGGCCGGGGCAGGCGTATCACATCAACGGCGACGCTGAGCTGACCAACCTGGAGCTGACGGCCGCCCTCCTTGAGTGCTGCGGCGCGGGATGGGACATGGTCACCCGGGTGCCTGACCGCAAGGGCCACGACCGGCGCTACTGCCTTGATGACAGCGTCCTGCGGGCGATGGGGTACGCGCCTCGTATCCCGTTCCGTCAGGGCCTGGAGGCGACGGTGCGCTGGTATGCCGGCAACCGCGCCTGGTGGGAACCGCTCAAGCGGCCAGGGGCACCTGCCCCGGCCGGATCCGGGCCGGTGTCATGACCCGGTGGCTGGTCACCGGGGCAGGCGGCATGCTCGGCACCGACCTGGTCGCCGCCCTGACCTCCCGCGGTGAGCCTGTGACCGGGATGGACCGGGCCGGCCTGGACGTGACCGACGCCGCCGCTGTCACCGGGGCGATCGCCCGCTGCGTGCCTGACGTCGTCGTCAACTGCGCGGCGTGGACCGCGGTCGACGATGCCGAGGCGTCCGAGGAACAGGCCCTGGCCGTCAACGCCGGCGGCGCTGCCAACCTGGCCGCGAGCTGCGCGGAACTCGGCGCCCGCCTGGTGCAGGTCTCAACCGACTACGTCTTCGCGGGGGATGCTGGCCGGCCGTATGCCGAGAATGATGTCCCGGCGCCGCGCACCGTCTACGGACGCACCAAGCTGGCCGGCGAGCTGGCAGTGCTCGACCGGCTGCCCGGCTCGGGCTACGTCGTCAGGACGGCGTGGCTTTACGGGGCGCACGGGGCGAATTTCGTCCGCACGATGATCAGGCTCGAGGACCAGCGGCCGACGGTCGACGTGGTGGACGACCAGCACGGCCAGCCCACCTGGACCGTCGACGTCGGCAGGCAGATCATCGCGCTGATCCATTCCACGGCCGCGCCAGGCATCTACCATGCCACGAGCAGCGGGCAGACAACCTGGTTCGGGCTGGCACGTGAGATCTTCGGCCTGCTCGGCGCCGATCCGGCCAGGGTACGGCCGATACCGAGCAGCGCGCTGTCCCGGCCGGCGCCGAGGCCTGCCTACAGCGTGCTGGGTCACGGCGCCTGGGCAGGGCCTCGCGTTCAGCCCATCGGCGAGTGGCGGACGGCGCTGCAACGCGCCCTTCCTGAACTCATGGCCGCGGAGCGGCCGGATAGCCGGCAGGCCGGATAGCCGGCCAGCTACCGGTTCCGCGCATCCGCCGCCTGGCGCAGGCTCCCCAGGTAGGCCTCGCAGTCAGCGTAAACGGGCAGCAGCCCGGCCTGGCGGGCCTGTTCGAGAGTCGGGGCCGCGGCGTCCTTGCCGGATAGCACGGGTCCCGTATCCGCCGGCCACTCGATGCCGATGTCCGGGTCCAGGGGGTGCACACCGTGCTCGCGTCCCGGCGAGTACGGGGTCGAGCACAGGTAGACGACCGTCGCCTCATCGCTGACGGCGGTGAAGGCATGCCCCAGTCCCTCCGAGAGGAACACGGCGCGCCGGCTTATGTCATCGAGGCGCACCGCTTCCCAGCACCCGTAACTCGGCGAGCCGACCCTGACATCAACGATCACGTCGAGGACCGCGCCGCTGACGCAGGTGACGTACTTCGCCTGCCCGGGGGGAACGCTGGCGAAGTGGACACCCCGGACGACTCCCCGGCGGGACACGGAGCAGTTGGCCTGCGTGACCTCCGGCCGGTACCCGAGCAACTCGGATAGCTCGGCGGCCCGGAACCATTCCAGGAAGCAACCCCTGTCATCTCGGTGAAGGGCGGGCGTGAACGTCCAGGCACCGCCGATGCTGATCGGCTCCATACCTCACTCCTTCACTTCGCGGCTCTTCATCGCTGGACACTATCGTTAATGCTGGGACCGGCCCGTGACAGGTCACCGGCGCAACACACCGGGCGGCGGGGGAGGCGTCGAGGCACGGCGAAGCCGGGCCGCCGCTATGCTTCTCTGCGACCGATGAGGGAACGCTAGGAGGACGATCCGTTGCCGAACGCAAAGTCACTGGCAATCCGCTCCGAAGGCAGGCGCGATAAAAGCGGTTCGCTGAGAGGAGCAAGCGGCGCGTTGGCGTATTCACGCACTCAGGCGCCTCCTGCCGACCAGTGCGCCTGGTGCGATCACCGGTTCGACGGCACCGACGAGTACCTTACCGGCCGGGTGCGGTGCGCCCGCTGCGGCGTGGCGACGACGTCGCCCTGGCCAAGCGATGAGCAGCTGAGCGCGGCTTACGCCGACTGGTACCGCCCTGAGTCGGGGCGGTTCTCCGGTCTCGGGGACAAGGTACTTCGCCGCACGCGCTCAGCGCTTGCGGATCGCCTGCACCGGGTCCTGCCGCCCGGCTCGGTTCTCGACGTGGGAGCCGGCGACGGGACCCTCGTCGATGCCTTCGTGCGCCACGGGCGTCAAGCCGTCGGACTTGAACCGCATGCGTCCGGGCCGCATATCCGCAACGCCGAGGTCGAAGACATGGAGGGGGACTGGTCGGCGGTCATCTTCTGGCATTCGCTCGAGCACCTCCGCCGGCCTGCCCGGGCGCTGAGCCATGCGGCTGCTCTCCTGTCCCCAGGCGGGACGCTTGTCATCGCCGTGCCCAATGCGACCAGCCTCCAGGCCCGCCTCTTCGGCGATCGCTGGCTTGCCCTCGATCTGCCTCGCCATCTCGTCCACCTGAGCCCTCCGGCATTGCTGTCTAAGATCGAAGCCCTGGGCTTGCGGGTGGAGCGGGTCAGCTACCTGCGCGGCGGGCAGGTCGTCTTCGGATGGGTCCACGGCTTCGTCGGCAAGCTTCCCGGGCACCCTGACCTGTACGAGGCCATCCGCCGCACCGAGGCGCGGCAGGCCGCCCAGAGTCCGGCCCTCCGGCTGTACGCTCTCGCCGCCGCCGTGGCCGCCCTTCCGTTCGCCCTGGCGGCAACCGCGGTCGAGGTGACGGCACGGTCGGGCGGCACCATTTACATCGAGGCGCGGCGGGAAACGGCCCCGGAAAAGTCCGTCACGAACCGGTGAGACGGCGCTGCACGATCAGGATCAGCGCGGGCGTCATCAGCGCGGCCATCGAGGAGAGCTGCCAGGTGAGCCGTGGCCGCCGCGGGGCGCCCAGCAGGATGATCACGGCCAGCAGGTACACCTCGATGAACGACCGCATGTCTGCGTCCAGGCTGTTCCAGGTGCTCGGGGTGACGACGCAGATCTCGACCAGGTAGAGGACGAACGCCAGCCGTTCGTGGCACCGGCGCGCTGGTGGACCGCAGGCACACCAGCGCCGCCACCGCGAAGGCCACCAGGACGGCCAGCTCGAGGAACCACAGGTCGTACTGCTCGAACTGGTGCAGGTGGATGTGACCGAGGTTGTGCCGGAACGCCTGAACGGGGGCGATGAACGGCGCGCCCGCGTTCCGGCCGCCGTCGGCGAGCAGCGGGATGGTCCCGATCGCCAGCTTCACCACGATCTCCCAGGCCATGAAGGCCGCCGCCGGGACCACCCAGGCCAGGTCGTCCCGGCCCGGGCGAACGCGGCCGCGCAGCAGGCCGGTCACCCGCGCGATCGCGAGGGCGGCCACGGCGACCATGACCGTCTCCCGGGTCAGCGCCCCGTACGCGAGGAAGAAGGCGGCCAGCACGGGACGCCGGGCGCGGTAAGCGAGCAGCGCGGCCAGCAGGCAGGCCGCGGCCAGCGGCTCGGCCGTGTCCCGGCCGAGGCTGGTGAGGAGGCCGAAATACCCGGGTATCAGCAGCCCGGCCAGGGCGTGCCGTCCGCTGTCGAGGGCGAACCGGGCGCCGAGCCAGCCCAGTGCCGCGATGGCGGCGATGTTGACCGCGACCAGCATGACCGGGACGAGGGAGTGCTGGCCGGCCGAGACCAGCCAGGTGATCGCCGGGTAGCCGATCCGCATGAACCGGTAGGGCCGGTCCATGGTGATGCCGTAGGCGGTGTGACCAAAGTTGAGCGGGTTGAGCGCCAGCCGGTAGAAGAACTGCCCGTCGTAGCCGTAGGTCTTGGCCACCGGCATGCCGGGCGGCAGCTGCGACGGCGTGGCGAAATGCCGCCCGACCAGGATGAACCGGCTGATCCGGCCGCCCGCCCAGGTCTGCCAGCGGGCGAGCGTGAAGCCCGCCGCGATGAGCCCGGCGATCAGCGCAGCCGCCACGGGACGGTTCGCCCGGGCCGCCAGCGAACCGGATGGCGGCGCGCCAGCGGGATCCGCGGAACCCCCGGAATCGCCGGAACCCCCGGACCCCGGCGGCACGGCGGACTCCGCGACCCGCGCACGGGCCGCCGGCTGCTCCTCACCTGACATGCAGAATTCCTCACGAAAAGCGGCCCGGGCCCCGGACGCCGCCACGATTGCGCGGTGAGCTTACCGCACGGGGCTGCGAACCCGGGTGGCGACGGACGGGTAACAAGGCCGATACCCACGCGGGCGGAGCGGTAAGGTGAAGCGCCAGAGAAGCGTGACGGGGGTCCATTCGCGCACCCCCGAGGCCCCCGGAGGCCTGCCGTAAATCAGCCGGAGGTATGCGCGGTGACCAATTTGCCCGATCAGGTCGGCCGAGACGTTGTCGTCATCGGGGGGTGCGGACACGTCGGCTTGCCGCTCGCGCTCGCATTCGCGGACCGGGGCGCCCGGGTGGGCATCTACGACGTCAGCGAAGCCGCGGTCGCCACCGTCAACTCGGGCCGCCTGCCTTTCGCCGAGCCGGGCGCGGACGAGGTGCTGCGCCGGGTGCTCGAGGCCGGGCGCCTGGTGGCCTCGGCCGACCCCGCCATCGTGGCCTCGGCCGAGAACGTGGTGGTGGTCATCGGCACGCCGGTTGACGAGCACCTGAACCCCAAGCAGACCGCCATCACCAAGGCGCTCGGCGGCTGCGCGGAATTCCTGCAGGACGGGCAGCTCGTCGTGCTGCGCAGCACGGTGTTCCCCGGGGTGACGGCACTGGTCGAGAAGATGATGGCCAAGCTGGGACGGCAGATCGACGTGGCCTTCTGCCCGGAGCGGATCGCCGAGGGCAAGGCGATGACCGAGCTGTTCGAGCTGCCGCAGATCGTCTCCTCCCGCACTCCGGCCGGGGCGAAGCGGGCCTCCATGCTGTTCGGCCTGCTGACCAGCAAGCTCGTGGTGATGTCGCCGGAAGAGGCGGAGCTGGCCAAGCTGTTCACCAACGTCTGGCGCTACATCAAGTTCGCCACCGCCAACCAGCTCTACATGATGGCGAACGAGCAGGGCCTGGACTTCGACCGGATCCGGCGCGGGCTGGCCGAGGACTACCCGCGGGCCGCGGACATGCCCGCGGCCGGCTTCGCGGCCGGACCGTGCCTGTTCAAGGACACGATGCAGCTCGCCGCCTTCAACCACAACAACTTCCCGCTCGGCCACGCGGCGATGGCGGTCAACGAGGGCCTGCCGCTGTATGTCGTGCACCGGCTCGAGGAACGCTTCGACCTGGCGTCGATGACCGTCGGGATCCTGGGCATGGCGTTCAAGGGAGGCTCCGATGACATCAGGTCGAGCCTTTCCTACAAGCTCAAGCGGATCCTCGAGTTCAAGGCCGACACGGTCCTGTGCACCGACCCGTACGTCACTGTCGACCCCGGCCTGCTGCCGCTGGACGAGGTGCTGACCCGCTCGGACCTCCTCGTCGTGGGGGCGCCGCACCCCGAGTACCGGGGCCTCGCGGTCGACAAGCCCGCCGCCGACATCTGGGACGTGCTGGGGAACGGGGTCCGGATATGACGGAGCGTCCTCGCGTCTCGGTGGTGATACCCGCTTATAACGAGGGTGACGGAGTAGTCAGCGTCCTGGACCGGCTGTTCGAATCGGTCCGGATCCCGTCCGAGGTGCTGGTCGTCGTCGATTCGGACGACGACACGACCATCCCGGTGACCGAAGAGTACGCGCAGAAGGAGCCCCGGCTGCGCTGCCTGGTCAACACCTACGGCCGCGGGCCCGCCAACGCCGTCAGGTTCGGGATCGACGCCGCGGCCGCGCCGGTGGTCGTGGTCACCATGGCGGACGGGTGCGACGACGCCAGGCAGATCGACGAGCTGGTCCGGCTGGTCGAGCGCGGGGTCGCGGTGGCGGCCGCGTCCCGGTACATGCCCGGCGGCCAGCAGGTCGGCGGCCCGGTCCTCAAGGGCGCGATGTCCCGCCTGGCCGGCCGTTCGCTGCGGACGTTCGCCCACGTCGGCACCAGGGACGCCACGAACTCGTTCAAGGCCTACTCCACCGCGTTCGTCCGGCAGGTCGGCATCGAGTCCAGGGACGGGTTCGAGATCGGGATCGAGCTGACCGCGAAGGCCAAGCGGCTGCGCCTGCCGGTAGCGGAGATCCCCACCATCTGGCTGGACCGGCAGGCGGGGGTATCGAATTTCAAGATCGCGAAATGGGTACCCAGTTACCTCCACTGGTATCGTTTCGCGTTCGGACCGCCGCTAACCGCCGATCAGATGAGGCGCCGCGGCACGGGCAGAGGCCATCAACGTGAGCAACGGGAAGGACAGGAGTCCTGATGCAGCAGGTGCTGGTCAGCGGGTCGGCCGGCTTCATCGGCGGGTACGTGGTCGAGGAGTTGCTGAGGCGCGGCTACGCGGTCATCGGCGTGGATGACTTCTCCAAGTACGGCAAGGTCAGGAAGTCCTACGACGACAACCCGCGGTACCGCCTCGTCGAGGGCGACGCCAGGGACGTGGCGCTGATGACCAGCCTGCTGGCCGACTGCGACCACTTCATCGCGGGCGCGGCCATGATCGGCGGCATCTCCTATTTCCACACCTACGCCTACGACCTGCTCGCCACCAACGAGCGGATCATCGCCGCGTCCTGCGACGCCGCGATCGCCGCGCACCGGGACGGGCGGCTGCGGAAGGTCACCTACCTGTCGTCCTCGATGGTCTTCGAGAGCGCCACCGAGTGGCCGTCCTACGAGGGGCAGCAGCGGGAGATACCGCCGCCGCTGTCGTCCTACGGCTTCCAGAAACTGGCGGTGGAGTACTTCGCCCGCGCCGCCTGGGAGCAGTACAAGCTTCCCTACACGCTCGTGCGCCCGTTTAACTGCGTGGGCATCGGCGAGAGCCGCGCCCTCGGCGACGAGGAGATCCTGTCCGGGAACGTCGAGCTCGCCATGAGCCACGTCGTTCCCGACCTGGTGCAGAAGATCCTCAAGGGCCAGGACCCGCTGCACATCCTCGGCTCCGGGGACCAGGTGCGGCACTACACCTATGGCGGTGATCTCGCCGCCGGGATCGTGACCGCGATGGAGCACGAGGACGCCTTCAACGAGGACTTCAACCTGTCGACGGCGGAGAGCACCACGGTCCGGCAGCTGGCCGAGGTGATCTGGCGCAAGGTCAAGGGCGAGGCCGTCCCGCTGCGGCTCGTGCACGACGAGCCGTTCCAGTACGACGTCCAGCGCCGGGTGCCCGACACCGAGAAGGCCAAGAAGGTACTGGGCTTCGAGGCTTCCACCACCCTCGACCAGATGCTCGACGAGGTCATCCCCTGGATCGACGCAGCCATCAAGGCGGGAACCATCTAGGACATGACGGCAGGCGGTGAGAACGCGCCGGCCAGCACGGCAGCGTGCTGGCCGCGCGGGCGCCGGGTAAGAAGATCGTGCTGCACGCCGGCCCAGGCCGCGAGCGGGCGCCCTTACTGGTTCCCTACGCCGGGCGCGCGTCACATGTACAGGGTGCGGCGCCGGGCCACCACCGCGAGCGCGGGCAGGACGCAGGCGAGGATCACGCCCAGGTAGGGCCAGGACATGTAACGCCGCGGCGTCGCCAGCAGCAGCACCAGCGCCATCAGGTAGGGCTCGATGAGCGAGCGCCCCTCGCCGAAGGTGCTGGTCCAGATCTGGCTGGACAGCAGGCCGAGCTGGAGCACGAAGAACACGAACGCGAGGCGCTCGTGCCCGGGCGCGGTGGTGACCGCGAGCACGACCAGGCCCGCCACGATGAAGACCGCCAGCGTGAAGTACTCCAGCGTGGCGATGTCGATAGGGCTCAGGTGCTGGGTATTGATGTGATGAGCGTTGTACTTCAGCGCGTCGACCAGCGCCGTGAACGGCGTGGCGAGGTTGCGGCTGCCGTTCGCCAGCAGCGGCAGCTCGCCCTTGAGCACGAAGTGCGCCACCACCTCGAGCAGCCCGTACCCGGCGGCGGGGACGACCCAGGTCAGGTCGGCCAGGCCGGGGTTGGCCCGGCGGCGGGCGATCGCGATCAGCCGGGTGACCGCGATCGCGGCGGGGGCGAACACGATGGTTTCCCGGGTGATCGCGCCGTAGGTGAACAGCACGGTGGCCAGCAGGTACATCCGGCCGGTGCCGCGCCGGTAGGCGAGCAGGCCGCCCAGCATGCACGCCTCGGCCAGCGGCTCGGCGGTGTCCCGGCCCACGCTGATGACCAGGCCGAAGTACAAGGCGAAGGCGAGGCCCCACAGGGCGTGCCGACCGGACTGGCGGGCGAACGCGCCGCCGAGCATGGCCATGGCCGCCACCCCGAACAGGTTGAGCACGACCAGCACGACCGGTACCAGCTGGTGCTGGCCGAGGGAGAAGATCCAGGCCAGGAAGGGGTAACCGACGCGGGTGTAGCGGTACGACTGGTCCATCGTGATGCCGAACGCGGTGGCGTGCCAGTTGAACGGGTCCAGCGCGAGCCGGTAGTAGAACTGCCCGTCGTAACCCGCTGACGGCACCAGCCGCAGCCCGGGGGGGAGCTGGGCCCGGTGCGTGAAGGTGTGCCCGGCCATGATGAACAGGCTGAGGTGGCCCTTGGCCCAGATCTGCCAGCGGGCCAGCGCGAACCCGGTCCAGCCGAGGAAGGCGATGATCCCCGGCACCAGCGGACGGTTCAGCTTCGACCACGACGCTGGTGAGCTGGGCCGGAGAGACTTATCCTCTTCCGACGTCGACGTGAGCTGCAACCGCAGGCCTCCACCATGGCTATCAGCGTGAAGGGAAATTCTTGGCTAGGCGCGCGCAGCTTACCAGAGCAAGCCCGTACGCTGTGACCGGCTGCAACGAATACGAACCCGCCCGCGCACGCGAAGGACGTGTAGTGACCGTGCCGAAAAGCGAGGCGGCGGAGAAGTCCTCCGCCTCGCCTCCCGTCACCGTGGCGCCGCGCGCCCCGGACCGCCGCCTGACCGCCCGCCGCCTGCTCATCGCGGCGGCGGCCGTCCTGGCGGTGGCGCTGCTGTTCCTCGCTTACCTGCGGGTGTCCCGGACGTACCCGGAGAACTCCGACGAGTCGAACGACCTGCTGATGGCGTGGGACATGCTGCACGGCAACGTCCTGCTGCACGGCTGGTACCTGTCCGACGTCTCGTTCATCACCACCGAGCTGCCGCAGTACACGCTCCTGGTGCGCCTGTTCGGGCTGCACACCGACACCGCCCACATCGCCGCGGCGATGACGTACACCCTGGTGCTGATCCTGGCGGTCCTGCTGGCCGCGGGCGCCCGCGGCCAGGTGCCGCGCGCCGAGAGCCGGGCGCGGATGCTGCTGACGGGCGCCCTGGTGTTCGCCCCCCAGCTCGGCGTCGCCGTCTTCATCCTGCTGCTGTCCCTTGGCCACATCGGCACCGCCGTACCGCTCCTGCTGACCTGGCTGGTCCTGGACCGCTGCCCGCGCCGCTGGTACACCGTGATAGCCGTCGGGCTGCTGCTGACCTGGGTGCTCATCGCCGACCCGCTGGCGCTGCTGGACGGCGTGGCGCCGCTGGTGGCCGTGTGCGCGCTGCGCGCCGCCCGGGAGGGCCGCCGCCAGGACGGCGGTATCCAGGCCGTCCTGCGGGCGAGCTGGTACGAGCTGGCCCTGGCCGTCGCGGCCATCGCCTCCTACGGGCTGGCCTCGCTGGCGGGCCGGCTGCTCCAGGCCTACCTGCACCCGGTGCCCTACCAGCTGGCTCCGGTGGGCACCTGGCCTAAGCACGTCTACGTGACCGCCAAGGGGCTGCTCGCGCTGTTCGGGGCCAAGCCGCAGGGACCGCCGGTCGCACTGGCCTTCTCGCTGCTGCACCTGGCCGGGGTCGCCCTGGTCGTGTGGGCCGCCTGGCGGGTGGCACGGCACTTCTGGTCCTGGCCCGACCTGATCAGCCAGGTCCTGCTGGTCGCGATGGTCGTCAACGTGGCCGCGTACGTGCCGAGCACGCTGGCCAACGCGACCGACCTGAACGCCCGGGAGTTCGCGATCGTGCTCCCGTACGGCGCGGTCCTCGTCGGCCGGACCCTGGCGGCCGGCCTGCTCGGCGCCCTGCGCCCGGCGCCGCCGGCCGGCCACCGGCGCCCGGTGCCCCGGGCCGGCCGGGCCGGCGCCGCGATCGGCGCCGTCGTGCTGGCCGGGTATGCGGCCGGCCTCGGCTGGGCCGCCGCCCAGCCATCGGTCCCCCCGATGAACGCGCGGCTGGTCACCTTTCTCCAGGCTCACCACCTGACCAGCGGGATCGGCGGCTACTGGGAGTCGAGCGTGGCCACCGTGGGCAGCGACGGCACCGTCACGATCCGGGCCGTGCTGCCCGGCACGCTGGCGCCGGATCTGTGGGAGGCCAAGGCCTCCTGGTACGACCCCGGATCCCACCAGGCCAACTTCCTGGTGACCAGCAAGACCCCGGGGTTCTTCCACCACTGGCAGCCCAATCAGGCCGCGCTGGCGGCGCTGGGCAAGCCGGCCAGGGTGTATCACACCGGTCCCTACACGGTCTACGTCTACGACAAGAACCTGCTCGCCGAACTGCCCCGCTCCTGACCCGCGGAACACCGACACGCGGGGGATGGGTGTTGTCACGGGGCGACGGGACGTAGCCTTGGCGTGTGGACCGGCGAATATTCGGTGTCGAGAATGAGTACGGCGTTACGTGCACCTTCCGCGGACAGCGGAGGCTCTCGCCGGACGAGGTGGCACGCTACCTCTTCCGGCGGGTGGTGTCGTGGGGTCGTAGCAGCAACGTCTTCCTCAGGAACGGGGCGCGGCTCTACCTCGACGTGGGCAGCCATCCCGAGTACGCCACCCCCGAGTGCGACAACGTGCTCGACCTGGTCGCGCACGACAAGGCGGGGGAGCGGATCCTGGAGGGCCTGCTCGTGGACGCCGACCGGCGGCTGCGCGAGGAGGGCATCGCCGGCGACATCTACCTGTTCAAGAACAACACCGACTCCGCGGGCAACTCCTACGGCTGCCATGAGAACTACCTGGTCGGCCAGGCATGGCGAGTTCGGCCGGCTGGCCGACATCCTGATCCCGTTCCTGGTCACCCGGCAGATCATCTGCGGGGCGGGCAAGGTGCTGCAGACTCCGCGCGGCGCGGTCTACTGCGTCAGCCAGCGGGCCGAGCACATCTGGGAGAGCGTCTCCTCGGCCACCACCAGGTCGCGCCCGATCATCAACACCAGGGACGAGCCGCACGCCGACGCCGAGCGCTTCCGGCGGCTGCACGTGATCGTCGGCGACTCCAACATGAGCGAGACCACCACGCTGCTCAAGGTCGGGTCGACCGACCTGGTGCTGCGGATGATCGAGGCCGGCGCGATCATGCGCGACCTGACCCTGGATAACGCGATCCGGGCCATCCGCGAGGTCAGCCACGACATGACCGGCCGCAGCCGGGTCCGGCTGGCCAACGGGCGCGAGCTGTCCGCCCTGGACATCCAGTACGAGTACCTGAACCGGGCCAAGGACTTCACCGCCAAGAACGGCCTCGACCCGGTGAGCAAGCGGGTCCTGGACATGTGGGAGCGCGCGCTGTCCGCGATCGAGACGGGCAACCTCGACATGATCGCGCGCGAGGTCGACTGGGTGACCAAGTACCAGCTGATCGAGCGGTACCGGGCCCGGCACGACCTGCCGCTGTCCTCGCCCCGGGTGGCCCAGCTCGACCTGGCCTACCACGACGTGCACCGCGGCCGCGGCCTGTACTACCTGCTGCAGCGGGCCGGGGCGGTGGAGCGGGCGGCCCGTGACATCGACATCTTCGAGGCCAAGTCGGTCCCGCCGCAGACCACCCGGGCCAAGCTGCGCGGCGAGTTCATCCGGCGGGCCCAGGAGAAGCGGCGCGACTTCACCGTCGACTGGGTGCACCTCAAGCTGAACGACCAGGCCCAGCGGACGGTGCTGTGCAAGGACCCGTTCCGCTCGGTCGACGAGCGCGTGGAGAAGCTCATCGCGGGAATGTGACGCCGGGAAAGTGAACCTGGGAGTTCGCTCCAGGCCGCCCGGTGTAGGGCGCGGCCCCTCAGCCTGGCCAGTAGGCTGACGTGGCTGACATCCACCACATTTGAGGGTTTTCTTCATGCGACGCTTTCTAGCGCTCATCGCCATTCCCCTGCTGGCGTGCGTGGTCCTCGCGGGCTGCGGGTCGTCGTCGAAGTCGTCTTCTGCTTCTTCGCCTTCCTCCGCGTCCGCGTCCGCCTCCGCCGCCGGCGGGAGCGTGAGCGGTACGGGCGCGAACACGGCCGTCACCGCCATCGGGGCATTCGGCAAGGCGCCCAAGGTGACCATCCCCAAGGCCCTGCCGGGCAGCAGCCTGACGGTCAAGACGCTCATCCAGGGCACCGGCTCCGCCGTGACCAAGGCCGACGCCGTGGCCGCGAACTTCGTGCTCTATTTCTGGCAGGGCAAGAGCTCCTCGCTGAAGGCCAGCACTTACACCAGCAGCCCCACGGTGATCGGCGGCCAGATGCTGCCCGGCCTGGAGACCGCGCTGCTGGGCAAGAAGGTCGGCAGCCGCGTCCTCGCGGTCATCCCGCCCGCCCAGGGGTACGGCACCGCGGGCAACTCGCAGATCGGCGTCACCGGCAGCACCTGGCTGGTGTTCGTCATCGACGTGGTGAAGTCCTACGCCGACACCGCCGGGGCGACCGGCGCCCAGGTCTCCAACGGCGGCGGCAACCTGCCCACCGTCAACGCCAAGTCGGGCACCGCGCCGACCGTGTCCTTCACCTCCGCCACGCCGCCCAGCGCGCTGGTGACCAAGACGCTGGTGAAGGGCAATGGCCCGAAGGTCGCCAAGGGCGAGTACATCGTCGCGCAGTACTCGGGCTACATCTGGCGGACCAAGAAGGTCTTCGGCTCCTCCTGGTCGTCGGGCTCGCCGTTCGGCTTCGTCATCGGCGCGTCGCCCGAGCAGGTCATCCCCGGCTGGGACAAGGGCCTGACCGGCCAGACCGTGGGCAGCCGGGTGCTGCTCTCGATCCCGCCGGCCGAGGGATACGGCACGGCCGGCGCCTCCCAGGCCGGCATCACCGGCAAGGACACCCTGCTGTTCGTGGTCGACATCATCGACGCGCTCAAGCAGGGCTGAGCCAGCACCTAGCGGCCAGCACCTAACGCCGCGGCAGGCGGCCGGCATGCCGGCCGGCCGCCGCCGCGGCCATGAAGTAAGCGAGATCGGAGTCCAGGCCGCGGCCCATCGTCGATAGCCGCACCGGGGCCGCGCGCAGCGCCGCCTCCAGGCCATCGACCGGCACCGCGACGATGTCGTGCCGTCCGGCCAGCCCCGCGGCGTCCGCCGCGACGAGCTTCCCGAAATCGGTGTCCAGCTCCGGGACCACCACGTCGGCCCGGGCCAGCGCGACCCGGCCGTAGGCGGTCAGGCTGTGGTGCGAGACGCCGCGGTGCCGCTCGCGCGGGTCGGCCTCGCTGACCCGCAGCGACGCCACCGGGCGGCCGCCCAGCGCGGCGGCGGCGTTGACTGCCTCGCCCGCCGCCACCCCGGAGAACCCCCACCGGGTCCCGGTGCCGAGGTTGCCCGGCCCCTGCGCGACCACGGCGATGTCGGCGCCGAGCACGTGCCGGGCGGCCAGCAGCCCGGTGTGCACCGTCACCGTTTCCAGGTCCCCGCCGAACGACTGGCCGGTGGTCACCGTCGCCGCCAGCCATCCCGCCTCCCGGAGCGCCGCGCAGGTCCGCGAGAACCAGGCGGGCAGGGCGCCCCCGTCTTGCATCACGTAGACGACGCGGGGGGCGGGAACGGGAACGCCGCCCCGTTCGGCTGGACTGAAGACCCCGGCCAGCACGGCCGGGAGAGCCGAGTGCAGGTCGGCCACCACCACCGGCATCCCGCCGATGTCGTCCGCGTCGCGCAGCACGTCGTAGTGCGGCGAGCCCTGCTCGTCCGCGCCCAGCACAGTGGCCTGGAGCGGGGAGTAGCGGGCCTTGACCAGGTGGCCGGGCAGCTCGGGGTCGGGCGGCAGCCGGTCCGGGATCGCGATCACCAGGGCGTAGCCGCCGGTGCCCAGCTTCAGGTCGAGCGCCGTGGTGTTGAGCAGCACCCGGTCACCGGGCTGCGGCCGCCCGGTCAGCGCCGGGTAGGCCAGCGCCCGGACCTGGGCTCCTTCCCCCGGGGCCCCGGGGGCGCCGTCCACCGTGACGTCGAGCTCGACCGCCCCGGTCCACTCGCGGCGCATCCCGCTGACCGTGCCGTTCCGCCATGTGATCATCTGGGCACTCTAGTCAACCCGCTTCCCGGGTCGCTGCCCCTGAGCCGGCACTCCCTGCGAGACAATAATCTGGGATCATCTCCTTGGCCCCCTTCAGGGATCGGAAGCCCATGTCCAAGCGCAAGACTGAGCGGCTGCTCGGCCTTGTCGTGTGCCTGCTCTCCACCAAGCGCTACCTCACCGCCGAGCAGGTCCGCGCGGCCGTGCCGGGCTACCCCGAGCAGGACGACCTGTTCAAGCGCATGTTCGAGCGGGACAAGGAGGACCTGCGTGACCTGGGCGTGCCGCTGGAGACCGGCGTCAACCACCCGTTCGACGAGGATCCCGGCTACCGGATCAGGCAGCAGGCCTACCAGCTGCCCGAGCTGCGGCTCGAGGCGGACGAGGCGGCCGTGCTCGGCCTGGCCGCCCGGGTCTGGCAGCGCGCCGAGCTGGCCGGGGCCGCGGCCGGCGCGCTGCTGAAGCTGCGGGCGGCCGGCATCGACGCGGACGGCGACGACGAGCACTCCCCGGTGCCGCGCGGCATCGAGCCCCGGCTGGGTGCTCCCGAGCCGGCCTTCGGGCCGCTGTGGGAGGCGGTCAGGGACCGCAGGCCGGTGACGTTCAGCTACCGCGCGGCCGGGCGCAGCGACCCGCAGCGCCGCGAGCTCGAGCCGTGGGGCGTGGTGAACCGGCACGGCCGCTGGTACGTGGCGGGCCGGGACCGGGCTCGCGACGCCACCCGGGTGTTCCGGCTCGACCGGATCGCCGGGCCGGTGAAGTTCAGCGGCCCGGCCGGCCAGGTGACGGTGCCGGACGGCGTCGACGTGCGCGAGATGGTCCGCGGCCGGGATTCCGGGCCCGTCCAGGAGCACACCGCACTGCTGCGGGTGCGGGCCGGGTCCGGCGTCGGGCTGCGCCGGCACGCGGCCGAGGTCCGGGCCGACGAGACGGCGCCGGGCTGGGACCTGGTGTCCACCCGCTTCGAGGGCCTGGGCTGGTTCGCCGACTACATCGCCTCGTTCGGCCCCGACGCGATCGTCCTCGACCCGCCCGACCTGCGCGAGGCCGTCATCCGCCGGCTCAAGGGAGTGGTCACGTGAGCGCCCTGGTGACGTCGACGGAGCGGCTGCAGCGGCTGCTGGCGCTGGTGCCCTACGTGATGAGCCGCAAGGCGGTGGGCCTGGCCGAGACCGCGGCGGCGTTCGGGGTCAGCGAGCGCGAGCTCGTCGACGACCTCAACCTGCTGTGGTGCGTCGAGCTGCGTGCCCCCGATCCCTACTGCCCGATCGACCTGTCCTACGAGGGCGGCGAGATCGTGGTCAGCCAGGCCGAGTCGATGGGCCGCCCGCTGCGGCTGGCCGTCGACGAGGCCAGCGCGCTGCTGGTCGCGCTGCGCATGCTGGCCGAGGTGCCGGGCCTGGAGGACCGCTCGGCCCTGTCCCGGCTGATCGCCAAGCTGGAAGCGGCCGCGGGCGAGGCCGCCGCGGCCAGTGCCAAGGTAGCCGTGCAGGTCGACTTCCCGAGCGAAGGCGCCGAGGGCTACGCCGCGCAGATCCGCGCCGCCCTGGCGACCCGGCGGCGGGTGCACCTGCGCTACTACGTGCCCGGCCGGGACGAGGCGACCGAGCGTGACGTCGACCCGATGCGGCTGCTGGTGGTGGAGGGGCGGCCGTACCTCGAGGGCTGGTGCCTGCGGGCCGAGGGCGTGCGGCTGTTCCGGCTGGACCGGGTGCTCGGCCTGGAGGTGCTCGACGTGCCGTCGGCCCCGCCGGCCGAGGCCGAGCCGGTGGACGTCGACCAGGGCCTGTTCCGGCCGTCGGCGGACGACGTGCTGGTCGAGCTCGAGCTGTCCGCGGCCGGGCGGTGGGTCGCGGAGTACTACCCGTGCGAGTCGGTGACCGAGCTGGAGGAAGGCCGGCTGCGGGTGGTGCTGCGCACCCCGGACACCGGCTGGGTGCGGCGGCTGGCGCTGCGGCTCGGCGAGGACGGCCGGGTCATCTCGCCGCTGCCGCTGCTGGCGCAGGTACGCGAGGCGGCCGCCGCCGCCCTCGCGAATTATGTGGCATTATCGGCCCGTACACGCAGTTCGCCTGCGGAAACTGCCTCAGCGGGGGCTCGCGTGTAGACTCTGGCCGAGAAGGATGACTCCGGCGTTAAAGAGGACTGACATGGTTGGCGACCTGTTTGACAGCCCGTGGAAGATCTTGATCATCGCGGTGGTGATCATCGTGCTGTTCGGGTCAAGGAAGCTGCCCCAGGCGGCGCGCTCGCTCGGCCAGTCGATGCGGATCCTGAAGAAGGAAGTATCGAGCCTGCACGAGGACGAGCAGGAAGCGCCCGCCCAGAGCAGCACGGCGGCGCCCAAGTTCCAGCAGCCCCAGCTCACGCCGGCGCCGGCCCCGGTCGACCAGCAGGAGCAGATCGACGCGCTGCAGCAGCAGATCCGCGACATGCAGCGGGCCTCCGCCATGGACACTCCCGTGCCGAGTACCCCCGAACCGCAGCACACGCAGCCCAGCTAGGGCGCGTTACCGCCGGACAGGATCATGGCGAAACTCCCCGGCGCCATCCAGGGCGCCCGCATCGTCGGTGAGCGTTACGTGCGCTCGCAGCGGCAGCAGAACCCCGAGGGGCGGATGCCGCTGTTCGACCACCTGCGGGAGCTTCGCAACCGGGTGGTCAAGTCGGCGCTCGCCCTGATCGCGGGGATGATCGTCGGGTTCGTCTTCTTCAACCCGGTCTGGCATTTCATCGAGCGGCCGCTGTGCAATGCCACGATCCGCGGGTATCACGGGTGCGGGAAGCTGGGCGTGAACCAGCTGGTGCTGAACGGGCCGCTGGACGCGTTCTACCTGCGGGTCAAGGTCGCCCTGATCGTCGGGATCATCCTGTCCTCCCCGGTCTGGCTGTTCCAGATGTGGTCGTTCGTCGCGCCGGGCCTGCACGCGCGGGAGAAGCGGTGGGGTTATATCTTCATCGGCACGGCGGTGCCGCTGTTCCTCGCCGGGAACGTGCTGGCGTACCTGTCGCTGGGCCGGTCGATGCATTACCTGCTGGGCCTGACGCCGCACGGCGTGGACAACTTGATCCAGGTCGACCTGTACATGAGCTTCGTGATGACGATCATGCTCGCGTTCGGGATCGCGTTCGAGCTGCCGCTGCTGATCATCATGCTGAACCTGGCCGGGATCCTGACCCACGAGCGGTTCCGGAAGTGGCGGCGGATGCTGATCTTCGGGACGTTCCTGATCGCGGGGGTCGCGAACCCGAGCCCGGACCCGATCACGATGCTGATCCTGGGCGGTGCGTGCGCGGCGCTGGTGGAGGTGGCGGAGTTCATCGTGTGGTACAACGACCGCCGCCGGGCCCGGCTGCATCCCGACCCGTACGCCGGCCTGGCCGACGACGAGCTCTCCCCGATCGACCTGAACAGCCTGGACGACGGCCTGGACGACGTGGACGACCACCCCGGCCGGCACCTCAACTAGCACCTGCGCCCCGGCCACCTGGCCGGGGACCCTAGTCTGGAATCCATGACAACACCGGCGGACCGGTACGCCGCGTTCCGCGACCGCCAGGCTGCCCCGGAACTCGCCGATTTCCGCGCGCTCTACGATTTCGACTTCGACGACTTCCAGGTCGCCGCCTGCCGCGCCCTCGGCGACGGCCACGGCGTGCTGGTGGCCGCGCCGACCGGCTCGGGCAAGACGGTGATCGGCGAGTACGCCGCGCACCTGGCGCTGGCCCAGGGACGCAAGTGCTTCTACACCACGCCGATCAAGGCGCTGTCCAACCAGAAGTACGCCGACCTGGTACGCCGCTACGACAGCCGCACGGTGGGCCTGCTCACCGGGGACAACAGCATCAACGGCGACGCCCCGGTGGTGGTCATGACCACCGAGGTGCTCCGCAACATGCTGTACACCGGCTCGCAGGCCCTGGCCGGGCTCGGCTATGTCGTCCTGGACGAGGTGCACTACCTGGCCGACCGGTCCCGCGGCGCGGTCTGGGAAGAAGTGATCATCCACCTGCCCGAGTCGGTGCGGGTGGTGGCGCTGTCCGCGACGGTGAGCAACGCCGAGGAGTTCGGCGAGTGGCTGGACCAGGTCCGCGGCGGCACGACGGTGATCGTGGACGAGCAGCGGCCGGTCCCGCTGTGGCAGCACGTGCTGGCCGGGAACCGGCTGTACGACCTGTTCACCGGCACGGTGCCCGCGGCCGGCCCGGGCACCGAGGAGCACCTGCGGGTCAACCCCGAGCTGCTCCGGGTCGCCCAGCGGGACACCTGGATCGAGCGCAAGGCCCCGCCCCGCCCCGGCCGGGGCAACCGCCGTCCGCGCCGGTTCCCGGCCGCCTACCGGCCCGACGTGATCGCGCGGCTCGACTCCGACGGCCTGCTGCCGGCCATCACGTTCATCTTCAGCCGGGCCGGATGCGAGGCGGCCGTCGAGCAGTGCCAGATCGCGGGCCTGCGGCTGACCACGCCCGAAGAAGCCGAGACGATCCAGCGGGTCGCCGAGCGCCGTACCGCCGACATCCCGCCCGAGGACCTGACCGTCCTCGGCTACGGCGCCTGGCTGGACGGCCTGCGGCGCGGGATCGCCGCCCACCACGCCGGGATGCTGCCCGCGTTCAAGGAGGTCGTCGAGGAGCTGTTCGCGGCCGGCCTGGTCCGGGCGGTGTTCGCGACCGAGACCCTCGCCCTCGGCATCAACATGCCAGGCCAGGACCGTGGTCATCGAGAAGCTGGACAAGTGGAACGGCGAGACCCACGCGAACCTGACCGCGGGGGAGTACACCCAGCTGACCGGGCGGGCCGGGCGCCGCGGCATCGACGTCGAGGGCCACGCGGTGGTGCTGTGGCAGCCGGGCATGGACCCCGGCGCCCTGGGCGGGCTGGCCAGCACCCGGACCTACCCGCTCAACTCGAGCTTCCGCCCCTCCTACAACATGGCGGTCAACCTGACCGGCTGGGCCGGCCGCGCCCGGGCCTCGGCCCTGCTCGAGTCCTCGTTCGCGCAGTTCCAGGCCGACCGGGGCGTCGTCGGGCTGACCCGCCAGGTCCGCCGGAACCGCAAGGCGATGGCGGACCTGGTCACCGCGATGACCTGCGATCAGGGTGACTTCGCCGAGTATGCCCAGCTGAGAAGATCTTTGACCGAACGAGAGGGTGATTTCTCCCGGGCCCGTGCGACCTCGCGCCGGGCCGAAGCGGCGCGTTCCCTGTCGCAGCTGCGGCCGGGTGACATCATCCGCGTGCCGGGCGGCCGGCGGGCCGGCCTCGCCGTGGTCCTGCAGCCCGGCCTGCGGCCCGCCCGCGGCGACACCGCCGCCGCCGTGGTCAACGGGTCGGCCGAGTACGCCGGGCCGGGGCCGCTCGTGCTGACCGAGGGGCGGCAGGTCAAGCGGCTGGCGGTCGCCGACTTCCCGGTCCCGGCCGAGGTCATCGACAAGATCCGTATTCCCGGGTCGTTCAGCCCGCGTTCCCCCCAGCACCGCAAGGACCTCGCCACCACCATGCGGAACCGCCTGGCCAGCCACGACGGGGGCAACGGGGCCCGGCGGCCCACCCGCGCGGCCGACTGGGAACAGAACGCCCCGGCGGCGGCCGGGGAGATCACGGACCTGCGGCGGCGGCTGCGCCGTCACCCGTGCCACGCCTGCGCGGACCGCGAGAGCCACGCCCGGTACGCCGAACGCTACTTCCGGCTCGCGCGCGAGACCGAGGCGATCGAGCGCCGGGTGGCCGGCCGGTCGCACGTGATCGCCCGGACCTTCGACCGGGTCTGCCGGGTGCTGGAAAGCCTCGGCTACCTGACCGGGGACACCGTCACGCCGGACGGCCGGCAGCTGGGCCGCCTGTACAGCGAGCTGGACCTGCTGGCCGCCGAGTGCCTGCGCCGGGGCCTGTGGGACGGCCTGTCGGCGGCCGAGCTCGCCGCCTGCGTGTCCGCCTTGTCCTTCGAGTCGCGCCAGGCCGACGACGTCCAGCCGCCGCGGCTGCCCAAGGGGCGGGTGCCCGAGGTGCTGGTCGCCACCGTCCGCACCTGGGGCGAGCTGGACCAGCTGGAGAAGGACAACGAGCTGTCGTTCCTGCGCGAGCCCGACCTCGGCTTCGCCTGGGCGGCCTACCGCTGGGCGCGCGGCGCCCGGCTGGAGGCCGTCCTGGACGAATCGCCCGACCTGACCCCGGGCGACTTCGTCCGCTCGGTCAAGCAGCTCATCGACCTGCTGGACCAGATCGCCGCCGCCGCCCCCGCGGCCAGTGCTCCCGCGGCCAGTGCTCCCGCGGCCAGTGCTCCGGCGGCCAGTGCTCCCGCGTCCGCCCCGGCGGCCAGTGCCCCCGCGGAAGCGGACGACGACGATGCCCGGCGCCGGGCCGACCTGGCGAAGGCCGCCCGCGCCGCCATCGACGCCATGCGCCGGGGCGTGATCGCCTACTCCACCGTCGCCGTCTAGGAGCCGTTCACCACTGATCGATACCGTCTATGTGTAGGGCAGGCAATTGGCATTAGTGTTGATAGGCCGATGCTCACTAGCCTAAGAACCATGTCGCTGACCAGGACCGTTAATCCCGAAGGCCGTTCGGCGGCCATCGCCGGGACGTGCCCGGACCATCTGGTGCGCGCCATCAGGGCCGAGGTCCGCCGTGGCCTGGACTGGCAGCAGACCGCCGACCGGGTCGCCCGGGCGCTGGGCGCCCAGCTGCCCGATCCCGCCGTGATCCTGCCCGCGCCGCTGCGGCGCGGCGACCCGGCTGGCTACCAGAGCCACCTGCTGTACGCCGAACCCGACGGCACCTTCTCGGTCTCGGCCATGGTCTGGCTGCCCGGCCAGCAGACGCCGGTCCATGACCACGTGGCCTGGTGCGTCACCGCCGTCCTGCAGGGCCGCGAGCACGAGGAAATCTTCGCGCTGGCCAACAGCGAACTAGCCAACAGCGAACTGGCCGGCGGTGAACTGGCCGGCGAGGGACAGGCGCTCCGGCTCACCACCCGCAACGTGAACCCGCCCGGATCGGTGAGCGCCTTCGCGCCCCCCGGCGACATCCACCGCGTCCGCAACACCGGCGACACCGTAGCTATCTCCATGCACGTCTACGGCGCCGACATCTCCCGCCTCGGCAACAGCATCCGCCGCGAGTACCCCCTCCCCGTCCTCCCGTAACCACCGCTATCCTCCCGTAACCACCCCCCGTTCCCGCCTCCCCGCTCCCGCCTCTCGCACCTCTCCCGCCTCTCCGCTCCCGCCCGGAGCCAGGTCGCAACCACCGCGATGCCACATCGTCGTGGCTGGGACAACCGCAGTGTCACATCGCGGTGGTTGCTTCGGGCTACCGTCTGCGACCAGTGAGACCAACGGGACAGGTGTGCTAGTCGAGGCACTAGGTCCGAAGTGCCGAACGCCGAACTGCGATCAATCCCTACGCCTCTCCCGTCAATTCCGATAACAGCAAGAAGCGGCAGGCTTTCACGCGCCCCGCTCGAGCTGGGCCACGCTCCGAGCTTGCCGTCCGTAGCCTGGACCCGCAGCGAGAGCCTCAGCAGGGCCGGGGGCGGCGGGGCGAGGGCGGCGCGATGTGGCAGTGCGCCGGTTGCATGCGGACCGGTGTCACATCGCGGCGGTGCGGGGGCCGCTGGGCGCGGCGGATGAGGGCGCCGTGATCCCCGGGATCCGGCGACGGGAAGGCCGCCAGCCCGCTGCCCGTCTCACTTCAAAGAGTCGCCATCGGGCCCTTGGGGGAGTCCGGGCTTATCGACGGGCGCACGCCTGGCGAAGCCCAAACTGGTCTGGCGTGACGTGGAGCCCGAACTGGTCTGGGGGGACGTGGAGCCCGAACTGGTCTGGCGTGACGTGGAGCCCGAACTGGTCTGGGTCAACGTCGGCGAGGCCCAGACCGCTTCCAGGCCGGGGTCTGGCGAGCAGGGCTGGTACGGGTCGGGTGCGCGGCGCGGATGCGCTGACTGGGGTCCAAGGGCAGGCGCGGGCGGCGACCGCGCCAGCCCCGGATCGGTAAAAGATCTTGAACCTCAGCCTTGCCAGAATGTTCTCGTCGATATATCGTCGAACTAACAACAAGGATCGATGAGCGATCTAGAGAGTTATAAGGAGTAACACAATGCATAACGAATCATGGGGAGAACCCCGAGAGCATCGTGGTGGCCGTGGCGGCTACCGGGCACGCGGCCGGATGCGCGGTGGCCCAGGCGGCCCCGGCGGTCCCGGACCGTGGGGCGGCGGGCCGTTCGAGTTCGGCGTCCGCGGCGGGCCGTTCGGGCCACCGCGGTTCGGCGGCCGGGGGCCGCGAGTCCGGCGCGGTGACGTGCGGGCCGCGATCCTCGACCTGCTGGCCGAGGGGGAGGCATGGAACGGCTACCAGATCATCCAGGAGATCGGCGCGCGTACCCAGGGCGTCTGGCGGCCGAGCGCGGGCTCGGTGTACCCGGCGCTGCAGCAGCTGGAGGACGAGGGCCTGATCAGCCCGGCGGCCGGCGAGGAGCGCCAGCGGAATTACACGCTGACCGACGAGGGCCGGGCGTATGTCCAGGCCCACGCCGACGAGCTCAAGGCGTCCTGGGATGCCGTGACCGGCAGCGTGGACGATGCCGCGGTCCAGATGCATAACCTGTCCCGCAACGTGGCCATGGCCACCGTGCAGGTGGCGCAGGCCGGTACGCCGGCTCAGATCCAGCAAGCCAGCAAGATCCTGGCTGACGCCCGCAAGGCCCTATACCGTATTCTCGCGACTGACGGCGAGGAAACGGAACAGGACGCGCAAGGGTGACTTCGGCTATCTCGGTCAGCGCGCTGACCAAGAGGTACGGCGAGATCGAGGCGGTGCGCGGCATCGACTTCGAGGTGGCGGCCGGAGAGACCTTCGGCTTCCTCGGCCCGAACGGGGCAGGTAAATCCACCACCATCAAGATCCTGTGCACCCTGGCGGACCCGACTTCGGGTACCGCCAGGGTGGCAGGCCACGACGTCGTCTCCGAGCGCGATACCGTGCGCCGCAACATCGGCCTGGTCTTCCAGGACACCACCCTGGACAACTACCTGACCGGCGAGCAGAACCTGCGCTTCCACGCCGACCTGTACGGCGTGCCCAAGGCGGCGTTCGCGCCGCGGCTGCGCCAGGTCCTGGAGATGGTGGGCCTGTGGGACCGCCGGGGGAGCGTGGTAGCCACCTATTCCGGCGGGATGCAGCGCCGGCTCGAGATCGCCCGCGGCCTGCTGCACGCGCCGCGGGTGCTGTTCCTGGACGAGCCGACGGTCGGGCTCGACCCGCAGACCCGGGTATCGATCTGGGCGTATATCAACGAGCTCAAGCAGCGCGAGGACATCACGATCTTCCTCACCACGCACTACATGGACGAGGCGGAGAACTGCGACCGGATCGCGATCATCGACCACGGCAACATCGTGGCCATCGACACGCCGGAGGCGCTGAAGGCCTCGATCGGCAAGGACCGCGTCCAGATCAGCACCGCGGACGACCCGGCCGCCATCCGCTCCCTGGCGGAGGTGTTCGGCCTGGAGGCGGCCGTGCACGAGGGCCTGGTGACGTTCTCGGTGGAATCGGGGGAGCACTTCGTGCCCCAGCTGTTCGCGCGCCTGCCGGTGGCGATCAAGTCGGTGAGCGTGTCCCGGCCCTCGCTGGATGACGTGTTCATGTCCTATACCGGCAAGACGATCCGTGACGCCGAGGCCTCGATCGGCGACCGCAATCGCCGGATCGCCACCCGGTTCGGCAGGAGGTAGCGATGGCCACGAAGGACATGGCGGCCGAGGAGGCCTCCCCGGCCGCCGAGCGTAATCTCACCGAGCTCATCAGGGTCGCGGTCCCGGAACGCAGCATCCGCGCCGACCTGCGCGCGGTCAGCATCGTCTGGCGCCGTGAGCTGATCCGGTTCCGCACCGACCGGCTGCGGGCGGTCACCTCGCTGGTCCAGCCGGTGCTCTTCCTGTTCATCCTGGGCACCGGGCTCTCCCGGCTGGCCGGCCGCGGCCTGCCGCCCGGCGTCGACTTCCAGACGTTCATCTACCCCGGCGTCCTGGCGATGTCGGTGCTGTTCACGTCGATCTTCTCGGCCGCCTCGATCGTCTGGGACCGGGAGTTCGGGTTCCTGCGCGAGATGCTCGTCGCGCCGGTCCGGCGGTGGGCGATCGTGATCGGCAAGTGCCTGGGCGGCGCGACCGTAGCCACCTTCCAGGGCATCATCTTCCTGGCCCTGGCGGGCGTGGCGCACGTCCCCTACGACCCGGTGCTGCTGATCACCTTGGTGGGGGAGCTGCTGCTGCTGGCGTTCACGCTGACCGCGTTCGGCGTGATGATGGCGGCCCGGATCAAGCAGATCCAGGCGTTCATGGCCCTGACCCAGCTGTTCGTCCTGCCGCTGTTCTTCCTGTCCGGCGCGCTGTACCCGCTGAACGGGCTGCCCTCCTGGCTGACGGTGCTGACCAGGATCGATCCGCTCACCTACATCGTCGACCCGATGCGGCACGCGGTGTTCGGCCAGCTGACCGTCGGCCGGGCGGCGTTGAACGCGCTCAGCCCCGGCGTCACCTGGAACGGCTGGCTGGTCCCGACGGGCCTGTCCCTGGCTATCGTCGCGGTGATGGGCCTAGCGATGCTAGGCATAGCCATAGCCGAGTTCCGCAAGACCGAATAGCCATCGCAACATTGTATGCAATGTTGAGGCATTCGCCGGTATTAACTGGTAAGCACCTGCGGATCGTTTACCAGTTTTGCTCGTCTCTATAACGAAAAGTAACCGGCAATCCCCCGACTGGTAACACAACCAGTACGGCCGTCTACGGACAAGAAACCTTACGGATTGCGTCCTCGCCCATCCCCAAAATCCCGATGAGCCAACCCGCGCAACCTAATTCGCAGTTACGGCGCACTCCAAGTGGCCACCCCGCGTACCCCTCCCTCAGATCCCCCCAAGACTAACTCCCCACCCCCTCTCCCGGCCACCCCCAACCCGCCACCCCTGACCTCCCCAGCGAGCCCAGGACGCGACACTCCCGAGACGAACCCGCGCCCCCGGCGAGCCCGCCCCGGAGTCCGGCCGGGGCCCCGGCGGACTAGACGATCCGCCCGCCCGCCCGCGCCGCCATCCCAGCCGTGCCAGGCGCGGAGAGTGACCATCCCCGGTACCAAGTACCAGGCACAACCCCATCACTGAAGATAATCAGAGCCAACCCTGAAGATCGACCAGCCCGCTCCAGAAGCCCCCCAGAAGATGAACCCCAGCCAAACCCAGAGCCAACCCCAGCCGACCCCAGTGCAAGCCCGCCCAGGACACGCCAGAAGCAGGCCTACGGCGCGCTCCAGCCCCGCACAGGGGGCCGCTCGGGGGGCTCCGGGGGGTCGTCCCCCCGGAAAAGCACTGCGAGCCCACGGCGAGGGAGCTGAAAGCCCCCGAGCATAGGGCGACGCCGGGTGGCTACGGGGGCAAACCACCCGGCGTCGCGTTCATCGGCGTTCCGACGGGGGCCCGGAACGCCGGCAGTGATGCTCCGACGGGGGACCAGAGCATCGATATGAATCGTACACGGAAACACCCCCTAGTGTGTCAAGACCCAATTACAACCGGATCTCGGGACGAGCCTTGAGCAGGGCCAATCCGTGTCCTGATTAGTTATCCGCAGAGCCCGGCTCGACGGGCCGGCTGCCGTTTCCCTCGTTTGCATGCGGGAGGGTGCGGGGGTCACGGGTAGCGGGTACGTTCGGCCGGTACTCCATGAAGCCGCGGGTGTTGTCCGGCTCCCGGCCGCCGTTGGCGAACACGACGGCGAAATACGGAATGAAGATGGCCCCGATCGCCGGTATCGCGGCGAGCCAGCCGAAGTGGTTGACGTACAGGCAGACGGCTATCACGAAGCAGATCGCGCGGATGCCCATCATCAGCAGGTAGCGGCGCTGCCGGTAGGCGATGTCGTCCGACAGCGACCGGCGCGCCTGTGTCACCATGTGCACGGGCGCCCGCCCGGCTGGAATGTGTCATCCTCACACTTCCAAGGTATGCCTGCCTGCCAAGCCGGCCGGACGCCACCCCGCCCGGTTTGCCCAGAATCAGCTGGCCTGGCTCACCGAGGACATGTTGAAGCCTTCCACCCGCACCGGCGGCATCGCGGCCCGGTTGAAGTAGTCGCCCCACTCGCGCGGCAGCGTCGGCTCGGTGACGCCTACCTCGAGCAGCCGTCCCAGCATGGCGACCGGCGACTCGTTGAACCTGAAGTTGTTCACCGCGCCGGTCACCTCCCCGTTCTCGACCAGGTAGACGCCGTCCCGGGTGAGCCCGGTCAGCAGCAGGGTCTGCGGGTCGACCTCGCGGATGTACCACAGGCAGGTGAGCAGCAGCCCGCGCCCGGTGGCGGCGATCATCTGCTCCAGGGACGGCGCGTCCGGGGCGGAGGTGGCGAAGGTCAGGTTGTCGATGGCCGGCGTGGCCGGCACCCCGGCGGCCGCGGCCGAGTGCCGGGAGGAGACCAGGGCCGCCAGCGAGCCGTCACGGACCCAGTTGGTGCGGCCCAGCGGCAGCCCGTTGTCGAACACCGAGGAGTCGGCCCCGGACGCGTGCGCGATCACGAACGGCGCGCAGCGCAGGCTCGCCGCCCGCGGGTCGCTGGACAGCGTCACGGGCAGGGCGGACAGCCGCTCGCCGAGCCGGGTGCCGCCGCCGGCCTTGCTGAACACGGTCCGGCCGTCCGCCGCGTCCTTCGCCCCGGCCGACCAGTACAGGTACGTGAGCAGATCCGACACGGCGGTCGGCGGGAGCAGCGTCTCGTACCGCCCGGCGGGCAGCGCCACGGTGCGCTTGGCCCAGTCGAGCCGGCCGGCCAGCCCGGCGTCCAGGGCGGCGATGTCCACGTCGGTGAAGTCGCGGGTCGACACCCCCGTCCAGGCCGACCGGGCCAGGTCGGCGGACTTGGCGTTCAGTTCCACCCGCCCGGTCGGCTGGTCGTGCCGCCGCCGCAGCCCGGCCGAGGTGCCGAGGAAGGTGGTCTCCACCTGGTGCTCGGCGAACCCGTAGAGCTTGCGGCCCGATGCCCCGGCCACGCGCAGCGTCTGGCCCAGCGCGGCCGCGAAGTCGCGCATCACCCCGATCTCGGTCCGGGCCGGCCCCGCGTCCCAGCCGGTTTCTCCGTCCGCCGCCCCGAACGAGTCGGCTTCTCCCGGTCCGGCCAGCTCGTTCGCGTCCTCGGCGAGGGATGCCTCGGCGGCCGCGTGCTCGGCCTCCCGGACCACGTCCTCGATCTGGTCGGCGCGGACGCCGGCCCGCGACACCACGCCGACGGCGGCACCGTCACCGCGCCGGTCGACGGCGATGACGGTGAGCTGGCGTGAGCGTGATACGCCGTTGGTCGTGAGGGTGTTGCCCGCCCAGCGCAGGTTAGCGGTGGACGTCTCCTCCGCGATCACCACGCGGTCGCCGGGGCCGGCCCGGCGGCGGTCAGGGCCAGGGCTCGCTCGACGGTCTCCTGCGGAGTCAGTTCGCCGCTCATGCCGCACCTTCCTCGGCCGTGTTGAGTATCCGCACGCCGCGCATCAGGGCCGCCGGGCAGCCGTGGCTGACCGGGGCGACCTGGCCGGGCTGGCCCTTGCCGCAGTTGAAGGCGCCGCCGAGCACGTAGGTCTGCGGTCCGCCGACGGCTTCCATCGAGCCCCAGAAGTCCGTGGTGGTGGCCTGGTAGGCGACATCGCGCAGCTGGCCGTCCAGGCGGCCGTTCCTGATCCGGAAGAAGCGCTGGCCGGTGAACTGGAAGTTGTACCGCTGCATGTCGATCGACCAGCTCTTGTCGCCGAGGATGTAGATGCCGTTCTCGACCCCCGCGATGAGGTCGGCGGTGGACGGGCCGTCAGCGGCCGGCTGCAGCGACACGTTGGCCATGCGCTGCAGCGGCATGTGCCCGGGACCGTCGGAGAACGCGCAGCCGTTGGACCGGCCGAACCCCTCGAGCAGCGCCATCCGCCGGTCCAGCTGGTAGCCGGCCAGCACGCCGTCGCGGATCAGGTCCCAGGACTGCCCGGCCACGCCCTCGTCGTCGTAACCCACGGTGGCCAGGCCGTGCTCGACGGTGCGGTCGCCGGTGACGTGCATGACGGGCGAGCCGTACTGGAGGCTGCCGAGCTTGTCCAGGGTGGCGAACGAGGTGCCGGCGTAGGCGGCCTCGTAACCCAGCGCCCGGTCCAGCTCGGTGGCGTGCCCGATCGACTCGTGGATCGTGAGCCAGAGGTTGGACGGGTCGATGACCAGGTCGTAGGTACCCGCCTCGACCGAGGGGGCCCGCAGCTTGGCGGCCAGCAGCTCGGGCAGCTCGGCCAGCTCGGCCGCGAAGTCCCAGCCGGTGCCGGTGAGGAACTCATAACCCCGGCCGGCCGGCGGGGCCAGCGTCCGCATGGTGTCGAACCGCCCGTCGTCCGCCACCGCGACGGCGGTCAGCTGGGGGTACAACCGGACCCGCTGCTGGGTCGCGGTGGTGGCGCCGTCGGAGTAGAACTTGCACTCCATGGCCTGCTGCAGCGAGGCGTCCACGTGGCTGACGGCAGGGTGCGCGAGCAGGTCACGGCTCCACTGGGCCAGCAGCGCCACCTTGTCCGCCACGCTGACCGCGAATGGGTCCGTGTCGTAGGCGGACACCCAGGTCACCTCGCCGTAGGCGGGCTCGGGGGCCAGCTCGATCGGCTCGGTGTTCATCGCGGCGGCTACCCGGGCGACCTCGACCGCCTGCCGGGCCGCCTCCGCGGCGGCGTCCGCGGTGAGGTCCACGGCCGCGGCGAAGCCCCAGGTCCCGTCCACGATCACGCGGACGGCGAGGCCCACCTCGTCGGCGTCGAACATGGTCTGCGGGTTCCCGTCGGACAAGCCGATCTGCTGGCCCCGGATGCGTTCGGCGCGGAAGTCGGCGTGCTGGGCGCCCAGGCGGCCGGCTTGCGCGAGCGCTGCGTCGGCGAGGTCCCGCAGCGGCAGCGCGGCGAATTGCGGGTCGATCTTGGACTGACCATCGTTCACGCGGCGTGAGTCTATCTCCACCGCCTTCCAGCTGCTGCGGTAAGGTGCTGGCGATCTGTCCCTGAGGCACCTTGGAGGCGTGGGTGGGGCGTTCCGTGCTTGTGACCGGCGGGAACCGCGGGATCGGGCTGGCCATCGCGCGGCGGCTCGCGGCCGACGGTGACAGCGTCACGGTGACCTCCCGCGCGGGCGACCCGGTAGAGGGGCTCGCGGTGGTCCGCTGCGACGTGCGCGACGCGGCCTCGGTCGACGCCGCCTTCACCGCGGTGGAGGCGGACCAGGGCCCGGTCGAGGTGCTGGTCGCCAACGCGGGCGTGACCCGGGACACGCTGCTCGCGCTGATGGGCGAGGACGCCTTCGCCGAGGTGCTCGACACCAACCTGGCCGGCGCGTACCGGGTGGCCAAGCGGGCGGTGCGCGGCATGATGCGGATGCGCCGCGGCCGCCTGATCTTCATCTCCTCCGTCGTCGGCCTGTACGGGTCGGCCGGGCAGGCCAACTACGCCTCGTCCAAGGCCGGCCTGGTCGGGCTGGCCCGGTCGCTGGCGCGCGAGCTCGGGTCGCGCGCCATCACCTCCAACGTGATCGCACCCGGCTTCGTGGACAGCGACATGACGGCGGGCCTGTCCGAGGAACGGAAGACCGCGATCCTCGGCGCGGTGCCGCTGGGCCGGTACGCCGTCCCGGAAGAGGTGGCCGCGGCGGTCGCGTTCCTGGCCGGCCCCGACGCCGCCTACATCACCGGCGCCGTCATCCCGGTCGACGGCGGCCTCGGCATGGGCCACTAATTGTCGGCAGTCCACAAACCGCCGCGCGGAAGCTGCGCGCCGCCGCCCCTTTAGCTGACGGTGCCCTGCGGGGCACAGTGAACGTACTGATCACCATGGGAGTGAGGCTCGGATGGGAATCCTGGCAGGCAAGCGGATCCTGATCACCGGGGTCATCACGGACGCCTCGATCGCGTTCCATGTCGCGCGGGTGGCGCAGCAGGAAGGCGCGACAGTCGTGCTGACCGGTTTCGGGCGGCTCAGCCTGGTCGAGCGGATCGCGAAGCGGCTGCCCTCGCCGCCGCCGGTGCTCGAGCTCGACGTGAGCAGCGACGAGCATCTCGCCTCGCTCGCCGACCGGGTGTCGGAGCACGTCGACGGCCTGGACGGCGTGCTGCACGCGATCGCGTACGCGAACCCGGAGGAGGCCCTCGGCGGGAACTTCGTGCACACCAAGTGGCCCGACGTGGCCACCGCGGTGCAGGTCTCGGCGTACTCGCTGAAGGCGCTCACGATGGCGGCCCTCCCGCTGATGAGCGGCGGCGGGTCCGTGGTCGGCCTGGACTTCGACGCGAGCGTCGCCTGGCCGGGCTATGACTGGATGGGCGTGGCCAAGGCCGCGCTCGAGTCCTGCTCCCGGTACCTTGCCCGCGACCTGGGGGAGAAGGGCGTCCGGGTGAACCTGGTGGCGGCCGGCCCGCTGCGCACCATGGCCGCGAAGTCCATCCCGGGCTTCGACCGGTTCGAGGACGTGTGGGACACCCGCGCGCCGCTCGGCTGGAACATCGCCAACCCGGAGCCGACCGCGCGGGCCTGCGTGGCGCTGCTGTCCGACTGGTTCCCCGCCACCACCGGCGAGATCGTCCACGTGGACGGCGGCGTCCACGCGGTGGGGGCGTAATGCCCCCCGCCGCGGCAGGCGGCCCGGCTGGCAGCGAGTACGTCCTGACCCTGTCCTGCCCGGACCGGACCGGGATCGTGCACGCGGTCGCGGCCTACCTGCACGAGGCGGGCTGCAACGTGCTCGACAGCCAGCAGTTCGGGGACCGTATCGCCGGCCGCTTCTTCATGCGCGTCCACGTCGAGACGGTGCCCGGCCCGCCGCTGACCTACGACTCCCTGTACGGCGGGTTCGCGGCGGTAGCGGCCGGGTTCGGCATGGAGTGGGAACTGCACGACACCGCCGTCCAGCCGCGAGCGCTGATCATGGTGTCCAAGGCCGGGCACTGCCTGAACGACCTGCTGTACCGGCGCGCGGCCGAGTCGCTGCGCATCGACGTCCCGCTCGTGGTCGGCAATCACCCCGACCTGGCCGCCCTCGCGGCGGCTCACGGCGTGCCGTTCGAGTACGTGCCGGCCGGCTCCCCGGGCGATCCGCTGGCCGCGCAGCGCTCCGAGGGTCGCCTGCTCGACCTGGTCAGCGAGCTGCGCATCGACTTCGTGGTGCTGGCCCGGTACATGCGCATCCTGTCGCCCGAGCTGTGCGCCAAGATGTCGGGCCGCATCATCAACATCCACCACTCGTTCCTGCCCAGTTTCAAGGGCGCACGTCCCTATCACCAGGCACACGAGCACGGGGTGAAGCTGATCGGCGCGACCGCCCACTACGTGACGCCCGACCTGGACGAGGGCCCGATCATCGAGCAGGAGGTGGCCCGGGTCCACCACGCCGACCGCCCGGAGGACCTGGCCGCCATCGGCCGGGACGCCGAGCGGGTGGCCCTGGCCCGCGCCGTCCGCTGGCACGCCGAGCACCGCGTCCTGCTGCACGGCCGCCGCACGGTCATCTTCCGGTGACCCGGGCTCGTGCGGTGACCCCGGCTCGCGCGGTGCGGCCGCCCCGAGCAGGGCAGCCGGGGCCACGGGATCTTTCGGGTCCTAATGACGTGCCGTTTTCGATGCGTTATGAATTGATGGCCAATTCGTTATCCGCGTCGATGTTAATAACCGATTGAGCTGGGCAATTCCGTTGTGCTATGTGGCACTACCTGCGGGGGCCCGCGGGAGGCCGATTCAGGCCGGTTCGGGCGCGGAGGGTAGTTATTTGTCTACAGATCGCTAAAGGGTTACGCTTAGTAGTCACTGGCCGGAGCCAAGCGCAATGGACCCCGGGGGTGACACGGCGAGCAGACCCGATTAGGTTCTTGGTGTCGCGGACGGTTGCAGACGGAGAATCTGCGGTGAGACCGCCATCCGGCGACAAGGCTTCACGGTGCCAAGACTCATGGGGTCGTTGGTGCCAGAGTTAACAGAGGAGACTAGAGCCCGAAATGTCCGGATGCTAGCCGTGGCGCTCCGGGAGGCCCCCGTCAGGGGATTGATGGCAACTTGTGACATTATCGGCGAGAGATCGATGCAATATGGAACTTACGCTTCCGCTAACTCATAACACCGGTAGCTCACCGGCTGGCTCGTCATGAGCCGGCCCGGATGCGCCGGGGAGACGGGCCGTTACCGGGTTGGGGGGTACTGCGACCCAGTGCCCCGCAACGGTGCGGAGCGGATCACCGGCAACCAGCGAGAGAAGGGCGACAAGCTGATGACCCCAGCACGGATCACAGGCGCGAACAGCGCGAGGAGGGAGGGCAGATGATGTTCCGCAACAAGACCAAGGTCGCGGGGGTTGCCCTCGCGGTGGCGAGCCTCACCGCGCTTGCCGCCTGCAGCAGCAGTGGTAGCAGCGGAGGCGGCGGCAACACCACCTCCGGCAAGGTCACGGTACCCGGCGGGATCGGGTCGATACCGGTGGCCGCGGCCGGTGCCAAGATCAAGGCCGGGACCATTACCTGGGGCATGCAGCCCGGGGCCACCCCCACCTGGATCTTCCCGGTCATCCCCTCGGCCCAGAACTCGGTCTACAACACCTTCACCTTCGAGTGGGAGAGCTGGCGGCCGCTGTACTGGCAGGCGAACGGCGTCGTGCCCGAGATCGAGCAGGACATGAGCGTCGCCGACTTGCCGAAGTACAGCAACGGCAACAAGACCCTGACGATCACGATGAAGAGCAATTACAAGTGGTCGGACGGCAAGCCGCTCACCGCGGACGACCTGCTCCTCTACATCGACCTGGTCAAGGCCGGCATCAAGATCTCGCCCGGCGAACTGGGCCACCTACACGCCCAAGTTCTTCCCCGACAACCTGGTCAGCACCTCGGAGCCGAACTCCACCACCCTGGTGCTGAACCTCAAGGCGCCGGTCAACCCGTCCTGGTTCACCGAGGACATCCTTACCGCCGTGAACCCGCTGCCCAGCACGGTGTGGGCCAAGACGTCGGCGAGCGGCTCGGTCATCCCGTCCTCGCAGTGGAACGCGTCGAACATGACGGCCATCTTCAAGTTCCTGACCGCGCAGTCGAAGTCGGTCAGCACTTACGCGACCAACCCGCTGTGGCAAACCGTGGACGGCCCGTACAAGCTGTCGCAGTACAACACGACCACCAACGCCTTCACGATGGTGCCGAACAAGACGTACGGCGGCCCGCACGTGACGCCGATGTCCAACTTCCAGGGCGTGCCGTTCACCTCGGACAGCGCGTAGTTCAACGCCGTCAAGTCCAAGAGCATCGACGTGGCCCGTGTCGCCGCAGACCTACGTCCCGCAGCTGCCCCAGGTGCAACGGCTCGGCTACAACATGTTCGGCGAGCCTGACTTCGGCATGGAGTTCCTGAACTACAACTTCGAGGACAAGACCAACCACTTCGACAGCATCGCCAAGAACCTGTACTTCCGGCAGGCGATGGCGCACCTGGAAGACCAGAAGGGCTGGATCTCGGCGTTCATGCACGGCGCGGGCGCGGAGGCGTACGGTCCCATCCCGGCCTACCCGAAGAGCCCGTTCCTGCCCGCTAACGCGGCGACCAACCCGTACCCGTTCAGCGTCAGCGCCGCGGTCAACCTGCTGAAGAGCCACGGCTGGACGGTCAACCCGGGCGGTACGGACGTCTGCCAGAACGCGGGCAGCGGTGCCGAACCAGTGCGGTGCGGGCGTCCCGGCCGGCACGCAGCTGAAGTTCAACCTCATCTACGCCTCGGACAGCACCCTGATCACCAGCGAGATGACCGACCTGGTGTCCAAGGCCAAGCAGGCCGGCATGAACATCACGCTGCAGGGCAGCAACTTCAACTACATGATCTCCAACTACCTGGACCCGTACGCCCCGGCGAACGCGAACAAGTGGGCCATGCAGGACTTCGGCGGTGAGACGAACAGCACCTACCCCACCACCTTCAGCCTGTTCAACACCGGCGGTTCCAACCAGGTCGGCAACTACAGCAACCCGAAGGCCGACGCGCTGATCAACGCCTCCATCACCAGCAGCGACCCGAACGCGGTCAAGGCCGAGGCGGCGTTCCTCACCACCGATCAGCCCACCCTGTTCGAGCCCAACAACGACCGCGTCTGGGTGTGGAAGACGAACATCTCGTCGTCGAAGCCCGAGGCCTTCGAGAGCCTGACCCAGTACTACGCCAACCCGGAGTTCTGGTACTTCAACTCATAACAACCCTCTGAGGCGCTGGACTGCCCTGGTCTCCGGTGATACACCGGAGACCAGGGCGGCGGCCGGTGCCGTCGCGGCCTTACAGGATGCCGCGTCGGCCCGGGGCGCCCGGTCCGCGGCCGGTGCCGCGGAGGGAAGGCAGGGTAAATGATCTCCTACCTAGGTCGCCGGCTGGTCACGTCACTCGTCGTCGTCATCGGCGTCTCCATCTTCATCTTCCTCCTGCTGCACGCGATCTACCCGTCGCCCGCCCGGCAGGTCCTCGGCCTGTCGGCGCGGCCCGCCCAGGTCGCCTTCTGGAACAAGAGCAACGGGTACGACGACCCGGTGATCGTGCAGTACTTCCGGTACGTGAACAACCTGCTGCACGGCAACCTGGGGTACTCCTACGCGGAGAACCAGAGCGTGTATGCGCTCTTCTCCGAGCGCGTGGCGCGCAGCGCCTACTTGTCCGGGATCTCGCTGGTGTTCGCCGTGATCATCGCTTTGCCGCTGGGCATCTTCCAGGCGGTCAAGCGCAACAGCCTGGGCGACAACGTGGCCACCAGCGCGGCGTTCATCCTGTACTCGATGCCGTCGTTCTTCCTCGGGCTGATCCTCATCCAGGTGTTCGCGATCTCCCTGCCGATCTTCAACTTCGAGGCCAGCCAGTCCACCAACGTGTGGGTGGTCATGGGGGACTGGTACTCCATGACGCTGCCGATCTTCACGCTTGCCCTGATAACGGTGGCCGCCTTCTCGCGGTACATGCGATCCGCGGCCATCGACGTGCTGGCCCAGGACTACATCAAGGTGGCCCGGGCCAAGGGCCTGCCCGAGCGGCTCGTCCTCACGCGGCATCTGGTCCGCAACGCCAGCCTTCCGATGGCGACGCTGATCGGACTGTCCCTGCCGGCCCTGCTGGGCGGCAACCTGATCACCGAGTCGCTGTTCAACTACCAGGGCCTGGGGCTGCTGTTTTTCACCAGCCTGAACAAAGTGGACTATCCGGTCCTGCTCGCCTACACCCTGGCGGGCGCCGTCCTCGTCGTCGTCGGAAACCTGGTCGCGGACATCGCGCTGACCGTCGCGGACCCGCGCATCCGGCTGGCCTGACCGGCCAGGCCAAGGAAAGAGGCAACCATGGCGATACAAGGTTCTTCGCTACCGCCGCTTGACCTGCAGCGCGCCCCCGAGGGCGGCGAGATCGGGGCGGTCCAGAGCGGATGGCGGCTCGCGCTGCGCGAGTTCGCGAGCAACCGGCTGGCCGTCATCGGCTTCGCCATCCTCATCTTCTTCGTGCTCTTCAGCTTCGTCGGCCCGCTGATCTACAAGACGAACCAGTTCGACACCAACCTCACGCTAGCGAACCAGCCGCCTGTGGGCGCCCACCTGTTCGGTACCGATGCCCAGGGGTTCGACGAGCTGGGCCGCATCATGAAGGGCGGCCAGGCCGCCCTGGAGATCGGGTTCTTCGCCGCGTTCGTCGCCATCGTGATCGGCACGCTGTGGGGCGCCGTGTCCGGCCTGGCCGGGGGGATCGTCGACTCGGCCATGATGCGCGTCGTCGACATCTTCCTCTCCGTCCCGTTCCTGTTCGTGGTCCTGATCCTGGCGGTCAAGTTCGGCGCGACCGTGCTGTCGCTGAGCCTGGTCATCGGCTTCTTCGCCTGGCAGGTGCCAGCCCGGCTGGTCCGCGGCGAGGTGCTATCGCTGCGAGAACGCGACTTCGTCCTGGCCGCGCGGACGGCCGGCGCCGGCAGCTGGCGGCTGATCAGCAGGCATCTGATCCCGAACGCCCTCGGCGTGGTCATCGTCAATGTGACGTTCCAGGTGGCGGACGCGATCCTGGCCGTCTCTTACGTCGGCTTCCTCGGCTTCGGGCTGCATTTCCCGAACGTCGACTGGGGCGACCAGCTCTCCGACGGCGCCAACTCCCTGCAGTCCGGCTACTGGTGGCTCATCTACCCGGTAGGCGCCTGCATCGTGCTGACCGTGATGGCGCTCAACTTCATCGGTGACGCGCTGCGCGACGCGATGGACGTGCGGCTCAGACGCCGTTAGGGACGCGCCCCGGAGCATGATGATCAACTAAAGCCACCGATTACGAGAGGTAGCGGCCTCATGGCCCCAGTCCTTGACATCCAGGACTTGTCGACGCACATCAAGCTCACCAGCTCCGTCGTGCAGGCTGTCGGCAACATCGACCTGCACGTCGAGGCCGGGGAAACCCTCGGCATCGTCGGGGAGTCCGGCTGCGGCAAGTCCATGACCGGGCTGTCGATCATGGGACTGCTGCCGCCGGGCGGGTCCATCGTCGGCGGCTCCATCAAGCTCAACGAGCGCGAACTGGTCGGGCTCAAGGACGAGGAGATGCGCCGGGTCCGGGGCAACGAGATCGCGATGATCTTCCAGGATCCGCTCACCTCGCTGGACCCCACCAAGACCATCGGCTACCAGGTGGGCGAGCCGGTGCGGCTGCACCGGGGCGCCTCCAAGTCCGAGGCGCTGGACCGCGCGGTCGAGGTGCTGTCGCTGGTCGGCCTGCCCCGGCCCAAGGAGCGGCTCAGCGACTACCCGCACCAGCTGTCCGGCGGGCTCCGCCAGCGCGTGATGATCGCCATGGCCCTGGCCTGCGAGCCCAAGCTGCTGATCGCCGATGAGCCCACCACGGCCCTGGACGTCACCATCCAGGCGCAGATCCTCGCCCTGCTCAAGGACCTGAAGGACCGCCTGGGCATGGGCATGCTGCTGATCACGCACGACATGGGCGTGATCGCCGGGCACGCGGACCGGGTCAACGTGATGTACGCGGGCCGGGTGGTGGAGACCGCCGAGGCAGTCGAGCTATTCGACGAGATGCACCACCCCTACACCCAGGCCCTGCTCGCCTCGATTCCGCAGCTCAAACAGGACGTCAATAAGGCGCTGCACGCCATTCCCGGGCTGCCGCCTGACCTGACGCACCCGCCGCAGGGCTGCCGGTTCGCCGCCCGGTGCACGCGCGCCTCGGATAAGTGCCGCACCGAGGAGCCGCCTCTGGGCGGGAGGACCTTCGAGCACCGGTACGCCTGCTGGCACCCGGTGGACGGGCCGCTCGCCCTGACCCCGATCGGCCAGGCGGGCCCGGATGCCGCTGAGCACCGGCCTGGCCGTCCCCGGCGCCGAGGGCGCCGAACCCGTGACGGCGGATGTCGGCGTCACCGAGCCCCGAGGTCGTCGTCGTAGCGGCCGGGCTCGAGGTGACGGCCGACGGCCGCCTGGAGGTGACCGAGCGCAAGATCGCGGCGGCCGAGGCCAACGGTGACGGCGCGGCTCCGCTGCTCGACATCCGCAACCTGGTCAAGGAATTCCCGGTGACCTCGGGCGCGATCCTGCAGCGGAAGGTAGCGGCGGTCCACGCGGTGTCCGACGTCTCCTTCACGCGTGCCCGCTGGCACGACGTTCGGGCTGGTCGGTGAGTCCGGATGCGGCAAGACCACGATCGGCAAGATGATCGTGGCGCTCGAACGGCCGAATTCCGGCGCGGTCACGCTCGGCGGCGTGGACATGTCCAAGCTGCGCGGCAGTGAACTCCGGCGCAAGCGGCGCGACCTGCAGCTCATGTTCCAGGACCCGCACGCCTCGCTGGACCCGAGGATGCGGGTCGGGACGATCATCGGCGAGCCGCTCGCGGTCCAGCGTCTCGGCAGCAAGAAGTCGCAGCGGGAGCGGGTCTTCGAGTTGCTGAGCGAGGTCGGGCTGCCGCGGAACGCGGTCGAGCGCTATCCGCACGAGTTCTCCGGCGGCCAGCGGCAGCGCATCGGCCTGGCCCGGGCGCTCACCCTCAACCCGAGGCTGATCGTGGCCGACGAGCCGGTCAGCGCGCTCGACGTGTCGATCAGGGCCCAGGTGCTCAACCTGATGAAGCGGCTGCAGGCGTCGCACGGGCTGACCTACGTCGTGATCTCGCACGACCTTGCCGTCGTCAAGTACATGGCTGAGCGGATCGGCGTCATGTATCTCGGCAAGATGGTCGAGCTCGGTTCCGCGCAGGACATCTACGAGCGGCCCGCGCACCCGTACACGGCCGGGCTGATCGCTACTATCCCGGTGCCCGACCCGGCCACCGAACGGGCCAAGGACGGCGTTGCCATCAAGGGCGAGCTGCCCAGCCCGGTCAACCCGCCCTCGGGATGCCGGTTCCGCACCCGGTGCCAGTTCGCCCAGGAACGCTGCGCCGCCGAGGAGCCCGAGCTTCGCAGCTTCGGCCCGGGACACGTGGCTGCCTGCCACTTCCCGTTGCAGACCCCCGACGGCGCCGACGGCCGAAACCCCCGCCATGACCAGCATCAGTGGCGAGAATGGCCGCTAGAGTCCTCGGCGTCCCCTTGCCCTGAAGCCAGATGATGCCGATACTCCATTCATGGGAGGGTCGACGGCGGACACGCCCACAACACCCGAATTCCTCCGCGCCTCCGACGCGGAGCGAGATCACGCGGTCAGCGAGCTGAGAAACGAGTTCGCCGACGGCCGCCTGTCGCACGAGACCTTCGTGTACCGGATGCAGAGCGCCCTGGACGCGCGGCACCGCGGTCAGCTCGCCGGGTTGTTCACCGACCTGCCGCCGCGGCGTCCCGGGCTGATGGCCCGGATCAAGGCCGTCCTGCGCGGCGAGGAGCCGCCCGCGCGGCACGACCAGCCGGACGACGGCCCGCCGCGGACCCAGCGGATCCACGAGGTACCCGGACCGGGACCGCAGGGACTTCCGTGGGCCCGGTCCGCTTCCGCCCGCGCGGGCGCCCCTCCCGGCGCCGCGCCGCCGTCCGCCGCGGTCCCGGCCCCGCTGTTCTTCCCGCCGGGCAGCGGGATGCGGTTCACCATCGGCCGGACCCGCGAATGCGACCTCTGCCTGACCGACCTGTCCGTCTCCCGGATGCACGCCCTGCTGGTCCGCCGTGAGGACGGCTGGGTTCTCAGCGACCTCGGCTCGCACAACGGCACCAGGCTCAACGGCTGGCTGGTCCGCGAGCCGGTTCCGGTCCACCCGGGCGACCGGGTGGAGTTCGGCTCGATGGCGTTCGTCGTCCAGGGTGATCTGCCGGGGGAGGAGCAGGCCGCCCCCGACGAGCGGCCCGGTCCCGGTGCCCCGGGGGGATCCGGGTAGAGGTCCCGGAACCGGCTAGAGTCAAGGCGTGACGACGGTTCTGCTGGTGCGGCACGGGCTCACCGCGACGACGGGTCAGTTGCTGACCGGGTGGACGCCCGGCATCTCGCTCGATGACCGAGGGCCGGGCTCAGGCTGCCGCGCTGGCGGCCAGGCTCGCTCCGCTCCCGCTGGACGCCATCGTCAGCAGCCCGCTGGAACGCTGCCAGCAGACCGTGGCGGCGATCGCGGCGACCAGGCCCGGCCAGCAGGTCATCACCGAGGACCGGGTGGGGGAGTGCCGGTACGGGGACTGGACGGGCCAGCCGCTGAACAAGCTGGCGGCCGAACCGCTCTGGCGCGTGGTGCAGGCTCACCCTTCCGCGGTGACGTTCCCGGGGCCGGAGGGCGAGTCCATGCCGGACATGCAGCACCGGGCGGTGACCGCGGTCCGGGAGTGGAATGCCAGGCTCGGCCCGGACGCTACCTACCTCATCTGCTCGCACGGTGATGTCATCAAGGCCATCGTCGCGGATAGCCTGGGAGTGCACCTCGACCAGTGCCAGCGGATCCAGGCTGATCCCTGCTCGCTGACCGTGATCAGGTACACGCCGTTGCGGCCGTTCCTGGTCCGGATGAACGACAGAGGGGGTGGGGTGGATGATCTCATGCCACGCCCGGACGGCCACGGAGCGGCGCCGAGCGACGCGGCGGTCGGCGGCGGCTCGGGCGGAGCGGATCCGGGCGCCCCGGCGGACGGGCGGCCGGACAGGGTGAACGGTGCCAGCAGCATCCCGGCCGGCGCAGCCGCGGTAAGTGGCCAGCAGTCGGCGGACACGCAAGGATAGGACTATGCCGGTCTTTTTCTATGACCCGCCGGACAGGTTCGTGGCCGGCGCGGTCGGCCAGCCAGGAGAACGGGTCTTCTACCTGCAGGCGACGTCCAGCGGGCGCGTGACCAGCGTCGCGCTGGAAAAATTTCAGGTCAGCCTGCTCGCCGAGCGGATCGACGAGCTTCTCGACGAGGTGCTCAGGCGGACCGGCGGATCGCCGGAGGTGCCCGCCAGCGCCCCCGCGGTGCTGCAGGACGACGCGCCGCTCGATCTCCCGCTGCTCGAGGACTTCCGGGTGGGCGCGATCGCCCTGGCCTGGGACGGCGACGGCGGCATGGTCGTCATCGAGGCGCAGGAGGAATCGGACGAGCCGGTCGAGCCGCTGGCGGAGGATCTGCCCGCGGACGGGCCGGGGGTACTGCGGGTCCGGATAACGCCAGGTGCCGCCCGTGCCTTCGCCCAGCGGGCGGCCAAGATCGTGGCGGCCGGACGGCCGCCGTGCCCGCTGTGCGGCCTGCCGCTGGACACCGACGGGCACATCTGCCCCCGGCAGAACGGTCACCGCGCCGCCCATGCTTGAGCACAAGCGCTCCGCGCCGGACGGCGATGACGGCGAGCAGGCCACTCTCGACCTGCTCGCGAGCGGGAACCTCGAGATCGAAGGACGGCTGGTCGACGCGTCCAACGCCACCCTGTACTGCACTATCGACGTCAGCGGCCGTGGGCGGAACGGCCAGGTGGCGTGCGTTTACAAGCCGATCGCGGGCGAGCGCCCGCTATGGGACTTCCCGACCGGCACGCTGGCCGGCCGGGAAGTCGCGGCCTACGTGATCTCGCGCGCGGCCGGCTGGGACGTGGTCCCGCCGACGGTCATGCGGGACGGGCCGTTCGGGCCCGGCATGTGCCAGCTGTGGATCGATCACGACACCGACGTGGACCTGATCGCCCTGTCCCGGCGCACCGACCATGCGGGCCTGCGGGACATGGCCGTCTTCGACGCGGTGGTGAACAACGCCGACCGCAAGATCGGGCACCTGCTGCCGGTCACCGACGGCCATCTGTACGGCTGCGACCACGGGGTCTGCTTTGCCGAGGACTACAAGCTGCGCACCGTCTTGTGGCAGTGGCGCGGCAAGACCCTGCCAAGGCGCTCACTGGAGGCCCTGCGCCGCCTGAACGCCCAGCTCAACGAGGACGGCCTGGAGGCCGAGCTGTCCTCGCTGCTGACCGCGAGCGAGATCAGCGCGACCAGGATCAGGGTGGAGACGCTGCTCAAGCACCGGGTTCACCCCTTCCCGCCCGCCGACTGGCCCGCCATCCCCTGGCCCCCGGTCTAGGGGAGGCTGGCACCGGTGCTGTCCGCGGCGGCCTGCCGCCAGTTGCCGGTCAGGAAGGTGAATGCCTGCCGCAGGGCCATCATGGCGTAAGCCCAGCCGTGCGTGCCCGGCTGGACCTGCACGGTGACCGGCACCCCGCAGGAGCGCAGCAGGCCGCCCATGCGGGCGGCCTGGCCGCGGATGAGCGGATCACCCTCGGACGCGTCCTCGTCGAGCAGGACCCGCAGGCCCCGCGCCTGGCAGGGATGCGCGGACGGGGTGTTCTGGGCAATGACGGCCGCGGAACCGCCGAACATGCCGGACAGGTCGTTCACCACGAAGTAGCCGGCGATGGACACGACCTGGCCGAACACCCCGGGGTCCTGCATCGCGATGTTCATCGCCCCGTAGCCGCCCATGGAGAACCCGGCGATGGCCCGGTGCGCGGCGTCCCGCATGTGCGTTCCCTCGACGGCCGGGATGGCGGCGTCGGCCACCCGGTCCATCACCAGGTCGCTGCCGTCGCGTGAGTTCGCCCACTCCGAGTCCTGGTGCCGTTCGCCGTTCCCGTCGACGCTGGCGACGACGAACGGCGGGTAGCCCTCCCGCAGACGCCGGTTGAGCATCTCGGCCAGCCCCGCGGTGAACAGGTCCCGGGCCGACCCCGGATCGCCGTGCAGGAAGTAGAGGACCGGGATGGTGGCCGAATCAGGACCCGGCGGCCGCCATACCCACACCGGGTGCGCCCGGGTGTCGGACGGCCCGCGGACCTGGAGCACGCTCACCGTGCCGCGCAGCCCGGCCGGGTCGGTCGTATCCGAGCTGGCCAGCCGGGTCACCCCGGACGGCAGCACCATCAGCAGGCAGAAGACCCCGATAACGGCGGCGCCGTCGAGGGATCGCAGCAGACGGCGGACGAGGCGGATCCAGGCGGGCCGGGGGCCGATGACGCTCGGTCCTATGAGTCGGGGGCGCCGCCGTGGCGCCTGAAGTAGCGCTCGAACTCGCGGGCGATCGCGTCGCCGCTCGCCTCCGGGAGGTCCATCGCGTCCTTGGCCTCTTCCAGGGTCCGCACGTAGTCGGCGACCTCGGAGTCCTGCTGCGCGAGCTCGTCGACGCCGCGCTCCCAGGCACGCGCCTCTTCGGGCAGGTCGGCCAGCGGCAGCGGCACGTCCAGGACGTCCTCGACGCCGCGCAGCAGGGCCAGCGTGGCCTTCGGGCTCGGCGGCTGGGCGACGTAGTGCGGTACCTGCGCCCACAGCGACACCGTCGGGATGCCCGCCGCGGTGCAGGTGTGCTGCATCACCCCGACGATCCCGGTGGGTCCCTTGTAGTCGGACAGGCCGACGCCGACCTCGGTGGCGAGCTTGGCGTCCGACGATCCGACGGACACCGGTACCGGCCGGGTGTGCGGCGCGTCAGCGAGCAGCGCGCCGAGCAGGATGATCATCTCCACGCCCAGGCTCTCCAGGCCCTGCACGAGTTCCTCGCTGAAGCCCCGCCACCGCATGTTCGGCTCGATGCCGTGCACCAGCACGACATCGCGGGCCAGCCCGGTGCGCGGCACGGATTCGTCGGCCAGGTCGAGGTTCCGGGCCCGGGCGAGCGAGAACCGGGTGGTGGGCCAGATCAGCCGCTGGGTCCGCCCGCCCTCGATCTCCACGACCGGCCGGTTGACCTGGAAGTCGTAGAAGTCCTCGGGGTCGATGGCACCGATCGGGCTCGCCTGCCAGGCGATGGCGAGGTGGTTGACCACCCCGCTGGCCGCCTCGCCCGCATCGTTCCAGCCCTCGAACCCGGCAATGGCGACCGGGGATACGAGTTCCCCGATGTCATTGAACTCGATGACCCGCCACCTCCCCAACCGATGCTCAGGCTGCCGTCTACAGCCTACGTGGTCAGCCTTGCTCATCGGGTTACCGGCCGGCGTGTCCGCGCGCGGCAGCGGGAAGTTTACCGGGCGTGCCTAAGATGGCCTTTCCGGCGATGGGGGGTAATCAGCGCATGACCGGCGCGGATGCGGTCCTGTTCGACATGGACGGGCTGCTCATCGATTCCGAGCCGCTCTGGCTCGAGGCCGAGACGGCCGTCATGGCCAGGCTCGGGGCGGACTGGACCGCCGCGGACCAGGCGCAGCTGCTCGGCGGCAGCCTCAAGCGCACGGTGCGCTACCTGATGGGCAAGGCGGCCCGGCCCGCATCGCCCGAGCTGGTGGCCGAGTGGCTCATGTCCGGCGTCGGCGACCTGGTCCGCGAGCGCGGCGTGCCCCTCCGGCCGGGTGCGCCCGAGCTGCTGGCCGAGGTGGCGGCGGCCGGCCTGCCGCACGCGCTGGTGACCTCGTCCGAGCGCCGGTTCATGGACGCGGTGCTGGCCCGTACCGGGCTGCGCTTCGACGTGCTGGTGTGCGCGAACGACGTCGCCATGACCAAGCCCGACCCGGAGCCCTACCTGCTCGCGGCCAAGCTCCTGGGAGCCGACCCGGCCCGGTGCGTCGCCCTGGAGGATTCGCCGAACGGCGTGGCCTCCGCCGAAGCGGCCGGATGCCAGGTCATCGCGGTCCCGTCCCTGGTCCCCATCGAGCCCGGGCCAGGCCGGGCGGTCGTCCGCTCGCTGGCCGAGCTGCAGGCGCATCCCGGCGGCATCTCGCTCCGCGGGTGAGCTTTACCCCGGATTGGGGGGATAGCCTCAGGGCCCGCGCGCCGCCGGAGGCTTAGACTCGGAAGAAAGCCGCGGGGAGGTGCGCGTTGTCCACTTACGACAAGATCGCCTGGCTGCCACTGGCCGGGGGACTGACCGGGCTCGGCCTGATCCTGAGCTACCTCGTCATGCGCCGCCGCGGCATCGGCTCCGGCCTGCGCGGGGCCGCCTGGTCGCTGCTGCCGATAGCCGCCTACCTGACCGGCTCGATCGAGATGTTCTGGAAGATGGGCGTAGCGGTCGGGGACTTCGCCAAGGGCTTCGTGTTCTCGCCGCGGGTGTGGTCGGGGATCGCGCTGGCGGGGCTGGCCGTGGTGCTGCTCGTGGTGTCCGGCCCGCTGCGCCGGCGCCGGGTCGAACGCGGCCAGGACAAGCCGGCCGCCGCGTCCGGATCCGCGGCCGCCGGGAGCCTGCCCGTCGCGCGCGGCGCCCAGCTGGCCACCCGCCCGGACGGCGCCGCGCCCGCCAAGGCGCCCGTCCCGGCCAAGGGACGCAAGGCCCGCAACGACGACGATGACGACGATCTCGGGGACGTCGCGGACATCCTGCGCCGCCACGGCATCAACTGAGCCCGGAGATCTTGCGCCGAGGTGGCGTCGCCCGAGTCGATGTTTCAGCCGCTATGGCTGTTGGCAAGATGATTTGGTGTACGCTGACCGTCAAAACCGGCAGAAGTTAACTTCTGTCACACCCACACCAGCAGTCCCCTGAGCAACTTGAGTACCAAAAGGACCGAACGTCACGTCCGATGACAAATCGGCGCGACTTTAGTCACGATCAAGCTACGAGTGCGGCGCGGGTCTGGAACCTGCGCGGGAAATAGCGCAACCTCATCTACAGCAGGCTGAGGCGTCCATCGCGGTATTACTCAGGCTCGGGGCCGAGCTGCGCGCGTGGGGTGGGCGCTTGTATCCGGATCACAGATGGGTTTCACGATGGCTGTCCCGATTGATGTCGCGACCGGCCCCGGGGGCGCAGCGCCCGAGCCGGTGCCGACCGTGTCAGGCAAGGTCATCGAGGGCCGCTCCCTCGGGCAGATCGCGTGGCTGCGGCTGCGCCAGGACAAGGTGGCCATCGCCGGCGGCGCCGTCGTGATCTTCCTCATCCTGGTCGGGATCTTCGGGCCCTTCCTGGTGCAGAACCCGCTGACCTACCACGAGAACCTGATCGACCCGACGTTCAGCCGGCCGTTCGGGTCGCTGGGCGGGATCAGCACGGCCCACCCGTTCGGGGTCGAGCCGATCACCGGGCGCGACCTGCTCGCCCGGGTCGTCAACGGGACGCGGGTGTCCCTGATCATCGCCTTCTTGTCCACGGCACTGGCGGTCGGCATCGGCCTGGTGATGGGCATCGTGGCCGGCTTCTTCGGCGGCTGGGTCGACGCGGTGATCGCCCGCCTGATGGACATCTTCCTGGCCTTCCCGCTGCTGGTGTTCGCGATCGCCCTGGTCGGCGTCATCCCGTCGTCGGCGTTCGGGCTATCGGGAAACTCGCTGCGGATCGCGCTGCTGGTCTTCGTGATCGGCTTCTTCGCCTGGCCGTACATGGGCCGCATCGTCCGCGGCCAGACCCTGTCCATGCGCGAGCGGGAATTCGTGGACGCCGCGCGCAGCATGGGCGCCCGCGGGCCGTACATCTTGTTCCGCGAGCTGCTGCCGAACCTGGTCGGGCCCATCCTGGTGTACTCCACCCTGCTGATCCCGACCAACATCTTGTTCGAGGCGGCGCTGTCCTACCTCGGCGTCGGCATCATCCCGCCCACGCCGAGCTGGGGCGGGATGATCTCGGACGCGGTCAGCAACGGGGACTACTCGATCGACCCGATGTACATGATCATTCCTGGCCTGGCTATCTTCATCACCGTCCTGGCCTTCAACCTGTTCGGCGACGGTCTCCGGGACGCACTCGACCCGAAGAGCAGCAGGTAGGCCCGCACGTATGTACTCAGTATCAAGATCACGACATGGAGGCGCTCACCTTATGAGGAGACGCAGGACCTTCGGGCTAGCCGCGGCCGGGGCCGCCGCTGCCCTCATGCTGGCCGCGTGTAGCAGCGGCGGCAGCAGCAGCAGTGGCGGCGGTAGTGGCAGCGGCAGCAATGGCGGATCGGGCGCGAGCGCCGCGTACAACGCCGGGGTCAGCAGCGTGGTCAACCCGTCGACGCACAAGGGCGGGACCCTCACCTTCGACTGGCGGGCCGCGCCTGACTCGCTCGACCCGGGCAACACCTATTACGCCGCGGACTGGGACTTCGCCCGGTTCTACTCGACGGCGCTGATGACCTTCAAGAACTGCCCGGGCACCTGCGGCCTGACGCTGGTCCCGGCCCTCGCCACCGCGCCTGGCGTGGCCAGCGACAACGGGCTGACCTGGACCTACCACATCAAGTCCGGCGTCAAGTACGAGGACGGGACCACCGTCACGTCCAAGGACGTCAAGTACGCGATCGAGCGCACCTTCGACCGCGGGGTCCTGCCCAACGGCCCGAACTACTTCTCGAACCTGCTGGGCGGGAACGCCAAGACCTACCCGGGACCGTACAAGGACAAGGCCAAGGACAAGATGGGCCTGACCGCGATCGACACGCCGGACGCGACGACGGTCGTATTCCACCTCAAGGCCCCGTTCTCGGACATGGACTACCTGCTGACGATCCCGCAGTCGGCTCCGGTGCCGCCGGCCAAGGACACCGGTGCGAGCTACCAGACGCACATCGTGTCCAGCGGCCCCTACAAGTTCCAGAGCTACCAGCTGAACAAGACGGCGGTCCTGGTCCCGAACCCGAACTGGAACGCCTCGATGTTCCCGACGGTCTCGCAGCTGCCTAGCAAGATCGTCGTCAACCTGAACATGAACCCGAACGACGTGGACAACCGGCTGCTGGCCGGGGACGGCCAGGTCGACTTCGCGGGCACCGGCGTGCAGGCCGCGGCGCGGGCCAAGATCCTGTCCAACCCGAACCTCAAATCCCACTCGGACGACCCGCTGACCGGGTTCGGCTGGTTCTTCTACATCGACTCGCAGGTGGCGCCGTTCACCAACCTGTCCTGCCGCCAGGCGATCGAGTACGCCGCCAACCACCTCACGCTGCAGAACGCGTACGGCGGCCCGGTGGCCGGCGGTGACATCGGCAGCACGTCCCTGCCGCCGACGGTGGCCGGCTACAAGAAGTTCGACCTGTACGAGGCGACCACCAAGACCCAGGGCGACCCGGCCAAGGCCAAGCAGATGCTGTCCGCCTGCGGCAAGCCGAACGGGTTCTCCACCGGTCTTGCCTACCGCAGCGACCGGCCCACCGAGACCCAGGGCGCCCAGGCGCTGCAGCAGGCGCTGTCGGCGGTCGGCATCAAGCTCACCCTGCACGGCTACCCGAGCTCCACGTACTTCTCCAACTTCGCGGGCGTGCCGAAGTACATGAGCTCGCACGGCATCGGGCTCGCCATGGGCGGCTGGGGTGCCGACTGGCCGGACGGCTACGGCTTCCTCAGCCAGCTGGTCAGCGGGCCGTCCATCGTCCCGGCCGGTAACACCAACATCGGGATGCTCAACGACCCGGTCGTGAACAACCTGTTCACCAAGGCCGCGGGCATCACCGACACGACCCAGCGGAACGCGATCTGGGGCCAGATCGACATGCAGGTCATGAAGGACGCGGTGATCGTGCCGATCGTGTACGCCAAGGCGCTCATCTACCGGCCGCCGACGCTGACCAACGTCTATTTCAGCCAGGCCTACCAGCTCAACAACTACGCCGTGGAAGGCGTAACGGGCTCGTAGCACCGCCCCGGTCCGTAGCGAGTGAGGAAAGCGGGTGAGGGTGCCGGTGCCCGGCGGGAGTAACACCCCGGCCGGGCACCGGCGCACGCCGTGGTCATATTCATCATCCGGCGGCTGATCGGCACGATCTTCCTGCTGATCGTGGTCAGCATGATCACGTTCGCCATCTTCTTCCTGATCCCGCGGCTGGCCGGGCAGAACACCTACCAGCTGGCCGCCCAGTACGTGGGGCGCAACCCGACCAGGCCGGCGGTCCTGGCGGTCGAGCGGCAGCTCGGCCTGGCCGATCCGCTCTACCTGCAGTACGGCCGCTTCCTGCGGGGCATCTTCTTCGGCGCGCATTACCGCAGCGGGCCGCAGGTCACCTACTGCCCGCCGCCGTGCTTCGGCTACTCGTTCCGCAGCCAGCTCCCGGTGTGGCCGCAGATGATCAGTGACGTCCCCGTGACGCTGTCGCTGGCCATCGGGGCGTCGATCCTGTGGCTGATCGGCGGCGTGTCGATCGGGGTGCTCTCGGCGCTGCGCAAGGGCACGCTGTTCGACCGGTTCTCGATGGGCATCGCGCTGGCCGGGGTGTCGCTGCCGGTCTTCTTCACCGGGCTGATCTCGCTGGAACTGTTCAGCTACAAGTGGCCCTTGTTCCCGAACGTCCAGTACGTCGCCATCACCGCCAACCCGATCCAGTGGGCGCGGAACCTGGTGCTGCCCTGGATCGTCCTGGCCTTCCTGTACGCCGCCCTCTATGCCCGGCTGACCCGGGCGGGCATGCTCGAGACGATGAGCGAGGACTACATCCGCACCGCCCGGGCTAAAGGCCTGCCCGAGCGCAAGGTGATCGTCAAGCACGGGCTCCGGGCCGCGCTCACCCCGATCGTGACCATCTTCGGCATGGACCTCGGGCTGCTGCTCGGCGGGGCCATCATCACCGAGGTGACGTTCTCCCTGCACGGCCTGGGCCTGTTCACCGTCCAGGCCGTCAACAACCAGGATCTGCCCGAGATCCTCGGGGTCACCATGCTGGCCGCCTTCTTCATCGTCGTCGCCAACCTCGCGGTGGATATCCTCTATGCCGTGGTCGACCCGAGGGTGAGGTTCTGATGCCGGAGGCCCTGCTCGAGGTCGAGGACCTGCACATCCGCTTCCCGAGCCAGGACGGGCTCGTCCAGGCGGTGGACGGCGTCTCGTTCCGCCTCGAGCGCGGGCGCACCCTGGGCATCGTCGGCGAATCGGGTTCCGGGAAGAGCGTCACCAGCCTCGGCATCATGGGCCTGCATCACGGCAGCCGCGCGCAGATCACCGGGCACATCCGGCTCGACGGCGAGGACCTGGTCACCGCCAGCCCCGGCCGGGTGCGCGAGCTGCGCGGCCTCAAGATGGCCATGATCTTCCAGGACCCGCTGTCCGCGCTGCACCCCTACTACACGGTCGGCAACCAGATCATCGAGGCCTACCGGATCCACAACGACGTCAGCAAGAAGGCCGCCCGCCAGCACGCCATCGACCTGCTCGGCCGGGTCGGCATCCCGACCCCCCAGACCCGGGTGGACGACTACCCGCACCAGTTCTCCGGCGGCATGCGGCAGCGGGCCATGATCGCGATGGCGCTGTCCTGCGACCCCGGGCTGCTGATCGCGGACGAGCCCACCACGGCCCTCGACGTCACCGTCCAGGCGCAGATCCTCGACCTGATCTCCAGCCTGCAGTCCGAGTTCGGCTCGGCGGTCATCATCATCACCCACGACCTCGGCGTGGTCGCCGAGCTGTCCGACGACATCCTGGTCATGTACGCGGGCCGGGTGGCCGAGTACGGCCCGGCGGCGGACATCTTCGGCCGCCCGGGCCATCCGTACACCTGGGGCCTGCTCGCCTCGATGCCGCGCCTGGACCGGGACCGGACCACCCGGCTGATCCCGATCCCGGGCACGCCGCCCAGCCTGATCAAGGTCCCGTCCGGCTGCCCGTTCCACCCGCGCTGCCGTTACACCGGCCTGACCGAGGGCCGCTGCCCCACCGAGGTGCCGCCGCTGCGCGAGCTGGCGACGCCGGGGCACGAGGCGGCCTGCCACCTGACCGCGGCGCAGATGACCCAGAAGTGGGGCGAGCTGGCGGCGGGCAAGGTCCCCGAGGATGCCAGGGCCAGCGCCGAAGCGCACGCGGGAGACCCCTCATGAGCGAGCAGACCCAGACGCCGGCCGCCACCGACGGGGACACCGCGGGCCAGGACGGGGACGTGCTGCTGCAGGTGACCAACCTGGTCAGGCACTTCCCGGTGACCCGGGGCGTGGTGATCCGGCAGAAGGTCGGGGCGGTCCGGGCCGTCGACGGCATCGACATGACGGTGGTCAGGGGCCAGACGCTGGGCCTGGTCGGCGAGTCGGGGTGCGGGAAGACCACCACCGGCCGCCTGCTGACCCGGCTGGACGAGCCGACCAGCGGCCAGATCGTGATCGACGGCCATGACGTCACCCACCTGCGGCCCGGTCAGATGCGGCCGCTGCGCCGCGAGATCCAGATGATCTTCCAGGATCCCTACTCCTCGCTCAACCCCCGGCACACGGTCGGCGCCATCGTCGGCGCCCCGTTCCGGCTGCAGAAGATCAACCCGCCCGGCGGGGTCCGGCGCACCGTCCAGGAACTGCTCGAGCTGGTCGGGCTCAACCCCGAGCACTACAACCGCTACCCGCACGAGTTCTCCGGCGGCCAGCGGCAGCGCATCGGGATCGCCCGCACGCTGGCCCTGCGGCCCAAGCTGATCGTCGCCGACGAGCCGGTCTCCGCGCTCGACGTGTCGATCCAGGCCCAGGTCATCAACCTGCTCGAGGACCTGCAGGACGAGCTGGGCCTGACCTACGTGGTGATCGCGCACGACCTGTCCGTGGTCCGGCACATCGCCGACCAGGTGGCGGTCATGTACCTCGGCAAGATCGTCGAGACGGCCAGCCGGGACCAGCTGTACTTCAAGCCGCGCCACCCGTACACGGTGGCCCTGCTCTCCGCGGTGCCGGTGCCCGAGCCGCTCACCAGCGCGACCGGGCAGCGGGAGCGGCGCGAGCGGATCAGGCTGGAGGGCGACGTGCCGAGCCCGCTGGCCCCGCCGCCTGCCTGCCGGTTCCACACCCGGTGCTGGAAGGCGCAGCAGATCTGCCGGACGCAGGAGCCGCCGCTAGCCGAGCTCATCCCCGGCCACCGGGTCGCCTGCCATTTCCCGGAGAACACCACGCAGCAGCCCGAGGAGATCACCCCGCAGCCGCCGCGAGGCGGCGCGCGGCTAGGCGTTCTCCTGGAGGAACACCCGGGAGCCCAGCCACAGGAAGAGCGCCGCCATGCCCACCGCCACCGCGATCCCCTCCACCATGATCGCGTCGAAGTAGTGGCCGAGGTAGGCCTCGCGCATGGCGTCGATGATGTAGCGGAACGGGCTGATCCGGGCGATGCCCTGCAGCCAGCCCGGCCCCAGCGTCAGCGGCAGGAAGATCCCGGACAGCAGCAGCAGCGGCACCACGATCGTGTTGATGAGCGGCGCGAACGCGTCCTCGCTCTTGACCAGCAGGCCGGTGGCGTAGGACACGGACGCCAGGCCGACCGCGACGAGGGCGATAAAGCCGAAGCCGATGAATACCGCCGCCACCGGCGCCCGCAGCCCGAACGCCACCCCGACCAGCACCAGGATGGCGGCCTGCACCACCAGCGTGATCACGTCCCGCAGGACACGGCCGGCCATGATCGCGAGCCGGCTCACCGGGGTGACCCGGAACCGCTCGATCACGCCGGCCCGCCAGTCCGAGATGATGGCGAAGCCGACGAACGTCGAGCCGAACAGCCCGAGCTGGATCAGCAGGCCGGGCACGAAGAACCGGTACGCATTGCCGCCCGCGCCCAGCGAGGTGCCCGGCAGCCCCTTGAGCAGCGGGCCGAACAGCGCCAGGTACAAGATCGGCTGCATCAGGCCGATGATGACCCAGACCGGCTGGCGCAGCGCCAGCCGCTCCTGGCGGCGGAAGACCAGCAGCGTGTCGCGGATGAAGGCCATGCCGTCTACTCCCCGGCCTCGGGTTTGACCGGGGAGTCGTCGCGCAGCGAGCGCCCGGTCAGGGTCAGGAACACGTCGTCCAGCGTGGGCCGGGACAAGTTGATCGACTCCAGCGTGACGTCGGCCGCGTCGAGGATCCGGAGCAGCGCGGGCAGCGCCTGCTCACCGTGCTCCACGGTCAGCTTCAGCGTCCCGTCGGCCGCGCTGATCTCGCGGACCAGGCCTGGTCGGCGAGCAGCTTGCGGGCGACGGCATCGTCGCCGGCCACCCGCAGGGTCACCACGTCGCCGGAAACCCGTCGCTTGAGCTCGTCCGGCGTGCCCTGCGCCGCGATCACGCCGTGGTCGATGATGAAGACCCGGTCGCACAGCGCATCCGCTTCCTCGAGGTAGTGCGTGGTGAGGAAGACGGTGGTGCCCAGGTCGGACCGGAGCCGGCCGATGTGCTCCCACAGGTTGCTGCGGCTCTGCGGGTCCAGGCCGGTGGTGGGCTCGTCCAGGAAGACCAGCGGCGGCCGGTGCAGCAGGCCGAGCGCGATCTCCAGCCGGCGCCGCTGACCGCCGGACAGCGTCTTGACCAGCCGCTGCTCGAGCCCGGACAGCTCGAGCTGGCCGGTCAGCAGGTCCGCGCGCTGCCGGGCCTCGGCTCCGGTGATCCGGTACAGCGCCGCCTGGTCGAGCAGTTCCTCGATCACCAGGCAGGACGGGTCGGTGCCGCCCATCGTCTCGCCGATGGCCTGCGGCACGTAGCCGATCTTCTCCCGCACGCCCAGCGGGTTCCTGAGCAGGTCCGCGCCGGCCACCGTCGCGGTTCCCGCGGTCGGCCGCAGCAGCGTGGTCAGCATCCGCAGCGTGGTGGTCTTGCCCGCGCCGTTCGGCCCGAGGAAGCCGACGATCTCCCCGTCGCCCACGGTCAGGTCCACGCCCCGTACCGCCTCGACCGTGCGCTTGCGGCTCTTGAACGTCCGCGCGAGCCCGTGCGCCTCAATGATGGCCATAGAAAGTCCCTACCTCCGTCCAGGACCAGTGTGAGGCGGCCGTCGGCCGTCGTCAAGTAATATCTCGAATGTCGGGTTTACGCCTCGGAGAGCGAAGGCTCCGGGATGGCCTCCTGGTGCGAGGGCTGCGCCTCGGCGGTCAGCGGGTCGGGCACCCGTTCCGGCAGCGGCGGCGGGGTACCGCCGAACTCCGGGCACAGCGCCTTGTGGTTGCACCAGTCGCACAGCCGGCTCGGCCGCGGCCGGAAGTCCCCGGCGTCCCTGGCCCGCTCGATGGCCTGCCACAGCGCCGCCACCTTGCGCTCGGTGGCGAGCAGGTCCGACTCGTCGGGAGAATAGCGCAGCACCTCTCCCTCGGCCAGGTACATCAGCTGGAGCAGCCGCGGCACCCGGCCGCGCAGCCGCCAGATCACCAGCGCGTAGAACTTCATCTGGAACAGCGCGCTGGCCTCGTAGGCCTCCCGCGGCGCGCGGCCGGTCTTGTAGTCCACGATCCGGATGTCGCCGCCGGGCGCCACGTCCAGCCGGTCGATGTAGCCGCGCAGCCGCAGCCCGGACTCCAGCGTCGTCTCCACGTAGGCCTCGCGCTCGGCGGGCTCGAGCCGGCGCGGGTCTTCGAGCGTGAAGTACGCCTCCACGATCGCCGTGGCCGAGGCGAGCCAGGCCACCCGTTCGGCGTCATCGGTGAACAGCGCCGGCCAGGTCGGGCTCCTCGGCCGCCAGCCGGTCCCATTCCCCGGCCAGCAGCCCGCGGGCCGCCTCCGGGGTCCGGCCCGCGGCCGGCAGGTCGAACAGCCGCTCCAGCGCGGCGTGCACCAGCGTCCCGCGCGCCGTCGCCGTGGTCGGCGGCTCAGGCAGCCGGTCGATCGTCCGGAACCGGTACAGCAGCGGGCACGTCATGAAGTCCGCCGCCCTGGACGGGGACAGCGCGGGACCTCTCGGCGCTTCCGGCGGGCTCTCGGCTACCACTTCTTCTACATCCACAGCGCAACCGTAGGGCAAAGCACCGACATTCGCGGCTGTCCCTGGCGTCCGGTGCAGCACGTAGCATCGGTAGGGTGGCAAGCACGACGCCGGAGAAGCCGCCCGAGACGGCGGCAAAGCCACCCCAGCGCCGGGAATCCGGCCCTGGGATCATTATCGCGCGCCCGTTCGGCATCCCGGTCTTCATCTCGCCGTACTGGTTCGTGATCGCCGGCGTCTTCGTCCTCATCTACGCCAACGAGCTGGCCGCGACCCTGCACGGCGCCACCCGGTTCATCGTGGCGGCGGCGTTCGTCGTGCTGCTCTACGTGTCCGTCCTGTTCCACGAGCTCAGCCACTCCCTGGTCGCCCGCTCCTACCACCTGCCGGTGCGCCGTATCCTGCTCTACCCGCTGGGCGGGTTCTCCGAGATCGAGAAGGAGCCGCCGACACCGGGCAAGGAGTTCCTGGTCTCCGCCGCGGGTCCGGCGCTGTCGCTGGTCCTGGCGGCCGTCGGGTACGGCCTGATGCAGGTGGTCCCGCAGGACACCATCGGCGGCACGCTGTGCAGCCAGCTGCGCTGGGCCAACCTGGTGGTCGGCATCTTCAACCTGCTGCCCGGCCTGCCGCTGGACGGCGGCCGGATGCTGCGCGCGGTGATCTGGAAGCTGTCCGGCCGCCAGTCGATGGCCACCATCGCGGCCGCCTGGTCGGGCCGGGTGCTCGCCGTCGCGCCTGTTCGTCATCCCGTTCGCCACCGGCGCGGTGCGCGGGACCGGCGGCGACATCACCACGGTGGTGTGGCTGGCCGTGATCGCCGCCTTCATGTGGACCGGCGCCGGCCAGGCCATCAAGGCCACCAGGTTCCGCGAGCGGCTGCCCGCCCTGCAGGCCAGGCGGCTGGCCCGCAAGGCGGTCTCGGTCGCGGCCGATACCCCGCTGGCCGAGGCGATCAGGCGCGCCGACGAGAGCCACGCCCGCGCCGTCGTGATCGTCGACCACGAGGACAAGCCGATCGCGATCCTCAACGAGACCGCCGTGATGTCCACCCCGGAGCAGCGCCGCCCGTGGCTGGACGCGGGCGCGCTGGCCCGCACGCTCGAGCCGGACATGGTGCTGCCGGCCGACCTGTCCGGCCTGGCGCTGCTCGACGCGATCCGCCGTGCCCCGGCCAGCGAGTACCTGCTGGTCGAGCCCTCCGGCCAGGTCTACGGCGTGCTGGCCACCCGCGACGTCGATCACGCCTTCGCCGGCGTCTGAGCCGCTGCTTACGCGCCCGCTACCCTGGCCACCATGACCAAACCGCGGCAGGGCCCGCTGACGCCGGGCGAGCCGGTGCAGCTGACCGACCCGAAGGGGCGCACCCACCTGATCACGCTCCGGGCCGGCGCGTCGTTCCACACCCACCGGGGCATGCTGAGCCACGACGACATCATCGGCGGCCCGGACGGGAACGTGGTCCGCTCGCTGGGCGGCACCCCGTACGTCGTCTTCCGCCCGCTGCTGGCCGACTACACGCTGGCCATGAAGCGCGGCGCGGCGGTCGTCTACCCCAAGGACGCGGCCCAGATCGTGGCGTTCGCCGACGTGTTCCCGGGCGCGCGGGTGCTCGAGGCCGGAGCCGGCTCGGGCGCGCTGAGCTGCTGGCTGCTGCGGGCGGTGGGGGACCAGGGCACCCTGGTCTCGTTCGAGCGCAGGCCCGAGTTCGCCGAGGTCGCGCGGAAGAACGTCGAGCAGTTCTTCGGCGGCGCGCCGCCGGCCTGGCAGCTGGTGAACGGCGAGTTCTCCGCCGACGGGCTGGCCGACTTCGACCGGGTCATCCTCGACCTGCTGGCCCCCTGGGACCTGGTCGACGGGGTCGCCGCGGTCCTCGCGCCCGGCGGCCTGGCCTGCTGTTACGTCGCCACCACGACCCAGCTCTCGCGCATCGTGGAGGCGCTGCGCGGGCACGGCGCCTTCGATGAGCCGGCCGCCTGGGAGAGCATGAACCGCCCCTGGCACGTGGAGGGCCTGGCCGTCCGGCCCGGCCACCGCATGGTGGGTCACACCGGGTTCCTGGTGACCGCCCGGCGGCTCGCTCCCGGGGTGGTCCCGCCGCCCCGGCGGCGCAGGCCCGCCAAGGCCGCGCAGGAAGAAGATCATTCAACCGAACGGGCTGAGCTGTTACGCCCCGGTGTGAACGGTAACGCTTCAGTGATGCAAATGTGACTGGCTGGCACGTTCGCGGGCAGCAAAACGGCGCCGATACGGTGCCGGGAGGTTAGGGATGGCCCGCGAATAGGTAGAGTCCAGTTAACGGTGCAGGAGAAGGAGGTGAGGGCCGTGCCCACCAGAGACGAAAGCGGACGTGGACGGCACGACGATGAGGTGAAGAGCCTTAATGCTCAGATCTCCTTCCTTGATGAGGAGATCGCGGTACTGCGGCGCAGGCTCGCGGATTCGCCCCGGCAGGTCCGGATGCTCGAGGACCGGCTGCGGGAGACCGAGGGGAGCCTCACGGGGGTCAACGCCCAGAACGAGCGGCTGGCCGCGACGCTGCGCGAGGCGCGCGACCAGATCGTCGCGCTGAAGGAAGAAGTGGACCGGCTGGCTCAGCCGCCGTCCGGGTTCGGCGTCTTCCTGAACGCGAACGAGGATGACACCTGCGACGTGTTCACCGGCGGCCGCAAGATGCGGGTGAACGTGTCGCCGAACGTGGAGCTCGCCGAGCTGCGCCCGGGCCAGGAAGTGGTCCTGAACGAGGCGCTCAATGTCGTCATCGCCCAGTCGTACGAGACGGTGGGCGAGGTCGTCATGCTCAAGGAGGTCCTCGCCGACGGCAGGCGCGCCCTGGTCATCTCCCAGGCCGACGAGGAGCGCGTGGTCCGGCTGGCCGAGCCGCTGCTGCACGAGACGATGCGGGCCGGGGACAGCCTGCTGCTCGAGTCCAGGTCCGGCTACGTCTACGAGCGGATCCCCAAGGCTGAGGTCGAGGAGCTCATCCTCGAGGAAGTCCCGGACATCTCCTACTCCGACATCGGCGGCCTGGCCGGCCAGATCGAGCAGATCAGGGACGCGGTCGAGCTGCCCTACCTGCACGCCGACCTGTTCCGCGAGCACCAGCTGCGGCCGCCCAAGGGCATCCTGCTCTACGGGCCGCCCGGCTGCGGCAAGACGCTGATCGCCAAGGCGGTGGCCAACTCGCTGGCCAAGAAGGTCGCGGCCAAGACCGCGCAAGGACGCGGCGACCGACGCGTCGGCCAAGGAAGGCAAGAGCTTCTTCCTCAACATCAAGGGCCCGGAGCTGCTGAACAAGTACGTCGGCGAGACCGAGCGGCACATCCGGCTGGTGTTCCAGCGGGCCCGGGAGAAGGCCAGCGAGGGCATGCCGGTCATCGTGTTCTTCGACGAGATGGACTCGATCTTCCGCACCCGCGGCTCGGGCGTGTCCTCCGACGTGGAGAACACCATCGTGCCCCAGCTGCTGTCGGAGATCGACGGGGTCGAGGGCCTGGAGAACGTCATCGTCATCGGCGCCTCCAACCGCGAGGACATGATCGACCCGGCGATCCTGCGGCCCGGCCGGCTGGACGTCAAGATCAAGATCGAGCGGCCGGACGCCGAGGCGGCCAAGGACATCTTCTCCAAGTACGTCCTGAAGGAACTGCCGCTGCACCCCGAGGACGTCTCCGAGAACGGCGGGTCGCCCCAGGCGTGCGTGGACGCGATGATCCAGCGCACGGTCGAGCGGATGTACACCGAGTCCGAGGAGAACCGGTTCCTCGAGGTCACCTACGCCAACGGCGACAAGGAAGTGCTGTACTTCAAGGACTTCAACTCCGGCGCGATGATCGAGAACATCGTCGCCCGGGCCAAGAAGATGGCCATCAAGGCGTTCCTCGACACCGGCCAGAAGGGCATGCGGGTCAGCTCACCTGCTGGCCGCCTGCGTCGACGAGTTCAGCGAGAACGAGGACCTGCCGAACACCACCAACCCGGACGACTGGGCCCGCATCTCCGGCAAGAAGGGCGAGCGCATCGTCTACATCAGGACCCTGGTCTCGGGCAAGACCGGGACCGAGGCAGGCCGGTCTATCGACACGGTGGCCAACACCGGGCAGTACCTCTGATGCCCGTAACGGCACTAGGCTGCTGTGCATGAGCGTTCTTCGGGTGATGGGCACAGAGACTGAGTACGGAATCTCTGTGCCCGGCCAGCCGGGGGCGAACGCGATGGTGACCTCGTCCCAGATCGTCAACGCGTACCAGGCGGCCACCGCCGCCCGGGCCCGGCGTGCCCGCTGGGACTTCGAGGAGGAGAACCCGCTGCGGGACGCGCGCGGTTTCGACCTGACCCGTGAGGCGGCGGACTCCTCCCAGCTGACCGACGAGGACCTGGGGCTCGCCAACGTCATCCTGACCAACGGCGGGCGGCTGTACGTCGACCATGCCCACCCCGAGTACTCGGCCCCCGAGTGCACGAACCCGCTGTCCGTGGTGATCTGGGACAAGGCCGGCGAGCGGGTCATGGCGGAGGCCGCGGCCAAGGCCGCGACCATCCCCGGCAGCGCGCCCATCCAGCTGTACAAGAACAACACCGACAACAAGGGCGTCTCGTACGGCTCGCACGAGAACTACCTGATGCGGCGCGGCACGCCGTTCGCCGACATCGTCAGGAACCTGGTCCCCTTCTTCGTCTCCCGCCAGGTGGTCTGCGGGGCGGGCCGGGTCGGCATCGGCGCCGACGGCCGCGGGTCGGGCTTCCAGATCAGCCAGCGGGCCGACTTCTTCGAGGTCGAGGTCGGCCTGGAGACCACCCTCAAGCGGCCGATCATCAACACCAGGGACGAGCCGCACGCCGACCCGGAGAAGTACCGGCGGCTGCACGTCATCATCGGCGACGCCAACCTCAGCGAGGTGTCCACCTACCTCAAGGTCGGCACCACCGCGCTGGTCCTGGCGATGATCGAGGACAAGTTCCTGAGCACCGACCTGTCGGTCGAGGCCCCGGTGGCCGAGCTCCGCGCCATCTCGCACGACCCGACCTGCCGCCGCCTGGTCACGCTCAAGGACGGCCGGAAGATGACCGCCGTCCAGCTGCAGGCCGAGTACCTCGAGCTGGCCCGCAAGTACACCGAGGACAAGTACGGCAACGACGTCGACGACATCACCGCTGACGTCCTCAACCGGTGGGAGTCGGTGCTGAACCGGCTGGCCGAGGACCCGATGCTGCTGTCGAGGGAACTCGACTGGGTAGCCAAGCTCGAGCTGCTCGAGGGCTACCGGACCCGTGACGGCCTGGCCTGGGACAACCCGCGGCTGGAGCTCGTCGACCTGCAGTACGCCGACGTGCGCCCCGATCGCGGCCTGTACAACCGGCTGGCGGCCCGCGGCCGGATGGTGCGGCTCACCGACGACGCGACCGTGAACCGGGCCATCGAGAACCCGCCCGAGGACACCCGCGCCTACTTCCGCGGCCGCTGCCTGCGGCAGTACCCGGAGTCGGTGGCGGCCGCCTCGTGGGACTCGGTGATCTTCGACATCCCCGGCCGGGAGTCCTTGCAGCGCGTCCCCACGCTCGAGCCGCTGCGCGGCACCCGGGCTCACGTGGGTGATCTGCTCGACCGCTGCCGCAGCGCAGCCGAGCTGGTCTCCGCGCTGACAGGCCAGGATTAAGGTCCGCCGGCGCTGCGCTGGTCCGCTGGCCGGGGATCGCGAGTTCGTACCGATTTTCCCCTGGCGGGATTGGGCGGGACTCGGACGGGTGACGATAGCGTTGGGACTGACGGAGGTAGTCACATGGCAACGAAGGACACAGGCGGTCAGCGGCAGACCACGAGGCGCGCCGAAGAGACCGAAGAGACCGACGCCGCGAGCACCGCGGAAGTCACCGAGCGGCACGAAAAGCTCTCCGACGACGTCGACGCGATCCTCGACGAGATCGACGAGGTGCTCGAGGAGAACGCCGAGGAGTTCGTCCGGTCTTACGTGCAAAAGGGCGGCCAGTAGCCGGACCGGCCTGCTGACCGGACCTGCTGACCGGCTGGGCACCCGCCCGGTTCGCCGTAGGCGGACGCGTCAGCGCTTCTCGTGTTCTGGCGCGCTCAGCCGTGGCAGTAGGGTCAGTTGAGTACGTTCACTACGACTACGGGAGGAGGTCCGCGTTGGGCTCGTATTTCGACGGCAGCCAATCCGGCCCGTTTGGCGGGAACCCGAGCGTGTCCGGCCGGGGGTCAGGCGCGGCAGGCGGTTCCCCGGGTTTCATGGGCCTGCAGACCTCCTCGTTCACCGACTTCCTGGCCGCGCACTCGCCCGGCCTGCTGCCCGGCCGGACCGTCCACTCCGGTGGTGACGCCGGGATTTCCCCGGCTGTCCGCGACCTCCCGCACGCCACCACGATCGTGGCCGCCGTCTGCGACGGGGGAGTGGTGCTGGCCGGCGACCGCCGCGCCACCCTCGGGAACATGATCGCCAAGCGGGACGTCGAGAAGGTCTTCCGCAGCGACGAGTTCTCCGGCATGGGCTACGCGGGCACCGGCAGCCTGGGGATCGAGTTCGTCCGGCTGTTCCAGGTCGAGCTCGAGCACTACGAGAAGATGGAAGGCCGGTCGCTGTCCCTCGAGGGCAAGGCGAACCGGCTGGCCTCGATGGTCCGGGGGAACCTGGGCGCGGCCATGCAGGGCCTGGTCGTGGTGCCGCTGTTCGTCGGCTACGACGAGGACGCCGGCCATCGGCCGGATCTTCAGCTACGACGTGGCCGGCGGCCCGTACGAGGAGCAGCGGTTCTACTCCATCGGCTCGGGGTCGCTGTTCGCCCGGGGCGCGCTGAAGAAGCTCTACGCCGACGGCATGTCCGCCGATGACGTCGTGCTGGCCTGCGTGCAGGCGCTGTACGACGCCGCCGACGACGACTCGGCGACCGGCGGCCCGGACCTGACCCGGCGCATCTTCCCGGTCATCGCCACGATCACGGCCGATGGCTTCAACAAGCTGCCGGAAGCCGAATCCGAGCGGATCTCCGAGCAGGTCGTACGGGAGCGGATGAGCCTCCCCGACGGCCCGGCGGCGCCGCTGCGTAACGGCGGCTAGCCAGCATCCCGCCTCAGCCCGACCCATTACCTAGGGAAAAGGAACGTCCGCGGTGTCAATGCCGTTCTACGTCTCACCCGCACAGGCGATGCGGGACAAGGCCGAGTATGCGCGGCAGGGGATCGCGCGCGGCCGTAGCTGCGTAACGCTCCAGTACGCGGGCGGGATCCTCATGGTGGCGCCGAACCCGTCGAGCGCGCTGCACAAGATCAGCGAGATCTACGACCGGATCGCGTTCGCCGCGGTCGGCCGGTACAACGAGTACGAGAACCTGCGCAAGGCCGGCGTCACCTACGCGGACATCACCGGCTACCAGTTCGACCGGCACGACGTGACCGCCCGCGGCATCGCCAACTGGTACGCGCAGACCCTGGGCACCATCTTCACCGAGCAGCTGAAGCCGTTCGAGGTGGAGATCGTGGTCGCCGAGGTGGGCGCCAAGCCCAGCGACGACCAGATCTACCGGATCACCTTCGACGGCTCGGTGACCGACGAGCCCGGCTTCGTGGCCTTCGGCGGGCAGGCGGACCAGGTGTCCGCCGCCCTCAAGGAGCGCTACGCCGACGGCATGTCCCTGTCCGAGGCGTTCGCCGCCGCGCTGGCCGCGCTGTCCACCGCGGGCAACGGCGACTACACGGCCGCCCAGCTCGAAGTGGCCATCCTGGATCGCACCCGCGATCACCGGACCTTCCGCCGCATCCGCGGCGCCCGGCTCGAGGAGCTCCTCGCCGAATCCCGTCCGGCCGCCGAGGCCTCCGACGGCGACGGCGGCGATGGACTCCGGCACCCCCGCCTCCGGCACTCCCGCCTCGGGCGACGCCCCCGCCTCCAGCGAGGGCTCCGCGCCCCCCGCCTCCGGCTCGGCGCCGCCCGCCTCCGGGTCCGGCCCGGCGCGCCCGGCCGACTCCGGGCCGCCCACCGGCCCCACCCCCGGCAGCTCCGACCGCGGCTCCGGCCTCAGCGGCGGCAGCCCCCTCTAACCCCAGCACCGGTCCGGCGGCGGCAGCCCCCTCTAACCCAGCACCGGTGGCAGCCCCTCTACCCCGTCGCATCCGCCCCGCGGACCGCGCCCGTCACCCGCCGGGCCCTCAGCCCGCCATTGGCAACGACACCAATGCCACATTGTTGTCGCTAGAACGACATCAGCGCCACATTGCTGTCGTTACGCGCTGCCCCGGCGCCAGGCGCCGCTCGTGCCTGTGCGGGGCCTACAGCGGGATGTTGGCGTGGGTGCCCTTCAGCTGGGGCGCCTCGGCGATGGCCCGGGCCAGCTCGCGGCGCGTCTGGCTGGGTTCGATGACCGCGTCGACGACCCCGAGGTCGACGGCGCGCTGCAGTCCGCCCGCGGTGGCCTCGTGCTCCTCGGCCAGCTGCGTCTCGGCCTCGTGGAGCTTCTCCGGCGGCACCCCTGCCAGCGTGCGCCGGTGCAGGATGCGTACCGCGGCCACGGCGCCCATCACGGCGATCTCAGCGCCCGGCCAGGCGAAAACGCGCGTCGCGCCGAGCGAGCGGGAGTTCATCGCGATGTAGGCGCCGCCGTAGGCCTTGCGGGTCACCAGGGTGACCCGGGGGACCGTGGCCTCGGCGAAGGCGTGCAGCAGCTTGGCCCCGCGGCGGACCACACCGTCCCATTCCTGGCCGACGCCGGGCAGGTACCCGGGCACGTCCACCAGGACCACGAGCGGGACGCCGAACGCGTCGCACATCCGCACGAAGCGCGCCGCCTTCTCGGCCGAGGCGGCGTCCAGGCAGCCGCCGAGCCGCATCGGGTTGCTGGCCACCACGCCGACGGTGCGGCCGGCCAGGCGGCCGAGTATGGTCACGATGTTCGGCGCCCAGCGAGGGTGCAGCTCGATGCCCGGCATGTCCAGCAGCTTGTCCGTCAGCAGGTGCACGTCGTACGCGCGGCGCGCGGACTCCGGCAGCAGCCCCGACAGGTCGTGGTCGTCGGCGTCCTCGGCGACCTTGCCCTGGTCGCTGAGCATGGACGCGAGCTCGCGGGCCCGGTCCAGCGCTTCCGCGTCGGTCCCGGTGACCACGTGCACCACGCCGGACCGGCGGCTGTGCGGCTCGGGGCCGCCGAGCCGCTCCATGTCCACGTCCTCGCCGGTCACCGAGCGCACCACGTCCGGGCCGGTGACGAAGATGCGGCCCGGACCGGACAGGATCACGATGTCGGTCAGCGCCGGGCCGTACGCGGCGCCGCCGGCCGCCGGGCCGAGCACCACCGAGATCTGCGGCACCCGCCCGGACGCGCGGGTCATCGCGGCGAACACGGTTCCCACCGCGTGCAGGCTGGCGACGCCCTCGGCCAGCCGGGCCCCGCCGGAGTGCCACAGGCCCACCACCGGCACGCCCCGCGACAGGGCCTCGTCATAGGCCGCGACGATCGCCGCGCAGCCCGCGGTGCCCATCGCGCCGCCCTGGACCCGCGGATCGGAGGCGAAGGCCACCACCCCCGCCCCGTGCACCAGGCCGGTGCCCGCCACGACTCCGCTGCGTTCCCCGGACTCGACCGGCAAGATCTCCAGCGTGCCCGGATCGAACAGCGCCGCCAGGCGCGCCTGCGGGTCGCGGGGCAGCGCGATGGCCGGCGCCGGAGCAGACGCCGGCGATGACTGGGCCGCTACCCGGGCGGACGGCACCCCGTCCGGTCCCGCCGCCTGCGGCGGAACCGCCATCTGGGCAGCACCATGATCCACTGCGGTCATCTCAGGTCTCCTCTACCGGTAGCCGGGACGAAGGATGCGGCGCGACGTAGCCGCAGGTGCGGAAGCGGGCCCTTCCGGGCGCCCGGTCAGGCCGCGGTGAACACCAGCGATACGTTGTGGCCGCCGAACCCGAACGCGTTGTTCAGCACCGCCATCGGCTCCGAGCCGCGCTTGCTGAGCGGTCTCGGCTCGGTGGCCACGTCCACCGGCACGTTCTCGTCAAGATCCTCGAGGTTGATGGTGGGCGGGGCCACGTGCTCGCGCAGCGCGAGCACGGCGGCCACCGACTCGATGGCACCCGCGCCGCCGAGCAGGTGCCCGGTCATCGACTTGGTGGAGGTGACGACCACGCCGTCGATGGCGCTCCCGAGCGCCTTGGCCAGGGCCTGGGCCTCGGCCGTGTCGCCTTCGGGGGTCGACGTGGCGTGCGCGTTTACGTGCACCACCTGGCCCGGGTCGACCGCGCCGTCGGCCAGCGCGCGGGTGATCGCCGCGATCACGCCGGACCCGTCGGGCGCCGGGTGGGCGATGTGGTAGGCATCGGAGGAGTAGCCGGCTCCGGCCGCCACGGCGTACACCGTGGCGTCGCGCTGCCGCGCATGCGACAGCGACTCGAGGACCAGCACGCCGGCCCCCTCGCCGAGCACGAACCCGTCCCTGGCCTTGTCGAACGGGCGGGAGGCCCGCTCCGGCTCGTCGTTGCGGGTCGACATGGCCCGCATCACCGCGAACGCGCCGATGTTCAGGGGCATGATCGCCGCCTCGGTGCCGCCGGCCAGCACCACGTCGGCCCGCCCGGAACGGATCATGTCGATGCCGTAGCCGATCGCCTCGGCGCCGGACGCGCACGCGCTCACCAGCGCGTGGGCGCCCGCCCGGGCGCCGAATTCCATGCTGATCCAGCCGGCCGCGCCGTTCGGCATGAGCATCGGCACCGTGTACGGCGAGATGCGCTGCCAGCCCTTCTCCCTGAGCGCGTCGTACGCGGTCAGCGTCGAGCCGATGCCGCCGATCCCGCTGGTGATGCTCACGCCGAGCCGTTCGGCGTCCACACCGGGCGAGCCCGCGTCCGCCCAGGCCTCGCGCGCGGCCACCAGCGCCAGCTGCTCGCAGCGGTCCATCCGCCGGGCCTGCACGCGGCCCACGATCTCCACCGGGTCGACGGCCGCCCAGGCGGCGATCCGCACCGGCAGTTCCTCCGCCCACGGCTCGGTGATGTGGCTGACCCCGCTGCGGCCCGCCAGCATCGCCGACCAGGTCGACGCGACATCCCCGCCGAGCGGGGTAGTCGCGCCGAGCCCGGTAACGACGACCGTCTCGCGTTCGGTCACGCCGAGCCTCCGGCGTTCTTAGTGACGAAGTTCACCACGTCCTGCACGGTGGTGAGGTCCTTCAGCTGCTCGTCGGGGATCTCGACGCCGAACTTGTCCTGGGCGGCGACGGCGATTTCCACCATCGACAGCGAGTCGATGTCCAGGTCGTCGACGAAGCTCTTGCTCGGGGTGACCTCATCGGCCGGCACGCCGGCGATCTCCTCGACGATTTCCCCAAGCCCGGCGAGAATCTCCTGCTCGTTCATGGTTCGTTACTCCTTCTGTGGTGTTCGTCATGGTCTGCGGCCGCGCGGCGGGTTCTGTCCCGATCCGGCCGCCGGCCGGCCCGCGAGCCGGGCGCGGCTAGGGTACCGTGATCACCTGCGCCGCGTAGCACATCCCCGCGCCGAAACCCAGCAGCAGTGCCAGTGAGCCCGGCTTGAGCGCGCCGCGCTCGACCATCCGCGCCAGGGCCAGCGGGACCGACGCCGAGGACGTGTTGCCCGCGGTCACGATGTCGTCCGCCAGCCGCTCCCGCGGCACGCCGAGCTTGCGCGCGATGGACTCGATGATCCGCAGGTTCGCCTGGTGCGGGACGAACGCCGCCAGGTCGCTCACCGCGACGCCCGCCCGCTCGCAGGCCTGCGCCGCGATCGGGTGCATGGACGTGGTGGCCCAGCGGAACACCGCCTGGCCCTCCTGCTGGAGGAACGAGTCGCGGTCGGCGATGGTGATCTTCTCCGCCATGTCCCCGGCGCTGCCCCAGACGACCGGCCCGATCCCGGACGGCTCGCCCTCGGCGACCGGTCCGACGATCGCGGCGCCGGCCCCGTCGGCGAAGATGATGCAGGTATTGCGGTCGCTCTGGTCGACCCAGGCCGTCATCTTCTCCGCCCCGATGACCAGCACGTGCCGGGCCGTGCCGGCCCGGACCGCGTCCGAGGCGGTGGCCAGCGCGTAGCAGAAGCCGGCGCAGGCGGCGTTGAGGTCGTAGGCGCCGGGCGCGGCGATGCCGAGCCGGTGCGCGACCACCGCGGAGGCGTTCGGTATGGAGGCCTCGGCGCTGCAGGTGGCCACGATGACCAGGTCGATGTCGCCGGGGGACAGGCCGCTGGCCGCCAGCGCCTTGCCGCCCGCCACGGCCGCCATGTCGGTCACGCTCTCCTCGGGCCCGGCGAACCGGCGGCTGACGATGCCGACCCGGCTGCGGATCCACTCGTCGCTGGTGTCGACCCGGGCCGAGATGTCGTCGTTGGTGACCACGTTGCCCGGCTGGTAGCCGCCGAGCGACAGGATGCGCGCGCCAGGAGCAGGCGGGAACGAAGTGGAGGAAAGTGTCATGCGCCTACCCTTCCATCCCCCCGGACCCCGTCGGGCTGGACCCGGACCAGCGGTTGTCCCTCGCTGACCGGATCCCCCTCCTCTACCAGCCATTCGATGATCTCCGCGGGCCACGGCGCCGTCACCGTGCGCTCGCCGCCCCGCGCGACGACCGTGCCCAGCTCCGTGGTGACGGTGACAGCGGTCCCGGCCGCGTCCCGGCGGGCTGCGGAGCGGAACGTCCCTGACGTCGGCGCCACGATCAGCCGCCACTCCGGCAGGTGGCCGTGCCCGTGTCCGTCCGGCTCGGCCAGGTGCTCGGCGATCAGCTCGCGGGCGGCGCCGAGCTGATCGGGGGTCTTGAGGGCCAGCTGGGCCACGCCGGGCAGCGCGCGCCGGGCCAGGCCGGTCAGCGTGCCCGCGGGCGGCAGCTCGATCAGCGCGGTCACGCCCAGGTCGGCCATCGTCTGCATGCACAGGTCCCAGCGCACCGGCGCGGCGACCTGGGCGACGACGCGGTCCAGCCACTCCTTGCCGGTGGTGACCGCGGCCCCGTCCGCGTCGGACAGCAGCGTCATCGCCGGATCGGCGACGCTGACCGCGGCGGCCGCGTCGCGGAGGGCGGCCACCGCCGGGGCCATGTGCCTGGTGTGGAAGGCGCCCGCGACCGGCAGCGGCCGCAGCCGCGCGCCGGGCGGCGGATCCGCCGCGAAGGCTTCCAGGGCGGTCATGGTCCCGGCGGCCACGATCTGCCCGGCCGCGTTGACGTTCGCGGGCGTCAGGCCGTGCCGGGCGATCGCCGCGAGCACCACGTCCTGGTCGCCGCCGAGGACGGCCGTCATCCCGGTCGGCTCGGCCGCCGCGGCCTGCGCCATGGCCCGGCCGCGCACCGCGGTCAGGCGCAGCGCGTCGTCCGCGGTGAGCACGCCGGCGATGACCCCGGCGGCCAGCTCGCCGACGCTGTGGCCGGCGGCCACGTCGGCGAGGACGGCCCCGGATTCGGACCGCCCGGCCCCGGACAGCGCCGCGGCCGCCACGATCGCGGCCGCGACCAGCAGCGGCTGCGCCACCGCGGTGTCCTTGATCTCATCCGCGCTCGCGGTGGTGCCGAACCGGATGAGGTCGCAGCCGGCCAGCTCCGAAGCGGCGCCGAGGCGCTCGGTGACTCCGGGCAGTTCCAGCCAGGGCGCCAGGAAACCCGGTGTCTGCGCGCCTTGGCCGGGCGCGGTGATGATCAGCATCCTCTTACCCTGCCCTGTAGGGGTCTGCCAGATGAATGTCGAACGCTACGAACTTACCCGGCAAAATTCTGTAGGAAAGCTCCAACTCTACCTTTCCACTCGCCTCCGGGCGCCCTTGAGCCGACGCCTTCCCTCGTCGCTCGTCGCAAGCTCCTCGCTCCTCAGTCCAGGCGCCGGCGGCGCCCTTTGGCTCGCGGGAGGCTCAGTCCATTCGCCGGTGCGAGCCCTCGGCTCGCTTGGCCGCCAGGCGACCCAGGGCGACGGCGACCCAGAGGGTGAAGCCGTCCCGGCCGGACGACGGCTGGTAGTCGGTGAGCTCGGCGACGCGGCGCAGGCGGTAGCGGACCGTATTCGTGTGCACGAATAGTAGCCGAGCGGTGGCCTCGAGCGATGAGCCCTGCTCCAGATAGGTGGTGAGCGTGTCGAGCAGCGCGTGCCCGCCGCCGGCCAGCGGCTCGTAGACGTCGGCTGATCAGCGCGGCCCTGGCCTCGGGGTCGCCGTCGAGGGCGCGCTCGGGGAGCAGGTCGTCCGCCCCGGCCGGCCGGGGTGCCTCGGGCCAGGCCGGGGCGGCCCGCAGCGCGGCCAGCGCGGCGCGGGCCGAGACCGACGCGGCCCGCAGGTCGCGGACCAGCGGGCCGGCGATCACCGGTCCCGGCCCGAACCGCCCGGCGAACCGCTCGGCCGCGGCGATCGGGTCGTCGCTGCCGCCCAGGACCAGGATCAGCCGGTTTCCCTGGACGCCGGCCAGCAGGTCGAGCCGGGCCCGCCGGGCCTGGGTGCGGATCTCCTCGATGTGCGGTTCCGTCCCGCCGGCCATGTCCTCGTCGCTGATCGTGCCGGCCACGACCACGACGGGGGAGGAGGACCAGTTCAGCGCCGAGGCCCAGGAATGCAGCGAGTCCTCGGTCTCGCCGCGGACGAGCGAGTCCACGACCAGCGCCTCGAGCCGGGCGTCCCACGCGCCGCGCGCCTCGGCCGTCCGCGCGTACACCTGCGCCGCGCTGAACGCGATCTCGCGGGCGTAGGTCAGCACCGCCTCGCGCAGCTCCGCCTCGCCGCCCGGAGCGGCCAGGTCGTCGACCTGGGCCTCCACCACGTCGATGATGACCCGGACCATCTCCACCGCGTGCTGCAGGCTGACCGCGCGGGCCAGCTCACGCGGCGCGGTGCCGAACACCTCGGTCAGCGCGGGCCGGTTGCGTTCCGGGTGCCTGATCCAGTCGAGGAACGCGGCGATGCCCGCCTGGGCGACCAGGCCGAGCCAGGACCGGTTCTCGGCCGACATGTTGCGGAACCACGGCAGCCGCGCGTCCATGGCGGCGATGGCCGCCGTGCCGAGGGCCCCGGTGGCGCGTTCCAGCCGGCGCACGGTCTCCGCGTGCACCCGTGGCCGTAGCGCGTCCACCGGGGCCTCGTCTGCCAGGGGCATCCCCTACGAAAGCGCCTCGCTGACGGGCAGGTCGAGGCGGTACTTGCTGATCGCCTGGGCGGGCAGGTCGGCGTCGACCGCGCCGCTGCGGGCCAGTTCCCACAGCACCGCGACGGTGATGGACTCGGCGTCCACGTGGAAGAACCGCCGGGCCGCCGGGCGGGTGTCGGAGAAGCCGAACCCGTCGGTGCCGAGCGAGGTGAACGTGCCCGGCACCCAGCGGGCGATCTGGTCGGGCACCGCCTTGATCCAGTCGGACACGGCCACCACGGGCCCGGACGCGTCGGCCAGCGCCGAGGTCACGTACGGCACCCGCGACGGCTCGCCGGGGTTCAGCATGTTCCACGACTCGCAGGCCAGCGCGTCCCGGCGCAGCTCGGTCCAGGACGTGGCCGACCACACGTCGGCGGACACGCCCCAGTCCGCGGCGAGCATGTCCTGGGCTCGCAGCGCCGACCGCAGCGCCACCCCGGAGGCCAGGATCTGGGCCCGCGGGGCGGAGACCCTGGCCCGTTCGGCCTCATCGGAGGCGCGCGCCAGCCCGGCCAGCCAGCTCGGTGCGGCGGGTTCCGCCGCGGCCGCCGGCTCGTGCCGCGGCCGCCGCCGAGGACAGGTAGAGGCCGCGCAGGATGCCGTCCTCGAGCGCGGCCGTGCCGCCGGGGAAATCGGCGGGCTCGGCGGGCTGCGGGTACGGCTCGTTGTAGACGGTGAGGTAGTAGAAGATGTTCTCGCCGTCCGGGTGCTCGGAGGTGCCCTCGTACATCCGGCGCAGCGCGTCCCGCATGACGTAGGCCAGCTCGAACGCCCACGCGCAGTCGTACGACACGCACGCCTCGCTGACCGAGGCCAGCAGCAGCGAGTGCCCGTCGTTGTGCTGCAGGCCCTCGCCGGTCAGCGTGGTCCGGCCGGCCGTCGCGCCCAGCATGAACCCGCGGGCGAGCTGGTCGCCCATCAGCCACATCTCGTCGCCGGTCCGCTGCCAGCCGAACATCGAGTAGAACACGTACACCGGGATCATGTGCGTGCCGTGCGTGGCGTAGGCCGAGCCCGCGGCGATCACCGAGCCCATCGCGCCGGACTCGCTGATGCCCTCGTGCAGGATCTGGCCCTTCTCGGACTCCTTGTAGGCCAGCAGCAGGTTGCGGTCCACCGCCTCGTAGGTCTGCCCGTGCGGGGAGTAGATCTTGGCCGTCGGGAACAGCGAGTCCATGCCGAACGTCCTGGCCTCGTCCGGGACGATCGGCACGAAGCGGTCCCCGATGGCGGGGTCCTTCATCAGCTCCTTGAGCAGCCGGACGAACGCCATCGTGGTGGCCACGGCCTGCTTGCCCGAGCCCTTGCGCAGCTCGTCGTAGACCGAGTCGGGCGGCTGCGGCAGCGACTTGGCCCGGACCACCCGGCGGGGGAGGACCCCGCCGAGCGCGGCCCGCCGCTCGCGCATGTACTGGATCTCGTCGGAGTCCTCGCCCGGGTGGTAGTACGGCGGCAGCTCCGCCTCCAGCGCCGAGTCGGGAATCGGCAGGTACAGCCGGTCCCGGAACTCCTTCAGCTCGGCCACGGTGAGCTTCTTCATCTGGTGCGTGGCGTTGCGGGCCTCGAAGTCCTTGCCCAGCGTCCAGCCCTTGATCGTGTGCGCCAGGATGACGGTGGGCTGGCCGGTGTGCTCGCGCGCCGCCTTGAACGCCGCGTACACCTTGCGGTAGTCGTGGCCGCCGCGGGACAGGCCGCGCAGCTCGTCGTCGGACAGGTGCGCCACCATCGCCCGCAGCCGCGGGTCGCCGCCGAAGAAGTTCTCCCTGATGTACGCGCCGGACTCGACGCTGTAGGTCTGGAACTGCCCGTCCGGCGTGGTGTTCATCTTGTTGACCAGCACGCCGTCGGTGTCCTGGGCCAGCAGCGGGTCCCAGTCGCGGCCCCAGATGACCTTGATCACGTTCCAGCCCGCGCCGCGGAAGAACGCCTCGAGCTCCTGGATGACCTTGCCGTTGCCGCGGACCGGGCCGTCGAGCCGCTGCAGGTTGCAGTTGATGACGAAGGTGAGGTTGTCCAGCTCCTCGCGGGACGCCAGGCCGATCGCGCCGAGCGCCTCCGGCTCGTCCATCTCGCCGTCGCCCAGGAAGGCCCACACGTGCGAGCGCGAGGTGTCGTGGATCTCCCGGGCCAGCAGGTACCGGTTGAACCTGGCCTGGTAGATGGAGTTCAGCGGGCCGAGCCCCATCGACACCGTGGGGAACTCCCAGAACTCGGGCATCAGCCGCGGGTGCGGGTAGGACGGCAGCCCGCCGCCGGGGTGCGACAGCTCCTGCCGGAACCCGTTGAGCTGGTCTTCGGTCAGCCGGCCCTCGAGGAACGCGCGGGCGTAGATGCCGGGCGCCGCGTGCCCCTGGAAGAACACCTGGTCGCCGGACTCGCCGTGGTCCTTGCCGCGGAAGAAGTGGTTGAAGCCGACCTCGTACAGCGAGGCCGCGCTGGCGTAGGTGGCGATGTGCCCGCCCACGCCCATTCCCGGCCGGTTCGCCCGGGAGACCATGACGGCCGCGTTCCACCTGATATAGGCCCTGATCCGGCGCTCGACGTGCTCGTCGCCGGGGAACCACGGCTCGCGCTCGGGCGCGATGGTGTTGATGAAGTCGGTGCTGCGCAGGCCGGGCACCCCGACCTGCTGCTCGCGCGCCCGCTCGAGCAGGCGGAGCATGACGTACCTGGCGCGGGCCCGGCCTCTGGTGCGCACGACCGAATCGAACGACTCGACCCACTCGCGCGTCTCGTCCGGGTCGATGTCGGGCAACTGGGTCGGCAACCCGTCGCTGATGATGGAGAATTGCTGACGTCCGGAAGCCACGGGGTAGCCTCGCCTTCCGCTTGTGAGTTCGGGCGGCCGGTCGGCCGCATGTACGGATCCCTCGATGTGTTGTCCAGACCAATCGTCGTACGAACTGGTCGATCGCGCATCTCTACTCGACGGTAACCGAACGCGGGGGACAGCACGCACCGCCCGGGGCTCTGCTGACGCCGGGGGAGGCCGAGGCTGGGGGCCGTTTCGCCCTGGGCGGATCTCTTCGTTACTCTACGTGATTGATACTGCGGTGAGTAACCAGAACAGGAAGCGGGCAGGTCAATTTATGGCGGCGGTTTTCCAGGCTGGAGCGATTGCCACTTGCGCACCGGGCCGACCCAGTGTGAACTGTCCCAACAAGAAGTGCTGACGTGTCGTCGCCGTCAGGGGATCGGCCCACAGTTCCCGTGGGATCCGCAGGCTCCGGGCGAGGCGACGCGGGGAGGGATTCAAGGAGGACGTCAGTGAGCGCGACCGCGGGCCAGGCGCAGGACGAACGCGGCCAGGCCGAGCGGCTCGGTATCAAACCGGGCCAGGTGGTGCAGGAGATCGGCTACGACGATGATTGCGACGAGCAGCTGCGCGGCGCGATCACCCGGATAGACGGTGTGGAGCTAGTCGACGAGGACTACGACGACGTGGTCGACGTGGTCCTGCTGTGGTGGCGGGACGGCGACGGAGACCTCGTCGACTCGCTGGTCGACGCCCTCACGCCGCTTGCCGACGGGGGTTACATCTGGCTGCTCACGCCGAAGGCGGGCCGGGCAGGACACGTCGAGCCGAGCGATATCGGCGAGGCCGCGCCTACGGCGGGCCTGTCGCAGACCTCGAGCGTGAGCGCGGCCCGCGACTGGTCGGGCTCGCGTCTCGTCGCCCCGAAGGCGCGCCGATGAGGGCCTGAGCGGGGCCGGCGCCGGCTGCGCCGCTGACCCGCCGTCCGCCCGATTTTCATGCCGAACGGCCTGGCTTTCGCGCCCCCGGGACAGTGGCACACTTGGGGGTGTAAGGCACGCTCGGCGATCCGGCGAAAGGACCAGGCATGGCGGTGGAAGTAGGCGACCAGGCGCCCGACTTCGAGCTGAAGGACCAGCACGGCACGCCCGTGCGGCTGTCCAGCTTCCGCGGCGTCAGCAACGTCGTGCTCGTCTTCTACCCGCTGGCCTTCAGCGGCGTGTGCACCGGCGAGCTGTGCGCCCTGCGTGACGAGTTCCCCGAGGTCAACCGCGACGACGTCGAGTTGCTGACGATCTCGGTGGACTCCACCTTCGCCCACCGGGCCTGGGCTGACGCCGAGCACTTCCAGTTCGGGCTGCTGTCGGACTTCTGGCCGCACGGTGACGTGGCCAGGCTGTACGGTGTGTTCGACTCCGAGCGCGGTCTCGCGACGCGGGGCACGTTCATCATCGACAAGGACGGCGTGGTGCGGTGGAAGGTGGTCAACCCGATCCCGCAGGCGCGCGACCTTGCCGAGTACTCGAAGGCGCTCGCCGCGCTCGGCTAGCGCCGCGCCCAGAGGGAGGCCTGGGGGAGTGCCGTGTTACCGCTGCGGCGTGCGGCAGACAGACCCGGAGCGGGGCAAGAGCCCCTGGCGCCGTGGCGTGCTGCGCGACGAGCTGGTCCTGGTCTGCCCGGCGTGCCAGGAATCGGGTGACTGGACCGCCGAGCTCGAGTCCTGCTCCAGGTGCGCCAGCGTGCACCTGATCCGGCGGCTCGGCCAGGTCGAGTGCCTCGACTGCGGCCTGGTCCGCGAGCCCGCCGGCGGCGCTCTGGTCCCGGCCGGGGCCCCGGCCCCGGCCCGCGGATCCGCGGGACCGTCCCGGACGCCGCGCTGGCCGAGGAGGTCGGCCGCGCCCTGGACCGCCTCCTCGGCCGCCGCTAGTGTTCGCCGCTAGGCGTTTAAGCTCGGCCTTCCCAGGTACGCGGATACAGGACCGAACGGACATCCGCGACACAGGAGGTGGCAGCGCATCATGTTCGCCAAGGTGCGTGACGTGATGACTCCGGGGCCCATCGGGGTGGACTACGACCAGTCGATCGGAGAAGCCGCCCGCACCATGCGCGACTGGGGAGTCGGCGCGGTCCTCGTGGTCAGCGACCAGTCGCTCTACGGCCTGGTCACCGACCGCGACCTGGTGGTCAGGGCGGTGGCCGAGGCGAAGGGGCCCGACGAGCCGGTCGGCCCGCTGAGCAGCACGGACCTGATCGGCGTGGACGCCGACGCGGACATCGCGCGTGGCCGCGCGGCTGATGCGCGAGCACGCCGTGCGCAGGCTGCCCGTCCTCGAGGACGGGCAGGTACGCGGGATCGTGTCCCTGGGCGACCTGGCCCTGCCCGACCCGACCCGGCCGCCGATGCTCGCCGGCGATCAGCCGAGTCGCCTGCGATGACCGCCGCCGCCTGACGCGGCCACGTCATGGCCGAGGAAATCACCGCCGGCGGCATCACGGTGCCGCTCACGCATCCGGACAAGGTCCTGTTCCCTGGCGAGGGGATCACCAAGGCGGACCTGGCCCGGTACTACGCCGATGTCGCCGGCGTGGATGCTGCCCTGGCTCAGGGACCGGCCGGTCACCATGGTGCGCTACCCCGACGGCCTGGACGGCGAGCGGTTCTTCCAGAAGAACGCCCCGTCCTACTTCCCCGGCTGGATCCGCCGCGTCACGGTGGGCAAGGAGGGCGGCGAGGTCGAGCACGTCGTCTGCGACAAGCCCGCCACCCTGGTCTACCTGGCCAACCAGGCGTGCATCGAGATCCACGCGTTCACCAGCCGCGCGGACAAGCCCGGCGTGCCCGACCAGTGGTGTTCGACTTCGACCCGCCGGACGGCGATCGGTTCGCCGACGGTGCGGCGGGCCGCGCTGCGGGCCCGTGACCTGCTGGAGCAGGACCTGGGCCTGACCAGCTTCGTCCGGACCACCGGCGGCCGCGGGCTGCACGTCCACGTGCCGCTGATCCGCCGGGCCGATTTCGACACGGTGCTGCGAGTTCACCCACCGGGCGGCCGAGCGTGCTGGCCCGCAGGCACCCGGACGCCATCACCACCGAGCAGCGCAAGGACAAGCGGGGCAGCCGCATCTACGCCGACGTCATGCGGAACGCCTACGCGCAGACGGTGGTGGCCAGCTACGGCGTGCGGGCCCGGCCCGGCGCGGCGGTCGCCACCCCGCTGAGCTGGGCCGAAGTCGAGGACGACGGCCTGGAGCCCGGCCAGTTCACGATGGCGGCGGTCCGCGCCAGGATCGACGCCATCGACCGGCTGGGCGGCCAGGATCCCTGGGCTCGGCTTCGCCGACGCCGCCCGCGGCCTGGGCGCCGCGAGCAAGCGTCTCGGCCGCCTGGAGCGCTAGCGCCCGCCCGACCGTTTGCGACCGGCCCCAGCGGGTAGCGACAGCAGACCGGTCTAGCCAGGAGGTGGGCGTGACGAAGAAGATGCGCGACATCATGTCGGCCGCGCCGGTGTGCATGGCGCCGGGCGAGTCGGTGTTCGCGGCCGCCCGGGCCATGAACCGGCACGCCACCGGCACGGTGCTGGTGCTGGCCGACGGCCAGCTCCGCGGGCTCGTCACCGACCGGGACATCGCGGTGCGGGTGCTGGCGGAAAACCGCGACCCGCGGACCACGCTGATCGGCGACATCTGCGGCGGCGAGGTGGCCACGCTCGGTCCCGACGACGACCTGGACGAGGCCAGGCGGCTGGTCCGCGAGCGCGCGGTGCGCCGCATCCCGGTCCTGGAGGACGGCATCCCGGTCGGGCGTGGTGTCCGTCGGCGACCTCGCCCTGGACGGCGGACGCGGCGCCGCGCGCCTGGCCCGCGCCGATCCTGACCCGAGGTCCGCGCATGCCAGGAAGAAACGAACTGATCGTCAGGGAGCTGCTCGCCCGGCACGGGCGGCTGTACGCCGAGGACGCCGGCATCCGGCTCGCCGACCGCCCGGGCCCGCTCTACCAGCTGCTCGTGCTGGCGACGCTGCTGAGCGCGCCGATCCCGGCCGAGACCGCGGTGGCGGCCGCCCGCGAGCTGTTCGCGGCCGGCTACCGGAGCCCGAAGGCGATGAGCGAGGCGAGCTGGCAGGACCGGGTGGACGCGCTGGGCCGCGGCCATTACCGGCGGTACGACGAGCGCACCGCGACCATGCTCGGCGACGGCGCCGACCTGCTGACCAGCAAGTGGCACGGCGACCTGCGCAAGCTGCGCGACGAGGCCGGCGGCGACGCGGCCGGCATCGCGTCGCCGGCTCACCGAGTTTCCCGGGGTCGGGCCGGTCGGGCGCGAGCATCTTCCTGCGGGAGGCCCAGGAGGTCTGGCCGGCCGTGGCGCCCTACGTGGACGCCAAGGTGACCAGCGGAGCGCACCGGGTCCGGCTGCCCGCCGACCGCGAGACGCTCGCCGGGCTGCTCGCGGCCAGCGGCCAGCCCGCCCGGCTCGCCGCCGCGCTGGTCCGCGTGTCGCTGAGCCAGCGGGCGGCCAGCGAAGTCACCGCATCGGTGCGTGACTAATCCCGTTCCGTGCGCGACTGGTCTCAGGTGCCCGTTACACTACTGAGACCCTGCCGTATGCGGCCTGATACCACGTCTGCCCGGGCTGTTTGCTGCCGGGAAGCACGGGTAGGCGATGGTTTCCCGCAGCCGCGATCCTTACGGCGCAGGAGCCTTGGTGAGGATGTGAGTGTCAGATGAGCCTGCCCGTTTGCCAGCAGCGCGTACTAGATCGGATGGAAGGCGCCCTGCGGGCCAGCGAGCCCCATCTGGCTTCCATGTACGCGATCTTCACCCGGCTCAACGCCGGCGAGCCCGTCCGCGACCGAGCCGCTGACGCGCAGGCGGCTGCGCTGGTTCCAGCCGGGTACGGCCATGTACGCGATCGTGCTGGTTCCCGTCATGTTCGCCGCGATCATCGTGGGCGCGCTGCTCGGCGGCGGCGCGCGCAGTGCGACCGCCTGCGAGGCCAGCTACTCGGTGGGCGGCGTCTCGCCGCTGACCACCCGGCCCTCCTGCCCGGCCAAGACCACGGTCGCGAAGAAGGCGGTACGCAAGACGATCTCCGCACGCCCGGCTGGCCTGCGGCACCAGCGGGCAGGCCGCGTCCGCTTCACCACGCTGGCCGTCGGCGGCCAGGCGTTCTCGCCGGCCATCAGGACCGGCGCGGTCGCGGCGGGCCCACCCGGGGCGTGCTAGGAATGAGCTAGGAGGATCTGGTGCCGATCGAGCAGCTCGGGCATGAGGCGGCGGAACTGCTGAGCCTCACCAACGGCGGTGAGGCGAGGTCGCTGAACAAGCTCGCCGAACTCGCCGCCTGGCAGGTGCCCTCGTGCTCGGGGGCGCACGCCGCGGTCTGGCGCGACGGCGAGGTGGTCAGCGCCGCGGCCACCCATCCCGACCTGGCCGAGCTCGCCGACCTCCAGCTGAGCGCCGGATCCGGCCCGCTGGTCGAGGCGGCCGGCGCGGTGCCTGCCGTCAGCTGCCCGGACACGCTGGACGAGACCCGCTGGCCCGACTTCGCCGAGGCGGCGCTGCGCCGCGGCGTCCGGTGCTCGGTTCACCTGGTACGGGAACTCCCGCGCGGCGCCCTGGTCCTGTCGCTGTTCGGCGTGCGTCCCGGCGTGCTGGACGCCGAGTCCAGTCCCGATGGCCGACATGCTGGCCGCGTTCGGCGGGGCGATGCTGACCAACGCCACCGCCTACGGCCAGGCCCAGCGGACCGCCAGCCAGCTCAAGGACGCGGTGGTGGCGCGATCGGTCGTCGACCAGGCCAAGGGCATCTTGATGCACGCGCTCGGCTGCGACGCCGACGAGGCGCTCAAGCGCCTGCGCCAGGAATCACAGCGCCGCCACGTCAAGGTCACCGAGGTGGCCACCGAGGTCGTGGCCGCCTACGGCGGCGAGGACGCCGAGGCCCCGGCCGGGCCGCTAAGGCCCGTCCGGCGTCCGGCAGGACTCCTGGCGACCAGGATCGTCATGTCGTCGCGCAGGTCGTCCTGGGAGAAGCTGGAGACCAGGCCCTGCACCATCCGGACGGTCTCGGCGGCGGACCGGCCCGCCAGCGCCGGCCAGCTCGTCGGCCAGGCTGTCCTCGAAGTACCGCATGTCCGGGCTGCGCGCCTCGGTGACCCCGTCGGAGTAGAAGAACAGCAGGTCGCCCTGGCCGAGCTCGAGCTCTCCCGTTCGGGCTCGGCGTCCGGGAACAGGCCCAGCGGGAGGCCGCCGCCGCTCAGCACGTCGACCTGGCCGTCCGGGCGGACCACCGCCGGGCCCGGGTGGCCGGCGCTGGCCAGCTCGCACGCTGCACGCCGGTCGCCGTCCCACCGCAGGTAGGCGAGCTTGACGGTCACGAACCGGTCCTCGTAGTCGCCGGCCAGGATGACCTCGTTCACCTTGGCCAGGACGTCGACCGGGTCCGGGTTCCAGTGCGCGATGGCCCGGATCGCGTGCCGGGCGGCCGCGGTCATCGCGGCGGCCTCCTGTCCCTTGCCGCACACGTCGCCGACGGCGATGGCCCAGCCGTCCTGGACCGGGAAGACGTCGTAGAAGTCGCCGCTGACCTCCAGGTTCTCCGCCGGCCGGGATGTAGGCCGCGGACAGCTCGAGCCCGGGCACGTCCGGCAGCCGGGCCGGCAGCAGGCTGCCCTGCAGCGCCTCGGCCACCGCCGAGCGGTGCCGGAACATGCGGTCCACCCGGATCGCGACGCCCAGGTGCCGGCCGAGCTCTGGCCAGGGCCAGGTCGGCGGCCGTGAACCGGCCCTCGGCCGGCTGCCGGGCCAGGGTCAGCACGCCGTAGCCGGTCGTCACCGTCCGAGATCGGGACGCTCAGCAGCGAGGTCGCGCCGAGCAGCACAGCAGCGGCGTCCCGTCCGGGCCGGCGCCGAGGACGCGCCGGCGTCGTCGGCGTGGCGCCAGCACGCACCGACGGCGCGCGCGGTGGCGTGGACCTGGTCGGGCACCGACCCGGGCGGCGGGTCGACATCGCGTACCTTCCTGGCCAGCTCGTCCGGCTGCTCGCCGTTCGGGCCGATCACGAACTGGCGCCGCAGCTGCCCGGACCGCTCGATGTCGACGATGACCCAGCTGGCGATCTCGCCCGCCAGCAGCCGGGCGCAGCGCTGCAGCGTGACCGCCTCGCTGAACGTGCTGTTGTCCAGCAGCAGCCTGGTCACCGCGGTGATCATGTCCATCCGGCGGGTCACCGAGGCGGTGCTGTCCACCGCGGCATCCAGTTCCGCGAACGCGGCCTCGAGGAGCATGCGCGCGTCGGCGCCGGGCCGCCCGGCGGCCTGGCGCAGCGCGTCACGCCGCCCGGCCAGCTCGGCGGAATCGGTGTAAGAGCCATTCGGCCAGGTGTCTTGCGACATCTCTCCAGACCATCGTCCCTGGTAAACGCCTGTCGCCGCAGAGGTTCCCGGCCGCCATCCTAGAGGCAGGACATCCCGGCGTTCAGACGCGCAGATCCGCCGGGGGCGTACCCCGGCGGATCTGCCTTGCTGAGCTGTTAGTCGCTGATGCTAGCCGCTGGCGGCCTGCCTGCTAGCGGCGCCAGGCCGGCCGGCGGTAGCGGGCGCGGGACCGGGTGCGGGTGCGGGTGCGGCCGCGGCTGTAACCGTAGCCGCGGGTGGTGAACAAGCTGACGACCAGCGCCGCGAGCAGCACGGCCACGATGAACGTGATGATGGTATGCCCGGCGCCGAGGATGGCGGCGGTCAAGATCCCGCCGACGATGGCGGCCACGATGCCGATGAGGATCGTCACGATGATGCCGATGTGCTGGCGGCCGGGGATCACCAGGCGGGCGACCGCGCCGACGACGAGTCCGATGAGAATCCACCAGATGATGACAGCAAGTGTGATGGTCATGACCTTCTCCTATTGGGCCTTACGGTTGGGTTCGCTTTGTGAGCTTGCCGGGACGAGGCCCCCCTACCGCGTCGCCTCGAGCGCCGGCGCTCGTGGCGCCGGCGTCACTCGTCGTAGACGTCTTCGATGACCTCCGTCTCGGTGACGGGCCGCACCTCGGTGCCGAGGTCACGGGTGACCGGGGCCGTCTCGACGTGATCGGCCGCGGCCGCGCTGCCCAGCGCGCCGGCGCGGGCAGGCCCGCCTGGACGCGGGTGCTGGCCGGGTTCCGGTTCACGTAGGCCGGATAGGTGATGTCCTCGACCCGGGCTCCGGCCCGCGTGCGCCGGGTCGACGCACCCGCTGTCCGACCCAGCGCGTAGCCGCGCCGCGGGATCGCGACCCCGATGATGCCGATGATGATCAGCACCCAGCCGGCCGTGTGCAGGTTGAAGACGGAGGTATTAGTGGTCACGGCGAACGCGAGGATCGCGCCGACCGCGATCAGTGCTAGTCCCACTCCGGTTTTCATGGTGGTCCTTTCGCTGGCAGGACGCCGTAGTTCGTCAGGCCGTAGCGGCTGATCGGGGGAGTGCCGTTCTCGGCGGTATCGAGCAGCCGGCTCTTCAGGTGGGTGAGCGCCCGGGTCAGGAGCCGGGACACGTGCATCTGCGAGATGCCGAGCCGGTCGCCGATCTCGGTCTGGGTGAGGTTGCCGTAGAAGCGCATGACCAGGATGCGCTGCTCACGCTCGGGCAGTTCCTCCCAGTGCGCGTTGACCGCCTCCATGTCGATGGTGTGGGTCATGGCGGGGTCGTCGTCGCCGAGCATGTCGGCCAGCAGGGCCGGGTCGTCCCGGTCGGACAGCGGGGCGTCGAGTGAGTAGGTGCTGAACACCAGGTCCGCCTGGCGGGCTTCCTGCATGTCGTCCGCGCTGACCCCGAGCCGCTCGGCCAGTTCCGCCTCGGTCGGGCGGCCGGCCGAGCTGCTGGGTGAGGTCCTCGGAGGCCTTGCGCAGCGCGAGCAGGAGTTCCTGGGCCGAGCGGCGGACGTGGATCTGCCAGCGCTTGTCCCGGAAGTGGCGCTTGATCTCGCCGCTGATGCAGGGCTGCGCGTAGGCCGAGAGGCTGTCGCCGACCTCGGGGTTGTAGTTGTTGATCGCCTTGAGCAGGCCGACGTACCCGACCTGCATGAGATCCTCGGTCGGCTCCGGGCTGCCGCGGTACTGCCTGACGCAGGAGCGGACCAGCTGCTGATAGCGATCCACGATGATCTCGCAGGCGGCGGCGCGCTCCTCGCTGTCTCTCGGCAGCGCGCGGATCTGGGAGAGCAGGGCGTTGTCGGAGAGCTCCTTCAGCTCCGCGCGCGACCCCGAGATGAGGCCGGTGTCCGGGGCGGTGCCGGGAGCCGTGGCGTCGGCGGCGGTCGTGCCTGCGGCCGGCTTCTGGAGGGTTCCCCTCGTCACGGTGGCCTCCTTAAGACCCTGGGAATTACGGACGAGTAGGGTGTGCCCTGCCCTGGGCGAATAAACGTCGTGATGTGTGACGCTCGTCACATTCGACGGGTTCCCCGGTTGACAAACCGCCGCCGTCGCCGCATCCTGCGCGACCCGCGCGCCAGCCGGGTGAAATTCATGCGGCCGGCGAGGTGTAGACGACGCGCCGACGGGAACCCGAATGGCCGCTGCTCTGTGGGCACCGATCATGACATCAGCTTCAGACCCCTGTGAGGCTCCGACCCCTGAAGGACGTGCGATGACCGCGACCGGGAGCGCCGCGAACTGGCGATCAGCCGCCGCCTGCCTGCGGGCGGACCCCGACCTGTTCTTCCCGATCTCCCCGGTCGGCCCGGCGGAGCGCCAGGTCACGCGGGCCAAGCGGATCTGCGGCGGGTGCCCGGTGCGGGAGAAGTGCCTGGAGTTCGCGCTCAGCCACGAGCTGTCCTACGGCATCTGGGGCGGCACCACCCCCGAGGACCGGCAGCGGGACCGCCGCCGCAAGCGGCGCGCCGCGGCCTCGGCGGCCAAGCGGACCGTCGCCGCCTGACCGCCGCCAGCCGGTCTCGCCGCCGGCGGTTCAGCCGGCCAGCCGCTTCAGCCGACCTGCCGGCTCAGCCGCCTAACCGGCGGGCGAGCCAGCGCTCCATGCAGGCGAGCAGTTCGTCGGTGTCGACCGGCTTGGTGACGTAGTCGCTGGCGCCGGCCGCGATGCTCTTCTCCCGGTCGCCCGGCATGGCCCGCGCGGTCACCGCGATGATCGGCAGGGCGGCGAAGGCGGGCATCTGCCTGATCTGGTGCATCGTGGCGTAGCCGTCGAGTTCCGGCATCATCACGTCCATCAAGATGAGGTCGGTGTCCTCGGCGCTGAGCAGCGCCTCGATGCCCTGGCGCCCGTTGGCTGCCTGGGTCACGGTCATCCCGTGCAGCTCGAGCGTGCTGGTGATGGCGAAGACGTTACGCGGGTCGTCGTCGATCACCAGGACCCGCCGTCCGAGCAGCGCCTCGTGTCCCTCCGCCTGTCCCGCGGCCCGGGCCACCTCGCCCGGCCGCTCGCTGATCAGCGCGGGCACCTGATCGGGCTGCGCGGCCGACAGGTGCAGCGTGATCCGCTCCCGCAGCTCGTCGAGCGAGGGCAGCAGCTCGAGCGGGTGCGCGCCGAACCGCAGCCGGGCCAGCCGGGCCTGGGCGCTGTCGATCTTGTCCCTGGTGTGCGCGAGCACCGGGACATCGCGCAGGTCCGGATCTTCCTTGAGGCGCTCGAGGAAGGCGAACGCGGACGCGTCCTCCAGCCCCAGGTCGAGCACCACGCACTGGTGCGGCGCCGCGTTGAGGGCCTCGATGCCCTGTTCCGGGCTGACCGCCGTGCCCACGTGCACCGGGCCGTGGATGCCGGTCAGGTCGGAGACCGCGCTGTGCGCCAGCAGCGTCAGCAGGCCGCCGCGGGCCCCCTCCAGGACCAGCAGCCGCCGGCCGCCGGACGCCGTGTCGTCGGGCACGGCCGGCTGCAGCTGCAGCGCCGCGGTCGCCCCGGCGTGCGCCTCGCCGTTGTACCCGAGGCCGAGGCCGTTGCTCCCCGGATCGGCCGTGTCGGCCATGCCCCCGGGCAGCTCGCACGGCAGGTACAGGGTGAAGGTGCTGCCCAGGCCGAGCTCGCTCTGCGCGGTGATCTCCCCGCCGAGCAGGGCGCCGACCTCGCGCGCGATCGACAGGCCGAGGCCGGTCCCGCCGTAGCGGCGGCTGAGCGTGCCGTCGCCCTGCTGGAACGCGCCGAAGATGGTGGTCAGGTTGTCCGGCGCGATGCCGATCCCGCTGTCCGCCACCGAGAACTCCAGCATGTCGCCGTCGGCCTGCTGCCCGGCCCGCGCCACCCGGAGCAGCACGTGCCCGCGCTCGGTGAACTTGACCGCGTTCGCCAGCAGGTTGCCGAGTACCTGGCGGAGCCGCTGCCGGTCGGTGACCAGCTCGGCCGGCGCCTCGGTGTCCGCCTCGACGGAGAAGTCCAGCCCCTTCTCCGCGGTGAGCGGCTGGAAGGTGGCCTGGATGTCCTCGAGCAGGGCGCTGAGCGGGAACCGCTCCGCGTGGATGTCCATCCGCCCCGCCTCGACCTTGGACAGGTCGAGGATGTCGTTGATGAGCTGCAGCAGGTCCGATCCGGCCGAGTGGATGACGTTGGCGTACTCGACCTGCTTGGCGGTGAGGTTGCGGCCCGGGTTCTGGGCCAGCAGGCGGGCCAGGATGAGCAGGCTGTTCAGCGGCGTGCGCAGCTCGTGCGACATGTTCGCGAGGAACTGCGACTTGTACTTGGAGGCCAGCGCCAGCTGCCGCGCCCGTTCCTCGATCTCCTGCCTGGCCTGCTCGATCTCGGCGTTCTTGGTCTCGATGTCCCGGTTCTGCGCGGCCAGCAGCGCCGCCTTCTCCTCGAGCTCGGCGTTGGAGCGCTGCAGCTCGACCTGCTGGCTCTGCAGCTCTTCCGACCGGGCCTGGAGCTCGGAGGTGAGCCGCTGCGACTCCTCGAGCAGCGCGTCGGTGCGGGCGTTCGCGATGATCGTGTTGAAGTTGACCCCGAGGGTCTCGGTCAGCTGCTCGAGGAAGTCGGTCTGCACCGGGTTGAACGAGGTGAACGAGGCGAGCTCGATCACGCCGAGCACCTGGTCCTCGAACAGGATCGGCAGCACCGCGAGGTTGGCCGGCGGCGCCTCGCCGAGCCCGGAGGAGATCTTCACGTAGTTCTCCGGCAGGTCCCCGACGACGATCGACCGCTTGCTCTTGGCCACCTGGCCGATCAGCGACTGACCCAGCCGGTACTGGACCGGCGCGGCCTTGTCGGCCCGCAGCCCGTAGCCGGCGATCAGCCGCAGGTGCGTGTCGCCGCCGGCCGGCTCGGACAGGAAGAACGTGCCGTGCTGCGCGCCGACCAGCGGGGCGAGCTCGTCCATGATCAGCTCGGCCACCACGGCCAGGTCCCGGTGGCCCTGCATCATCCCGGCGATCTGGGCCAGGTTGGTCTTCAGCCAGTCCTGCTGCTGGTTGGCCCGGATGGTCTCGCGCAGCGACTGGACCATCGCGTTGATGTTGTCCTTGAGCTCGGCGACCTCGCCCTGCGCCTCCACCGAGATCGACCTGGTCAGGTCGCCGGAGGCCACCGCGCTGGTCACCTCGGCGATCGCCCGGACCTGCCTGGTCAGGTTCCCGGCCAGCTCGTTGACGTTCTCGGTCAGCCGCTTCCAGGTGCCGGACACGCCCTCGACCTCGGCCTGGCCGCCCAGGCGGCCCTCGCTGCCCACCTCGCGGGCCACCCGGGTCACCTCGGCGGCGAACGAGGACAGCTGGTCGACCATCGTGTTGATGGTGGTCTTCAGCTCGAGGATCTCGCCCCGCGCGTCCACGTCGATCTTCTTGGACAGGTCGCCGTTGGCCACCGCGGTGGTGACCTGGGCGATGTTGCGCACCTGGCCGGTCAGGTTGTTCGCCATCGAGTTGACGTTGTTGGTCAGGTCCTTCCAGGTCCCGGACACGCCCTTGACGTCGGCCTGGCCGCCCAGCCGGCCCTCGGTGCCCACCTCGCGGGCCACCCGGGTCACCTCGTCGGCGAACGCGGACAGCGTGCCGACCATCCGGTTGATCGTCCCGGCCAGCCCGGCGACCTCGCCCTGGGCGTCGATGGTGATCTGCTGGCTCAGGTCGCCGCGTTCCACCGCGGTCGCCACCTGGGCGATGGACCGCACCTGGCCGGTCAGGTTGGACGCCATCACGTTGACGTTGTCGGTCAGGTCCTTCCAGGTCCCCGACACGCCGCGGACCACCGCCTGGCCGCCCAGGTTGCCCTCGGTGCCGACCTCGCGGGCCACCCGGGTCACCTCGTCGGCGAACGAGGACAGCTGGTCGACCATCGTGTTGATGGTCTCCTTCAGCTCCAGGATCTCGCCGCGCGCGTCGACCCGGATCTTCTGGCTCAGGTCGCCCTTGGCCACCGCCGTGGTCACCTCGGCGATGGACCGCACCTGGCCGGTCAGGTTGTTCGCCATCGAGTTGACGTTGTCGGTCAGGTCCTTCCAGGTCCCGGACACGCCCTTGACGTCGGCCTGGCCGCCCAGCAGCCCCTCGGTGCCGACCTCGCGGGCCACCCGGGTCACCTCGTCGGCGAACGAGGACAGCTGGTCGACCATCGTGTTCAGGGTGGACTTGAGCTCGAGGATCTCGCCGCGCGCGTCCACGTCGATCTTCTGGCTCAGGTCGCCCTTGGCCACCGCGGTCGCGACCTGGGCGATGTTGCGTACCTGGCCGGTCAGGTTGCCGGCCATCGCGTTCACCGACTCGGTCAGGTCCTTCCAGGTCCCCGACACGCCGGGGACGTCGGCCTGGCCGCCGAGCTTGCCCTCGGTGCCCACCTCGCGGGACACCCGGGTCACCTCGGAGGTGAACAGGTCGAGCTGGTCCGACATCCCGTTGAACACCGTGGCGATCTCGTCCATCAGGGGGTCGCCCGTCCGGGCCAGGCGGGTACTGAAGTTACCGCCTCGTACCGCGGTCAGGCCAGCGAGCAACTGCTCGAGGCCCGACTCGTCAAGCCGCGGACCGGACTGGACCGTATCAGTCACCAAGCGCTCCCATCAGGTGTGCCGAACGTGCGCCGCGACGCGTTCCGCACCGTCTTGCCATCTCTACCGATGGTAGACCGGAAGTAACTATCATGGGCCGGACAGACATCTAAGCAGCACCAGGGCCCGGAAAAGGCCTGCCCACGACGCGGGGTAAGCGGGTTACGCCAGGGGAGGCGGGAGGCGGGTGATCGTGACGGGCCGCGACGACGACATGCTGCGGCTCGTCAGCGTCATCGACCATCAGCGCCGCGAGCTCGACCGTATCCGCGCCGCCGCCGCCGGCGAGTCCGTCGTCGCGATGGCCCGCGGCGTCCTGATGGAGCGGCTCGGCTTGTCGTCGGCCGAGTCCGCCGCGCAGCTCGCCGAGCTGTCGGCGGCGACAGGCATCCCGCTGGCCGAGATGGCCGCCGCGGTTCTCGCCGAGCCGGGCCTCGCGCCCGCCGCCGGCCGCCCGGCGCCCGCCGAGGCCAGGGCCGCCGGGGACCCGGGGACCGTCAGGACCTTCGGCGCGTCCGGCCGCTTCGGGGCCTCCGGCACGTCCGGCGCCGCGCCGCTGCTGACCCAGGCGGCGGCCGAGCTGGCCGCCGACGGCACCGAGCTGGCCAGCACGCTCGCCGCGGAGATCCTGGGCCCGCTCGGCGCGGACGCGGTGGTGCTGTGGATCCTCGAGACCGACGGGGCGCTCACCCTGCTCGGCGAGCAGGGCCTGTCCGGCGCCGAGGCCAGCCGCTGGCGTCACCTCCCGCCCCAGCTGGACTGCCCGGCCCAGCGGGTGGCCCGCGGCGGCGCCGACGTGTGGTGGCAGGCCGGCCGTCCCGGCCGCGACAGCGCCCCGGTGATCGGAGCGCCCGGCGGCGCCCGGGTGGTGCTCGCGCTGCGCGAGCGCACCGGTGAGTTCCTCGGCGTGCTGGAAGCCTGCTGGCCGGCCCCGCGGGCCTTCACCGCCGAGGTCCGCCTGCACCTGGCCGCGCTGGCGGCTGGCTGCGCGCGGGTGATCGGCGCCCGGCTGGCGCACGGCGACCTGGCCGCCGCGCAGCCCCGGCAGGCGGTCTACCGGCTGCTCGATGACCTGGCCGAGTCGGTCCTGGTGGTCCGGGCCCTGCGGGACGCCGGCGGCCGGCTGAGCCGACTTCAGCATCGAGCACGTCAGCCCGTCCTTCCGCGATCCGGCCGGCCGGGCCGATCTCGACCTGGCCCGGCTGACCCTGCTCGAGGCCTACCCGGCCAGCGTGGCCGGCTCGGGCCTGTTCGCCCGGGCCCGCCAGGTGCTGGCCGACGGGGAGGCCCAGCACGTCCCCGGCCCGCTGCGTGACTCCCTGGCCAGCGGCCTGCCGGCCAGCCAGCCCGAGCCGGGCGAGGCGCCGCTGGCCGACCTGCGGGTGGCCCGGTTCCTCGACGGCGCGATCTTCACCTGGCACCGGGACCGGTCGGCGGACCGGCTGGCCGCGGTCCTGGACGACGCCCAGCGGCTCGGCCGGCTCGGCGGCTGGGAGGAGGACCTGGTCACCGGGACCGTGCTCTGGACCGACTCGGCGTTCGGCCTGTTCGGCCTGACCCCGCGGCCGGGCGCGGAGATACCGCTGGCCGACCTGCACAGCTACGTGGTGGCGGCGGACAAGCCGGTCGTCAGGCGCTTCCGGCAGCGCCTGCTCGAACAGCGCGACGCCATGACCATGACCTTCCGGATGGTTCACCCCGACGACCGGAGCATCCGCCAGATCCGCGTCTTCGCCGAGCCGGTCGCCGACGCGGCCGGCGAGGTGGTGGCGCTGCGCGGCGCCTTCCAGGACATCTCGGCGCACTACCACACGCAGGTCGCGCTGGCCGTGACCAGGGATCAGCTCGCCGACACCGAGCAGCGGGTCGCGGAGGAGCACCTGCTCGCGCTGCGCCTGCAGCAGGCGATCATGCCGCCGGACGAGCAGCCGGTGGAGGTGGCCGGCATGGACGTCGCGGTCCGCTACCGGCCGGTGGGGGAGGGCCACCTGGTCGGCGGTGACTGGTACGACGCGCTGCTGCTGCCGGACCAGCAGGTGCTGCTGGTCGTGGGCGACGTGGCCGGGCACGGCATCGACGCGGTGACCGGCATGGTCGCCGCCCGCAACTCGCTGCGGGCCCTGGCCATCACCGGGTCGGGCCCGGCCGAGCTGCTGAGGATGCTCAACGGGGTGATGTGCGAGCTCACCTCGGGCGTGGTCGGGACCGTGGTGTGCGGGCTGTACGACCAGGAGACCCGGGTGCTGCGCTGGGCGCGAGCCGGGCACCTCCCGCCGGTCCTGGTGCGCGGCCGGACCGCGTGCGAGCTCCCGCTGCCCGGCGGCGTGCTGCTCGGCATGGACCCGGACGCCAGCTACGAGGAAGCCATCCAGCCGCTGGCCCCGGGCGAGACGCTGCTGCTGTTCACCGACGGGCTGATCGAGCGGCGCGGCGATTCGATCGTGGACGTGCTCGCCGACTTCGTCGCCACGGTCGCCCCGTCGCCGCCCGGACCCGGCGGTTCCCAGCCCACCGCCGCCGCCCAGGCCGACCGGATCCTGGCCGCCGCGGTCTCCGATACGGACGACGACGCCTGCCTGGTGGCGGTCCGCATCCGCTGACCGGCAGGCCCGGCTGTAACGCTGTATACCTTTCCGACGCTGCTCTTTATAGGTGCTCGCGTTATACCTGCCGCTGAGCGGGTAACGGGAGCCCAGCAAGCGAGACGAAGGGCAGTTCTTGTGGACGGTTCAAGTGCCAGCAGGCCCGGCCAGCACCAAGACCAGTTCTCGGCCGAGCTGACCGAGCTGATGTCCGGGCCGATGGCCCGGCGCATCCGCGCCGAGGTGGAGCTCGCCAGGGTCAGCAGGATCAGCCGCCGCGTCCAGGCGCGGCCGGGCGAGCAGCCGACGGGATTCCGCGGCGTGCTCGCGGTCTACGGCGCGGGTTACCTGGCGGCGTGCGCGGTCATCGCTGTCGGCGGCGTGATGACGCCCTGGCTCAGCGCTCTCATCGTCGGCCTGGGCGTGCTCTCCGCCGCGGGCCTGCTGGTCCTCTGGCAGCACCGGGCCTGAGCAAGCACCGGGCCTGACGCATCCGGCTGCTCACCGGCACACCCCGACAAACCGAGAGCCCGGGAAGCGGATGCTTCCCGGGCTCCGGCAGGAAACCTGCGGGGGGGATACAGGCTCCTTATCCTATTTTTACGCCGCTTGAGGACTGCCGCGGACGTAAACGATCCTAATTTTTACGCCGCCTGGGCCATCACGCGGTCGTACACGGCGATGGTCTCCCCGGCGATCCGGTCCCAGGAGTACCGGGACTGCACCCGGTCGGCCGCCGCGACCCCGTACGCCTCGATGAGCATCGGGTGCGCGAGCAGCTGCCGGATCCGCTGCGCCATCAGGGCCGGCCGGTCCGGCTGGATGATGATGCCGGTCGTCCCGTCCACCACCGCGTCCATGTGCCCGCCGACCGGGGGAGCGATGACCGGGGTGCCGCACGCCATCGCCTGCAGCGAGCTGGTGCCGGAGGGGTCGTACTGGCAGGTGCTGACGACCAGGTTGGCGGAGCGCAGCAGGGCCGGCAGGTCGGCGTACTCGACGTGGCCGGTGAAGATCACCCGGTCGGTGATGCCGAGCGAGGCCGCGAACTTGGCCAGCTTGACGTAGTTGTCGTCCGACGCCAGGTCGGCCTCGGCCGGGCCGCCGACGATCGAGCAGCTCGGCGCCGGGAACCAGGCTCAGCGCCCGCATCAGCGTCTCGAGCGGCTTGCGCTCGGTCAGGTCGGAGGTGGTCAGCAGCCGCGCCCGGCCGTTCCGCTCCGCCATCGGGCCCTCGGGAGTGAACAGGTCGGTGTCGACGCCCCACGGCACCACCCGGATCGAGGAGCGCTTCACGCCCACGCTGGCCAGGCCCGAGACCTCGGCGGAGTTGGTGGCGACCACCGCGGTGGCGCCGCGCCCGATGGCGGGCTCGAGCCTGATCCGCGCCGCGGACGCGGCGTCCGCCTTCACCGCGCCGGGGGAGTCCAGCAGGCGCGCGGCGGCCTGGCGCTCGGTGATGCCCAGCGAGTCGAATTCCTGCACCACCGGGATGCCGAGATCGCGGGCGGCGGCCAGCGCGGCCAGGCCGCTGGTCCAGCGCAGCGCGTGCACGATGTCGGGACGGTCGCTCTGCCAGTGGCTGCGCAGCGGGCCGCTGAAGGCGGGGACCCGCTTGAGCAGGTCCGCGTCACCCGGCTCGTCGCCGGCGGGCCCGGCGTCGATGTACTTGACCTGGACGCCCTCGTGCAGCTGGGCCTGCTCGGGCAGGTCGGGCAGGTTCTTCTCGGTGTACACGGTCACCTGGTGGCCCTGGCTGGCGAGCTTGCGGGTGAGCTCGCTGAGCCCGATGTCGTCACGGTCCGGGCCGGAGCCGGCGCGGGGCTGAGCGGCGTCGCGTTCTGGGCTACAAGGGCGATCTTCATGGGGGCCTCTCTCGCTGCGAACCTCGGGTGCGGCGTTCGCTGGCGAGAGACGGAAAAGTGGTGCCCGACTGCGCGCCTCCGCGAACACCGTCGCGGTCAGCGTGCCTGCGTCGTAGGCACCACTAGGGAGAAGCATATCCCATCGGGAGCGCTGCGAAACCCCCCAATTCGCCGAATACGGCCGGCGGGCGGGCCTGGCCCAGTCGGCGGCGTCAGCCCGCAGCGGCTTCGGCCACGCTGCCGAAGACCGGGATGAGCCGGTCGGCGGTGGTCAGCCGCAGGATCTTGGCCACGGCGGCCTGCGGGGATACCAGCGCGAGGACGCCGCCCTGCCGGTCGAGCGAGCGGTTCACCCGCAGCAGCGCGTGCAGCGCCGAGGAGTCCATGAAGCGCAGGCCGGACAGGTCGATAATCAGCGTCCGCGGCTGCTGCGACACTTCTTCGTCGAGCAGCCGGCGCAATTCGTCCGTATTGGTCACGTCGGCCTCGCCGGCGATCTCCACCAGCGTGTAAGGCTCGCCAGCGGACTCCCGGGCCGTCACAGAGACCGTCAGCAGATCCACGCCCTTGTTGTACCACAAGCCGGATAGCGGGGGGATATGCCAGGCGGGTCAAGAAACCGGGTCGTGACCTGGGGTGGCAGCCGGCAGGTTCATGTGCAGCCGGATGGTGGTGCCGGTCTCGTCCGACTGCAATTCAACCTGGTCGCAGACCTGGTTGACGATCCAGAGCCCGTGCCCGCCCAGGGCGTCCAGCGACGGCTGGCGGCGTCCGGCCAGCGGGTCGGTGATGACCCCCTCGTCGTGGATCTGGCAGACGATTTCCCTGGTGTCGTACCAGATCGTCAGGCTGCCCGGTGACTTGGCGTGCTTGACCGTATTGGCGGCCACCTCGCTGACCGCCAGGACGAGGTCGATGGCGCGGGCCTCGGTCAGCCCGGCCTCGATCGCGTACCGCTGCACGACGGCGCGGATCGCGCCCAGGTCAGTGGTGTAGGCGTACGACATGGGATCATCGCGCTCCGGTGCGGGGGCTGCGGGCACGGCACCATCGCCGTCCGGCCGGGAACCCGGCTGACGGGTGAGCGCTCCTTGATCCGCGGGTTCGCGCTGCGCGGTGTTGCCATCCCGGGCCATCAGCAGACACGATACACCGGCGCGGGAAACAGCCTGCCCGGATGTGCCCCGTCGCCCGGAATGCCGAATCCGCCGGACATCTGACCCCGCGTCCGCGTGTATCCGCCGTGTGCGGGGTAGACGTACAGATGTCCCGCGCCCGCGGCTCTTCGGAAAAGCAGGAGCTGCCCGTCTTTCGGAGGTAAAAATGCGAGTCGGAGGGCTCGTTTTGCTGATTTGGCTGGTCATCGGAGCTATTGCTGCCGGCCAGCGCGGATATTTCGGCTCGTCGTCGACGACCTGCGCCCACGCGGGCACGATCGTCGCTACTGTCGCGGCCGGCCCCCTCAACTACGTCGGCGTGAACCCCAAGCTTTCCTGCCATTTGCCCCAGCCAAGTAACTGAGCCGGGACGGGTCGTCCCGGGCAGGAAAGCTTCAGTCCCCTTGAGGTAAATACGTGAATAAGATGCGGCGCCGCGGCGGTATGCCGCGGCGCCGCACGCATGTGCGACACCAAACCAGATCTTTAGCACCAAACGGGGCATCGTTCCCGCCCTGGCATAGCGACCACGCCGATGGCCGCGGAGCTGGTCTCCGGGAGGCAATCAGGCACTCGTTCGGCCCTTTCCCGCGGCGGGCTACCCCGTGCACTGCTCAGCCGCACTGCTGGGCCGCGGTGCACTGCCCGGTCAACGCCCTAGGCGAGCCGGGCCGCTGGCCGGCCCCGTGGCCCGGCCAGCGGCACGACCCGACACGGGCCGACGATCACCGCCCTGGCCGTCGGCCCGGTGAGCGGCACCTCGTCCGCATTACGGGCGACATGTCACTCTGCCCATCCCCGCTACCCACGCAGCTGAGCTGAAAACATGCTGCTGGTATCCGTGAGATCCCGGCCGGGGTCTCCTCGGTGCAGCGCCGGTGTCGTTGGCCCCGCGTGATTGGCCCAGGGCAGCGGTCCGGTGTAGCGGCGTCCCGCCCCGGGTATCCGCACCGAGGAAGCAAAGGGGAATGGCATATGGCGAAGCGCGATACCTCCGCTGGCGGGCCCGCCCGGGCCGGAGCGGCCCGGGCCGGAGCGGCCCGTACCGCCCGGGCCGGCACCGCCCGGACCGCGGAGACGGCCGCGGCCCCGACCGCGGAGACGGTCGCAGTGCTCGGGGCCGGCGGGACGATGGGCTTCGCGATGGCGCGGAACATCGCCCGGGCCGGGATCGCGGTCCGGGCCTGGAACCGCACCCCGGCCAAGGCCGCGCCGCTGGCCGCCGACGGCGCCTACATCGCGGCCAGCCCCGCGGACGCGGCCGCCGGGGCCGGCATCGTGCTCACCATGCTGTCCGACGCCGACGCGGTCGCCGCCGTGATGGAGGGTGACGAGGGCGCGCTGCCGGTGATGTCCGACCGCGAGGGTCCGGACCGGCCCATCTGGCTGCAGATGAGCACCATCGGCGAGGACGCGACCGAATGGTGCGCCGGCCTGGCCTACCAGTACGACGCCGGCTTCGTGGACGCGCCGGTGCTCGGCACGCGGCAGCCGGCCGAGCAGGGCCAGCTGGTGGTGCTCGAGTCCGGGGCGCCGGAGGCCAGGTGCCGGGTCCAGCCGGTGTTCGACGCGGTGGGCCAGCGCACGATACACGCCGGGGCGGCGGGGGCCGGGACCCGGCTGAAGCTCGTCGCGAACAGCTGGGTGCTCGCCGTGGTCGAGGCGGCGGCCGAGACGATCGCGCTGGCCGAGGGCCTCGGCCTCGATCCGGCGCTGTTCTTCGAGGCCATCGAGAAGGGCCCGCTCGACCTGCCCTACCTGCGGGCCAAGGGCCAGGCGATGGCCGACCGCGACTTCACCCCCGCCTTCCGCCTCAGCCTGGCCGCCAAGGACGCCGGCCTGGTGGCCGACGCCGCCTGGCAGCACGGGCTGGAACTGCCCCTGTTCGAGGTGATCGCGCGCCGCCTCGGCCAGGGCACCGCGGAGCACGGTGACCAGGACGTCAGTGCCACCTACCTGACCAGCACCCCGGACCAGGCCGCCTGACCCTGTTGACCGGCGGGGCCGCCGGCCGGGTTACCGGCGGGCCGGCTCGGCGTCGAGGGCGGCCTGCCGCAGCAGGCTCCACAGTTCCTCGATGTCGCGGCGCTCGGTGCGCTCGGCCCCGATCGAGACCCGGACCGACCAGACGCCGTCGAGCAGGGACGGGGTGACCAGGGCCGCGCCCGACGCGTTGACCGCGTCCGCCCAGGCGAGCGTGTGCGCGTTCAGCGCGTCGGCGTCCAGCACCACGCCCGTGGCGGAGACGGCCCCGGCCGGTTCGTGCCGGAGCACCACGGTCTGCAGGACCACCGGGGCCAGGACGCGCCAGCCGGGCGCCGAGGAGACCTGGTCGGCGAACCAGCGGGCGTTGTCCAGGTCCCGGCGGAGCCTGGCCCGGATGGCCTCGGCGCCCTCGAGCCGCAGCTGGAACCACAGCTTGAGCGCGCGGAACCGGCGGCCGAGCGGGATGCCCCAGTCCTTGTACTGGGTCACCTCGCCGTCGACGCCGGAACGGAGGTAGGACGGGTTGGTCGACATCACCCGGACCAGGTGGCCGGGATCGGCGACGTAGAGCAGCGAGCAGTCCCCGATGGTGCCCAGCCACTTGTGCGGGTTCCAGGCCAGCGAGTCGGCCCCTTCGACGCCGTCGATCATCCAGCGCATCTCCGGCAGCAGCAGCGCCGAGCCCGCCATCGCCGCGTCGACGTGCACCCACATCCCGTACTGGCGGGCCAGCGGGACGATCTGCGCGAGCGGGTCCACGGCCGTGGTGCCGGTGGTGCCGGTGTTGACCACGACGGCGGCCGGGCGCCGGCCCGCGGCGACGTCGGCTGCCAGCGTCGCGGCCAGCGCCTCGGGGCGCAGGGCGTACGTGACCGGGTTGACCTCGACCAGCCGCAGGTTGTCCCGGCCGAAGCCGGCCAGGGCCACCGCCTTCGCGATCGAGGAGTGCGCGTGCTCGGTGGTGTAGACCGTCAGCGGCGCGGTCTCGGCCTGCAGCCCGCCGCGCACCTCCGAGTAGTCAGTGGCGCGCTCGCGCGCCGCGAGCAGGGCGACCAGGCACGCGCTGGACGCCGTGTCCTGGATGACGCCCTTCCACGAGGCGGGCAGCGCGGTCAGCTCGCGCAGCCACTCGACCACGACCTCCTCGACCTCGGTCAGCGCGGGAGCGGACTGCCAGGTGATCCCGAGCGCGCCGAGCCCGCCGGCGGCCAGGTCGCCGAGGACCGAGGTGAGCGTCGCGTTGGCCGGGAACCAGCCGAAGTAGCGCGGGTGCTGGACCTGGGTCACGCCGGGGACGACGATGCGCTCGAGGTCGGCCAGCACCCGGCCGAACGGCTCGCCTTCCTCCGGGGCCCGGCCCGGCAGCTTGCCCGCCACCTCGCCCGGCCTGACCTGGGCCTGAACCGGCAGCTGCGGGATCCGGGCGCGGTAGTCCGCGATCCAGTCGATCAGCTCATGACCGGCGGCCCGGAACTCCTCAGGTCCCATGTCGCATCCTGCTCCCTCTTCACGCGTGCCGCAGCGGCTCGAGCAGGCGGTGCGGGCGGGTCAGCGCCATGCTCACCGCGTCCTGCGCGGGCTCAGCCTCTCCGGGCCGGGCGAATCCAGGCCGGGCCCCGGCGCCACCACGGTATCCCGGGCCGGCACGGACGCGCCGCAGCGGGTGCACCGGCCGCTCGCGTCGACCGGCGCCTCGTCGTCGGCGTGCCACAGCAGGCGCCGGGGCCCGGTCGGCGCGTAGTGCTCGTCGCCTCAGGCGGTCAGCGCGCGGACTGCCAGCCACAGCGAGATGCCCTTGGCCGTCAGTCGTAGTCCAGGTGCCCCCGGGTGGCGCCCGGGTCGACCGGGACCCGGGCGAGCACCCCGGCGGCGGTCAGTGGCTTTAGCCGGTCGGTCAGCACCGCCCGCGGGATGCCCCCAGGTGAGCGGCGAAATCGCCGAACCGCCGCACGCCGAAGAAAGCGGCGCGCACGATCAGCAGCGTCCACCGTTCGCCGACGATCTCCTGCCAAACCTGCTGAGCCCGCGCGGGCGCCGACTTACCGAGGCGCCGCTGTTCGCCGCCACCGGCCGCTGCCGCCCGATCGCGCCACCACCGCAGCCGTGCTCACCATGTCCCCCGCTCGGCAGCGCCATGCGCATCGCCATCCTGATCTCCCTGCTGGCCTCGTCACACCCCGGCGCGCTCCGCGAGTTCCACCGCCGCTGGCTGCTCATCATGGCCGCCGCGCCGGCGCCGCCTTCGCCTCGCCCTGGTCGGCCTGCGGGGTGCCCGACGCGCCGAGTTCATTGAGCGCATGGGCAGGCCAATGTGCTGAGGGTCGCTTTAGGCTTCATTCGCGACTACTGGACGGACCCTGGCTGGCTGCAGCATCGCTACCGTCCGCGAGACCCGGCCGACCTCCGCGCTGGCCAGCGCCTACCTGACCGCCATGCAAGCCCCGAGGAACTCACCTGGCTGAACGAGGTGTCCTCGGTGCCGTTGCAGCAGGCGATCCGCCACCAGCAGGCCGCCTACGCCGCGTTCTTCGCCAAGCGCGCCCGTACCCGCGGTTCAAGTCCCGGACGGGCCTCAGTCCGCGGAGTGCACCCGTCCGGTTCCGGTGGCGCACGCGCGCCTGTACCTGGCGACGATCGGCACGCCGCTGGCCTTCACCTGGTCCTGGCCCGGCATCGCCCCCGCCACCATCAACCCGACCACGTGACGGTATCCCGGATCCGTTCAGCCGCTCGTACTCTCCCTCGCCGTCGACGTCCCCGACCCCGCGCCGCTGCCCGCCACGGCCGGGCCCTCCGGATTGACCTGGGATCACGGACTTCGCGGTCGCCAGTGACGAGCAGCGGATCCCCAACCCGAAGCACCTGGAACGGCGGGCCAAGAACCTGGCCCGCTACCAGCGCGGCTCGCCCGCTGTCAGCAAGGCAGCGCCAACCGCGCCAAAGCCAAGGCCAAGGCCGCCCGGGCGCACCGCAAGTCCGCGCCGCCCGCGCCGACTTCCTCCACAAGACCTCCACCCGCCTGGTCCGCGACCATGACCTGATCTGCCTGGAGGACCTCGCCGTCAAGAACATGGTCCGCAACCACTCGGTGGCCCGGCGATCTCGGACTGCGGGTGGGTGCCTTCCGGACATGCTGGAGTACAGGCGGCCCGTACGGCGGCGGGTGATCGTGATCGACCGGTGGTTCCCGTCGTCGAAGATGTGCTCGGCGTGCGGGTATGTCCTCGCCGAGCTGCCTGACGTCCGGACCTGGCTGTGCCCGTCCTGCGGTACCCGGCATGACCGGGATGTCAACGCCGCGAAGAACATCCTGGCGGCAGGTCTTGCCGTAGCCGGGGCGACCCCCGGCTATGCCTGCGGGCTGATGTCGACACCCCGGGCCTCCCGGTGCGTCGCGCTGTGAAACAGGAACCCCGGCCCGCGAGGACGGAATCCCCGTCCATCGGGCGGGAATTCATTCCCGGTTTTTCCGCTGTCCACTTTTCGTCCATAGAACCGGCGGGTTATCCGCATATCACGACGTCTGCCTGCCGGTTTATGCACACTCTTTCCACAGGAACTGGGTATAACTCCGGGAATAGCGCGCATCCCCGCCCGGTCCCGAGCCGTTCGGCACGCGAATTGCTCATCGCGCTTTCATTCCGGGCCTGGCCCGCAGGCGGCGATCATGCTGTACCGGGCGGCCCTACCAGCGCAGGGCGTCGAGCGATCCGCCGTTCTCGGTGACGAGCCTGCGGGCCGCGGCCTCGGCCGTGGGCTTGCGCGCGATCCGCTCGGTCACCAGGGCGCGGGTCAGGCCGTCGTCGCCGGCCCGGGCGGCCGCCGCGATGAGGGTGAGGTCGATGACGTCGCGCTGAGCGTGGCTCCCGCCGACCGCGCTGGCCCGGGGCCGGATGTCGATGAGCAGGTCGATGGCCCGGTCCGGATGGCCGGCCGCGAACGCGCCGAACGCCTCGAGCAGGGCCAGCCCGGCCCGCCCGGCCGCCCCCGCGTTGGTCGGCGCGGTCAGGTGCCGGTTCGACGCGATCACCTGCTCGGTCCGCCGGACGTCACCGGCCAGGCCGAACGCCATCACCGCGTGCCAGTCGTTGAAGATGTAGACCGGGCTGCTGACCAGGTCGTCGATGTCGGCGGCCAGCTGCTCGGCCCGCTCGGACACGTCGGCGCCGAACAGCGAAAGCCGCCACAGCAGCGCGGCCGCGTCCACCACGTCGAGCCACTCGGTGGAGCGGCCCGCCCGGATAGGGTCGTCGTACAGCGCCATGGCCTCGTCGAGTCTCGCCGAGTTCGAGGTGATACAGGCCGCGGTGCCACCAGTTGTGGATGGCGAAGTAGCTCGGCGACCAGTCCGGGGCCGAGGCGGTCAGGAACCGGACGCCGTCCCGCTGGCTGCCCTCCATCTCGAAGACGTGCGCCAGCGCGTGCACCGCCCAGACGTCCTTCGGGTTGGCCTCGAGCGCCGCCCGGGCCCGGGACTCGGCCTGGCGGTAGTCGGCGTTCTCCTCGAGCCCGAACGCGTAGATGCCCTGGACGTAGCCCCATCCGGGCCGGGAGCGGGGCCACGCGGGCAGCACCCGGGCGGCGGTATCGCGCAGCTCGAGCCGGTTGCCGAGGAAGAAGTAGAGGTCCTGGGCCACCTTGAGCGCGAGCAGGTCGCGCGGGTGGCACAGCAGCGCGCGCTCCAGCGAGCGGGTGGTGGCTTCCCAGTTGCCCTCGGCCCAGTGCCGGGCGGCGCGCAGGTGGTGCTGCTCCCGCTCGCCCATCACGGTCTCGTCGACCCGCTTCAAGATCTCGCCCGCGGCCGCGACGCCCTCCGGGGTCGTGCCGTACAGCTGCAGGTAGGCGCGGTAGATGTGGCCGAGGACCATGCTGTCGTCGGCCGCGACCGCCGCGTCGGCCTTGGCCACCGGGTCGCCGGCCAGGGCGGCCAGCTCCTCGACGGCCTCGTCGAGTATGGTCACCGCGTCCTCGTCCGCGGCCCGGACGGGCACGCCCCAGCGATCTGCGAACGCCTTTGCCATCTCCGGAACCCCTCCTGCTGTCAGGCCGTGACCCTTCAAGCCTACTCACCGGCCCGGGACCGTCTGCACAAGTGCACAAGCGGTCAGCGCGGCGGCCGCAGCCCGTCGGTCAGCACGGCGAACACCACGTCCCGGCGGGCCTGATCGGCGCTGCCGTCCAGGCTGGCGAACATGCCCTTGATCAGGGCGATGAGGTCGCCGGTGCGGATCCCCGGGCGGACCGCCCCGGCCCGCTGAGCCCGGCCCAGCAGCTCATCGAGCGCCGCGAACACGTCCTCGCGCAGCGAGCCGGCGACCGAGATGGCGTCGGGCAGGTCCCGCTTGGCCGCGGCCTCCCCGGAGAGCCTGCCGAGGAAGCCGAAGAACGCCTCGCCCGGGTCGGCCGCGCCGGCCCGGGCGCGCGCGTCGCGGACCAGGTCGGTGACCCGGGCCGCGACCACCGCCTCGAACAGCGCCTCCTTGGCCGGGAAGTGCCGGTAGACCGTGCCGGGGCCGACCCCGGCCCGGGCCGCGATCTCGTCGAGCGGCGCGCCGTAGCCGGATTCGGCGAACACCTCCCGGGCGGCGCGCAGCACCTTCTCCCGGTTCCGCGCCGCGTCCGCGCGCAGCGCCCGCCCGGCCGGCGCTTCCTCGGGCGGCACCGGTCCGGCCGGCTCAGCCATGGTTGCTAACCGGGGCGGTCGTTCCGTATAGTCTAAGCGGGGTCACCGTTCCGATTATAGGGAGGCAGCAAGCCATGTCCCGTAGCCCGCGTGAGGTCGCCGAGCAGGTCCGCCGCATGGTCGCCGGGGAAGGCGTCGATTTCGCCGACCTGTTTGCCGCCGACGGGGTGCTCACCTACCCGTTCGGCCTGCCTGGCCAGCCCGCCGAGCTCCGCGGCCGCGAGGCCATCCGGTCCTACTTCGCGGGCCTGAGCCGCGGCCGTGACCTGCTGGACATGGCGGGCGTCGAGGCCGTGGTCCGGCAGACCGACGACCCGGAGGTCGTGGTGACCGAGATCACCCACCACGGCTGGTCGACACGCGGCCGGCGAGGCCTACCGGCACACCGCCCTCGGCGTGATCCGGGTCCGTGACGGCGAGATCGTCCATTACGACGACTACATGGACCCCATCGCCACGGCCCGGCTGCTCGGCCGGACCGGCGAGCTCGCCGCCGCCCTCACCGCACCTTGACGAGTGCCCGGGACCCGGCGGTACGGTCCGGGTTATGGCGGCACGCAGCGGCAGTGAGTTCCTCGGGCGGCTGGCCGCCGCCCGCGTCCACGTGCAGATCCAGGGCGAGACCCTCACCGGCGGCGTGGCGGACCACCCTGCTTTCCGCAATGTGGTGCGCAGTTACGCCGAGCTCTACGACATGCAGCACGATCCCGCCTACCGGGACGTCCTGACCTATCCCTCGCCCGCGACCGGCGATCCGGTCGCGACCGCCTTCCTCACCCCGCGCACGCCGCAGGACCTGGTCAAGCGCCGCCAGGCGTCCAAGCTGTGGGCCGACCGCTCGCTCGGCATGCTCGGCCGCACCGGCGACTACCTGAACAGCGCCCTGATGGCGCTGGCCTCGGCGCAGGAGTGGTTCGCGCAGGCCGATCCCCGGTTCGGCGAGAACATCCGCCGCTACTACGAGCAGGTCCGCGAGGAGGACCTGCTCTGCACCCACACGCTGATCCCGCCGCAGGCCAACCGCGCGGTCCCGGGCAGCCAGCAGGCCGCGGGCTCGCTGATGGCCCACATCACCCGCGAGGACGACAACGGCATCGTGCTGCGCGGGGCCCGGATGCTCGCCACCATCGGCCCGTTCGCCGACGAGCTGCTCGTGTTCCCCTCGACGGTGCTGCGCAACGACCCCGCCGACAAGCAGTACTCCTTCGCCTGCGCCATCCCCAACGACGCACCCGGCCTGCGGTACATCGCCCGCGAGCCGCTCGACTACGGACGGCCGAGCCACGACCACCCGCTCGGCTCCCGGTTCGAGGAACCCGACGCGGTGGTGGTGTTCGACGACGTGCACGTGCCCTACGAGCGCTGCTTCGCGCTCGGCGACGCCGAGCTGTGCAACGGCTTCTACGCCGAGACCTCCGCCGTGGCGCACATGACCCACCAGGTCGTCACCCGCACCACCGCCAAGACCGAGTACATCCTGGGCCTGGTCTCGCTGCTCACCCAGGCCATCGGCATCGAGCAGTTCCAGCACGTCCAGGCCGACGTGGCCGAGATCATCACCACCCTGGAGACGATGCGCGCGCTGCTGCGGGCGGCCGAAGCCGACGCGGCGCTCAACCAGTTCGGCGTGCTCACCCCGGCCTGGGCGCCGCTGAACACCGCCCGCAACCTCTACCCGCGGCTCTACCAGCGGTTCCCCGAGATCGTGCGCAAGCTGGGCGCGTCCGGCCTGATGGCCACCCCCACCGAGGCCGACGTCACCGGCCCGGCCGCGGCCGACATCGAGACCTACCTGCAGTCGGCCACGCTGGGCGGCGCCGACCGGGTCCGGCTGTTCCGCCTGGCCTGGGACACCTGCATCTCCGCCTTCTCCGGCCGCCAGGCGCTCTACGAGTACTACTTCTTCGGCGATCCGGTGCGGATGGCCGGTGCCTACGTCTCCGGCTACGACCGCGAGCCGTACAAGGCCGCCGTCCGCGCGTTCCTGGATCGCGGCTAACGGCGCGGCTAGGCCCTAAAAGCGGATTTGCGGGCTAGTATCGCAAAAAGCTAGATCCTGGCGGAGGCGTCGATGATGAGCAGGGGAACGGTGATCCTCTTCATCTGGCTCCTCATCGGTGTCGCCGCGGCCGGCCAGCGCGGCTACTTCAACCTCAATAACATCAACTGCTCCCAGGGCGCCACGATGGGCCTTACCATCGTCGCCGGCCCGCTCAACTACGTGGGCCTGGACCCCAAGATCGCCTGCACCGCTCCCAAGATCCCCAAGCCCAGCGGCTCGTAAAACCGCTAACCCGCACCAGCGTCTTCGCCGCCCCGTCACCGCCTCGCCCTCAGCTGACCACCCGCAGCGCGAATTCCCCGTACTCGCGGCCACATAGGTGTCCGGGTAGCGGCCTACGTGGCCGGCGACGACCGCGAGCCGTACAAGGCCGCCGTCCGTGATTTCCTGGATCGCGGCTAACGGCGCGGCTAGGCCCCAAAAGCGGATTTGCGGGCTACTATCGCTCCAAGCTAGGTCTTGCCGGAGGAGTCGGTGATGAGCAAGGGGACGATAATTCTCTTTCTCTGGCTCATCATCGGCGCCGCCGCGGCCGGCCAGCGCGGCTACTTCGACCTCAACAACGTCAACTGCTCGCAGGGCGCCACGATGGCCCTGACGATCGTCGCCGGCCCGCTCAACTACGTGGGCCTGGACCCCAAGATCGGCTGCACCGCCCCCAAGATCCCCAAGCCCAGCGGCTCGTAACGCCGTCAGCGCAGTCGGCGCTGGTTGCGGCAGGGATACCGGGCTGGTGAGCAGGGCTCATGCTGAGCGACGGGACAGGCCGTCCGGTCACCAGGATCACGCCTGCACAGGACTCAACGGCACAGCCGCCCGCTGGCAGCAGCCGGCATTTGCGGAAGCGGCGTGGCGGCGGTTCCCGACCGTCGCGTCGCCGCGCGGCCCGCCCCCGCACTGAACGTCCAGAGGTCGCCCGCAGTGGCGGCTATGCCGCCGACGCTGGGCGGGTCGCGGCGATGACGGCGATCAGTTGCTCCATCTCCTCGATCGGCATCCCAAGCCGGTCCCGCACGGCCGAGGGAATGGACGCAGCGCAGCGCGGGCGCGCAAACCGTTGCCCTCGGCGGTGACGGTGACAATGACGCTGCGCTCGTCGGCTGGGTCGCGTTCGCGACGCACGTATCCGAGAGGCGGGATCTGGAGCCACCTCGATCAGATAGGGAGGCCGTCGAGCAAGCTGAAACGGGCATCCATCGCGACACTTCGGACATCGATCAGCTGCTGATATTCAGGCGAGTTGTACCACCTGAGGGCCGTCTCACGGTCGGTAAACCGCACGAGTGCTCCTGACGTGAGCGAGCCATCGCCGTGCAGGACTTCCCAGTTACCGGCAGCGATTACCTCACCTCCGTGCTCTTTGGCTGTCTGCCCAGCATTGGGGGCGTATTTCTCACGGTACATTTCCGGGTCCTTGACCGTGAATTCGACAACTACGTATGCGCTCATGTGATACTCCTTCGGTTGTTAGTTGTGATTCTGTGTTCTAGGTCTTCGCTATTAAGCGTCACCGCCGACGGGCGTTACGTCGCGACCCGGCCCCCGTCGACCGCAAGGGTGACGCCGTGGACGAAGCTGGCATCGTCGCTGGCGAGGAAGACGATCGCCGCGGCAAGTTCCTCGGGCTCAGCTACGCGACCTGCTGGTGCCAGTGCTGCGAGCTGCTTCACCATCTCCTCGGGGACTGCTTCCATCATGCGGGTGCGCGTCGGGCCGGGGGCAACGGCGTTGACCCGGACACCACGTCCGGCCGTATTCGGCGGCCCAGGCCTTCGTCAACAGTTCGAGAGCCGCCCGGCTGGCGCCGTACAGGGCCATGCCGGCCTGTCCGAAGCTGGCGACCATCGTGGAGACGTTGACGATCGAACCCCATCCGCGTTCGGCCATGGCTGGCGCCAGTGACGCGACGAGGAAGAACGGAACCTTGACGTTCAGTGCGAAGGTCTCGTCGAACTCTGCTTCGGTGGCTGCGTTGCTTGGTCCGAGCAAGGCGACGCCGGCGTTGTTGATGAGGATGTCGACGTGACCGTCGCCTGCCTCAGTGGCCCACTCGACCAGCTCCCGGGCCGATTCGAGGTCGCCCAACGTGGTGAGCCGGAACGTCGCGCTGCCGCCGCTGCCTTCGATCTCGGCGACCACGTCTTTGGCTCGTTGTTCATTGCGTCCGACTACCAGTACGTGAGCGCCGCGGGCGGCCAAGGCGATGGCCGTAGCCCTGCCGATCCCGCTCGTCGAGCCCGTAACCAGAGCTGTCTTGCCTCTTAGGTCAGTCATGCGATGTGTCGTCCTCTCGCTCAGAATGGGTGGTGCGACTCACTCTGACAGCTCGGTACTGGGTTGTCAAACTCAGAATCCTGCTAGCGATGGTGGCATGGTCAACGAGACGAGTGACCGGCCGAAGCTCACCGCCAAGGGAGCACGCACCCGGGCACGAATAGTGGAGGAGGCCGCCGCCCTGATCCATGAGCGCGGGGTGGCGGGCACCACCTTGGAAGACGTCAAGGTGGCGGCGGAAGTCAGCGGCTCTCAGATGTATCACTACTTCCCCGACAAGGACGACCTCGTGCAGGCGGTCATCGACTACCACGCCGACGCCATCGTCAGTCGCAACCGGCAGGCCCTCGGCAGCGCGAACGGAGTCGAGGCTTGGCGGAAGATGGTGATCACCGCAGCGAAGCGCACCAAGGCAAAGGGGGGCTGCGCACTTGGCTCGCTCGTTGGTCAACTCGCCGAGAGCGACCCCGAGGCCCGAGCGCTCATCGCGGCCGGGTTCGATCAGTGGGCAGCCGCCATCGGCGATGGACTGCGATCCCTTCATGCCGAAGGGAAACTCCCGTCCGACGTTGACCCGGACGACCTCGCCATTACTCTGCTCGCCACGCTCGAAGGAGGGCTTCTACTCGCCCAGGTGCAACGGAGTACCCGCCCGTTCGAAACTGCGGTCAATACCCTCCTCGCCCTTGACCGTCGGCAGATGAGCCCAAGCCGGGTTCGTTCACAGCCATCGCCGAGGTCGGCTCACGGCCTGGTAAAGCAGTTGCCTGACACGATGTGTTCTTCACCCGAGCCATTCGACGGTGCGGACACCTGGTCGCGCCCGATGCGTTGACTCCGGGTCGGCACTTCGTGAGCTCATCTCGCCGACCCTGACTGGCTCCGCCTCTTGGCATCGGCCGGTCCGCTCAAGGCCGACGAAATCTCATGAGGCTCCGGCCGGGGGACGCGTTCCACCTTGACCTCGACGGGACGGTGATCGCCGGCCTATGAAGTCGATCCCCGGTCCGCGGTTGATTGAATGGGCCGTCGGCCGACATGGTGACGGACGCCGCAACGATTCGAGCCGGGCGCGTCCGCCCTTGGCGGTGAGCTTTGGTCGCTCCCGGGCGTGGCTGACCATGACGCCACGATCAGATTCTGAGTTTGACAGCCCACTTCGAGGCTGACAGAGTGGGCTACACGACTCACTCCTACTGCACATCTTTCGAGGAGAGACCATGAGCAAGTTCGATGCTCAATTCGCCGGTCGGCTGGACGGACAGACCGTGCTAGTCACCGGCGCCAAGGGCGGTATCGGCCATGAGACAGCCCAAGGCATTGGGAACAGCGGGGCGACTGTGCTGGTGCACGCCCGCGGTGCCGACCACGCCCGACGCGCTGTCGACCTGCTGGTCACCAACGGCAACGGCAAAGGCCAGTACCTGGCCGTAGCCGGAGACCTCGGATCTTTAGCCGGTGTTCGGGAACTGGTCGACGCTGTGCACGAGGCCGCGCCGAAGGGACTCAACGGACTGGTCAACAACGCGGGCGCCGCGTTCTCCAGCAAGGCACTGTCACCCGACGGGTACGAGCGGACCATCGCCATCAATCACGTCGCGCTGGCGGCACTGACCGACGGGCTGCTCGACCTGCTCCGCAAGGGCGCTGATGATTTCGCCGCGCCCTCGCGGGTGGTCAACATGACCGCCCTGATCGAGTCGCGGGGCAAGCCGATCACCGACTGGAGCTACCCGGGTAAGTACAAGCAGATCCAGGCCTACGCCGATGCCAAACTGCTGGCCCTGATGTACACCTACGCCCAAGCTCGCCGCCATGAGGGCGAGGGCCTGACGTTCAACGCAGTCAGCCCGGGCGCGGTCAAAACCACTCTCGGCAGCAAGGCCGGCGGGCCGTTCAAAATCGATTGAGGCGTTGACCAATCCGTTCGTCGGGCCTCCGGAGAAGGGGTCACGCGGCTGTGTGCGGCTGATGGCCGATCCGGAGCTCGCGACCGCGACCGGGGGCTACTACAGCTCCGCGAAGTTGAAGAAGTCCTCGAAGAAGTCCCAGGACGCCGAAGGCCAGGAACGCATCTACGCCCAGACCGAACGGGAATTGCGCGCCCACCCCTGAGCCGGCGGTCACCTACCGATGAGACCCGCCGACAAAGAGCTCACGCAAGCGGTGCGGGCACTACGTGATCCTCGCGCCTGGGGTCGGTGGGGCGTTCCTGGGCCCGTCGCCAAGCGCGCCGACGCCATCGCCGGAGCTGCCGCTCACACCCAGGGCCCAGTCCGTGACGGGGCGGCACTCGCCCCGCCCACATCACCTATAGGAGTTGCGTCGTGGCAGACTTTCCCGCCCCAGCCGAGGGCATCGTGCTCACCCATTTCCTCGTCTCCGACGATGTCGACCGCTCGCGGGCCTTCTACACCGAGGTGCTCGGTGGCGAGGCGCTGATGGATGGCGAGCCGACGATCGTGGCGCTGGCCAACAGCTGGATCATCATCAACACCGGCGGCGGCCCCACGGACGACAAACCCTCGATCACGCTCGAGGCCCCGCACGATCTGGACCGGGTCAGCGCGTTCCTGAATATCCGTGTTGCCGACATCGCCGCCGTATACGCCGACTGGTCGGCCAAGGGCGCGCAGTTCCTCACCGAACCGATCGATCGTGGCCCGGAGATCCGCTGCTACCTGCGTGACCCCGACGGTCACCTCATCGAGGTCGGGCAGAGCCGACGCTGAGTGCCATCCCCGCCATCTACATGTGCCCGATCCTCCACCTGCGGCGCATGGAGGGCGGAGACTTCTTCGACATGTACATCCGGAGCTTCGAGCGCGTGTGGGAGGTCTCCGCGCCCATCGAGGAGTCCAACTTCTGGCGCCAGAGGGGAGCTGCCATCAGCGCTGCGGTCGCCAAGGCCTGCCGTTAGCCGACGATGCCGGCGACTGCCTTTGTAACGGCGCGCGTGTCCCGAAGATCGGGCAAGACAATACCCGCCCCCTCGTTCAGCAGGGCTTGCTCGCTGTCGGCCCCGGTCGCGACCGCGATTACCCGCGCGCCGCCGTGCAGCCCCGCCTGCACATCGCGGAGCGTGTCGCCGACGAGGACCGTGTTCTTCTTGTCGAAGACCTGGCCGTACCGGCCGGACGCGCGCACCTGAGCGATTCCCACGAGATTAGCGCGCACCTTGTCATCGGAGCCGTAGCCCCCGGCCTCGAAGTCGATATAGCCGTCGAGCCCGAACACCGACAGCTTCGTGACCGCATTCGGCCGGATGTTCCCGGTGAGCACCGACTGGGCAATCCCCGGCTCCGACTGGAACGCGGCAAGCGCGGCGCGGGCACCAGGCAACTCGTGCCCACGCTCCCGCAAGATCCCGGACTTGGCCTCCGTGGCCGACACGAGCGCCTCCGGGATGCGCGTGAGGTAACCGGGACCGGCCTCGATCCCGTGCGCGGTCAGCATGTTCAGCATGATCTCCGGCTCGGTGCGCCCGTCGGTCTGAGCAGGCTGCTCCGCGCGCCTGCCGGTAAGCAACTCGAAGGCAAGCGCGTAGATCTCCTTGTTAACCCCGTGGTTCTCCGTCAGCGTGTGATCGATGTCCCACAGCACGAGCAAGGCGCACACACCCAGCAAGCGTAGCGCCATCTTCTGTCTTCGCTTCCGCGCACAGGTGCAACTTCGTGGTCGTCCGCCTCAGTTCGTAGCCCGCAGCATCCGCTATGTGCGATGTCATGCAGAGGCTCCGCCCAGGCGGCCCGTGGCGAGGGGGGCGAACGGTCCCCTCGTGCTCACGCCTGCCACTACGACGAAAGCGATGAGACGCCGTATGTGGGCAGGCCGTCGGCGAGCGCCCGTATGTGCTCGGGCCCGACACCGCAGCAGCCGCCGATGAGCTGCACCCCGCGGCCGGCCCAGGTGATCGCCTGCTGGAGGTACCCGGCGGGCGTCAGGCCGCCGAATACCCAGTTCGGCGGCTGCCAGTCGCCGGTCTCGGCGTAGACCCCGACGGGCCCGGCGAAGTGGCCGCGGATGATCTCGGCCGCGGCCAGGCTGTCCTCGGGCTTGGAGTGCATCACGGTGATCGCGGCCAGCTCCGGGCCGGCCAGGGCGCCCAGCAGGTCGTCCACGCTGTCGCCGTCTCCGAGCTCGAGCAGGGTGCTGAGGGTTCCGTCCTCGCGGCGGAACGCGCTGATGCCGAGCCAGACCGGCAGCCCGGTCTCGGCGGCGGCCTGGAGGGCGGCGCGGCCGTAGCCCCGGGCGCAGATCATCTCCAGCGCGATGAGGTCGGCGCCTGCCTCGGCCAGCAGCTCCGCCTGCTCCCGGAAGTGAGCCAGGGTCGGAAACCGGGGGTCCTCGTCGGCCGGCCCGGCCAGCGGCCGGCCCAGGCTCTCGGCCTCCATGTCGGCCGGGGAGAACGACGACATCGAGCCGGCTACCGCCACCGGGCCGGTGGCGGCGGCCTCCCGGGCCCGCAGGGCCGCGCGGACGGCGCTGCGGTTGGCCTCGGCGACGCGGCTCCCGAGCCCGGCGGGCTCCAGGGCCGCACGGCTGGACGCGTAGGTGTTCGCGATGATCACCTCGGCGCCGGCCCTGATGTACTCCTCGTGGACGTGCTGCACCACGTCGGGCTGCTCCAGGTTCGCCCGGGCGCTCCACGCCACGTCGTCCATGGGCACGCCCTCAGCCTGCAGCTGGGTGCCGGTACCGCCGTCGATGATCACCAGCTCACCGTCGGCGATCCGCCCGAAGACAGCCTCGGCCACGCTCATTCCCGGCCCCTCTCCTGTCCTTAGCCGGTCAGGCGGCTCGTGCAGTGCCTGGAACTGCTCGATCAGCGGCCACATGTCCGCACCCAGCTCTACCTGGGTGAGCAGGATGCCGACCGTGCCGTCCGGGTCGGCGAAGAAGTCCGTGCCCTGCCCGCCGGACCAGCCGACACGGCCGCGCTGGGGTCCCGCCGTCTTCACGGCCACGCCGAAGCCCCATCCCGTGCCGTCCCAGAAACCCGGGAAGAAGCTGTCGGCGGTCTTGGCCGCCGCCGGTACCTGGTCGCTGGTCATCTGCGCCAGATGACCAGCTGAGATCATCGGCTTCCCGCCGACGCGCCCGCCGCCGGCCAGCATCCGGGCGAAGCGGTGATAATCCGCCGCGGTGCAGACGAGCTCGCCGTGGCTGACGTCGAACGGCGGCGGCCCGGCGTAGAAACCGGCGCCGGCCGGCTCGGTCTCCACCAGCCCCTCGTCACCATGCCGGTAGGCCGCCGGCAGCCGTTCCAGGCTGCCCTCCGCCACCCACAGCGCGGTGTCGGTCATCCCGAGCGGCCCGAACACATCCTCGGCCAGGTGCTCACCGAGCGGGCGGCCCGTCACCCGCGCGATGAGGATGCCGAGCACGCCGAACGATTGGTGATAGCGCCATCCTTCTCCCGGCTGGAAGGCCAGCGGGAGCTCGGCCAGGCGGCGGAGCCACTCATCAGCGCCCATCGCCGGCGGCTCCGGGCCGACCGCGGTGCCGTTCGCGGCCATCGCCCGCTGCAGCGGCGAGGCCTGGAGCACCATGCCGTATCCGCTGGTATTGGTCAGGAGGTGGCGCAGCGTAATGGCCCGGTGAGCCGGCCCGGTATCGCCGAGCTCAGCCGCCGGGTCGCGCAGCACCTGACGGTCAGCCAGCTCCGGCAGCCAGTCCACCACGCTGCGGTCGAGTCCGAGCAGCCCCGCCTCCACCAGGCGCAGCGCGGCGACCGACGTAATCGCCTTGGTCATGGACTGGATCCGCATGATCGCGTCCTCGCCCATGGGGGCGCCGCCAACCGACGCGACGCCCGCGGTGGCCACCTCGGGGTTCCCGGCCCCCAGCAGCGCGACCGCGCCAGGAATCGTGCCGGCGTCGACGTGACGGGTCAGCAGGTCCTGCAGCGCTGTACTCACCCCGGCGATCGTGCCACCCCCGGCCGCGAGGATCAA
>CAWIUF010000061.1:0-83549 GCA_963839095.1 uncultured Actinomycetota bacterium | reverse complement strand
GGCGGCGTGCCGGTCGAGGAGAGCAGCGCGACTGAACTGGTCTACCGCCGCGAACCGCACAGTAATCACGACCGGTGCTGAGATCACGGATCGTTTCGTCATACCTGAGCTGGGTCAATTAGTGCGTGAAGTCGGGGATGGTAGAGCGCGGTCGAGCACATCGCCGACCTGACTTGCGACATGATCGGCGGTCTTGACGCCGGGCGTGTCGCTACCTGCGGTTTCGCGTGGCCAGCGGGAAGGATTTGCGCACTAACCGGGGTTGTAAAGTCGTCCGGTGCTTGCCGGTGAATATTGGGTGGCTGACCGCGATGGCGTCGGCTTACGCTCGGATACATGGCAGACCGCGATGTGCTGGACGTGATCGAGCGCGAGATCGCTGACGAGGTACGGACCCGTTTCCCAGGCGACGGGGTGCAGCGGGTCCGGCTACTGCACTACGGCGACCACCCGATGATCGAGCCGGGGGAGCTGTGGGTCCGGGTGTTGCTCGCCGGGGACCCGGAGGACTATGAGCGGATACTGCGGACATTCCAGGACGCCCACGAGAAGGCGATCGACCCGTTCTTGAACTACCTGAGGGAAAAACTGTTTGAGATCAGGATCGTCGAGTTCATGTGCGGTGAGGAACCCATCGGCCGCGAAGGCCACGGCCCCCGCTTTAGCCGGGGGACAGGGGAGCGGCTGGCGGACGTCGCGGCATGGGAGCACGGCGCGACCACCCCGGTGGTGGCCGATTTGGGGCCACCCGGCCTGGACACGCTGGACACGCTGATCAGGGGCAGGATTCGCGGCCACGCGCCCGCAGGCCATCCGGTGGGCGCTGGACCGCATCCGCGAGAGGCCGGCCTACCAGCGGCTCCGGGACCTTCAGCGCGACACCGACGCCCTCAAGGACGCGTTCTAGATCTTCTGTTCCGTACAGAAAGCGGGGACCCTGACCAGGATGCCAGTCCCCGACCAGATCCACCGCCGATCGGCTGCGCACTAACTTGTCACAAGTCAGGTAAGTCGGGGATGGTAGAGCGCGGTCGAGCACATCGCCGAAATTCGGCCGCAGATTACTTAGCCACTGACCTGCACGTCCGTGTAGAGAGGCGGCCTCTCGATAGTTGGCGCCGCTGGCAGACAGGTCAGCTCGACGGCCGAGTTTAGTGCGCAAGTTTGCCTCCGACGAACGACAAACTTGCAGTTCAGAGCCTTGCGAGTTCACCCAAGGTCAAGGTGTGACCCAAGTCGGATCATAGGTGGTGAGGAATCGACCGCCGCATTTGTCGACGGCTGTCCCGATTATGTTCCAATTAACACCTGACCGAATCAGCCATGGCTGCGTTACTCGCGCACACGACGAACCAGTCGAGTGGTCGGAGCATTAAGCTCATGAATAGGTCTAATAAGAAGAGATTCGATGTCTGGAGAAAATGCAGAGATCTGGTACTTAAGCAATGCAAATAGGAAGAGAGGTGAGTCGAGTAGCATAATGGCGAGCAAGAGCAGGAAAGCGCAGTTCGGCCTCGGATTTCAATTCCCCAGACCATGCCTCTCGCAAGCGGTCTATCGTCCTTCGAACTATATGCACTGTATGTGTTGAATCTGTATCACTATTCTCGGCCAATATTCGGAAATTGTCCAAATAAACCGCCGAGGACAAGCTTTCTCCGCCGAGACTAAGCGCCAGTGTCCCGTAAATGTAGCGACTGTAAACAGTCAAAGAATGAAAGTCGTAAATTGGCGCGAGGGATGCCGTCCGTCCATCTGGGTAAATCAGGGCCCAGTTTTTCAAATGTGCGTCTATATTTCCAACTATAAGCATTGCAGTCAGCCGCTCTATGAAAGTTTCATAGCCATTCTGGCCCATAAGGCCAAGTACCGCCTTTGCCAGGCTATCATAAGTGGCTCCGGACTGACTATACTTGAAAGCGGGTGCTACATCAGCGAGCTGAGCAAAATCCTCTACGTGTATGCGGCCCTTCAAACTTCGATCAAATCGCTTGATGAGGTATATTGTTTCTGCTGGGTCGACTAGGCCGTCCGGTATTCCTTCCACCGATGAGGCGGGAACAAACTGAACGGTCGGAACATCCATCTTTGCGGACTGCAGCCATCGCATCGTAAGATATTCATTAAGGCTTAGGTCTTTGAGCGCTCGGTCTGGGAGTTTTGCGATCCACCAAGCACCCTCGCCGCTTGCCGGGAAAGTCAGTCGATCGCCATGCACTGAGTATTTAAGTTGTACTCCAGCCAGAGAGTGCCTAATTGGATGGTCCAGACTACCTGGATCGTCATCCTCAGTGATTACGTCATCTTGGGGCTCGGCACTGCCATGTATGGTGACTGCGCCGGGCAATCTCGAGCCGAGCCGAAGCAGCATTGTAAAGTCACCTACATTTCCACCGCCCATTTCTCGAACTACCTGCTTGCGGAGTTCGCCTTCAGGTAGCAAATTCGCAAACCACGGAGGTACCCCGACGATCATCCGGCGTATCTTGTAAGGATCATCTTCGAATATCTGACCGAGAGTTTGATGATCTGGCGAAACTAGATCGTCTTCATATGTAAAGGATGCGCCACCTTGTGCGTAGCTCAAGAGGCCCACCCGTCGACCGTGGAGTCGTACTTCCGCCTCGGCATTCGGTGGCATTTCATGCAACCGATCTAATTATACTAGCTAGTCTCTGACCATCTCGGGCCCCCCACTCTGACATCCGCTCCACATGCGTGCCAATGGTGGTGCTCACTAGTTGCGATCGCTGGATCAGGAACTGCTGGTAATCGCCGCTAACCAGAGAGGTATAGGCGTCACTCCCGACTAGATGGCTATCTACGACATCGGGTGATGCTGACATAATTGCATGCCGAAGTGATCTTCCAGACTTCGCGGGACCTATAAGTCGATTGGCCATAGTCTCCGTGCCGGGTTCTGAATGATCAGTGATAATCACGCGAAGTGGGTTGCCATTTTCAAGCAATGTGCGAATTTCTATTCGCTGTCCAGTATTAAAGTCACGTGGCTCGGCCGATAGTAGCCCAAGTACGTTAATCCTCGCTGCGGCATGTTTAAGATTCACGTTGCTTAGATCCGGGATAAAGTCAGGGGATGCTGAGACCATGCCGAGGAGTTCGCGCGCTGTCTCGAGAGGCGTAGACTTATCAATGGCCGATATCTGACTTCTTACATCCGCTACGCTTATTCCGCGCGCTCGAGTGCCAGCTATCGCGCTTCGCCAGATCCATCGGCGCAAAAGTGCAGATACCCTGTCGTTGGGTTTTCCATGCACGCGTATAAATCGTACTAGGACGGGGATCACGTGTGAATAAGGCAGAAGTTTTATGTGCGGAATACCTACTTCGGTCTGGAGCAGACTTACCGCGTCACGCAGGAGTGCTGCGACTTCCCGGAATGTGGAGACCCGATCCGATTCTGAACTGAACTCGTCGTGAAAATCGTCGCGGAAGATGTCGCCGCCGCGAAACGCGAGCATACACCTTAGTGCCAATCGCTCGCCGAGGGTGCCAAAACCTAGCTCAGCAGGAGCTAGGCCGATACTTCTCAGGTCCGTTGGTTGACTCCCAGAGAGCCCTGAATTTAGTGCTCGGAACGACTCTGCTCTAGATAGTGGCTTTCCTGTTTCATTCATCCGACTGAATATTTCGATCAAAGGTTCTTCGTCGGACGAGGTAACTACATAAGTGGGAATCTGGTATTCGCGTATCGCTTTCGCCGCCTGATCGGCCAGTGAGATCTGCGATTCGGACAACGAGTCTATATTTGATCGCACCCATCGAACAAGAGTGACAGTGTCCAGAAGGAGGCTTACAGGTACCCAAGAAACTGGCGCTTGTTGGCGGGCTCCGACACTGCGGAAAATTCCGCTATTAAGATTTAGGTAAATGCGAAATCTGGCATCAGTGGTGCTTTCTGCTGCAATTAGTGCACCAACTATACTTGTAATGCGCTGTTGGCCGTCAACTACCCAAAGTGCTGACTCAGTCTCTGGTGCTTCAATAGTTATCGGTCCTACAGTGAGTTGCTGAGCCGGTGCAGGTCGCCGCCAAAGCAGAAGATTTCCAATCGGAAATCCTCGGTATAGGCTATCGAATAGTTTGATGACGTCCGCCGATTCCCATTTGAATCCGCGCTGAAACGGAGGCACGCGAATTGCGCCGCGCTGGACGTCGCGCACGAGGTCTGCCGGAGTTCTGTACTCGATCGATGGCCTGTCGAGGGTAGCCATGCCGCGCCTCCCTAGCTCGAACAACAACTTAGGGTAACGTGCTTCGGTCAAGTTCGTGGGCTAGCGCGCCGGTGGATTGAGGCTTAGTCCGGAATGCGTAGGTGCCGAAGAGGCTGACCACGGATCCAGGTGGCGGGTCGGGTGGGTACGTTGCTTGGCCCAGGGTAGAACCTCGCGTGGGGGGTCGCTGCCCAGGCGACCGCTTGGCGGAGCGGGGCGGCTCGATCTTCTGGTCAGGGTGGCGGCGTAGTTTGCGATGGCCAGATGTCGGGACCATATGGTGGCGCACTCCCATTGCCGACGGTCGGTCATGCCCTGGGCAAAGGTCGGCTTCAGCAGTAGCGTGGATGGCGCTTGGGTTGGCGTTGATGAGAGCCAGCCGGAGCTAAATGTAGTTCCCGGCCGACATGACGGGTGTCCAGGTGGTCTTGACGGTTTAGGTGTCGCGGACAATCGACAACCGTCCGTGAGGTATGACGAGGCGCCGGGTCCGCTGGCTAGGCTAAGGTCGGCGCCGTCTGGCGAAAGGCAGAGCATGTCTACAAGCGAGGGTCGTTGGTTCGAACCAGTTGCACCCACCAGGTCTCCAGGTAGATGCTGGTTTGGTGGCTGGCGCGAAGGCCACGCGCCAGCTGAGTCTCCGGCTCAGAACTGGACGCCGCGGGTGAGGGCCCCGTCCACGACCAGGTTGGTCCCGGTGACGAAGCTGGCGGCCGGGCTGGCCAGGAAGACCGCGCCCCGGGCGATCTCGTCCGGCCGCGCCATCCGCCCGGTGGGGTTCAGTCCCAGCGCCATGGCGAACAGCTCGGGGTTGTTGGCCTCGATGTTCTCCCACACGCCGCCGGGGAAGTAGGTGTTGCCGGGGGACAGGCTGTTGGCCCGGATGCCCTTGGCCGCGAGCTGGTAGGCCAGGCCCTGCGTGTAGTGGATGAGCGCCGCCTTCATGGTGCCGTAGGGCCCCGCGGCGAAGTCGATCTCGCGGCCGGACACGCTGGCGATCGTCACGATCGAGGCCGCCTCGCTGCGTTCCAGGTACGGCAGCGCGGCGTTCACCAGGTGGACCGTGCCCATCAGGTCCACGTCGAAGCTCGCGCGCCAGTTGGCCTCCTCGTCCGGGATGGCCAGCGCGCTCACGTTGGCCACCACGATGTCCAGGCCGCCCAGCTCGGCGGCGGTGTCGGCGACCCACTGCCGCACGCCGTCCTGATCGGAGACATCGACGCAGCGCCCGGTCACCACGCCGCCCCGGCCGGTCAGTTCCTCCGCCGCCCGGGTCACGTCGTCCGCGGTCCGGGCGCAGAACGCGACCGCGGCGCCCTCGTCCGCGAGCGTCTCCACGATGGCCCGCCCGATGCCCCGGGTACCGCCGGTCACCAGAGCGCGCAAACCCTTCAGCCCCAGGTCCATCTGAGATCTCCTTAGCTAGTTGGTCCCGCCCAGCTCGCGCAGCCGCCGGTGCACGCCGTCGTAGGCGTCGGCCGGGGGCAGCAGGCTCTTGCGCACCTTGGTGACCGAGCTGTAGTTGACGTCCACCACGTTGGCCAGCGGGCACTCGCTGACCTGGGTGAGCAGCTGGTAGGCGTCGAGTTTGTCCAGCCCGTACAGGTCGCTCAGCCAGCCGGTCATGCCCGCCTGGCTGATCCGCCAGGCGTCCTCCAGCGGACGGCTCGACCCCACCACCATGAGGTAGTCGTCGGTCTCGATCCGCGGCCAGGCCGGCCCGCCGCCCTTGACCAGGTCCACGATGAGGCTGACGTTCATCGCGCCCTCCACCGCCGTCCCGCACGACTCGCCCTCGCCCTGCCGGTAGTGGCCGTCGCCGACCGAGAACAGCGCGCCCGGCACGTTGACCCCCAGGTAGCAGCTGGCGCCGGCCCGCATCTCGGGAGTGTCCATGTTCCCGCCGAAGGCGTCCGGGACCAGCGAGGACCGCACCTCGCCGGCCGCCGGGGCCACGCCCACCGTGCCCAGCATCGGATCCATCGGCAGTTCCAGCCGCAGGTCGCCCGACCGGGCCTCGAACAGGACGGTGCGCCGGTCGCGGTCCGCCTGGTAGATCCAGGTCCGCTCCTCCAGCGGGTCCTGCAGCGTGACGGTGCGGTCGGTGCCGGTCAGGCCGCCGAAAAACGGGATGGTGCTGGACGCGCCGAAGTCCCGGGCCGGGCTCAGGTCCACGAAGTGCAGCGCGAGCATGTCCCCCGGCTCCGCCCCCTCGACGTAGAACGGGCCGGTCTGCGGGTTGACGAACGGCATCGTCAGCTTGGCGCTGGGCATGTCGGACGGGTCCCGCAGGGCGCCGCAGAACGCGTCGTCCGTCCACAGCTGCAGCATCGTCCCCGGCTGGACCTTGCGGACGGGCGCGACGCCGCCGAAGGTGAAGGCGTACTGGTCCCGTTCCGGGCGGAACTCGATGACATCCATCGGCGGCTGCCTTTCTTGATCGTCTAGTGCTCTTTCTACCGCGCGCGCCCCGCCCGCCGATAGGGAGGCGGGCCGATCGCCCCGGTCGCCGCGCGGCCGCCTGGGCGCCGGTGCATGTGTGCCGCATTCTGCGATTTGCGTACCACAAATCTCAAATGACGATAATCTCTCCGCGGGAGGGTGATTACGCTATGCGATCGTACCGAAACTTAACGTATGCCCCATTCGTCCGGATGCGGCTCACCGGCCGGAGGACGCGCCGGATCGCCCTGGCGGGCGCGGCGGTGGTCACCGCGCTGGCGGGTGCACCGGTGGCCGGCGTCCCCGCGGCGTCGGCGGGCACGGGGGAGACCGTCATCGTCACGGCGACCGGGCTGCTGAGCCCGGCGGCGGCGGTGCTGAGCATGGGCGGATCCCTGCTGGCGCAGTTCCACCTCATCAACGGGGTCGAGGCCGTGATCCCCGCCGCGGTGGAGCCGCTGCTCGCGGCGCTCCCGGGCATCACCGTGACCCCCGATGTAGCGGTGAACGTCCAGGACGTGCCGGAGTCGACCGGGCCGCATACGCCGTCCGACGTGTTCGTCGGGCAGACCGGGGCCACCCGGCTGGCGGCGGCCGGCGACACCGGGCGGGGCGTCACCGTCGCCGTCCTGGACACGGGCATCGACAACCTGCCCGACTTCGCCGGACGGCTCATCGGCGGGGTCGACCTGACCGGCGCGAACAACCCGTTCCAGGACAGCTACGGCCACGGCACGTTCGTGGCCGGCCTGATCGCCGGCAACGGGGCCTCGTCGCAGGGCCAGTATGCGGGCGAGGCCCCGGGCGCGAACCTGGTGTCGATCAAGGTGGCGGGGGCGAGCGGGACCACCGACCTGGTCAACTTGATCCTGGGCCTGCAATGGGCGGTCGATCACCGGGGCACCTACGGGATCAAGGTCCTCAACCTGTCCCTGGGGTTCGCCTCGGCCGTGTCCACCGTCATCAACCCGCTCGACCAGGCGGCGCAGGCGGTGTGGGCCGCGGGCATCGCGGTCGTCGTCTCGGCCGGCAACGCCGGGCCGTTCAACGGCACCGTTCTCTCGCCGGGGGATGACCCGCTGGTCATCACGGTGGGAGCGCTGGACGACATGGCCGGATCGTCGCTCAGCAGCGATGAGATGTGCGACTTCAGCAGTGCGGGGCCGACCTCGGTCGACGGCTTCGCCAAGCCTGACCTGGTCACCTCGGGCCGGTCCGTGGTCAGCCTGGCCGCGCCGGGCTCGACCGTCTACGACCAGAACCCCTCGGCCCGGGTGGGCGCGGCCAACTTCGTCGGCTCGGGCACGTCGTTCAGCTCGGCCATCACCAGCGGCGCGGCCGCGCTGGTCCTGGCCGACAACCCGGGCCTGTCCCCGAACCAGCTGAAGGCCCGCCTGCTCGGCACGACGAGCCCGGGGCCGGTCGGCAATCCCTTCGTCGACGGCCACGGCGCCCTCAACGCCTATGCCGCCGCGACCGCGGGCCCGATGAACCTCAGCCAGTTCGCGCCCCTCCTCCCGGCCCTGCCCGGGATAACGGTCCCGCTGTCACCGGCCGGCCCGGCCAGCACGTGGAACCCGAGCCTGTGGTCGGGGGTGACCTGGACGCCGGGGCCGTCCGATGACCAGCCGTGGCCGGGCCGGGCGTGGAACGGCGCGGACTGGAATGGCTGGGTGTGGACCGGCCGGGCCTGGAACACCGGCGACTGGGCCGGCGCGGCCTGGAACGGCGCGAACTGGGCCGGCCGCGCCTGGAACGATGATGCCTGGGCCGGCTCGGCCTTCGACGGCCGGGCCTGGAACGGCTCGGCGTGGAACAGTTCCGCGTGGAACTGACTCCGGCCCGGTCCGTCATCAGGATCCCGCTTGCCACCGGAGCCGTCGTCGCGGCTTCGGTGGCCGGCGGTGTCCTCACCTTGCTCGTCGCGGTGTGGCAAGCGGGTCCGGTCCAGGTCGGCGGGCGCCAGTGGATCATCGCGGCGGCGATGGGCGTGCTCGTCGTGGGCAGCTGGATCTGGCCGGTCGTCGTGTACCGGGAGGGCGAATCCGAGGCCGTCAACATGGACGAGGCCTTCTTCGTGATCCTCGCTCTCCTGGTGCCGCCGCTGGTGACGCTGGGCACCCTGGTCCTGGCCACCGCGGCGGCTCAGGCGGCCCGCCGGCGGCCGCTGGTCAAGTCGGCCTTCAACGCCGGGCAGGTCGTGATCGCCGCCGGCCTGGGCATCGCGGTGAGCCGGGGCATCGCCGCTCCGACCGCGTCCCTGACCCCGGCCCAGGTCGCGGCCGTGGTGCTCGGCGTCGCGGTGTACGGCATCGCCAACACCCTGCTGGTGGTCGGCGTCCTGGCCTCGATGGGCACCACGTGGCGTGAGCTCACCGATGACCTTCCGACCCAGGTAGCGCTGGCCGGCGCGGGGGCGCTGGCCGGGGTGGTGCTGGCCCTGGCGATACAGGCGCATCCGTGGGTGCTGGCGCTGGCGGTCCCCGGGCTGGTCATGCAGCGCCGGCTGATCAGCGCGCGGTTCGCGGCCCTGTACGACCACACCCGGATGAAGGGGCTGTACGAGGTCACGCTGGCGGCCAACCGGGGGCTGCGGCGCCAGGTCGTGCTCGACACGATCCTGGAGTCGGTACGGCGGCTGCTGCGCAGTCCCGAGGCCACGCTGACCTCCGATTCCCCCGGTCCCGGTCCGCTGGCGGCGCCGATGATGGTGGCCGATCAGCGACTGTGGCTGGCGGCCGGGGGCCGGCGCCGGGACGAGCCCTTCGACGACGCCGACCGGGGCCTGCTGGAAGCCCTGGCCGCCGTCGGCGGCGGCGCGCTCAGCAATGCCGAGCTCTACCAGCAGGTCCGCCGGGAACGCGAGAAGCTCTCCTCGATCACGCTCAACATCGGCGAAGGCGTCTGCGCGGTGGATGCCGACGGGAGGCTGGGCTTCGTCAACCGGGCCGCGGCCGACATGATCGAGCTGTCGTCGGCCGGCATCACGATCGACGACCCGATGAGCGACAGCGCCCTCATCGCGCCCGACTTCCTGCTGGCCCCGGCGCGCGAGGCGATGCGCACGGGCCAGACCATCCGGGAATACGATGCCCGGTTCCGCGGTAAGAACGGCACCACGATCCCGGTCGCCTACACGGTCTCCGCGGTGATGAGCGATGACGGCGTACCGTCCGGCGCGGTGATCGCCTTCCGCGACATCACCGAACGCAAGGCCTTCGAGGACGAACTCCACCATCGCGCCTTCTATGACAGCCTCACGGGGCTGGCCAACCGCCGGATGCTGGTGGAGCGTCTCGATCACGCGCTGGCGCGGTCAGCCCCGGACCGCGCGACCCACGCTCTCATCTTCGTCGACGTGGACCGCTTCAAGAGCATCAACGACAGCCTGGGCCACGTCACCGGCGACGAGTTCCTGGTCGCGATCGGGGCCTGCATGAGGAACGTGGTGCGCAGCGATGACCTGCTGGCCCGCTTTGGCGGCGACGAGTTCGTGGTGCTGCTGGAGGACGTGGCCGGGGTGGACGTGGCGGTTGCCGCGGCCCGGCGCCTCTGTGCCGCCCTCGAGCAGCCCATCGTGCTGAGTGACGGCTACGAGGTGGTGGCCAGCGTCTCCGTCGGCATTGCCCTGTCCGGGCCCGGCAAAAGCGCCGATGACATCCTTCGCAACGCCGATGTGGCGATGTACGACGCCAAGGAAAAAGGCGGCGGCGGGATCTACCGGGTCTTCGACCAGGCTTCCATGGGAAGCCGTTCCTCGGAGCGCCTCCAGATCGAGTCCGACCTGCGCAAGGGGCTCGACCGGGGTGAGCTCGAGGTTTATTACCAGCCGTTCTTTTCGCTGGACGAGGAGCGGATCGTGGGCGCGGAGGCGCTGGTGCGGTGGCGTCATCCCGTCCAGGGCCTGATCAGCCCGGCGAGCTTCATCCCGATGGCCGAGGAAACCGGCCTGATACTGCCGCTGGGACGTTACGTTCTCGACGCGGCGTGCCGCCAGGTGCGCTCGATCCAGGACCGGCTGGACGTGGACCTGCCGATCAGCGTCAACCTCTCGCCGCGCCAGTTCCAGGAGGGCAGGCTGCCGTCCCAGGCCGCGGCCGCCCTCGATGCCGCCGGCATTCCCGCGGAGCTGCTCATCTTCGAGATTACCGAGAATGTGGTCATGAAGGACCTTTCCGGCGCTCGCGAGGTCATGAGGAAACTCGACCGGCTCGGCGTGCGGCTGGCCATCGACGATTTCGGCACCGGTCACTCCTCGCTGGCGTACCTGAAGCAGTTCCCGGTCCAGGAAGTCAAGGTGGATCGCACGTTCGTGCAGGGCATCGTCGAGAGCGCCGTCGATTCGGCGATCGTCCGGGCCGTCATCGACCTGGCCAATGCCATGGGCATCGCGACGGTGGCCGAGGGAGTGGAGACCGAGGGGCAGCTCGCCGGGCTCAGGATGCTCGGCTGCCCGGTGGCCCAGGGTTTCTATTTCTCGCAGCCGCTGGGCGCCGCCGCGTTCGACGACTTGCTGACCCGCCATTTCGCGTGCGCCACGGACCTGCCGGGTCAGCGAAGCGGGTCCTGACCCATTCGCCCGCATGCCAGCATGGACCGCATGTCTCCCGTACCCGGAAATCGCGTCCTGCCCGCAGAGCCGCCCAGGGTCAACGACTACGACACCCTGGCTGAGGGCTACACGGCCAGGAACGATGTCAGCCTCTTCAATGCCTATTACGAGAGACCCGCGACCCTGGCCCTCGCCGGGGACGTGACCGGCCGGCGGATCCTCGACGCCGGCTGCGGCTCGGGCCCGCATTTCGCGGCGCTGCGCGACCGGGGCGCCATCATGTCCGGATTCGACAGCAGCGCCGGGATGCTGGAGCAGGCCCGGCGGCGGCTCGGTGACGACGCCGACCTGCGGGTGGCCGAGCTGGGCGGCCCGCTGCCGTACGCCGACGGCGCGTTCGACGACGTCATCGCCTCCCTGGTCCTGCACTACCTGGAAGACTGGGGCCCGGCGCTGGCCGAGCTGCGGCGCGTGCTCAAGCCCGGCGGCCGGCTGATCGCGTCCGTCGACCATCCCTTCGCCATCGTCGGGCTCCAGCGCCAGGAAGGAAAGAAGGTCGACTATTTCGCGACCTACAACTGGACCGAGGACTGGACCATGGGCGGCGAGACGGTCCCGATGAGCTTCTGGAACCGGCCGCTGCACGCGATGACCGACGCATTCACCGCGGCCGGCTTCCGTATCTCCGTCATCAGCGAACCGGACCCGGTACCGGAAGCCCGCGACCTGTTCCCCGACATGCTCGCGGGGAAGCCGAGCTTCCTGTGCTTCCTGTTCTTCGTCCTCCACGCCGGCTAACGCACCGCCGCGACGCCCGGCCTCGTCCAGGATGAAGGCGAGCACCTCGGCCTCGTACCGCAGGTGGTCGTACCGCCCGGCCGGGCCGACGTGAGCGCCCGCGCCCAGCTCGGGGCGGAACAGCAGCCGGCCGCCGGGCGCGGCGGTGGCCCGCAGCCGCGCCACCCATTTGGCCGGCTCGTGGATCAGCACCCGCGGGTCATGCAGGCTCCCGGTGACCAGCAGGCTCGGCCGCACCCCGTCCGGCACGTTGTCGTAAGGGCTGTACGAGGCCAGGTAGGCGCGCGCCGCCGGGTCCCGCGGGTCGCCCCATTCGTCCCACTCGCTGGCCGTCAGCGGGATGCCCGGGTCCAGCATGGTGGTGACGCAGTCGACGAACGGGACTTCGGCGACGACCGCCCGCCACCGCCGCGGGGCCATCGAGAACACCGCGCCCTGGAGCAGCCCGCCGGCCGACAGGCCGCGGGACACGATCGTGTCCGCAGCCGCCCAGCCGTCCGCCGCCAGGGCGTCCGCGACCGCGATGAAGTCGGTGAACGTGTTCCGCTTGCGGTCCAGCCGCCCGTCGAGCCACCACCGCCGCCCGCCCTCGCCGCCGCCGCGGACGTGCGCGACCGCGTACAGGTAGCCGCGGTCCAGCAGGCTCACCGCCGGCAGCTCGAACTCGGGCCACGAGCACGCCTCGTACGCGCCGTACCCGTAGAGCAGGCACGGGGCGGTGCCGTCCCGGCCTGAACCCGGCCCGGTAGGCGACGCGTGACCGGGATCTGCGTGCCGTCGGCGGCGGGCACCGCGAACCGCGCGGTCCGGTACCGTGCCGGGTCGTAAGCCCGGAACCTCCCGCCGCTTGCGCAGCCGCCACTCGCCGCTCGCCAGGTCGATGTCGTGCCAGGCCGGCGGCGCGATCAGCGATTCGGTGCGCACCGTGACGCTGGCGGCCAGGTACTCGTAGTTACCGGCCAGCTCCAGGGAGGTATGCGGGCTGCTGGGCTGGGTCACCCGCTCGCGCCCCGGTCTGCCGGTCCAGGACCCGCAGCCGCGTCGCCGCCCCGCGCCGCTCGGTCGAGCACCAGGTACTGGCCGAACACGTCGCACGCCACCAGCCGGGTATCCGCCGACTCCGGCACGACCTCGGTCCACCGGTTCACCCCGAGGGGCCATGACGGGCGCCTTCACCAGCCGGAACTCGGTCGCGCCGTCGTTGGTGACCAGGAACAGGTCGCCGTCGGCATGATCGGCCCGGTACTCGATGCCGCGCCGCCGGGGCTGGACAACCATGGGGGCCGAACGGGGCTGGCTGGCCGCGATGGTCCACGTTTCCGTGGTATCCCGGCTCTCGCACTCGATGAAGATGAGCGCGCCGCTGCGGCTGGCCCGCACGAAGACCTCGAACCGCTCGTCGTCCTCGGTGAACACGCAGACGTCGTCCCCGGCGGCGGTGCCGACGTCGTGCCGCCACACCTGGTACGGCCGGTAGATGGCGTCGATGACCGTGTAGAAGACCGAACGCGAGTCGGCCGACCAGGCCAGCCCGTAGTAACTGCGTTCCACCCGTTCCGCCCGATCGGTCCCGGTGGCCAGGTCGCGGATGCGCAGCTGGTAGACCTCGTCACCGTCGAAGTCGGCCGAGTAGGCGAGCAGGCTGCCCGTCCGGGCTGACCTCCCGCACGCCGAGCGCGACGTAATCCCCGCCGCAGTCCGGGTCGTCCAGCAGCAGGTTCTCATCCAGCAGCACCTGCGCCTCACCCCCGGATAGCGGGCGGCGGCAGAACTGCTCGTAGTTCAGGCCGGGCAGCGTCCGGGTGAAGTAGTGCCACCCGCCGAGCTCCCAGCCCGCCGATTCCTCGGCGGGCGCCAGCCGGGCCGACAGCTCCGCCGCCAGCGCGTCACGCAGCGCCGCGGTGTGAGCGGTCTGCTCGTCGTAGTAAGCGCGCTCGTCGGCCAGGTAGCCGAGCATGGCCGGGTCGGTCGTGTCGCGCATCCAGGCGTACGGGTCGGCGCCGTCCCGGGCCGGCGCCACTGGCGGTTCCATATCCCGCATCATGCCGCAACCTGCCGCTTTCTGTGATCATGAAAGGCGTGACGGGAAATCTGCCGGTACCGGTGGTGTGGAGCGAGGAGTGCCTGCGCCATGACCCGGGCGGTGAGGTGTGGCTGGGCGTGCGGGACGCGGGCACCGAGGTGCCGGAGCGTGCCCTGGTGCTGCGGGACGCGCTGGCCGCGGCCGGAGCGCCGGAGGTGGCCGCCGTCGCGCACGGCGACGAGATCCTGCGCCTGGTGCATGACCCGGAGCTGATCGATCACCTGGCCGGGGTGTGGGCCGAGTGGGAGCGGGCCGGGTTCCCGGCCGAGTGGGGCCGGGACCGGGTGGTCCCGTACGTGTTTCCCACCCCCGGGATGCTGGGCGACCTGCCGGGGCGGATGCCCCCGGCCGTGCACGGCCGGGCCGGGCGGTTCTGCTACGACACCATGACGCTGGTCGGCCCGGGCAGCTGGGCGGCGATCCGCGGCGCCGCCGACGCCGCGCTGACCGCGGCCGGCCTGGTCAGCGCGGGGGAGCGGCTGGCCTACGCGCTGTGCCGGCCGCCGGGCCATCACGTCACCCGGGCCGCCTACGGCGGCTCCTGCTACCTCAACAACGCCGCGATCGCGGCCCAGGCGCTGGTCGCGGCCGGGGCCGAGCGGGTCGCCGTGCTCGACATCGACGCCCACCACGGGAACGGCACCCAGTCGATCTTCTACACCCGCGGCGACGTCTGGTACGGCTCGGTCCATGTCGACCCCGGGGCCGGCTGGTTCCCGCACTACGTCGGCTACGCCGACGAGCGCGGCGCCGGCCCGGGCGAGGGCGCCAACCAGAACCGGCCGCTGCCGCCCGGCACCGCCGACGAGGGCTGGCTCGCGGCGGTACGTGACCTGTGCGCGGCCGCGGCCGCGCACCGCCCCGACGCCGTCGTGGTCTCGCTCGGCCTCGACGCCGCCGAGACCGACCCCGAGAGCCCGCTGCGGATCACCGAGGCCGGCTACCGGGAGGCGGGCCGCCTGACCGCCGCCCTCGCCCCGACCGTCCTGATCCAGGAGGGCGGCTACGACCTGCCCACCCTCGGCCCGCTCACAGTCGCGGCCCTCACCGGCGCGGCCGAGGCCTGAAAATACCTCGCTCGTCGACAGCCGGTTCGGCAGCCTCCTCACGGCCCGCGGCCGAACTGCTCTGGTTCTGGTTAAGTCACCCGCGCGACCCGGCAGTCGTCGCCTATGGTGTCAGCCGGGCCGTTATTGTCATCATTTTTAACTTTTAGTTACTCGCCGAGGGGTAGAAGCGAATGCGGATATGTCGGGTGCCGGCTGTGATCATCGCCGTCGTCGTCGCCGGTACTGGCCTGACTGCGTGCGCGGGGATCGGAGGGAGTTCTCCCACCGCAGCGTCTTCAGCGTCTTCGGGTGATTCGGCGACGGCTTTGTCCGCCCCGTCCGGGGCATCCTCGCCGTCCGGGCTCTCGACTGAACGAGGGCCTTCCGCGACGCCAGCGACTTCGGCCGCAGCCACGCATTCCGCTGTTGCTAGGGCTTCCGTGACCCCGACCAGGTCCGCGACCCCGACGAGGTCCGCGACCCCGACCAGGTCCGCGACCCCGACCAGGTCCGCGACCCCGACCAAGTCCGCGACCTCGGGGAGTTCCGGGACGCAGAGCTTCAAGGTTCCCGCCATCCCCGGCGACAATGTTGTAACCGCCTCGGGCTCGTACACCAAGATCGGTACCGCGCGGGTGAAGGTGACTGTATGCGCCAAGCAGACCGGAGGCACATCCCAGGTGGGGGCGATCGCGGTCGCCTATAACACCAGCGGTGCCAGTAAGAACATCGGCGCGGTGGTGCTGACCGGGCCGGGCACTAGCTCATGCGGCACGATAACGTTTGTTTTCTACACCGCGCACCTAAAGGTTCACTCGTTCATCGGCAATCACGGCAACATAGTGAAGACCGGACCGATCCTGACCCTCTACTGACGCGCCGCCGCGGGACGGCCGTACGCCGTTCCCTAGGCCAGCAGGCAGGCGACCTCATGGGCGGGGCTGTCCGTGCCGTCCGGGACCCGCAGCGCGGGGTCCTCGGCTGAGCAGCGATCCACCGCGACCGGGCAGCGGGGGTGGAACCGGCAGCCGGACGGCACGTTCCGCCGGCCCCCGAACCGCCGCCGCTGCCGCCGCAGGCGGCCAGGGCCAGTGCGGTCGCGGCGGCCACGAGCAGGGCCGCCGGCCGGTGCTTGCGCAGTCCACTCATCGGCAGTCCTATCCGCAGATACGTCCTGAATGCACGTTTAAGGTGCGTAATCCTGACATGGCGGGCAGGCGGGCCGCAAGGCGCGGGACGCAACCGTTAACGATCAGAGACCCCGTGAAGACGCTGGCCACCACCATGATCCAGGCGGATCCGGTGTACGGCATTGGCACACTTATCTAACTGAGTTAGCGTTGGCCGCAGAGCCCAGCAGGGTCCCATGGTGGCATCCGATCTGCGCGGGAGCAGCTGATGAGCGAGCAATTCGACGCGGTCGTAGTAGGCGCTGGTTTCTCCGGCCTGTACATGCTCTACCGGCTCCGCCAGCTCGGGCTGTCGGCGCGGGTCTTCGACGCGGCGGCCGATGTCGGCGGGACGTGGTACTGGAACCGCTATCCCGGGGCGCGCTGCGACGTCCCCACCACGGACTACACCTTCAGCTTCGACCCGGAGCTGGAGAAGGAGTGGACCTGGTCCGAGAAGTACGCCACCCAGCCGGAGATCCTGGACTACCTGCGGTTCGTGGCCGACCGCCACGGGCTGCGCTCTGACATCGAGTTCTCTACCGCGGTGACCTCGGCCCGCTGGGACGAGGCGGACCAGCGGTGGACGATCACGACCGACGGCGGCCGGGAGGTCCGCTGCCGGTACTACATCATGGCCACCGGCTGCCTGTCGGTGCCCAAGTCACCCGACATCGAAGGCGCGGACCGGTTCGCCGGGCCGGTCTACTTCACCAGCCGCTGGCCGCACGAGGGCGTTGACTTCACCGGCCAGCGGGTCGCGGTCATCGGCACCGGCTCGTCGGGCATCCAGTCCATCCCGCTCATCGCCCGCCAGGCCAGCCAGCTCACCGTCTTCCAGCGCACCGCGAACTTCTCCATCCCGGCCCATAACGGCCCGGCCCCGGCCGCCACCCTGCAGCAGCTGGACGAGGGCCGCGACGCGTACCGCGACGCCGCCCGCTGGTCCCGCGGCGGGGTACCGGTCGAGCCGACCGACGTCCTGGCCGGCGCCGCCAGCGAGGAGGTCCGCCGGGAACGGTTCGAGGCCGCCTGGCAGCAGGGCGAGCTGTTCGGCATCCTCAATGTCTTCGCCGACCAGGGCGTGAACCCGGCCGCCAACGACATCGTGGCCGAGATGATCCGCGAGAAGATCCGCGCGACGGTCACGGACCCGGAAACCGCCGAGGCGCTGTGCCCGCGCGGCCACTACTTCGGCACCAAGCGGCCGTGCCTCGACACCGGCTACTTCGAGACCTACAACCTGCCGCACGTCCGGCTGGTCGACCTGCGCACGCAGCCGATCGTGACCATCACCGAGGACGGCATCGAGACGGCAGGGGAGTCGTTCGGGTTCGACGCGATCGTGTACGCCACCGGCTTCGACGCCATGACCGGTGCCCTGGTGGGGGTGGACGTCACCGGCCGGGACGGCCTGTCCCTGGCGGCGAAGTGGGCCGCCGGGCCGTCCACCTACCTGGGCCTGATGACCACCGGCTTCCCGAACTTCTTCATGCTCACCGGGCCCGGCAGCCCGTCCGTCCTGTCGAACATGGCCGTCTCGATCGAGCAGCACGTCGACTGGGTGGCCGGGTGCCTGAAGGACCTGCGCGACGAGGGCCTGGAGACGATCGAGCCGACCGAGCTCGCCGAGGCCGGGTGGAACCAGCACAACCAGGACTGTGCTGCCATCACCCTGCATCCCACCGCTAACTCCTGGTACATGGGCGCCAACGTTCCCGGCAAGCCGCGCGTGTTCCTGCCCTACATCGGCGGGGTCGGCGCGTACCGGCAGGCCTGCGACGACGTGATCGCGCAGGACTACCTCGGGTTCACGCGGACCGGCCCCGGCGCGGTCCGGTGCGCCGACGGGGTGATCCGGCGCATGCAGCCGGACGTCGCCATGGTCATGGAGTTCGTGAACTCGCTGGGCCTGCCGGCCATGGAGACCCTGTCGGCCGACGACGCGCGGGGCCTGATGGCGGCCACCGCGGAGAACCGCCCGCCGGGTCCGGAGGTGGGCGAGGTCACCGACGGGGTGATCCCCATCGGTGACGGGGAGCTGCCGTACCGGCTGTACCGCCCGGCCGGGCCGCCCGAGACTCCGCGCCCGCTGGTGGTCTACTTCCACGGCGGCGGCTGGGTGCTCGGCAACCTGGATTCGGACGACCCGCTGTGCCGGGACCTGTGCGCGCGCTCGGGCGCGGTGGTGATGTCGGTGAACTACCGCCACGCCCCCGAGGTCCGCTTCCCGGCCGCCGCGCTGGACGCCTTCGCGGCGGTCCAGTGGGCCGCCGCCAACGCCATCGAGCTGGGTGCCATCCCTGGTCAGCTCGCCGTCGCCGGCTGGAGCGCGGGCGGCAACGTCGCCGCCGTCGCCTGCCAGCTGGCCCGCGACGCCGGCGGCCCGGAGATCGCCGGGCAGCTGCTGCTCACCCCGGCCGTCGACTCGGACCTGACCCGGCCGTCGTACGAGGAGAACGGCGACGGGTACATCCTCACCCTGCCGCTGATGCGGTGGTTCTGGGATCACTACGCCGACCCGGCCGACCGCGACGATCCCCGCGCCGCCCCGCTGCGCGGCAACCTGGCCGGCCTGCCCCCCGCCTGCATTGTCGCCGCCGACTTCGACCCGCTGCGCGACGACGGCGTCGCCTACGCGCGCGCCCTCGAGGCGGCCGGGGTACCGGTGCGCTTCATCCGGGCCCGCGGGCACACGCACACGTCGGTGACCATGGTCGACGTGGTCCTGTCGGGCGCGCCGGTCCGGGCCGAGATGGCCGCGGCGCTCAGGGGATTCTTCCCGTCGGCCGAGCCGCAGCCCGCCGCCGCCCCTTCGGCGCACGTGAGCTAGCCGGTGGCCGAATCGGCGCTCCCGGGTATCGACGCCGACCAGGTCGGGACCTGGCTCGCCGCGCACGTCGACGGCCTGGATTCCGGGTCCGGGCCGGTGACGTTCGAGCTCGTCTCGGGCGGCCGCTCCAACCTGACCTACCGGGTCACCGGCGCCGCCGGCGCCACCTACGCGCTGCGCCGCCCGCCCACCGGGGGAGTGCTGAGCACCGCCCACGACGTGAGCCGGGAATGGCGGTTCATCTCGGCGATGGCGCCGACGGCGGTTCCCGTCCCGGCCCCGGTGGCCTACTGCGCCGATACCGCGGTCACCGGCGCCGAGTTCTACGTGATGGGGTTTGTCGAGGGCCTGGTGCTCGCGGACGACGAGGCCGGGCTGGCGCTGGCCCCGCAGGCCCGGCCCGGCGCAGCCTGGGAGCTGGTCGACGTGCTGGTCGCGCTGCACGCCCTCGACCCGGTCGCGGTCGGCCTGGGCGACATGGTGCGCAAGACCGGCTACGTCGAGCGGCAGCTGCGCCGCTGGCACGCGCAGGTGCACGCGACCGAACCGCCGGAGACCCCGCTGCTCGACGAGGTGCACGACCTGCTCGCCCGCCGCATCCCCGCGCAGGCCAGCGGCATCGTGCACGGTGACTACCGCGCGGGGAACATCTCGTTCGGCCCGGACGGGGCCGTCCTGGCCGTCTTCGACTGGGAGCTCGCCACCTCCGGTGACCCGCTGGCCGACCTCGGCTGGCTGGCCGCGACCTGGCAGGACCCGGCTGAGCCGCTGCCGCCGGCCACGCCGGGGCCGAGCGCCGTGCCCGGCTTCCCGGCCCGGCCGGAGCTGGTGGAGCGCTACGCCCGGCGCTCCGGCCGGGACACCTCGGACCTGCCGTACTGGGTGGCGTTCGCGCGGTGGCGGTCGGCCTGCATCAACGTCGGCGTCCGGGCCCGCTACCTGGCCGGGCACATGGGTGACGACGGCTTCGCCGCCCGGCTGGCGGCCCAGGCCGGGGGCCGTGCGCCCGGCCTGGCCGGGGATCGCCTCGTGCTGGCCGAGGCCGCCCGCGACGCGCTGCGCGAAGGCACCATCTGACGTGATGACCTCCAACCGCTAAGGAGTCAGGACATGGCGTGGGACTTCTCCACCGACCCCGAGTACCAGGACAAGCTCGACTGGGTCGAGCGGTTCTGCCAGGAGAAGGTCGAGCCCCTCGACCTGGTCTTCCCGCACGCGGTGCGCTGGCCCGACCCCGCCGTGAAGGGGTACGTCCGTGAGCTCCAGCAGGAGGTCAAGGACCAGGGCCTGTGGGCGATCTTCCTCGACGCCGAGCTCGGCGGCCCCGGCTTCGGGCAGCTCAAGCTCGGCCTGCTCAACGAGGTGATCGGCCGCTACCCGGGGGCGCCCCAGATGTTCGGCGCGTCGGCCCCCGACACCGGGAACATGGAGATCCTCGCCGCCTACGGCACCGACGAGCAGAAGAAGCGATGGCTCGAGCCGCTGCTCAACCAGGACATGTTCTCGGCCTACTCGATGACCGAGCCGCAGGGCGGCAGCGACCCGAACCTGTTCAAGACCCATGCCGAACGGGACGGCGATGAGTGGGTCATCAACGGCGAGAAGTGGTTCACCTCGGCCGGCCGGGTGGCCGACCTGCTGTTCGTGATGTGCACCAACGGCATGTTCGTGGTGCCCCGCACCACCCCCGGGGTGGAGATCATGCCGGAGCCGAGGAACCACAACCACATCGTCTACCGCGACGTCCGGGTCCCCCTGGACCACCTGCTCGGCCCGGAGAACGGCGCCAAGGTCCTGGCCCAGCGCCGCCTCGGCGGCGGCCGCATCCACCACGCCATGCGCACGATCGCCCAGTGCCAGCTGGCCTTCGACATGATGTGCGAGCGGGCGCTGTCCCGCCAGTCGCACGGCAGCCTCATCGGCGAGCACCAGATGGTGCAGGAGAAGATCGCCGAGTCCTACGCCGCGATCAAGATGCTGCGGCTGTTCGTGCTCGAGACCGCCTGGAAGATCGACCAGACCTCGACGCTCGAGGCCCGGACCGACATCGCGGCGGTGAAGTTCACCATGGCCCGGGTGCTGCGCGAGGTGTCCTTCAACGCGCTGCACATCCTGGGCTCGCTCGGCACCACCGACCTCACGCCCATCCAGGCCATGTACGCGGCCGCCCCCACCATGGGCATCGCCGACGGCGTGGACGAGGTGCACATCGCCACCGTGGCCCGCCGGGTGCTGCGGGGCTACCGCCCGCACGAGGGCAACTGGCCCACCGAGTACCTGCCGGCCAAGCGGGAAGCGGCGCGGCAGCGGATGCAGCCCGTCCTCGACGCCCGGCCGGACCTCGCCCGCGCGGCCGAGCAGTACGCCGGCCGCCGGTAACCCAGCAGCAGGCGTCGTCGAGACGACATGACGATCACCGCTCACCGCAGGCCCATCGTGATGAGGCGACGAGGACCCCGGCGTGACGCTCGACGCGGTCGTACACCCAGGGCATGCTCGCCTGCCGGGCCGTGGTTGGCAACTCGACGGTCGTGCTGACCCTCGCCGTTCGAGCGCGGCGCCGGCATCCCGGCGCGATCGCCGAGCATCGTCGGCAGGTAGACCAGGCGGCCTGGAGGGTTACTCTCTGGTGCAGGAAAGCTGAGGTAACAGATAGCCGAAGTAGGCCCTCCCGCCAGGGGTGGACGACCGGTCAGGAACAGGGCATCCAAGGCGCGGTCGACGGCGGCGAGATCGCCAGCTCGCCTACCCTACGGCCGCGACGACTGCCCGGTCCCCGGCCGTGCGTGGTCTACCTCCCGGGCGGCGGGATGACCACCTTGGCGGAACACAACCGCCAGCAGCGGCAGTGAACACCGCCCTGCCAGCGGCCGAGCAGGTCGCTGTGACCGACGGGTTCCGCAACGCCTGGACGGCGGCGGCCTTAACCCGTTCCCCGCAGGCCATCACGACCGCTCCGCGGCTATCGACGGGCAGCATGCCCAGCCGCGACGACCTGGGTACACGAAGATCGCTCTCCAAGGTGAGTCGGGCGGGCCAACCAGGTGCTGGCCAGGGCCAGCAAAGCCAAGCATGCGCAAGGCCAGCGTCGCCGCCATCGCCGGTGTTTTCGCAGGGGTACCGTACATCTGCGGCGGCTACAGCTGGGATGATGACCGCAAGTTTCTCGAGCTGCCGTCGATGATCGAAGAGACGAACGCGCATGACCCGACCTGCATGATCCCCACGGATGGACTGCTCGATGCCGCGATCCGGCTCTGCGCGCGCACGGCGTCGGCGGCCTCAGCGTGCGCCGGGTCGCCAGCGAGCTGGACGTGTGGCCGACGACGATCTACTACCACGTCGGCGGGACCAAGGACGGCCTGCTGGCACTCACCCTCGACGCCATCGCGGGCGAGCTTGAGCTCCCCGCCCCTGGTGATGGCCCGTGGCAAGAGGCGGTCGAGGAGATCGCCTGCCTCCTGCGCGCCCGGATCGCCGGGTATCCCGGCGTGGCCGCCTACCTGCTGACCGCCCCGGCCCCGGGGCCGAACGCGCAGCGGATCATGGAGCGGCTCCTCGCGCTCCTGACCGAGGGCGCCGGGCTGCCGGTGCTAGCGGCCTTCGACGCGTACCAGGTGCTGATGGCCTTCGTCCTCAACTCGGTCCAGCGTGCGGAGCAAGGCACCACGGCCAGCCGGATCGCCCGCTACGCCGAGCTGGGCACCCGCGATGACCTCCCGCTCACTGCCCTCCTGGCCCAGGCACTGCCCGCCGATGACGACGAGCGGTTCCGCGGCGGCCTCCGCCTCGTCCTCGCCGGTATCGCCGCCACCCGCTAGCCGAAGTCGATTCGCTCGACCGACTCGCCCCGGCCGACGAGGACCACGGCCACCATGTGCGGCGGGAACAGGCCGTGCTCGACGACCCCGGGCGTCGATGACAGCCGGACGGCCAGCGCCGCCGGGTCGTCGACCGGCCCGTGGTAGTCGGCGATCACGCCGCCGTCCGGGCTCACCGGGATGTCGCGCAGCGAGGCCGGGCTCGACCCGGCGCATGGTGGCGTGCAGCCCGAAGGACAGCAGTTCGAGCGGGACCGGGGCGTGCAGGGCCGGGACCGGCTTGGAGGAGTCGGCGATGACGACGAACCGGTCCGCGGCCCCGGCCACGATCTTCTCCCGGGTATGCGCGCCGCCGCCCCCCTTGACCAGCCAGCCGTCCGGGGTGATCTGGTCGGCGCCGTCGATGGTGATGTCGAACCGGTCGATGCTGGTGACGTCCTCGATCTGCAGGCCCAGTTCGCGCGCGGCCTGCTCGGTCCGCGGCGACGTGGCGGCGCAGACGATGCGCAGGGACCGCTTGGCCAGCGCCGGGAGCAAGTACGCCACGGTCGAGCCGGTGCCGAGCCCGACGGTCATGCCGTTCTCGACCAGCTCCGCGGCCGCCTCCGCGGCGACCTGCTTCTCTCGCTCGATGCTCATGACCGTGTTGCCTCCAGTCGGCGGACGTCGCTGGGCATCACCCTACGGTCTGGAGGCGGCGCTACGAGCGGCCCACCCGCCGGCCGAAGACGAACTTCTCGGTCGGATGGGTCGGCAGCGTGGTGGTGCCGTCGTGCGCGGAGCCCGCCTCGTTGGTCACCGCCGGGATCGCGAAGTACTGGAACGTGATCGTGGTCTCCCCGCGGCCCCGGCCGGGGTCGACGTCGAAGATCGAGTAGCCGTAGGCGTCGGTCGGGTTGATGGCCGCCGACCAGGGCGCGTCCTCGACCGAGTCGGCGCCGTTCTTGACGAACCCGGCCGCCTCGCTGCCGACGACGGCGTTGCGCGTGGTGATCACCTTGGCCTGCGGCTTGTCGTCGGCGGCGTCCGTGCCGTAGGTGTTGGTCGGCCCGTTGGTGCCGCCGCCGCCGAGCACCAGGTACACCGTGCCCTCGGCGGTGTTCCACCCCGGCGTGCCGTTGACGTCGTGCGGCTCGGTCGCCGCCACCGACGGCCGCCGGGTGTCGACGGCCGCGCCCTTGGCCTGGCCGGGGTTGGGCGCGGCGACGGTGCCGTGCGCCCCGGCGTCGAAGCCGCGGACCGGGTAGGTCCGCTCGTAGTCGTGCTCGTGGCCGGACAGCACCAGGTCGACCTGGTACTTGTCGAACAGCGGCAGCCAGGCCTGGCGGATGCCGAGGTCGGAGCCGTTGCCGGGCACCGAGGTCGACATCGCGCACTGGTGCATGAACACGACGATCATGTCCACCGACGGGTCGTGGCGGGCCTTCGCCAGCGTCTTGTCCAGCCAGATCGTCTGCAGGTTCGGCCGGCCGCTCGCGTAGTCCGGGACCAGCGAGTTGTCCTTCGCGTCGTGCCTGAGGCCGCCGGTGTAGAAGCGGGTATAGGCGGTGGTGCCGTTCGGGATGCTGGCGCCGGTGGTGGTGACCTCCGGCGCGGTGTTCGCCGTGTCGATCACGTAGTTGGCGGCGCCGTCCTGGTAGATGACGTCGTCGGCGTCGACCGAGATGAACGCCACGGTGCCGACCTGGAAGGCGTAGAAGTTGCCCCGCAGCCGGTTGCCGTCCCAGTTGGTCACGCCGTTGTCGGGCAGCAGGAACCGGCTCAGGTAGTGGCCGAAGCCGTACGGGCCGTTCCAGTAGTTCCCCGCCGCGCCCTGCGCCGCGATCCCGCCGGGAGCGTGGCCGGGGTGGCCGGAGATCGTGTCGGTGCCGAACTCGACCTCGTGGTTGCCGAGGGCCGGCATCCAGGGCCGGTTCGCGGCGCTGCGCGCGACGTTGTTGCCGAAGTCCCGCCACACGCCCGGCGCGTTGTCGACGTCGAGGTTGGCGTAGCACAGGTCTCCGTTGAGCAGGTGGAACAGCGGCGCGCCCTTGCCGTCGCCCGGGTTCTCGATCGCGGTGACCGCGTACCAGGAGTTATCGCAGGACTCGTGCCAGATGTTGCCCGAGGTGTTGAGGTCCCAGGACGGCGTGGCCAGGTCGCCGTAGCTGGAGAACCGGAACTTCGCCCGCCCGCCCGGCGCGGTCTCGAAGGACGAGCCCGCCACCGACGGTTCCGACGCGCCGTCGGTGACCTGGTAGTAGTAGCGCGTTCCCGGCTTCAGGCCCTTGAGCTGCACGTGGTAGTGGTACGTGGTCTGCCCGTTCAGCGTGTCAGTGAAGCTGACCGAGGCGGCCTCCCCGTACCGCTGTGTCACGTCGAGTGGCCTGGGGTCAGGCAGCTTGATCAGCCGTCCGGGGTTGCCCGCCGTGATCGGCCTAGCCGACACCGCCAATACCGGCGCGGGCTGCGGCACCGTGCCGGGGGCACTCCAGGACACCGTGACATCCCGGGCCGGGTCCGCCCCCCAGGTCAGCAGCAGCTGCTCCGGCTTGGTCGTCTTGGGCAGCGGCACCGTGGCCGTCGGCGGCCCGCCCGGCGGTCCGGCGGCGGCCGCCCGCGGCGCGCGGACGACCGTCCCGCCCAGCGCCGCCGCCGCGCTCACCCCGGCGGTCCCGATGATGAACCTGCGCCGGGTAAATCCGGCTTTGCCGTCCGACCCGCCGGGGCTCGATTCAGTCATGGGGCGAACGTAGGGAAGCCAGGTGAACGGGGCATGACCTTCAGGGGCTGGCCCGGCTACCGGCGCACCAAATTCGGCGCAACCGCCCACGTTCACTCATCTTTCGCCGCAAGATCACCCGCTGGCCCGCTATCCGCCGGCCGGGGTACGGTGCAGGAGCCGCCCGGCCGCGGCGGCGCCGCCCCACCCGATGCTGGCGAAGACCAGCATGGTGAAGCCCAGCAGGACCAGGCTGTTGCCAGCACGGTCACTGATGGTGCCCCGCAGGGTGAAACCGCCGTCCGCGTCGGGCGGGCCGCCGCCGCCGATCACGGCGACGGCGATGGTGGCGTAGAGAAACAAGCCGAGGCTGCTGCTGATAGCGGCGAGCCGGGCGACGCGCTTGCCGGCGACCGGGTCACGGGTCCACAGGGTGCCGGCGGCGCCCGCGAGGAACGGCGCCACGACCAGTTCCACCAGCCGGTGCCAGCCCACCGTGTTCGGCAGAACCTGGTCGACGAAGGCGAACCCGGACACCGCCAGGAAGACCACCGCGATGAAAAGGCCGATGACCAGGCCGGGAAATGCGACGCCCGGCCGGCGTACCAGGGCACTGGCACCGAGCAGGGCGCCGAGCACGAAGACAGCCAGGACCGACACCACGATCCAGCCACCTCCGCCGAGACGGTAGTGGACCACCAGTCCGGCGTGCAGGCCGATAGCACCGGCCCCGAGCATGGTCATCGCCCCGACGCCGGCCGCGGCCCGTCCCCACGGGGGCAGCACGAGGGCGGCGCCGACGCAGCCGAGCGCGAAGCGCATCCGCCGGCGCCCGCCCTCGATGTAGCCGAGTTCGCCGAGCATCGCCTGGCCCCACTCGGCCCGCTGGGGGGCCAGCAGGCCGATCGCCCAGCGCATCAGGCGCGACGGCGCGTCCTCGGCCGGGCTGTCCAGGTACCGGCGCGGATCCCGCCGGTACCTGGCGATGAGAGTTCCTAGCAAGCTCACCATGAGGACCAAGAACAGGCCGGCGATCATTACGCCTCACTCCAGCGGTTACGGGTGGTCGGGACGGTCCGGTCGACGCGGGCGGCGGTCAGCGCCGCCACGAAGTCACGCCCGTCGCCGGTCAGCCGGTACAGGTGGCGCGGCGGCCGGCTTCCCGCGCCGGGTTCCCACGACGTTTCCAGCAGGCCGCGATCGGCCAGGCGGACCAGGATCGGATAGAGCGAACCCGACTTCAGGTGCACCTCGGTGACCAGGTCGTAGCCGTAGCGCCAGCGGGCCGGGTCGGCGGCCAGCGCCCGCAGGACGCTGATCGCTTGCGGCGACGGGGAGCGGTTACGCTGCATGAGGCTTAACTCTACTCATATAGCGATAAGCGTCAAGGATCAAATCGGCACCGCCCTGGCCGTCATTGACACATTCCGATATGGGCATATGATGACTGCCATGGCACGAGCGACGACGACCTCGGACGCGTTCAACGCGATCGCCGAGCCGCGGCGACGGGAGCTCCTGGTGCTGCTGCGGGCCGGCGAGCGACCGGTGACCGGCCTGGCGCGGGACCTGGGGATGACCCAGCCGCAGGCGTCCAAGCACCTGCGGGTGCTCCGGGAGGTCGGGCTGGTGCGGGTCCGCGGGGCGGGCAAGCAGCGGCTGTACGGCCTGGACGCCCGCGGGCTGCGGCCGGTCCACGAGTGGGTGGGCGGCTTCGAGCGGTTCTGGAGCGAGAGCCTCGGCCGGCTGGACGAGTACGTGCAGGACCTCAAGCAGGCACGACAGGAGGGGCCACGCGATGGCGGCGACCAGTAGCCGCGGCGAGCACGCGGCCGCGGACCGCGAGATCGTGATCTCCCGCGTCATCAGCGCCCCGCGGGAGCTGGTGTTCGAAGCGTTCACGCAGGTCCGGCACCTGTCGCGGTGGTGGGGACCGGAGGGCTTCACCACCACGACGCGGTCCTTCGAGTTCCGGGCCGGCGACCCGTGGGAACGGCCGGGCGGCACCACCTTCCGCTTCGTCAACGACGGCATCGAGAGCGCGCTGCTCCTAGCCCGCGAGGCCGCCGGCGACCGCGACGTGCGCATCGCCGGCGGCGCCGAGACTATTCAGGAATACCTGGACGGCGGCCTGATCGACGAGTTCTCGGTGACGCTCGCGCCCGTGCTGTTCGGCACCGGCATCCGCCTGTTCGACCGCGTGGACCCCGACCGCCTCGCACTGGACCAGGCCCGCGCGGACCCATCGTCCCAGGTGACCCACCTGACCTACACCGCCGTCAAGCGCTAACCCGCGTTCCCCTAGCGTGCCGGGTCCGGGGGGATGCACCGCCGCGCCGTCGCCGTTGCCGTCGCGCAGGGAACCGATCATGGTCTGCAGGATCCGGAACGCAGCTGACTGCTCGGCCCCGGTCAGGCCGGCCAGCATCCTGACCTCGACGGACCGGACCGCGACGCACCATCAACCCCACCTGCCCCTCTCGCACCATTTCAGTTCAATGGTTGTGGCAACGTACCGAATAGAGCGGGTAGAACGCCACAACCACTGAATTTTGAGATAGCTGACGGGCCTACGGGACACGCCTTAGTCGTCGAATCCGGCTTGCAGCGGGATTTCGGGCGGCGGCTCATCGCCGAAGGCCGCCATGGCCGCCGACATCGCCCCGTAGTCCGTGGCGAAGTTCGCGTAAATCGAGTAGATCAAGGTGATGAAGATGCCGAGCTTGGTCCACAGGTTCGGCTGGCCGAAAAACAGGTAGACGATCGCCGGGAAATTGATCAGCCAGTAAATGACGCCGTATAGGTGCACCTTGTACTGCGTGCGGGGGTTGGTTTCCAGGTCGCTGACCAGATGGCGCGCCCAGTGGTGCCGCATGGCCGCGGTACTGACGATGCGCCGGGTGACGGCCTGCTCATGACGCAATGCCTTGATCTCGGCGTGCAGTTCTTCCAGCTTCGCGCTCACGTCGTCGGCCATGCGGGCGAGATCACCCTCTCTTTGCTTAATAAAAGGGCGACCCCCGCGACGAGCCGGCGCGTCCGGGGGCTGGACCGAAGGAGCCGCAACTCCATGGCCGCACCGAGCGTAGCATTCGCATCCTCCCGCCGGACCTATGGCCGGCTACTCCGCCCGGAGTACCGCGCAGTGCCCGCGCAGTCCCCGCTGACCAGGAGAAAAGCGGTCTCTGGGCAGGACGACAGGGCACCCCCGCGATCGGCACCATCGTTGCCATGACACAGATAGCGAGCAGCGAACTTCTCTCCTCGGCGCTCACCGCCGTCGGCGCGGTCGCGGAGGTCCTGGTGCCGGGGGACGACGGCTACGCCGGGACCGCGTCGGCCTTGTTCGCCGACGGCACCCCCGACCTGGTCATCCGGCCCCACGACGCGGCCGGGGTGGCGGCGGCGCTGCGCTACGCGGCCCGCACCGGGCTGGCCGTCACGGTGCGGTCCGGCGGGCACAGCATGGCCGGGCTGAGCACGAGCACCGACGGCATGATCATCGACACCCGGCGGATCAGCGGCGTGCGCCTGCTGGACCCGGCCTCCCGGCGGGTCCGTGTCGGCGCGGGCGCGACCTGGGGCGCCGTCGCCGCGGCCCTGCGCCCGCATGGGCTGGGGCTGACCGCGGGGGACACCAGCAGTGTCGGCGTGGCCGGCCTGACGCTGGGCGGCGGTATCGGCTGGATGGTCCGCCGGCACGGCCTGGCCATCGACAGCCTGGCCGCCGTCCAGCTGGTCACCGCGGACGGGCGGCTGACCGGCGCGGACGCCGTCGAGCACGCCGACCTGTTCTGGGCGCTGCGCGGCGGCGGCGGCAACTTCGGTGTCGCGGTCGGCTTCGACTTCACCGCCCAGCCGGTCACCTCCGTCCACTTCGGGCAGATCAGCTACCAGTCCGGCGACCGGCCGCGGCTCATCGCGGGCTGGCGTGACCTGATGCGGGCCAGCGACGAGAAGCTGACCACGACGCTCAGCCTCATGCCGGCGATGCCCGGGCGGCCGGGCGGTGCCACGCTGGCGTGCTGCTACGCCAGCCCGGACGGCGATGAGGCGGCGCGGGCGCTGCGGCCGTTCCGCGCGCTCGCCCCGGTCGCCTCCGACAGCATCAGGTCCGTGCCCTACGCCGAGATCCTCGAGGACCTGGCGCCGCTGCCGCCCGGGCTGCGGATGGAGCTGCGCAATACCTTCTTCACCGCGCTGGACGACGCGCGCGTCGCCGCCGTCGGCGAGCTGCTCGCGGGCGGCGGGGCGGCGCTCTCGCTGCGCAGCCTGGGCGGCGCGGCCGCGCGCGTCAGCCGCGACGCGACCGCCTTCGCCCACCGGGACGCCGAGGTCATGGTGGCCGCGGCCTTCCTGATCCCGCAGCCCGCGCCGCCCGGGATGCTGTCCGAGGCGCTGACCCGGTGGTCACCGGTGGCCGCGCTGGGCTCGGGCGCCTACGTCGGGTTCCTCGGCTCGGCCGGTCCCGCCGACGTCGCGGCGGCCTACCCGCCCGGCACCTACCGGCGCCTGGCGCAGGTCAAGCGGCGCTATGACCCGGCCAACGTGTTCCGGCGCACCCACAACATCCTCCCCGCCCGGCCCTGACGGCCGGCGAGCAGGCGCCCGGGGCCGTCTACTCGCCGGTGTAACGTGGCGGCCGCTTCTCGAGGAACGCGGTGATCTGCTCCCGGTGGTCCCGGGTGAACGTGGTCATGATCTGGGTGCGGTTCTCCAGGTCGATCCCGGCCTGGAGGCTGCCGACCTCGAGCTGGCTCCAGGCCACCTCCTTGGTCATCCAGACGCCCATCGGGCTGTTCGCCGTGATCTCGGCCGCCGTGGCCAGCGCCGCGGCCAGCACCTCGCCGTCGGGGACGACGCGGTTGACCAGGCCGATCCGGTCGGCCTCGGCCGCGTCCACCAGGCGGCCGGTCAGCAGCAGCTCGTGCGAGCGGCCCGCCCCGATCAGCCGCGGCAGCAGCCAGCTCACCCCGATGTCACAGCCGGACAGCCCGATGCGGACGAACGCCGCGTTGAACGTCGCCGAGGCCGCCGCGACCCGGATGTCGGCGGCCAGCGCGAGGGCGAGGCCGCCGCCGGAGGCCGGGCCGTTGACGGCGGCGATCACCGGCTGCCGCAGGTTGCGCAGCTTCGGCACCAGCGCCGCGATCCGCTGCTGGAGGTGCATCCGCGACTGGGGCGAGACATTAGGCGTCCCCGGCCGGTGCGTGGGCGGCTCCTTCAGGTCCAGGCCGGCGCAGAACCCCCGCCCGGCCCCGGTGATCACCACCACCCGGCCCGCCTCGTCGGCGGCCGCGTCGTCGAGGGCCTGGTGCAGGTCGGCGATCAGCTCCCCGGACATGGCGTTCAGCCGCTGCGGCCGGTCCAGGGTGATGACCCGCACGCCGGGGGAGGGCTCGTCGACCCGGACGGTACGGCTGTCGCCCAGACCGGCCGGCAGGTGATCAGCGTCCATCAGAGCTGGATCGCGCCGGTGCGCAGGTCCGACATGCCCAGCAGCGTGTGCTTGCCGCCGATCCGGCCCCAGCCGGTGCGGCGGCCGCCGGCCCCGCCGAACGGCATGTTGATGTCCCACCAGCAGGTGCTGTCGTTCACGACCACCTGGCCGACCTCGAGTTCCTCGACGAACCGGTAGGCCTTGCTGATGTCCCGGGTGAACACGGCGGCCTGCAGGCCGAGCGGGTCATCGTTGGCGATGGCGAGCAGCTCGTCCTCGCTGTCGGCCGTGATGACCGGCACGACCGGGCCGAACGATTCCTCGGTCGCGAGCAGGCTGTCGAGCGGGACCCGGTCGGCCACGGTGAACTCGTAGTACAGGTCGGTCGGCTGACCGTCCCGGCGACCGCCGCCCCGGAGCAGTTCGGCCCCGCGGCGCTCGCCGTCGGCCATGTGCCGGTCCATCTTCGCCGCGACCGCCTCGTTGTTCAGCGGGCCGAGCGTAGTGCTCGCGTCGAACGGGTCTCCCAGGCGCACGGCGTCGGCCTCGGCCAGCACGGCCTCGACGAAGGCGTCGTGCACGCCCCGCTCGACCAGGACCCGCTCGGTGGCGCAGCAGACCTGGCCCGAGCACAGCGCCGCCCCGTACACGGCGGCCTTGGCCGCGGCCTGCAGGTCGGCGTCGCCCAGCACGATCAGCGGGCCGTTGCCCGAGCATTCCATGATCGAGCGGCGCAGGCCCGCGCTGGCCTGGATTTTCGCGCCGGTGGCGGAGGATCCGATGAAGCCGATCGCGTCCACCCCGGGCTGGGTGACCAGGGCGGCCCCGGTCGTCCCCTCACCCGGCACGATGTTCACCAGGCCGTCGGGCAGCCCGGCTTCCCGCAGCACCGCCATCGCCGCCAGCACGGTGAACGCCGTGTGCGCGGGCGGCTTGACGACATGGGCGTTGCCGGTGGCCAGGCCGGGCGCGACGAACTCGGCGAACATCAGCAGCGGGTAGTTCCACGGCGTGATGATCGCCCAGGTGCCGACCGGCCGGTAGAACGTCCACATCCGCTTGCGCGGGTCGGTCGAGGGCAGCGTCTCGCCGGTCAGGCGCACCGCGTCCTCGGCGTGCAGGTGGAACAGGGTCGCCGCCTCGGCGATGTCGTCCCGCGACTCCTGCAGCGGCTTGCCCTGCTCCAGGGTCTGCAGCCGGGCCAGTTCCTCGCACCGGGCCATGAGCGCGTCGCCGATCGCGTGGCAGACCCTGGCCCGCTCCCACACGCCGGTCCGGCCCCAGCGGCCCTGCGCCGCGTTGGCCGCCGCCACGGCGGCGTCGATGTCGGCCTGCACCGGAACCGGTACCGACCCGATGACCTCGCCGTTCGCCGGGCTGCGGACCTGCTGGCGGGCCTCGCCCGCGCCGTCGGCGTAGGACCCGTTGATGAACAGCTGGACATCACCCGGATACTCGGTCATCGCGCCTCGATTCAGTCGACGGGATTACGGCAGGACCTGGACCGCCACGGCGGCGGCATCGGCGCGGCCGGTCCGCGTGCGGCTGCGCCGCAGCATCACGGCGGTGATGATCACGGCCGCCAGGGTGATGGCGAGCATGATCGTGGCCAGCGCGTTGACCGCCGGCGTGAGGCCGAAGCGGACGGCCGAGTACAGCACGATCGGCCAGGTGTTGGTGGTGCCGTTGGTGAACGCCGGCAGCACGTAGTCGTCGAAGGAGAAGGTGAACGACAGCAGGGCCGCGGCCACGATCGCGGGCATCAGCCGGGGCAGGGTGACCTGGCGGAAGGTGCCCAGCGGGCCGGAGCCGAGGTCGTAGGAGGCTTCCTCGAGCACGTCGCCCATCCCCACGAACCGCGCCCGGATGATCAGCATCGACACCGACGCGTTAAACACCACCTGCCCGATCAAGATGGTCACCTTGCCCAGGCCGGGGAAGCCGTGGATGTAGTTGCGGGCCTGCACGAAGAAGATGAGCGAGGCCACCGCGATGACGATCTCCGGTACCACCAGGGTCAGGTAGACCAGCGCGTCGAACGGCGCCCGCAGCCGCGGCTTCATCCGGGCCAGGGCCAGCGCCGCGCACAGGCCGAGCACGGTCGAGATGACCGCGGCCTCGGCCGCGATCTGCAAGCTGGTGACGATGGCCGGGATGTAGGTGGGGTCGTGCAGGCCCGCGCTGAACCAGCAGCCGGTGAAGCCGTTCCAGACGGTGATGTTGCCGATCTGGGCGGGCGGGATCGAGCAGACGCTGGACCCGTGGAAGCCGGCCAGCGCGGCGGGCGACGGCTTGTTGAACGCGAAGATCGCCATCACCAGGATCGGCAGGAACAAGAACGCGTACACCAGCACTGCCCACGCGGTGAAGGCGTGCCGCGCCCGGAGCCGTCGCCTACGCACCGAACTGCTCCTCCTTGGTGGCGACCGTGATGTACGCGATGACGAACACCGACAGCGCCACCATCAGCCCGATCGACAGGGCCGAGCCGAACGGCTGGTTCTGGGCCTGGTTGAACTGGTCGCCGATGACGTTGCCCACGAACTCGTAGTTCCCGCCGCCCAGGATGTTGGGGACGATGTACTCGCCGGTCATCGGGATGAACACCAGCAGCGCCCCGGTGACCACGCCGGGAAGGGTGAGCCGCAGCGTGATCTCGCGGAACGCGGTGAACGGGCGCGCTCCCAGGTCGGTGGCGGCCTCGATCAGCGTCCAGTCCATCCGCTCCAGCGAGGCGAACACGGGCAGGATGAACAGCGGCAGGTAGTTGTACACCAGCCCCACCGCCACCGCGTACTTGGTGTAGAGGATGTTGATCCCCAGGTCCTTGGCCAGGTACCCGTGGGGGTCGAGGATGATCTTCAGCGCGTAGGTGCGGATGAGGAACGACGTCCAGAACGGCACCACGACGAGCAGCAGCGCCAGCATCTTGTAGGTGCTCAGGTACCGGGCCATCCAGTAGGCCACCGGGTAGCCGACCGCGACCGCCAGCACGGTGCCGAGCCCGGCCATCACCAGGGTACGGCCGAAGATTTTGAGGTAGAGAGACGTGGTGATCTGGCTGTACTGCGAGGTGTCGAAGCCGTAGCTGAGGCTGCCGAAGCCCTTTTGGGTCGCCAGCGAGAACGCCACCAAGATGGCCATCGGCCCGAAGAAAAAGATGACGTAGTACAGCAGCGACGGCGCGGTCAGCCACGCCGGGTACCGCGGCTTGAACGACCGCCTGCGCCGGGCGGCGGGCCGGGTGGCCGCCACCTCCGGCGTCTTGGAGGCCACCGCCATCAGGCCGCCTTGAACGCCGAGTAGATCTGCGTGCGGTCCTCCACCACCTGCGGGCTGACGTTGAGGATGTAGTGGTAGTTGTCGGTGTAGCTCTTGGGCACGTTGAACAGGGGGTCGTCCTTAAGGGCGGCCGGCAGCTGGTCGAGCGCGCTGGCAATCGGGATCTTGTAGTTGTGGTAGTTCATCTCGGTCACCGCGGTACTCGGGGTCAGCAGCCAGTTGATCCAGGCGTGCGCGGCCACCGGATGCGGTGCCGTCGCCGGGATGCACCAGTTGTCCGACCAGATCTCCGAGGCCGCGGTCGGGATGACCGCCGTCATGTCCTTCTGCTTGGCGCGGCCCTGGACGATCCGGCGGATGTCGCCGTTCCAGCCCTGGCCGAGGATGATCTTCCCGGCGATGGCGTCGTCGATGTAGGACGAGGAGTCGATGGTGGTGACGCCCTTGCGGATGGACAGCAGGAACGATTTAACCTGGCTGAAATCGGACTGGCTGGTCGTGTTGGGATCCAGGCCCAGCGCCGACAGCGCGAGCGGCACGACCTCCTCCGCCCCGTCCAGCAGGTTGGTCCGGCCCTTGCTCACGTACTTCGGCAGCGCCATGTAGAAGTCGTGCATGGTCTTGAGCTCTTCGTTCACGATCTTGTTGTTGAAGAAGAACATCGTGATGCCGAAGTCCTTGATGACGTGGTACTCGCCGGTCGGGTCGTACGACGGCTTGAGGAACGACGGATCGAGGTTCTTCAGGTTGGGCAGCAGCGCCTGGTCCAGGCGCATCAGGGCCTTCTCCTCGACCAGCTCGGCCACCGCGTTCTGGCTCGGCGCGATGATGTCGTAGGAGGTGCCGCCGGCGTGCAGCTTGGCCAGCAGCTCGTCGTTGCTGGAGTAGAACGTCTCGTGGACGGTCATCCCGGCCTTGGCCTCGGCCGGCAGCTGCTTGAACTTCGTGAACGTCGAGGGGTCGTCGTACTCCGACCAGTTATAGATCTCCAGGTGGTTCTCGAGCGGCTTGCCGGCCAGGGGATTCGGCCGAGGCGGCGGGGGAGGAGCCGGATTGCGTCGTCGAGGTGCTGCCGCAGGCCGCCGCGAACAGCGCCATGCCGCCCAGGCCGAGCGCCTGCCGGCGGGTGAGCGGACGGCCCGCCGCCTGCTGCACCTCACGGTGCAGGTAGTCGAGCTTCGGCTTCATCGCGCGCGGCGCGAGGATGTTGAGCCGGTCCTTGTCTGCGTTCATGATTCCTCCTGCTGGCCGGCGGTGCTGGCGGGCGCGGTCTCACCCAGGAGCAGCGGGGAGGCTTCATCCCAGCTCAGGGCGATCCGGTCACCCGGGTGGATAGAGTCGAGCGCCGGATCGGCGCTGGCGCGCTGTTCGCGCACCACGATGCTGCCGATGCCGGGCAGCTCGGCCACGATCTGGATCTGGTCGCCCAGGTACATCTTGGTGATGACCTCGGCGCCGGCCGAGTTGGCGGTTCCGGCGGCCGGCCCGGCCACCGCCACCATGCGCTCGGGCCTGATCCCCACCCGCATCCGGGTGCCCTTGGCCGCCTGACCGCGGCCGCGCACGACCACTCCCGCGCCGGCGTCGAGGGCGAAGCCGCCGTCGGCGGCCTCGACGACCTCCCCGGTGAGGAAGTTCATGTCCCCGATGAAGTCGGCCACGAACGGCGTCAGCGGCCGGTCGTAGATCACCCGCGGCTCGTCGATCTGCTCGATCACGCCGTTGGCCATGACGGCCACCCGGTCCGACATCGACAGCGCCTCGCCCTGGTCGTGGGTGACGTAGATGAACGTGATCCCGACCTGTTCCTGGATGCGCTTGAGCTCGATCTGCATTTCCTTGCGGAGCTTGAGGTCGAGGGCTCCCAGCGGCTCGTCCAGCAGGAGCACCCGCGGCCGGTCATCACCAGCGCCCGGGCCAGCGCGATCCGCTGCTGCTGGCCGCCGGACAAGGTGGTGGGCTTCTGCGCCTCCCGGCCGGTCATCCGCACCAGCTCGAGCGCCTCCCGGGCCCGGGCATAGCGCTCGGACTTGCCGACCTTGCGCTGCTTGAGCCCGTAGGAGACGTTGTCCAGCACCGACATGTGCGGGAACAGCGCGTACTGCTGGAAGACGGTGTTGACGTCGCGCCGGTACGGCGGCGTGCCCACCGCGTCGGTGCCGCCGATCAGGATCTCGCCCTCGTCCGGCTGCTCGAAGCCGGCGACCAGCCGCAGCGACGTGGTCTTGCCGCAGCCGGACGGACCCAGCAGCGACAGGAACTCGCCCTTGCGGACCTTCAGGCTGACCGCGTCGACCGCCTTGAGGGAGCCGAAGCGCTTGGTCACGGCGCGCAGCTCGACGTCGTAGGCCCCGTCGCTAACAGGTGAAAGTCCGCTCATGGCACCCCATCAGACGAGTGTTAGGGGCACTGTAGGGCACTCGTAACCGCCACGTCTATAAAGCCCAACCGGAACCCCAGGCACACGAAACACACTGTTAACTGGGAAACACGTGAGCCGGCTGAGGACGGCTGCGCCGGGAATTCTTTGCTAGGGCCGAAGCCACAGCCGGTAGACGATGAACGTCGGTACCTCCACGACCGGGCCGAGATCTTCCGGGAAGAGCCGCACGGCTTCAGCCGAGGGCTGCGCCTCGGCCACCCGGTCCACCAGGAACCCGGCGTCCGCGAATGCGCCCAGGGTCGCCGCCAGCGGCCTGCGCCAGAACTGCTGGGTCACTTCGACGTCGGCCTTGCGCCAGGTATCGGAGACCAGCTCGGTATCGAAGTAGCCGCCGCGCTGGCTGCGGGTGGGCGGCCCGAACGGGTGGTCGAGGGAGATGACGGCCCAGCCGCCGGGCCGCAGTGAGGAGGCGAACGACCGCAGCGGAACGCTCCAGTCCGCGATGTAATGCAGCGCCAGGGAGCAGGTGATGCCGTCGAGCGACCTGGGTTCCAGCGGCAGCGGCGCGGCCAGGTCGGCGACCAGGAACCGGCCCCGTGGGGCACAGCGGCGCTCGGCTTCCTCGACCATCCGGGGGCTGATATCGATGCCGGTGACATCAGCGCCCTGTTCCAGCAGCCACTGCGCCTGCGCCCCGGATCCGCAGCCGGCCTCCAGCACGGCGGCGCCCTCCAGGTCAGCGGGTACCAGTGACCGCAGAGCGGGCCGCTCCAGGAACCCGTTCCACGGTCCTTCGTCGGTGGTAGCTGACCAGACCGCCGCCAGCCGGTCGTATGCCTCGCGGGTCCGCAGCGTGTGCTCAGCTTGGTTGTCCGGCATTAACCGAGCCTACCGAGCGATGCCGTGATTCTGTATTGGATAAAGACTGGGCCAGCAGGTCCTCGTCGGAGACGGCGGCGGACACGTGCAGCTGGACGAGCCGCCACGTGCCGTCCTGCCGGATGGCGACGCCGGTCATCCGCAGCGGGATGGTCACGGACGGGAAGACGATCCTCACCTGGTCGGCGAACCAGCCCACCTCGCCCAGAGCCCAGCCCGCTGGCGAGCCGGGCTCGAACGGGATCCCGCCGTGCGCTCCCAGGCTGTCGTCCAGCCGCTGCCGGGTATACGCGTCGCCGGTGAACCACTGGTCGGCGCCGTTGCCGATGACCGTGGTCGCCTCGCTCTGGGCGAAAAGAGCCGCCACCGCAATGGCGTCCCCGGCCTTCATCCCGGCCAGCCACGCCACCGCCAGCTGCTCAACCTCCGGTGACCGGTTCATGGGCCCTTCCCGGTACTGCGGATACTGCACCGATGAGAGCGGCCAGCTCCAGGCGTTCGAGGAACGGTTCGAGCGGATGACCGCCTGGCAGGCCCGACGCAGTCCAGGCACGCCGCGTGAGGAGATCGAGCGCCAGACCCTCGACTACCTGGCCACGATGCCCGCCTGGCGCGACCACCCTCGCGTAGTCTCGCGGGCTCGCTGAGCGGCGTATAAGCGCACCGTGCGCCAGGGCATGTGCTGGAGCGTCCAGGTGTTGCCGTCGGGATCGGCGAACGATGCGTAGAAGACGCCGCCCATGTCCTGCACCGGGCCCACCTCCACGCCGCGGCCGATGAGCGTCACGCGGGCGGCCTCGATGTCGGCCACGACCAGGTGCAGGCCCCGCAGGGTGCCGGCCGGCATGTCGAGCCACCCGATCCCGGCGGCCAGGGTGATCGAGCAGGCCGAACCGGGCGGGGTGAGCTGGACGATCCGCACGCCGTCGGCGGGCGTCACGTCGACGTCCACGTGAAAGCCCGCCCGTTCGGAGTAAAAGGTCTTGGCCCGGTCGATGTCGCTGACGGGCACCGGCACGAGTTCGAGCTGGAACATGCCGGCCACTACCGGCAGGTTCTGGGGATCGGGCGAGGTCATGGCCCCCAGTATGGCCGGAATATAAGTGGGGTAAAGTCCGTTTACAGCTGGCGCGAGATCATCACCGCGATGGCGGCCGAGCGCGGCTTCGCGATCCCGTCGAAGGCATCGTTCGACGCCGAGACCGGGCCGGACGGGGCGCTGTACGTCGGCTCGCCGGAGACCGTGGCCCGCAAGATCGCCGTTTCCGGCTGCGTTCCGGTCGTTTGCCCCGTACGAGGCCGAAGCGGCGGCGCTGCGGATGTTCGAGCACTCGCTGGTGCCTGGCCTGCTCCAGACCCCCGAGTACGCGCGCGCCGTGCTGGAGACCAAGCCCGGGTCCAGCGACGACATGATCGATGGCTACGTGTCAGCCCGGCTGGCGCGTCAGGCCGTGCTCACCCGGGAAGTCCCTCCCGCGCCGATGGTATACGCGCTGGTCGACGAGGGGGCGCTGCGGCGTCCTGTCGCGCCGCCCGCCGTGATGCACGATCAGCTCGGGCACTTGGTGGAGCTGTCCGGGAAGCTGAACGTCACCATCCAGGTCGTCCCCTACGATGCACGAGGGCATAGCGGGCTGCTGGGCGCGTTCGTCATCGCTGACCGGCCTGACATGGCCAGTATCGTATTCATCGAGGACGTTACGGACGGGCGCGTCGCCAAGGACGCCGCGACCGTCGCCGAGGTCGCGCTGGTCTTTGATGCCCTCCGGAGTGAGGCGCTGCCCAAGAGGGCCTCACGGACCTTCATGGAGAGTGTGGCGGAAAGATGGAAGGAAGCGACGCCGTGAGCTGGCGCAAGTCCAGCTATAGCGGCAACAACGGCGGCAACTGCGTAGAAGCCGGCTCCATCCCGGGTCGCGTCCTCGTACGCGACACCCAGGACCGCGCGGGCGCGGTCCTCCAGTTCAGTGCGGATGCCTGGCGGGTGTTCGCACGGCACGTTAAGCAGGCGTAGAGGAAACAACAGCGACCCGCCGTCCAAGAGACGGCGGGTCGCTTCTCCGTGCCAGGGGTGGCACGACCGGGGCGCCGCCCAGTTTGTGCAGCAAGGATGCGGGAAGCTGAGCCACGGCTGGTTTCCATGGCCGACCGACCCACGGAGGTTCTCCGGATAGTGAGTGATTTCATTACCGGCGTCCGGTATTTCGGTCAGGGATTTGGCATGCTGGCCCGGCGGCCGAGGCTGCTGCTGATCGGTATGCTCCCCGCGGTGCTGACCGCGGTGATCCTCCTCGGCGCGACGATCGCGCTGGTCGCCAATATCGACCACCTCGCCGCGCTGGTCACGCCGTTCGCTGACGACTGGTCAGGCGGGGAACGGCTGGTCACGCGGATCGCTGCGGGCCTCGCGCTCGTCTGCGCGGCGGTCCTGCTCGGGCTGGTCGGGTTCACCGCCGTGACGCTGGCCGTGGGCGGGCCGTTCTACGAGAACATCGCGGAGCGGATCGAAGACGACCTGGGCATCACCGCGGGCCATCTCGACCTCTCGTGGCGGAAGCAGTTCATCGCCGGCCTCCGTGACGGCATCGTGCTGCTGCTGCGCTCGCTGGTCTTCATCATCCCGCTGTTCCTGGCCGGCTTTGTCCCGCTTGCCGGGCAGGTCGTGGTCCCGGTCCTGGTGGCCCTGACGACCGCGTGGTTCATGGCGCTGGAGGTCGTCGCGGTCGCCTTTTACCGGCGCGGCATCGGGCTTCGCGGCCGGACCGCGATGCTCCGGCGCCGCCGGACGCTCGCCCTCGGCCTTGGCCTTCCGGCCGCCCTGCTGTGCATGATCCCGCTGCTGGCGATCGTGGTCATGCCGGTCGCCTTCGCTGGCGGCGTCCTGGTCGCGCTGGACGTCCTGGGCCTGGCGCGAGGCGGTAAACCAGGCCACGCCGCCCCGCCGTTCAGCTGAGCAGGAGGGCCGGCCGCGGGGACGGCCCCGGCGTGCCTCCTGGTAACCGTTCGGCCAACGGGGTTCCCGTCGGCACGGCCAGCGCCGATAGTTGGCTTATGAACTGGCGGGGGGACACGCCTACCTGGGCGCATAACGGGGCCTCGCCGCGCGCGGCGAGGCGCCCTGGCCTTATTGCCGTGGCGCTGCTCACGCTGCTCCCCGTGCTCGCAGGCTGCGCCGGAACCTTCGGCACGTCGTCATCGTCCTCCGCGCAGGCCAGTTCGAGCCCGGCCCGTTCGAGCCCGGCCCGCTCGAGCGCGGGCGCGGTCGGCGCCGGGGCTGCCACCCAGCCGCCCGCCGGCGCTGTCCTGCTGCAGCACCAAGACGTGCCGGCCAAGCCGCCGTCCGGGTTCAGCTGCCCGTCCAAGTCGCTGCGGGGATGCTTCAGCGAGTCCACCATGGCGGCCTACTTCGCGTACGTGCTGCCCATCGTGGACAAGTTCTTCAAGACCACCTGGCAGTCGCTGCCGCTGCCCGCGCACGTCTACTTCATCCCGGACGGCGTCCAGGCGGAGCAGGCGTGCGAGGATCAGGCCGGCAGCCATCTGGCCGACGACATGTCTTACGCCTTCTGCCCGGCCGACGGCAACGTCTACATCGGCCAGCACCTGGCCTATCAGCTCTACAGCCTGGCGGGCGACGTCGCCCCGGCCATCGGCATCGCCCACGAGTTCGGCCACGACGTGCAGCAGCAGGCGGGTGTACCAGATCCGCAGACGGACGCGGGGACGCTCGTCCACGAGAACCAGGCCGACTGCGTGTCCGGGGCGTGGCTCGGCTATGCCAACAGCCAGCACCTGCTCGAGCAGGAGGACGTCCCCGCGATCGAGCGGTACCTGGAGCTGATCGCCAGCTCGGAAAATGACCCGAACCGCACCCACGGCGACTTCGCCGAGCGTGGCCGGTCGGTCCAGCTCGGCGGCGAGAAGGGCATCTTCGCCTGCGACGACTTCTACCCGGGCGAGCCGATCATCACCCGCTGAGTAACGCTGGCCGCATGAGCGCGGCACCGGTGTGTTTCCATGGCCGGGACCTGGCGTCCCCGGGTAGCGACCCTCACCGCGGACCGGTGGAGGCCACAGCGGCGCGGAGGCGGTGGGCGAGCGCGGTGTGGCGGCGGCCGGCGCCCGCGGTGCGGACGGCCGCGGCGAGCGCCCGCCGCGAGCCGGCCAGGACGACGAGCTTCTTGGCCCGCGTGATGCCGGTGTACAGCAGGTTCCGCTGCAGCATCATCCACGCGCTCGTCGTCAGCGGGATGACGACGGCCGGGTACTCGGACCCCTGCGACCGGTGGATGGTCACCGCGTAAGCGTGCGCCAGTTCGTCGAGCTCGTCGAAGGCGTAGGAAATCTCCTCGTCCTCGTCCGTCCGCACCGTCAGGGCGTGATCCTCCAGCGACATGCCGGTGACCACGCCGGTCGTGCCGTTGAACACCCCGGCCGCGCCCTTGTCGTAGTTGTTCCGCAGCTGGGTCACCTTGTCGCCGACCCGGAATACCCGGCCGCCGTAGCGCCGCTCGGGCGATCCCTCCCGGTACGGGGTGAGCGCCTCCTGCAGCAGCAGGTTCAGGTTCCCGGCCCCGGCCGGGCCGCGGTGCATCGGGCACAGCACCTGCACGTCGCGGCGCGGGTCGAGGCCGAACCGGGCCGGGATCCGGCGCGCGGCGATGTCCGCCACCAGGTCCGCGGTCGCCTCCGTCTCGTCGCAGTTGAACCAGAAGAAGTCGGGGTACCCGGTCAGGGCGGGCGGCCGTCCCGCGTTGACCCGGTGGGCGTTCACGACGATGCCCGACTGCTGCGCCTGGCGGAAGATCTTCGTCAGCCGGACGACCGGGAGAGCCTGCGACCCGATCATGTCTCTGAGCACCTCGCCCGCGCCGACCGAGGGCAGCTGGTCCACGTCGCCCACCAGCAGCAGGTGGGTGCCCGGCGCGACCGCCTTGACCAGCTTGTTCGCCAGGATCAGGTCGACCATCGACGTCTCGTCGATCACGACCAGGTCCGCCTCCAGGGGATGGTCCGCGTCGAACTCCGGGTCGCCGCCCGGCTGCAGCTTCAGCAGCCGGTGGATGGTCGCGGCGTCGTGGCCGGCCAGCTCGGCCAGCCGCCGGGCCGCCCGGCCGGTCGGCGCGGCCAGCACGATTCTCGCTTTCCGCGCCCTGGCCAGCTCCACGACGGAGCGGACGGTGAAGCTCTTCCCGCAGCCGGGCCCGCCGGTCAGCACCGCGACCTTCCGCGTCAGGGCCAGCTGCACCGCCTCCGCCTGCTCCGGGGCGAGGTCGGCGCCGGTCCTGGTGGTCAGCCAGGCGAAGGCCTTGTCCCAGTCCACGCTCTGGAAGGCGGCCAGGCGATCGGCACCGCTGGCAAGCAGGTGACGCAAGGCAGAGGCCAGGGATCGTTCGGAATGATAGAAGGGCGGCAGGTAGACGGCCTGCAGTGGTCCGCCGTCGGCACCACCGGGGACCGGCAGCTCGTCCCGGACGGCGAGCTCCTCGGCGGTCAGGTCGCCGAGGAGCGGCACGATCTGCCCGGCGGGGACGCCGAGGATCTTGGCCGCCGCCGGCGACGAGGTTATCTTCCGGGAGATAGCAGTGGCCGTCGTCGGCGGCCTCGGACAGCGTGTAGGCGAGTCCGGCCTTGATGCGCTCGGGACTGTCGCTCGCGATGCCGACCGAAGCGGCGATCGTGTCGGCCGTCTTGAAGCCGATGCCCCAGATCTCCGCGGCCAGCCGGTACGGCTGCTGCCGGACGGTGGCGATCGATTCGTCGCCGTACTTCTTGTAGATCTTCACCGCCAGGGAGGTGGAGACGCCGACGCCCTGGAGGAAGATCATGACCTCCTTGATCGCCTTCTGCTCGGCCCAGGCGTCCTTGATGCGGCGGGAGCGCTTCGGGCCGAGGCCGGGGACCTCGATCAGCCGGCCGGGCTCGTCGTCGATGATGTGCATGATGTCGACGCCGAAGTGGCCCACCATGCGTTCGGCCATCACCGGGCCGATGCCCTTGATCAGGCCCGACCCCAGGTACCGGCGGATGCCCTGCTCGGTCGCGGGCAGCACCGTGGTGTAGGACCAGACCTCGAACTGCCGCCCGTACCTGACGTGGGAGCTCCACCTCCCGCGCAGCCGCAGGGACTCGCCGACCTGTGCGCCGAGCAGCGGGCCGACCGCGGTGACGAGCTCGGTATCCGCGCTGACCGGCCCGCGTCCCGTCCCCCGGTCCGGCGCGATCCGCGCGATCGTGTACCCGGTCTCCGGATTGCTGAACGTCACCCGCTCGAGCACGCCGTCGAGCACGGCTGCCTCGGCGGGCGGCCGGGATCCCGGAGCAGGCTGCGGCCGCGACGGTGTTGGCGGGTGAGCAGACGGCGGCATGTCCCTATATTGCCGCCTGCCGCATACTCGTGCCGATCGCTGGCTCGAGTCCGTAAGGGGCCGGGTGGATGCCAGTATCGTCGGCGGCTGGCCTCGTCGGCGGTGAACGACGCGGCGCCGGCGGCGGCCGCCCAGGCCAGATACGGCTCCTATCTCAGCTTGGTGCTCCCGGTGCTGCCCTGGTGGGCGCTGTCGCCGCCATAGCCGGCGGTTACGGTCTGGTTGTTGAGCGGGATACCGCCCAGCGGCTGGTAGGTCACCGTGCAGGACGCCGATGTGCCGGTGCCCGACAGGGTGCACTGCTTGGCGCTGAAGACGCCCCGGCCACTGCTGGAGAAGCTGACTGTCCCGGTGGGCTTGGCAGCACTACCCGGGGAGGTGTCGCTGACCGTAGCGGTGCACTTCTGGAACACGCAGCAGGGACCGATGGCAGGTCAGAACCGTGGTGGTGGCCCGCAGCGTGACGGTCAGCTGTGCCTGGCCGCTGCTGAAGGTGTGGGCGCTGTCACCGCCGTAGGCAGCGGTGATGTTCTGGGTGCCGAAGCCGACCTGACGCGGGGTGTAGCTGACGACGCAGGAGGCCTGTCCGCTGGTGCTGTCCGGGGCGAGCGTGCAGGAGTTGCTGGAGAAGCTCCCGCCGCTGGTGTCGGAAGTGAAGGTCACCTGCCCGGTCGGCGCTGTCGGGCTTTGCGTGGCGTCGGTCACGGTGGCCGTGCACGACGTGCCCTGGCCGATCGCGACCGTGCTGGGCTTGCAGGTCAGTGTGGTGGCCGTGGTGCGCACCGTAAGCGTCAGGGCGGCCTGGCCGCTGCTGCCGGCGTGGCTGCCGTCACCGCCGTACACGGCGGTGACGGTCTGGGTTGTGCCGGAGCCAGTCTGGCCCGGGGTGTAGCTGACCACGCAGGTGGACTGTCCGCTGGTGCTGTCCGGGGCGAGCGTGCAGGAGCCGCTGGAGAAGCTCCCGCCGCTGGTGTCGGAAGTGAACGTCACCGGCCCCGTTGGTGCTGTCCCGCCCGGCACGGTGTCGGTCACGATGGCCGTGCAGGACGTGGCCTGGCCGATGGGGACCGGGTTGGGCAAGCAGTTCAGGACCGTGGTGGTGGTATCCGACGGAGGAGCCGTCGGGTTCGCGATCATGGCCAGGGCGAAGGACGAGCCCCGGCTGAGCATGCCGAACACCTGCGAGCCGTCGGGTACCCAGGCCAGGCCCCGCGGCGCCAGGATGCCGCCCGCGCCACCCAGGCTGTACAGGCTGTAGGTGTTCAGTGTGGTCGCGCTGCCCGGGGGATAGATGTCAAGGTCTGGGGAGGGCACGAAGGTCGTGGTGCCGGCGGCTGCGTCACCCGCGGCGTCATAGCTGATCGCGACGTTGAAGGGCGGGGCGGTGGCTGAGCCCAGCGAGCGCAGCAGGCTCAGGCTGGCCGTGCTGTACACGTGATCGGCGATCCCCGAGTCCTCGCAGGCGACGGCGAACTCTGACCCGCCCGGAGCGATCGCCAGGTCCTGCTCGGTGCTGCAGCCCGACGACTGGGTCGGCGATCCGGCCAGGGTGGTAACCGGATCAGCCGCGGTGTCGTAACTAGCCAGACCCGAGGCCGAGCCGGGTCCGGTGGCGACGAGAACCCCGGTGTCCCGTGGATCGGCGGCGATCTGGGGGGCGGAGGACCAGCCGCTCATCGCCGCCGGGGTCTGCAGCGTGGAGGAGGATGCCGACGGGTCGAAGAAGCCGATGGCTGCCCCGAAGGCCGTTCCGTTGTTGTAGCTCACCCAGATCTTGCCGCTCTGCGCGGCGACGTTGAAGGGGGAGTCGCCGGCCGGCATGGGGTACGAGGCGGTCTGCGTGAGGGTAGCGGTGCTGATGGCGGTGACGGCAGTGCTGATGGCGGCATAGAGCGTGGAGCCGTCGGGAGAGAGGGCTATGCCGGCGACGCTGCTCTGGCCGGTGATGGTGGTGACGACCTGGCCGCTGAGGTCGGTGACCAGGATGCCGTCCTGGCTGCTGCTGCCCTGGCTGATGAAAATGTGGCCATGGGCGGCGTCCACCACCATCTGGTAATAGCTGCTGATCGGCAGCGACACAGGAGCGGCGGCCGACGCGGGCTGATTACTGCCCGCCAGCAGTACGCCGGCGGAAACGACCATCCCGGCCGCGGCCAGGAGCACAGGCTTAATCCGATTGCGCATTGAGCATCCTCAAGCGGAGGGAGCCGGGACATCCGGGCGAGAGCATGTTACTGGAATTGCTGACACTGAAAGCGGGTTTAACGCACAATTCGTGACGGTGCCCCGTCCGGCAGGCCAGGCGCTGCCTACGGCTACCGGCCATTTCACCTGGCGGGAAGTTCGCGGCCGCGGACCTATAGCAAGCAGGCAAGATCAACTAATAGGCATCCGACCAGATAAATGCGGGTCAGCCTATATGGCAAATGCATGTACGTGCCCGATCTCCCAACTCTCCGGTAAGGAGCCCACGCCCTGATGAAGCCGACGATCGGCCGGGTCGGGCGCGTACGCCCAGTTCGTCCACCGGCCCGCCAGGCTGCGGCGGCGAGTGGGCCGAGGAGCGACGACGGCGACGACGGCAGCCCCGGCCGCTATACATCCGCTCCGGCGTTGGATCCGTATGCGGTTACTGGGTGCGGACCGGGACCCTTGGTCTCGCTTCATGCGGTAAGTATCAGGTCGCTGACCGGTACATGCTGCTGAGGCACGCCAGGTGATATCAGACGGCTCATACGTCGGTCGATCACGAGCAGCCAGGCCCAGCGGCTGGGCAGACAGCTCGTACTTCCCTGCCGGTCTGGCCTGGGCCGTGACTCTACCCTGCTCCGGCATCAACCCGGTCTGTGAGGCGAGGGTCAGATGCCGGGCTGATGAGCGCTGGGCTGGCGGTTTTGCGGGATTTGAATGGCGTCCGAACCTTTTCGGCTACCGGAAGCCTGTAGTTCGTGAGTCACAGTAGCCTTGAAGAGGTGGAGGGCACCGATGGTGCGAGACTTGAGCTTGGCTGGGCCACTCACGGCCACGGCAACGTCGGCTGTGCTGAGCTCGGCGCGCCCTGCGCCTCGTTCTTGTACCGCTCTGGCGGTGAAACGGGAACGGCAGGCAACCGCCCGGCTGGCTATCTGGCCGCCACGGAAAAGCTCTCAAGATGACCACCTCACAGCCGGACGCCCGGGCGGGGATGAAGCCAGCCGTTCAGGCTCAGGGGATGTTCGGTGAACAACCGGCCTGCCCGGGCAGTGGTCGTTGCCAGCCTGGAATTTGAGGATCCCCGGGAAAAGGAAGTAAGCGACCTCTATGCCGCCCACCGTAAAAGTGTTCGTGCCTACCTGATCAATTCGGTCGGATGCCCGGAACATGAGGCCGACGATGTTGTGCAGGACACTATTCTCATCGTCCGTGACCGCTGGCACCAGCTGCGCACCTTGGAAAAGCCCGCGGCCTACTGGTATAAAATCGCCGGGCGGCGGGCCAGGCGACTGCAGGGACAGCGCGCTAAGCGCGGCTACGGCTCCGATCCGGATGATCTTCTGCGCATTGTGCCTTCACCGGATGATCAGTGCGGGGGAGTTGACCTCCGCACGGCACTGACAGCCCTGCTTCGCGGACTCCCGGTAGGGCAACGCCAGGTGCTGTGGCTGCGCGAGGCCGCAGGGTTCAGCGTGGCCGAGACGGCGATGATCCTGGACTTGCGGCCCGGGACAGTCAAGTCTCAGCTGCATGCGGCCAAAAAGAGCATGAAAGAACTTCTTCGCGCGAACAGCGGCGCGTGGGAGGCGGAGTCCCGGTGAACTACGGCGATCTTTTCAGGAAGCTGGCTGAAGACTCCGACGTCACCGCTGCATCCCCCGACCACGCCGGCGAGGAATTCACCGCCGCGTGCCGCCGTGTGGATCAAGATCCCGGCGAACGTCAGCGAATCACCGACATCGCCAACCTGATTGACACTGAGGACACGCTCTACGCCCAGGCCCTCTCCGCCCTCGGCCGCGGCGAGCAGAGCACCGCACTGCCCCTGCTCCGGCAAACTGCTGAGGCAGGCATCGGCGAAGCCGCCTGGTTGCTAGCCAGACAGCTGGAGGAGCAGGGCCAGGCGCAGGAATCACTCCTGTGGTACCAGCGCGCCGCCGACGACGGCGATCCGCGCGCAGCCAGGCGCATCCTCAGCCCACGGGCTGGTAACGGCTACCCGTCCGTCAGCCCGCTGCCGGATGACGCGGGACGCCCAGGCTGCCCGCGCGCCAGCGGGCAACCCGGTTCCGGATGGATGACCAGGATCGTCATCCCCGCCGCGGCGGCTGCCGCCGTCGTCGCGGTAGTCGTTGCGATCACCGCCGCCCTGCCCCGGGGCGGCGCACCGTCTACGCGGCAGCTGGCGAGCAGCAATGCGTCGGCCAGCCGCCAACTCGCCGATGAGGCTGCGGCGAGAACGCAGGCGATCACCTGGATCCTGCAGCAAGTCACCCCCGGCGCGCTCGTGTCATGCGACCCCCAGATATGCGCGGATCTGGCTAGCCGCGGCTTCCCTCCCGTTGACCTAGTTCCGACCGGGGCGTCAGATCCTCTCGGATCTGACCTGGTGGTGGCCACGGCGGCCATCCGGGCCCGCTACGGCGGTCGGCTGGCCTCGGTGTTTGCCCCCGCCGTCATCGCGAGTTTCGGTTCGGGGCCGGCGAGAATCGATATCCGGCAGGTCTTTCCGGGCGGTGCCGACGCGTATCGCGCCGTTCAAGGGACAGACCTCAGCGCCAGGAAATCAGCCGATGCCCAGCTGCTGGCCAACAGCCACATCACGCTCTCAGCTACGGCCAGGGCCCAGCTCCTTCGCGGTGACATTGATCCGCGGCTGCCGCTGCTCCTGCTACCATGGCCGCTAGCCACCCGGTGCGCATCGTGACTTCGTCAGCCAATCGCCTGATAGCGGACCCGCCAGCCTGGTGCGCTGGGTGGACCTGGCCACCACCGTCCCCGTGGCACACCTCACGCGCGCGGCCTATCTCGGCTGGATGCGGTCGTTCATCATCAACCAGGCAGGGCGGTACCGACCTGCCTGGGTGCAGCAGGTGACGCTGCCTACCGGCGAAGCCGTGCTCAGGATCGGGTATGGCGCGCCGAGCCCGCTGAGGTAACCGCCGGGCCGGATAGCACCCTTTAGCTGCCGAGCAGATCGCACCATGACTTCGAGGTCACATCATGAGCTGGCCAGCCTGCCTTAGCGGACAACCGTCACCGGTCTTCCGCCCCTCCCAGGCCGCATGCTGAGGCTTGCCGGGGCCGCGGGTGCGCTCGTGGTCATATCGTCAAGTCCGGCGGCGCTCATGCTGACGGCCATCACCGTCTTGGTGGCTGTGTCGGCCCTGTCACTGGTGATCCTCACGGCTGTCCTCGGCCGGGGTGACCAGCACCAGGAAGCCCTCACGATGCTACGCGTCGTGCTCGGTGACCGCTGGCACACCGCGGCCGGCCAGGACAGCGAACGAGCCTCTTATCCAGGATCCTCGCGCCGTGCGGTTCACCGGAGCATCGTCGTGGTTGACGTCGAGGGATTCGGTGACGACAGGCGCGCCAGCTGGCACCAGGTCGCCGTCCGGGACGGGCTGTACCAGGCCATGGAGAGGGCGTTCGGCCAGGCCGGGATCCCCTGGGCCTGCTGCGACCACGAGGACCGCGGCGACGGCATATTCATCCTGGTTCCCCCGGAGGTGCCCAAAGAGCTCCTCGCTGAATCGCTCCCGGCGTCCCTGGCCGCCGAGCTCGACCGGCACAACCGTACCCATGACGCTCCCGAGCGGATCCGGCTGAGGATGGCACTTCATGCCGGAGAGGTCAGGTACGACAGGCACGGCACCACCGCAGCCGCCGTCAACCTGGCGTTCCGGCTGCTAGAGGCAGACGCGATCAAAGCCGCCCTGGCCGCCGACCAGGGCGTGCTGGCAGTGATCACCTCAGCGTGGTTCTTCCACGAGGTCATCAGGCACAATCCCGCCTGCGACCCAGCCGTCTATAGGCGTGTACAGGTGACAGTTAAGGAAACCACCACGACCGGCTGGATCCACCTTCCCCATCACAACCATCCTTCCAGCCACCTGAGGGCCGATATCAGGCCAGTACGCCGACAGCCCACCGGGACCGGTTGTCCGGATGTGCGCGAAGTCGCAGGTCAAGGGCTCAGCCAGATGCTCATGCGGGCTATACCGCTCGCTCCCGCGCGTCCGTGCCCGTCCGTGAAATGGTCCGCATCAGGCACCGGAGTCCACGGACATACAGCGGACGGCGCCGGTCCTTCGCGCCGCCATGGACCGTGTTTATGCAGGTCGGTGCCGATCGGCCTCCGGAGTTAGCATGCCTTCGGGAATGGTTCGCCGGAAGCGTATCGCGTCCATTCTTCCTGCGTGGGAAGGCCGAACTCGGAGCAGAGTGCCTGGTAATCGTCTACAGATAGCGGCGTTGTCCAGAGCTCTACCGTGCCGTCGTCGTACGCAGTGGCGAGGACCTTGCCGCCGGAGCCGAATGCGACCCCGTTGGCCTTGCCGGTGGAAGGGTGTGAGGCAATGAGCTGGCTGGCGGCAGGGTTCCACAGTTGTGTTGTGCCGTCGGCATCCGCGATGGCGAGCAGCTTACCGTCAGGGCTGAATGCCACACCGCCCACGCCGGGATTTAGAGCGGCGCCGCCCGTTTGAATGGGGTTTCCGACGGGCTTGCCGTCGGCGACGTCCCACAGTTGCACGGTGTCGTTCTTATCCGCCGTGGCGAGTAGCGTGCCGTCGGGGCTGAACGCCACGCCGTTCACGCCTGGGTAAGGGCCGGTGGTATCGGCGGAGACCGATGTAATGAGCTTGCCGGTGGATGCGTTCCACAGCTTTGCCGTGCCGTTAGAGTCTGCGGTGGCGAGTAGCGTGCCGTCAGGGCTGAACGCCACCCCGTTCACAATATGAGCGTCGGCGCGGATTGATGTGACGAGCGTGCCGGTGGGCGTGTTCCACAGCTTTGCCGTGCCGTCGCCGTCCGCGGTGGCAAGTAGCGTGCCGTCAGTGCCGAACGCCACCCCGTTAACGCCTGAAAGCGCGTCAGTGGCGGAGATCGAGATAACGAGCTTGCCGGTGGATGCGTTCCACAGCTTTTCCGTGCCATTAGAGTCCGCGGTGGCGAGCAGCGTGCCGTCAGGACTGAAAGCGACCGTCGCCACGCCTTGGAGGTGCCGGTGGTATCGGCATAGAGGGAAGTAACGCGCTTTCGGGCGGAGGAGGCGTCGGAAGCGTTCCACAGCCGGGCTTTGCCGTCGGTATCCGCGGTCGCCAGCAGCCTGCCGTTGGGGCTGAACGCCACTCCGTTCACACCTGTGTACGTACTGGCGGTATCGGCGGGGAGTGTGTCGTGAGCGGAGAAGGGGGACGCAGCGCCTGCGCTGGTAAGGCTCCATAGCCGTGCCGTGCCGTCGCTGTCTGCGGTGGCCAGGATCTTGCCGTCAGGGCTGAACGCCACATCGAGCACCCCCGGTGATTCGCCGGCGGTGTCGGCGGCGATCGAGGTAACGAGGGCTCCGGTGGAGGCGTTCCACAGCTTGGTTGTGCCATTACCGTCCGCGATGGCGAGGAATACTCCGTTAGGGCTGATTGCCACCCCCTGCACGCCGAGGCTGGAGGAGGGATGGGCCGGGAACGACCTGATGGGCTCGCCGGTGGCGAGGTCCCACAGTTGCGCTCTGCTTGTGGCTTGCTGCTCGCCGGTATCGGCGGTAGTGAGAGTCTTGCCGTCAGGGCTGAACGCCAGCCGTGCTACCTGGGCATTGGCGAAGAATGGTTTCCCGGTAGGCCGGCCGCTTACCGTCCATCGCCTTACGAAGCCGTCATCACCCGCGGTGGCGAGCGTCTTGCTGTCAGGGCTGAAGGCCACCGCCTCTACGCCTACGTAGGCGGACGTGGTGTCGACGATGAGCGAGGTGAGGAGCGCGCCGGTGGAGGCGTTCCAGAGCTGCGCCGTGCCATTGACGTCCGCGGTGGCGATCGTCTTGCCGTCTGGGCTGTACGTCACCCCGTTCACGCCGATGAACGAGTTATGGGTGAGGGATATGCCGGTGGGGCGGACTGCCGTTCCGTTCGCGTCCGTGTATGTGCCGGTGGTATTAGCGCGGAGGGAGGCGACCGGCTTTCCGGTTGCCGTGTCCCACAGCTGGACCGTGCCATCGGCGTCTGCGGTGGCGATCGTCTTGCCGTCAGGGTTATACGTCACCCCGTTCACGCCCTTGTACTTTCCGCTGGTGTCGGCGCGGAGCGATGCGATGGGCTGTCCGGCGGCGACGTCCCATAGCCGCACTATCCCGGTGGAGTCTGCGGTGGCGAGCGTCTTGCCATCGGGGCTGAATGCCACCGCGGATACGGGGCCTGTCGCGGTGACCGGCAAGATGCCCTGTTGCTGGGCGGCGACAAGGGTCAGCATGGCGGTCTCGGCCTGAGGGGTGGGGTAGACGTGCCATGCGGCCACTGCGAGCTGCCGTGCCGTCACCCGGTTGACTGAGTCCGTGGCCAGGCTGTCCGCGGCTAGCTGGCGTGACAGCGCGATGGCCTGAAGCCGGCTGGCGTTCCCCGCGTCATAGAAGGCGAAGCCGGCGAAGATCGAGGTGGCCACGGCGAGGACGGCGAGCACGGCAAGGACTGCCCGCAGTCGCCGCGCGGAGCGGCGGACGCCCCGGGTACTGGCAGCGAGGAAGTCGCGTTCCTGCCCGGTGAGCGCAGGTTGCGGATAGGGTCGGCGTCGTTCCGTCTTATGCTGGCGGCGGCTTCTTGCAGCAGCGACCCGCGGTAGAGGTCGGACGGGTCCCGTGCATGCCCTTCCCATTCGGCGGATGCGGTCCGCAGCTGTGTACGGATGATGCGATCGGCACGCGACTCACCGAGCCACGTGTCACGCAGCAGCGGCCAGGCGCTCAGGAGCGCCTCATGGCTGATCTCCACGCTGTCAGCCGATAGGGTGAGCAGCCGCTCGGCGGCGAATACTTCCAGAGCAGCGTCCACGTCGGCTGCCTCGGCCGGGTTCTTGCCCTCGGTCAGCTCGGGCCGGGTGCTGCGGTCGGCGGTGTCCGTCCCGTCGGCGGCAGTGGCGGTCAGCCGGATGAAGATCTGGCGTGCCGCTGCCTGCTGGCGGGGCTGGAGGCCGTTGTACGCGCGGTCGGCGCTCGCGCCGATGCTTCCCTCGATCCCGCCTGCTCGCTCGTAGTCCGCCAGGGTGAGGACATCGCCGGTCCGGTTGCGCCACGCCTGGTCCAGGGCGTGGGACAGATGGGGAAGCCCTCCGGCCCGGCCAATGATGGGCGCAGTGCCAGCCGACGATGGCGAGGCGCGGACCGCTCGCACAAGCTCCTCGACGAGTGCCTCATCGACAGCCGAGCCCCCTACCCTGGCCAGCTCGGATATGGCGAGCCGGAGCTGGCGCTCGGTCATCGGGCGCAGCAGATACCGGTCCTGGGCGGCCCCCGCGAGCTCCTCGTAGTCAACGCAGCGGACCTCGAAATCGGCACGGACGACCAGGATAACTATGGCCGCAGGCAACTGCTCCGGACCGTGGCCTACGGTGGCGGCCGCGTGCAGGGCGGTAATGAAGGCATGCCGCTCGGCCTCATCAGGACATTGCGTGAAGACCTGCTCGAACTGGTCGACGACGATCAACAGGCGCCCCCGCCGTTCTCGTGCAGCCGGCCGCTCTCGAGCGCGGACAGCGCGAACCCGGCCGGGTCGGCCCGGAGTGTGGCCCGCAGGGTCGCGGCGTCCGAGCCCGCCAGCGCCGCCACGTGACCGGCCAGTTCAGAGAGCGGCGCGCGGGCCGGCGTGAGCACCACGTGGGGCCACGGGCGCCGTCGGCTGTCGGGAGGCCAGCCTCGGCGACACGGGGGAGCACGCCGGCCTCATCAGCGATGACTTCCCGGCGCCCGAGGCTCCCGAAACGATCATCAACGCGGGCGACTGCACGCATGCGCGCAGTCGCTCGGTATCTCAGCGGCGGCCGCCTCCCGGCCGAAGAAGAACGGCGCCTCCAGCTCCCCGAAGGCCATCAACCCGCGTAAGAGAATCAAGTTCACCGGAGAAGGTGATCCGGGGAGCCCGCGGTGCAGCGGCGGCAGGAGAGTGTTCTTGGTAAAAGTAATTGATCTGCCTGCCGTTATCGCCTACCTGCAGGCCCTGTACATTGTGTGCAACGACAGAGGGAGCTACATCTTCGCCCGCTGGCCCCTCGCCTGCCGGGGAATCGCCCACGCACAGCATCGTATCTGGCGCAGATGGCACATTGAGCTATTCGGGAACGACTCTGGCACCATCGCCTGAATTGGGCCTTCCCTGACAAGGCTGCCGCGATGCCGGAGTGGCCCGTGCTGGTGCCTGACTACGTAGGCTGAGCTCCCAGCAGGATGCGTGGACATGGAAATCCTTCCAGGCGGCTCATGTGGCGCTGAAGGCATGGCTGGCGCCGCCGAGGACGCCATGTGGTGCAGTGGCAGCAGCCAGATCGCAAAGCATAAACGAGGTACTAGCGACCAGTGCCTTCGCATCTGCGGATAAAGAAACCTGCCGCTCAGTTTGATGATTCCTTGCCGCTCCGGAGGTGTTTGGCCAGTTTCTGATGAACTGTGCCTCACCACCGGTTGATCTGAGTGTTGTTGTCGCCGATCTGTATGCCCTGGCTGCCGCGGATGTCGACCTGGTATTTGCGGCCCGGGAACCGGGGACGCCTGCGCCTGGGTCCGATGCAGTCGTGCGAGGCACCGGCGTGCCGCCGGTGGCGGCAGAAGATTCCGTTCCCGTGCTTGTGCTGCCGACTGCGGTTGCCGGGAACGAGGGCGGGCTCAAGGGTTTCGCCCGGCCGGCCAGGGCCTGGTTGATGGCGTCTTGCAGGCGCTGGAGTGCCTGAGGCTCCGGGATGCCGAACAGGTCGATGCCGGCGATCCCGCCGAGCAGGCCGGGCCGTTCACAGTCGGCGACCCGGACCGGGATGACGCGCCGCGCCGCGCCGGCCGGGTCCAGAGCCCAGATCGCCTGCCACTCGGCGGCCCCGAACACCGAGCCGATATAGGCGTCGGACAAGACGGCGATGACCCGCGCGCTGCGGGTCACGCCGTCCTGCATGAGCGTGATCCAGTTGGTGCCGGGGACGAAGTCCCATGCTTGGAGCAGGGCGGAGTGGCCCGCGTTCTCCAGCTGCCAGGCGATCCATTCCGCCCATCCCCGGTCGGCCTGCTGGTAGGACACGAAGAAGTCCCACTCGGTCACGTCCGGGCCGCCAGCCGTCATAGAGCCACAGTGCCACATCTGAAGGGCATATGCGCCGATCTAGTCCTCGTCCCGGCAGCCGCGAGCCTGCGTCCGCTCTATCTTTCTAGCGGCCCGGACGTCCCTGTTGCCCAGCAGGGCCAGCTACCCGAATACCCGGACCAGAAGCCGCAGCAGCCGGTTTCACTCGGCTACTGAGTGCCCGACGAGACAGCGCCGCCCTGCGGGGGTTGTCCGACCGGACGGGGCGGGATGAGGCGCCCCTGCCCGATTTGCTCGATGAGTGCGTCTACTTCACGCGGAACGACGTCTCCGGCTAGACGGAAGGCTTGGCGGTCGCTCAGCGACTGGATGCTGGATGGCAGATCGGCCGGACTCGTACGCTCGCCCCGTCGACTAGGACGGGGATGATATGCGCTTTGTCGTCTGGCTGGTCCAGCCGCCGTTCACCCGACTCGCCGTCTCGTACGTTGAGCCAGTAAGGGCCGATGATGACGAGCATGATGCTGCAGCCAATGATCGCCTGGGTGATCTGCCTGGGAAACGGCTGGCCGGGAGGAATGTCCTCGCACCATGGTGGACTAGCGGACATCCCGGACGCCTATGATCGTCCGGTGGACACGGGCAAGAGCAGGTCACTGGCCGGGGGAGCTGTCTTGCGCCCGGCGCGCCCCGGTGACGAAGACGGGATCCTGGCCTGCGTCCGCGGGCTCGCGGAATACGAGAAGCTAGCCGGACGCCGTCCAGGCGACCGCCGAGGACCTGCGCCAGGTCCTATTCGGCGCCGATCCCTCGGTGTTCGCGCACGTAGTCGAGAAGGACGGCCAGATTGTTGCGAGCGCGGTCTGGTTCCTGAACTTCTCCACCTTTACCGGCCGCCACGGCATCTATCTCGAGGACCTGTTCGTCCGCGAAGACGAGCGGCGCCACGGCTACGGCCGGGCCCTGATCAAGGCGCTCGCCGAGGTATGCGTGCAGCGCGGGTACCGCCGCTTCGAATGGTCGGTGCTTGACTGGAACGAGCCCTCCATCCGCTTCTACCGTGCCATTGGGGCCGTCGGCATGGACGAATGGAAGGTCCAGCGGCTCAGCGGCGACGCCCTCACGCGGCTCGCCGCCAGCTGATCAGGGACCGGGCCTGCGCGAGGATGACGACCAGCACCCGAGGGCTGGCCATCCGGCCGGATGCCGCCAGCGCCTGTGCTTCGTCCATGTCATAGGTGGTCAGCCGCATTCACTCGGGCGCGTCGGCGGGCGCACTGGACGGCCAGCGGGCGGGTACCCAGTCACCCTGCGGGTCGGTGGTCTGCCCCACCTCGATCAGGTAACCGTCGGGATCGCGGATATAGCACCGGATCTCGTACTGGTGCTGCTTCGGCGGCGTCAGGAATTCAGCACCCCGGGCGCTCCATTCGGCGTAGAGGGCGTGGACGTCCCGGACCCGGATATTGAGGAAGCTGCTGACCCGGCCGGGATCGCGCGGCGTCTCCAGCGTGACCTCCGGCTTATCGTCGGTCGGGCCTCCGCCGGTATTGATGATGATCCAGCAGTTGGCGAGCGAGACATAGGTGAGCCCGCCGGGACCGGAGAAGGCCACCCGGCCGCCGAGTACTTCGGTGTAGAAGCGCCGGGAGCGCTCAACATCGTCCGAGACGATGAAGTGGGCTACCGCGATTCCTTCCGGGGGCGGCGGGAGCTCGGCCATCTGGAACCTCCACTGATCAGGTCTCGCAGCCCGCTGCCGCGGCCTGCCTGGTATCTACCGTCGCAGCCGGGCCATCAGATCGCACCGGTAGATACCCTGGCCGGTGCCCTGGTCTATCACGCCTGCGAAGCTTCCGGTGCCGCAAGTCCACGGCAGCGTGCCGGTGTCAGGCGGTTACCGTCCGGAGGAAGGCGGCGAGCCGGGCGCCCAGCGGCGGCTCGTGACCACCCGGCGCCGGGTCTAGCATCTCCCAGCCGTGTCCCGCCCCGGCCTGCTGGACCAGCAGGTGCCTGTCCGCGGCCCGCGCACCGAGCGCGGCGAACAGCGCCCTGGTACCGGCCAGCGAGACATACGGGTCATCGGGCGCCACCGCCAGCAGCACGGGCACCCGGACCACGGCCGCCGCCTCAACCGTTGTCCGGGGGCCTGGCGGTGCCGCGAGTTGCTGATCCAGCTCACACAGCGCCGCGACACCCGCTACCGGACCAGTGCCGCTGGCCCGGCGCGCCGCGGCGATCAGCACCTCGCTGCCGCCCTGAGACGCGCCCAGCAAGGCAACCCGGCTCGCGCCGGCCACGCGCAGCACCCGGGCGGCCGTAGCGATGTCAGCCAGCAGCCCCGGGCCGTCGGCCGGGCACTCGCTGGTGCCCTGGCACCGGTGGTCGAAGGCGAGCACGCGGAACCCGCGGCTGGCCAGGTAGGCCGCGTAAGGCCACCAGCCGCATGCTCCGGCTGAACCGGCCTCGGGAACCAGCAGCACGCCGCGCGATCCGGTCCCCGCCACGAAAGCCGCGAGCCGCACGCCGTCGCCGGTACGGATGGTGACCAGCCGCGATGCCGCAGCCCGCCGCACCGGTCAGCAGCACCCGCCGGGCCAGGCGAGCGGGCCACCGGGCCTGCCCGCCCGGATACCGCCGCATGGGCGGGCCCGGCCGCCGGTGCCAGGGCCGTGCCAGCCGCAGGCCCGCAGGCACCGACGGCCAGCACGATGACAGCCAAGGCCACGCGAGTGCGCGCACGCGCCCACGTGGCCCGCATGGGTGCAGCCGGTCCAGAGATTCGGACTATCCCGAAATGCGGGAGAGCCATGACCGATGATCCGCATCGGGCCCCGCGCGCGACGGGTGGCTGGCCGCCAGCCGGTGCCATACCGTGCCGTTTCCGCGAAAATGTACGATAATCGGCCCTGGGAGACCTGGTGTCCAGTCGGCGCCGGGGGTGGGAGGAGGCCGTGATGACGGCGCACATCGATGAGACGGCCCTGCGCTCCAGCTTGCAGCGGCTGCGCGAAGCAGTGTCGGACGCCGACGTGGTGGCAGTCATGAAGCGCACCGTCAACTCGGTGCACGGCGTGTTCGGCTACGGCGGAGCGGGCATCATGTTCATCACCGAGTCCGGCTACCTGTCCTACGTGGCCGCCTCCGACGAGGCGGGCCGCCAGCTCGAGGAGGCGCAGGCCGCCGTGGGTCAGGGGCCGTGCTACGAGTCCTACGTCTACGCGCGCGAGGTCGTGACCAGCGACCTGGACACCGACGACCGCTGGCCGGAACTGCGGGTCCGGGCGCCGGGCCGGGTCCGGGCGGTGGCCGGCATACCGCTGCTCCTGGGCGGCAGCCCGGTCGGCACGCTGAACGTCTACCGGGACGAGCCCTACGAATGGGACCGGTCGGATATCGACGCCCTGACCGCCTACGGCGCCCTGATCGCGGAACTCCTCGCCGTCGCTCTGGCCGCCCAGGAATCCGGCGTCGTCGCCGCCCAGCTGCAGTACGCCCTGGACTACCGGGTGGTCATCGAGCGCGCGGTCGGCTACCTGATGGGAACCCGCGGTCTCGACGCCGTGACCGCCTTCGACGTGCTGCGCCGGCGTGCCCGCGATACGCGGCGGCGCGTCGCCGACGTGGCCACCGAACTGCTGGGCGGGAGTACGGGCCCGGCCAGTGACGAGCGCGTGGGCGACCTGCAACCGTCGGACCTGGGCCTGACCGGGCTGGCCGCGCCTGAGGTCAGCCCGGCGGTGTAGCCCGCGCGTGCGGCTTTGCGGGAATGTCGCCTGCACGGTAAATTACGAACGTTCCGCCGTGTGTCCGCGGATCTCACCTGGGAGGTGACGATCTGTGGCATGCGCGTCGACCGCGCCGGGCGTGTTCTCCGCCCCGCACCTGACGATTATCGTGGAGCAGCACCCGCGGCGGCCCGTGATCAGGCTGCTGGGCGATCTCGACCTGAGTAACAAGGCCCTGTTCCAGGACGTCATGGGCGGCATCCTGGAACAGCGCCCCCAGCTGCTCGTGCTGGACCTGTCCGGACTCGCCTTCATGGACTGCAGCGGCCTTTCCGTCCTGGTCAGCGCCCACCGGCACCTGGCTGAGGACCAGCACTCGCTGTTCGTAACCGGAGCCCAGCCCATCGTCAGACGGCTGATCGCCCTCGTCGGCATCAGCGTCCGCCTGCACCTGAGCACACCGGAAGCCCGGCCGGATGCCTCACATCGCGGCCGGGGCGAAGATAGTCCTGCTCCGCAGGCAACATGACCATCGGCTAGCCGGTATTCCGGGGACTGCGCCATTCCGCAGGCACGGGGCTCCGCGACGCCAGATCGGGCCATGACGCGGCGAGCAATGAGGCTGGGGTCAAGCCGCCCATACGTGCGCAGTCGCGGCACAGGTGGGCCTGGTCGAAATAGCCGCAGTCCGTCGCGGCGCGAGCCAGCGTGCCCGCGGCCGGCCCGGATGCCGCCAGCCAGGCGCGGAGCCGCTGGAATCGCATGATGCAGTAGAGGATCTTGGGCGGCAGGCCGATGTGCTCATCGAAGAGCCGGCGTAGCTGCCGGCTGCTGACCCCCGCGTGGCGGGCAGCGGTACCGACGTCGGCGCGCGGGTTGCCCAGGACGCTGACTGCGGCGAGGACCCGCGGGTCCGGGCCGCTGGAACTGGCCAGGCGGCTGGCGACCGCGTCGGTGAGGGCAGCGCGATGCGCAGCTGCGCTGGCACCAGCCGTCAGCGCATCGGCGACCTGCCGTGCGGCCGGCGGGTCCCACACATCGGCTAGGTCAGCGACTGCGGGCAGGTGACCTACCGGGATACCCGTGATGAGCGCGGCCCAGCCGGGACGAATCCGTATTCCGGTAACCAGGGCGGTGGCGCCGACTGGGCGTCGCACCTGCCGGTCCGCCGGCCGGGAGAAGCGGGCGTGCTGTCCGTCCCAGGTCAGGTCCAGGCAACCGTCGGGCAGCAGTCGCATTCGCCGGTGCCAGCCGGGAACGCCCTGCCAGGTGCAGACCGCCGCCCGTGCGACCGCCGGGACAGCCCGGTACTCGCGGTAGGAAGAGACTACTGGCACCGGGCCGGGCCGGGCTGCCATCGGCCGGAGCGGGATCGCCATATGTCAAGTATGGGCCCGGCGCGGCGCGTCAGAGGCGGCCGGTTTGTGCAAGACACCGCCGGCTGGCCGGCGTGAGGCTGGTGTACATGGCAGCAGCTGAGATGGCCCGTGATCGCCGGGCGGGCCGATTGCGGACAACGACGGCGGCGGTGTACCTGGCTCCGGCAGAGTTCATCGACAGCGGCCACCCGGCGGTCTCGGCGAAGGCACGCGAGCTGTGCGCCAGTACCGGAGGCCGCCGGGACGCGGCCCGGGCCGTCTTCTGTTTCGCCCGCGACTTGCGCTATGAGGGTGGTGACTTCGAGGATCTGGCGACCTACCGGGCCAGCAGCGTGCTGGCGGCTGGCCATGGCTACTGCGTGGGCAAGGCCGCGCTGTGCACCGCGCTGGCCCGTGCGGCCGGCATCCCCGCCCGGATCGGCTTCGCCGATGTACGTAACCACCTGGCCTCGCCCCGGCTGCTGGCGGCCATGCGCACCGACACCTTTGCCTGGCACGGCTACAGTCAGCTGTTCCTCGGCGGCCGCTGGGTCAGTGCCAGCCCGACCTTCGATCCTGAGACCTGCCGCCGCGCCGGGGTCCCGCCGCTGGAGTTTGACGGCGAGCACGACGCCTTGCTGCAGTCCTTCGACGCCACCGGTACCACGATGGCCTACATCAAGCGGCACGGCGTCTTTCATGACGTCCCGGCTCAGTTCCTGGCCGCCGAGATGCCCCGGCTGTACCCGTTCGCGGCCGACCACGGCATTACCCGGTTCCTAGCCGGGAGTTAACCCCCCTGAGTCTGGCGGTCGAGTGTCCTATCGTCAAAGGATGGCGAGGGAAGACGCGGATCGGGCTGCGCTCCGGGACGCGAACTGGCGGATGGTCCTTCGGCTAGAGACCAGCGTCTCGGTCGGGATTGGCCTGCTGATGCTCATTATCTGGGCATTGGCCGGCACCAGGAATTTCTGGCCCGCCTGGGTATGGCTCGGCCTGGCGATTCCGCTGGCGCTCCAGGTCGCCATCCGCCGCGGGCGCCATGCGCCGAAGGGCCACCGGCTGCTCACAGTGCACGGTGCGATTACCTGCGTGTTGGCGTCAATCCTGCTGGCCATCTGGCTCCTGGCGGGGGCGGGCTCATTCTGGCCCGTGTGGCCGATCCTCGGCCTGAGCGTCGTGCTCGTCAGCCACGCCTGGATCCGGCACGCGCTGCCGACCGCCCGGGAGCAGTCGCTCACCGACCGCGTGGAAGTGCTCACCCGCACCAGGCGCGGGGCGCTCGACGTGCAGGCGGCGGAATTGCAGCGCATCGAACGCGACCTGCACGACGGCGCGCAGGCCAGGCTGGTCTCGGTGGCGATGAACCTCGGGCTGGCGGAAGAACTGCTGTCGAAAGACCCGCAGTCGCTCACCGAATTGCTCGCCGAGGCGCGGTCATCGACGCTGACTGCCCTGGGCGACCTGCGCACGGTAATGCGGGGGATCCAGCCGCCGGTCCTGGCTGACCGCGGCCTGGAGGGAGCGATCCGCGCGCTGGCCCTCGACCTGGCGGTCCCGGTCCTGGTCAGTGGCGAGATTCCCGGCCGGGTGCCCGTGCCGGTGGAGTCCGCGGCCTATTTTGCCGTCTGTGAATGCCTGGCCAACGTCGTCAAGCATTCTGGCGCGCTGCAGGCGACGGTAGATCTGGGCTACCGTGAGCGGCGTGCTGTCGGTGGTGGTGCACGACGACGGTGTTGGCGGCGCCAGCCTGACCGCGGGCAGCGGGCTGCGCGGCGTGGCCCGTCGGCTGGAGGTCTTCGACGGCACGATAACGCTGACGAGCCCGGCGCGCGGTCCCACCGCGGTCCGGATGGAGGTACCGTGCGAGCTGTCATCGCCGAGGACCTAGCCCTGCTCCGGGACGGGCTGGCCAGGATCTTGCGGGCGCATGACATCGACGTGGCGGCGGCCGTTGGCGATCCGGTGGCGCTCGCCACGGCGCTCGAGGAACAGCAGCCGGACATCGCCATCGTGGACGTCCGGATGCCGCCTACCTTCACCAACGAGGGCCTGGTGGCGGCCATCGAGGCGCGGGCCCGGCGGCCCGGCATGCCCGTCCTGGTGCTCAGCCAGTACGTCGAGCAACTCTACGCACGGGAGCTCATGCTCTCGGGGGCCGAAGGCGTCGGTTACCTGCTCAAGGACCGCGTCGCCGAAGTCGGCATGTTCGTGGACGCGGTTCGCAAGGTGGCCGGCGGCGGTACCGTGCTCGACCCGCACGTGGTGACCGGTATGCTCGCCCGCCACGACCGCAGCCAGCCGATGGGCCGGCTGACGCCGCGTGAGCGCGAGGTGCTGGGGCTCATGGCGGAGGGCCGGTCCAACGCCGCGATCGCCGGCAAGCTGGTCGTCACCGCCAAGGCCGTCGACAAGCACATCAACTCGATCTTCATGAAGCTGGATCTGCTGCTGGACGCGGACGACAACCGGCGCGTGCTCGCGGTACTGCGCTACCTCCAGACGGACTGAACCTCCCGCCGGTGCCGGGCGAGCGCCTTCGTCTGCGACAGGCCAGCGGTCTGCGTGACTACCTCGACGACCCCGCTTCCAGACGTTCGACGGACTCGGCGCTACCTGGCGGCCCGCCCAGCTTGTCGACATCGCGGTCCACCTCGGGCCGCCGCTGTCGGGCACGATTTCGGTATCAGCGACAGCGCCGACAATCCAGCTTCCGTGCCGCCGTACAGCAGGCGACAGCTCTTGCCTTCTGCGGCAGCACCAAGCAGTGAGCCGCGCGCCAGAACCTGTCACTGCACGCGCCTGGCCAGAAGCTCAGGCGGTGGCCGCGGAGCCGAAGATGGTTGCGCTGACCAGCGGCGCGACCGGCCCGCCGAGCAGCAGCGACACGTCCGCGCCCGGCACCTGGCTAGTCGAGGTGCCGCGGACCTGCCGCACCGCCTCCAGCACCAGCCCGATCCCGTGCACGAAGCCCTCGGCGATGTTCCCGCCCGCCGTGTTGACCGGCAGCACACCGTCCGGCGCGATGAGGTTCGGCACCGTCATGAACGACCCTGCCTCCGCCCCCGGGGGACACAGCCCGAGGTCGATCAGCGACGCCACCGCCGGCCCGCTGAAGTTCTCGTACACCTGGACCACGTCCACCTCACCGGGCTTGAGCCCGGCCTCCGCCCACAGCCGGGCCACCATGGCCGGGTGGAAACCCGCGCTGGTGTACGACGCGTTGTTCTCGGCCGACTCGCTCCAGTCCGGCCCGGCGCCCTGCACCCCGGACAACACAAAGGCAGGCACCGAACGGAGATGCCTGGCCCGTTCGGCCGAGGTCACCAGCACGGCCGCGGCGCCGTCGTTCTCGCGGGAGCAGTCGAACAGCCGCAGCGGCTCCGACACCCACCGCGACCCGGCGTAGGTCTCGTGATCCAGCGGCCGACCGTAGCCGACGGCGTCCGGGTTCCGCTGCGCGTGATGGTAGGACGCCTGGACCAGCGCCTCCAGCGCCGACCACGGCACGCCGTCGACCTCGAGCATCCGCTGGCTCCGCAGCGCGCAGACCTGGACCGGCGTCATCACCCCGTGGGCCGAAAGCAGCGGCGGGAAGTGCCCCTTGCCGTAGCTCTGCCGCCCGTCGTCGGCCTCGGTGATCCCGCGGTACACGATCACGTTCTCGGCCTGACCGCAGGCCACCGCCGCGGCCGCCGCGTTCACCGCCGCGGCCACCCCGCCGCCTCCGCCGCCCCACACCATGGTGGACCAGCGGACCTCCCTGACCCCGAGGGCGGCGCCGACCGCCAGGCCCTCGTTCAGGTCGTTGGCGTAGGAGACGAAGCCGTCCACGTCGTGCGCGTCCAGGCCCGCGTCGGCGCAGGCGGCCAGGACCGCCTCCAGGATCAGCCGCAGCGCCGAGTGCGGGCTGGTCCCGCGCTTGTAATACGGGGTACTGCCGATCCCCGCCACCGCGGCCGCACCGCGCAGGGACCTATTCATGACAGACTCCAGCGCAGCACCGGCCAGGTATCGGGCGAGGGCGCGGGATCAATAGAGCCACGCACCGGCTGGCCCGCCCGGACGTCGGCGCCGTCGCCGTCCCGCAGCACGCCGAGCAGCCGCCGGCCGCCCGCCGCGGGCAGTTCCGCGAGGACCACGACGAACGGCAGGTGCCCGGACAGTTCCGGGGTGAACGGCTGCCAGGTGCGGGTCCAGGAGTAGATCATCCCGGCCGGGTCGACGGCGGGCCAGGTCAGGTCGAAGCTGTGGCACCGGGGGCAGAGCGGCTGCGGCGCCCAGATCCAGTGCCCGCACGGCACGCAGCGCTGCACCCGGACCTCGCCGGCCCGCAGGCCCTCCCAGTGCGGCCGGTCGAGCCCGTCGTCGCGCGGCCCGGCCGCGGCGATCACCGGCGGGGTGTCCGGGACGTTGCGCACCTGCGTGACGCGCCAGCCCTGGTCCAGCTTGATCCAGCGGGAGCGCAGCACGGTCTGGCTGCCGTCCGCCGCGGTGTAGCGGATGAACGCGGCGACCAGCCCGTCCGGCTCGGCCCGCAGGCGCAGCAGCCGGGACGAGACGAGGTTGTCCGGGAGGCGGGCCGACCCGAGCAGCTGGCCGGTCCGGTCCGGCCGGAAGTCGGCCAGCGTGGCCGCGTTGTCCCCGGCCGCCACCACCTGGCCGTGGCGTTCCGCGATCGCGACGAGCTCAGCGGGCACCGGGCCGTCGAGCACCGGCGTTCGGTCGTCAGCGGTTCAGTCATCAGCGGTCACCTCCGCGGAAACGGGCACAGCAGGGCCGACGGTGTACTCGATGTCGGTCCGGTCGTGCCGGAAACCGAGCAGACGGCAGGACCGGGCCAGCGCCCGGTCCTCGGCGTCGACGGCGATCGCGGCGACCCGGAGCCCGCGCTCCCGCAGCGCCGCCATGGCCGCGGCGACCAGGGCGGCCCGGAGCTCGTCCCGGCCCGGCGCGGCCAGCACCGCGACGATCCGGCCCGCGGCGCCGTACTCGGTGCGCTCGTCCGCCTGCGGGTCGTACCAGACCGCCCCCGCGACATCCGGCCCGGTCACCAGCACCTCGAAGTGATCAGCCGGCTCATCCCGTCCCCGCCACAGCGCGGCCGCCGCGGCCCGTTCCGCCGCGTCGAGCGGTCAGCCGGACGGCAGGACCGGCAGAGGCCGCATCAGCGAAACCAGAATCCCGCAGCGGCGCGAGCAGCTGCCACTGGCGGCGGGCCGTCCGCACGCCCGCGCCCGCGAACCGCCGCGCCATCCGCTGGGCCGCCGGATGGTCGCCGCGGGCCCAGACCCGCAGCGCCGGGGCGCCGGTCCCCGCCCAGCCGCCGTCGGCCCGCACGTCCAGGCCGACCGTCTCCGCCAGCAGGGTCGAGATCCCCCGGGACCGGAACTCCGGCCGCACGACGTACCGGACAACAGCCGCCCCGCCATCCGGGTCGGGCTCGACCCGCAGGTAGGCCGCCACCGGCGACGAGTCCCCGTGTCCCGAACGGCCGTCCGGGAGCAGCCGCACCACCAGGTGCCTCGCATCGTCCGGGTACGGCTGGCTCAGGCTGACCGCCGGGAAGCCCGCCTTCGGCGTCCGCCTCGGCCGCCGCGGCCAGCATCTCGCTGACCTCGCGTTCCTCATCGGGAGCGAAACCGGCCCGCCAGGTACAGGTGATCAACCGACTGGCTGGGCGTCCGCCGCCAGCTCAGGGTGCGCGTCCCTGATCTTGCGACGGGCGATCTTGCCGCTCGCCATCCGCTCGAGCGGCTCGGCCTCGACGATCACGTGCCGCGGGACCTTGTACCCGGCCAGCCGCTCCCGGCAGTGCGCGGTGACCTGACCGGCGGTCACCGGTTCGGTCGCGTAGATGACGGCGGCCGGCGCCTCGCCGAACTTCGCGTCGGCCGCGGCCACCACGCACACCTCGATGACCTGCGGCAGCTCGCCGATCACGGCCTCGATCTCGCCCGGGGCCACGTTGTACCCGCCGGTGATGATGATGTCCTTGAGCCGGTCGACCATCCGGAGGTACCCGTCGGCGTCCCTGACGCCGACGTCGCCGCTGTGGAACCAGCCGTCCCGCATGACCTCGGCGTAGGCGGCCTCGTTGCGCCAGTAGCCGGGCGTGACGCCAGGACCGGCGACGATGATCTCGCCCGGCTCCTCGGCATCGCAGTCCGTCCCGTCGGGCCGGACCACCCGGTGCCGGGTGAACACGGTTCCCCGGCCGATCGACTCGGGCCGGTCCACGGCCTGCTCCGGCGGGTTGAGGGAGGAGATGCCGCCCAGCTCGGTCATGCCGTAGGCCTGCCGCAGCAGCACCCCCTTGTCCAGCCAGGCCCGGATGACCGGCACCGGCGCCCGGGCCCCGGCGATGGTCACCAGCTCCAGCGACGACAGGTCGGCATCGGCGAAACCGGGCTGCTTGGCCATCTGCTCGAACAGGACCGGCACGCCCGCCATGACCTGGATCTTCTCCTCCTCCAGGCGGCGCAGCGTGCGAGCGGGCTCGAAGCCGCGCTCGTAGAAGATCGACAGGCCCCGGGTCAGCGGGTGCAGGATGTGCCACAGCAGGCCGGGCGCGCCGGACATCGACAGCACGTAGATCATCCGCGCCCCGGGCCGCAGCGCGGGCTCGGCGAAGGCGAAGTCGGCGATCAGGTTGAACGTGGACCGGTGGGTGAACAGCACGCCCTTGGGCCGCGAGCTGGTCCCGCTGGTGTACACGATCTGGGTGATGTCGTCCGGTCCGGCCGCCGGGCGGGGGACCGGCCTGGGCTGCTCGTCCCGCAATGCCGTGAACGCGGCCAGCGGCCGCATCGCGACCGTTCCGCCGGCGGCCGGGGGGCGGTCCAGCGCCGCGATCATCCGGTCCCGGTGGGCCTCGTCGGCCAGCACCATCACCGGCCCGGCGTCGTCCACCAGGTAGCGCAGCTCGTCCGGGGTGAACCGGTTGTTGAGCGGCACCACGACCGCGCCCAGCTTGAGCGCGCCGATCGCGGCGACCACCCATTCCAGGCTGTTGTCCCCGATGATGCCGATCCGGTCCCCGGCCCGCAGCCCCGCGTTGGCGTGATAGTGCGCCGCGGCGTCGGTCCACCGGTCGAGGGTCTGGTAGTCGACGCGGTCGGTGCCGTCGAAGACGATAGCCGGGCGGCCCGGCGCCTGCCGGGCCCAGTAACTGAGTCCGTCGGTGACGAGTTCCGTCATGACACTCTTCCTTCCTGGAGGACGCCATCGTGAACCAGGCGGTCGATGTCAGCGGGGGACAGGCCGAGCAGGGTCCGGCCGATGTCCCGGGTGTGCTCGCCGGGGACGGGCGCGGGCCGCAGCGGCGGATCGCCGATAGTGGAGAACCGGGCCGCGCGGGCGTTGGCCGGCACCGGCCGGGACAGCAGCGGATGGGCCATCGTACGGAACGACTGCCGGGCGGCCAGGTGCGGGTCGGTCAGCAGCTCCGGCAGCCGCCGCATGCTCCCGGCGGGCACGCCCGCGGCCTGCAGGGCGGCCATGACGTCATCGGGACGGCGCACCGAGGTCCACCGGTCCAGGTCAGTTCCTTCAACCAAGGCTGCCAAACGAGTCCGGTCCCCCTCATCGCGCACATCGATGACGCACCATTCGTCGTCGCCCGCGCACGGGAGCACCCGGGCCGTCTCGCCCGGGGAGCCATCGTCGCCGGCGCCCAGGCGGGCCAGCACCGGCCCCAGGTGCATCACCGCCACGTCGGCCTGCGCGATCTCCAGCGCCGCCCCGCGGCCGGAATAGCTGCGCCCGATCACCGCGGCGAGCACCGCGATCGCCGCGACGTGCGCGGCCACGTGGTCCGGGTAGACGGTCACCCCGTCGCAGAACGCCCCGTCCGGGTCCCGCCACAGCTCCGAGACCCCGCACGAGGCCCGCACCAGCGGCCCGTACCCGAGCCGGTCACTCCACGCCCCGACGAGCCGAACGCGCTGCTGTCCGAGGAGATGATCCGCGGATTGACCTGGGACAGCTCCGCGTAGGACAGCCCGAGCGACTCCAGCGTCCCCGGCTTGAAGTTCGCCAGCACCACGTCGGCCTGCCGGACGAGGTCCAGGAACAGCGCGCGGCCCGGCTCGCAGCGCAGGTCCAGGCCCAGGCCGCGCTTGTTGCGCTGCGCCCACGCGAACGAGGCGTTCATGCGCCGCCGGTCAGGGTCTGGCGCAGCCCGTCGGGGAAGGCCGAGTTCTCCACCTTGATCACGTCGGCGCCCTGGTCAGCGAGGAGCCTGCCCAGCTCCGCGCCGAACACGATCACGCCGAGATCCAGCACCCGCAGCCCGGCCAGCGGCCCGTTCGCCGGGTCCCCGTCCAGGTCCAGGGCGGGCGGCTCCGGCCGCGGGCCGAATGACGCCTCGTCGTGCTCCCCAGGCCGCGGAGCGCGCTGCCGTAGCCCGGCCCGGACGCCGTCGATGCGGACGTAACCGGACGGGACCCGCGCCCGCAGGCCGTCGGCGAGCTCGGCGTCGGCCAGCGTCCCCGCCTCGTCGAAGTGCCGGGCGGTCAGCACCTCGGCCGGGGTGAGCACCCCGGCCACCGGGATGCCGCGCTTGGCTCCCTCCGCCACCAGGTCCGCCCGGGCCCGGTCCGCGAACAGCGCCGCGATCAGCGGGTTGAGCTGCCCGGCGGCGGCGAACCGGGCCGGGATCGCGTCGTACCGCGGGTCGGCGAACTCGGCCGGCTCGCCGAGCCAGCCGAACATGGCCCGCCACTGCCGCCGGGACAGCACGCAGATCCGGACCTGCCCGTCGGCGCACCGGAACACCGGGTAGAAGTCGGCGGCGTCCGGGCGGTCCCGCGGGAAGGTCTCCGGCCGCGCGGCCGCCGCCGACCCCTGGGCGCCGAACCCGGGGTCGAACCCGTGCACCACGGCCTCCAGCGCCGAGACGTCGGCGTGCTCGCCGGTCCCGGTCCGCAGCCGCTGCGCGTAGGCGACCAGCGCCGCCCAGGTAGCGTGCACCGCCGCCGTCTGGCCGATGAGGCCGGGCGGCGGCAGCACCGGCCTGGCCCCGGCTGTCCGGACCGGGACAGCAGCCCGCCCAGCGCCGCCAGCACCGGCCCGGTCGCGGCGAAGTCCCGGTACGGACCCGACCGGCCGAAGGCGGTGAGGGAGACGACGACCAGTCCCGGATGCTCCCGCCGCAGCTGCCCGGCCAGGGCGGGGCTGGACGACTCGAGGACGATGTCCGCCGTCCCGGCCAGGCGCAGCAGCCCATCCTGCCCGGCCGCGGCGGCCAGGTCGAGCAGCACGCTGGACTTATTCGCGTTGCGCAGCCCGAAGACGACCGGGTCCCTCCGCCCGGCCGAACCGCCGGGCGGCTCGACCAGGATCACCTGCGCCCCGAGGTCGGCCAGGTAGCGCCCGCAGTACTGGGCGTCCCCCTCGGTGAGGTCGAGCACTCGCAGGCTGGCCAGTGGCAGTTCCATCGGATGCCCCCGCTACGCCTCGAGCAGCTTGCTCAGTTCCCGGTGGAAGATCTGGTTGACGACCTCGTTGTGCCCTAGCAGCATCTCGCCGGCGTCGGCGCTGGCCAGCCCGTCCTGCGAGCTGCGCAGCAGCGGGAAGTCCTCCTCGTGCAGCACGGACAGCAGGATCGACCAGTTCTTCTCCCACACCCGCTCGTAGCGTTCCGGCGTCATCCCGCTGGCTTCCAGCGGCGGGACCAGCAGCCGCATTTCCATCCGGCAGCGCCCCGGGTCGGAGGGGTGCGGCCGGAACGTGAGCAGCTCGAAGTGGTCGTCGGGCTGGCGCAGCAGCGTGCTGTTCGGCAGCAGGTAGTGCCCCTCGGTGACATACGGGCCGAGGTCCGTCTCCCCGGGGTCCTCCTCGAGCCAGCGGTCGATGGCCTTGCGCGGGCTCACCATCCGGGCATGCCGCCCGAAGTCCTCCACCGTCTGCACGTTGGTGTGGATGTGCTTGCCCGCCGTGTTCGGGTGCGCGTACTGGATGTGGTAGTTGTCCACGAACGCGTCCTGCATGAGCTTCCAGTTGGCCGGCTCGTCGAACCCCTCGGAATGGAAGGCGGTCAGCTCGCCGAGCTTGTACCCGGCCAGGATCTCGTCCATCTCCGGGCCGAGCCAGGCGGCCACGTCGATCGGCGCCCCGGCCCGGTCGACCATCCAGATCAGGCCGTGCCGCTCCTCGGCCGGCAGCTCGATCAGCCCGTGCTGCGACCGGTCCACCTCGCCGAACGTGGCCTCCCGGGTGATCGCCCGCAGCGACCCGTCGATGTTGTAGGACCACCGGTGGTACCCGCAGGAGAACAGGCGGCAGCGTCCGCTCGCCTGCTCCTCGAGCATCGCCCCGCGGTGCCGGCACACGTTCACGAACGCCTTGACCGAGCCGTCGGCCTGCCGGGCCACGATCACCCGGTTCCGCGGCATCATCAGCGTGATGAAGTCTCCTCGCTCCGGCAGCTCGCTGGCGTGGGCCACGATCGACGGCACCCGGCCGAACACCAGCTCCCGCTCCCGCTGCGCCAGGTCCGGGTCGGTGTACTGGCCGGGGCCGAACGGGACGATCTGGTCAACGGTGTCCGTGCTGCCGTGGCGCAGGTGCTCCAGGGTCCGCTGGATGCGGTCGCTGCGGGTGGCGATGGCAGTCGGCGTCATCAGGACCTCCTGGTGCCCGGGCGGCAATATCTATAGTCTTTAGATTTACCCGATCGGTGACGGATTGGGAAGGCCCGGAAGGGAAGAATGAGAAGATGCCCCGTCCCTCGAGCCCGCTGATCAGCCGCGACGCGGTGGTGGAGGCGTCGCTGCGGATCATCGACACCGACGGCCTGGACGCCTTCAGCCTGCCCCGGCTGGCCCGCGAGCTCAGCGTCCAGACACCGTCGCTGTACTACCACTTCCAGGACCGGGCCGACATCTTGCGCACGGTGGCACGTGCCATCGTGCTCCAGAGCCGGGTCCCCGATCCGGACTCCTGCCCCACCTGGGTCGACTGGCTGGTGGGGATCAGCCTGTCGTTCCGCCGGGCCGTGCTGCACCACCGCAACGCCGCCCCGATCCTGCTCCAGTTCATGCCGCGGGACGTGGTGATCTGGAACTACGAGCTCGGCGTGCAGATCCTGGCCGCGGTCGGCGTCCCGCCGGAGGCGCGGATCGGCGTCATCGACGGGCTGGACACCCTCACCCTCGGCGCCTCCCTGGCCGAGGCGGCCAAGGGGCCGGCCCGGGCCGGCCAGGTGTTCGCCAACGTCGACGCCGGCGCCGAGCCGATGCTGGCGCAGGCCCTGGCCGCGAACACCCGGACCGCCGAGGAACTGTTCGCCGACTCGATCCGCAGCTTCCTGCGCGGCGCCGCCCCCGAGGTCCCGCCGGACGTCCCGGCCCCGCGGGAACTGATGGCCCGCTACCGGGAAACCCGTGCGGCCGCCGCCGCGCACGACGGTCACTGATCCGGGACCCGCGAGCCGCCCTTGAACCCGGCGAACAGGTCCGCGGCCGACGTGTCACCGAGCGCACGCGCCCGCGGCTGCGCCGCGTCCCGGGCGGCCAGGTCGACGGCCACGGCGCGGACCTCCGCGTCGGGGATCCAGGCGGTTGATGCCCCGCACCGCCGCTCGGCGCATCAGCGAACGCTTCGAGCCTTCCCGGACGCCGGCCCGGCGTGCCGAGCGCCTGGCCGCCAGGGCCTGCTTGTACCCGGCGGTCCACGCCGCGATCGCACTGGTCATGGCGGTGGGCGAGGGGAATCCGTCGGTCCCATGGTTGGTCGACGCCGGTGCGGACGTGCGCAGCTCGCTCTTGCGGACCTTGCCGGACCCGGCCCGGGGCAGGCCGGACGGGACGCTGGGGCACACGGGGCGGCCGGGGCACGCAGGTCGGTCCTGACAGGCCCGGACACTCGCACTGCCCCGCTGCGGGCAGGACTCGATGCCACCTGCCCCTCCCCGCAGCGAAATACACCCGATGCCACATCGATGTCGTTACCGTGCCGCTCAACCGGCAAGCCTGCGCCACCCTGGCATGATGACGGGGTGACCTTGACAGCGGACTTCGCGGCCACGCCTGACCGTGATAACGAAGCGGAGATCCAGCGGCTGTGCGACGCCATGGAAGCCGCCGACCAGGACGGCCGCTACCCCCAGCTGACCGTGAAACGGCCCTGGTCAGTCCACAATCCGGTGCTGGAGGGCGAGTTCGCCTGCCCCGCCGCCATCCGCTGGTACCTGGAGCGGGAACTGGGCCGGCTGGCCGCCCGGGGCGCCCAGATCTCGGTCTGCCCCGGGCGCGAGGCGCTGGACCTGCGGGACCCGGACCTGGCCCGCGCGGTCGACGAGACCCGCTGGGACCTGCGGCGCAAGAAACTGTTCCTGTTCGCGCCGGAGCGGATGGCCCTGTCCATCGACCGGCTCCAGCACTACACCGGGACACCGGCCGAGTCGTTCCAGCGGTACGTGCTGCTGACGAACTACTCCTGGCACGTGGAGGAGTTCCGCGCCGCCCTGCCGGGGTGCACCGGGCCGGACACCGATGGCCGCCAGATGCCCGCATGGCACCACATGCTTCCCGGTCGCTCGGGCGTGACCATGGTGAACATCGGCGTTGGGCCGTCTAACGCCAAGACCATCACCGATCACCTCGCCGTGCTGCGCCCGGACCTGGTGCTGATGATCGGGCACTGCGCCGGCCTGCGTAACCACCAGGAAATCGGGGACCTCGTGCTGGCGGCCGCCTACGTGCGCGACGACGGCGTGCTGGACGAGATGCTGCCGCTGAGCGTTCCGGTCGTAGCGAATCACACGCTGAACACGCTGCTGCTCGGCGAGCTGACCGCCCGGCGCCTACGCAGCCGGATGGGCATCGTCTACACCACCGCGAACCGGAACTGGGAACTGCACCTCGCGCAGGCCGAAGAACGCCTCGGCCCGTCGCGCGCTCTCGCCGTGGACATGGAGTCCGCGACGGTGGCCGCGAACGGGTTCCGCTACCGGATCCCCACCGCCACCCTGCTCGCCGTCAGCGACAAGCCTCTGCATGCCCAGCCCAAGCTCAGCGCGGGCGCGCAGAGCTTCTACGCCGCCAGTCGCCGCCAGCACGTCGAGATCGCCATCTCGGTCACCGAGAAGGTCAGGCAGCTGTACCCCGGCGGCCTGCCCGCGGCCGACCTGCGTTCCGCCGACGAGCCCCTGCTCGGCATGACCGATTCCTAGCCGTTGGACGATCTGCCGGACTGGCGCCTAGCGCCCTGTCTCATGTGACGCATTGGCGGCGGCAGACGCTGTGAATGTCGAGCGTGGCCGATAACATGACGCGATACGAGCCAGCGGGCGGAAGGTAGAACACGATGCCGAGGATTTCCCGGCGGGCGGACGTGCGTGGCACCGCCGCCCGGCTGTTCCGGGAACTCGGGTACAGCTCAGCCACCATGGACCTGCTCGCCGACGAGGTTGGGCTCAACAAGGGCACCCTCTACCACTACTATCCGGCCAAGAGCGCGATCTTGTTCGAGCTGCTTTCCGATCAGCTCGACGTCACCCTCGGCCTGCTCGCCCAGGTCCCGGCGTGCGGGTCGCCGGCCGAGCGGCTGCGCGAGCTCGTGCGCCTCCAGGTCGAGCACGTGGCCCGCGCCCACGACGAGGTTGTGGTGTTCTTCCAGGAGCTGCCCTGGATCGAGAAGAACCTGCCCCCGGAGCAGACCGCCGACCTGCGCAAGCGGATCGAGCAGTACCGGACGTTCGCCGAGCAGCTGCTCATGGAGGGCATCGCGGCCGGTGAGTTCCGCGACCTGGACGTGGCCATGATCCACCACTCCATCGTGGGCATCCTGGCCTACGTCCCGGCCTGGTTCCGGATCCGGCCCGGCCGCCCATCGGCCAGCCTGGTGACCGAGCTCGCCGACTTCGTGATGGCCGGCGTCTCGCCCGTCTGTCCCGCGGGTCAGCTCCGCTTCCTGACGTCCTTCGGGGGCCTGCGTCACCGCGAATGGGCTGACGAGGCAACCTTTGGGCGACGCCGGCGTTTGTGATACGTGGACAATGAATCGCGCGCCCGCGCGGCCGCCATGCCGCCCGCTGCCCTTTTCCGGTCACCGCAGCTATGACGCCGGAACTGGATGACGCGGACAGTCATGCGGCGGATCGCGAGATGGACGCCAGCCAGGCGGTCACCACTATCTATCAGGAGCACGCGCTGGGACTGACCCGGCTCGCGTTCCTCATGCTCGGGGACCGGCAGGCGGCGGAGGATGTGGTGCAGGAGGCGTTCTGTGGCCTCTACCGGGCCTGGGACCACATGCCTGACCACGCCAATGCCCTCGCCTACGTGCGAAAATCGGTGCTGAACGGTTCCCGGTCGGTCCTTCGCCGCACCCGGCGAGTCCCCCGGCCGCTGATCATTCCCGCGGCTGCGTCGGCGGAAGCCACTGTGCTCGCGGGTGAGGAGCGCCGGGAAACGGTGGCGGCGCTGAGGCGCCTGCCACCCCGCCAGCGCGAAGCGCTGGTGCTGCGTTATTTCGCCGACCTGCCCGAGCAGGAAACCGCCCTGGCCATGGGCGTCAGCCGCGGCACCGTCAAATCCACCACCTCCCGGGCCCTGACCGCCCTGGGGCGGATGCTCAAGGAGGAGCTGTGATCTCGCTGGAAGACCAGTTCCGGGCGGAGCTGCGAGCCGAAGCTGAGCAGATCGGGCCGGATAGCATCCCGCTGCTGCGCCTGCCCGGGCAGGCGTCACGCCCGCACGGCCCGTTGCCGCGCAGGGGCCTGCGGCGCTGGCCAGAATGGGCGACTGCGCTGGCCGCGGCCGCCGTGGTCGCCGCGGTGATCATCGGTGCCCTCACCATCGTGCGTGCCATCCCGCGCCCTGAGCCGAATCCGCCAGCGACCGCCGGGCCGGCGTGGTACTCCGGCATCCCGCCCTATTACGCCTACGCCGTGCAGGGAAACACCTACAGCCGCACCGTCCATGGCACCCAGTACGGGGACAGCGTCGTCGCCCGCTACGTCAGGGTCCGGGCTACCGCCAGCGGCAAGGTCCTGACCACGGTTAGCCCGCCCGCGCCTTATAACGCATTCGAGTCGTTCACCGGTGCCGCCAGCGACCGTACGTTCGTATTCGCCGCCCAGCGGTACAGCTATGACAGCACCGGCAATGAGAGGTACAAGCAGGATCAGGAAGCGCCGCTGAAGTTCATGATCCTGCGCATCGCACCGGGCGGCCGTCCGCATCTGTCCCCGCTGCCGCTGCCCGAGAAGCTGACAGCGGCGCAAGAGCCAACCCTGGCACTGTCGCCGGATGGCACCCGTCTCGCCGTGGCCTATGGCGGCAGCGGCAAGACCGCAATCGTCCAGGTGATCACTCTGGCTACCGGCCAGATGCGGCAATGGGCGTCGCCGCGCCCGGCGGCGACGCCGGTGCTTACCGGGCTCGGTGCCTGGACAGCGGACGGGCGAGTCCTGGCGGTGGGGCAGATGCTGACCGAACCCAGCGGAGTCATCCGCAGCCGTCGCACCCAGCTGCGGCTGCTCGACACGGCCGCGCCGGGCACGAGCCTGGCCGGCCAGCTAATCACGTTGCCGGACGCATCTGGTATCACCGCTTTATCACGCCGGATGGCACCGAGCTGATCGCGGAGCACGGCGGCAAGCCCGCCGGGGTGAGCGGAACCACTGCGTCCGGTGCCCTCGGCGTGTACTCGGCCCGTACGGGCGCGCTGCTGCGCGTCGTAGGCCGGTGGCAGCTGACGGGGCAACGGGCCCGGCCCAGCCAGGCCCGTCAGATGGTCATCTGGTCCGACCTCTCCGGCAGCAGGCTCATCGTGGAGATGCCCCGCGGAGAGCCCGGAGAGGTCGGTTTCCTGAGCGGAGGCACGTTCACGCCGCTCCCGCACGCAGCGCTGGCACCCTTGCTGAATGCGATGAACAGCGGCGGATTCCAGACCAGCGGAGGTTACGTGGGATTCGCCTGGTGAAGCCTCAGCGGTAGGCCAGCGACCCGTCGTCGAGGTCCGCCTTGGGCAGGATCTCGACCTCCTCGTCGTGCTCCAGCAGGTGAGTCCACGGCTCGCGGTCGCCCTGCCTGAACAGGATGTGCTGAGAGCGCATGACGTAGCCGGCGTTGAAGTTCTCCGGGGGACACCACGGCTGCAGTTGCATGTCCTGGTCCTCCGGCCGCAGTTCCGGCACCACCATCGTGGCCCCCTTGTCCGCCATGTTCGTCAGCAGGCGGGCCACCAGGTCGCAGACCAGGTTGACCCGCAGGGTCCAGCTGTGCCGGAAGTAGCCGAAGGTGTAAGTCATGTTCGGCACGCCGCTGATCATCACGCCGCGCCAGGTGACGTGCTCGGGGAAGTCGACCGGCTCGCCGTCGACGGTGAACGCCACGTCGCCCAGGACCGACATGTTGAAGCCGGTGGCGGTGACGACGACGTTGGCCGGGATCTCCTCACCGGAGCTGACCCTTATCCCGTGCTCGGTGAACGTCTCGATGGTGTCGGTGACGATCGAGGCCTTGCCCTCGCGCAGCGCCGCGAACAGGTCGCCGTCCGGCACGATGGCGATGCGCTGCTGCCACGGCCGGTAGCGGGGGGTGAGGTGCTTGTCGATGTCGAAGCCCTCGGGCAGCAGCGGGCGCACGGACTCGATGAGGAAAGCGTGCAGCTCGTCGGGTGCCTCGAACGACGTCCGGGTCAGCCAGTGGTACTGCGTCGTGTACTGGCGGCGCATGATCTCGTGCGTCCACTCGTCGGGGAGGCCGAGGGGTTCCAGCATCACGGCGAGCTCGTGGGTCGTGGGCGGGGCGAAGTAGTAGGTGGGGGAGCGCTGCAGCATCGTCACGTGCTCCGCCTCGGCGGCGATCGCGGGGATCAGCGTCGCGGCCGTGGCGCCGGAGCCGATCACGACGACGCGCTTGCCTGCCAGGTCGAGGTCCTCCGGCCACCGCTGGGGATGCACGAGCACGCCCTGGAAACGGTCCAGGCCCTCCCACTTGGGCCGGTAGGGCTTGGCGTGGTTGTAGTAGCCCTGGCACATCCACAGGAAGCTGGCGGTGAACCGCAGCTGCTCGCCGGTGTCATCCCGGGTGACCTCGACGGTCCACTGGCGGTCCGGGGTGGACCAGCTGGCCGCGGTGACCCGGTGCTGGTAGCGGATGTGCTGGTCGAGGCCGTCGTCCTTGATGACCTCGTCGAGGTAGTCGAGGATCGCCCCGCCCGCCGCGATGGACGGGCCGCGCCACGGCTTGAACCGGTAGCCGTAGGTGAACAGGTCGCTGTCCGAGCGCACCCCCGGGTAGCGGTGGGTCCACCAGGTCCCGCCCCGGTTGTCCTGGGCGTCCAGCATGACGAACGTGCGGTCCGGGAACTGGTCCCTCAGGTGGTGCGCGGCCCCGATGCCGGAGACCCCGGCGCCGACGATGAGGACGTCGACATGGCCGGCGTCCTGGATCTCGGTGCTGCCCTGAGCGGAAGTGGTCGTGGGTGCCGTTGTCATCACTGACCTCCGGGACGCTTGCGCGGATAACGGTCAGTCTAACTCTGCCCCGTTCTGGGGTCATTGGGCTAATTTTCGCCCGTGGCCGCGTATGTCCTGCGGTCCAGAACGAGCGCTGGACGCGTCCCCGCACTGCCTCGGCTGGGAGCTCAGGCGCTCGGTCGAGGAACCCGGGCACTACGTCACCCGGATCGAGCGGGACTCGCTGGCCGGGCACGTCCACGGTTCCGGGAGTCGGCGCCGTTCCGGACCTTCATCGGGGAACTGGGCGTCTTCGCCGAGTTCCGCCTGGAGATGGAGCACGTCGAGCTCGTGCGGAAGCACGGCGCCGGGATCGTCACGTCCCGCGCCTGCCGGCTGACTGGCCGGGCCGTTACGTATGATCGACTGCAGGTAACCAGATCATGGCGTCAACGGCTTAGCGTTGCCAGTAAGGAATACATGGCCACGATAAAGAAGATCCATCCTGTTCTGGCGGGATTGATAATCTTTGCCGTAATACTCAGCATGACGACCTCTTGCAGTAATCCGCCGAAGCCCGGGAAGAAGATTACCGCCGGACCCTCGGTTTCCGCCGAATTGAAGGCCTTGCTGAACAAAGGGCCCGGTATAACCTCAGAAGGCTACTTCCACCGGACGAGTTCCCCCCTCGTGGCCGCCGCGACCGGGGCTGACAACGCGAAGTTCTACGGCCTCGGCCAATTGCTAGTCAAGGACGGGCTCAGCCACACCATCATCGACCTCGGCCGCGAGATGAACGGCACCTGGTACGAATGGAGCGAGCATCGCGCGCCGCCGTCCGAGCCCGACGCCTTCATCCGCGCGTGGCGCCAGATCGTCACAGCGATGCGATCGGTGCCCGGCCAGCATTTCAAGTTCGTGTGGACCGTGTTCATGGACAGCGCGGCGGTCGTCGAATGCTGGCCCGGCAGCGCCTACGTCGACTACATCGGGACCGATATCTTCGACTGGTACGGCGGCCCGAAAGGCACCTACCCGCACACCGCGTCCGGTGCGCTCGACCACGCCAACAAATGGCAGCAGATCCTCACCTCCGAGCCGGGCGGCCTGAACTGGATGGTGGCTTTCTCCAAGGCCACCGGCAAGCCGGTCATCATCCCCGAATGGGGTCTCGACTTCCACACCTTCGGCGGCCAGGACGACCCGCAGTTCATCACGAACATGCTGGCGTGGATGAAGGCCCACCACGCCATCGGCCTCTACTGGGGCGGCAGCCACGTCACCCCGGTTCCCGCCGCCAGCGGTCCGCTGCTGGTCAACCAGGGCATGGCGGGCCAGATCAACAGTCCGGACGCGGTCAACGCCATGGGCCAGCTCATGGGCGGCCGCCTGCAGTACACCGGCATCTACCTGGCCGACAACCAGTGGCCGTCGGCCAGCACGGCCCAGCCCGTGCTGGCCCCGTGGCAGCACGCGGGGTACCGGATCATCCTGAGCGTCCCCCTCGTCCCGCTCCCGCCGACCATCAAGTCGTACTCCGGCCCGCCCGAACCGGGCAACCGGATCTACCGGCTGGCCGACTACCCCGACGCGGTAGCGGCGCTGCGGCAAGGCGCGTAACTCACGCCCAGGGGCGGCGACGGCCCAGGTGGTGTCGGCCTTCAGGACGCCGCGGCGTCCTGAAGCCGACCCGGATCGCGTCTGGTTCGAAGAGGTCGGCGACGGCGACCGCGTCGTGACGATGCTGCCCAGCGGCACCGATTCGGTCCTGGCCTGGTTCGGCCTGGCCTACCTGCGAGCGATCGATACCGGGTGCAACCCGGTTCATCAACGTGGTCGCCGAGCTGCCCCGCGCCGAGGCCACGCTCCGCGTCCGCAAAGCGAGCTCCGCGCCCGAGGCCGGTCCGCCTCGGCCTGGGACGCGGAGGCTGGTTAACTCTTCTCCGGCAGCCGCGCCAGGTCGGAGACCGGACCAAGGTGGCCGAGCTTGTCCGGGTTGATCACCGCGTGGATCGCCTGGACGATCCCGTCCGCGATGGCAAGCTCCATGACGCTGATCACGCGACCCTCCGGGTCATACAGGACAGCCCCCGGCTGTCCGTTGACCCAGGCCAGCCGCAGGAAGACCCCGAGCGGCCGGCCCCGGCGGAACAGGCCGACGAGCAGCAGCATGACGCGATCCCGCCCGGCCACCGGCCGCCCGATCGCCTGCGCCTTGCCGCCGCCGTCCCCGTGCAGCATCACGTCCGGCGCTAGCAGGCCGAGCAGCGCGTCCATGTCGCCGCCCGCGGCCGCCTCGAAGAACCGGCGCGCCAGCTCCTCGCCTTCCGCCCGGCGCGCCGGTGATGACGCGCCGCCGGCCTCCGGCCGCCCGGCCGCGATACGCTGCCGGGCCCGGGCGAAGATCTGCCGGCAGTTCACCTCGGTCTTGCCGACCGCTGCGGCAATCTCCGGGTAGCCGTACCCGAACACCTCACGCAGCATGAACACCGCCCGCTCGACCGGCGTCAGCGCCTCGAGCAGCACCAGGAACGCCATCGACAGCGAGTCGGCCAGCTCGGCATGCTCGGCGGGCCCCGGACCGCCGAGTCCCTCGGCCGGCACCACCACCGGCTCGGGTAGCCAGTCGCCCACGTACGTCTCCCGCCGCACCCGCGCCGACCGCAGGTAGTTGATGCCCAGCCGCGTCACCGCTGTGGTCAGGTACGCCTTCGGATCGGCGATCGCGGTTCCCGCCTGGCGCGCCCGGGTCAGGCCGACGAACGCGTCCTGCACGATGTCCTCGGCGTCGCCCACCGATCCGGTCATCCCGTAAGCGACGGAGAACAGCAGCGGCCGATACCCGGCCGCGCTCGTCTCATCCGCTGACCCAGGCACGGAACCCCTCCCGCCAGCTGGCGTAGCGCGGCTCCCAGCTGAGCTCCTTACGCGCCTTCTCGTTCGAGAGCCCGCGTGCGCGCGTCATCTGGGTCACCACGAATTCCCCGGCCAGCAGTCGCCCGAGCCAGGCAGGCAGGCGCAGCGGTGGCTTCGCGCCCAGGACCTCGGCCAGGTACGGCAGCCACTCCGCCACCGGCGCCGGGTCGCTGTCGGCGACGTTGTAGACGCCGGGCGCGCCGTGCTCGACTGCCGCGAAGGTCGCGGCCGCGGCGTCCGTGATCTCGATGAACGGCCAGATCCCGGTCCCGCCGCCGATCACCGGCAGCTGCCGCTTCCGTACCGCCTCCAGCAGCATGATCCGAGGTGCCAGGCCCGTAGAAGTTGCCGTAGCGCAGCACGATCCCCTCCGGCACCGCGCGCGGCACCGTCTCCTCCACGTACCTGATCGCCGCCATCGCCTTAGTCGCCGTCCGGACCGGCTGCGCGTCGAGTGGGTCCTCCTCGGTCTTCACCGGCCCTCCGGTCCGCGCGTTCGCGTTGGCGTTGCTCTGCGCGATGACCCGGCGGGTGCCCGCCCGCTCCGCGGCCGCCAGCAGGTTGATCCGTGCCCCGGGTCCGGAGCTCGTTCGTGACCGCGAACAGCTTGTCCGGGTTGCGCAGGCTCTTCATACCCGCCAGCGCCGTCATCTCGTGCACGATAACCTCCGGTGCGGCCGCCCGCACCGCCGCCATCACCGCCTCGCGTCCAGCCCGTCGAGAACCGCCGGCGCCGCGCCCGTCTCACGCAGCTGCGCCACCTTGCCCGGCGTCCTCGTGGTCGCCGTGACCTCGTGACCCGCCGCGACCAGCAGCGGAACGAGATACCGTCCCAGCTGCCCCGGTCGCCCCCGTGACGAACACTCGCATGATCCTGTCCTTCCGCGTGATGGTTTACCCCTGAAGACACGGCACCACCCAGACCTGTGACACGACCCGGGTCCGAGCAGAACGCCAATCGGCTCGGTGGACCGTCGAGACACCGACGCCAGGATGGCCGATCGCGCTGATCCTGGCCGCAGATCGGCGGGTGAGCCTCGCCGTCAGGAAGCGGGCGCCGTGCGGTATGCACCCCGGACGGAGATGCCAACGTCGCGACAACGAGCAGGACTCTGTTCTGCGGCATGTGCGGATGCCGGTTCAGCCTGTGTCGTGGTGCCCGAAGACGATGCAGAAGGGGTGGCCGACGGGATCGGTGAAGACCCGGAAGCCTGTCTCATGTTCACCCGGGACGCGGGTGGCGCCCAGGGCGAGCAGTTCCTGCTCTGACTGGCCGGCGTCACTGACACGGATGTCGAGGTGCAGCTGCTGGGGAAACGCCGGGTCAGGCCAGCGCGGCGGAACCCAGTCAGTAGCCCGCTGAAAGGCCAGCTGCCGCAGACCGGGCTCCAGGCCGATGACCACCCAGCCATCGATATCTTCGTTGACCCTCATCCCCAGCACCTGGCAGTAAAACTCCGCAAGAGCTCGCGGGTCGGGGCAGTCGATCACGGTCTTTTCGAGGTGTCCGATCATCTTGGAAAGCATGCCAGCAATCTGACAGCAACTCCTCCGCTCCTCGGCAGGTCCGGATGCTGGCTGGCCGTTGGGTGGTGCGTGTGCCTTGGGAGGGGCATCGAATGGCGGGTGAGTGAGCCGCGGAGTCGGTGACTGCGCGGGCGCGGGCAGGGCGTGCCTTGTGGGTGATTGCTCGGGGTGAGATCCGGGCGTGTCCCCGGACATCGCCGCAGGCTTCGCGCGCCTGCTGGAGGAGGCGGCCGGCCGCGAGCTGGTCCCGAGTCCGGATGCCGTCCGCGAGCTCTGGGAGGATGCGCTGGCCGCGCCCGCCTGGACCGGCCCTGACCGGTGGCTGCACGGGGACCTGCACCCGGCGAACCTGCTGACCGCAGACGGCACCTTCTGCGAGGTATCCCGACACCCTCTACGTCAGCGGCCTCATCGCACCCGACACGGTGAACACCATTCCGGAGAAAACCTTGAAGTCCTACGCCGACCACGGCAGCCCCGGCAAGCCCGTCCAGCAGGCCTATGGCGAAGCGGCGCAGGTCATGAAGGCCGTCGCCGACGCCGGCGTCGACCTCGATGACGTCTTCGCGGTCCTGGAAGACGAGGGCATCCAGAAGTTCACCGACTCCTGGGACGAGCTCACCGAGTCAGTTCGCTCAGAGCTCGAGGACAAGAATTAAGCGACCTCACCGAACTAGACAGCAGGCGACCGATGCGGTCAGTGAACCGCGCAAGTGACAGCTGCACAAGGCCACCACGAGTCGCCTAAGCAGATCGCGACTCCCTGCCAGGTTACGGGCGCATCAGAGTTTTGATGGCATGGCGTTCGTTAGCCCACGTGGTCGCCCGGGCGGGCCGACTGGATGGCCTGCTGCCCCCGTTCGGTTCAAAAGATCTTCGGCCGAACGGGGCGGGCGCGTGCCTTCCTACCGCCTAGCTCTTCTTGGCGCGCGGCGCGGCCCTGGCCCGCTTAGCCGCGGTTTTCTCGGTGGTGGCGTGACCTGCGGGTCGAGCATGGTGTGGACGGCGATGAAGTTGTAACGACCCAGGGCCAATGGCTGCTGAGGGGCAGTAGCAGGCAGCGCGGATCGAACCCCAGCGGCATGTCCATCGGGTGCTCCACCGCCAGACCTACCTTCCGTTCGCCCGGCCGAGATACAGTCCCGCCGATCCCGCCAGTCGGCGGGCGCAGCCAGGGATTATTAACCAGCTAGCCCGCTTCACGGTCGGTATCAGCCTTCTTATCCTCCTTTGCCCTGAGCCCGGCGTCTGTCGGGGCCGCGGTGCGACGGGATGGCCGTCCGCAGGAAGAGGCTGCTCTACCCCACGCCATAGCAACAACACGCAATT
>CAWIUF010000060.1:0-45505 GCA_963839095.1 uncultured Actinomycetota bacterium | reverse complement strand
GGTCCGGCCGTCCGCGGACGCGTCGAGCACGTCGCGCTCGCGCGGGGTGAGCGGGTTGACCCCGTTGGCCAGCGCGGCGGCGGCCAGGTCCGGGTCGATCACGCGCTCGCCGGCCAGCACCCGGCGGATGGTATCGGTCAGCTTGTCGGCCGGGGAGTCCTTGACCAGGAACGCGGACACCCCGGACTCCATCGCCCGGCGCAGGAACCCGGGACGGCCGAACGTCGTCAGGATCACGATCTTGGTGGCCGGGTTGTGCTTCTTCAGCTCGGCCGCGGCGGCCAGGCCGTCCATGCCCGGCATCTCGATGTCGAGGACGGCCACGTCGGGGTGGGTCTCCCGGGCGGCCGCGAGCACCTCGTCGCCCCGGCCGACCTGGGCCACCACCTCGATGTCGCCCTCGAAGGAGAGCAGCGCGGCCAGGGCCTCCCTGATCATGACCTGATCCTCGGCGATCAGCAGCCGGACCGGCTCCTTAGGCGTCATGGCTCGCCATTATGGCGTGTTCAGGCCGTCTCGGTGCGGACGGTGGCGGTGAGGCGGAAGCCCCGGCCGGTGTCCGGGCGGCCGAGGGACAGGCGGCCGTCGACGGCGGACAGGCGCTCGGACATGCCGCGCAGACCGCTGCCCGAGGCGCTGTCACCGGCTGGGCCGTTCTCGGTGGGGCCGGAGAAGCCGCGGCCGTCGTCGGTGACCTCGAGGGAGACCTCGGACGCGCGCTCGGTGAGCCGGATCCGGCAGGTGCGGGCGCGGGAGTGCCGGATCACGTTGGTCACGGCCTCGCGCAGGCACCAGGCCAGCACCGCCTCGGCCTCCGGAGTCGAACATGCCCGACCGCATCGTCAGCCCGGAGTCGTCGTCCAGGCTGATGCCGGCCGCCTCGAGGGCGCTGCGGGCCGTGATGACCTCGATGGCGAGCGTCGGCCGGCGGTAGCCGCTGACCGCCTCCCTGATGTCGTGCAGGGTCTGCCGGCTGACCCGGCTGACGTCGCCGAGCTCGGTCAGGACCGCGTCGCGCTCGGCCGAGGCGGGCAGCCGGGTCAGGCGCTTGGCGGCCAGCTCGGACTTGAGCGTGATCATGGACAGCGACTGGCCGGTCAGGTCGTGCATGTCCCGGGCCAGCCGGAGCCGCTCCTCGTTGGCGGCCAGCTTGGCCACGGTCTCGCGGGCCTGGGCCAGCTCGCGCATCAGGATGAGCTGCATCCGGAACCCCATCATGGCCAGCCCGATGAGCGCCACGGGCAGCAGGACCGCCAGGGTGCTGGCGCCGTCCTGGTGGGTGAGCCAGCAGAAGAAGAGGTAGAGGCTGGTGATGACAAGGATGCCGATCATCGTGCCGCGGCGGCCGAAGAGCACCAGCAGCACCATGCCGCCCGCCGAGGATACGTAGATCCACAGCGGCGTCCAGTCCTTGCCGTACACGGCGCAGGTCACCGCGGCCAGCACGATGAGGGCCGCGAGCCCGGTCCCGGTCCGGCGCGGCTGGGTATCGGTGAACATCAGGACGGGCATGTAGATGACGCAGAAGGCGATGACGAGGACCAGGCCGCCGGCGATCCGCGGCGGGTCGTGCGAGCCGAACAGCCCGGTCACGGGCTGGATCAGGTAGGCGAGCCAGATGCCGGAGAAGAACCAGCGCCATGGGCTGCCGGCGCCCGGCACGCCCTTCACGCGGGCCTCGGCGAGGACCGTGCGCTCGGTCCAGTCCGTCTGGCCTGGCGGCGCCTGCGCGGTGCGCACCGGTTCCGTGGCCGGGTCGGTCGATCTGATCGCCATCGCCGTTTCACCTCTTCTCCATGCTGCCCGGTGACGCCTTGTTTACCCGCCCGCGCGGCCCGGCCGGGCCCCCGTAAGGCCGGCCGGGCAACGCGGTCTGCTCGCCGGGCTAGACCGTCTCGGCGGTGGCCCGGACCGCGAACGTGGCCAGGCCGATGAAGACGGCGAGCCAGATCACCAGGCCGATGGCCAGGCCGGCCGGCACCGAGACGCCCTGGATCACGTCGGTGGCGATCTTCACGGCCTGGTAGGTCGGGGTGAACTTGCCGATGTTGCCGAGCACGCCGGACAGCGGGAACCACAGGCCGCCGAGGATGGCGAAGGCGAAGTAGACGACGAACGCGACCGGCTGCACCTGCTCCGGCGCGAACCGGTAGCCGATCGCCACCGCCAGCGCGGCGAAGATCGTCGAGCCGAACCAGATCACGACCGCGATGACCGGCCACTCCCAGGCGGGCAGGTGGACGTTGCCGTAGAAGCGGCCGAGGATCAGCACGATGATGATGGAGGGCACGGTGGTGGCCAGCGAGGTGAGGACCTTGGCGACCACGTAGGCGTTGGGCGGCAGCGGGGTGAGCCGGAGCTGGCGGATCCAGCCTTCCTTCTTCTCCTGCGAGATCCGCTGCGCGTTGCCGTTGAGCGCGCCGCTGAACGCGCCGAAGGTGGACATCGCGACCATGTAGTAGGCGGCGAACCCGACGCCGTAGGCCTTCCCGCTGACCTGCTTGCCGAGCAGCAGGTAGAGGACGACCGGGAAGGCCAGCGTGAAGATGAAGTAGCGCCGGTTGCGGAGCAGCCGCATGAGTTCGGCCTTGGTGAGGGCCAGGGTGCCGGCCATGTCAGTTCGTCTCCCCTGCGTGGGTGGTTCCGTTGGTGGCGTCGTCTTCCGCGGTGATGGCGAGGAAGGCCTGCTCGAGGCCGAGGCTGGTGACCTCGATCTCGCGCGGCCGGTAGCCCGCGTCGAGGACGGCGTACAGCGTGGCGTCGGAGTCGCTCGACTGGATCTGCACGATGTCGCGCCGGACGTCGAGGTTCACCAGGCCGGGCAGGCCGAGCAGGAAGGGCTCGTCCACCCGGTCCAGCCGGAAGGACAGCCGCTTGGCCCCGGCCCGCGCCTTGATCTCGGCGGGCGAGCCGTCGGCGAGCAGGCGGCCCCGGTTGATGACCAGGATCCGGTCGGCCGCGTGGTCGGCCTCTTCCAGGTAGTGGGTGGCGAACAGGAGCGTGCGCCCGGCGGCCACCTCTTCCTTCATGCTGTCCCAGAACAGCCGGCGGGACTCCACGTCCATCGCCGCGGTCGGCTCGTCCAGCACGATCAGCTCGGACTTGCCGCAGATGGCCAGCGCGAACCGGACCCGCTGGGTCTGGCCGCCGGACAGCTTGTCCACCCGCTGGTCGACGAACTGGGCGATGCCGGCCCGCTTGATCGTGGTATTTACCGGCTCGGGATTCGGGTGCAGCTTGGTGATCAGCTCGACCAGCTCGCGCACCGTCACCTCGGGCATCAGGCCACCGGACTGGAGCATCGCGCCGACCCGGCCCGACTTCACCGCGTGGTACGGGTCAGAGCCGAACATCCGGATGCGTCCCGCCGGTGGGCCTGCGCAGCGCGAGCAGCATGTCCAGCGAGGTGGACTTGCCCGCGCCGTTCGGCCCCAGCAGGGCGACGGTCTCGCCCGGGCGCAAATCGAGGGTCAGCCCGTCAACGGCCTTGAGGCGGCCGTAATGCTTGGACACGTTCTCGAACGAGACCACCGGCGCGCCGTGACGGCTGCTGCCGTGGCCGCCGGCCGTCGCGGTGACCGTTTCATACTGACTCATCTAGTAGTCCCCTGTGGTTGGCGTCGGTCTGACCGGATTCTCCGGCCCGGACCCCCCAGCGGTTTAATATCACCATTGCGGCCACTGGAGCAGGTAGTGCCGTCCCTCAGGAACCATTCATGACATGCGTCATCCCCCGCCCGGTGACACAGCGTGCCCGGGACGGGGGGCCGGGGCGTTGCGGGTTCTGGTGCGGCGGTCAGCGGCCGGTCGCGTAGCCCTGCATGCCGCGCGGGTTGGCGGCCGCGTACAGGACGCCGTGGCGGCGGGTGACGGCGCTCATGCGGCCCAGTGACCAGGCGGGACGCACGTTGACCAGGTGACCGCGGCGGCGGAGCTCCTCGATCACGGCCGGGCCGACCCGGGACTCGACGTCGAGCGCGCGGGGCTGGGCCTGGCGCGGGTAGAACGACGACGGCATGTGGGCCGAGTGGAACGCCGGGAAGTCGATCGCCTGCTGCAGGTTCATGCCGAACACGACGTGGTTGAGGAAGAACGCCAGCGACCACTGGTCCTGCTGGTCGCCGCCGGGGGTGCCGAACGCCATGTACGGCTCGCGGTCCCGCAGGGCCAGGCCCGGGGTCAGCGTGGTGCGCGGCCGCTTGCCCGGCGCCAGCGTGGCGGGCAGCCCGGGGGTCAGGGTGAACATCTGCGCCCGGGTGCCGAGGCAGAAGCCGAGGCCGGGGATGACCGGCGAGGACTGCAGCCAGCCGCCGCTCGGCGTGGCGGAGACCATGTTGCCGAACCGGTCGGCCACGTCCAGGTGGCAGGTGTCACCGGCGCGGTAGCTCGCGCTTGCTGTGTCGTCCGGGGCCGCCGGCGCGCAGGGTCGGCTCGCCGGTGGCCGCGTCCAGCCGCGGCGGCTCTACGTCCATGACGGGCGACACGCTGCCGTCGTCGCCGGTCCCGGCGAAGCCGGCGGTGACGAAGCCCGGCAGCCGGGGCACCCGGCCGTCGGGGGAACCGGGCCGCAGCTCGGCCGACGCCTCCGGGCCGACCAGCCCGCGCCGGCTCTCGGCGTAGCCGTCGGACAGCAGCGCCTTGACCGGCACGTCGGTGAAGTCGGGGTCGCCGTACCAGGCCTCCCGGTCGGCGAAGGCGAGCTTGCCGCATTCGGTCACGGTGTGGATGAAGTCCGCGGTCCCGGGGCCCATGGCGGCGAGGTCGAACCCGCCGAGCAGCGCGAGCTGCTGCAGGAACACCGGCCCCTGGCCCCACGGCCTGGTCTTGCAGACGGTCAGGCCGCCGAAGTCGTAGGTCAGCGGCTCCTCCAGCCGCGGCCGCCAGCCGGCCAGGTCGTCATAGGACAGCAGTCCCGCGGTGCGGCTCCCCGGTCACGTCCATGACGTCGGCGGAGGCGACGTAGGCGGCGATGGTCTCGGCCACGAAGCCCTCGTAGTAGGCCCGCCGGGCTGCCTCGATCTGCTCGTCGCGGTCGCTGCTGGCCGCTTCCGCCTCGTCGAGGATGCGCTGGTAGGTGGCGGCCAGCGCGGGGTTGGCGAACAGCGCGCCGGGCGCGGGCACCTGGCCGCCCGGCAGGTAGACCTCGGCCGAGCCGGTCCAGTGGTCGCGGAACAGGTCGGCGACGCTGGCGATGGCCCAGCTGATCGCGGGCACCAGCGGATAGCCGCCGGCCGCGTAGCCGATCGCGTAGCCCAGCACGTCCCGCAGCCGCAGCGTGCCGAACTCGCGCAGCATCATCATCCAGGCCCCGAACGCGCCGGGCACGCACGCGGCGAGCAGGCCGCTGCCGGGCACCAGGTCGAGGCCGAGATCGGCGAACGCCTCGGGCGTGGCGGCGGCCGGCGCGGTGCCCTGGCCGCAGAGCACGAAGGTCTCGCCGCGGCCGGCGTGGTGGGCGATGACCGGCACCTCGCCGGCCGGGCCGTTCAGGTGCGGCTCCACCACCTGGAGGGTGAGCCCGGTCGCGACGGCCGCGTCGAACGCGTTACCGCCCGCTTCGAGGACCGCCATCCCGGCCGCCGAGGCGAGCCAGTGCGTCGAGGCCACCATGCCGAACGTCCCCGCGAGTTCCGGCCGGGTCGTGAATTCGGGAATTTCGCCCATGCTCCGATCCTCTCATCCGGTCCCGCGGCGTGGTTCGGGTGTCGGCTGGCGCATGGCGGGGACATACTTCATGATTACTCAGTGCAACTAACCGGCAACAACGAGGTGACACTCTGATGTTTACGACTCCCCCGGTCACTCCCCCGGTCATTCGCCCGTCCGCCCGTCCCGCCCGTCCCGCCGCCCGGGTGCGGGCGCGCTCCGGAGCCGGACGCGCGGGTGCCGCGTGGCGTGGCTGGCGCTGGCGGTGACCTCCGCCGCGGGCCTGCTCGCGGGCTGCGCCTCGTCGAGCCCGACGGCGGGCAGCACGCCGGCGGCCGGGAGGTCCACGCCGAAGGCTCAGGGGACGGGCGGAACCACGCCCGCGTCGCCCGCGGGCACCGGCACCACGGCCCCCGGGCTCGGCAGCCTCGCGCTGTGCCAGCCCGCGTCGCTGCGGGTCGCCGTCAACGCCAGTCAGGCCGGCGTGGCCATGGGCAGTACGTACTATCCGGTCGACTTCACCAACACCGCCAGCTCGCCGTGCGGCCTGTACGGCTACCCGGGCATGTCCTTCGTCACCTCGGCCGACAGCACGGGCCGGCAGATCGGGGCGCCGGCCCAGCCGAGCCCCGGCGTCGGGAAGGTGGCGGTGCGCCTGGCCGCGGGCGGCCAGGCGCACGCCTGGCTGCAGGTCACCCAGGCGGGCAACTACCCGTCGGCCCAGTGCCAGCCGGTGACCGCGCACTGGCTGCGGGTCTACGCGCCGGGTGAGACCGAGGCGCTGTACGTGAACCAGCCCTTCAGCGCGTGCTCGTCGGCCAAGGTGCAGCTCCTGACGGTGATGCCGGTCCGGCCCGGCCAGGGGGTGCGAGGCAGCACGCCCTGAGGCCCGGCTCTCGCAAGCCCGGCTCCGGCGTAACGCCAGCTCCGGTAACGTCGGCCGCATGGATCTTTCCCCGCGGCTGCGCGCCGTCTGTGATCTCGACGTCTCCGAGGTACGCGAGTACGCGGGCCGGCACGAATACGACGGCAAGCCGCAGGACCTGTCGCCGGCCGGCGTGCGGGCCGGGCTGGCCGCGCTGGCGGCGGCCCGGGACGGCGGCGAGCGGCTGGCGGACGCGCACGACGAGGCGCACCTGACCGCGGCCGAGGAGCAGAAGCAGGTCACCTACGCCACCCTCGAGCTGCACCGGCGGAACCCGATCCTGCACCTGGGCGAGCTCGACCTGGCCTGCTACGACCGGGACTACGCGCCCCGCGAGGAGCGGGACGCGGCGCGGGCCGAGCACCTCGCGGCCTGGCCGCGGGTGGCCGACGCGGCGGTCGAGGCGCTCGACCAGGTGAGCGCCCCGGTGGCGCAGTCACTGCTGGGCGGCATCCGCGGGCTGGCGGCCGGGCTCGGCGAGGGACCCGGCATCAGCGCGACCGCCGTAGCCGATGCCCGGGCCGCGCACGCCCGCCTGGTCGCGCACGTCGAGCGCGCCGCCGCCGACGGCGATCCCGACCCGGCGCTCGGCGGTCCCGGGCTCACCGCCCTGATGAGCAGCGCCGAGGCGATGCCGGTCGACCTGGGCCGGCTGGCCGAGCAGGCCGACGCCGAACGAGACCGGCTGCACGCCCTGCTGGCCGACGGCTGCGCCCGGATCGACGGCGGCCAGGGCCGTCCCGCCCTCGACGTGGCCCGCGAGCTGGTGCGGGATCATCCCGACGGGAGCGGCGTGATCGAGGCGGCCCGGGTCTGGACCGAACGGGCTATTCGCTTCACCCGCGAGCATGACCTGGTCCCCTACAACGACGGGGAGTGCCTGGTCGGCCTGGCGCCCGAGTCGCGGCGGTGGGCGATGGCGATGATGTCGTGGGCCGCGCCGGGCGAGCCGGAGGGCCCGTCGTGGTACCACATCACCCCGCCGGAGGAATCCTGGCCGCGGCAGGAACAGGAGGAGTGGCTGGAGGTCTTCAGCCACACCACGCTGCCGGGCATCACCGTGCACGAAGTGGCGCCCGGTCACTTCTCGCACGGCCGGGCCATGCGGCACCTGACGTCGCCGGTCCGGCGAACCCTGCAGTCCAGCGCGTTCATCGAGGGCTGGGCGCACTACGGCGAGGAACTGTGCGTGGAAGAGGGGTTCGGCGCGGACGACCCGCGGATTCCCGTCGGCATCTGGCTGGAGGCGCTGGTACGGGTGACCAGGCTGGCGTGCGCCATCGGCGTGCACTCGGCCGGGATGACGATCGACGACGCGGCGCGCCGGTTCGAGGCCGATACCCACCTGGCCGGCCCGGCGGCGCTGTCCGAGGCCCGGCGGGCCACTTTCGATCCGACCTACGGCCGGTACACCTGGGGCAAGCTGGAGATACTCAAGCTCCGCGAGCGGGCCAGGAAGGACTGGGGCGCGGGCTTCACCCTGCCGCGCTTCCACCAGGCGATGCTGGACCTCGGCTCGCCGCCGATCGGCCTCCTGGATACGGTGCTGGACCGCGGCTGACGGCGGGTACGACGCCGAGTAGTCTTTGGTCGTGGGCATACTGACGCGGTTGTTCCGGATGGCGGGTGCGGTCTTGCTGGCCGTGCTCGTGGTGACCGGGTGCGCGTCCGCCAGCGCCAAGCCGTCCATCGCCATCGCGAGTGCCTACGTGCCGCAGCCGACGACACCGGGGACCACGGTCGCGTACCTGGAGATCCGCAACAACGGCCCGGCCGACAAGCTGCTCTCGGCGCAGACCAGCGTCGGCGGCACGGTTCAGCTGCGCGCCCCGGGGGCACGGCACGCCGGCGCCCTGACCATGCACACGGTGACGCAGATCCCGATCGCGCCCGAGGCGATGACACGCTTCAACCCGGATTCATTCCACCTGCTGATCACGGGGGCCGGGGCGATGCGCGACGGCAAGGACATCACGCTAAAGCTGACCTTTGCCAACGCCGGCACGGTGACGATCCTGGCGATGGTCACCAATCCCGAGTCGGGCGGCAGCAGCTACTTCCTCAACTGATCGCCGTCACCGCGGCGGCCGGGGTGGCCGTGGCCGGGGTGGCGGCCCGGCGGGTCAGCGGCATCCGGGACCGGGTGTCCTCGTCCCGCGGCGTGTAGACGACGACGCGGGCCTCGGGCATCAGCGGCAGGTCGAGCTCGCTGACGGCCAGGCTGAGCGGGCCGGCCTGCGGGTGCAGGTAGGTCAGGGTGCGCGGCTCGCAGTCGGCCACCTCGTGCCGGGACCACAGGTCGGCGAACTCGCGGCTGAGGCTGGCCAGCCGGCGGATGTCCTCTTCCCAGTCCGGGTCGCCGACGTGCAGGCTGTAGGCCGAGCGCAGCCGCGCCACCAGGTAGCGGACGTGACCCTCGTACTCGGGGAACTTGCCCCGGGCGGTCGGCTCGGTGACGCAGCACCACAGGGTGTTCTTGTGGACGCACGGCATCGTGTGCCACTCCCAGAACAGCTCCTCTGAGGCTTGGTTGGACAGCAGGATGTCGAACCGGCTGTTGATCAGGGACGCGGGCAGCGGGTCGAGGGACTGCAGGATCTCGCGGATGCTGTCGGGTATCGCCTGGCGCGGGCGCTCGGTGCGCAGCGGGGTGGCCTCGGCCAGCCGGTACAGGTGCTCCCGCTCGGCCCGGTCCAGCCGCAGCGTCCGGGCCACCGCGTCGAGGACCTGGGTGCTGGCGTTGATCTGGCGGCCCTGCTCGAGCCAGGTGTACCAGGTGACCCCGACTCCGGCCAGCAGCGCCACTTCTTCCCGGCGCAGCCCCGGCGTGCGCCGCCGCGAACCCGGCGGCATGCCGAAGTCACCCGGGCTGAGCCGGGCCCGCCGCGCCTTGAGGAACTCGCCGAGTTCCGCGCGCCGCCGCTCACCGGCCCGCCGGGCCGACCCGTCCTTTGGTTCGTACGTGGCCAAGGCCTCTTCCCATCACCGATACCGCCCCAGTCACAACTTATCGGTACCAACCGACATTTCGGCGGTGACCTCGGGCGGGAGCACGGTGAACGGAAGGAAAAGGCCAGGAAACTGGGCCGGCGGGCTCCCGGGGAGTTGGGGAGCCGGGAGCCCGCCGGAGTCTTCAGGACACGGGGCCGGCGATGGCCCAGGCCTGCGCGGGGGTGCCGTTGCAGCTCCAGAGCTGCATGCCCAGGCCGGCCTGGGTGGACGCCCCGGGCACGTCCAGGCAGAAGCCGCTGCTGCCGGCCACCTGCGACGTCAGCGGCCAGAACCCGTCGGGGAGCGAATGCGGCCAGCTCCAGTGCTCGTTGCTGATGTTCCCGCACGGCCATTGCTGGATCGGGGTGCCGCGGGCGGCTCCGCCCCGGGCGTCCAGGCACATCGCGCTGACCTGGTTCACGAACTCGTAGGTGCTGCCCGTGGTGTTGACCGGCGCCCAGTTCTGGGCCTGGATACCTTGGTCGCACGGCTGCTGCACGACGGCCGTCCCGGCGCCCCCAGACGGGGTGACCGGCTGCAGGCACATCACCGGCGCGTTCGTGCCCATCTGCACGACGAGATCGAAGTAGCTGGTCGGCCGGCGCTGGCGCTGGCGTGGCGGCCGGCGCTGGCGGGCAGCGCGGCGGCCGTGGTCAGGCCGACCGCCGCGGCCGCGGCCAGCATCATGCCCGCGGTCCTGCGTCGAAGAAACATATCTCCCCCACCTAGTGACGATTCCTGGTGCGTGGCCTCGCGGCGGCGCTGGGATCACCGTCCCAGGCTGCTCCTGAACGACGCTGAAACCGCACTGAAAATGGCTGGTCACCAGCTATGCCGACGGCGACGCAGCCAGGATCTGGCCGACGCGGCAGCGTCCCCGGTCCCGCTAGTACCGCATCCATCTCGCAGGGCAGTTAAGAGCACGTTCGGCGGCACATCGACTCAGTACGATCCGGGATGGGTGAGGTAGATGGGGGTCGGGGCGCGGAGCCGCCGGGTGATCGGTGGCACACAGAGTACGTAAGACGGTACCCGGGGCACACCGAGCATGTAGGGACGCAACGCGGGGGCGGGCGCCGGGGGCAGGCATCAGGGGGTGTGGCGCCGGGGGGCTAGGCGGCGGTCCAGGCGACTGGGAGGCGCTTGATGCCGCGCTGGAAGTTGGAGCGCAGGAAGGCGGGCTCACCGGCCGGTTCCAGGGCGGACGTGCGCACCAGCACCTCGGCGAACAGCGCGCGCATCTGGACACGGGCCAGGTGGGCGCCGAGGCAGAAGTGCGGGCCGTGGCCGAAGACCAGGTGCGGGTTGGGCTGCCGATGGATATCGAACCGGTCCGGGGCAGCAAAGACGTCCGGGTCCCGGTTGGCCGCAGTGAACGAGACCACGACCTTTTCTCCCGAACGAATGGGGTGCCCGCCCAGCTCGCAGTCACCCGTGGCCGTCCGGCGGAACGTCATCACCGGCGTCCACCAGCGCAGCATCTCGTCGACCGCGACGCGGAGCAGGTCCGGCTCGGCGCGCAGTTCCGCGGCCGCGCCGGGGTGCTCGAGCAGCGCGAGGCAGGCGCCGGGCAGGCCGTTGCGCAGGGTCTCGTTGCCGGCCACCGCGAACAGCCAGAACATGTTCTCGAACTCGGCCGCGGAGACCTGCCCGCCCCCCTCGTCGGACTGGGCCAGCAGGATCGACATCACGTCGTCGCCCGGGCGGCGGCGCTTTTCCTCGGCTAGCAAGTGGGCGTAGGCGTACAGGTCGGGCATGCCCTCGCGGGTACGCGGGTCGGGCATCCGGCCGTCGGGGCCGGGGGCCGGCCGCAGCGCCAGCGCCTCGCGGGCCATCGGCGTGCCGGCTGCCGGGTCGAACTCGGCCGAGGTGGCGTAGTCGGGATCCTGGTAGCCGATGACCCGGTTGGACCAGTCGAACAGCAGCCGGCGATCCTGCTCGGGCACGCCGAGAACGTCGGCCAGGGCCAGCAACGGCAGGTCGGCGGCGACGTCCTTGGCGAAGTCGCACTCACCCCGCGGCCCGGTGAAGACCCGGTCGCAGATGGCCCGGGCGTGGCCGCGGATGCCGTCCTCGAGCCGGGCCACGGCCCGGGGGGTGAACGACCGGCTGAGCAGGCGGCGCAGCCGGGAGTGCTCCGGCGGGTCCATGTTGAGCATCATCCGCCGGACGTAGCCCAGCGCCTGCGGCGTGGCCGGGTCCCTGATCTGGGTCGCGCCGAGCGCGGAGGAGAACAGTTCCGGACGCCGGAGCACCGACTCCACCTCGGCGTGCCTGAGCACCAGCCAGAAGCCAGGGCCCGCCTCCCAGCCGAGCACGGGGATCTCCGGCACCCACGCTACCGGGGCGGCCCGGCGCAGCCGGGCCAGGGCCCCGAACGGCACCCCGGCCACGTAGGTGGCCGGGTCGAAGACGACCTCGGCGTCCGGCCGGGGCCCGGGCTCCGGACCCGCGGCGTCCCCGGGCACAGCGTCCCCCGGCACGGTCACTCGCGCCCCAGGAACTCCTCGATGGAGGTGGCGAGCGAGACCGGCGACTCGAACATCGGGTAGTGCCCGGCGTCGGGCAGGATGGTCATCTCCCCGTCGGGGAAGAAGACCAGCCAGGTCTGCTCCATCACGTCGGCGCGACAGGGCCGGGTCGTTCACCCCCACGATCACCTTGACCGGCGTCTGGCCGTCCGGCCTGCGACTTGGCCAGGTCCGAGAAATCGGACTTGGCCCAGGCCTGCAGGTACGCGGCGAACGCGGGCACCGCGGAGTTCTCCAGCGAGTGCTGGACCAGCAGGTTGACGAACGTCGCGGTCAGCTTGCTGCCGGTGGTGAAGTCGATGATCGCCGCCCGGTTGCCCGCGTTGCCCGCCGCGCCGGAGAACAGCTCCCAGCCCTGCTCGTCCATCGGCACCGCGTTGGCCGGCACCGGGTTGATGCCGATCAGCTTGCGCACCCGTTCCGGGGACTGGAGCAGGAGCTGGTGGGCGACCTTGCCGCCCATCGAGTGGCCGACCACCGAGAACGTGTCCCAGCCCAGCTCGTCGGCCAGGGCGAGCGCGTCGGTGGCGGCCTCCTCCATGGTGAACTCACCGGGAACCTGCTTGCGCTCGCCGTAGCCGCGCAGGTCCATGAAGGCGTAGGTGTAGGCCGAGCGGTCCAGGTAGTCCGGCAGCGAACCCCAGCCCCGGGCCGAGCCGAACCAGCCGTGCACCGCCAGCACGTGATGGTCACCGGACCCGATGCTCACTACCGAACTCGTCATGCCGCCCGCCCTCCCGCGATTACGTCCTGTGGTTGAGCCGACTCTAGCGAGCGAGCGGTGCGTCCGTCACGGCTTGCCGCGGCAGCACGACGGTGGCGTCCGACGGACGTCCCATCCGGACGTAGGGGTCCCACGGGACCGGCAGCATGACGGTCTCATCCGACGGCGGCGGCAGCACGACGGTGGCTTCCGGGGTGGCCGGGATGCGCTGCTCGTCGCGGACGGTGCCGCGGCGCAGGATCAGCGTCGTGTAGGCCAGGACCGCGCCGCCGACCGCGGCCAGGGCGCCGGACGCGCCGAGCAGGCTGGCCAGCACCGGGGCGAGCGCGGACCCGATCACGATCCCGGCGATCGAGGCGGGCAGGGCCAGTCCGTAGGCCCGGCCGAACACGTCCTCGTCGAGGGTCCGCTGGAGCATCGTGTCGGTGAGGATCTCGACCAGCATGGCGCCGAGCCCGGTGAGGCCGGTCAGCACGACGGCCGCGAGCGGCCAGTGGGTGATCGCGAGCAGCAGGGTCGGCAGCCCGGCGCAGGCCAGCGCGGCCGCCTGCACCAGGTGCGGCCGGGAGCTGCGGCTGGCCCGCCCGGCCAGCGCCGTGCCGGCCAGGCCGCCCGCGCCGATGGCGGCGAACAGGTAGCCGTATCCCTGCGCGCCCAGCCCGGTCTGGCGGGCGACCAGGAGCAGCAGCACGGTCTGGGTGCCGTACAGGAAGCTGCACATGATGTCGGCGCCGATCAGCCGCAGCGCCGCGGGGTGCTGGCGCAGCGCCGCCGCGCCTTCCGCCAGCTCGCTGAACATGCCGTTGAACAGGCCGGCCGGGCGCTCCGCAACCTGGTCCTGGGCGGAACGCCGGGTGGCGAACACGCCGCGGTCCTTGATGGCCAGCACCGCGAGCGCGGAGAGGCCGAAGGTCAGGGCGTTCGCGGCGAACGCGGCGGCGGGCGAGCCGAGGAACAGCAGCACGCCGCCGAGCGCCGGGCCGAGGATGATGCTGGCACCGCCGACGGCGGACCGGGCGGCGTTGGCGCCGGGCAGGTCGGCGTCGTCGACGACGCGCGGCGTGACCGCGGCCACGCACGGCATGTACGGGGCGGCGGCGGTGGTGGCCACGGCCGCGATCACCGGGGCGAGCACGACGGGCAGCCCGGCCGCGGCCACCGCGGCCAGCAGGAGCATGAGCGCCACCCGGGCCAGGTCGCAGACGATCATGATGCGGCGGCGGTCGAACCGGTCGGCCAGCACCCCGCCCACCGGGCCGAGCACCACGACCGGCACGACCCGGGCCGCCGTGGTGACGCCGGCCCACACCGCCGAGTGGGTGCGGTCGTAGACCAGCACGACCAGGGCCAGGTTGTACAGCCAGTCGCCGACCTGGGACACGGCCAGGGCGGACAGCAGGCGACGGAAGTCGGGGTAGCGGAGCGCGGCGCGGATGGTCCCGGAGGGAGCGTTCGTCATCGTCATGCCTTCACGGTCCGGCTAAGGACCGGGCCCGCACATTGGCGCGCCGCCGTAGCCAGGCCGGGCTAGCCCGCTTAGTTATCCCGAACGGGTGCCCTACGCCTGGCCGTACGGGCCTTAGCCGGTGACCCCGAGGCGGTGCGCCACGGCGGCGGCCTCGACCCGGCTGTCGACGCCGAGCTTGGCCAGGATGTTGGACACGTGCACGCTGGCCGTCTTCGGGCTGATGAACAGGGACTCCGCGATCTGCGGGTTGGACCGGCCGCCGGCCAGCAGGACCAGGATCTCCTGCTCGCGCTCGGTCAGGCCGTACCGGGCCAGCGGGTCCTCGGGCGGCGCCGCGACCTCGCCCGCGGCCGGCTCGTCCAGGCTCAGCCGGGTCCGCCGGGCCAGCGCGGCGGCCTCGTCCGCGATGGGCACCGCGCCGACCCGGCGGGCCAGCGCGTAGGCCTCGCGGACGCCCTGGGCCGGCGGCCTGGCGGTCGCCCGCCGCCGCGGCGGCCTCGGCCAGCCGCAGCCGGGCGTAGGCCAGCGGATAGGGCTCGGCCGGCCGCCTGCCACGCCTGCGCCGCCGCCGACCAGGCCCCCATCAGTGACCGAGCGTCGTCCTGGCTCCGGCCCGCGGCGCGCGCGAGTTCCGCCGTGACCAGGGCCCGGTAGCCGCGCGACGCGGCGTTGGGTACGGCCAGCTCCGCGGCCAGCGACATCAGCTCGCGGCGCCGGGCCGCGGCGCCGGCCGGGACCTCCTCCCGCCGGTCGCGGGCCAGGGTGGCCTCGTCCGCCTCGGCCCTGGCGGCCAGCCACAGCACCGGCCAGACGTAGCGGCCGGACATCGCCCCGCGGTATTCTTCTAGCCCGTCGGCGGCGAGGCGGCGGGCCGCGCCCAGGTCACCCCGGCCGAGTGCGGCCAGCGCCTCGGCGTACTGCAGGGTCAGGGCGTACTGCTCGTCGCGGGTCTGGCCCAGGGCCCGCCGCGCGGCGCGCACGTCGGTCGTCGGCGTCGGCGTAGCGTCCGGTCATCGCGGCCAGCTCGGCGCGCAGCTGCAGGACGGTGGCGGCGAAGACGCCCTCCGGGCATGGCGTTCAGCGCCTGGGTGGCCAGCTGCTCCGCCTCGCTCCAGTGGCCCAGGCGGAGCAGGCTCTCCGCGAGATTGCCGGTCAGGAAGGCGCCCAGGGTCCGGGCCAGCCCTACCCTTCCGGCCAGCGCGATCCCGGCGCGGGCCGCCTCGGCCGCCTCCTCGTGCCGGCCATGCAGTTCCAGCACGTCGGAAATGTTGATGTAGGCGCGCAGCGCGGTGAAGTGCGCGCCGATGCCGGTGGCCAGGGCCAGGCCAGCCCGGAGGTCGTCCAGGCCGGCGCCGGAGTCGTCCGCGCTCAGGTAACCCCGGGCCGAGCCGAGGGTGATGGACGAGTCGGCCTCCTGCTGGACCGCGCCGGCCTCGCGCGCGGCCTGCACCGCGCGGGCGGCCAGGCTCATCGTGGCGTCCACGTCGTTGGCGCGCCACACGGAGTTGGCCAGCGAGGAGAGGACGACCGCGTGCGCCCTGGTCACCTGGTCGGCGGGAAGCAGGGCGAGCGCTTCTTCCAGGGTGGCGACCGAGTCGGCTTCCCGGCCGGTATCCCGCAGGGGGCGGGCACGCCAGTCGAGCACGAGCGCGCGCCGGACCGCGTCGCCTTCGACGGGGAGCTGAGCCAGGGCCTGGTCGAACAGGGACAGCGAGCGGTCGATGGCGCCGGCCGCGTAAGCGGCCTCGCCGGCCAGGGCGGCCACCTCGGCCTGGTCCAGGCCGGTGCGCTGCTCCGCGTCGGGCACCCGGGGCCAGATCTCCAGCGCCCGCTCCAGGTGACGCTGGGCCTCGGCCGGGGCGAACGAGGTCAGCGCGTGCCGGGCCGCGGCGATCGCGGCGGGCAGCGCGCGGGGCAGGTCGAGGGCGGCGTACCAGTGGTGGGCCAGGGCGGCGGGCACCGCGGCATCGTCGCCGGCCAGGCCCGGGTCGCGGGTGAGCGCCTCGCCGTAGGCGGCGTGCAGGCCGCCCCGCTCCCCCGGGAGCATGTCCTCGTAGACCGCGTCCCGGGTGAGCGCGTGCCGGAAGGCGTAGCTCCGGCCGGTGTGGTCGACCACGAGCAGGTGGCTCTCGACGGCCTCGCGCAGCCCCGCGTAGAACTCGGCGTCGCCGACGCCCGCCACCTCGGCGAGCAGCTTGTCGGGCACGCTGCGGCCGGCCACCGCCGCGGTCCGCAGCAGCCGCTGCGCGCTGGCGCTCAGCGCGTCCGCCCGGCTCAGCAGCACGTCCGCCAGGGACGGCGGCAGGTCGGCCGGGTCACCGCCGCCGCGCATCACCCCGGCGAGCTCCTCCACCAGGTAGGCGTTGCCGCCGGACCGGTCGAAGACCAGGTCGACGAGCCCGGCGGCGGGCGCGGTGCCGAGGATCGCGCCGAGCTGGGCGGCGACCTCCCCGGGCTCGAACCGGCGCAGCTCCACGTGCTGCACCGTGCGGAGCCGCTCCCAGCTGGCGATCAGCGGCCGCAGCGGATGGCGCCGGTTCAGCTCGTCGGAGCGGTAGGTGGCCAGCAGCACGACCCGGACCCCGCGCAGCGACCTGATCAGGAAGGAGACCAGCTCCCGGGAGGACTGGTCGGACCAGTGCAGGTCCTCCAGGACCAGCAGCAGCGGCCGCCTGGCGCTGAGCCGTCCGAGCAGCCCGAGGACCAGCTCGAGGAGCTGGGACACCTGGATCCCGTCGGCGGCCGGCTCGGCCCCGCGGTCTTCCGGCCCGGCGCCGGGATCGAGCTCGGGCAGCAGCCGGCCGAGACCGCGGCGGGCCGGGCCGAGGACCTCGGCCAGCTCGCCCCGCGACATGGTCCGGGCCAGCGTGCGCAGCGCGTCGATGAGCGGGGCCAGCGGCAGGCCCTCGGCGCCGAGCTCGACGCAGTGGCCGGTCAGCACGGTGAACCCGGAACTATCCGGCCTGCCCGGCCAGCTCGGTGACCAGGCGCGTCTTGCCGACGCCGGCCTCGCCCGCGACGATCGCGAACCCCGGCTCGCCCGCCCGGGCCCGGTCGCACAGCGCGGTGAGCGCCGCGACCTCGTCCCGCCGCCCGACGAAGACCGGGCTCTGCAACCCCTCGCTCATAGCGGCACGCTGCCACAGCCGGGGCGCGGAGGGTAGGCCGGGGCGGGTGGCCGACTCGTTCGGTGGATAAATCTTGGATCTGGGCTCAGGCGGGCGGGGTGCCTCGGCCGGTGAGGGGGCCGCGGAGGGCCAGGGCCGCGGCGATGGTGGCCGCGCCCGCGATCGCCATGGCGGGGCCGGCGCCGAGGACGCCGGCCAGCGCGCCGGTCGCGGCCGGGATCAGGCCCTGGCCGCCCATCGCCCCGGTCGAGTTGAGGCCGAAGCCCTGCCCGCGGCGCGGTTCCGGCAGGGCGTCGAGGAAGGCCTGCTGGAGGCCGAGCTGGTAGGCGAACCCGGCCCCGCAGGCCAGCAGGGCTACTGCGGCGAGCAGCAGGGGCGGCCGGAGCGGCAGTGCCAGCAGGGGCACGCCCATGGCCACGACCAGGGGGAACGCCAGGCGCCGACGGGCCGCGGGCGGGCAGAACCGGGCCGCCAGCAGGTCGCCGAGCAGCATCCCGGCCGGCACCGCGGCGAGCAGCGGGGCCGCCGCGCGGGCCGGGTGACCCAGCGACGCGGTGTACGGCACGATCAGCGACTCGGCTCCGGTGACGAACCAGGCGGGCAGCCACTGAGCGAGGAGCAGGCCGCGGACGGCGGGGCTGGCCAGGAGTTCGGCGTGACCGGCCAGGGTGTCCCGGATCAGGCCCCGCTTGCGCCCCTGCGTCTTGCGGGCGGGCCGGGGCCGCAGGCCCAGGCGGATGAGAGCGGCGTTGGCGGCCAGCGCGCCGCCCGCGGCCACCAGCAGCCAGCGGGCCGGGACCACGGCCAGGATGGCGCCGCCGGCGCCGAGGCCGGCGAGCTGGGTCGCCGAGCCGGTCAGGCCGAAGACCGAGCGGCCGAGGATGTAGCGGTCCCCGTCGAGCAGCTCGGGGAGCAGGCCGGACAGGGCGGCGGTGAACACCGGGGCGATCGTCGCCGCGACCGCGACCAGCGCCAGCATGACCGGGATCGGCAGGCCCGGCCATAGTCCGATCACCAGCCCGGGGACGGCCCGGGTCAGCAGGCCCGCCCCGATGACCAGGCGCGGCGGCAGCCGGTCGGCGAGCGCGGTGAACAGCGCGCCGCCGACGGCCTGCGGCGCGAAGCCCGCGCTGAACGCGAGCGCGGTCCACAGCGCCAACTGGGTCTGGGCGAAGACGAGCACCGACAGGCCGAGGACCTCGAACTCGAAGCCGAGGACGTACATGAACATCGCGGCCGCCATCACCCGGAACTCCCGGACGGCGAACACCGAGCGGTACGTCGCCCGCGCGGGACGATCTGGCTGGGCGGCGTCCGGCGGGCGGGCGGGGGCGGGTGCGGTCATGTACGCCATCCTGTGAGCCCGGCGGCCCACGGCGTACTCTTTCGTCCCAGGACGAAAGCTGGTGGACGTGACGCTGCGGATCGAGGTCGGTAACGAGGACCTGACCACGAGCCGGTTCGCGGTGTCGCCGCTGTGGGAACTGACCCACGCGCTGCGCCTGCTGGCCGTCCCGCCGGGTCAGCCGAAGCTGGCGGTGCTGCGCCCGTGGCTGGTCCGCGCCCGGGACCGGTATCTCGCGCTGACGCGCGCGACGGACATCGATGCCGTCCTGGCGCTGATGCCGCCCGGCTGGGGGGCGGACTTCCTGGCCCCGGTCCCGGCCAGCGTGGACACCACCATCGGCGAGCTGCTGGACCAGGTCCGGTCGACGCCGCCCGCCCAGGTGCGCCGGGAGGTCGCCGAGGCGCTGCGGCGGCAGCCGCGGGCCGATCCCCGGGTCCGGCGCGTCCTGACCGGCGACCGGGCCGCCGGGTACCTCGCCGACGTGCTCGCCGCGGCCTGGCAGGCGCTGCTCGAGCCGGAATGGCGGACGCTGCGCGCCATTCTCGAGCGGGACGTGGTGTACCGGGCCGGGCAGCTCGCCGCCAAGGGCTGGGCGGCCGCGCTGAGCGACCTGCACGCCGACCTGGACTGGCGGCAGGGCGGCATCGAGCTCACCCGCTGGCGGACCGACGAGGGCGCCGCGCTGGACGGCCGCGGCCTGCTGTTCATCCCCTCGGTGTTCGTCTGGCCCGGGCTCGCGCTGTCCCTCGACCCGCCGTGGCCGCCGGCCCTGATCTACCCGGCCCGCGGCGTGTCGGCGCTGTGGGAACGTCCCAGCCAGGCTGGTCCCGGCACCGCGCTGGACCGGCTGCTGGGCACCTCGCGGGCCGCGATCTTGCTCGCGCTCCAGGATCCGGCCAGCACCACCCAGCTGGCCGCGACGCTGGGCCAGTCCCTCGGCGGCATCGGCGACCACCTGGCCGTACTGCGTGAGGCCGGGTTGATAGCCGGGGCCAGGTCGGGACGTTCGGTGCTCTACCGGCGCACCCCGGTCGGCGATGCGCTCGCCGCCGCCGAGATCTGATCTTCAGGGCAGCGTGATCTTCAGGGCAGGGCGATCAGGAGCGCCGGCACGCCGGCCACGGTCAGGCCGCCCAGCACCTTCATGATCATCCCCACGGCGGGCACCGCATGGGCCTGTGCCACGGGGAAGGCCGTGCCGGGCTCGGCCGAGATGGCCACGCAGATCAGGCACAGCACCGACCAGGCCAGCACGGCGCGGCGCCAGTTGCGCGCCCGCCAGCCCGCGATGGGCTCACGGTAACCCGCCATGCGCTCACCGAAACCGGTCATGCGCTCGCGCACACCCGCGATGCGCTCACGGAAAGAAGCCCGCGGCGCCTGCTGGCGCCAGTCGATGACCCCCATGATCCCTCCCCGCCTTGTCGGCACCTATCCAGAGGGCGCTCCGGCCCGCTTGATACGTCGGCTTCAACCGAGTTGCCGTCCGCCGTCTCGCGATATATCGTGCTAGTACTCGGGATTCCCCGTTCTTGCTACGGAGGGCACGATGACACCCGGATACAACGTGCGCGTCGGGGACGCCGACCGTGAGGCGGTCGCCGCTCAGCTACGTGAGCATTACGCCGACGGGCGGCTGACGCTCGAGGAACTCAACGAACGCATCGACGAGACGTTCGCGGCCAAGACCAGGGCCGACCTGAACACCGTGATGCGCGAACTCCCGCTGGCCTCGCGGCCGGGTTCCGGCCTGCCGTACACGGGGCAGCCGGGGCCGGGACAGGCCGGGTGGCCGGGGCCGGGCTGGCACGGGCCGATGTCGCCGATGCCAGGCCAGCGCCACGACCAGGGCGGCCGGTCAGGCGGCCCGGGTGGCCTGTTCGCCCCGATGCTCGGCGTGGTCTGGCTGCTGGTGATACTCGGCAGCGTCATGATCTTCGGCCTCGGCGGCGGGGACCGGCCGTTCGCGATCGTCTTGTTCCTGGCAGCACTGGCACTGGTCAGGCGGCTGTTCGGGCTCGGCGGCAGGCGGGGCGGCTCCCGCGGGCCGAGGGGTCCCCGCGGCCCGCGCGGACGACGCCGCTAGCGATTCTCACCGCACCCGGGTTCCGCACCGGGCCGGCTCGACTTATCGTTAAAGGGTGAGGCAGCCGGCCTGGCGAATTCTGGGAGCCGATGACAAGGCGATATGACGTCCGAACCGGAATGATGGGCGAAGATCCCGACGCGGCGCGCCCGCACGAGGAACTGGTACCTGGCTGGCACGTGCCCGGCCGGACCCGGTACGACTACGACCTCCGGATCGGCGACGCCGAACGTGACATCGCCATGACCCAGCTACGCGAGCATTTCGTCGCGGGGCGACTCGACTTCGACGAGCTGAGCGAGCGGATCGACGCCGCGCTGCTAGCCAAGACCCAGCGCCAGATCGACCGCCTGCTGGCTGACCTCCCGCGGCCCCCGCGGCATCCCCGGGCCGCCCGTGCCGAGGATGCGCTGTCCGGGCCGGCCCCGGACGCGGGCCGGTTCCTGGTCTTCGCGATGCTGCTCTTCGCGCTGGCCACCTGGATACTGATCATGGCCTGGATGGCCCGGCACTCGTACTACGGGCAGCTTCCGCACTTCCCCCCGCCGCCGGGCGGGCGGCTAGCCAGCTCGTTCGTCAGTCAGGCGCTGGCCAGGGCACGGAGCGGGACCACCAGGTAGCGGTAGTCCGGGGCCGAGTCGTCGCCGTCTCCGGCGCTGCCGGTAATCAGCGCGGGCTTGGTCGGGCTGGTGAACTGCAGGCAGATCCGCGCCTGCTCGGGCGCCGCGGCCGCGGCGTCCGGGGTCTTGTCCGCCTGGCCCTTTCCTGCCCGGGCCTTCTGCGCCTTCTCCGGGTTCTGGGCTTTCTCCGGGTTCTGGGCCTTCTCCGGGTTCTGGGTCTTCTCCGGGTTCTGGGCCTTGGCGGTGCCGTGCGGCTTGTCCGCGGCGCCCGGCGCGCCGGTGGCCGCGATCAGGGCCGCCCCCAGGCCGTCCATCAGGTAGTGCGGGCTGAACGCGATCGCGGTTTCCTCGCCGGTGAAGTCGGCGGCAACCGTCTCCCGGGCTCGCGCCTGTCCCTCGGTGCCGGCCTCGATCGTCACCTTGCCGTGGCCGAAGGAAAGCCGCACCGAGCTGCCCCGCTCCGCAACCAGGGCCACCCGCTTGACCGCCTCGGTGAGCGGGATGGCCGGCATGTCGCCGCGGCTGCCGAAACCGTCCGGGAACCGGGACATGTACTTGATGTACTCCCCCGCGATCAGGCGGGTGGTCAGCCGCCGTCCGCCCGACTCGAAGCCGATCATCGCCTCGGCCGCGTGCAGCGAGTCTCCCCCGCCGGCCGCGGCTGCCCGGGCGGCCGCGCTCCCGAGCTCGCCGCGGATCATGACCCGGACCAGGACACCCGGTGCCATCATCCGCGCGGCGTCCGCCAGCGTCTTGGCCGGCACCAGCATCGTGCTGCGGGTGTCCGGGCGAGCGGGATTCCAGTCGAGCTCCCGGATGGCGAGCCGGTACCGGTCGGTCGCCACCAGCCGGATGGAGCCGCCGTCGATCTCGACGTTCACCCCGGTGATGACCGGCAGCGTGTCGTCGCGGCTGGCCGCCGGGGCGACCTGGCCGATCGCAGTGGCCAGCGCGCCGCCGTCGACGGTGCCCGCCAGCAGGGGCAGCTCGGGCAGCCGCGGGTACTCCCTGACCGGCAGGGTCACCAGGGTGAACGACGCCGGACCGCAGGTCACGATGACGTCGTCCTTCTCGTGGTCCACCTCGACCGGCAGCGAGGGCAGGCTCCTGGTGATCTCGGCCAGCAGCCGCCCGGGCACGAGCGCGATGCCGTCCTCGGTCACCTCGGCGTCCACCTGGATCCTGGCCGACACCTCGTAATCGAAGCAGGACAGGGTCAGGCTGCCCGCCGAGGCCTCGAGCAGCATCCCCGACAAGATGGGCAGGACCGGCCGGGACGGCAGCGACCGTGCCACCCAGGCGACCGCCTCAGTCAGCGCGTCCCGCTCGATGATGATCCGCATTCGTGCCGCCTCCATCCCGCGTTGCCACCCTCCGCGGGGGCCCTCACATGCATACTCGCACGAGGCACCGACATTTCCGGGCCTCGCGAAAGTATGTGCGGAGGGGCACGATAAGCGCACTCTTCGAGGCGATGGGCGGTAGCCCCCTAGCAGGGTTGGGATCGTCCCAGCAGAGCCCGGGGGGACCGAGTCCAGGGTGGCCTGGATGGCCTTGACCAGGGCCCGGGCCGATTCGGCGGTGAGCTCGACCGCGACCCGCGCCGACGGGCCCGCGCCCGGGTCGAGGAAGTCGATGTTGAGGGTGTGCTCCTCCTGGGCGTGGACCGGGTGGTCGAAGTAGACGCTGGCGTCGGTCAGCCGGAACCAGCCGGCTGCCCCCTTGCCGCTGCCGCTGACCGAGACCTTCTCCGTGAGGTACGTGCACATGTCGGCTCCTCTCGCCGTCCGGGTGACTACAGGTAACGTCCGAAGAAGGCCCAGATCTGCTGCCAGGCGTCCACGGCCGCCTCGGGCCGGTAGCTGGTGCGGTCCACCTGCATGAAGGCGTGCCCGGCGCCATCGTAGGAGTGGAACTCGTACGTCTTGCCGTTCGCCTTGAGCGCCTCTTCGAGCGTGGCGACATGCTCGGGTGAGGGGTGCTGGTCCTCGGCGCCGAACAGGCCGAGGAGCGGGCAGGACAGGTCCGCAGCCCGCTCGACCAGGGCCGGCGAGCCGTGCAGCGGATGACCCTCGGGCGGGGTTTCGACCACGAAGCCGCCGTAGCAGTCCACCGCCGCGTCGAGCGGCAGGCTGACCGCGGCCAGGAACGACTGGCGGCCGCCGGAGCAGTGGCCGATCACGCCGACCTTGCCGTTGGCATTGCCCAGGCCGCGCAGGTACGCCGCCGCGCCCGCCACCTCACCGACGATCCGCTCGTCGGGGACCGGGATCATGCCGCCCGCGCGGGCGGTCGCCATCGCGTCGTCCGGATCCGCTCCGGGTGCCTCGCGGTGGTAGAGGTTCGGCATCACGGCGTTGAGGCCGCCGGCCGCGAGCGCCCGGGTGAACTCCTTGGTCTGGCGGTCGTAACCGGGCAGGTGGTGGATGACGACCACGCCACCCACCGGTCCGGCCTGCAGGGTCCGGGCCGAGTACGCCTCGATCGCGTCCCCGTTGTGCCCGGTGATCGTTACGGTCTCGGCCAGCATCGCGTCGTACATCGCCCATCCCTCTCGTCGTCTGCAGCCGGCAACATGATTGCACGGGGCAGCCGGCGTGCCTCGAGCCGGGAGTGAAAGACTTCCGGCATGACCTATGTTGCTGCCGGTGACCGTTATAGCAGGCATCCCTACCGCCGCTGCGGGCGCAGCGGGATCATGCTGCCCGAGGTATCGCTCGGGCTCTGGCAGAACTTCGGCGACGGCAAGCCGGTCGAGGAGCAGCGGGCGATCCTGCACCGCGCGTTCGACCTCGGCGTCACGCACTTCGACCTGGCCAACAACTACGGCCCGCCGTACGGCAGCGCGGAGATCAACTTCGGCCGGATCATGCGGGAGGACCTGCGCCCGTACCGCGACGAGCTCGTCATCTCCACCAAGGCCGGCTACGACATGTGGCCGGGCCCCTACGGCGATCACGGCTCGCGCAAGTACCTGCTGGCCAGCCTGGACCAGTCGCTGAGCCGGATGGGCCTGGAGTACGTGGACATCTTCTACTCGCACCGCTTCGACCCCGATACGCCGCTCGAGGAGACGATGGGCGCGCTGGACACCGCGGTCCGGTCGGGCCGGGCCCTGTACGCCGGCATCTCCTCCTATTCGGCGGAACGGACCATGGACGCGGTGTCGATCCTGCGGCAGCTGGGCACGCCGCTGCTGATCCACCAGCCGTCGTACTCGATGCTGAACCGGTGGATCGAGGGCGGCCTGCTCGACGTGCTCGGCCGCGAGGGCGTGGGCTGCATCGCCTTCTCCCCGCTGGCCCAGGGCGTGCTCACCGGCAAGTACCTGGACGGGACGCCGTCCGGGTCGCGGGCTACCCAGAACGGCTCGCTGTCCTCGGACCAGCTCGCGGAGCCCACCTTGGCGCACGTCCGCGCGCTGGCCGGGATCGCCTCCGCCCGGGGCCAGTCGCTGGCCCAGCTCGCGCTGTCCTGGGCGTTGCGCGACCAGCGGGTGACCTCGGTGCTGATCGGCGCCAGCAGCGTCGCGCAGCTGGAAGAGAACCTCGCCGCGGTCTCGAACACCACGTTCTCCGACGACGAGCTGGCCGCGATCGACGGTCACGCCGTAGAAGCCGGCATCAACATCTGGGCCTCTTCCAGCGCGCACTAGCCCGCAACGCCGGCGGCCCGGCCGGGCCGCCGGCGTTTCCGCGGAGACGCTTTGTGAATCCCCGCACAAGCCGCGTCGTGATTCAGTGGTTGTGGCGTTCTACCGTCTCTATCGGGTAGGACGCCACTTTCATTGACTCGGTTTGGGGCGGGTGGGGGTCAGGAGGCTAGGTAGCGGGCGAACCAGGTGAGGATCTTGGACCAGCCGTCGACGGCGGCTTCGGGGCGGTAGGCGGGGCGGTTGACCGAGAAGAAGGCGTGGCCGGCGCCCTCGTAGGTGTGGAACTCGTAGGTCTTGCCCTGGGCCTTCAGTTCCTCTTCGAGCTCGCTGACCTGGTCGGGCGAGGGGTACTGGTCGTCGGCGCCGAACAGGCCGAGCAGCGGGCAGGACAGGTCCTTGGTCAGGTGCTTGATGGGGCCGACCTTGAGCGGCATGCCCTCCGGCGGGGTGCCGGTGACGAACGCGCCGTAGCAGTCGACGGCGGCGTCGAGCGGCAGGCTGACCCCGGCCAGGAACGCCTGGCGGCCACCGGAGCAGTAGCCGATGACGCCGATCTTGCCGTTGGACGAGGCCAGGCCGCGCAGGTGCGCCGCGGCCCCGGCCACGTCGCCGATCAGCCGCGCGTCGGGCACGCCGCCCTGGGCGCGGGCCGCCGCGGCGGCGTCGTCGGGGCTGGCACCCGGGGCGTCGCGGTGGTAGAGGTTCGGCATCAGCGCGTTGTAGCCTTCGGCGGCGAAACGCCGGGCGATCTCCTTGGTCGGCGCGTCGTAGCCGGGCATGTGATGGATCACGATGACGCCGCCGAGCGGTCCGGCGCTCATCGGCCGGGCCAGGTAGGCCTCGATCTCATCCCCGCCATCGCCGCGGATGGTGACGGTTTCGGCCAGCGTCGCGTCGTACATCAGGCTCCCTCGCGTCCGGTTATGGGCGGTCAGATCCTACAGTGCGTCGTAGAAGGAAAGGGGTGCGGGTTATGACAATGCAGATCAGGCCGGTCCGCTCGTCGGACCACCGGGCCGTGATGGCGGTCATCGACGAGTGGTGGGGCGGGCGCCACATGGCGGACATGCTGCCGCGCCTGTTCTTCGAGCACTTCACCGACACCAGCTTCGCGGCCGAGCGCGACGGCGAGCTGGCCGGGTTCCTGATCGGGTTCAGGTCGCAGTCACGCCCGGGACAGGCCTACATCCACTTCGTCGGCATCCATCCCGGGGAGCGCGGCCGCGGGCTGGGCCGGCAGCTGTACGAGCGTTTCTTCGCAGCCGTGCGGGCACGGGGCTGCGCCGAGGTGCACGCGGTGACGTCGCCGGTGAACCGCGGCTCGATCGCGTTCCATCAGCGGATGGGCTTCGACATCGAGCCGGGCGAGGCCGGGGCGGCCGGCGTCCCGGTGGCGGTCGGGTACGACGGCGACGGCCAGGACCGCGTGCGGTTCGTCCGGCGCCTGGACCCGGCAGCCGGGTGACGGCCGCTAGGCACCCGGGCTGACGGTCAGCCGGGCTTGCGGGCGCAGACGCGCTCGACGATGCCGAGCCTGAACCGCTCCGTCTCCTCGACCTCGAAGCCCAGCTCGCGCACGTAGGTCAGCGGCCGGCGGCGGAAGTGCTCGCCGGCCAGCGGGATGGTGACCCGCTCGTACAGCCACTGCACGGCGCGCAGCGCGGACGCCGAGGCGGCCACGTGGTCGACCAGCAGCAGGCGGCCGCCGGGGCGCAGGACCCGGGCCATCTCGGTGACGGCGCGCCGGTCGTCCGGGATGGCGCACAGGCCGAGCGCGCACAGCACGGTGTCGAACGAGGAGTCGGGGAAGTCCAGCGCCTGGGCGTCGCCCGGCCGCAGGTCGGCCTCGCGGCCAAGATCGGCGGCGCGCTGGCGGGCGATGGCGAGCATGCCCGGCGACCAGTCCACGCCGGTCAGGCGCGTCCCGTCCGGGTAGAAGGGCAGGTTGCGGCCGGTGCCGACGGCGACCTCGAGCACCTCGCCGGCGGCCCGGCCGCAGGCCCAGGGACGGCTGTCCCCGAACAGGTGCCGGTCCCAGAAGTTCATCGCGCCGTCGTACCGGGCGGCCTGCTTGTCCCAGTAGGCGGAGCGTCGCCGGTTCACCTCTGCGCTCACAGAACTCACCCTGGCATACCGGGGCCGGCCCTGCCCCGTTGGCAGGACCGGCCCCGGAACTGGTTAGCGGTGCACGTGGGACAGCGGGCCCGCGCCGACCGGGAACTCGGCGGTGTTGAGGACCTGGATGCCGGCGTGCTGCTCCCCGTTGAACGGCGTCACGACCGGCGCCGGCTGGCCGGGCTCACAGCCCAGCTTGAACGGGAGGTTCGGGTCGTTGAACCACAGCCCGAGGTGGAACTGGTGCGTCGCCCCGAACGTGGTGCTGCCGCCCGTCGACACCGAGAACGTCTCGCGGTCGAAGATGCCCCGGACGACGGCGTGGCCGACGCCGTGGCTGTCAGCGTCCACGTCGGTCTGGTACCACGAGACGCCGAACGGCTTGTTCGGCTGCTCGATCACGAACAGGTCGAACTCGGCGTGGCTCGGCATGCCGGCGATGGTGACCTCCATGAGGTCGTTCTCCTTGCCGGGGATGATGGTGACCAGGCCGCGGGCGTGCGGCAGGCAGGACGAGATGGCGGGCGACGACGGCACCATCGCGAACGTGAACGGACGGCTGGCGGCGGTGTTCGCCGGGGCGGCCGACGCCGCGGTGAGGCTCAGCGCGCTGGCCGCCGCGATGGCCGCCCCCGCAGCGGCCAAGGTCACGGCGCGGCGGCGCAGGTGCTTGGTGATGTTCATGAACTCTCCCCTGTGTCAGCGGCGGCGCCAGGGTGGCGCGGCCGGTGTCGGGCAGGGGTACGCGGCGCCGGGGTCGGCGGGTTCAGAGTTTTTTCCGGACTTTTGGATTGAACCCTCAGCCCCGCCCGGTGCGTATCTCCTTCGAGACGTCTCCTTCAAGACGGCCGACCCGGACGGAGCGACGCGATGTGGGGAGCAGTGCGATCGCGCACCGCCGACGACGCGCTCGTGACCGAGATGTACCGCCAGTACCGGACGCCGCTGATGGCCTACGTGCTGCGGCTGACCGCGGGTGACCGCCAGCACGCCGAGGATGTCGTGCAGGAGACCATGGTCCGGGCCTGGCGCCAGGCGGCCAAGCTCGACCTGACGGAGCCGTCACTGATGCCGTGGCTGGCTACGGTGGCGCGCCGTATCGTCATCGACGACCGGCGCCGGAAGAGCGCCCGGCCGGCCGAGACGGGGGACGAGATGCTCGAGAACTCCCCCGCCGCCGACACCATGGAGGACCTGCTGCGGAAGATGGTGGTGGCCGAGGCGCTGCAGTCGCTCTCGCCGGCCCATCGCGAGGTGCTGAACGAGACGATCCTGCGCGACCGCACGGTCAACCAGGCGGCTGAGGCCCTCGGGATCCCGGTCGGGACGGTAAAATCACGCGTGTATTACGCGCTCAAGGCGCTCCGGGTGGTCCTGGCCGAGCGGGGGGTGCCGGTATGACCGTGCATACCGAAGTCGGCGCCTACTCGATGGGCCTGCTCGACGAGCGGGACCGGCGGGCGTTCGAGGAGCACCTGGCCGGCTGTCGAGTCTTGCGCGGCCGAGCTGGCCGAGCTGTCGCCGATGGCGGCCCTGCTCAAGGGGGTCGAGCCGGTGGGCGCCGGAGCCGGAGCCCCGCCGGGGCCGCGGATCGCCAGGCTGGCGGGGCGGACGTCACCCAGCTCATCCACCGGCGCGCCACCCGGCAGCGCCAGCACCGGCGCTGGCAGGTCGTGGCGGGGGCGGCGGCCGCCGTGGTGCTGATCGGCGGGGGCATCGGCGTCGGGGTGGCGGCGGCTTCGCAGCATGGCGGCACCGGCAGCTCCGGCGGTGGCCATCGCCGGCCAGCTGCACTCCGCCACCGATCCCCGCACGGGCGTGGCGGGCACCGTCGGCCTGCAGGCCAAGGCCTGGGGCACCGTGGTCACCCTGGACCTGTCGAAGGTGCACGGGCCGGTGGAATGCGAGGCGGTGGCCGTGTCCAAGAACGGGGAGCGGCGGGTGGTCATGGGCTGGCTGGTGCCCGCCCCGGGCGACGGCGTGCCCGGCCATCCGGCCCACCTGGTGATCCAGGGCGGCGCCGCGATCCCGCGCAGTGACCTGGCCCGGATCGACATCGACGTGGTGAACGGCCGGACCCTGCTGTCGATCCCGGTCTAGGCGGCTATCCGGAGGAGCCTGGCCTGGGTAAGGAAACCGGGAGCTTGACGAGGTTCAGGAAGAACGTGTCGATCTGCCGGATGGCCTCGATGAAGTGTTCGAAGTCGACGGGCTTGCTGACGAACGCGTTGGCGTGCAGCGCGTAGCTGCGCACGATGTCCTCCTCGGCCTGCGAGGTGGTCAGCATGATCACCGGGATGGTCAGCAGGTCGTCGTCCTGCTTCAGGTCGGCCAGCACCTCCATGCCGCCCTTGCGGGGCAGGTTGACATCGAGCAGGATCAGGCCCGGCCGGGGCGCGTCGGCGTACTGGCCCTCCCGGCGCAGGAACTGCATGGCCTGCTCGCCGTCGCTGACTACGTGCAGCCGGTTCTGGATCTTGTAGTGCTCGAAGGCCTCCCTGGTCATCAGGACGTCACCCTCGTCGTCCTCCACCAGCAGAACGTCGATCACCCTGGTCTCGTCGTACTCAGTCATCGGCTTCCTCGTCTTCACGGAGCAGGGCGTCGGCTGCTTCCTGGGTCAGTGTCCCCGACGGTTCGGGGTTCTCGTCGTCCGGAGCCTGGTCCATCGTCTCGGCCGCCATCGGCACCGTGAACAGGAACCGCGAGCCTTCGGTGTAAGTCGTGTCGAGCCAGATCTTGCCGCCGAAATACTCGATGATCTTCTTGGTCATGGCCAGGCCGATGCCGGTGCCCGGGTAGGCGCTCCGCTCGTGCAGGCGCTGGAAGATCACGAAGATCCGGTCAGCGTACTCCGGCTCGATCCCGATGCCGTTGTCGGCGAACGAGAACAGCCAGAACGGCTCGTCCTTGGTACAGGTGATGACGATGCGCGGCGGCTTGCCGCCGCTGAACTTCAGCGCGTTGCCGAGCAGGTTCTGGAACACCGCGGTGAGCAGCGTCAGCTCGGCCAGCACCAGCGGCAGGTGCCCGCTCTCGACGGTGGCGCCGGTCTCCTCCATCCCGCTGGTCAGGTTGGCCCGGGCCTGCGCGAGCGCGGCCTCGCTCGAGACCAGGGAGGGCTCGCGGGCCGACCGGCCCACCCGGCTGTACTGGAGCAGGTCGTTGATCAGCGCCTGCATCCGCTTGGCGCCGTCGACCGCGAACTCGATGTACTGGTCGGCCCGGGCGTCGAGCTGGCCCTGGTAGCGGCGCTGCAGCAGCTGGGTGAAGCTGGCCACCTTGCGCAGCGGCTCCTGCAGGTCGTGCGACGCGATGTAGGCGAACTGCTCGAGCTCGGCGTTCGAGCGCTCCAGTTCCTCGGTGTGCTCCTGCAGCAAGGTGTTCGCCTGCTGCGACTCGGCCAGCGCCGCCAGGATGCGCTCGCGCATGGTGTTCACGTCCGCAGCCAGGTCAGTCACTTCCCGCGGCCCGGTCAAGGCGACCCGGCGGTCGAAATCACCCTCCGCCACCAGGCGCGCCTCGGCCGCGAGGCGGTGCAGCGGCCGGATCGCGGCCGCCCGCAGGCCGACGGCGAGCAGCACCACGGTAGCGGCGAGGCCCACCGCGACCGCGATGAACACGGCGTCCAGCACGGTGGCCGAGTCGGTCAGGGCCGCGACGGCGTGGGCCCGCGCGCCTGAGACATCACCTTGAAGCACGGCGATCTTGGCGCGCAGGGCGTCGAAGTCCGCCTTGCCGGTCAGGGTATCGGCGCCGGTCGCCGGCTTCCCGGTCTGGCTGATCCGGTTGATGGTCGGCTGCGCGTAGTGAGTGCGCCAGAAGCTCGCTTGCGCGGTCACGCTTTTCAGGTCGGTGGCGGCGGCGGCCGGCAGGTCCTTGATCACGGCCCGCAAGGCCGCGAGTGAGCTCTTCTCCGCGGCCACCCCGTCGTTGTACGGCTGCAGGAAGTCCCGCTGGGCGCTGAGCGCGTAACCGCGCACGCCGGTTTCCTGGTTGACCAGGGCAGTGTCGAGCTTCTGGACCTGGAGCGCGGCCGGGTCGATGGTGGTGACCACCCGCTCGCGGTTGTCATGCAGGCTGAGCAGCGCGAGGCCGCCCGCCACCATGGCCGCCACCGAGAACAGCAGCAGGACCAGCAGGGCCACGCCGATGATCCGGCTCAGCGGCCAGGGCTGCGCCCGGTCTTCCCGGCGTCTGGTGATGACGTCAGTCATGGTTCGCGGAGGACGAGAAACCTAGCTCCAGGACGGCCAGGTCGTCGTCCAGGTTTCCCCCGTTGAGCTGGCGGACACGGTCGATCACCTGGTCGAGCACCTCCTCCCGGGGCTGGCCCGGGACGCTGGGAATCTCCCGGAGGAGGTCCATCAGCCCCTCGCTGCCGAGCCGTTCTGACCCCTGCCCGATCCGGCCCTCGATAAGCCCGTCGGTGAAGAGCAGTATCGACCAGCTGCCGTCGAGCTGGATCTGGGTCTCCGGCCAGTCCCGCACCTCGGACAGGCCGAGCGGCGCGGCCGGGCGGGTGGGGAACTCGGCCACGCCGCCGCGGCTGAGCAGCATCGGCGGCAGGTGGCCGGCCATCCGGATCCGGCCGCTGGTCCGGTCCGGCTGCACCGAGATCATGCACATGGTGGCGAACATGGTGTCGTCCTGGCGCTCGTGCTCGAGCAGTTCGCTGAGCGTGGCCAGGATCTCCTCGGCCGGGCGCCCGGCCAGGATCATGGTGCGCCACGCGACCCGCAGGCACACGCCGAGCGCGGCCTCGGCCGGGCCGCGGCCGCACACGTCGCCGATGAGGGCGTGCACCCAGCGGTCGGAGGATTCGACCACGTCGTAGAAGTCGCCGCCGAGCAGGTGGTGCTGGCCGCCGGGCAGGCAGCGGGCCGCCACGCTCAGCCGCGGGTCGGTCAGCAACGGCGACGGCAGCAGGCCGCGCTCCAGCCGGGCGTTCTCCTGGGCGTGGAGCTGCGCCACGTGCAGCGCGCGCTGCGCCTCCTCGGCGCGCCGCCGTTCGACCGCGTAGCGGATGACCCGGTTCAGCTGGTGCCCGGCGACGTCGCCCTTGACCAGGTAGTCCTGGGCGCCGGCGCGGACGGCCTGCTCCCCCAGGTGCTCGCTGGCCTGGCCGGTCAGCATGACCACGGCCGCTTCCGGCTCCTGCTGGAGCAGCTGCCGGAGCCCGTTCAGGCCCTGCGAATCCGGCAGGCCCAGGTCGAGCAGCACGCAGGCGGCGCCGGCGATCAGGCCCTTGGCCTGGGTCAGCGACCGCGCCCGCTGCACGACGATGGAGGCTCCCACTTCACGCAACAGCTCGCCGACCAGCAGCGCGTCGCCGTCGTCGTCCTCGACGAGCAGGACCTGCACCTGCTCGTCGCCGTCGGCGATGGCCGCAGCCTGGAGTTCAGCGTTACTTGTCATGGAGGTCCTACATCAATGATGCGAGCTGACGTTACGGATGGGTAGCTAGCGTACGGGAACAGATATCAACAATTGCGGAGATACCATCATGGCCGCCCCGCGCCAGTGCGCAGGACTACCCTAGACAGCCTGCGGAAACCTGAACACGCGGTGCGGGTCGTACTTGGCCTTGACCTGAGTCAGGCGGGTGAGATTAGCACCGTAGTACGCCTGCCGCCAGTTGGTCAGCGCCGGGTCGATGTAGTTCTGGTACGCCTGGCCGCTGGCGTAGGGGCGCATCGACTGCCAGAACGACTGCTGCCAGGCATGCTGGCGGGCCACCGCGGCGGCGGGCGCGCCGCCCGGCCAGGTGGTCGTGTACTGGGCCTGGAACAGCCCGTTGCGGTGCACGAACGCGGTGGCGCCGGGGGCGACCCGGTTGACCGCGCCGCCGAGCGCGTCGAACGCGATGCCGCCGGACGCGCCCGACGCGCCGCCGGCCCGCTGGAACTTCGTCACGCCGGCCAGCAGGGCGGCGATGCCGCGGCTGCTCAGCGGCTTGGTGAAGATGTCGGACTTGGCGTACTCCGAGGCACGCGCGAGCCGGCCGGCCGGGTTCTGGGTGGGCAAGTGGCACTGGTTCACGGTGAGGCTGGCGCAGCCCGCCTCCACCAGCATCGCGTGCAGCCAGCTGGTGGTCTCCATGAACGGCGAGGACGGGTGCGACCCGGCCGCCGCGTACAGCTTCTCCAGCTGGGCGGCGGCCCCGCTGATGCTGCCCAGGTAGGTGCCGCCCACCTGGATGGAGGGAACCGAGCCGCCGGACGCGGCGGACAGGTGCAGGTTCGACCAGAGCGCGTCCGGGGCGTGCGGCGCCCAGTTCTGCCAGGCGGAGATCACCCGGGCGGCCTGGGACCACGGCCAGGACAGGAAGAACAGCACGATGCTCCCGACCGGGTGGGTATTAAAGGTGAACGAGGTGACCACCCCGAAGTTGCCGCCGCCCCCGCCGCGGCAGGCCCAGAACAGGTCGGAGTTCTGGGTGGAGTTGCACGTCCTGATCTGGCCGTCGGCCGTGACGATCTGCAGCGACTTGACGTTGTCGCTGGTCGTCCCGTAGGCGCGGGAGACCACGCCGATGCCCCCGCCCAGGGTGAGCCCGGAGATGCCGACCGTCGGGCAGGAGCCCCCCGGCACCCCGCGCCCGTGCGCGGCCAGCCCGCTGTAGAAGTCGATCAGCTTGGTGCCCGCGCCGACGACGGCGGTGCTCCCGCTGACGTTCACCCCGGACATCCGGGTCACGTCGATGACCAGGCCGCTGCCGGAGGACCAGCCGGCGTAGCTGTGGCCGCCGCACCGGGCGGCCACCCCAATCCCGAACTTGCGCACGAAGGCCAGGCAGGTGGACACGTCGTGCGGGTTGCGGCAGTAGGCGATGCCGGCCGGGTGCAGCGAGTCGAACCGCGGGTCGAACAGCCGCTTGGACACGGTGTAGGCGGCCTCGCCCGGGCGGACCAGCGGCCCGGACAGGTCACGGCCGAGGGCGGTCCAGTCGGCGGGCTTGGGCGTCGAGGCAGCACGCGGTGCCGTGACCGCGCGGGCGCTCTGGCCCGTGCTGTCGGCTATCGCCGCGCTGGTACCGGAGCCCGGGGTGCCGGCCGCGCCGCCCCGGCTGCAGGAGGCGAGCAGACCGCCCCCTCCGGCCACCGCCGCCAGCCGCAGGAACTCGCGCCGCCCCTGGTCTTTCGCCATCGCGTGTGCCTTCCTTCACATGAACATCCGGAAGTTAAGACGCCGCAGGCCCGTTAATAGTTGTGTGCGGCGGTAGGTCGCAGGGATTGTGCCCGTTATTGACTTGCTTGCACCAGCAAGCGGAAATATAGTTGAACTACTCAAAGGTTGAGGGTCTCAGAGATTGAGGGTCTCAGAGATCTGAGCGGAGGTGAGCGACATGCACGAGCACCAGGGGGTACTCGAGGCAGCGGTTCTCGATGCTGAGCCGGTCGCTCACGTGGAGCCGCTGACCGATGACCAGCTCAACCAGCAGATCAGCGATACCCTGCCCGAGCTCATCAAGGCTTTCCACGAGCTGGGACAGCGCATCGCGACCGAGTTCGGGATGAACGGCAGCGATGCCATCGCCCTGCTCAAGCTCGATGCCCCGATGACGATGAAGGAACTCGGCCAGCGGATGGCCTGTGACCCCTCCTTCGTCACCTCGATCGCGGACGCCCTGGAGAAGCACGGGCTGGCCCGGCGGGAACCCTCGCTACGGGACCGGCGGAGCAAGAACATCGTGCTCACCCCCGAGGGCGAGGCCGTCAGGGAGCGGCTATACCGCGAGATCCTGTCCCAGGCGCCGTGGTGCACCGCGCTTGACACCGGCGAGCGCCGGTGCCTGCTCGGGCTGATGCGGAAGATGCTCCGATCGCGCGGCGGGAGGTGATTGTCACAACTGCGGCGGCTACGACGTCTTGAGAGATGAGACGGGAGCCGCAGGGTCGTCTGTACCGAGGACGGCGACCCGCACGGGGAAGGAAAAGCTTACGGGGAACGGGAACCTCGGTCCGTTCGGACCAAAATCTTTTGACACCGAAGTACGGCGCGTGACTGCGGGCGCTGCGGCTCCGTCACGGGCTTAGTTCGGCACGCCCTGAATCCTGGGGTCTCTAGCTAGGGAGAATTGTCTTGTCCGCCACATCACCTGACACCGGGCAACCGACCCGGCACGTCAGTACCGCGGCGCTCTGGCACCGCCTCATCGGCCGGCAACCCGCCGCGCCGGCTGGGCCTGGCCCTCGCCGTCATCGCGACCGCGCAGCTCATGGTCGTGCTCGACGCGACCATCGTCAACGTCGCCCTGCCGCACATCCAGGACGCACTCCACTTCTCCGGCAGCAACCTGGAGTGGGTCGTCAACGCCTACGCACTGGCCTTCGGCGGCCTGCTGCTGCTCGGCGGAAGGTCTGGCGACCTACTGGGGCGCCGCCGGATCTTCATCCTCGGCATCTTGCTGTTCTCGATCGCCTCGCTGCTCGGCGGGTTCGCCACCGACCAGGCCTGGCTCCTCGGCGCGCGCGTCTTGCAGGGCATCGGCGGCGCGTTCGCCGCGCCCACCGCGCTGTCGCTGATCGCGGTTACCTTCCCCGAGGGCCCACCGCGCAACCGCGCGATGGGTGTGTACGCCGCGATGAGCGTGGCCGGCGGGGCCGTCGGCCTGATCGCGGGCGGCCTGCTGGTCCAGTACCTCGACTGGCGCTGGGTGTTCTTCGTGAACGTGCCGATCGGCCTGGCGCTCGCGTTCCTCGCCCCCCGCGTGCTCGGCGAGTCCGAGCGGCGGCGCGGTGCCTTCGACTTGCCGGGTGCCATCACCGGCAGCCTCGGCCTGGCCGCCCTCGTCTACGGCCTGTCCAGCGCCGCGACCAGCCCGAACGGCGTGTCGCACTGGGGTGACACCAAGGTCATCGTCTCGCTGGTGGCCGCGGTGGTGCTGCTGGTCGCGTTCGGGTTCATCGAGGTGCGCAGCAAGCACGCGCTGGTCCCGATGCGGGTGCTGCGCAGCCGCGACCGGACCGGTTCCTACCTGATCATGCTGTGCGTCGGGACCGCGCTGTTCGGCATGTTCTTCTTCCTCACGCTCTTCCTGCAGAACGTGTGGGGGTACAGCGCGCTGCGGACCGGCATCGCCTACCTGCCCATGATCACCATGGTCATGGTGGCGTCCGGGATCGCGTCGCAGCTGGTGAACCCGGATCGGCGCCCGGCCGCTGATGCTGGCCGGCAGCGCGATCGCCACCGGCGGGATGTTCTGGCTGTCCCGGATCACCGAGAACAGCCACTACGCCTCCGGGCTGCTCGGGCCGATGCTGGTGACGGCGCTCGGCATGGGCCTGCTCTTCGTGCCGATCTCGCTGGTGGCGCTGACCAAGGTGGCCGACAACGACGCCGGGGTGGCGTCCTCGCTGCTCAACACCGGCCAGCAGGTCGGCGGGTCGATCGGGCTCGCCATCCTGGGCACGGTGGCGTGGAGCGCGGTGGCGACCAGCATCCACTCGCAGACGGCCGCCGCGGCGGGGCACGTCACGGCGCACATCTCCGCGGCCAAGGCGGCCGCGCTGCAGAAGGCGATATCCGACCACGCGCTGGCGACCGGGTTCTCCAAGGGGTACCTGGTCTCGGCCGGGATCGCGCTGCTGGCCCTGATCATCACGGTGGTGGCGATCCGGGTCAAGAAGTCGGACCTGGCCGGCATCAACCCGATGGCGGCACCGGTCGACTGAGAGAGCACGGTGACAGGGGCCCCGAGACGGTACGCCGTCGCGGGGCCCTCGTCTTTCCCCTGGTGACCCTGGCATACGATCGTGCTGTCGCCTAGCCGGGAGGTTGGCAGCGGATGGCCGCGGGACTTTTCTACGTCTACACCGAGCCGGGAACCGTCGACGAGGCGGAGTTCCACGACTGGTACGACCACGAGCACGGGCCCGCCCGGCTGGCCGTGCCCGGCTTCGCGAGCGCCCGGCGGTACCGGGCGCTCGACGACCAGAAGCCGGCCTGGCTGGCCCTGTACGAACTGGACGGCCCCGAGGTCATCGACAGCGCCGGAGTACAAGGCGCTGGCCGGGCAGGCCAGCGACCGGGACAAGGCGGTCGGGGCCGGGCTGGCCACGCTCGAGCGCCGGGTCTACGAGCAGATCAGCGAGGCCGGGTCGCCGGTCGGCCGCCCGGCGCCGGTGATCCTGGCGGTGTCACTGTCGGTGCCCGCCGAGAGCGAGCAGGACATGACCGCCTGGTACGCCGAGGAGCACATCCCGATGCTGCTGGAGGTACCCGGCTGGCGGCGGATCCGGCGGTACCGGCTGGCCCGCGCGCTGGACGCGCCCGGACCCGATTTCCTGTCGCTGCACGAGCTGGCGGGCCCCGAAGTGCTCGAGGAACCCGGCTACCGGGCGGCGATCAGCACGCCGTGGCGGGACCGGGTGGTGGCGGCGGCGCTGCGGCGGGAACGCCGGGAGTTCGGCCTGCGCAACGCGATCGAGGCCTGAGGTGGCCTCGCTCGGCGATCCCGGGGTCAGGGACTTCCTCGGCCACGGAACCCGGACCGGCAAGCTGAGCTGGCTGTCCGCCAGCGGGCGGCCGCTGGTGGCGCCGGTGTGGTTCATCGTCGACGGCGACGGCCTGGTGTTCAACACCAACAGGGACACGGCGAAGGGCCGTGCGCTGGCCCGGGACCCGCGCGTCAGCCTGTGCGTGGACCTGGAAGAGCCGCCCTACGCGTTCGTCCAGGTCCAGGGCGAGGCCGAGCTGTCCGAGGAGCCGGCCGAGCTGCTCCGCACCGCCACCGCGATCGCGGCGCGGTACATGGGCGCCGACCGCGCCGAGGAGTTCGGCAAGCGCAACGCGGTGCCGGGTGAGCTCGTGGTCCGGCTGCGGCCGGTCAAGGTCCTCGCCAACTTCGACATCACCGGCTGATCGGCGTTAATCCGGCGTACCGGCACGCACTGCCGTATCGTTAGCCACTGCACCAAGCGGGCACATCAGGAGGATCCCGGTGCATACCGGCAGCTACGGTTTGATGTCGGGGGACGGTACGGCGCAGGTGGCCGGGTCTGGAGGTCAGGAGGGTAGTGCCGCGACGTGGCCGGTCTGGTCCGGTCCGGTGCCCCCGCTGGCCGAGGGCTTTACGGTCAGGCCGGATACCGTGCCCGGCCTGGACGCGACGCTGACGCCCGGGGCCACCGTGGCGCTGGTGCCGGAGCAGGTACGCGCGACCGCCCAGGACTGGCGGGCATCGAGCGGCAAGACCCAGCTGGCTCGTTACCTCGCCGAGTCGCTGTGGCGCTCACCCGGGGTCGACGTGCTGACCTGGGTCGTGGCCACCAGCCGGGCGTCGGTGCTGTCCGGCCTCGTGCAGGCGGCCATGGCGATAGGCGCCGGCGACGCGGGCGACGCCGAGTCGGTGGCGGCCCGGTACGCCGACTGGCTCAGCAAGACCAGCCGGCCGTGGCTCGTCGTCTTCGACGACCTGCGGGACGCCGCGGACCTGGAAGGCCTGTGGCCGTCCGGCCCGGCGGGCCGGGTGCTGATCACCACCGCGAACCCGGCCGCGATACCCGGCGAGTGGCGGGCGGTGGCGCTGCCGGTCCCGGCGTTCAGCACGCGCGAGGCCATGGGTTACCTGTCCGGCCGTCTCAGCGCCGACCCTGATCAGCGCAGCGGGGCGATCGACCTGGTGCGGGACCTCGGCTGCGAGCCGACCGCGCTGGCCCACGCCAGCGCGGTGATCGCCACCTCGGGATGTCCTGCCGCGACTACCGGCAGCATTTCACGCACCGGCAGAAGCAGCTGGTGGAGGCGGGCCGGGCCGAGCCGTCAGCGGCGGCGGTCACCTGGACGTTCTCGGCCGAGTACGCCGAGCACCTGTCGCCGGGGGTGAGCATACGGTCGCTGCTGGCGCTGGCCGCCCAGCTGGACGGCCACGGGATCCCCGGGGCCGTGTTCACCACGCACGCCGTCACCCAGTATCTCGCCGAAGACAGCGGCGCGCGGGCCGGCCACCCGGCCGCGGACCCGCAGCGGACCTGGAACGCCATCCTCAGCCTGCGGCAGGCGGGGCTGATGACCATCGATCCCCCGGGACCGCCGCCGGCGGTCCGGATCAGCCCGGTGATCCAGGCCGTGATCCGCGCGGCCGTACCCGACGACGTCTACGACCGGGCGGCGCTGGCCGCCGCGGACGCGCTGCTCGAGTTGTGGCCCGCCGAGGAACCGCGGTCGCGGCTGGCCGCGGACCTGCGGGCGTGCGCCGTGAGCCTGCGGCTGAACGCCGCCGACGTGATCTGGACCGATGAGCGCTGCCACCCGGTCCTGGTGCTGGCCGGGCAGAGCCTGGACCGCGCGGGCCTGACCGGCCCGGCCGTCGGTTACTGGCGCGAGCTCACCGCGACCAGCGAGCGGATCCTCGGCCTGGGCAGCCTGGAAACCCTCACGATCACCAGCTACCTGGGCGAGGCGCTGATGACGGCCGGGCAGGCGGCGGAGGCCGCCGCCTGGTTCCAGCGGGTCCTGGACGGCCGCTCCGGCGTGCTCGGGCCCGACCACCCGGACGCCATCGCGGCCAAGGTCTGCCTCGGCCGCGCCCTGGTAGCCGTGGGCCGGGCCGACGATGCCGTCATCGTCTTGGAAGAGGCCGTAGGCGGCAGCGAGCTCGTCCGCGGCGCCGATCACATCGCCACCCTGGCCGCGCGGGAGGAATACGCCGCCGCGGCCCGGGCCGCGGGCAGGTCCGCGGAGGCGATCCGCTCGTACCGGCACTCGCTGGCCGACCGGGAGCGCATCCTGGGCGCCCAGCATCCCGACACCATGGCGGCCGGCCTCGGCCTGGCCGACGCCTACCTGGCCGGCGGCCAGACCAAGGACGCCATCGCCCAGTACAAGCGGGTCCTGGCCGACCGCGAGGGCACCCTCGGCCCGGACCATCCGGACACGCTCCAGGCCCGCAGCAGCCTGGCGGCCGCGAACTTCACCGCGGGCCGGATGGGCGCGGCGCTGCAGCTCTACGAGGACACCTGCGCGGGCTACGAGCGCACCATCGGCGCCGACCACCCGACCACCCTCGCCTGCCAGGCGGAACTGGCCCGCGGGTACTACGCCACCGGCCGCCTCGGCGACGCATTGGCGCTGCTCAGTAGCATCATTGCGCGGGCCGAGCGGTCATTGCCGCCGGGCGATCCCGCTGACGCAGAACATGCGGGAGATCCTGGCCAGGATCACAGGATGATAATTCCGGGCCCATGGCGGCCCGGCCGTTTCAGCGCCGCGGCCCCGCTAGCGCATTTTGATTTATTACCTCTCGGTAAAACTCCTAATTACGACGGGATAGACCGATATATTGGCCTCGGTTGGCGGCCTGGCACCGACCGTACCGGCTGGCGATATATCCCGATCGGAGGAAACCCGCTCTCGATACCTCCGGCATACGTGCACGTTCCAAGGGGGGACCGATGATCCAAGCGGAGTTCACGGCTACGTGAACAGCTCCTTTCGGAAGGGTAATTGAGGTCATGACTGAGACCGTGGTGCAGAATGAGCAGCTGCGCCGATATGTCGAGACGCATCACATCGACATGATCCCGGCCGGGGCCCGGCACGGGAAACCCTGGCAGCAGGCCGCCTTCTGGGCGGGCGCCAACGTGAACGTGTTCAACGTCTTCCTGGGCGGGGTGGTCGTCTCGTTCGGCCTCACGTTCTGGTGGGCCGTCATCGCCATCGTGGCCGGCACCCTGGCCGGCGCCCTGTTCATCGCGTTGCACGCGACCCAGGGCCCCCGGCTCGGCGTGCCGCAGACCATCCAGTCCCGCGGCCAGTTCGGCTTCTACGGCTCGGCGTTCCTGTTCCCGTGCGTCCTGCTGCTCAACGTCGGCTTCATCGCGGCGCAGCTCGTCATCCAGGCGCAGAGCGCCCAGGGGGTCATCGGCTCCCTGAGCATCCCCGCGTGGGTCCTGATCCTGGTCATCCCCGCCACGGTGATCGGGATCTTCGGCTACCGCTGGATTCACCGGGTCATGCAGGTCACGATCGTCATCACCGCGTTGTCGATCCTCGTGATGTTCATCCAGGCGCTGCGGTACGGGTCGCTCCCGGCCAAGGAGACGTCGATGCACGCGCCGACGCTGGGCCTGTTCATCGCCGGCGCCGCGCTGCTGGTCATCGACATGCTGAGCTGGGCGCCGTTCGTGTCCGACTACACCCGGTACCTGCCGGTCAACACGAACGGGAAGCGGCTGTTCTGGGCCATCTACAGCGGCAACGTGATCTCGACGATCCTCGCCTGCTCGGTCGGCGCCTACCTCGCCGCCCTGCTCCCGGCCCTCACCGCGGACGGGCCGATCCCGGCCATCGCCAAGATCTCCGGCAAGTGGGCGCTCATCGTCATGGTGCTGAGCCTGATCAACTCCGACACGCTGAACGGCTACACCGGCGCGTTCCAGGTGCTGGCGCTCGGCAACATGTGGCGCCGCTTCAAGTCGGTTTCCGTCATGCTCCGCGTCGTGCCTTTCGTGGCCATTATGGCCGTGGGTGCCGCTATCGCCTGCATCGGCTACAACAACTTCGTCAATAACCTGTCCAATTTCCTCCAGGTGCTGCTGGCCGTGTTCATTCCGTGGTCCGCGGTGAACCTGGCCGATTACTTCCTGGTCCGCCGCGGCAATTACGACGTGACGGCATTCTTCATCCCGAATGGCATTTACGGCCGGGTGGCGTGGCGCGGCCTGCTCGCCTATGCGGTCGGCCTCGCCGCGGAATGGCCGTTCGTTTCCCAGGTGGATTACACCGGCCCGCTGGTCAAGTACCTGGACGGCGCGGACATCTCCTGGATCGTCGGCTTCTTCGTCGCGGCGATCATTTACCTGTCCTGGTGGTGACCAGCCGGTCCGAGACCGGCCGCCACGACCGGCAGATGGCGCCAGCCGGCGGCCGGTGGTAACGGCGGCAGGCGATAGCGGCTTAACCCGCCGGAGTCGGTGGCACCCCGGGTACCTTCTTACGTACCCAGGGTGCCACCGACTCCGCTGCTGGCGGGTCTAGCCGGGGACGGTGAGGCGGTCGGGGGCGGGGTCCTCGCCGTCGCCGCCTTCCAGGAGGGCGGGGGCCAGCTCGAGGGCCCGGGGGCGCAGCCGGGCCAGGACCAGGGCGTAGATGATCCCGGCGGCGATCAGCGCGATCGTCAGCCACGGCAGCGTGTTGAAGGGGCTGGCCTGGCCGGGCCGCAGGTCGCCCCAGACGGGGACGGCCAGCACGACCACCCCGATGACCGGGACGACCACCCACAGCCAGGGGTTCTTGCGGACGCCGCGGCGGCGCAGCCGGGCCCAGTCCACGATGAGGGCGACGTTCGCGACCAGGTACATGATGACCAGGCCGAGGATCCCGTAGGTGGACAGGAAGCCGGACGCGGTGCCCGGGTCGGTGAAGGCGGTGGAGATGACGCCGATCGCGATGCTGGGCGCGACGAACGCGACCGCGGCGGCGGCGGGCGTCCGGAACCGCGGGCTGACCTCGGCCAGCGCCTTGCTCCAGAGGCCGCCGCGGGCGCCCGCGAAGATCACCCGGGAGGTCTGGGTGTTGGCCGCCACGTAGGAACTGGTCACGCTGGTCAGGAAGATCCAGGTGATGAGCGGGGCGACGAACGGGATGAAGGCCCTGGCCGCGGTGTGGAACGGGTTCGGGTCGGCCGCCAGGACCGAGGTCCGCCCCACCCCGAACGCGGTGACCAGCGCGTACGAGCCGACGACGTAGATGATGCCGCTGATGATGACCGCGCCGATGACGGCGATCGGCACGTTGCGCCGGGGGTTCTGGGTCTCCTCGGCCAGCGGGGCCGCGGCCTCGAACCCGCCGAAGGCCAGGACCGCGAGGCTGAACGTCAGCAGCACGTCGGTGGATGCCCGCCGGCCAGCTGAACGGGGTGGCCGACAGCCCGTCATGGCCGCCCCTGACCAGGATGGTGATGCTCATGACCAGCAGCAGGATGACCTCGAAGGCGTACAGCACGACGGTCACCCGGACGCCGAACCGCAGGCCCACCACCACCGGCGCGACCACGAGCACGCCGTAGGCGATGGTGACGAGCTGGGTCAGGCCCCAGACATGGGGATCGCCGAATACGTTCTGGACGATATAGCTGCCGACGAATATGTAAATACCGCCGAAGGCGATGATGTAGCCGAGGATGGTGATCACGCCGACCGCGACCGCGACTTTGGTGCTGATGGCGCGAGTGATGTAGGTGATGAACGATCCGGCGCTCGGATAAACGCTGGAAAATTGCGCCAGGGTGCTCGCCGTGGCCACCATGCCCACCATTGATATCAGGAAGATCAGCGGTGCCGAAGCGCCCGCCAGGCTGACCATCAGCCCGGTGGTGAAAAAGAGGTTGAACGCCGGCGCGACCTGCGCGACGCCCGGCATTATGACGCCGAACAGGCCGAGCTGGCCGCGCTGCAGTGACGGCCGGGACGTGGTGGCTTCGGGGACGGTGGCCATGGCTCTAGCCCTTTCTGTGCCGGGCGACGAAGTCGAGGTAGGTCCGGTTGAACTCGGCCGGGTGCTCCCAGATGCAGCCGTGGCCGCCCTTGGTGGTAGCCCATTCCGAGCCCGGGATGCCCTCGTGGATGCGCCGCGACAGCGCGACGGGGATGAGGATGTCCTCCTCGCCGGCCAGCACGAGGGACGGCGTGGTGATCTCGCCGAGGCGGCTGGCGGTGTCGTGCGCCTGGATCACCGCGAGCTGGGCGAGGTACGCGTGGACCGGCTGGTCCATGTACCGCATCGCGATTTCGAATTCTTCGAGCTCAGCGGTCCTTTGCTCGAAGAATGGCACCGTGAAAGCCCACAGGGTGACGTCCCGCATGACGAACGGGACGCCGAGCACGGGAGCCATGTCGGCCCACATCGAGAACATTCGGGAACAGAACGGCCCGGGGGCCGCATACGTGCACGCGAAGGTAACCGACCGCAGGTCAGCGGGATAAGCGAGGGCGTATTCCTGGGCGATCATCCCGCCCATGGACACGCCCATCAGGTGGAAGCCGGTAATGCCGAGCGAATCGACGAGGGCCTTCGCGTCGTCGGCGAGCATCCGGCTCGAGTAGGGTCCGGCCGGCTTCGAGCTCGACCCGATGCCGCGGTTGTCGAACCGCAGGACCCGGTACCCCGCGGCCAGGAAATCGTCCACCTGGAGCACCCAGGTTTCCAGGTCGTCGGCGAGGCCGTTGACGAGGACGATCGTGTCCTCGCCGTCGCCCTCCAGCTTGTAGTTGAGCTCGATGTCATTGACCCTGGCGACGGGCATCGTTTTCCCCTCCAGTTCGCATGTGCAGGCGGGCACGCAACTCGGTGAGCATGTCGTCGGTGAGCGAGAAGTGGCGGTCGGCCAGCCGGGCGGCGCGGTCGGGATCCCCCGCGATGACCGCCTCGGCCAGCGTCGGGTGCTGCCGCAGCGCCCGGCGGCGCATGTGGGGCGTGTACGGCTCGGCGTCGAAGCCCAGCCCGACCTCGCGGCGGATCCGGGCGGACAGCTCGGCCAGGCGCGGGTTGTGGGTGGCCCGGGCGATCGCCTGGTGCAGGGCGTGGTCGGCCAGCCGGGAGGCGTCCCGGCCGGCGGCGTGCGCGTACTCCGCGACCACCCGCCGGATCGTCTCGATGTCGGCGTCGGACCGCCGCTCGGCCGCGGTCCGCGCGATCTGCTGCTCGATGAGCCGGCGGTAATCCAGCAGCTCGGTCAGCTGGTCCCAGGCCGGGACCAGCGTCCGCTTGATCATCTCCTCCGAGCCCGGCCCCGCGCCGGTCTGGATGAAGGTGCCGCCGCCGCGGCCGCGCCTGGTGGTCACGTAGCCCGCGGCCTGCAGCCGCTGCAGCGCCTCGCGCACCGTGGTCCGGCTCACCTCCAGGGTGGCGGCGAGCTCCCGCTCGGTGGGCAGCCGCTGCCCCGGCTCGAACTCGCCCAGCGCGATGGCGGTGACCAGGCGCTCGGCGATCCGCTCGCCGGCGGTGCGCATCGGCACCGGTACCAGCAGGGCGCCGAAGTCCGCGCCGTGGGCGGCCGGCTCGGTCATCCCGCCGCGTCAGGCTCCCGGTTCCAGGCCGGCCTGCAGGGCGCCGGCCGCGAAGAAGCCGGCGATGAACCGCGCCAGGGCCCGCGCGCCGGAGATGATGCTGGCCAGCTCGACGGCCTCGTCGGTGCCGTGGATGTTGCGCGACCGCGGGCCGTAGGCCACGGCGGGCACGCCGAACTGGTTGAGGTAGTACCGCGCGTCGGTGGTGCTGCCCATCACCACCCGCCGCGGCGGTGCTCCGTGCACCCGCTGGTGGG
>CAWIUF010000059.1:0-71514 GCA_963839095.1 uncultured Actinomycetota bacterium | reverse complement strand
GGACCGCGCGGTGTGGCAGGAATACCTGGAGACGGTCGTCCGGGAACGCGACGACTGGAGCGATTTCTACCGCGCCTGCCGCGACGTCACCGGATGAGCAGCCGCGTCGCCCTGTACGGGGTCAGGCACCACGGCCCGGGGTCGGCGCGGTCGGTGCGGGCCGCCCTGGCCGAGCAGCGCCCTGACATCGTGCTGATCGAAGGACCGCCGGAGGCCGACGGGCTGGTGCCGCTGGCGGCCGACCCGGGCATGCGGCCGCCGGTGGCGTTGCTCGGGTACGTGCCCGGCGAGGCCCGGCAGGCGGCGTTCTGGCCCTTCGCGGCGTTCTCCCCGGAGTGGCAGGCGATCAGGCACGCGCTGGCCGCGGGCGTCCCGGTCCGGTTCTGCGACCTGCCGGCCGCGCACCAGCTCGCGATGCCCCGGGACGAACGGCTCCGGGAAGAACCGGGCCAGCCGGGGCGGCCCGCGGAACGGGCGGAGCGCGCCGATCCGGTCAGCCAGCTGGCCGCCGCGGCCGGGTACGACGACCCGGAACGCTGGTGGGAGGACGTGGTGGAGCACGTGCCGGGCACCGCGGTCTTCGGCGCGCTGGCCGAGGCGATCTCGGTGCTGCGCGGCGACGGGGATGACGACCCGCGGGACGCCGTCCGCGAGGCGCACATGCGGAAAGTGCTGCGGCGGGCCGTCAAGGACGGCTTCGAGCGGATCGCGGTGGTCTGCGGCGCCTGGCACGTGCCGGCCCTGCAGGACCTGCCGTCCGCGTCCGCGGACGACCGGCTGCTGCGCGGGCTGCCCAAGGTAAAGGCCGCCCTGACCTGGGTGCCCTGGACGTACGGACGGCTGTCCTACACCTCGGGCTACGGGCCGGCATCCGGTCCCCCGGCTGGTACGACCACCTGTTCGCCTCGACCGGGCAGCCGGTCGAGCGGTGGCTGGCCCGGGCCGCCGCCGTCCTGCGGGAGGAGGGCGTCCCGGCCTCATCGGCGCACGTCATCGAGTCGGTCCGGCTGGCCGCGGCGCTCGCCGCGCTGCGCGGGCGGCCGCTGGCCGGACTGGAGGAGGTGACCGAGGCGGCCCGCGCCGTGCTGTGCGAGGGCAGCGACCTGCTCGTCGCCCTCATCGACCGCCGGCTCGTGCTGGCCGAGCGGCTCGGCACGGTCCCTCCGGCCACCCCGATGGTCCCGCTGCAGCGGGACCTGCACGAGCGGCAGCGTCACCTGCGGCTGCGCCCGGAGGCGGCCCCCCGCGATCTCGACCTGGACCTGCGCAAGCCGACCGACCTGGGCCGCAGCCGGCTGCTGCACCAGCTCACCCTGCTCGAGGTGGCCTGGGGCACGCCGCGCCAGGGCCGGGCGCAGAACATCGGGACGTTCCGCGAGAGCTGGCAGCTCACCTGGCGCCCCGAGCTCGACCTGGCGCTGATCGAGGCGGGCATGTGGGGCAGCACGGTCGAGGCGGCCGCCACCCGGCGGGCCACCGCCATCGCGGCCGGCGCGGACGCCCTGGACCAGCTGACCGGGCTGGCCGAGCGCTGCCTGCTGGCCGACCTCGGCGACGCCCTGCCGGCCGTGCTCGCGGCGGTCAGGGACCGCGCCGCGCTCGATACCGACGTGACCCGCCTGATGACGGCGCTGCCGGCGCTGGTCCGCGCGGCCCGGTACGGTGACGTGCGCGGCACCGATCCGGGCCGGCTCGGCGAGGTCGCCGCCGAGCTGATCACCCGGATCTGCGCCGGCCTGCCGGCCGCGGTCTCGTCCCTGGACGAGACCGCCGGGCAGGTCATGCGGGAGCACATCGACGCGGTCCACGCCGCGACCGGGCTGCTGGCCGACGCCGCCAGCCGCGAGCGCTGGCTGGAAACGCTGGGACGGCTGGCTTCGCGGTGCCCCCCGCTGATCGCCGGACGGCTGACCCGGCTGCTGCTCGACGGGGCCCGGATCACCGCGGCCGAGGCGGGCCTGCGGATGTCCCGGGCGCTATCGCCCGCGGCCCCCGCCCCGGCCGCCGCGGGCTGGGCCGAGGGCTTCCTGGCGGGCAGCGGCCTGCTGCTCGTGCACGACGACGCGCTGCTGGCCCTGGCCGACGGCTGGCTGGCCGGGCTGACCGCCGACGCGTTCATCGCGGTGCTGCCAGCGCTGCGCCGGACGTTCGGCGGGTTCGCGCCGCCGGAACGGCGGGCGATCGGGCAGCAGGCGGCCCGGCTCGACGGCAGCGGGCGCAAACTCGCCCGCGACACCGACCGCGGCGAGGACCTGGACCCCGGCCGGGCCGCGCTCGCGAGCGAGGCGGTAGCCCTGATCCTCGGGTGGCCCGGCTTCGAGTCATCCGGCACCGGGGCGGTGGCGTCGTGACCGGCGGCTATGACGAACGGATGCGCCGCTGGCGCCTGGTGCTCGGCGACGCGGGCACCGACCAGCCGCTGTCCGGCGCCGACGCCGGAATCGACGCGGCCCTGGCCGCCCTCTACGACTCCGGCCCGGGCGGCGGCCAGGGCGGCGCAGGCCGGCCGCCGGGTGGCCGACCGGGCACCGGGCGGCAGGCCGGGCTCGCCGCGTCCGCGCCCCGCGTCGCCCGCTGGCTCGGCGACATCCGCACGTACTTCCCCGCCAGCATCGTCCAGGTCATGCAGAAGGACGCGATCGAGCGGCTCGGCCTGACCCGGCTGCTGCTCGAGCCGGAGATGCTGGACGCCGTCGAGCCGGACGTGCACCTGGTCGGCACGCTGCTGTCGCTCAGCCGGGTGATGCCCGAGCAGGCGCGGGAATCGGCCCGGGCCGTGGTACGCGCGGTGACCGGGGACCTGGAGCGGCGGCTGGCCCAGCGGACCCGGTCCGCGGTGACCGGGGCGCTGAACCGGGCCAGCCGGACGAGCAGGCCGCGGCGGGCCGCCGACATCGACTGGGACCGGACGATCCGGGCCAACCTGCGGAACTACCTGCCCGAGCGGCGGACGGTCGTGCCGGAGCGGCTGGTCGGGTACGCCCGGAAGCAGCAGGCGGTGGCCCGCGACGTCATCTTGTGCCTGGACCAGAGCGGCTCGATGGCGTCCTCGGTGGTGTACGCCGGGGTGTTCGGCGCCGTGCTGGCCTCGGTCCGGTCGCTGCGCACGTCGGTGGTGGCCTTCGACACCGCGGTCGCGGACCTGACCGGCCAGCTCAGCGACCCGGTCGACGTGCTGTTCGGCACCCAGCTCGGCGGCGGCACCGACATCAACCAGGCGCTGGCCTACTGCCAGCAGCTCATCACCCGTCCCGCCAGCACGATCCTCATCCTGGTCAGCGACCTGTTCGAAGGCGGCGACCGGGACGCGATGCTGCGCCGGATCGCGGACCTGACCGCCGCGGGCACGCAGGTCATCGCGCTGCTCGCGCTGTCCGACGACGGGGCGCCCGGCTACGACCACGAGAACGCCGCCGCCCTGGCCGAGCTCGGGATCACGGCGTTCGCCTGCACCCCGGACGCGTTTCCCGACCTGATGGCCGCGGCCATCGAGCGCCGCGACATCACCCAGTGGGCCGGGAAGTACCAGGCCGCCCAGGCCTGACCAAGCGAAGGGAGCATGGCATGGCTGACACCGGGGGCTCGCTGATCACGGCCTTCGACTACGTCTGGGAACGGCTGACCGCCCGGCTCGGCGGGCTGACCGACGAGGAGTACTTCTGGGAGCCGGTGCCCGGCTGCTGGTCGCTGCGCCAGGACAGCCAGGGGCGGTGGCGGCTCGACGGCGGCGGAGGCGGCGGTCCCGCCCCCGACCCGGCGCCGGTCACCACCATCGCCTGGCGCCTCGGCCACCTGGGCGGGATGGCGGTCGGCGGCTTCGCCAGCCGGCTGTTCGGGGACGGGTCCCTCACCACGGCGCGGATCAGCTTCCCGCCCGGCGCGGACGCGGTGCCGGGTTTCCTCGACGGGCACTACCGCGCCTGGCGCGCCGGGATGGCCGGGCTCAGCCCGGACGGGTGGGCGGCGCCGCTCGGCCCGTCGTGGGGCCCCTACGCCGAATCGAGCACGGTGGACCTGGCCCTGCACGTGCTGGACGAGGTGGTTCACCACGGCGCCGAGGTCGGCCTGCTCAGGGACCTGTTCGCGCACCGTGCCGCGCTGGGAGGTTAGGCGCGCCGGGCCAGCATCAGGCGCTGGTCGCGGCCGGGAACCTCGTCCTGGTCCAGGAGGCTGAAGCCGGCCGGCAGGAGCGAGGCCGGCTCCCCCGGCGCCAGGCACCAGCGCGGGTCCAGGCCGGGATGCGCCTGGCGTCCCTCGGCGGTGTAAGCCTGCCAGGCCAGCAGGCCGCCGTCCGCGACCGCGCCGGCCGCCGCGGCGAAGGCCGCCGGGAGCCAGAAACGGGTGCACAGCACCACGGCGTACGAGCGCGGTTCCGGCGACCAGGCCGCCAGGTCCGCATGCATCACGGTGATCAGGTGGCCGAGCCCGCGACGGCGGGCCTCGTCGCCGAGCAGCCCGAGCGCCACCTCGGAGACGTCCACCGCGGTGACCCGGCGGCCGTGCTCCGCCGCCAGCAGCGCGCTGCCGGACGGGCCGCAGGCCAGGTCGGCCACCGGGCCGTCCGGCCAGGCCGAGGGCCAGGGCCCGGACCGCCAGCGGATGCGGCCGGAAGGACGGCCCGGACCTGGCCGCGTACCTGGCGTTCCACCTGATCCGGTCGGGGTGGCCGGCGGGCACGAGCCCGGCGCCCTCGGAGGACATGAACCCGGATCTTACGGGAATGCCGGCTGGACCTTTACGGCACTCGGTGTCAAAATAGCCGTCAGGCATTCAGTAGCGCGCGAGGGAGACCCATGGCAAGCACACGTGAGTGGTTCGAGACGGTCGAGGAGGCGCGCAGGAGGGCCCGGCGGCGGCTGCCGCGATCGGTGTACATGGCGCTGGTGGCCGGGTCCGAGAAGGGCGTGACGCTCCAGGACAACGTGGCCGCGTTCAGCGAGCTGCGGTTCGCGCCGCCGCACATCGCGGACCTGCCCGCGGCCCGGGACCTGGCCACCTCGGTGCTCGGGCAGGACATCGCGCTGCCGGTGATCGCGTCCCCGACCGGCGTGCAGGCCGTCCACCCGGACGGCGAGGTCGGGGTGGCCCGCGGCACCGCCGAGGCCGGGACGGCGATGGGCCTGAGCTCGTTCGGCAGCATGGGCGTCGAAGCGGTGGCGGAAGCCAACCCCAAGCTGTTCTTCCAGACCTACTGGTCGGGCAGCAAGGACCAGATGATCCAGCGGACCGAGCGGGCCCGGCAGGCCGGCGCCAAGGGCCTCATCGTCACCCTGGACTGGTCGTTCTCCAACGGCCGGGACTGGGGCAGCCCCGCCATCCCGGAGAAGATCGACCTGCGGGCGCTGATCCGCCTCGCGCCGGAAGGCATCACCAGGCCCGGCTACGTCCGGGACTGGCTCGCCCACGGCGGCCTGCCCGACCTGACCGTGCCGAACATGGGCGTCCCGGGCGAGCCGCCCCCGACCTTCTTCGGCGTCTACGGCGAGTGGATGCAGACTCCCCCGCCCACCTGGGATGACATCGCCTGGCTGCGCGAGCAGTGGGGCGGCCCGTTCATGGTCAAGGGCGTGATGCGCCCCGACGACGCCCGCCGCGCCATCGACGCCGGGGCCACCGCCATCTCGGTGTCCAACCACGGCGGCAACAACCTGGACGGCACCCCCGCCTCCATCCGGGCGCTGCCCGGGATCGCCGACGCGGTCGGCGGGCAGGTCGAGGTGCTGCTGGACGGCGGGATCCGGCGCGGCAGCGACGTGGTCAAGGCGGTGGCGCTCGGCGCGCGGGCGGTCATGATCGGCCGCGCCTACCTGTGGGGGCTGGCCGCCAACGGGTCGGCCGGGGTGCGGAACGTCTTCGACGTGCTCCGCGGCGGCATCGACTCCACGCTGCTCGCGCTGGGCCACTCCTCTATCGGCGAGCTGAGCCCGGACGACGTCATCGTGCCCGCCGAGTTCAGCCGGGGCCTGCACAAATAGCAGCCGCTCAAGGCCGGCTGGCCTGGTCGCGGCCGCGTATCAGGGGCAGCAGCGGCTGGACGGTCCCCCGTTCGGCGCATCCCTGCCAGACACCCAGGCAGTAGGCGGCGTCGTCGAGGAGCCGGGCGGCCACGTACCGGGCCGGGTCCAGCGGCGGCCTGCGGTCCAGCCAGTCGAGCAGCGGCGGCGCGAGGACCAGCGCCGCCAGCGGGAACCGCAGCCGCCGGACCGCGACCGCGGCCGGCAGCGCGGCCGGCCACCAGACCCGGGACAGCGCGCTGCCCAGCGGCCGGGCCGCCGCCAGGGTCCCGCCGCCGGCCTGCCGGGCCGCCAGCCGCCAGGCGGCCGAGCCGGCCGGGCGGGGCCACGGCTCGCCGGTGACCCGCGCCAGCCGCCGGGCCAGCAGGGCGGTCCCGGTCCCGGTGACCGCCGCGCCCGCCGCCGGATGGCCGAGCGCCGCGGCCAGCCAGGCCGCCGCGGTCCAGGCCGACGCGTAGAGCGGGCGGACCGTGCCGGGATGCCGCAGCTCGAGCGCGGCCGCGGAGGTCCCGTAGTCCTTGCGCCGGGCGAACCACGGGCGCAGCCGCACCCGGTGCTGGTGCCCCATCACGGCCGCGGGCTCGTACCGCACCCGCCAGCCGGCGCCGCCGAGCCGCCAGACGAAGTCGACGTCCTCCCCCACCTGCATGTCCTCGGCGAAACCGGCCCCGGCGGCGGTCCGGCGGACCACCAGGGCGGCGCCGGGGACGTACGGGACGCGCGATCCGGGCCGGACGATGCTGGGCCGCTGCCCCATGTCGAGAGTGGAGCTCGCCCCCTCGTACCGCGCCAGCCAGGAGCGGCCGGCCTCGTGCGGCACGATGCGCGGCGCGGCCGCGCCCACGGCCGGGTCGGCGAAGTGCGGCAGCAGCGCGTCCAGCCAGCCCGGGGCGGGCACGCAGTCCGAGTCGAGGAACGCCACCAGCGGCGTCCGCGCCGCCGCCAGCCCGGAGTTCCTGGCCGCCGCGGGGCCGCCGTTCACCGGGCGCGCCACCACCTGCGCCCCGGCGGCGACGGCGGCCCGGCGGACGGCGGACGGGTCCGCGGAACCGTCGTCGACCACGATGACCGGCGTCCCGCCCGCCAGCTCCCCCGCCAGCCCGGCCAGGCACCGGGCCAGCTCGGCGGCCCGGTCGCGGACCGGGATGACCACCGTCACCTCATCCGGGCCGCCGGCAGGCCGCCGGGTACGGGATGGGCCATCCCGGTGTCGAGCAGCCGCCGGGCCAGCGCGCGGGCCTTGACTCCGCCGGGGACCGGGGTCCCCGCCCACCAGCCGTCCACGTGCCGCGCCCCGGCCGGGCTGAGCCGCAGCACCCGCAGCGGGAAGCCGCCGGTGATCACCGTCCCGCCCGCCAGCGCGCGCACCCCCGGGTCGGGCCGCAGCCGGAACCCCGGCGGGACCAGGTCCTCACCCGGGCCGGCCAGGGTCGCCCCGCCACCTGGCCTGCGCGTCCTGGTTCCCTCCGGCACCTGGCCAGACTAGTACGAGCGGCCCGCCGCGCTAGGCGTCCCGGACGGCCTGGTAGGTGAGGAAGGCCAGGCCGCGGCCGATGGTCCGGGTGCCCGTCAGGCGCAGGGCCTTGCGGTCACCGGTCGGGCCGAACAGGCGCTCGCCGTCCCCGAGCACGACCGGGAAGACGACCAGCCGCACCTCGTCGACCAGGTCGTGCTCGATCAGCGCGCGACCGAGCTGGTAGCTGGCGTAGACCAGGATCTCCCCGGCCAGTCCCTGCTTCAGCTTCGCGACCTCGGCCGCCACGTCGCCCGTCAGGACGGTCGAGTTGGCCCACTTGGGCTCGTGGATGGTCGAGGACACGACGTACTTGGGCATGCTGTTCAGCTTGTCCGCCCACTCGCCGGTCCGGGCGGCCCACCGGGCGGCGAACCACTCGTCGCTGCGGCGGCCGAGCAGCAGGGCCTCGGCGCCCAGCGTCTCGTCCGTCTCGTGCCTGGCCCACGGGCCGAGGTCCTCGCCCCCGAACTGGTCGAACCAGCCGCCGAGCCGGAAGCCCTCCTTACCGTCCGGGTCCTGCACGACCCCGTCGAGCGAGGTGTTCGTGGTGATCACGATCTTGCCCATATCGGTTCCCCTTGCTGACCGGCGCCCGGACCGTCCGGGCCGCCGGTGATGGATACACCGCGGCGGCCGCGAACTGGTCATCCCCGGACCGCCCAGTTCGCCCCCGGCCCGGTGTACGTACACGATGAAACGGCGAATCGGCACGGCAGGAAGGTGATGCGGTGAGGCCGGTCGGAGCTGACCTGATCTCGAGGGCGCAGGCCGGGGACGGCGAGGCGTTCCGGGAACTGACCGAGCCGCACCACCGGGAGCTGCAGGTCCACTGCTACCGGATGCTCGGGTCCTTCGCCGACGCCGAGGACGCCCTGCAGGACACGCTGCTGGCCGCCTGGCAGGGCCTCGGCGGGTTCACCGAGGAACGCGCCTCGCTGCGCACCTGGCTGTACCGGATCGCCACCAACCGGTGCCTGAACGCGCTGCGCGCCGCCCGCCGGCGACCGGCCCGGGCGTGGGACGTGCCGGGGGTGGACCGGCCCGAGCCGACCCGGCTCGGCGAGGTCACCTGGCTCGAGCCGTATCCCGGCGACCTGCTCGGAGACACGGCCGGCGGCCCGCCCGGCCCGGAGGCCCGGTACGAGCAGACCGAGGCCATCTCGCTGGCCTTCGTGACCGCCCTGCAGGTCCTGCCGCCCCGCCAGCTCGCCGTGCTCGTCCTGCGCGATGTGCTGGGGTTCCGCGCCAGCGAGGTGGCCGCCATGCTCGACTCGAGCACCGAATCGGTTACCAGCGCCCTCAAGCGGGCCCGCGCCAGCCTGCGGCACCGGCCGCAGGCCGCCGGCGCATCGGCGCCCGCCCCCGGCTCGCCCGCCGAGGACGCGATCGTGGCGAAGTTCGTCAGCGCCTGGGAGTCGGCCGATATCGGCGCGCTGGTGGCCCTGCTGACCGACGACGTCTTCGTCTCGATGCCGCCGATGCCCTTCGAATACCAGGGCCGGGACGCCGCGGCCCGGTTCAGCGCCGCCATCTTCGGCTCGGGCCGCCGGTTCGACCTGGTGCCGGCCCGGGCCAACGGCCAGCCGGCGTTCGGGGCCTACCTGCGGGGCCCGAACGGCATCCGGCACGGAGCCGGCCTGTATGTCCTGACCCTGGCCGGCGACCGGATCAGCGCCATGACCCGCTTCGAAACCAGCGTGCTCCCGTCGTTCGGGCTGCCGCGTTCACTTCCGGGCTAGTCGCCGGCCTCCCTACCATGACGGCATGGACAACCGGCCGGAAGCTGCCTTTGAACTGGCCGGGGCGGTGTGGCCCGACGTGGAGCAGGCGACCCGGCGGCTGCTGGTGGTGCCGGTGGGGTCGCTGGAGCAGCACGGGCCGCACTTGCCGCTCGACACCGACACCCGGATCGCCACCGCGGTGTCGATCCGGGCCTGCGCGGGGCGCCTGGGGGTGGCGGTGGCGCCGGCGTTCGCCATCGGCGCCAGCGGCGAGCACGCGGACTTCCACCGGCAGCGCTGGCGCTGACGGCCATGCGACACCATCGGCTGCTGCTCGAGCCGGCCGGAGAACGGCGCTAACCCCGGCCCGGGAGCTCACATCGGGATCTTGATGCCCCGCCTGACCAGCCAGACGTTGGCCGGCCACGAGGTGGCGAAACCGATGATCATGCCGGCCTGCATGAGGAGCCAGAAGGCGGCCGAGCCGGGCATCAGCTCGTTCGGCGCCGGGAACAGCACGAAGGTCATGACGGCCATCCAGCCGAACAGTCCGATCTCGAAGCAGGTCAGCGAGACGAAATCCGCCTTGGCGCCGCCTGAGGCCGTCGCGGCCAGCCTCGGCTCGGCGCGATCGCGCAGTACGGACGACGATGCCTGCGGCGCTCTCGCGGCATGGGACCCGTACCCGCGCGGGCCCACCGCCTGTAGAACGCGAGCGCGAGCGGGCCGAAGTACAGCGCGGTGACCGGGTAGACCGCGTTCATGACGCCCATCGGCTGGCGGCGGCGGCCGATGACGATATCCCCGGCGATGGCGCCCGCGCAGGCGAGCAGACCGCGAGGTAGACGGCGGCGACGACGGTCAGCCAGGTGGGCGCCAAGGTCAGGTTCCCGTTCTGCGGGTGCTGGGGGGTATCAGCGGACTCGTTCGGGATAATTGTTTCTGAACCCGGCCGGCCGTGAGGGAACCTGGCACGGGCCGCGGGACGTTAGGTTAGGCCAGTTCGTACCTTACTGATCGTGGCATCACGCTGGTGCTGGCCTGCACGGAGGAACCCATGACCGAGACGATCACGCTGTCCGACGGGCAGGTAGTCGAGTCGCCAAACCCACCGCGGCCGCCGAGCGACGGCGCCGCCCGGCACGCGATCGAGGACGCCACCGCGCACCTGCGGGAGCGGGCCGAGAAGATCAGGGCCAATCCCGAGGCGCACCTGCCCAAGCTCATCTTGTCCCAGCACGTGCGCGGGACGTCGATCCTGGACCGGATCGCGGACGCGGTCAACAAGTTCTGCGGCTCGATGTACGTGTTCATCGGCATCACGATCGGCATCGTGGCCTGGCTGTTCCTCGGCAACGTGGTCGGCTTCGACAAGACGCCGTGGCCGCTGCTGCTCACCATCCTCAACCTGCCGCAGCTCTCCATCATGATCTCGCTGCAGGTCAGCGCCAACCGGGCGCAGACCGCCAGCGACCGCCGGGCCATCGCGGACCACGAGACCCTGATCGCGCTGCACGAGATGGCCAAGCAGCAGCTCGAGATCCTGAACGGCCAGGACCGCGTGCTGGCCATGCTGGACACCTTCGCCAGCAAGGACCTGCCTGGCCGGCAGCGGCACATGCAGGACTGCGTGGACCAGATCCTGGCCAAGGTCGACCCCGCGGCCGCGGCCGGATAACGGACAGAGCTAAGGAGCGCCTATGGACCGGTCCCGGCTGGAGGCCTTCAGCGACGGCGTGTTCGCCGTGGCGATCACGCTGCTCGCGCTCGACCTCACCGTGGAAGGGCCGAGGGACACGGGACCCTGACTCGACCAGCTGCACGGCAAATGGCCGGCTTTCCTGGCCTACCTGATCAGCTTCTTCATGATCGGCATCATCTGGGTCAACCATCACGCGCTGGTCAGGTCGATCATGAAGGTGGACCGCACGCTGCTGTTCCTCAACCTGGTGCTGCTCCTGTTCGTCGTGCTGATCCCGTTCTCCACCGCGACCGAGGCGGATCCTATTTCCCGGACGACGGCGGCGACGCACAGCTGGCGATGATGCTGTACGCCGGGGTTTTCCTTGGCATGTCGGCTCGGCTTCGCCGCGATCTTCGAGTGGACGCTGCACGGCCAGCGGGTATACCAGCCGCTGCCGCCGGAGCAGCACTGGCCGGCCCGGGTGCGGTTCGTCGGTGGCGGCCTGGTCTACGTGATCGCCATCGCTGGTCGCGCTGTTCAGCGCCGTCGCCTCGCTTCGTGCTGATCGCGCTGATCGCCGTGTATTACATCTTCGAGCGCACCCCTGCCTCCCCCGGACCGCCCGGCGACGCAGGCAGCGACGAGGAGCCGGTCGCCTGAAACTGGCCCAGATATATAGTTGCCATTAAGCAAGTGATTCGCTGTAGACTGGGTTAACGTGCGGCGAAGCGTGAGATCAGGGCAGCTGAACGGGACAGCAGGCGGCGAACGGTACGGCGGTGAGCACCGCGGACGGGAGGCCCGACCGGTACCGGTGGGTCGCGTTGTCCAACACCACGCTGAGCATGACGATGGCGACGATCGACGCCTCGATCGTGATCATCGCGATGCCGGCCATCTTCCGCGGCATCCACCTGAACCCGCTCGACCCGGGCAACATCAGCTACCTGCTGTGGATGATCATCGGCTACCTGCTGGTCCAGTCGGTGCTGGTGGTGACGCTGGGCCGGCTCGGCGACATGTTCGGCCGGGTGAAGATCTACAACCTGGGCTTCGTCGTCTTCACGCTGGCCTCCATCGCGCTCTCGCTCGACCCGCTGACCGGCGCCGACGGGGCGATGTGGCTGATCGGCTGGCGTTTCGTGCAGGCGTTCGGCGGGGCGATGCTGATGGCCAACTCGGCCGCGATCCTGACCGACGCGTTCCCGGCGAACAAGCGCGGCATGGCGCTGGGCGTCAACCAGATCGCCGGGATCTCCGGGCAGTTCGTCGGGCTGCTGCTCGGCGGCGTGCTGGCCGCCTGGGACTGGCGCCTGGTGTTCTGGGTGAACGTGCCGTTCGGGCTGTTCGGCACGATCTGGGCGTACAAGTCCCTGCGGGAGATCGCGACCACCAGGCGGGCCAAGATCGACTGGATCGGGAACGTCTTGTTCGTGATCGGCCTGGGCTCCCTGCTCGTCGCCATCACCTACGGAATCCAGCCGTACGGCGGGCACCCGACCGGGTGGACCAACCCGTGGATCATCACCGGGCTGGCCGGCGGGGCCGCGGTGCTCGCGCTGTTCTGCGTCGTGGAGACCAAGATCGCCGAGCCGATGTTCCAGATGAGCCTGTTCAAGGTCTGGCCGTTCGCGGCCGGCAACCTGGCCAGCCTGCTCGGCGCGATCGCCCGCGGCGGGCTGCAGTTCATGCTGGTCATCTGGCTGGCCGGCATCTGGCTGCCGCTGCACGGCTACGACTTCGCGGTCACCCCGCTGTGGGCCGGGATCTACATGCTGCCGCTCACCGCCGGGTTCCTGATCGCCGGGCCGATCTCGGGCACCCTGTCCGACCGGTACGGCCCGCGGCCGTTCGCCACCGCCGGGCTGGTGCTGGCCGCGCTGTGCTTCGTCGGGCTGATGCTGCTGCCGGTGAACTTCTCCTACTGGGTGTTCGCGCTGCTGATCCTGGGCAACGGGATCGGCTCGGGGCTGTTCGCCGCGCCCAACACCGCCGCGATCATGAGCGCGGTGCCGGTCCGGCACCGCGGCTCGGCCTCCGGCATGCGGTCGACCTTCCAGAACTCGGGCATGTCGCTGTCCATCGGGATCTTCTTCTCGCTGATGATCGCGGGCCTGGCCTCCACCTTGCCCAAGACGCTGACCAGCGGGCTGACCGCCCAGGGGGTGCCGGCCGCGGTGGCCGCGCACGTCAGCCACCTGCCCCCGGTCAGCACCATGTTCGCCGCGCTGCTCGGCTACAACCCGATCCAGAACCTGCTGGCCCCGTCCGGGGTCCTGCACCACCTGTCCGCCCATAACGTGGCGGTGCTCACCGGCCGGCAGTTCTTCCCGCACCTGATCGCGGCGCCGTTCCACCACGGCCTGGTCATCGTCTTCACCGCCGCCGCCATCATGTCAATCGCCGGCGCGCTGGTGTCGCTGCTGCGCGGCAAGGCCTTCTACTACGCGGAGCCGGTGACCCCGCCCGAGCCAGCCAGGCCCGCGACCGCCCGGCCGGCCGGACCCGGTGGCGCGGCCGCCGTGCCGGACGAACTGGGCTTCACCTCCCCGGCCGGCGATGCGCGCGGTCCGGCCCGGCGCGATACCGGACCGGCGGCCGGCGCGTAAACTGCGACCATGCCCCGCTACGAGTACCGCTGCCGCGCCTGCGGCGACACGTTCGAGCTGAACCGCCCGATGAGCGAATCCTCGGCTCCGTGCGCCTGCCCGCAGGGCCACGACGACACGGTCAAGCTGCTGTCCACCGTGGCGGTGGGCGGCCTGGCTTCCGGCCGCCCGGCGGCCGGCCCTTCCGGCGGCGGAGGCTGCTGCGGCGGGGCCTGCGGCTGCGGCTGACCGCCTTGAGCCGTCCTCCCCGTGGTGCGTCATTTGAGACAGCCGGGCTGTCTCGCGTGGCGTAGCACGCCGCATCCTGCCCTGATTGGCTTAGCTCATCGGGTAAGCGCACGTACGGAGGCGAGGACGATGGCCGTGACTGTGGCTGTATCGGCAGAGGCGATGGGTGGGCGGCACAGCTTCGGTCACGACCAGCTCGCTGCGGACGGTGAGGTGACAGATCGGGGGCCTGCCCAGGATCAGATTGCCGAGATGGCATGGCTGCTGCGCGGCACGCGCGGCAGCGTCCTCCTGGGCGGCAGCATTCTGGGCGCGCTCTCGGTCGGCATCGCGCTGGAGGCCGCGTTCTCGCCCTCCGTACTGCGCCCCGGGCTGGCCGGGGTGGCGTGCGTCAGCCTGCTCGGCTTCCTGATCCTGTGCTGGCTGCGGGCCGCCTCGCTGCTGCTGCTGGCCAGCCGGCCCGTCCTCGACCAGCTGAACGACCACCGCTGGCGCACTGGCGCCCCGCTCGATCCCCGGGTACGGTGGCTGACCGGAGCGTCCGCGGACAGCGAGGCGGCCTGGGACTGGGCGCACGTGAACCTCATGCTCGGCGCGGTCCGCCACCGCCGCGAGCGGATCCAGCTGGCCGACACCTGGGCCTTCATCACCGTCGCGTGCTTCCTGGCCTGGACCGTGACCGTCCTCCTGGGGGCATGAGCGGCCACCCGGCCCGGCCCGTCTCCCCTGGCTCCTTCCCGGCCTGCCGAGCAGCGTTCCCCTGAGGCCCGGCGGGCCGGGAAGGCACGTTACCTCACAGTTTGTCAACGGAACCCGGATGGCTCATCGTAGAACCAGTACCGGTCATGACCCCCAGGCCGGCATCTGAGCCCAGCTACGGTGATATGAACCCGCACGAGATAGGACCCGCCCAGGGCTTCTGGGCTCTGCTCACGGCCGAAGAACAGGCCGTCCTGGCCGACCTCGGCCGGATCCGCGTCTTCGCGCCGGGCGCGATGATATGCGACGAGGGCGAGCCCGCCACTCACGTGTTCGTGCTGCTCGACGGCTTGGCCAAGGTCCTCTCGTCGACGGCGGACGGTCACGAGCAGACGCTCGCCCTGCGCGGGGACGGCGACCTCGTCGGGGAGATCGCGGGCGAGACCACCGGGTACCGCAATGCCACGGTGCGGGCCATCGGCCCGGTGCGGGCGCTGATCGTGGCGTACGACAAGTTCAGCTCGCTCCTGGACGACCATCCGGGGGCCGGGCACGCCTACCGGCAGGTGGTCACGCGCCGGTGGAACGACGCGGACTCGATGCGGCGCAGCTACCCGGTGACCAACGGAGCGCACCGGTTCGCCATCGTCCTGCTCGGCCTGGCCGACCGGTTCGGCAGCAGGACCGACCAGGGGATTCACATCGCGGTACCCCTGTCCCAGGAGGAGCTAGCCAGCCTGGCCAGCACGTCGCGCGCCACGGTGACGCGGGCCCTGAGCAACTGGCGGCAGCGCGGCATCATCCTGACCGGCCAGCGGGGCATCACGATCACCGGGCTGGACGCCCTGAAGAGAATCGCCGGGTACCCGGCGTAGCGGGCCGGCGGTCTCCGGGCCGGCCTCGGCGAACCGGGCCGCGGTCCTGGCGGCGGTGCCCACCGCCCACTGGCTGGCCGTCACCAGCCCGAGCACCACGATCACCACTCCCATGGCGGCCAGCAGCAGCCAGTCGGCGTGGCTGGCCGCCACGAACCCGGTCCGCAGCGGCTGGCCGCGCAGGTTACCGGCCAGCAGCGAGCCGGCCACGGCAATGCCCAGCACCTGGCCGATCTGGCGGCTGGTGGAGGCGATGCCCGAGGCCACGCCGGCCTGCGAGGCGGGCATGCCGGACACCGCCGTGTACGTGATCGGGGCGTTGATCACCCCGCCGCCGATGCCGAACACGACGAAGGCGATGACCAGTGGCGCCAGGCCGGAGGACGCGGTGAGCCGGGAGAGCAGCAGGCCGCCCGCGGCCAGCGCCAGGCCGGCCGCGACCATGGGCAGCCGCGCGCCGCGCCGGGCCAGCACCCGGCTGGACACCAGCGCGCCGAGGGCCACCATGGACGCCATCGGCAGCAGGTGCAGGCCCGCCTGCACCGCCGACAGCCCGCGCACTTCCTGCAGGTACAGCGTGGCCAGGAAGAGGAAGCCGCCGACGGCGGCGGTGGCGCTGATCGCGGTCAGCACCGCGCCCGCCAGCGGCGCGCTGCGGAAGAACCGGGGATCGAGCACGGGATCGGTCCGCCGGGCCTCGTAGGCCGCGAACGTGCCGAGGGCCGCGGCCGCCACCGCGAACAGCGCCACGATGACCGGCGAGCGCCAGCCGAGGGCAGGCCCCTCGATGATCGCGTAGGTCAGCGACCCGAGCATGACGATGATCAGCGCCTGCCCCACCGGATCCGGCCGCCGCGGCCGGGGCGCCCGCGACTCCGGCACGAACCGGGCGGTCAGCGCGATGGCGGCCAGCCCGACCGGGATGTTCACGTAGAACGTGCCGCGCCAGCCGATGGAGTCGACCAGGAAGCCGCCGACGACCGGCCCGAGCGACATGGACAGGCCGTACGTGGCGCTCCAGACGCCGATCGCGCGGGCGCGCTCGGTCTTCTCGGTGAAGGTGTTGGTGATGATCGACATCGCCACCGGATTGAGCATCGAACCGCCGATGGCCTGCATCATGCGGAACGCGACCAGCCAGCCCAGGCCGGGCGCCAGGCTGCACAGCGCGGACCCCGCGGTAAAGACGGCCAGGCCCGTCTGGAAGACGCGGCGGCGGCCGATCCGGTCGGCGGTCGCCCCGGACAGCATCAGCAGGCTGGCGAGCACGAGCGCGTAGCCGTCGACCGTCCACTGCAGGCCGGCCACCGAGGCATGCAGGTCCCGTCCGATGGACGGCAGCGCGATGTTCACGATCGTGCTGTCCAGGCCCACGATGAACAGGCTGGATGAGCAGATCACGAGCACCAGCAGGCGTCGGCGGCGGCTGAGCTCTGGCAAGCGGTATCACCCGGCCTGGCTGGAATAAAGCGTAGTTGCGTCCCTGCAACTAACTATTTCCGGTGCCGGGCGGGACGCCAAGGCCGGATGGCTGAGATGTTCGTCACCGAAGGTGAGCAGGTCGCGGTCCGGGTACGGGGTCGCCCTCGCCCAGCCGGGCCGCCGTCGCCCGGGCCCACCGGGTCGTGCAGAGCAGGCCGAGCAGCAGCACGGCGTAGCCGCAGCCCGCGAGGATCCACCAGCCCGCGTGGGCGGCCCGGACGAAGCCGTCCTGCATCGACCCGCGGATGCTGGCGGCCAGGACCGAGCCCACGATGGCCACGCCCAGTGACTGGCCGAGCTGCCGGCTCGCGGAGTTCATGCCGGAGGCCATCCCGGCCTGGGTCTTCGGCACGCCGGACATCACCCCGTTGGTGATCGGCGAGCTCACCATGCCGGCCCCGATGCCGAACATCGAGTAGGTGACGATCAGGTACAGGTGCTCGGTCGACCCGGTCAGCCGGGACAGCGCGGCGCTGCTGATGGTCATGGCGGCGCCCGCGATGATCAGCGGGATCCGCGGGCCCCGCTTGGCGACCATCCGGCCCGCCAGCGGCGCGCACAGCGCCATGACCACGGGCATGGGCAGGATCGTCAGGCCGGCCTGCAGCGCCGACAGACCCCGCACGTCCTGCAGGTACAGCGTGGACAGGAACAGGAAGCCGGCCATCGCGGCAATCGCGCAGACCGCGCTCAGGTTGGCCCCCGCGAACGGCACGCTGCGGAAGAACCGCAGGTCGACCACGGGCTCCGCGCGGCGGGGCTCGTAGGCGAGCAGGACCGCGAGCGCCGCGGTCGCCAGCGCGAAGAAGCCGAGGATCTCTGGTGAGCGCCAGCCGAGCGCGGGTCCCTCGATGATCGCGTAGGCCAGCGCGCCGAGCATGACGATGATGACGAACTGGCCCACCGGATCGGCCCGGCGCGCCCGCGGGGCCCGGGAATCCGGCACGAACAGCGCGGTCAGCGAGATGGCGGCCAGGCCGACGGGGATATTCGCCCAGAAGATGCCGCGCCAGCCGACGGTCCCGACCAGCACGCCGCCGAGCACCGGGCCGAGCGCCATCGACAGGCCGAACACGCCGTCCCAGACGCCGATCGCGCGGGCGCGCTCGGCCCGCCCGGTGAACGTGTTCGTGATGATGCCCAGCGCCGCCGGGTTGAGCATCGAGCCGCCCACGCCCTGCAGGATCCGGAACCCGATCAGCCAGCCGAGGCCCGGGGCCAGGCTGCACAGCCAGGAGCCGAGGGTGAACAGCGACAGGCCCACCTGGAAGATGGTCCGGCGGCCGATCCGGTCGGCGAGCGCGCCGGCGAACATCAGCAGCGCGGCCAGCGCGATGGTGTAGGAGGCGACCGTCCACTGCAGCCCGGACACGCCGGCGTGCAGCTCCCGCCCGATCGTGGGCAGCCCGACGTTCACGATGGTGTTGTCCAGGCCCACCATGAACAGGCTCATGCAGCAGACCGCGAGCATGAGGGCGCGGCGCCCGGCGGTGAGCCCGGCCGGGCCGGGGATCGCGGCGGGGGCCGGGGCCACGGCCGGCTGAGGGTAGCCGCCGCGCGGCGGGTACGGGGACGGACGGGGGCGGGGACCTGGCGGCCGGGCGGCGAGCTCCTGGCGGGCGGCGAGCTCGTGACCCAGGACCGGCACAGGTTTACGTTCCGGTAGTCGATCAGACACGGCGTGTGACCTCTTACGGGCAGTTCTCCCTGGTGCCTGCATCGTGCGAACCCCTTGGGTCGTACTCGCCGCGGACGAGTACTGCCTACCTATAACACGTCCGGCGCGCGGCCGTGGTTCGGGCTCATCGCCGATGTGCCCGACCAGCTGACCGGGAGCTTGTCGATCCCGTAGATGCCTTCGATCCCGCCCAGCTGGGGCGGTCCGTCCAGGGCGAGGCCGGGAGCACGCGGCGCGAGGAACGCCAGCGCCTCCTCGAGCTCGGCCCGGGCCAGGTTCGCGCCCGGGCAGTAATGGGCGCCCGCCCCGAACGTGAGCAGCCGGCCCGCATGGGCGGTGGTGATGTCGAAGCCCTCGCCGCCGTCGCCCTCGCGGTTGGCCCGCTCGGCGCAGACCGCCACGATCGTGCCCGCCGGGAAGATGACATCGCGGAACTCCACCTGCTCCAGGCAGATCCGGGCGGTGAACGGCGTGACCGGCTCGAACCGCAGCACCTCGTCGACCGCGCGCGGCGCCAGGCCGGGATCCGCGGCCAGCCTCGCCCACTGGCCGGGATGGGTGGCGAAGAGCCGGATCGCGTGCGCGAGCTGGCCCGCGGTGGTGTCGATGCCGCCCGCCAGCAGGTTCACCACCAGCTGCACGCACTCGGCGGCGGACAGCCGGCCGCCCTGGTCCCGGGCCGCCAGCAGCGAGCTGATCAGGTCATCGCCGGGAGCCGCGCTCCTGGCCTCGAGCAGCCCGGTCACGTAGGCCTCGACTTCGGTGACCGCCCGCTCGATCTCGCCGCGGCTGGCATCGAGGGCCCGGATGTCGAACTGCCGCTGCACCCAGGTGGACCAGGCGTGCAACCGCCCGGCGTCCTGCGGCGGCGCGCCGAGCACGGTCGCGATCGTCAGCGCGGGATAAGGCCGGGCCACCGCGGCCACGAAGTCGCACCCGCTAGTGTCGGCGACTTGCGCCCACAGGTCGGCCAGGAAGCCGCGCATCACGGGGCGCCAGCGGTCGGCCGCTCGCGGCGTGAGCGCCGGCCGACCAGGGCCCGGAGCCGCCGGTGGTGCTCGCCGCTGAGGTTCAAGATGTTGGCGTCGATGTGCTCGGCCAGCGGGCCGCTGCTGACGCCGAAGAACCCGGCGATCTGGCGGCCGGGGAACGCGGTCTCCTTCGACCGCAGGAAGAACTCCCCCGCGTCATGATCGAGCACCAGGTAAGCCAGTGGCGACCTGGCCAGCCAGCCCTGCTGGCGGATCCCGGCGAGCTGGGCGTGATAGCGATCGGCCGGGACGTCCGGCTCCGCGTCATCGAACGCCGGGAGGTCGAGATCGGACACAAGGTTCATAACAGATATGACGGTACACCGTGGCTGCATGTAGTCAAGTGGTTACGTTTAGCACTTCCGCACCGTTTCACCCTGCACGATGCGCGTCCGCAGTCTAGATTTGCTAGCTAACGGGCTGTTGTCCAAGGTAGCGACGTGCCGAGGGGGGAGGGGGACGCCATGAGCCGCAGGCTTCTACAGCTGGTCATACCGGTAACTCCGGAGCGGAGGATGTTCCGGATCCATGACCCGTCTGTCGACCCGGACGCCCCAGGTGGTCCGCTGCCCCCGGTGGGCGCCTTGATCAGCACCAACCGCGAGCAGCTGTGGGTCGGCAGCCTGCAAGAGGACATCGACGTCCGGCTCGTCCTCGAAGAATGGGACGAGGCGCCGCCGCCGTGCGGTGACGCCTGGGACGAGGAGGCCAAGGGCACGATCTACCTGCGCGGCCAGCTGAGCGTCAGCATGGGCCTGGCCGGCACCGCCGTCCGCGGCCTGCGGCTGGCGGGCGGGGTCGGGGACTACTCGGTCCGCGTGTACGCGGGAAACCGGGACCAGGTCACGCGGCGCTACGCGCAGCTCTTCGACCATCACCGCAACCCGCTCAGCGACGAGTTCCAGCAGGAGAAGAAGACGCTCGAGGGGCTCGAGCGCTACCTCGTCCAGCTGTGGCGGGAATCCTTAGGGAGCTAGGGGCTAGCCGCCGCCGACCCAGCCTGGCCGGCCGCCTGATCCTGGGACTGCGATGCCTTGGCGCCCGCGGCGGGCTTGGCGGATGACGTCGCGCCCGAGGGCGCGCTCACCCTGGCGCCGGCACTGGCGGACGAGGGCGCGTGGCCCGGCGGGACCGGGGTGCTCCCGGTGGCCGTGATCGCGGTATTGCCGGGGCTTCCCGTGCCCTGCGTGGCGGGGGTGCGCGGGCTGTTCGTGCGGAACGGGATCATCGCGTAGACGATCAGCGACACCATCGCGACGAGCAGCACGGTGAACAGCGAGCCGATGATGCGCGCCCGGGGCGAGCGCAGGACACGAGCCGGCCCGGGCCGCTGGAATGCCGTCATGCAGGTGGCAAGCCCAGGGTCGTCAGCCGCGAGCCGCCGCTCGATCTCGGCGAGCGCGCGCTGCTCGTCCATCGACAGCGCCATTCAGCAACCTCCGCGTCGTGCTCCGGGGTGACTACCCTCTCAATATGCCTCAGGAGGGGGTCTTTATCCAATTGTTCTGGCTTTGTACTTCGTCCGTTTTTCGTGGCGAACGCCCGATGTTCCCTCGGCCGTCTCATGCCCCGTTCAGCGGCAGGTTACGCCACCGGCCCGGGCCAGTCCGCGCCGCCCGGGACGGTTTGAATACTGACAACGATCCGTAACGTGTCAAACTTGTCATGATCGAACGCCTATTCTATGGTGGAGATCATGCGCTGGGACAGTCTGCGGCTCGACGAGCCGCCCGAAGCCGAGGCCGGCGACCTGTTCGCTGCCGCGGGCCAGGGGGCCGTCCGCCGGGAGGGGACGCTCCCGCTGATCGAGCGCGGCGCGGTCGCCCGCACCTTCGATACGCCGGGCTTCCGCGGCATGACCTTCTACGAGGTCCAGGCCAAGTCCGTGGTGAACCGGGTACCGGAGGCTTCCCGGATGCCGTTCCGGTGGACCGTCAACCCCTACCGGGGCTGCCAGCATGCATGCAATTATTGCGCGGTCGGTGAGACGCCAATCCTGATGGCGGACGGCCGCACCAAACCGCTGGCGGAGGTGCGTGTCGGCGATGAAATCTACGGCACGGTCCGTCAGGGCTACTACCGCCGGTACGCGCTGACGACGGTGCTCGCGCACTGGTCCACGGTCAAGCCCGCCTACCGCGTCATCCTCGAAGACGGCACGCAGCTGATCTCCAGCGGTGATCACCGCTTCCTGACCGAGCGCGGCTGGAAGCACGTGACCGGGACCGAGCAAGGTCCGCTGCAGCGCCCGCATCTGACCGTCAACAACAAGCTGATGGGCGTGGGCGGGTTCGCGGAGCCGCCCAAGGAGACCGCCGCCTACCGGCGCGGCTACCTGTGCGGCATGATCCGCGGAGACGGGACCATCGGGCACTATCCGTCCCGCGACTCCTACGTTCATCAGTTTCGCCTGGCGCTGGCCGATCCGGAAGGGCTCGCCAGGACCGCGAACTACCTCGCCCGCGTGGGCATCGGCTGCCGGGAGTTCACCTTCGCCGAGGAGTCGGCCACGCGCCGCCGGGTGACGGCGATCAGCGCCAGCAGGCGCGGTGAGGTCTGGACGATCGAATGGCTGATCGGCTGGCCGGATAACCCGTCCGCCGACTGGCGCAAGGGCTTCCTGGCCGGGATCTTCGATGCCGAGGGCAGTTACAGCGGAAGCCTGCGGATCCCGAACACCGATCCGGAGATCATCAACTGGACAATGTCCTCGCTGGAGTCGTTCGGCTTCGATTTCGCCCTGGAGCCGAGCAACCGTCCCAACGGACTTACCTGCATCCGGTTGCGCGGCGGCCTTCGGGAGGCGCTGAGGTTCTTCCATACGGTTGACCCGGCCATCACCAGGAAGCGCTCCATCGACGGCATGGCCATCAAGAGCGACGCCAGGCTCCGCATCGTGGCCATCGAATCGCTGGGCCTGGACGTGCCGATGTACGACATCACCACCGGCACCGGCGACTTCATCGCCAACGGGGTGGTGAGCCACAACTGCTTCGCCCGGAACTCGCACACCTACCTGGACCTCGACGCGGGCGCCGACTTCAACACGAAGGTCGTGGTCAAGGTCAACGCGCCCGAGCTGGTCCGCAAGAAGCTGGCCTCGGCGAAATGGGCGGGCGAGCACATCGCGGTCGGCATGAACGTGGACTGCTACCAGCGGGCCGAGGGCCGCTACCAGCTGATGCCCGGCATCATCGGCGCGCTCACGGCGGCCGCCAACCCGTTCTCGATCCTGACCAAGGGCACGCTGATCCTGCGCGATATCGAGCTGCTCGCCGCGGCGGCCGAGGTCACCGAGGTGGGCCTCAACGTGTCCGCCGGTTTCACCGACAAGGACCTGTGGCGGTCCATCGAGCCGGGCACCCCGGCGCCTGGCCCGGCGGCTGGAGGCGTGCGCGGCGCTGAACGAGCGCGGGCTGCCCTGCGGCGTGCTGATGGGCCCGGTGGTCCCGTTCCTGTCCGACTCCCCCGCCCAGCTCGACCAGACGGTCCGGGAGATCGCGGCGACTGGCGCCCACCACGTCATGCCGATCGTCCTGCACCTGCGGCCGGGCACCCGCGAGTGGTTCTTCGCCTGGCTGCGGGCCCAGCATCCCGAGCTCGTCGGGCGGTACCTGGAGCTGTACGGCCACGGCGCCTACGCCCCGAAGGCCTACCAGAACCGCATCGCCGGCCAGGTCCGCGAGCTAGCGGACAAGTACGGCATCGGACGGGCACGCCCGGGTTCCGGGCGCGGTGCCCCCTCACGCGGCACCGCCCCGGATGGCCAGGCCGTCCCGGCTCCCCCGTCCCGGCCCGCCCGCGAGGCCCCGGCGCCCCTTCGGCCCGCCGCCCGGCCGGAGCAGCTCACCCTGCTCTAGCAGCAGCCGCCCGGGCCGTCGGAACCGGCGGCGGCAGCGGCCGCCACCCGCTGCTTCAGCGGTCCCTGCGCCAGCTCGGGGTGGTCGTACTCGTCGTGCCAGTTCCACCAGTCGTACGGCGCGCTCTGCGGGTAGCCCGCGGGTGAGTCCTCCCACGTCTCCTGGCGCCCGAGGGCGGTCAGGTCGAGGTAGCTCCAGGTGCTGCCCAGCGCCTCGTCGCCGCGGTTGTTGACGAAGTAGGTGCGATACACCTGATCGCCCTCGCGGATGAAGGCGTTCGTCCCGTGCCACTGGTCCACGCCGAAGTCGACGTCCCAGTCACTGGTGATGGTGTACCAGGGCATCGTCCAGCCCATCCGCTCCTTCAGCCGGGCGATATCGGCCTGCGGGGCGCGGGAGGCATAAGCGAAGGCGGTGTCACGGGCGTTCAGGTGCACCACGTCGGCGACCTGATCGGCCATCATCGAGCAGCCGTGGCACGCGTGGTCGGGCCAGCCGACCACGCCGGGCTCGAAGAAGGCCCGGTAGATGACCAGCTGGCGGCGGCCCCCGAACAGGTCGAGCAGGCTCGCCGGGCCGCCGGGGCCGGTGAACTCGTAGGGCTTGTCCACCGCCAGCCACGGCATGCGCCGGCGCTGCGCGGCCAGCGCGTCCCGGGCCCGGGTGAGCTCCTTCTCCTTCACGAGCAGCTGCTCGCGGGCCGCTTCCCATTCGGCGGCCGTCACGACTGGAGGGGTTTTCATGATGATTCCTTTCTTGCACCGGGTTCGGTGGTGTCGAGGTGGTCTTTCAGCGCGCTGAGCGGGCCGTCCCAGTCGCGTGCCAGCGCGGCCAGGAACTGCTGGGCCACCCGCATCGGGGCGGAGCGCAGCCGGTAACGCACCCGGCGCCGCTCTCCCGGCTCGGCCGTGACCAGGCCGGCCTCGGCCAGCAGGGCCAGGTGCTTGGCGATGGCCTGGCGCGTGATCGGCAGGCGGGCGGCGAGGTCGGTGGCGGTGGCCGGCCCGCCGGCGGCCAGCGCGGCCAGGATGGTGCGCCGGCTCGGGTCAGCCAGGGCCGCGAAGACCTGCTCGGCGATCGCCTCGGCGTCAGGCGGCATCGAGGTAGGCGGCCAGTTCGCCCAGCTCGCTCACCCACCCCTGGCTGTTGCCGTCGTACGCCTTGCGGTAGGCATCCTCCGGCAGCTGGGCGAAGCCGCTCTCGGTGACGGTCAGCCGGGTTCCCGGGCCATCCGGCTCAAGGGTGAACTCGACATAGGTGCGGCGCGGGTCGTCCTCGGGCAGCCCGGAGATGTGCCAGGTGAACCCGAACACCCGCGGCTCCTCGACCCGTTCCACGCGCATGTCGGCGGTAAAGCCGTCGGTCCACTTCATCCAGGCCGTCCCCCCGGGGCGCAGGTCGATCCTGGCCTCGTTGCCGAACCAGGCGGCCAGCCCTTCGGGTGTGGTGAGGGCCGCCCACACCGCGGCCGGCGGATGGGCGAGTTCCAGGGTCCGCTCGATGCGGTCGGGAAAAGCCATACGGTCCTCCGTGAAGTAGCAACTGACTGGTTGCCATAATATGGCAACCATTCGGTTGCGTCAACACGGCGGGGCGGACGGGGCGGTCCGGAGAAGATAGTGACGCGGCCGGGCCGCCAGCCAGGCGAGGGGCGCGAGCGGCTGCACTGGAAAAGGGACCGCGGGAAACGAGAAATGCCGCGACAACGGAGGTCATTTCAAGATATAACTTGACATGCCGCAGGCATGAGATACATCGTATTCCCTAAGCATAACATCAGATGATTTTCAAGACGTGAGGAGGACGACGTGGCACGCGGGACCACGGGGGCGCCCCGTAATGCGCCGGGTCGGGACACGGGGAAGTCGCCGGCTCCGGGGTCGGGGGACCCCGGAGCCGGCGGGAACCAGGCGCGATCAGGCGGAAGCCGCCTGATCGCGTTCGTGTGCGGCCGCCGGACCAAGTACATCGTGGTGGTGTTCTGGATCCTGGTAGTCGCGGCCCTCGGGGGCCTGGCCGGCAAGCTGCAGGGAGCGGAGAAGAACGACGCGTCGGCGTACCTGCCGTCGTCGGCGGAATCCACCCACGAGCTCAACGAGCAGAACCTGTTCCAGTCCAAGGACCTGAACCCCGCGCTGGTCGTGTACGTACGCGACAGCGGGGTGACCGCGGCGGACATGGCGAAGGCAACCGCCGACGCGCGCTACTTCGCCTCGCTGCCCGCCGTGAACGGCCGGGTCGCGCCGCCGGTGGTGTCGAAGGACCATAAGGCCATCCAGACCGCCGTCGGCTCCGAACTCGGCTTCAACTCCGACATCGGCGGCTTCATCTCCACGGTCAAGGGCCAGGCCACCAAGGACAGCACCGGGCTGAACGTCTACGTCGGCGGCCCGGCGGCCAGCGCGGCCGACCAGATAAAGATCTTCAAGGGCATCGACTCGACCCTGCTGTACGCCACCTTGGCCGTGGTGATCTTGCTGCTCTTGCTGACCTACCGCAGCCCGATCCTGTGGCTGCTGCCGATCTTGTCGGCGGGCGTGGCGCTGACCGTCGCCCAGGCCGTGATCTACCTGCTCACCCAGCACGCCAGCCTGACCGTCAACGGGCAGAGCGAGGGAATCCTGGTCGTCCTGGTGATCGGCGCGAGCACGGACTACGCGCTGCTGCTCATCGCCCGGTACCGGGAGGAGCTGCGCCGGCACACCGACCGGCACGCGGCGATGGCGGTGGCGCTGCGGCGGGCCGGCCCGGCCATCATCGCCAGCGGCCTGACCGTCGTGGCCGGCATGCTCGTCCTGCTCGCGGCGGAGTCCAACGACATCTCCGGGCTGGGCCCGGTGGCCGCGGTCGGGATCGCGGTCGGCCTGATCGCCATGATCACGCTGCTGCCCGCGGTGCTGGTGATCTTCGGCCGGTGGATCTTCTGGCCGGTCCGGCCGGGTTACGGGACGCCGGAGCCGACCAGCCGGGGGATCTGGTCCCGGGTCGGCCGGGGCATCAGCCGCCGCCCGCGGATGGTGTGGGTGGTCACCGCCCTGCTGCTGGCGGCCGGCACGGCCGGGATGATCGGCTTCAAGTTCGGCACGCTGACCACGGCGCAGGCGTTCCGGGGCACTCCCCCGTCCATCTCCGCGCAGAACGTGCTGGCCCGGTACTTCCCGGCCGGCTCGGGCGAGCCGGTGCAGGTCGTCACCACCGCGTCCACCGCGGGCCAGGTCAGGACGGCGCTGGCGGGCACCCCCGGCATCGCCTCGGTCACCCAGCCGGTGACCAAGGACGGCAAGTCGTTCCTGCAGGCCACGATGACGCCGGCGCCGGACAGCCCGGCGGCGTACACCCTGGTGGACAAGATCCGGACCACGGTGCACGCCATCCCGGGCGCCCAGGCCGAGGTCGGCGGCGGGACCGCGATTCAGAAAGACGTGGAGAGCGCGGCGACCCACGACCGGAACCTGCTCATCCCGCTGATCCTGGTGGTGGTGTTCCTCATCCTGGGCCTGCTGCTGCGGGCACTGGTGGCGCCGCTGGTGCTCATCGGGACCGTGGTCTTGTCGTTCGGGGCCGCGCTGGGCCTGTCGTCGCTGTTCTTCAAGCACGCGTTCGGTTTCGCGGGCGCGGACACCAGCATGCCGCTGTTCGTCTTCGTGTTCCTGGTGGCCCTGGGCATCGACTACAACATCTTCCTGATGACCCGGGTACGGGAGGAGTCGATCCGGTCCGGGACCCGGCGCGGCGCGCTCACCGGCCTGGCCGCGACCGGCGGCGTCATCACCTCGGCGGGCCTGGTGCTGGCCGGCACGTTCGCCAGCCTGGCCACGCTGCCGCTGGTGGAGTTCACCGAGATCGGGTTCGCGGTCGCGCTGGGCGTCCTGCTCGACACGCTCATCGTCCGGTCGGTGCTCGTGACCTCGCTCACGCTGGATATCGGGCGCCACATCTGGTGGCCGAGCGCCCTGGCGCGTTCCGGCAGGCCAGAGGACCGCCCGGACGCGATCCCGGCCGAGGCGGGGACCAACCCGGAAAGCAGGGCAGTCCGGGACGCCACCTAGAATTTGGGTTCGTGGCGGATGACCGGGTGACACAGATGATACGCGGGGCTGACATGGCAGCGTGCAGGTGCTGAGCCGCCAGAAGCCTCGCGGGCACCTTGGGACCGGGCGGCTCGTCGTCCGTACCGTCACCGTCCCCGACCCAGGGAACCTGATCGAGCGCCTCCCCCAGCCGAACGTGGTCGCGTGGGTGCACCACGGGGCTGGCCTGGCCGGCTGGGGCGAGGCGGTCAGGGTCACGCTGCCGGCCGGGGAGGACAGGTTCACCGCCGGGGAGAAGTGGCTTCGCTCGGTGTTCGACTCCGCCGACGTCGACGACCAGGTCCGGGTCCGGGGCTCGGGCCCGGTCGCGTTCGGCACCTTTACCTTCGACGCGTCCTCCGACGGCTCGGTCCTGATCGTCCCGCGGGTGATCCTCGGGCGGGACGGCCGCGGCCTGGCCTGGCTCACCACGGTGACCGAGCCCGGTGAGACCCCGCCCTCCGGCTGGCCGGAGAGCGGGACCGCGCTGACCGAGCCGGGCGGCCCTGGAGTGGAGCGAGGGCAGCCTGCCGGGGCCGCGCTGGGAACAGGCGGTGGCCGACGCGGTGACAGCGATCAAGGCGGGCAGCCTGCGCAAGGTGGTGCTCGCCCGCGACTTGTTCGCCACCGCCGACGAGCCCATCGACGCGCGGGTTCTGCTGCAGCGGCTGGCCCGGCGCTACCCGGACTGCTTCACGTTCGCCTGCGACGGCATGGTTGGCGCGACCCCCGAACTGCTCGTCAGCCGGGACGGGCGGCAGGTGAGCGCGCTGGTGCTCGGCGGCACGCTGCCGCGCGGCGCCGACCCGGCGCAGGACCTCGCGCTGGGCGAGGAGCTGCTGGCCTCGGCCAAGAACCACGAGGAACACGCCTACGCGGTCGTCTCGATCCGCGAGGCGCTCGAGCCGCTCTGCGAGACGCTGCACGTCGACGCCCGCCCGTCGCTGCTGAAGTTCCCCAACCTGCAGCACCTCGGCACCCACGTCCGCGGCACCCTGGCCGCGACCGGGAACCAGGCCGTCCTGCGGTCGGCGCTGGCGCTGGCGGCCGCCGTGCACCCGCCGGCCGCCGTCTGCGGCACCCCGACCGCCGTCGCGCTCGACCTGATCCGCGAGCTCGAGCACATGGACCGGGAACGCTACGCCGGCCCGGTGGGCTGGGTCGACGCCGCCGGGAACGGCGAGTGGGGCATCGCCCTGCGCAGCGCGCAGCTGTCCGGGCGCACCGCGCGGCTCTTCGCGGGATGCGGCATCGTCGCGGGCTCCGAGCCCGCGGCCGAACTCGCGGAGACCCTGGTGAAGCTCCAGCCCATGCGGGGCGCGCTGGAGGACCGGAGCTGATACCCACCCGTTCGGCCGAAATGGGCTAGATAAGCGACCTCTTAATCCGCAGTCGCCACGGCCGGGCGCGGCGCCTACTCTCGAAAGCAGACGAAGGAAGGCGGGTGCGGATGAGCGGGAACACCGAAGAGGTCCTCGAGGTGCTCCGCGAGGTATGGAGCGCCCAGGGACAAACCGCCGAGAGTGTCGATGACGACTGCGGCCCGGTCAAGGCCTGCAAGCGGATGGCTGACGTCGGCTTCGACGGGCTGGCCGAGGAAACCGACGGCGACCTGCGGCTGGCCTGGCGGACCCAGCTGGCCCGCGAGGGCAAGCTGAACCAGGGCACGGGCAGCGTACGGGACCTGGTCCTCGGCCCCGAGTCCTAGCGGATGGCAGGCCCTGGCACCGTCGCCGAGCTAACCGAGACGCTCCGGCAGGGCGGTTACCTGGCCGACCGCGGGCTGGCGACCGCGCTGTTCGTCGGGCTGTCGCTGAACCGTCCGATCCTGCTCGAGGGCGAGGTCGGGGTAGGCAAGACCGAGGTCGCCAAGGTGATGGCGTCGGTGTTCGGCCGCAGGCTGATCCGCCTGCAGTGCTACGAGGGCATCGACACCAACCAGGCCCTGTACGAGTGGGACTACGCCCGGCAGATGCTGCACATCCGGGCCCTGTCCGAGCATCAGCTGGCCGGCCCCGGAGAATCCGACGCGGTGGACAAGCTGTTCGGTCCGAAGTTCCTGCTGGAACGGCCGCTGCTGGAGGCGGTCCGGGCCGGGGACCAGGCGGTGCTGCTCATCGACGAGATCGACCGGGCCGACGACGAGTTCGAGGCCTTCCTGCTCGAGGTCCTGTCGGACTTCCAGATCAGCATTCCCGAGATCGGCACGATCAAGGCGCCGAGCCCGCCGCTGGTGGTGCTCACCTCCAACCGGACCCGCGAGCTGCACGACGCGCTCAAGCGGCGCTGCCTGTACCACTGGATCGGCTACCCGGCCGCCGAGCGCGAGGTCGAGATCGTCCTGATCCGGGAGCCGGGCATACCCGCCGTGCTGGCTCGCAAGGTGGTCGCCGCCGTGCACCGGCTCCGCGAGCTCGACCTGGCCAAGCCGCCGGGGGTGGCGGAGACCATCGACTGGGCGCGGACCCTGGACTTCCTCGGCGAGACCGACCTAGGGCCCGGCAACGCGCTGGATACCCTCGGCGCCGTGGTCAAGGACCGCGACGACATCGAGGTGGTCCGGGACAACCTGGAGGAGATCACCTCCGGTGCCTGATGCCCCGGTTCCCGATCTTCCGGTACCTGATCTTCCGGTGCCTGACGGCAGGTTCACCGGGCTCCTGGTCGCCTTCGCCGGCGAGCTGCGCGCGGCCGGCCTCGCGGTGGGAACCGGGGACGTGCTGGTCTACTGCTCGGCGGTGAGCACACTGGACCCCTCCGACCTGACCGACCTGTACTGGGCCGGCCGGGCCACGCTGGTGACCAGGCGCGACGACATCACCCGGTACGACGAGGCGTTCCGCCGGTTCTTCCTCGGCGACGGGAGCCCGGATGAGGAACTGACCCTCATGCTGCGGGCGTCGGCCCAGGCCCAGGGGGCGCTGGCCATCCCGTCGACCGAACCGGGCGACTCCGACGAACAGGACGAGGCCATGCTCGGCTGGATGGCCTCCGATGTGGAGGCGCTGAAGCACAAGTCGTTCCCGGCCTGCACGCCCGAGGAACTCGCCGCGCTGCGCCGGATCATGGCCAGGATCCGGCTCACCCCGCCGCGCCGCCGGACCCGGCGCACCGCGGCCGCCCGTTCAGGCACCCGCCCCGACCCCCGCCGGACCGTCCGGGAATCCATGCGGATGCACGGCGAGCCGGCCCGGCTGTACTGGCGGCGACGGCGGGTCCGGCTGCGCCCGGTGGTGCTGATCCTGGACATCTCCGGATCCATGGCCGACTACTCGCGCAGCCTGCTGCAGTTCGCGCACTCGGCGAAGCGGTCCGCCGGGCGGGTGGAGGTCTTCTGCTTCGGCACCACGCTGACCCGGGTGACCGGGGCGATGGAGTGCCGGCGCCCGGACGAGGCGCTCGAGCGGGCCGCGCGAGCGGCCTTCGACTGGGACGGCGGGACCAGGATCGGGGACAGCCTGGACGCCTTCGTCCGTGACTGGGGCCGGCGCGGCCTGGGCCGGGGCGGCATCGTGGTGATCTGCTCTGACGGGCTCGACCGCGGCGACCCGGAGGTGCTGGCCGCGGCGATGGAACGGCTGTCCCGGCAGTGCCACCGGCTGGTCTGGCTGAACCCGCACAAGGGTGACGACCCGGGCTTCCGGCCGAGCACGCTGGGGATGATGGTCGCCGCCCCGCACGTCGACCTGCTGCTGTCCGGCCACGACCTGGCCAGCCTGGAGAAGTTCGCCGCGCTGCTGCCCGGGCTGAACTAGGCCGGAGCGCCCGGGATGAATACGGGGACCGCGCGGCGAATAGCCCGGCAGCAAAGGATTGCAGGTGCGTGGCGGCCTGATAAATGCCCGAGGTTACTCGACGCTGAGAATTTCGTGTTTTATGCTCAGGCGAGCATTTAATGTCGCTCCTTCGGTGGGGGGCCTGACGTCTGTCGGGGTGACTGCGAGGGTGCCGTCGGGCACTTGGACTATCAGCAGCGCACGGAGGGGAATTACTTATGAGCACCGCCATTTCGTGGTTGTTCGAGGCCACCGTCAGGCCGGACGGGCTGGAAGATTACCGCGCCCTGGCCAAGGAGATCACGGCGGAAAACGAGGCCTCCGAGCCCGGCCAGGAGGTCTTCGAATGGTTCCTCGACGGTCACGATGTGCACATCTACGAACGTTATTCGGACGCCGATGCCGCGGTCGCGCACGTCGGCCGGTTCGTGGAGAACTTCGCCGGGCGCTTTCTCGACCTGTGCACGCCGACCCGGATGAGCGTCTACGGCGACGCGACCGATGAGGTGAAGGCCGCGACCGCCGGCTTCAACCCGCGCTTCTACGGGCCGATCGCCGGTCACGCCAGGAGCTAGTTTCCCGGCCGTCTCGGGCAGCCCGTACTGGCATGCCACTGCCTACCGACAGCGTGCCAGTACGGAGCGCGCGACGAGAGGGAGCATCGGCCGCCCGCAGTCACGGGGTCAACTGGCTCTTACAGGGAGTACTGGGTGGGGGTGGTGGAGTAGGTGCGGCCGGCGGGTGTGTGCCAGGCCAGGACGCCGGGCTGGGGTTGTTCCAGCCGCCAGCATTGGGCTTGCTTGCAGCGATGGTGATGACGGCAAAGCGGATTGTGGCTGCACTTGCAGATACACCCATGACCTGGAACAACAGCGCAGATCGCCTGATCTGTGCACGCGAGTCGTGGACAAGGGGATTCTTATCGCGGCGCTCCGGGAACGCCACGCCAGCAGGGACTGGCGGACAGCGCGGACAAGATCGAGCCGGCCCTCGCGGCCGAGACGGCAAAGAAAATTGGGCCCACTGAGGCGACCGAGCCGTTCGAGAGGACCGACCCGCAGAGCCGGGGCACAGGATCGAGCCAGCGGAGCCGATGGACAAGATTAACCCGCTCGATCCGCTGCTCAGCAGCGAGCCTTCCGAGCCGGCCAACCTTTGACCAGCCGTTGGGCAGCTATGGGCCGGCGAGCCTGTCTCCTGCTTTCGGGTCTTCCTGATCCGCGTTGCGCAGCTGGCCCAGCTTGTCGTCAGGGATCACCCCAAGACCCGCGCCTTCGCAGGTCGTCCCTGGGCAGCCACCACCTCGGTCGCCAGGTATATCCGTATCCCGCGAAGCCGTACCGTTGGGTTCATGCCGGGCGCGGTATAGGGACGGCGGCATCCGCTGCGATTGCCGCGTTCATCCAGACGATGCCCGGCGTGCGGGCAGGACAAGGGAGCGGCCATGGCAGCAGAAATCGATCTTGCGGCATGGGAGCCGGCGCTCACCGCGGACCCGTATCCGCTGCTGGCCCGGCTGCGCGAGCAGACGCCAGCGTGCCGGGTGGTGCTCGGGGGCCTGCCGGCCTGGCTGATCACCAGCTACGAGCAGGCGCGGGCGGCTCTGGCCGACCCGCGGCTGAGTGTTAACCCGGAACGGGCCAGCGCCGCGGCCCGCACCGTGCCGTGGGTGGCGGCGATCACCTCACCAGGCATCGCCCGCCACCTGCTGCGAACCGACCCGCCCGACCACACCCGGCTGCGGCGGCTGGTCTCCCAGGCGTTCACACCGCGACGGGTGGCGGCACTGCGGCCTCGGATCCAGCAGATCGCCGACGACCTCATCGCGGCGTTCCTGCCGCACGGTCACGCCGAACTCATCACCGGGTTCGCCCAGCCACTGCCGATGACGGTCATCGCCGAGCTGCTCGGCGTGCCGGCTGCCGACCGGGGGGAGTTTGCCCGGCTCACCAACATCTACGCCGGCGTGGACGAAGGCGACGCAGCACGGATCCCGCAGGCGCTGGCCACGATCCGCGGTTACCTGTCAGACCTCATCGCTGCCAAAGAGCGCGGGGCAGGCCAGGAGCGCCAGGCGGCCGCCGACGCCGAGGCGGGGGACCTGCTGGACGGGCTCGTCGCCGCCAGGGACCAAGGCGGCCGGCTGGACCACGAGGAGCTGCTTGCGATGGCTTTCGTGCTCCTGGCCGCCGGTTACGAAACCACCGCCGGCCTGATCGGCAACGCAGTGCTAGCCCTGCTGCGCAATCCGGGCGAGCTGGCTGTGCTGCGCGCGGACCCGCAGCTGATGGGCCCGGCGGTCGAAGAGTTCCTGCGCTATGACCCGCCGGTCAAGATCAACGCCGCCATCCGGTTCGCCACCCAGGACGTGCCCATCGACGGCGCCGTCATCGCGGCCGGGGACCCGGTTCTGGTTTCCTACGCCGCGGCATGCCGCGATCCGGAGCAGTTCACCGCCCCTGACCGGCTGGACATCCGCCGGACAGACAGCAGCGGGCACCTGGCATTCAGCCATGGACTGCATTACTGCCTGGGCGCGCCACTGGCCCGCGCCGAAGGGCAGATCGCGATCTCCGCCCTGCTGGGCAGCTGCCACGACCTGGCGCTGGCGGCCGAGCCTGGCGAACTCAGCTGGCGCCACAGCCGCCTCGTCCGCAGCCTGCGCCGCCTCCCGGTAACGTTCACAGCGTAACGGCGGGCGCCCGCATCGCCCCGAAGCTCCCAGCGCCGAATCTGTGCGCCCACGATCAGCTCGGCCATGTGACGTCGCCGATCACGGTGGGGAAGTGCTCGGTGGCGCCTTGATCGTTATGGGCACCGGCCCGCTGCTTGAGACGATCGTCTGCTTCGTGCTTGAGGACCGTGGCACCCCATCCGATCGCACCGACTGAGGATCTCGTGATCGGCGGGTCCTACCGCTACATCCGCAACCCCGATGTACCTCGTAGTGATTGCGGCGATCCTCGGCCAGGCGCTGCTGCTCGGACGCGTGACCTTGCTGATCTACACAGGCGTGTTCTGGCTCATCGTCGCGAGCTTGGTGCGCTTCTACGAGGAGCCGACGCTCAGTGACCGCTACGGTGAGCGGTACACCGCCAAGGGAACGATCTATCACCCAACAAGATCAACAACTGGTGCATTTCGAACAAAACATGGACTACTTCGCAATGCCGGAGACTAAATAGCTCCGGAGCGACCGTGTCCTCAGGCCGTGGCGCGCGCTCCAGTCGCCAGATGGGATGCTTAACGTAGAAACGGCCGGTGAGGAGCACCAGATGAGGTGGAGCGTCGGGATCGAGGCCGAGGGCGACCGCGTCCTGACCCGTGAGGAGGTCGTCGAGCTGGCGGACGCGGTCGCGGCGAGCGGCGGCATCGCCAGCGGGATCGGCTCCAGCCGGTACGGCGCCCGGCTGATCGTGGAGGCAGCTGACCGCGAGGCGGCGATCCAGAAGGCGACCGGAGAGTTCACCCAGGCCGCCGCCCGGGCCGGGCTCCCGGCCGCGCCGGTGGTACGGACCGAGGCGATCAGCGAGGACGAGGAAGACCTCGGGTGATCAGGCTCGGCTCGCTGGCCGGGTACCCGTTCGAGGGCCCGCGGCTGCTGGCCGGGTGGACTCCCCCGGCCGCGGCGGCGGTATACGCGATCGCCTACAAGCCCGACCCGGAGGCCAAGCCGGACAAGTACGCGGTCATCTACGTGGGGCACTCCGACGACCTCACCGCGGAGCGCTTCCCGTTCCAGCATCCGCGCGCGCACTGCTGGATCAAGCGGGCTGGGTCGAAGTTCAGGGTCTACATCTGCACCTACGAGGCACCCGGCGGCAACCGGTCTCACCGCGAGCAGATCGCCAGGGAACTGACCGCGATCTACCAGCCGCGCTGCAATGACCAGCAGTTCGACCAGGCCTGGAAGGACGAGTGGATCGGCGGCACCACCGCCTCCTCCCCCGGCCTGGCCAAGGACCCCGCCCGCCCGGAAGGGACCTGAGCCGGGGCGATAGCGTGCGTTTATGGACCATGCCAGACTGGGCCGGAGCGGCCTTCAAGTCGCCGTCAGCCTGCTCTATCTTTCCGGCGTCACCGAGATCACCCGCACGCTCCAAGCCATCGCCCGTGACCGAAACCGCGTACTGGACTACCTGCCGCTATGACACCCAGATCTCAAACGACTTTGGCGATCCCGTGGCGAGAGGCGGAGACGCACCAGGCAATCACGCGCAACCGCAGCCGTTGACAAAACAGGAATGGATCGAACGCGAACTGGAGAAGATGCCACCACGCTCAGCGGAATGGAGAACCGAAACGCTGAGGCTGTGGGGATTCAAGTCAGCCGACCCAGACAATCTCGATGAGCGCAGGGTTGAAGCGAAATCCCTTGCCGCTCCGATTGATGACGACAGCACTGATATCGCGCCGTAGCCGGTCTCGTTTCATGTCGATAGTATAGGACTCCCACTCTTTCAGCAGAGAGGGAGCGTCGGTCTGGCGCCTAACTTTGGCAGCCGTAAGGGTACGGGCCTTGTATGTAAGGTCTGCGATCTCGGTTTCTAGCTCACTCACCAGGTCCATCGCCATTGACGTGCTGATCCTCTTGGGATGGTTAGGCTTACGCCTGGCCATCACTTCTTTGATTTCCTCGCGGAGCTGAGTGATCCGGTTGTCGTAGATGGTGTCATCAATTTCATCGTTTTCGACCGGACCGAGTGCCCTGCGAGTTGCCTCAAGAAACAATTCCTCGACGTGCTTTTCGACTGGCGGCCCACTACGCCGTACCTTCCCGCAGCCGCCTTCACGCGCCAGGCAGCGGTAATGGAAGCCATTTTGATCAACCCTGCCATACATGCGAGACCCGCACTCACCGCAACGGGCGATTCCCGACAGCAGATACTTCGCGTGAAGCCTGGTGTACTCATTGGCCTGCCCGCTCCTTCGTGCTTCCAGGGTGGCGACGCACGCCTTCCATTCTTCCGGCGTGACGATCGGCTCCCAGTCGCCTATGACAGGCTCGCCGTCGGCAAGCAGGAGGGTATCGGGCAGCCAAATCGACTTCGTTTCTCTGCGTTCGTCTGCGGGCTTGTACACGCGATAGCCGCAGACTCGGGGATTGGTGACCTTGACCAACACGGTCTGGTCGCGCAGGACTCCTTTGCCGCCGCCTGTGGGGGTAACGCCAGCGGCTATCCATTCCTTGCGGATCATGCCAATCGTCTTACCCTTGGGTATCTCCCTGATGGCCTTGGCCAGGAGGTCCGCTTCCCACTGGCGCAGGGTCTTACGGTCAGCTTCCCATCCGAAGGGACGCCTGCCGCCGTGAATCCTGCCTTCCAAGGCATGGCTCTTGTTCCGCCTTGCCACCCGGCGGCGGGTAGCGGACACCTCCATCCCGCCCATCACGGCCTGGACGACGAACATTGCACGGCCCTCGTCGGTGCTCAAGTCGGTGCCGCCCTTGACGCTGCGCCCGATGTAGCTGGGATTCATGCGGAAGACCCGCGTTACTCTCGCCGCGTCCAGTTCCAGCCGGGCCACCCGGTCGGCGTGGGGGAACAGGAATCCCCGGATCACCCCTGCCTCAAGATCCTTGAGCATCTGTTCGAAATCTGGGCGTGTCACGTCCTCACGGGCGGCGGTGATGTTGTTATCGTCATAAACGCGGACAACGGCCAAGGTCACACCGAGGGCGGTGCTCAGGTCGTCGGCTAGGTGGCGACAGTCGGACTCCTGTTCCTTCACACCCTCGCGAGTGAGGTTCCCGTGTTCATCCTTGTCATCGTCAGAGATCCGAACGTAAATGCCAATCGGGATCACTTCGACTCCAGGGGCGGAGGGCGGGGAGGTTACGTCCAAAGCTAGCTCCAGATGATACTAGGAAATATGTCCTTGAATCAAGTTCGGCTGCTCGAACTTCCTGACCTACCAGATCGTGCGGGCCGTCGGCCGCAGCGAGACGCTCGGACTGGCCCGCTTCGACTCCGTGCAGCCCCGCTACAACCTGCTGTTCCGCCAGATCGAGCGGGAGATGCTGCCGTTCTGCGCCGAGGAAGGCGTCGGCGTCATCCCCTACAACCCGATCGCCGGCGGCCTGCTGTCCGGCAAGCACGAACGCTCGGCCCCGCCTGGTGAGGGCACCCGGTTCACCCTCGGCACGGCCGGCGGCATGTACCAGCAGCGCTACTGGCACGACATCGAGTTCGACACCGTCGACCAGCTCGGTCAGCTCGCCAAGCAGGCCGGGCTCAGCCTGGTCACGATGGCGGTCGCCTGGTGCTGGCCAACCCGGCCGTCACGGCTCCCATCATCGGCGCCAGCCGCCCCGGCCAGCTCGACGCCAGCCTGGCCGCCGTGGACCTTACCCTCGACGCCGATCTCAAGCAGCAGCTCGACGAGCTCACCCACCAGTACCGCATGGGCGACGCCCCTCGCTGAACGGGGCTTGACCCGATGCATTGGTTAGGACAGACTAACGGTTAGTGGACGCTAACCAAGATGCTGACCGGTGGGGCGCGCTGGCCGACGGCACGCGCCGCGCCATCGTGGCGTGCCTGGCGGACGGTCCTCAGGCGGTCGGGCAGCTGGCGGCCGGGCTGCCGGTGAGCCGGTCGGCGGTGTCCCAGCACCTGAAGATCCTCAAGGACGCCGGCCTGGTCGAGGACGTGGCGGCGGGGACGCGCCGGATCTACCGGCTCAACCCGGTCGCGCTGGCAGCGTTGCGGGATCAGCTCGATACCTATTGGCAGCGGGCGCTGGCCGGGTACGCCGATGCCGCGGAAGCGCCCGGCGAGGAGGAATTATGGCCCAGGCCGAAACTGCGATGGTCCGCAAGCAGGTCGTGGTGGACGCGCCGATCGAGCGTGCTTTCTCGGTGTTCACCGACCGGTTCGGGGATTTCAAGCCGCCGGAGCACAACCTGCTCGGCGCGCCGATCGCCGAGACGGTCTTCGAGCCCCGGGTCGGCGGCGGTATCACGGACCGGGCCACCGACGGCAGCGAGTGCCGGTGGGCACGGATCCTGGCGTTCGACCCGCCGGATCGGGTGGTGTTCAGCTGGGATATCAGCCCGCAGTGGACGATCGAGGCCGACCCGGCCCAGGCCAGCGAGGTCGAGGTGCGGTTCTACGCCGAGTCGCCGACCCGCACCCGGGTCGAGCTCGAGCACCGGCATATCGACCGGCACGGCCCCGGCTGGGAAGCCGTCGCCGACGGCGTCGACGGGGACCAGGGCTGGCCGCTGTACCTGGACCGCTACGCCGCGCTGGTGAAGGACAGCAGCTGAGATGCCGCCGATTGTGACCAGCGCCGAGATCAGCCGCACGGCCGCCGAGGTCTTCGCTTACGCCACCGACCCGGCCCGGTTCCCCGAGTGGCAGCAGGGCGTGGTGGACGGGCACATGGACGGCACGGCCGTGGGCGCCAGGTGCGTGATGACGCGGCGCATCGGCGGCGCCGACCGGCCGTCTACTTCTGAGCTGGTGGTGATCGACCCGCCCCGGGCCTGGGGAGTACGGGGCACGGACGGGCCGATCCGGGCGGCGGTCGATGTCCTGGTCGAGCCCCTGGACGGGTCCCGGTCCCGGCTGACCATCAGCGTCGACTTCACCGGCCACGGCATCGGCAAGATCCTGGTCCCGCTGATAGTCCGCCGGGCAGCCCGCAAGGAGATGCCCGGCAACATGGCCGCGCTCAAGCAGCGTATGGAGACGGGCTAGGCCGCTAATGGCTAGGGCTGGGGACGGAAACCGACCGCGTCGAGGAGACGGGAGCGGCGGGTACCCGAGGCCGGGCGGGCGGGCTCCGGGACTGCGGGCTCCTCGGGTCGCGGGGTGACGCCGGCCACGATGCCCTCGGCCATCCCGTACAGCAGCGGAAGGGCGCCCGCCACCACCCCGCCGGTCTCGTTGATGTGCTCCACCCCGGGCCCGATGAGCTTGGCGTGGCCCACGATGGTGCGCACGGTCCCGGCGCACTCCTCCAGGTTCCCGGCGACCCGGGTGAGCAGGCTGCCCACCCAGAACAGGTAGAACGCCAGGCCCGCGATCAGCAGCAGGACGTCGATGACCGTCCAGACGACCAGTCCCGTCATGATGACCTGACCTTCCCGAGAACGCGGCCGAGGAACAGGTGGTGCTGCAGCCCCTCGGCGAGGACGGCCTCGACGCCGTTGGCGACCTGCGGGATCAGTGCGGCGTCGGCGGTGTTCGCGGCGGCCGCCTTGAGCGTGTCCCGGACCGTGACGACCCGGCGGTCGATGCGCTTGACCAGGTAGATGAGCAGGCTCAGCAGGGCGGCGACGGCGACCACCACGACGAGGCCGAGGATGTTCGCGATGGTCCAGAGGTTGTGCTCGGTCGAGGACATAGCCAGGTTGTGCATCGCTAACCTCCCAGCCGGGCGCGGCCGCGCGCCAGCCCGCCGATGATGATCGTGGCGTGCTCGATGGTGGTGCGGAGCGCGGCGAGCGGCGCGGTGTGGGTCACGGCGTCGGTCAGTGCGTCGTTGATCTTCGGCGCCTCGTTGCCGATCGACCGAGCCAGCAGCAGGATCGGCACCACGAGCGCCACCACGACCAGGACGATGACGATACCGATGGTGTAGCCGACTACCCAGCCGGTGGTGCTGGTGCCCGTGGCTCCGGCCGCCAGGGGATGCGCCAGGAAATGCGGTTGCATGGATGGCTCCTAGACCGTTTCGCAGAAGTCGCGGACCGGCTTCAGGCTCGCGTTGACCGAGGTGAGCCGTTCGGGCACCGTGCTGGTCAGGCTGGCCACGGCCTGCACTCCCCCGGTGGTCGCGACCAGCGTCTTCCTGACCGCCCGGAGATGGAAGATGACCCGGAGCAGGCCCACCGCGGTGATCGCGATGATCAGCGCGGCGACGACGAGAGTGAACCAGGCGGCAGCTGGCATGGCTGTTCTCCTTCTGCTTAACCGAGGAGCTTGGCGACGGAGCCGGCGTAGCGCACCGCGCCGACGGAGACTTCCTTGATGGTGGTGTCGGTGACGGCCAGCGCGTCCGGCACGCCGTTGAGCTCGCCGATGAGAGCTACCCCGCCCGACAGGATGTCGTCGGTCGCGGCCCGGATCCGCTCCACGGCCGCGAGGACGCGGTTGAGCAGGAAGATCACCACCGGCAGCACGACCACCAGCAGGACCACGTTGCCTATCCACCACAAGACCATGACTGGCTCCTCAGCTCGCTCTATCTTCTGTTCGCTCGCCTCCGGGGCGCTTCAATGCGCCCCTTCAGCTCGCGGGCTGGTAGGGAAGGAAGAACCGGCGGAAGACCCGGGCCAGGGCCATCCGCGCGGCCCGCAGGCCCAGCGTGAGGCCCTTGGCGGGCGCGGCGGTCGCCGCGCCGATCTGCTCGGCGGACTCGCCGCGCTCGAGCCGGACGATCCGGTTCTGCATGTTGGCCGAGAAGTCGCGCATCAGCACCGCGGTGACGTCGGAGATCATCCCGCGGCCGTACTGCGCCGCGGCCCCGGACAGCTGCAGGTCCTGGGCGACGGCGACCTTGGTGCCCCGGCCCGCCGGGACCAGGGTCGCGGTCACCATCATGGCGGCCTGGCCGCGGCCCTTCTCGTCCGCGCCGGCGGCGTGCACGACGATCCGCTTGGCGGCGTCGTCCCGTTCGGTGATGTCCGCGGTCCCGGCGAACTGCATCCGCACCGGGCCCATCCGGATCGCCACCTTGCCCTTGTACTTGTCGTCGCCGAGGTCCTCGGTGAGCTCGGCGCCCGGCAGGCACGCGGCCACCTGGGGGATGTTGTCGAAGAACCGCCAGACCTTGTCGACCGGCTCCGCGACCTCGAACTCGTTCTTGATCAGCATCGGGTCTCTTTCTTCACGTAAGCGCCGGGTCCTGCTCGAACGCCTGACGGCAGCCGGCACAGCAGAAGTAGTAATCGGCGCCTTCGTACCGCACCGGGCGCGACGAGGCCGCGGATACGGCCATCCCGCACACCGGGTCCTGGCAGCGGGTTCCGCAGCGGCGAGCCGGGGCGGCGCGGGTCGCCGGCCGGCGCGCGCCGGCCAGCGCGCCGGACGCGCGCAGCTGGACCAGCTCGGCCAGGATGGCGACCGCGATCTCCTGGTGCGTCGTGGAGCCCAGGTCGAGCCCGGCCGGCACCCGCACCCGGTCGAGCTGGTCCTGCGGCACGCCGCGGTCCGCGAGGTAGCCCAGCACGGTGGCGCCGCGCCGGCGCGAGCCGACCAGGCCCAGGTAGGCGGGCCGGGCGGCGGCCGCGCACTCGAGCACCTCCTCGTCGCCGTGGCCCTGGGTGGCCACCACGACCATGGAGCGCCCGTCCGCGGCCTCGGCCGTGAAGTCGGGGCCGCGGATCAGGTCCGTCCGCCAGCCCAGGGCCCGGGCCAGGCTGGCCAGCGTCCGGGCCATCGGGGAGTCGCCCGCGATGACCAGGTGCGGCGCGGGCAGCACGGGCTCGATGTAGACCTCGAGCGCTCCTTCGCTCTGGCAGGAGATGGGAACCACGGTCATGCCGTCCGGGACGGCGGCGCCGAACTGCTCCGGGGTCCCGAGCAGCAGCAGCCGGGCGGTGCCCTCCGCCATGACCTGCTTCGCCTCGCGGATCACGACCGGCTCGGCGCAGGCACCGCCGATCCAGCCGTGCAGTTCGCCGTCCGCGGTGATGATCGCGCGGGATCCCGCCTGGCTGGAGGACGGGCCCTGCCGCCAGACCACGGTGGCGAGGGCGAACGCCTCCCCGCGGCGGGTCAGCTCGCCCATCTCCTCCAGCACGCTTAGGCCTTCCATATCACGGGGCCTTCCATGTCAGTCGTCCGTCCGTACCGGCGGCCCGCCGTAGACATCCCGGCGCTGGGTGTACGCCTCCCACACCCGGTCGGGCAGCAGCGGCATGTCGATGTTGCGGACGCCGGTGCCGCCCAGCGCGTCGATGACCGCGTTGACGAAGGCCGCCGGGCCGCCGACGGCGGCGCACTCGCCGATGCCCTTGGCGCCGATCGGGTGGTGCGGGCACGGGGTGACGACCTCGCTGTGCAGCTCGAAGCCGGGCGTCTCCCAGGCGGTGGGGATCAGGTAGTCCATGTAGTTGGAGCCGACGCAGTTGCCGTCGGCGTCGAAGGTGATGAACTGCATGCTGGCCATCGCGTAGGCCTCGGTCAGGCCGCCCATGATCTGGCCCTCGACGATCATCGGGTTGATCCGGACCCCGCAGTCGTCGACCGCCACTACCTTCAGCACGTCCCAGACGCCGGTGGCCGGGTCGACCTCGACGGTGGCGATGTAGCAGGCGAACGGCCAGGTGAGGTTGGGCGGGTCGTAGTACGCGGTGTTCTCCAGGCCGGGCTCCATGCCGTCCGGCATGTTGCTGTACGCGGCCATCGCGCACTCCTGGATGGTGACGCCGCGGGCCGGGGCGCTGCGCACGTAGAACCGGCCGAGCTCCCACTCGACGTCTTCCTCGGACACCTCGAGCAGGTGCGCCGCCAGCTTGCGGGCCTTGGCCCGGATCTTGCGGGACACCATGGCCACCGCCGCCCCGGCCACCGGGGTGCTGCGGGAGGCGTAGGTGCCCATGCCGAACGGCGCGGTGTCCGTGTCGCCCTCCTCGACCACCACGTCCTGGGCCGGGATGCCGAGCTCGTGCGCCACGATCTGGGCCCAGGTCGTCTCGTGCCCCTGCCCTTGCGTCTTGGCGCCGGTCCGCAAGATGGCCTTGCCGGTCATGTGCACCTTGAGGTCGGCCGAGTCGAACATCTTGATGCCGAGGATGTCGTACTCGCGGCTGTTGCCGGCGCCCAGCGGCTCGGTCATGGTGGAGATGCCGAGCCCGAGCAGCCGCCCGCGTTTCCTGGCCTCGGCCTGCTCGCGCCGGAAGTCCTCGTACCCGATCGCCGCCAGCCCCACGTCCAGGCACTTGGCGTACTGGCCCGAGTCGAGCAGGAAGCCGAGCGGCGTGCGGTGCGGGAACTGGTCGTCCGGCGACGAAGTTCATCCGCCGGAACGCGGCCTGGTCCATGCCCAGGTCGTCGGCCGCGGCCTGCATCATCCGCTCCTGGAAGAACATCGCCTCGGTGACCCGGAACGAGCACCGGTAGGCCACCCCGCCGGGGGCCTTGTTGGTGTAGCTGCCGCGGGCCATCAGGTGGGCGGCCGGGACGTCGTAGGCGGCGAACGTGGAGTGCATCAGGCCGATCTTGAACTTGCTGGGCTGGGCGTCGGAGAAGAACGCGCCGTGGTCGGCGTCGGTGCGGACCCGGACCCCGAGGATCTTGCCGTCCTGGCGCAGCGCCATCTCGCCGTCCAGGTAGACGTCCCGGGCGTAGTGGGTCGAGATGAGGTTGCCGGTCTTGTCCTCGATCCACTTGACCGGCCGCTCGAGCAGGATCGAGGCCAGGATCGACATGACGTATCCCGGGTACACCGGCACCTTGTTGCCGAAGCCGCCGCCGATGTCCGGGGAGATGATCCGGATCATGTGCTCGGGCAGCTCGGCCACCAGCGCCACGGCGGCCCGGATGATGTGCGGCGCCTGCGTGGTCATGTACACGGTGAGCTTGGACGTGGCCCGGTTGAAGTCCGCGATCGACCCGCAGCACTCGATCGGCGAGGGATGCGAGCGCGGGTAGTGCAGCTTGAGGCTTGGAGATCACGTCGGCCTGCTCGAAGGCCCGGTCGGTGGCGGCGGCGTCGCCGACCTCCCAGTGGTAGATGGTGTTGCCGGCCTGGCCCTCCTTGTCGTCCCTGATGACCGGGGCATCCGCGGCCTGCGCCTGCTCGGGGCTGACGACGACCGGAAGCGGCTCGTACTCGACGTCGATGGCCTCGCACGCGTCCTTGGCGATGTACGGGTCGTCGGCGATGACGCAGGCCACTTCCTGGCCCTGGAACCGCACCTTGTCGGTGGCCAGCACCGCCTGGGTGTCGTAGGACAGGGTTGGCATCCAGGCCAGGTTCCTGGTCGCCATCATCTCGCCGGTCAGCACCAGGTGGACCCCGGGGATGTCCCAGGCCTTGCTGGCGTCGATCGAGACGATCCGGGCGTGCGCCAGCGGGCTGCGCAGGATCTCCATGTGCAGCATGCCGGGCAGGGTGATGTCGTCGGTGTAGTTGCCCTTGCCGCGGATGAAGCGGTCGTCCTCGACCCGCTTGCGGCTGGAGCCCAGCCCGCCGATCTTGATCTCGTCGAGTGCTGACACCTCAGGCCTCCCCGGCTTCGGCTCGGAGCTTGGCCGCGGCCCACAGCACCGACTTGACGATGTTCTGGTAGCCGGTGCAGCGGCACAGGTTGCCGGACAGCGCCCAGCGCACGTCCTCCTCGGAGGGATCCGGGTTCTCCTCGAGCAGGGCCGTGGCGGCCATCATCATGCCCGGCGTGCAGAACCCGCACTGCAGGCCGTGCTCCTCCTTGAAGCCCTCCTGCAGCGGGTGCAGCTCGCTGGCGCCGGCCAGGCCCTCGATGGTCTTGATGGTGCGCCCGTCGACCTGGACGGCCAGCATCGTGCAGGACTTGATCGGGCGGCCGTCGACCAGGACCGTGCAGGCGCCGCAGTTGGTGGTGTCGCAGCCCACGTGGGTACCGGTCAGGCCGAGCCCGCGGCGGATCAGGTGGGCCAGCAGCAGCCGCGGCTCCACCTCGGCGATCTTCTTCTGGCCGTTGATGGTGAACTTGATCCGGCGGACCGGCACGTCCTGCTCCTGGCCCTCGGGGTCGTCGTAGACGATCGTCATCTCAGGCTGCCCTTCCGCTTCCTCCTGGGCTGGCGTGTCGCGGCTCAGCAGGCGCAGCGCGAACGTGCGCACCATGTGCCGTTTGTAGGCCGCGCTGCCGCGGTGGTCCGTCCTCGGCCGTGCGGCCTGCGCCGCGAGCTCGGCGGCCTGCTCGATGCTCTCCGGCGTGAGCGGGTGCCCGGTCAGCACGGCGGCCGCCTCGGTGGCGGCGATGGTGGACCCGCCGACCCCGGTCAGCGCGATGCCCGCCCGGATCACGCTCCCGGCCCTGGTCTCCAGGGCGACCGCGACGCCGGCGGTAGCGAAGTCGCCGACGCGGCGCTCCAGCTTGAGGTACCCGCCGGACCTGACGCCCTGGGCCGCGGGGATCACCGCCTCCACCACGATCTCGTCCGGGTCCAGGACGTTCTGGAAGGGCCCGGTGACGAAGTTGGCGAACGGGATGGTGCGGGTGCCGCGCGACCCCCGCGCGACCACCGAGCCGCCGAGCGCCAGCACCACCGACGCCCAGTCGCCCTGCGGGTCGGCGTGGCAGAGCGAGCCGACCAGGGTGCCCCGGTTGCGGACGATGGGGTCGGCGATCACCGGGGCGGCCGCGGCCATGGTCGGCTGCGTGCTCTTCAGCAGGTCCGAGCGCTCCAGCACGTAGTGCCGGCACAGGGCGCCGATGCGCAGGGTGCCGTCCGGCTCGGCCCGGTGGTAGTCCAGGCCGGGCACGTTGTTGATGTCCACGACGAGTTCCGGCGAGGCGAACCGCAGCTTCATCATCGGGACCAGGCTCTGGCCGCCGGCCAGCACCTTGGCGTAGTCCCCGCCGTCGCGCAGCGTGCTGATCGCCTCGTCGAGGGATCTCGGCGCCTCGTAGCGGAACCGCGATGGATACATAGATCCTCCAGGTGTCCTGCCGGCGGGGTCTAGGACTCAGATTCGGGGTCGGGCACCGCCACGGGCAGCGAGTCCTCCTCGGGATCCGGCCGCGGCTGCTGGTGCGGCGGCCACGGTCCCGCCACCGGCTGCCCGGCCACCTTGAGGTACTCGATCAGCTGAGGCCAGGCCCAGACGGTCGGGCTCTTCCCGGTCTTCGGGGCGTCCTCGATCAGCTCGTAGAGCCGCGGGTTACCGCGGCTGTGACCGTCAGATTCGATTCCCATGCCGCGTGCTCCTGCCAATGCGGAATGCGCAAGCGCCGTTACTCGTAACGCGCACCATGATCCGCTGGGCCGGACAGCGCCCGCAACGGCCGAATAAGGAGTTGCTTAAGGCGCGCCCCGCGGGCGGCATACAGCTAATTCGCGCTGGTTGAAGCCACCTTGGATGTCTCAGTGCGACTAGCCCCAGGTGATCAGGTGCTGCCCTGCTGCTTGAGACTGGCCCGGGCGGAGTTGCGGATCCGCTTGCCGGGGCCGCTGTCGGCCAGGAGCTGGAGCGCTTCATGGCCCGGGGTGGCGGCGACCTTGCGCTGGAGCCAGCCGGATGACCCCAGCAGGGCGGCCGGATCCCACGGCTGCCCGAGCATGATGGTCCGGAACAGGTGGCCTGCGGTAGCGCGGGTCATCGCCTCGGCCCATGATTCGAAGGCGGGACCCAGGTGGAGGTCACGGGCCCGGCGGTCCACGTGCTGCACGACAGCGGCTTCGGCCATCGTGGGATCCGGATCGCGGAGGACCTTCGCGACCATGGCAAGCTCATCGGCGTCGGCGACCTGCGCGAATTCAGCCAGGTAGGCCCAGTAACGCAGATGCTCGCTCGGTTCGTCCTCCGCAGCGCCGCCGGGGTGCATGCGGCCCGATGCTAGCGCTGGGCAGAACGCTGGTCATCTAGTTATTCAGCGGCCAGCGCTGGCCGGATCGACGGTGCCGCTCGCGCTCCGCCTCTTCGCCGACGACCTCGCTCAGCTTCGCTCTCAGCTCTGCCGCCATCGGCGCCTGGCCGATGGTCCGGTCGCCGATGGCCCGTTCGAGTTGCCTCCGGTAGTCACTCAGCTCCCTGGTCGTGAGCTGGCCGATCGGGTGCGCCGGCTCAGGAGTGTTCGCCCGGTCACTGATAGTCATCCTCGATCCTTCTGTAATCAGGCTGCCCTTCCTGTTGGCAAGTCTAGAAGCGATGTCTACCCCTGTCTATAGACATAGGTGACTAGGGATGGTCATTTATGGTCAGCTAGCTTGTTGATCATGGCCGATAGTCTCAGTCGCCCCGATGTGCCCAAGCATGTACAGCTTGCACAGGTGTTGCGGAAGCGAATTGATGACGACACGTATCAGCCGGGTAACCCGATTCCGAGCGAACCTCGACTGGTCCAAGAATTCGGCATTGCCAGGGACACGGTTCGCAAGGGAGTAGACCTGCTCATCAATGAACGCCGCTTGTACCGCGTGCGCGGCCTGGGAACGTTCGTCGGCACTCCTCCGTATGAGCCAGCTACCCCGTGGCCACCGCCAGGCCGATAGCCTGAGGATCCACCCGGGGAGGATTCCTGCGATGGCATACGAGTTTCAGGTGATCGTGGACTGCGCGGATCCGCACGCGCTGGCGGACTGGTGGGCGGAGACGCTTGGCTGGCAGGTGGAGCCGCAGGATGAGGCGTTCATCCGGCAGATGATCAGTGCCGGGCACGCCGCCGAGAGCGATACCAGGCTGCACCACGGGGCACTCGTCTGGAAGGAAGGCGCGGCCATCCGCCACCCTGACGGCACGGGTGGCGCCCCGAGGGTGCTGTTCCAGCTGGTTCCCGAAGCCAAGTCGGGCAAGAACCGGCTGCATCTCGACGTCCGCATCGGCACCGATGACGTCCGGGCCGCGATAGCGGGCCTGACCGCGCGCGGAGCGAAGGTACAGCACCTGGGCCAGCAGGGCACCCAGACCTGGGTCACGCTCACCGACCCCGAGGGCAACGAGTTCTGCGTCTCGCAGTCCGCCAGCTCAGCAGGTTAGCTCCAGATGGTCACGTAGACCGGCGGGCGGAACCGGGAGGGCGGCACCCCGCCACCGGGGGCGCGCATCAGGTGCATGGCCTCGGGCGTGCCCAGATACCGACGGAACGAGCTGGCTGCCACGCTCTGGTGCTGGCGTGGCAGCAGCGTGACGTGCCAGCAGGCGTCCAGCTTGCAGCCCGGCGCATCGACGCGGGACAGCTCGCCGCGGCGCAGCCGCTGGGCCACCAGGTGCTCCACGGCCGGCGCGACGCCCGTCCCGTCGGCCGCCGCCGCCCAGGCGGCGGTCTGGTTCTGGAACACCCGGACCTGGTCCTCGGGGATGCCCAGGCCAGCCAGCAGCTGGCCGGTCTCGCTGCCGGGATCGGTGCCGGACGGGTCGACGAACCACAGCCACTGCCGCGGGCCGCCGCGCAGCCGGGGCTGGCCCGCGGTCACCACCACGAGCCGGTACTTGAAGATCGGCTCGGTCACCAGGCCCAGCCCGGTATCTTCCGGCGGGGCCGAGGAGATGGCCACGTCGGCGAGCCGGTTGCCGACCAGGACGCTCATCTCCTGGGTCACCGACACTCCGGCCGAGACCTCGACGGACCCGGGGAAGCGCTTGGAGAACGCCTCGGTCAGCGGGCTGATCATGAACTCGGCGAAGGTCGAGGTGGACACCACCCGCAGCTGCTCGGGGGCGCCCTGCGCGGCCCGCACGGCGGCGTGCGCCTCGGCGCCGAGCACCACGATCTGAGACGCGGTGGCCAGCAGCCGGGAACCACCCGGGGTCAGCGTCATGCCGACGGAGCCACGGGTGACCAGCTGGTCGCCGAGGTGCAGCCGCAGGGCCGACAGCGCCTGCGACACCGCTGACTCGCTGACGCCCAGCGCGTTGGCCGCCGCGGTCACCGAGCCGAGCCGGGCCACCAGGACGAACGCGTTGAGCTGTGTAAGCGTCATTTCAGCCTCATTATGCCCCGGCTCAGCGCCTTGCCCGGAATACGCGACCATAGCGGATATGAAGCATCCTGGCCCGCTGGCGGGCGTGCGCGTGATCGACCTGACCGCGATGGTGATGGGGCCGTACTGTACCCAGATCATGGCTGACATGGGAGCCGACGTGATCAAGGTCGAGCCTCCGGACGGTGACACCACCCGCTACGTCTCGGCCGGGCCGGAGCCCGGCATGGGCGGGGTCTTCGTCAACGTCAACCGGGGCAAGCGCAGCGTGGTGCTGGACCTGCGCACCGGCGCGGGCCAGGACGGGCTGCGCGCGCTCATCGAGCGCAGCGACGTGTTCATCCACTCGATGCGGGCCAGGGCCATCGCCGCGCTCGGGTTCGGCTATCCGCGAGGTGGCCGCCGTCAACCCGTCCATCGTCTATACCAACTGCTACGGCTACGGCCGCCGCGGGCCGGACGCGGACCTCACCGCGTACGACGACATCATCCAGGCGGAGTGCGGCCTGCCATCGGTGCAGGAGCAGCTGACCGGCACGGCCAGCTACGTCGGCACCGATCATCGCGGACAAGGTCTCCGGGCTGACCGCCCTGTACGCCACCATGATGGCGCTGTTCCACCGCGAGCGGACCGGCGAGGGCCAGGAGGTGGAGGTGGCGATGTTCGAGACGATGGCCTCGTTCATGCTGGTCGAGCACGCCAACGGCGCGATGTTCAGCCCTCCGGTGGGTCCGGCGGTGTACCCGCGGGCGGTGACGCCCAACCGGCGGCCGTACCGGACCAGGGACGGCTACCTGTCCGCGCTGGTGTACAACGACAAGCAATGGGTTGCGTTCGTGGCGGCGGTCAGGCCGCCGTGGGCCGGCGAGCACCTGGCCACCCTGGAGCAGCGCATCCCGCAGCTCGACGCCGTCTACGCCCGGCTGGCGGAGACCTTCGCCGAGCGCACGACGCAAGAATGGCTGGACCTGCTCCGGCCGCTCGGCATCCCGGCCGCGCCGGTCCGCACGCTGGACGAGCTGTTCGACAACCCGCACCTGAACCAGACCGGGTTCTTCGAAACGGTCGACACCCCCAACGGGCCGGTGCGCTTCCCCGGGCCGCCGGCCTGGTTCTCGAAGACCCCGGGCCGCATCGCCGGCCCCGCCCCCCGGCTGGGCGAGCACACGGCCGGGATAATGAACGAGATCCAGGCAAGCTCAGACGGGGAGGCGGCCGATGGCTCCTAGCACGCGGTCCTGGCTGTTCGCGCCGGGCGACAGCGAGCGGAAGATGACCAAGGCCACGACGAGCGCCGCGGACATCGTCCTGCTCGACCTGGAGGACGCGGTGGCCGACAAGGGCAAGCCGCGGGCCCGCGCGATGATCGCCAGCTTCCTCGCCGCGCAGCCGGCGGCGGACCGGGAGCGGCTGTGGGTGCGGATCAACCCGCTGGACGGGCCGCACGCGCTAGCCGACCTGGCCGCGGTGATCCCGGCCGGGCCGGGCGGCGTCATGCTGCCCAAGTCGCGCGGCGGCCAGGACGCCGAGCGGCTCGACCATTACCTGTCGGCGCTGGAGGTCGCGGCCGGCGCCGAACCGGGTGAAACGAAGGTCATCGTGCTGGTCACCGAGACGGCGCCGGCCATGTTCACCACCGGCAGCTATCAGGGCGCTCCGCGGGTGGTCGCGCTGACCTGGGGCGCGGAGGACCTGGCGGACGCGCTGGGCGCCAGCGGGAACCGCGAGCCGGACGGGAGCTACGGTTTCACCTTCGAGCTGGCCCGGAGCCTGTGCCTGCTGGGTGCGGCGGCGGCCGGGGTGACGGCGGTGGACACCGTTCACACCGACTTCCGCGACCTGGACGGGCTGCGGCGCCGGGCCGGGCGGGTCCGCCGCGACGGCTACCGGGGCATGCTCGCCATCCACCCCGACCAGGTGGACGTGATCAACGAGGCCTTCACGCCGACCGCGGAGGAACTGGCCGACGCCCAGGAGATCGTCGACCTGTTCGCCGCGCATCCCGGCGCCGGCACGATCGGCCATAACGGCGTCATGCTCGACCGGCCGCACCTGGCCCGGGCCCAGGCGCTGCTCGCGACCCAGCGCTCGTGAAGGTCATCGACGGGGACCTGGACCTGCGCGAGTTCCTGCGTCCCGGCGACCGCATCGTCCTCGGCCACGCCTGCGGTGAGCCGGCGACGCTGGTCGAGGCACTGCTCGCCCAGGCCGCCGGGATCGGCGGCCTGTCCGCGTTCCTGGCCACCAGCTTCTCCGGGCTGCTCACCCCGGAGTCCACGGCCGGCCTGGAAGTGCTGAGCATGGGCGCGATCGGGGTGCTGCGCACGCTGACCCGGGCCGGGCGGCTCGGTGTGATCCCGTGCCACGTCGGCCAGATCGGCCCGATGATCGAGGCCGGGCAGATCGGCTGCGACGTCACCTTCGTCCAGGTCAGCACGGCCGATGCGGCCGGGAACCACAGCCTCGGCCTGGTCAGCGACTACACCCGGGCGGCGGTGGCCCGGGCCCGGGTGGTGGTGGCGGAGGTCAACGACCGGGTTCCCTTCACCTACGGCGAGCGGCTGGCCGCGGCCGAGATCGACTACGCGGTGCCCGTCTCGCGCCAGCCGGTGGAGGTGCCGTCGGCGGTGATCGGCCCGGCCGACGAGGCTATCGCCCGGTACGCCGCCGCCTACGTCGAGGACGGCTCGGTCCTGCAGGTCGGCGTGGGCGCCCTGCCGGACGCGATCATGAGCCTGCTCGGCGACCGCCGGGACCTCGGCGTGCATTCCGGCATGGTCGGCGACGGCCTGGTCGGCCTGACCGAGGCCGGGGTGATCACCAACGCGCGCAAGCCGGTCGACCGCGGGGTCTCGGTCACCGGCAACCTGATCGGCACCCGGCGGCTGCACGAGTTCGCCCACCGCAACCCGGGGATCCGGATGTGCGATTCGTCCTATACCCATGGCGGGCCCGTGCTGGCCGGGCTGGATAAGCTGGTCACCGTCAACTCGGCCGTCGAGGTCGACCTGACCGGCCAGGTCAACGCGGAGCAGGCCGGGGACGCCTACCTGGGCGGTACCGGCGGCCAGGTGGATTTCGTCCGGGCCGGCGCGCGCTCGCCGGGCGGCCACGCCATTATCGCGCTGCCCGCCACGGCCCGAGGCGGCACGGTCAGCCGGATCACCGCCCGGCTGTCCGGCCCGGTCACCACCGCGCGCAGCGAGGTGGACGTGATCGTCACCGAGTTCGGCGCGGCCGAGCTCAAGGGCCGGTCCCTGGCCGAGCGCACCCGCCGCCTGATCGCCATCGCCCACCCTGACTTCCGAGACGAACTGGAGCGCGAGGCCCGCCTCATCCAGCAGCGCGGCTTCTGACCTACCCGGCCAGCCAGCCGATCGTGGCGGCGAACAGCTGGACCTCCAGCTGGGCCGCGGCGGCGGGCGCGCCGATCCCGGGGCAGTTCACCGCCACCCGCCCTTTCGTGGCGTTGACCAGGAAGAACCGGCCGGGACCGGGGCCGAGCATAGGTTCGGGGTGTACGCCTCGGGATGCGCCGCCAGGTAAAGCTCGAAGCGGGCGTAGGTGAACACGACGCTCTCCGGAACCGGGCCAGGCTCCCAGCCGCCCGCGCAGGGCCTCGAGGAACGCCGCCGGGCGGTAGGCACTCGGGTAACGGTGCTTGTCCGGCACGGTCGGGAACGGCACGCCCCCGAGGCTAACGGCCGACCGGTTTCGCCTCACATCCGGCCGGGCTACGTCGTCAGAGAAGTAAGAACGCACAGAAGGGGTTGACGATGAAAGCCATTCGCGCCCGCGAGCGAACCGGCATCAGCGGGCTGGTTTTCGAAGATGCGCCTGATCCCAGGCCCATGTTCTGCGAGGTACTGGTCAAGGTCGCCGCGTGCGGCATCACGCACAACGAGCTGGACTGGCCCATCTGGACCTGCCGGGCCGGCCATCCGCGGACCACGATCACCCCCGGTCATGAGGTGTCGGGGGTCGTCGCCGCACTGGGATTCGGGACGGCCGGGCTGGCCGTCGGCGACGAGGTGTTCGGGCTTGCCGACCAGCTCCGTGACGGGGCGGCCGCCGAGTACGTTGCCGTCGAAGCCCGCAACCTGGCCCTCAAGCCGCGGACCGTCGACCACGTCCACGCGGCCGCGATACCCCGGGCCGGCCTGACGGCGTGGCAGGGCCTGTTCGAGCACGGCAAGCTAGTCAAGGGCCAGACGGTGGTCATCCACGGCGCGGGCGGGGCGGTCGGGTCGACGGCGGTCCAGCTGGCCCGCTGGGCCGGGGCCGAGGTCATCGGGACCGGGCGCGGCCACTCCCGCGAGCTGGTCACCGAGCTGGGCGCCGACCGCTTCATCGCGCTGGACGCCGACCGCCTCGAGGACGTGACGGGCCAGGCTGACCTGGTCTTCGACACCATCGGCGGCGAGGTGCTTGCCCACTCGCCGGCGCTCCTGCGGCCGGGCGGAACGCTAGTCACGATCAAGGCCGATGCGCCGCGGCCGGCCGCCGGGACGACGTCACGACGATCGTCTTTATCCAGGAGTCCAGCCGTGCTCAGCTGACCGAGCTCGCCCGCCTGGTCGACCAGGGGCAGCTGCGTCCCCAGGTCGGCGCGGTGTACCCGCTCGCGCAGGCAGCCGAGGCCTTCGGCGCGAAGGCGGCGGGCGGAGTCCCCGGCCGGGTCATCGTCCAGCCGTGATCCAGGCGGTCGGGCGGTGGCCTTGCCGAAGCCCGGGCCGGCGACGAGCAACGTCGACGTCGAGGGCGCGCGGCAGTCCGGCGGGCTGAGCGAGCGGCGTCAGGGCGGATGACGGCGCTCCGGCGGTAGCGCGGCGGGAGACCAGGGGTTGGGCTGCCGGATTGAGGGTGTTCGTCACGCTCATGCTTTACGGAGGGGAATCTGCCCGCGTAGATACGGATCTGATCAGCTACCTCAGCGAGGTCATCTGCTATCATTGCTAGCATATGGAGGGAGGCGGATTCGTTGTCAGCCTTGAGCATCCGCAACCTTGACGACCAGGTAAAGGAACGTCTCCGCGTCCGGGCCGCACGTCACGGCAGGTCAATGGAGGCCGAAGTCCGCGCCATCCTCACTGAGGCTGTGACCGCACCCGACGAGACCCCGGGCTTGTTGCAGACGCTCATGGACCGCTTCAGTGAACTGGGCGGCGTCGAACTCGACCTCCCCCCGCGCTCCACCCGGCCGCGGGCAGCTGATTTCAGCTCGTGATCGTCGTCGACACCAACGTCGTATCCGAGCTGATGCGGCCATCGCCAGCCCCGCAGGTCCGGGAATGGATAAGCACGCAAGCGCCGGGAGGGCTCTGCACCACGGCGGTCACCGTCGCTGAGATCCGCTACGGCCTTGAGCGACTGGCGGACGGACGCCGCAAGCAGAGCCTGCTGATCGCGGCGACCGAGATTTTCGCCGCGTTCGGCGACTACATCCAGCCCTTCGATGTCGGTGCGGCGACCTGGTACGCCACGATCGTCGCGTATCGCGATCGGCTCGGCCTGCCCATCGACGGGTTCGACGCTCAGATAGCCGCCATCTGCAGGAACCGCACCGCGGCACTGGCCACGCGTAATACCAAAGACTTCCGGGAAACCGGAATCGATCTGATCGATCCATGGCAGCAGGACTAACGGTCCTTAGCCCAGGCCAGGCCGACTCTATCTTGGTGTGCGATCATGCCTGGTGTGCCGCTGACTCCCGATGAGCTGCTGACGACGACCCGGTTGGTGCGCAAGCGCCTGGACCTGGCCCGCCCGGTGCCACTCGATCTGGTGAAGGAGTGCCTGGAGATCGCGCTGCAGGCGCCGAGTGGCGGCATGCGGCAGGGCTGGCACTGGATCGTGGTGACCGATCCGCAGGTACGCGCGCAGATCGGGGAGTTCTACCGGCGTTCGGCTGAGCCTTACCTAGCCAGCGCCGCTGCCGCCGACCCGAGCCGGGCCACGGGCAGCGGGATCATGGGCCGGGTGGGCAGCAGCAGCGCCTACCTGGCCCAGCACATGGGCGAGGTACCGGTCCTGGTGATCCCGTGCATCACAGTGCAGCCCGCCTGGCCGGCCGGGGAATCGCAGGCCGGGCTGTGGGGCTCGCTGCTGCCCGCCGCGTGGAGCTACATGCTGGCCTGCCGGTCCCGGGGGCTCGGCACCGCCTGGACCACGCTGCACCTGAAATACGAGACCGAGATCGCCGGGCTGCTCGGGCTCCCCGATGGCATCCGCCAGGGCGCGCTGATCCCCACGGCTTACTACACCGGCGAGACCTTCCGGCCGGCCGAGCGCCGGCCGCTGGCGGACGTGCTGCACGTCGACCACTGGTAACGGTCAGGGGTTGGCGGTGCGGGCCGCAAGACTCTCAAACGGCCTGGATCAGATACCGCCGGCACTAAAGGCTCCGCCGTCAGTCCAGGATGCGTATATATCAACCCGCCGGACCCGGAAGGCCGCATGCGCATCAGCGTGGCCGTCACCGGAGAGCTCCCGGGCGAGGCTCTTTGCGTCGTCTTCGCAGTCCGCACCGACGATGAGGTGCCTGCGGTGCGGGCGGACCCGCCATCCCTGGGCGGCGAGATACCCGGCCAGCGCAACCACATCGTCGTGTGACGGCAACTCGACCCACACCTCCCGGGCGGGGCGCCCGGACGTCACCGACGCCTGCCGCTCTCGCTCCTGACGGGCATCGTGCAGAGCCTGCCGCTCGGCAACGGGATCAGCGGACGGATCGTCCGCCGCATCCCGCCACTCCTGGTCCCGCGAGCTCCAGAACTCCGTCCGGACCGGCGCGCTGACATCGCGCCGCGCGAGCACCTCACGCGCCACCTGCGCGGCCTCATCAGCCGCTCCGGCGCTGGGGGCGTACACAAAGACCTGGGTGCCCCACCGGCTCGAGCTGACCGCTACCTGATCGCCGAGGCGGCTGCCCAATGCGGAGATCAGCGCCTGCCGCAAGGAATGCAGGCTGCGCGGCAGGACGCCGAACGCAATGCAGACGCGCCACCCGTCGTCCATATACGCACGATAGCAACCCTCCGCACCTGCACCACCACTGCCGCAGATCCCATCGGGATCGCCCAGAAGAGAGGGCCGTGCTCAGCCGGCTGAGCCGCCGGTCAGGGTAGTCAACGGAAAGCTGTTTATCCGCGCCGTGCCTGCTTCCCTATCGGGCGGGTCGCGGCATCCGGTGACGGTTCCGGCGCGTACGCGGCGGCTGATCGTCGTATTTCTTCTCGCACGATCTGCCGGATGTCGGCGCGGCGGGCACGCCGCCAGGCCAGGGCGGCCACGAGCAGCGCGGCCAGGGCCAGGAGCGCGCAGGTGAAGGCGGCGTGGACTGCCACCTGAGTAGCCCGGACCTCGGCCGGGACGCCTGCCACTGAATTGACCACGGCCACGATCGGCTTGGCGAAGCTGAACAGGCCGCCGGGCGCGCTCAGGTGCGCGGCCGTCCGCTGGCCCGGCGGCAGCCAGCGCAGGTCGCTGAAATGCAGCAGCGAGCAGGCAGTCACCGTGGCCGCGGAAAAGCCCAGCGCCATGGCGGCGCTGCGGATGACTACGGAAGACGCCGGCCGCGGCAGGCCCTTCCTGGCCGCGCTCAGGATCGGTGCCGCCACGCCGATGATCGTGGCGATCACGATCAGCCAGGTACGGTATTCCGCGACGAGCCAGGTCCAGCCGTCCAGGTGTGCTATCGCCCATCGCGCCGGGCCGGAATTCATCGCATTCTCCCTCAGCGCTGTAGATTCGGCTCGCTTTAGCTACCCGGCCTTTCATGGTTTAGCGCATACGGCCTTATATTTTCTGGCTGTGAAACCTCCGCAGCCCCATGACGGTCATCTTCAGCCGCTGCGCATCGTCAGTGCTGCGATGGTGACGCCGGCGCCCGGCCGGCCCGCAAGCCGGCCAGGAGCAGCACCGCTGAGCCGACGACGAGGACCGGCTCGACGGTGAAGGCGGCGGTCAGCCCGAGGTGATCGGCGAGGCTGCCGAGCAGGTACGGGGCGGTGACCACGAGCACGCCGCCGAGGAGCTGGACGCGGGCGTTGGCCGCGTCGCCGTGCCCGGGCGCGGCGTCCAGCGCGAGCGCGAGTGACAGCGGGTAGAGGTTGGCGACGCCGAGCCCGCAGACGAACAATCCGGCCACGGCGGGCACCGGGGCCCCGGCGAGCCAGAAGAGCAGGAACCCGGCCGCGGTGACGCCCAGGGACAGCCACACCAGCGGGACGGTCCGCCCGGCGGCGCGGGTGAGCACCGCGGCACCGATCCGGCCCAGGAGAATGCCCAGGTAGAAGGCGCTCATCGCGGTGGCCGCGGCGGTGGCCGACAGCCCGGTCGTGGCGAGCAGCTCGGCCCCGAAGTAGATCACGCAGAACTCGACGGCGATGCCGGCGGCCACCAGCGCGGCCAGGTACCAGCAGGCGGCCGGGAGCCGCGAGCGGCCGGTGCCGGGGGCCGCGGCTCTGGCCGGCAGCGGCACGTGGCGGTAGCGCAGGTAGAGCCAGGCCAGGGCGAGGGCCGGCAGCGCCATCGCGGCCCGCCAGCCCACCGCGGTGGCCTGCAGGCCGCCGAGGATCACCGGGGTGAGCACGGCGCAGGCGGCCGCGCCCGCGTTCGCTTCGACCAGGGCGCGGTCGCGGCGCGCCCCGTGCTGGTCGGACAGGATCGCCTGGCTGACCGACAGGAGTATGGTGCCGGCCATGCCGCCGGCGAAGGCGCCGAGCAGGGTCCAGGTGGCGGAGCGGGCGGCGACGAACAGGCTCACCCCGGCGATGCCGCCCAGGGCCGAGGACCACATCAGCGCGGCCCGCGACAGCCGGCGGGCAGCCGGGGTGAATACCAGGCCGGCGACGGCGGCGCCGCCGGACCAGAGCGCGGAGTAGACACCGAGCATGGTGTACGAGAAGTGCAGCTCGGTACGGAGCAGGGCCAGCGCGGGCCCGAACGCGTAAATCCAGAAGGCGTAGGCGGAGATCGTGCCGTAGCACAGCCAGGTTGTCCCGTCCCGGACGGCCGGCTCCGGCTGAGCGGGTTCACGCCGGAGGCGCGCGGGCTTTGTGTATCGATACACACCTATAGTGTAGCAATGGCTCAGCACGGGGTCCGGCCGACCATGCGGCAAGTGGCGGAGGCGGCCGGGGTATCGCCGATGACCGTCTCCTACGTCTATTCGCAGCCCGGCCGGGTCTCGGCCGCGGCCAGGGCCAGCGTGCGGGCCGCCGCGGACCGGCTGGGCTATCCGGGCCCGCACCCGGGGGCGCGCTCGCTGCGCCGCGGCCGGGCCGGCAGCGTGGGCGTGGTGCTGGGCGAGCGGCTCACCTACGCCTTCGACGACCCGCAGGCCGCCCGTTTCCTGGCCGGCGTCGCGGAGATCTGCGCGGCCGACGGCGTCGGGCTCACGCTGGTGCCGACCGCCGGGGCCGACAGCGACGTCCAGCGGGTCGCCGACGCGGTGGTCGACGGGTTCATCGTCTGGACCACCAGCGAGGACGATCCGGTCCTGGAAGCGGTCGCGGCCCGCGGGCTGCCCGCGGTGGTGCACGCCGGCCCGCGCCGGGCCGGCCTGCCGGTCGTCGGCATCGACGACCGGGCCGCCGCCGCGGCGATCGGCGCGGTCGTCTTCGCCGGCGCCCGCCGTCCGGTCATCCTCAGCTTCCCGCTCGACCGCGGCCGCGCCCGGCAGCTGGTCACCGGGGCACCCGTCACGACGGTCACCTTCCCGGTGACCCGGCGCCGGTGGCAGGGATTCCACGACGCCTGGCGGCAGTCCGGCGGCGCTTCCGCGGAGCTGCGCGTCGCCGTGTGCCCGGCCAACAGCGCCGCCGCGGGCGAGGCGTTCGCCGCCGAGCTGCTCGGCGCGGCCGAGCCGCCGGACGCGATCGCCGCGATGAGCGACGAGCTCGCCCTCGGCGCGCTGCGGGCCGCGGCCCGCGCGGGCCTGGCCGTGCCCCAGACCGTCGCCGTCAGCGGCTGGGACGACAGTGACGCGGCCGGGCCCGCCGGGCTGACCACCCTGGCCCAGTCGCTGCGCGACCAGGGCAGCCGCTGTGCCCGCCTGGTCCTCGGCCACCGCGAGCCGCCCGGCCAGGACCAGCCGCACTGGGAAGTCATCCCGCGTGCTACCACGCGCCCCCGGTCAGGAAGCTAGCGCGGATGGCCGCGGTGGCGGCCGTGCGCATCCGGGTCCGCAGCGCGGCGGCCGCGGTCCGGTCCGTCTGTGCCTCGACGATCCGCAGGCCGCCGCCCGCCAGCGCCGCGGGCAGGTCACCGGGCCGCTCGAGCCGCTGGTAAGGCAGGCCGAACGCGGCGGCCAGGTGGTCGATCCGCGTGCCGTGCGGGGTGCCGAACAGCCGCTCGAACGAACCGGGGAAGGCGGCCGGCTCCAGGTCGGAGAAGATGCCGCCGCCGTCGTTGTTGACCACGACCAGGCACAGGTCGGGGCGCGGCTCCCGCGGGCCGAGGGCCAGGCCGGCCGCGTCGTGCACCAGGGCCAGATCGCCGATCAGGGCGAAGGCCGGGCCGTGGTGGGCCAGCGCGGCGCCGATCGCCGACGACGCGGTCCCGTCGATGCCGCTGGCTCCCCGGCTGGCCAGCACGTGCAGGTCCGCACGGGGCCGGGCTCCGCCATCAATATCCCGAACGGGCTGGCTCGACGCGATCCACAGCAGTGCACCGCCCGGCAGGGCGGCGACGAGGTCGCGGGCGAGCCGTGGCTCGGTGAGGGTCTCCTCGGCGGCGAGCACGGCGCCGGCCGCGCGGCTGGCGGCCTCGTCCGCCTGGTGCCAGGCGTCCAGCCAGGCTCCTGCTGTCCCTGGCGTCCCGGTCAGCCGCAGGCCCGCCGTGACGTCGGTAGCGGCCCGCTGCGGGTCGGCCCAGTGCCCGGGGCCCTGGGCGACCACCACGTGCCGGCGGGCCGGGCCCCGGCTGAGGAAGGCGGTCTGGCCGCGGGACAGCCCGGGCCGGCCCGCGGAGACGATCAGGTCCGGCGGGTGAGCCCGGACGAACTCCGGCGTGGCCAGCAGGTACTGGTAGGCGGACAGCGCGTGCGGTCCGCGGCGGGCTCCGGACGAGGGCTCGGCCAGCACCGGCCAGCCGGCCCGTTCGGCCAGCTCGACCAGGGGCAGCGGGTCGTAGTCGCCGTCCCCGCAGACCAGCACGCCCCGTTCGGTCCAGGGCAGGTCGAGGACGCCCGCCGCGGGCCGCTCCTGGAAACGCGTCCACGGCTGCCCGCCGGGGCGCCCGTCCAGCGGCTCCGGCCAGTTCGCGTCGCCGCCGGGCACCAGGGGGTCGCGCAGCGGCAGGTTGAGGTGCACGGGGCCGGGCAGGCCGCCGGCCAGGCCGGACGCGCGCGCCCAGGCCTGGCAGGCCAGCGAGCGCCAGTAGGCCGCCATGCCCGGCCGGGCCTCGGGCGTCCCGGCCTCGCAGAACCAGCGCACCGCGGCGCCGTACAGCTTGATCTGGTCGATCGTCTGGTTGGCGCCGGTCCCCCGCAGTTCGGGGGGCCGGTCGGCGGTGAGCACGATCAGCGGCACCGCCGACTCGCCGGCCTCGATCACCGCCGGGTGGAAGTTGGCGGCGGCCGTGCCCGAGGTGCACAGCACCGCCACCGGGCGGCGGCTGGCCTTGGCCAGGCCGAGCGCGGTGAACGAGGCGGAGCGCTCGTCGATCCGGACGTGCAGCCGGAGCTGTCCCGGCGGGGCAGCGCCCGGCTGGCTGGCGCCCTGCTGGCTGGCATCGGCGAAGGCCATGGCCAGCGGCGTGCTCCGCGACCCGGGCGCCAGGACCACCTCGCGCAGCCCGCACCGGATCAGCTCATCGCACAACGTGACGCCGAACGCGGTGGACGGGTTCACGCGGCGGCGCCCAGGAAGCGGGCGGCGGCCGCGGCCCGCTCCCGCCAGGGCGCCGGGTCGGTCTCCCACCGGGCCAGCTCATCGAGGTCCACGGCCGGACGGCGGACCGGCAGTTCCCCGTCCGCGGGCGCCAGCGGGCTCGCGGTGACGTCGCCGGCCAGCAGGGACATCGTGCCCAGGCCGCAGGCGTACGGCAGGCCGGGAAGGGCGGCGGCCAGCGCCACCCCGGCGGCCAGGCCAACCGAGGTGTCGACGGCGCTCGACACCACGGCGGGCAGGCCGCAGGCCTCGGCGACCGCGAGCGCCGCGCGGACCCCGCCGAGCGGCTGGACCTTCACCACCACGATGTCGGCCGCGCCGGCGGCCCGGACCCGCAGCGGGTCCTCGGCCCGGCGGATGGACTCATCGGCGGCGACCGGAATGTCGGTATGCCGGCGCACCTCGGCCAGTTCCTCCAGCGTGGCGCAGGGCTGCTCGGCGTACTCGAGCCCGAACCGGGCCAGCTGCCGCAGCATCCGCACCGCCTGCCCGGGCTCCCAGCCGCCGTTGGCGTCGACCCGGATCCTGCCGTCCGGGCCGAGCGCTTCCCTGACCGCCTCGACCCGCTCGATGTCCTCGGCTTCGGCCTGGCCGCGCTCGGCCACCTTGACCTTGGCGGTCCGGCAGCCCGACCGGGCGACGATCGCCGCGGCCTGCTCGAGGTCCGACCGCGGGCACGGTCGCGTTCACCGGGATCCGGTCCCGGAGCGGGGCCGGCCAGCCTGCCGTCGCGGACTCGATCGCGCTGGCCAGCCAGCGGGCGCTCTCCTGCGGCCCGTACTCGGCGAACGGCGAGAACTCGCCCCACCCGGCCGGTCCCTGGATCAGCGCGCCCTCCCGCACCGTGATCCCGCGGAACTTCACCGGCATCGGGATCGCGAACGCCCGCAGCCCCGCGAGCATCCCGGCGAGGTCGTCCGGCTCCCGTCGGCCCGGTGTCATCATGATCTTGTGAAGAAAATCACAAGATGTTTCGAGGTCGGGCGTTCCCTCATTCGTAACCTCCCAGAGTCGCCGCTCTAACCTTAACGATCGTGACGAAGCGTCCATTGCATGCGGTCCTGGTCGAGCGCGCGACCCCGCGGCTGGTCGAGCTGCTGGCGGCGGCGCTCGACGGCACCGGGCCGGCCATCCTGCCGCTTGACGCGGGCTTGCCGGCGGCGCGGCTCGCCGGGCTCATCGAGGCGCTCGGGCCGGATTCGGTGGAGGATGCGCGGGGCGTGAGCCAGCCCCGTTCGGGACAAAATGCGGGCGTTGCCGAAGGTACGGCGGTGATCATCGGCACCTCCGGATCCACCGGCGCGCCCAAGGGGGTGGAGCTGAGCGCGGCCGCGCTGCGTCATTCGGCGCAGGCCTCGCTGGACCGGGCGGGCGCCCGGCCGGGCGAGCGCTGGCTGTGCTGCCTGCCCGTCAGCCACGTGGCCGGCCTGCAGGTCCTGGTGCGCTCGCTGGTCAGCGGGACCGAGCCGGTGCTGGCTGAGCACGCTGACGCCGCGACGCTGACCGCGGCGGCCGCGTCCGGCTGCGCGCACGTCTCGCTGGTCCCCACCCAGCTGCAGCGGCTGCTCGAAAGCGATGTCGATAAATCGACACCATTGGCCGGGTTCTCCTCGGTGCTGCTGGGCGGGGCCGCCGCTCCGGCCGGCCTGCTGGCCGCCGCCCGGGCCGCGGGCGTGCCGGTGGTGACGACCTACGGCATGACCGAGACCTGCGGCGGCTGCGTCTACGACGGGGTGCCGCTGGACGGCGTGCGGGTAAAGATCGCCGACGACGAGCGGATATGGATCGGCGGCCCGGTGCTGTTCTCTGGTTACCGTGGCGCGGACCGGGCGCCGGAGGACGGCTGGTTCCGCACGGGTGACCTGGGCCGGCTGGAGGACTCAGGGCGGCTGACGGTGCGCGGGCGGGCGGACGACGTCATCAACACGGGCGGCCACAAGGTGGTCCCCGGCGAGGTGGCGGCCGCGCTGGAGAGCTGCCCGGGGGTCCGGGATGTCGCGGTGGTGGGGCAACCCGACGCGGAATGGGGCGAACGGGTCGTAGCGGTGGTGGCGCCGTCCGATCCGGCCAACCCGCCGGGCCTGGAATTGCTCCGTCTGCATGTGCGCGACCGCCTGCCGCGTTACGCTTCTCCGAGCAGGGTCGTAATGGTCGATGCCGTTCCTATGCTCCCCAGCGGGAAGCACGACATCGTACGGCTCAGGCAAGAGCTGCTACTGCGGGAACAAACTGAGGCGGAGAACGTTACTTAATAGTGCCTGGACAATGTCTCCCGCTGAGGACTGCGCGGGGCGGCGAGGGGTACTTGGTGGAAGCCCAATTGAACTACGCAAGTAATGCACGCGTTGTTACGAGAAGGAGGGAGGTGTCTCATGCCGCGGATCGCAACCGCTGAGCGCATCACGCGCTCGGATGACGAGGCGAGCACGACCCGGGTGGATGATCTCATCCAGCGCGGGCGGAGCCAGGGTCACCTGTCTCTTGCGGAGCTGAGGACGGCCTTTGACGAGGCGGGCCTCACGCCAGCCGAGGGACGGTCCATTCTGCGTGAGCTGAGCGAGGCCGGCGTGCGGCTGGCCAACGAGCTGACGGAGCCCAAGCGGAGCCCCAAGTCCCGTACGACGGCGCGCGCCGCCGCGACCCCCAAGGCGCGGGCGGCCAAGGAGCCGGAGCGGGCGGCGGATTCCGGTCCTGAGCCGGGCGACGACGCCGATGCTGAGATCGCTGAGACCGAAGTGATGACCCTCGAGGCGGAGGCCGACAAGCTGGTCGAGGTCGACCTCGACGACCAGACGCCCGCCATGGGCGACTCGGTTCACACCTACCTGAAGTCCATCGGGCGCACCAGCCTGCTCACGGCCGAGCAGGAGGTGGACCTGGCCAAGCGGATCGAGGCGGGGCTGTTCGCCGAGCACAAGCTGGAAAGCGCGGCCGGGCTTGCCGAGAACCTCCGGCGTGAGCTCGAGCTGGTGGCCGAGGACGGGCGGCGCGCCAAGGCGCACATGCTCGAGGCCAACCTGCGGCTGGTCGTGTCGGTGGCCAAGAAGTACAGCGACCGGGGCCTTTCCCTGCTTGACGTGGTGCAGGAAGGCAACCTGGGGCTGATCCGCGCCGTCGAGAAGTTTGACTACACCAAGGGCTACAAGTTCTCCACCTACGCGATGTGGTGGATCAGGCAGGCCATCCAGCGCGGGTTCGCCGACTCGGCCCGGACCATCCGGCTGCCGGTGCACGTGCTCGAGATGCTCAGCAAGCTGAGCCGGGTCGAGCGTGACATGCACCAGCGCCTGGGCCGCGAGCCCACCCCGGAGGAACTGGCCGTCGAGCTCGACCGGACCCCGGACCAGATCGAGGAGCTGCTGCGCACGTCGCGTCAGCCGATTTCGCTTGACTCCACCATCGGCGAGGACGGCGAGACCTCGATCGGCGACCTGATCGAGGACGTCGACGCCCCCGAGGCCTCGGAGCTCGTGGACCGTCAGCTGATGGCCGAGCAGCTGCGCTCGGCGCTGGACGCGCTGACGCCGCGCGAGGCCACGATCATGGCCATGCGGTTCGGCCTGTACGACGGCAACCCGCACACGCTGGACGAGATCGGCCGGGCGCTCGGCCTGACCCGCGAGCGGATCCGGCAGCTCGAGAAGCAGTCGCTGTCCAAGCTGCGCCACCCGAGCCGCGCCCAGCCGCTGCTTGACTTCGCCAGCTGACCACGTGTCGTAGTTTCGCCTCCCGGTTCGAATTGCCGGGCCCGACCTCCCGCCGGGCCCGGCTTTCGGCTTTTCGGCGGGGCTTTGCGCAGGGTAAACGGCCTTCGCCCGCTGTTATAGTGCGCGGGTGACGGCGGAAACAACGGGCCTGACCGGGGACGGCATGCTGCCCTCGGCCGACGAGTCCAGCCGGCTGGCGGTGCTGCGCGCCCGGCTGGTTTCCCCGCTGCCCGATGACCGGCCGTGGGGGTGGCTGGGGCCGCTGCTGGTGACCGCGTTCGGCACGTTCCTGCGGTTCAGCCGGCTGCGGGTGCCGCGGGCCCTGATCTTCGACGAGACCTACTACGTCAAGGACGCCTGGAGCATCATCCAGCACGGCGTCGAGTGGAAAGCGCTCGACCCGAGCGTGGCCAACCCCCTCATCGCGGCCGGGCACACGAACATCTTCGCGGCGTGCAACGGGACGGCGGCGTGCGGGGAGTACGTGGTCCAGCCGGAGATGGGCAAGCTGCTCATCGCGTGGGGCGAGGCGATGTTCGGGCTGAACTCGTTCGGCTGGCGGTTCGCCAGCGCCCTGTTCGGGTCGCTGGCCATCTTGCTGATCTGCCGGATCGCCCGCCGCCTGACCCGCTCCACCCTGCTCGGCTGCCTGGCCGGGCTGCTGATGGCCTTCGACGGGCTGGAGTTCGTGCTGTCCCGGACCGGGATCCTGGACATCTTCCTCATGTTCTTCGTGCTGGCCGCGTTCGGCTGCGTCCTGATCGACCGCGACGCCTGCCGCGCGGCCCTGGCCGGCGGGCGTCGCCCGCCGCGACGGCGGCCAGGCCGGGCCGGCCCTGGGCATCCGCCGGTGGCGGATCGCGGCCGGGATCTTCCTGGGCCTGGCCGTGGCCACCAAGTGGAACGCCGCCTGGTACCTCATCGGCTTCGGCGCCCTGATCACCGCGTGGGACATCGGCGCCCGCCGCACCGCCGGGCTGCGGTCCTTCGTCCGCGGCGGACTGCGCGAGGCCCGCTGGCTCCCGGTCACGTTCGGGGCCATCCCGCTGGCCGTCTACATCGCCACCTGGAGCGGCTGGTTCGCCACCAGCACCGGGTACTTCCGGGACTACGCGGCCACCCACGGCGTGCACACCCCGGTTATCTCCGCCCTGTACTCGCTGTTCGAGTACCACAAGCAGGCGATCAGCTTCGGCCTGGGCCTGAACCTCCCGCACCCTTACCAGTCCCAGCCGTGGGACTGGCTGCTGGTCACCCGGCCGGTCGCGTTCTTCTCCCAGTGCTACACCGGGCCGGTGAACTACCAGCCGTGCCCGAAGGGGCAGGTGGCCTGGGAGCAGGAGGTGCTGGCGCTCGGCACCCCGGCGATCTGGTGGGGCTCCATGCTCGCCCTGCTGTTCTGCCTGGGCTGGTGGCTGCTCCACCGCGACTGGCGGGCCGGCGCCGTCCTGCTCGCCGTCCTGGCCGGCTGGGCCCCCTGGTTCCCCCTCGTCACCCGCACCAAGTTCTACTACTACGCCCTGGAATTCGAGCCCTTCCTCATCCTCGCCATCGTGCTCTGCCTCGGCCTGATCCTCGGCCCCGCCACGGCGGGGATGGTGCGCCGGTCGGTCGGCGCGGGCATCGTGGGCGCGTACGTCCTGGTCGTCCTGATCATGTTCTGGTACTTCTACCCGATCCTGGCGGGCGGGATCATCTCCTACCAGGACTGGTGGAGCCACATCTGGTACCGGGTGGGGAGCGGCTGGGTGTGAGGCGGGTAGCCTCGCAGCTATGAGCGGTACCACGGCCCGGCGGCGGATCCTGCGGGTCCCGGTGGCCGGCACCGCCGCGCACCGGGCCGACCTGCTCGCGGTCGAGGAGCCGCTGGAGATCCAGGTCGACGGCGAGCCGCTGATCGTGACGATGCGGACGCCGGGGTACGACATCGACCTGGCGGCCGGCTTCCTGTTCACCGAGGGCCTGCTGGCCGGGCTTGGCGACGTGCGCGAGATCCGGATGTGCGACGAGAACGTGGCTTTCGTGGAGCTGGCGCCGGGCGCCACGCTGCTCCGCGCCGCGGCCAGGAACTTCATGGCCACCAGCGCGTGCGGGGTGTGCGGCAAGGACAGCATCGAGGCGATCCGGGTGCGGTCCGCCTTCGACGTCGCCGCCGATCAGGTCCAGGTCTCCCCCGCGGTGCTGGCCGGGCTGCCGGACCGGCTCCGGGAGGCCCAGCGGGTCTTCAGCCACACCGGCGGCCTGCACGCGGCCGGCCTGTTCACCCCGGACGGCACGCTGCTGGCGCTGCGCGAGGACGTGGGCCGGCACAACGCGGTGGACAAGCTGGCCGGCTGGGCGCTGCGCTCCGGCCTGCTGCCCCTGGCCGGGCACATCCTGCTGGTCAGCGGGCGGGCCTCGTTCGAGCTGGCGCAGAAGGCGGTCATGATGGGCGTGCCGGTGCTGGCCGCGGTGTCCGCCCCGTCCTCGCTGGCCGCCTCGCTGGCCGGAGGAGGCGGGCATGACCCTGATCGGGTTCCTGCGCGGCACCACGATGAACGTCTACGCCGGCGAGCACCGCGTGATCACCGAGGCCGCCGGGGCCGGCGAGGCGGCCGCAGCCGACGCCGCCGCGGCGTCCGGCTAGCTCGCGGGTACCTGGTAGAGGTCGGCGCCGGCCGGGGAGATCTCGCGGCTGACCTGGCCGCGGACCAGGAGCACCTCCAGGTGGGCGGCCGTCTCGTTGACCGACATGATCTGGCTGAACAGGTCCAGTTCGCTGAACAGGCGCTGCTGCCGGGTCCACTTGATCGCCTTGGCCACCTCGAACGGGGTGGCGTGACCCGCCGTCACCGCCTGGCGGATCTCCGCCAGGCGCAGGTCGTGGTGGGCGAGCAGCTCGTTCACCCGCTCGTGGGTGCTCGCGGTGACCGGCCCGTGGGCGGGCAGCAGCCGGGCGTCGGGCAGCTCCAGCGTCCGGGCGAGCGAGCTGAGGTAGTCGCGCAGCGCCATCCGGTTGCCGGCGGCTCGAACCCGATCGAGGGCGTGATGTGCGGGAGCACGTGGTCACCGGCGAACATGATCTCGGCGGCGGCGTCGTGGTAGACGAGGTGGCCGCGGGTGTGACCCGGGGTGTGGACCGCCCGCAGCGTCCGCGTCCGCAGGTCCAGGTCGGCGCCGTCGGCCACCCAGCGGTCGGGGTCTTCCCAGTCGCTGAACATGGGCCCCTGCCGCTCCAGGGCGGACAGGCTTCCGATCAGCTCCTCCGCCCCCAGCCGGCGCAGGTTCTCCGCGCCGAAGACCTTGTGGCCCCCGGTGCCGTTGAGCATCTCCCTGGTCGCGACCAGGTTCGCGCGCTCGTCCTCGCCGAGCGAGATCAGGGTGCGGAACTCCCGCCGCAGCTCCACCGCGAGGGAGTAGTGGTCGATGTGGATGTGGGTGACGATGAAGTTGCGCACGTCGCCGAGCCCGTAGCCGAGCTGGCGCAGGGCCTCGGTGAGCCGTTCGCGGGCCGCGACGATCGCGAACCCGGCGTCGATGAGGTCGACTCCCCCGGGATCGGTGATCGCGTAGACGTTGACGGCCTTCAGCCCGTCCAGCGGCAGCGGCAGCGGGATCCGGTACACGCCGGCGCCGAGGTCTTCGACGTCCGGTTCGATCCAGGCATACCTGTCCGCCGCGGCTTGGCTCATCGTGTCGCTGACCCCTTCGTTCGGCCTCAGGACACCGGTGAGTCCTGAGCTACGGTTAAGTAACCCTATCGGAACGGCTGCCACCGGCAGCGTTCCGTATCTCTGCTTCCGGATGGCCTGCCTTCCAGATGGTAGGTCCTGCCGGGAAGGCTTCCCCGTCCTGGGTCAGCATAAGCAGGCAGGTTTTTAGGCTGAGTTCGAAAATAGCCTCCTCGTCGAACCCGGGCCAGACCTGGCCGCCGCGTTCGGCCCGTACCTGCCCCCGGACCACCGCCATGACCGCCGGGTCGGTGACCTCGGCGGCCCGGCCGGTGAGCGCGAAGCCGTCGTCCTGCCGGGGCGGCGGGCTGGTCTCGCTGTGCAGGGCATAGCGCCCGTCCCGGCGCAGGTCGTCCTGCTTGGGCCCGGCGATGACGGACAGGTGCAGCCCGGCCGGGCTGATCACCGGGCACACCGGGTGCACGCGCGGGCCGCCGTCCGGCCGGATAGTGGCCAGGAAGGCCAGGCCGATGCCGAACTGGTAGAGATGGCTGCGCCCGGTCCCGGCCAGCGCGGACTGCTGCCGCTCGAACTCGTTCCATGTGATCATGCCGACGGACGTTACGCGGCTATCGCTGACACCTGATGTCAGCGATTGTGCCTAACCTGGTGCGGTGCGCGCCGACCGGCTGGTGTCCCTGGCCCTGCTCCTGCAGGCGCGCGGCCGCGTGACCGGGCGCGCGCTGGCCGCCGAGCTCGGGGTGTCGGTCCGGACCGTGTACCGCGACCTCGAGGTGCTGGCCGCCGCGGGCGTCCCGGTGATCACCGAATCCGGTCCCGGCGGCGGGTGCCGGCTGATGGACGGCTACCGCTTCCCGCTGCGCGGGCTGCGCCCGGAGGAGGCCGAGGCGCTGCTCATCCTCGGGGTGCCCGGGGCGCTGCGGGACCTGGGACTCGATCAGGCCCTGACCGCGGCGCACCGCCAGATCCAGGTCACCTCGGGGGCGGCTCCCGGGGTGCTGGTCCATCTCGACATGCCCCGCTGGTTCGGCAGCCCGGAGGAGGTCCCGTGCCTGCGCGACCTGGCCCGGGCCCTGCGGCTGGGCCGCAAGGTCCGGCTGGCGTACCGGCACGGCGACGGCCGCGAGGACGCCGCCCGCGCGGCCGGCCCGCTCGGCCTGGTGAACAAGGCGGGTACCTGGTACCTGGTGGCCTCGGCCGGCGACGGGGCCGGCGATCCCCGGGTGTTCCGGGTCGGCCGCATCGGCGGCGCCGTGGTGCTGGCCGAGCCGTTCCCGCGGCCGCCCGGATTCGGCCTGGCGGAGTTCTGGGCGCGCTGGTCCGCCGGGTTCGAGGCCAGCAGGCCCCGGATCCAGGTCACGCTCCGCGCCTCCCCCGGCGCGCTGGCCGCCTTCCCCGAGGTCTACGGCCCGGCCGCCGGGCCCGCGCTGGCGGCGGCACCGCCGCCCGGCGCCGACGGCTGGCAGGTGGTGACGCTGTCGTTCGAGCATGAGCTGGCCGCCGTGCACCGGCTGGCCGGGTTCGGCGACCAGGTCGAGGTGCTCAGTCCGGTGCCGGTCCGGGACCGCCTGATCCGTACGGCCCGTCAGCTCCTGCGCCGGTACGCGGCGGCTCCGCGGGGCGCGGGATCCACGGGAGGCGGTCGGTGATGGCGACGGCCACGACCACGCCGGCCACGCAGGCCCCCAGGGCCAGGGCGGGGATGGCGCGGCCGGCAGCAGCCGCACCGCCATCAGGTCCGGGTCGAGCCAGTTGGTGACCCAGGTGGTGTACGACCAGACCAGCCAGACCATCGCCAGCAGCAGCCCGGCCTGCAGCGCCCCGGTCACGGTCGCATGATGGAGCAGGTAGTGCGACAGCTGGGTGACGGCGAACACGTACACCAGGTCGAAGAACAGCTCGATGTTCGTGACCCGGTGCGCGCCGGAGCGGTCCCGGTCGCGCAGCAGCGGGGGCACCCGTGAACCCGCCTCGGCCAGGTCGCTCATCCCTGCTTTTTTACCAGGCGTAATGCTCCGGGGCGGTGCGGTACCCGGGGAACAGGTCGTCGAGCCGCTTCAGCACGTCGTCGTCGAGGCCCAGGGTTACCGCGCGCTGCGCGTCGTCCAGGTGCTCCCGGGTGCGCGGCCCGATGATCGGCCCGGTGACGCCCTCCTGGTGCAGCAGCCAGGCCAAGGCCACGTTGGCCGGCTCCTCGCCGAGCTCGTCGCACAGGTCCTCGTACGCCGCGATCTGGTCCCGGTTCTGCTCCACGGTCTCCTTGGCGCGGCCCGCCAGCCGGCGGCGCCCGTCGCGCTCCTTCTTCAGGACGCCGCCGAGCAGGCCGCCGTACAGCGGGGACCACGGGATGATCCCGACGCCGTACTCGATCGCCGCGGGCAGCACCTCGAGCTCGATCTCCCGGACCAGCAGGTTGTAGATCGACTGCTCGCTGACCAGGCCGAAGAACCCGCGGGCGGCGGCCGCGTCGTTGGCCTGGACGATGTGCCAGCCGGCGAAGTTGGACGAGCCCGCATACAAGATCTTGCCTTGGGCGACGAGCACCTCCATGGCCTGCCAGATCTCGTCCCACGGGGTGTCCCGGTCGACGTGGTGCATCTGGTACAGGTCGATGTAGTCGGTGCGCAGGCGGCGCAGCGACTCGTCGCAGGCCCGCCGGATGTTCAGCGCGGACAGCTTGCCCTCGTTGGGCCAGTCTCCCATCGCCCCGTACAGCTTGGTGGCGAGCACGGTGCGCTCGCGCCGCCCGCCGCCGGACGCGAACCAGTCGCCGATGATCTCCTCAGTCCAGCCCGCGTGCGCCTCGTCGTGCTGGCCGACCTGCCCGGGCGGGGTCATCGCGGCGCCGTAGCGGTTGGCGGTGTCGAAGAAGTTGATGCCGATCTCGTGCGCGTGGTCCATGATCACGTGGGAGTCGGCAGGCGTGGTCAGCGGCCCGAAGTTCATGGTGCCGAGGCACAGGCGGCTCACGGAGAGGCCGGAACGGCCCAGGTGGGTGTATTCCATGGAGATAAGCCTTTCACGGCCCGGCGGCTTCATTCGTCCGGCGTGCCACCCGGCTGCGGCCGCCGCGCCGAGCGCTGCGACCTCGACCACACCGACCCCCACCACGAAGGCGGCCGGACCTGCGAGTGCGATCTGGCCTCCCTATGTCATCTATAACTACACACGTTGTTCGCCGATCACCACTCCGTAGAACGTGCTGACACGCGCCGACGCGCCGGTCCTTCCCTGGCCGCCGGGGCGGAATGCAGGATGCTGGTGCGGGTCCGGGATCAAGTGCAAGAAGTGCTGCGGCAGCCCCGGGTTCACGCAGGCACCGGTAGGACTGACAAGCTGCGCGATGCGCTCAACCGAGCGCTGGGGCTGGACGGCGATCCCTTCTACCGCTAACCCCCCCCACCCAGTAGATC
>CAWIUF010000058.1:0-22730 GCA_963839095.1 uncultured Actinomycetota bacterium | reverse complement strand
ACGACCACGGTGATCACCCGCGGGCTGGCGGTCCACCGGCCGCCCTGGGGCAACATGTACGAGTTCGTCACCGCGCTGACCTCGTCGCCGCGCTCTTCTTCGTATACGTCATGATCCGCTACCGGGTCTGGACCTGGGCGTGTTCGTGATCGCCTCGGTGGTGGTGGCGCTCGGGCTGGCCGAGAGCTGATCTACACCGCTGCCGGGACCTGGTCCCGGCCCTGCAGTCCTACTGGCTGGCTATCCATGTGACCGCGATGACGCTGGCGACGGGCATCTTCTTCGTCGCGGCGGTGCTCGGCGCGGTCTACCTCTGGATCGACCGCTACAACCGGCGGGTCGCGGCCGGGCGAGCTAAGCCCGGGAACGGGATCATCCGCAGGCTGCCGAGCATGGAGCAGCTCGACCGGCTGACCTACCGCACGGTGGTGTTCGGCTTCCCGGTCTGGACGTTCGGCGTCATCGCGGGCGCGATCTGGGCCGACCAGGCCTGGGGCCGGTACTGGGGCTGGGACCCGGTGGAAACCTGGGCCTTCATCACCTGGGTGCTCTACGCCGCGTTCCTGCACGCCCGGGCTACCGCGGGCTGGCGCGGCCGCCGCGCGCACTACGTGCAGCTGCTCGGCTTCGTCAGCCTGATCTTCAACATCATGGTGGTGCAGGTGTTCATCGCCGGACTGCACTCCTACTCCGGCGTGTCCGGCTGAGGCGGGGCGACTGAGGCGTGGCCGCCGGGGCCGGGCCGCTCAGGCGGCTAAGTCCCCGCTGGCCTGCCAGTTACCGCGGATGGTGCGGCCCAGCGCCAGCAGGAACTCCAGGTCGTCGTCCGGGCCCTTGGGCAGGCCCGGGCTGGCGCCGGCCGGGCGGCCCCGGCCCGCCGGGTGGCGCGCTACGGCGTCGTCCGCGGCGGTCCATCGCTCGTTCCGAAAGTAGCCGTCACTGAGGTCCTCGGCGTCGCCGGGAGCGTCCGGATCCCAGCGCGGCGCCGGGCGGGCGATCCGTACGTGCTGCGCAGCGGCTCCCGGGCGATGAGCCAGGCGATGGCCCCGCCGATGAACGTCACGGCGATGACCGCGATCCACGCGTGCTTGGACAGGCCCCGGCACTCCGAGGCAGGCGTCAGAATGGCGTCTGTCAGGCAGTAGAGCCAGAAGCCCATCATGAACAGGGCAAACAGGGCACCGGACAGCAACATGGCCGAAGCCTAACCTCCGGCCCATATGGGCGGTGCGGTAATAAGTCAACTTTTTCCGCCCGATGGCCGCTACCAGCCATTGGGCACATCGGGTGACGGGACGGGCGAACCCGGCATACGCTGGCCATCAGGGCAACAGGGCAGGAGTTCGGCACATGCGGCTTACGCTGTTCGACCGCATCCGTCGGCTCGCCCGCTCCCGCAAGCCCGCCGCCGGCCCCGCTCCCGGAGCTTCCGGTACTCAGGTTTCCGGCACCCAGGGCAGGCATCGCCGTGGCCGTCGCCAGGGCCCTAGCGTACCGCCCGGGCCGCAGTCTGGCTCCCCGGGCTGGCCCCGGCCGGAAGCTCCCGGCGGCTTCGAGCGGGCACGCGACGGCACGACCGGAGCGTCGCCCCCGGCTGGCGTTCCCCCCGCCGGCCCGGCCCGCGCCGCCGAACCCTGGCTGATCGGGCCCCCCGGTCCCGCGACGCCGGCCGGACCGCCGGCTCCGGCTGGCTCCGGCGGCCGGGACGCAGCCGATCGGGACGCAGCCGGCCGGGACGCGGGCCGATCGCCGGCCGGCCGGGAATCACCGCGGAGCCGGGTCCCCCGCCGTGCGGTCCGGCGCGGCCCGGGCGCGGATCCGCGAAGCGCCCGCCGACGCGGCGCCGGTCGGCGTGGGCGAGGCCACCCGGGCCGTGCCGGCCGCGGCTGACCACCGGGCCCAGTGGCACGAAACGGCGCAGGCGGGTCAGGCGCAGGCCGCCGCGGCCCGCTCGGCCGAACTCGCCCGGGTCGCGGCCGGCATCCCGCACCAGCCGACGGGGGAGCACTCCGCCTGGCGGCCCGCCATGGCCGCCGCCCACGCCGGGCTCCCCTTCGCCGCCGCCCATCCGCGGGAGCAGCCGCGGGCCGCGGACGGCCGCCGTAACTGCGGTTCCCTCGAGGCCATCTTGTGGCGGCAGTGGGATCCGGCTTCGCCGCCGCCCCGCGAGGTGGTGGCGGCCGTCGACCGGCTGGCCGAGCTTCCGATGCGGATCAAGGAGAAACTCTCCGCGGGCCTCGACGCCATCTTCGTCGGCCCGGGCGGCGTGCCGGAACTCGACGACATGACCAGCCTGCGCGGGGTCCCGCTGCCGGCCGGGCGGGCCACCTGGGATGCCTGCGCGGGCGCCTACGGCGAACGCAAGATCGTGGTCGGCTCGCGGCCGTCCCCGACTCCGGACGTGATGTGTCACGAGGTCGGGCACGCACTCGATGACCTCGACAGCCCGGCCGGCAAATGGCAATCAGACTCAGCGGAGTTCCGCATACTCTACGAACAGTGCCAGCCGCATTTCGCCAGCGATTTTCACCGTCAGCCCGGCGGCCTCGGACGCAAGGAGTTCTTCGCGGACGCGTTCTCCGCGATCGCGTCCCGGCAGCGGCCGGCTCTGGTGGACATGCTGAGCGGCGACACGCGGACGGCGCTCCAAGTCATGCTGTATTTCAACCGGCGATATGGCATCTAGGGTGATCAGTGATGTTTGTCATTCGACTGCCTAACGGCAACCTGATGGTCCCGCAGACCGCGACCGGCAACGACGGCCGCGTCCTGGGCGAGGTGTACGTGGAGATCGGCCCCCAGGACGCCGATTACTCCCGGCTGGCCGCGCAGGCGCTGACGCCCGAGGAGGCCGAGCAGCGCCGTGACCGGTGGCGGCAGGACGACGAGGCCCTGCGCCAGGAGTTCCTCGAGTTCGCCCGGATGAACGGCGAGCACACCTGGCAGGACGCCGTCGACGGCGAGGAATAGCCAGGCCGCGATCCAGCCAGGTGCCGGCGTAGCTGAGTGACTTCGGCGGCGCCGTAACCTCTGCCGCGCCCCGAGAAGAGTGCCCCCGAGAACCCCGACCCCCCAGACCGTACGAGCCCCCGCCTACCCGGCGAGACCGCGAGTGGCCGGTCTCGCCGCTTCCGCGTGGTCAGGCCGTCAGATGGCCCGATGACGCGGGTTCGCTGTCGCCGCGCAGCAGGGCGCGTACTTCGGACTCACGGAACCTGCGGTGACCGCCAGGGGTCCGGATGCTGGTAATGCGTCCCGAGGCCGCCCAGCGGGTGACGGTCTTCGGATCCACCCGGAACAGTGCGGCCACCTCTCCAGGGGTGAGAAGTCGCTCGTTGTTGCCGTCCACGTTCAGTCTCCTCCGACTATCTCCCTCGAGCCTGTGGCAGTCTCCTGCGACTGTCTGGATCGAGCCTCCGTCAGATGTCCCTCTAGTTTGGCGCTGAACGAGTACTTTCTACCTAGATTTCTGGAAATTTGGCCGGCGTTTCGCGCATAAGAGTCGATGTAAGGTAACAGCTCAATTACTTTAGGTAATAAGCATCCCGGTTCGCAGGTGTTTCTCCCCGAACCGCAGCCGTAACCGGTTTTCGACGACGGGACCGGCGACGATAACCGGTACGACGGCGAAGGGTGGCGTGATGAGCGGGACGACTGGGGTGGCCGGGGCAGCTGAGGTGGCCGGATCCGGGTTGGTCGGCGTGGACCGGATCCGGGCGGCGGCCGCGCGGCTCGACGGGGTAGCGGTCCGCACGCCGCTGATCCCGCTGCCCCAGCTCGAGCCGACGCTGCTCATCAAGCCCGAATCGCTGCAGCCCACGGGGTCGTTCAAGCTGCGCGGGGCGTACGCGGCGATCACGGCACGGGAGCAGGCGGCCCGGCAGCACGGGGTGGTCGCCCACTCCAGCGGCAATCACGGGCACGCGGTAGCGTACGCCGCGTCCCTGCTCGGGGTGCGGGCGGTGGTGGTAGTCCCGCGGACCGCCCCGAAGGTCAAGACCGACGCGATCGAGTACTACGGCGCGGAACTGGTCCGGGTCGAGCCCACCCTGGCCGCGCGGACCGCCGCCACCTCCGAACTCGTGGCGCGGCACGGCTACGTGCTGATCCCGCCGTTCGACGACCCGGAGGTCATCGCGGGCCAGGGCACCGTGGGCCTGGAGATCGCGGCCGACTGCCCGCCCGTCGGACTGGTGCTGGTACCGGTCAGCGGCGGCGGCCTGATCTCGGGGATCGCGGCGGCCATCCGGGCCTGCTGCCCGGACGCGGCCGTGGTGGGGGTCGAGCCGGAACTCGCGGCGGACGCCCGCGACTCGCTGCGCCGCGGCGAGCGGGTCGCCTGGCCCGCCGCCGACGTCCAGCGGACGGTGGCGGACGCGCTGCGGGTGGAGCAGGTCGGCGCGCTGCCGTTCGCGCACCTGCGCGCGCTGGTGGCCGGCATCGTCACGGTCACCGAGGCCGAGCTGCTCGCCGCCGTCCGGCTGCTCGCGCGGCAGGCCCGGCTGGTGGCCGAACCCGGCGGCGCGGCCGCGGTCGCCGCCTGGCTGTATCACCGGGACGAGCTGCCCGCGGCCGTCTCCGGGGGGCCGGCGGCGGCCGGAGTCTCCGGGACCAGGCCGGCGGTGGCCGTGCTGTCCGGCGGCAACATCGACCCGGACCTGCTGGTCACCACGCTCGCGACGGCGGACCAGGCCGGATGACGGCGCCCGCGCCCGCGGCGCAGGCCGGGTGACTATGCTGAGACCGTTATGCGCGCCACTCTCGCTTACACCTCCGCCCGGGTCATGCTGCTCGTCGTCTCAGTGTTCCTGCTGTACCTGGCCGGCGCCCGCGGCATCTTGCTACTCGCGCTCGCCTTCGCGATCAGCGGGGTAGCCAGTTTCGTGCTGCTCTCCCGGCAGCGGGACGTCATGTCCGGTGCGCTCATGGCGCGGCTGAAGAACCGGCGCCCCCGGACCGGTGGCGGTTTCCGCGCCCGGCTCGAGGAAGGCGCCCGCGCCGAGGACGCGGACTGAGCCCGGGACGGGAACCTGACCGTCTTACAGCTTGCGGACCGAGGGCCCGATCCGGAGCATCGCCCCGGACGCCCGGGGCGCGCCGCCGACAGCCGGCTCGGCGGGCTCGTCCGGTCCGGCCAGCCAGCCCCCCGTGATCAGCAGCTTCAGCACGGCGTCGACCGCCTCCGGGCGGGTCATGGCCGAGGTGTCGAGCACCAGGTCCGCGTCCCGCGGTTCCTCGTAAGGATCGGTCACCCCGGTGAAGCCGCTGATCAGCCCGGCGCGGGCCTTGGCGTACAGGCCCTTGCGGTCGCGGGCGGCGCACACGTCCACCGGAGTGGACACGTAGATGAGCAGGAAGTCGCCGACTTCGGAGACCAGCTGGCGGGCGGCCGCGCGGGCCTGCGCGTAGGGCGCGATGGGCGCGCAGATCGCGATGCCGCCGTGCCGGGCGACCTCCGCCGCCACGTAGCCGATGCGCGCGATGTTGAGGTCGCGGTCGGCCCGGGAGAAGCTCAGCCCGGCCGACAGCAGCTGCCGGACGTGGTCGCCGTCGAGCAGGGACACGGTCCGGTCGCCGCGTTCGGTCAGCGCCTCGGCCAGTCCGCGGGCGATGGTCGATTTCCCCGAGCCGGACAGGCCGGTGAAGAAGACCGTCAGCCCGCGCTCGGCCCGCGGCGGGCGGGCCCGGCGCAGCTCGCGGGCCACGCTCGGCGGAGCGAGCCAGGCGGGCACCTCGGCCCCGGAATCGAGCAGCGCGCCGAGCTCGGACCCGGTCAGCTCGCCCCGCTCGGCTCCCGGCTCGATCAGCGCCAGCGGGCGCCACACCTCCGAGCGCGGGTCATAGGCCCACTCGCCCGCGCTGATGACCGGGATCGGCACCCCCGGTAGGGTCAGCGTGCCGCGCGGGCCGGACGGCAGCCCGGTGACGTCGGGTGAGTCGGCCAGCAGGTGGGTGGCACCGTAGGCCGCGGCGACGATGCCCTGGGCGGGCAGGTCGGCGGCGTCCCCGGAGCGGCGCCCGGTCCGGGGCGCGAGCGGGACCGGGACCACGAGGGTGCCCGCCGGGAGATGCGGCCGGGCCGCCAGGATCGTCCGGACCAGGGATTCTGGCCCCGGCACGACCTCGGCGGGCCCGCTGACCAGCGGCAGGATTAGCAGGCGGGCGTTCAGCTGGCTGGCGTAGTAACGCAGCTGGCCGATGTGCCGCCGGTTGAGGGGGCGCCTGGTCGCGTAGGCGAGGACGTTGCCGCCGGACGGACCCCCTGACTCCCCGGGGACCTCAGCAGCTGTCCCGGCCAGCTCGGCCCGCACCTCCTCCGGGCGCCTGCGCAGCTTGCGGAACGGCCCGTGCTCGGGCTCGCGCAGGGCCGTCACCGGGCCGGCCAGCCGGACCAGCCCGGGATCGCCCCCGGGCAGGGCGCGCCGCTCGGTGATGGCGAGCACGGCCAGCGGCGAGCCCTCCTGGTCCTGCAGGACCAGGTGATCGGCGTCGGCCGGGACCGCGTTGGCGGCCAGGTCGAGGGTGACCGGTACCGGCCATGACGTGCCGTCGGGCAGCGTGCCGTACTCGGCCACGGTGGCCACCGCGCCCGCGTCCAGGTAGCCGCGCAGCGGCGCGAACGCCCCGGACGTGAGCAGCTCGAGGTCGCCCAGCTGGGTCTCGCTGAGCGTGCAGGAGGGCCAGCCGGACAGTTCCGCGGGCAGGGCGGACTGGGCCGCCCCGGGTGGGGGGAAGCCGGCGGCCAAGATTGTGCGGTCAGCTGTGCCTCCGAACGTGACTCCTGACACGGTACGCGGGGGGCGCCACGGCCGTTAACCACGTGCCGTTAACGATACGAAACCTCTGTCATGCCCGGAGCGGGAAGCGGACATACTGCGGACCGGCGCGTCACACCACCCGCGCGAAGTGGTCTTCCGGCTTTCTTATCACGTAAAGCACCTCGTCGTGAGCGTCGGTCAGGCGGCCGCGCGTCAGCCGGGCGATGAGGCGGCCGGTCGCGTCGACGATCCGGGCCAGCCGGTCGGGGCCGCCGGGCCAGGTCCGGACGGTCTCACGCTGCGTGACGACCAGGCCGCGCATCCGCGCGTACTCCTGGATCCCCTGATCCGAGCAGGCTCGCTCGTACACCGCGGGAAACGACGGCCGGGGGCCAGGCCAGCCCGCGGCCGGGACATCCCCGGCGTCCAGCCGGGCCCGCAGCAGGCGCCGGGCCGGCCGCGGGAGCCGCCGGTCGAGCAGGCCGAGGGCACAGTCCCGGTCGCGGATGCGCAGCATCAGGAACCCGCCCGGCCGCAGCGCCGCGATGAGGCGATCGAGCACCAGCTCGACGTGCCGGATACGGTCGAGCAGCAGCGCGCAGTGCACGATGTCGAACGAGCGCGGCGTGATCGGCACCGTCCGCAGGTCCCCGATCCTGACGTCGGCCCCTGGGATCGGCGCTTCCGGGCTGGCCTGGTCCACGGTCACCACCGTGATCTCGTAGCCGCGGTCCCGCAGCTGGCTCAGGCCGAGCTCGTCCGGCGACGCTCCGAACCCGGCCCGCAGCACGCGCACCGGCCGCCCCGCGTTGCGGTGGGCGTAGTCGCGCACGGGGCGCGCGAACATCTCCAGGATCAGGGTTTCGCGCAGCCGGTCGCGCTGGGCCCGGGCGTCCGCCGCCCGCCGGGCCTGGCTCGCGGCGTGCCGTGCCCGCTGCACCGACCGCTGCACATCAGAGCCCTGCGCCGGCGATGGCTGCGCCACGCTCTTCCCGTCAGGTTCCTGCCCTTCGGGTCCGGTTACCTCGGGTCCCCGCACCTCGGGCCGCCCGCTCGTGCCCATGCGTCCCCCATCCCGCGCCCCGTCACAGTAATTACTAAGAGTAGTGCAATGATTACTAAATGAACTGAAGGCGCGCGGAATCCCGGATCCGGGTCTTGGTGTTAGAACATCCGCCGGATCCCCCGCGGGGTCCATCCCCGCGCCGGATCTCGCGCCGCCCGGGTCCTCCCTCACGCGCGCGCGTGAGGGAGAGCGCGTAAACTTAAGGGAGTTCCGGAAAGAGCCGGGTCAGCCTAATCCCGGCCGGTTCATGCTGCCCGGACCCACCCGCATGCGGCGGGCTATCCCGGGCCGGTCCCGCCCGGGTCACGGGGCAGCGCAGGACGAGGGACGAAAAGCGATCACAAGGACATCATGAGCCTCGCAGGACTGCTCACCATTCTCGACGACGATCCGCAACTGAGCGGCGCGGTCGCGCGCGCCCGGGGCGGCCAGGGCCAGGAAGAGGAGCCAGCGGACGTCGACCTCGTCGCGCCGCCGACCCTGCGCCCGGTGCTGGCCGCGGCGCTGGCGCGTGGCGCGGAGCCGGGCAACTCCGGGTTCGTACTCGCCGTTACGGCCACGGCCAAGGAAGCCAATGACCTGGCGGCCGGGCTCGGCTCGTTCCTGCCGCCGGACACCGTGGCGTGCTTCCCGGGCTGGGAGACGCTGCCGCACGAGCGGCTGTCGCCGCGCTCGGACACGGTGGGGCAGCGGATCGCGGTGCTCCGGCGGCTCGCCCACCCGGCGCCGGCCGGCCAGCCCAACGGCCCGCTGTCGGTGGTGGTCACGCCGGTCCGGAGCCTGCTCCAGCCGATCGTGGCCGGGCTCGGCGACCTCGAGCCGGTCGAACTGCACTCCGGCCAGGCCTGTGAGCTCGACGACCTGCTCGTCCGGCTGGTCGAGATCGGCTACTCGCGGGCCGACATGGTTGGCAACCGCGGCGAGATCGCCGTCCGCGGCGGCATCGTCGACGTGTTCCCGCCCACCGAGGAGCACCCGGTGCGGGTGGAGTTCTTCGGCGACACGATCGAGGAGATCCGTTACTTCAAGGTCGCCGACCAGCGCAGCATCGGCCCGGCCGAGAACGGCCTGTGGGCGCCGCCGTGCCGTGAGCTGCTGCTCACCCCCGAGGTGCGGGAGCGGGCCAAGATCCTGGCCGACACCCACCCGGCCCTGGCCGACATCCTCGCCAAGCTGGCCGAGGGCATCACGGTCGAGGGCATGGAGGCGTTCGCGCCGGTGCTGGCGGAGCGGATGGAGCTCCTGGTCGACTACGTCCCGGCGGGCGGCCTGGTGCTCACCTGCGACCCGGAGCGGGTCCGGACGCGGGCCGAGGAACTGTTCCGCACCAGCCAGGAGTTCCTCGAGGCGTCCTGGGCGAACGCCGCCATGCGGGGCGACGGGGAGGCGCAGGCACCGGTCGATCTCGGCGCCGCGGCGTTCCAGCCGATCACGGCGGTCCGCGCAGCGGCGGCCGCCCTCGGCCTGCCCTGGTGGACGATCGCGCCGTTCGGGGTGACCGACGCGGACGAGCCGGGCGTCCCCGCCGCCAAGGCAATCGAGCCGAACGAGTCAGGTGAACCCACCCCGTTCCGTATAAATGCCTCACTCGCGCCGGCCTATCGCGGCGAGACCACCCGCATGCTCACCGACGTGCGCGCCTGGCTGGCCGAAGGCTGGCGGGTGGTCCTGGTCACCGAGGGCCACGGGCCGGCCCACCGGCTGGCCGAGATGCTCCGCGGCGAGGACATCGGCGCCCGGCTGACCGACGACGTGGCCGGGCTGCCCGAGCCCGGCGTTCCCTACGTGACGACCGCGCGGCTGGGCAACGGCTTCGTGTGGCCGGACGTGCGGCTGGTCCTGCTGACCGAGAGCGACCTGGCCGGGACCCCGGCCGGGCTGCCGACGACCAGGGACATGCGCCGGATGCCGAGCCGGCGGCGCGGCGGCGTGGACCCGCTGCAGCTCAAGTCGGGCGACTACGTGGTGCACGAGCAGCACGGCGTGGGCCGGTACGTCGAGATGACCTCGCGGACCACGGCCGGCGCCACCCGCGAATACCTGGTGATCGAGTACGCGCCGGGCCGCAAGGGGCAGCCCGCCGACCGGCTCTACGTGCCGACCGACCAGCTGGACGAGGTGACCAGGTACTCGGGCGGTGAGGCGCCCGCCCTGCACCGGCTGGGCGGGGCGGACTGGGCCAAGGCCAAGGGCCGGGCCCGCAAGGCCGTCCGGCAGATCGCGTCCGAGCTGATCCGGCTGTACTCGGCCCGGATGGCCTCGCCCGGGTTCGCCTTCGGCCCGGACACGCCCTGGCAGCGCGAGCTCGAGGACGCCTTCCCCTACGTGGAGACCCCGGACCAGCTCGGCGCCATCGACGAGGTCAAGCGCGACATGGAACGGCCGGTGCCGATGGACCGGCTGATCTGCGGTGACGTCGGCTACGGCAAGACCGAGATCGCGGTCCGGGCCGCGTTCAAGGCGGTGCAGGACGGCAAGCAGGTGGCGGTGCTGGTGCCGACCACGCTGCTGGTCCAGCAGCACTTCTCCACCTTCTCCGAGCGCTACGCCCCGTTCCCGGTCAAGGTCAAGCCGCTGTCGCGGTTCCAGACCAAGACCGAGACCGACGAGACCCTGCGCGGGCTGGCCGACGGCACCGTGGACGTGGTCATCGGCACCCACAAGCTGCTGTCCCCGGAGACCAGGTTCACCCGGCTCGGCCTGGTCATCATCGACGAGGAACAGCGGTTCGGGGTGGAGCACAAGGAGTACCTCAAGCGGCTGCGCACCGAGGTGGACGTGCTCGGCATGTCCGCCACGCCCATCCCGCGGACGCTGGAGATGGGGGTGGCCGGGATCCGGGAGATGTCCACCATCTTGACCCCGCCCGAGGAGCGGCACCCGGTGCTCACCTTCGTCGGCGGCTACGACCCCAGGCAGGTGGCCGCGGCCGTCCGCCGCGAGCTGCTCCGGGACGGCCAGGTCTTCTTCGTGCACAACCGGGTCAGCTCGATCCGCAAGGTCGCCGCCGACCTGGCCGCGCTGGTGCCGGAGGCCCGGATCGGCGTCGCGCACGGGCAGATGAACGAGCACGAGCTGGAAAAGATCATGGTCGACTTCTGGGAGCGGAACTACGACGTGCTGGTGGCGACCACCATCGTCGAATCCGGCCTGGACATCCCCAACGCCAACACCCTCATCATCGACCGGGCCGACATGTACGGCCTGTCCCAGCTGCACCAGCTGCGCGGCCGGGTCGGCCGGGGCAGCGAGCGCGCGTACGCGTACTTCCTGTACCCGCCCGAGCGCTCGCTGACCGAGGTGGCGCACGAGCGGCTGGCGACCGTGGCCCAGCACACCGAGATCGGCGCGGGCATGTACGTGGCCATGAAGGACCTGGAGATCCGCGGGGCCGGGAACCTGCTGGGCGGCGAGCAGTCCGGGCACATCGCCGGGGTCGGGTTCGACCTGTACGTGCGGATGATCGGCGAGGCCGTCAACGAGCTGAAGGGCGACGGCCCGGCCGAGAAGTCCGAGGTCCGGGTGGAGCTGCCGGTCAACGCGCACATCCCGCACGACTACGTGCCGGGCGAGCGGCTGCGGCTGGAGGCGTACACGCGGATCGCCGCGATCGACTCCGAGGCCGACGTCAACGCGGTCCGGGACGAGCTGACCGACCGGTTCGGCGAGCTGCCCGAGCCGGTGCTCAACCTGCTCGAGGTGGCGCGGCTGCGCACCGCGGCCCGCCGGGCCGGGCTCACCGACATCACCGCGGCGGGCAATCACATCCGGTTCGCGCCGGTCCAGCTGCCCGACTCGCGGCAGGTCAGGGTGCAGCGGCTGTACCCGAAGACACTGCTGAAACCGGCGGTGAGTACGATGCTGGTGCCAGTGCCGAAGACGGCGGCTTTCGGCGGGCAGCCGCTGCGGGATACTGAGCTGCTGACCTGGTGCGGTGAGATCATCCGGTCGGTGCTGGCCGACTTGCCGGTGGCGACGACGTGAGAAAGGACATGCCGGTGCTCTCCAGGCTCATCAAGGTGTCCGCCCTGGTGCTGGGCGCCGGGCTCGTGATGGCCGGGTGCAGCCCGGTCAAGCTAGGTGCCGCGGCGGTTGTCGGCGACCAGCGGATCACGGTCGCGACCCTGAACAGCGAGGTCACCAACCTCAGCCGGAACGCCAAGCTCTACCCGGGCACCGTGCAGCTGACCCCGGTGCAGGAGACCCAGGAGACGCTCACCTGGCTGGTCCGGTTCAAGATCAACGATGCGCTGGCCAAGCAGGCCGGCATCACGGTCACGCAGACCCAGTCGGACAAGGCGCTGAACGAGATCTACAACGCGGCCGCGGCCAGCGCCAAGGCCCAGGGGATCACCAACGTCACCATCGACCTCATCCTGACCGCCAACGGGATCCCGACGAACCTGCGGGCCGAGGTCGGCCGGTACCAGGCCATCGACGACCAGTTCCTGCTGCGGGCCAACGGGGGCAAGGCGCCCGCGACCCAGGCGGAGGATACGGCCGTCAACGACAAGCTCAGCAAGGCCAGGTGCGTGGCTGCCAAGCAGCTGAACATCCAGGTCAACCCGCAGTACGGTCGGCTGGACTACACCCAGTACTCGATCGTCCCGTCCACCTCGAAGGTGACCCAGTCCGCGGGACCGGCGCCGACGGCATCGCCGACCGGGGTGGCGCCCGCTTGCTGATCGTCCTCGCGACCAGCCCGCGGGTGGCGCCCGGACTGCTCAGCTGGGACGCCTGGCAGGCCCTGAGGTCTGCTGCCGCGGTGCTCGCCCCGGCCGGTCATCCGCAGCTGCCCGCACTGGACCAGGCCGGGATCGGCTACCGGGTCGTGGATGTGGCCGACGACGCGGTCGCGTCCGCACTGGCTGAAGCGCGCGCGAGGCCGGGGACAGGACGGGACAGCGGTCTGGCTCGCGCCGCCGGGCGCCGCTCTGGTTGTCCCGCCCGGGACCCAGGTGCTGGACGGCTCGACCGACCTGCCGGGTGCGCACCTGCTTGACCTGGTCGTGACCATGGACCGGCTGCGGAGAAACTGTCCCTGGGATGCCCGCCAGACCCATGAGTCACTGGCTCCTTACCTGCTCGAGGAAACCTACGAGGCCCTCGACGCGCTCGAGTCCGGGGACCAGGAGGCCTTCCGCGAGGAGCTCGGCGACGTGCTGCTGCAGGTCGCGTTTCACGCGCGGGTCGCGGCCGAGCGCGAGGACGGCACCGGGTACACGATCGATGACGTGGCCGACGGGATCGTGGCCAAGCTGGTCCGGCGGCATCCGCACGTATTCGCGGACGTGCTGGTTTCCGGTGCCGACGAGGTCACCCGCAACTGGGACGACATCAAGCAGAGGAAAAGCAGGAGAAACGAGACCGGGCCGAACGGGCCGGGACGGCGGTCGCCTCAGCCGCCCCGCCTTCCGCTCTGGACGGAGTGCCGTTCGGCCAGCCCGCCCTGGCGCTGGCCGCGCAGCTGCAGCGCCGGGCCGAGCGAGCGGGGGTCCCGGGTGACCTGGAGCCCTTGCTCGACGGCGACCCCGATGGCATTGGCCGGGATCTGTTCCGCCTGGTCGCCCGGGCCCGGGCCGCAGGGCGTGATCCCGAGATGGAGTTGCGCGCGGCCGCGCGACGCTACCGCGATCTCGTGCGCGACTGGGAACGCTCCTGATCCGCGAACTCTTTTTCGTTTGCCCTCAACCCTAGTGCTTAATGGGATTGCATCCGATTACTCAATGATCGCGGTGATTACATTTAGTTACCGCTATGGGCTCGATTGCGGCAGATGCACCCTTAAATGATATTCGCAAGTAAATATTTAGTGAACCGGGGTTAACGGCAGTCGTGATCGGCTACCGTCCGCCGCCGGATCGACCGGCGCGACCGGACGGCTGCGGATTAGTCCTCGCGGGCAGGCTTGATCCTCGCATGCCCGCCGGTCACGGCGGTTTCGGTCGCACCCGGAGGACCCGGCGACGCCGTGTCCCCTGGGCCCGATCGTCACCCTCGCGACCATTCCGTGCGCACTCGGTTGCCCTAGGTAATCACCGGGTGCAGCTTGGTTGCGGTTTGGGTGTTTGTTCGTTTTTCGTAATGTTTTCAGGTCTTTGAGCTGTATGTTGACCCGTAAGTCAACAGAACTGGTGTCGCTGTAAGTCACCACGTATCCGCGTAAACCCAGACAGTTGACTACACGTCACTAATGTGGGAGAACTCAGGCGAAGCGAACTGAGTGGGAGCCTTGGACGGTATCGGCCAACGCCGGGCACCGTCCATGGGGGGGTCGGTGCGCATGTTTGACATTGCTACGGAAGCTAGCCGTGGTGAACGCCGGGCGGTTGGCCGCCCATCTAGCTGGACCAGGGTATACATACGCGATGCGGCGCTGGCCGACTTCGGTTGCGCCGTAGCCAGCGTGTTCCTGGCGGCGCAGATCCGCTTCGGCGAAACGGTCACGCCCGGCTACCTGGCCCTGAGCCTGATTTTGCCCGTCGTTCTGGGTGGGTTCCTTGTGGCTGGCTGGCGCTTATGACGTCCGGTTCATCGGAACTGGTTCAGACGAGTACCGCAAGGTCCTGAACGCCGGCGTGGGCCTGACTGCGGCGGTGGCCCTCTTCTCGTACGCGGTCAATCTTCAGGTATCACGGGCCTATGTTGTGATAGCCCTGCCCTGCACGGCACTTTTCGCCAGCATCGCCAGGTACATGCTCCGCAAGCGGCTGCACAAGCAGCGGTCGTCCGGCCGGTGCATGCACAACGTCGTGGCCGTCGGTCATGAACTGGCCGTGACCGATCTGGTCGCGGAACTCCGGCGGGAGCCGTACCACGGTCTCAAGGTCGTTGGTGCCTGCCTGGCCAATCCGGGAGCGTGTGAGGATATCGAGGGTGTGCCGGTCTACGGCGGGCTCGATGACACCACCGCCGCGGTCAAGGCCTTCGAGGCGGACACCGTTGCGGTACTTGCCTGTCCCGAAATGGATGGCGTTAGGCTCCGCAGCCTGGCCTGGGAACTGGAGAAGACCGGCACCGACCTGTCGTGGCGCCTTCGCTGCTCGACGTCGCCGGGCCCCGGACCACGATCAGGCCTACCGCCGGGCTGACCCTCCTTCATGTGGACCACCCCCAGCTCGGTGGCATTCGGCTGGTAGCCAAGGAACTCTTCGACCGGTGCGTGGCGGCGGCGGCTCTCATCATGCTGTCTCCCCTGATGGCTGCCATCAGCTTGATGATCCGGTTGCATGACCGCGGGCCCGCGCTGTTCACCCAGACCAGGGTGGGCAAAGACGGCAAGACGTTCAAGATCTACAAGTTCCGCACCATGGTGGTGAATGCCGAGCAGCGCAAGGATGAACTCCAGGCGCAGAACGACTTCGATGGCGTTCTGTTCAAGCTGCGTAAGGATCCGCGCGTCACCGCCATCGGAACCTATCTGCGCCGCTGGTCGCTTGATGAGCTGCCGCAGCTGTGCAACGTGTTCCTCGGGCACATGTCGCTGGTCGGGCCACGCCCGCCGCTGCCTGACGAGGCCGAGAAGTACGCGGCGCATGTCCGGCGTCGGCTGGTCGTCAAGCCGGGCCTGACCGGCCTTTGGCAGGTTAACGGACGCTCTGACCTTTCCTGGGACGAATCAGTCCGGCTCGACCTACGCTATGTGGAGAACTGGTCGTTCGCGCTCGACCTGCAGATCCTGTGGAAGACGGTCTCGGTGATGTTCCGCGGCGCAGGTGCCTATTAATGCGATAAGCGAGTTAATGTAATACGCGAGGCAACCCGCGCAGTTTGCGGCGTTACCCAGTGCTTATTCGGCGGTCATGCAGACCGGGCCGCTACGAAAGCACCCAGAGGGTAGGGCCTCAGGGGAGGAGTACGGATGATAGGTAACGAGAAAGACAAATCGCCATCAGGGTCCCGGCCGCGGCACGTCCGGCATGCCCTGACCTCACGGAAGCCGCTGTCGTACGTCGGCATTCCGGTGCTCGTGCTCGTCTTCTTGTCCGGCATCCTCATCGCCGTGGTCAGCGGCCAGCCTCATTCGGCGGCGGCGAGTACGCAGCCGACGCCCACCGTCTCCGCCGCCTCCACCGCTGTCGGCACCGCGGCTGGCGTCAAGCCTGTCCCCTACATCCCACGCGGCGGCGAGAGCGGGAAAGCGGCACTAGCCCTGTTGGGCAGTAATGCGATGTCGCTGCCGGGAACGTCCGTCACCTCGGCTAAGACCTGGAGTGCCGGCCGCGGCGGGGCCGCGTTGAAGGCGGTGACATCGGACGTCGGCACGGTCACGCAGGAGGCGGGTGTCCGGAATTTCGTCCTGATGAAGGGCGGCTGCCGGATCCTCGCCGCCGGCGTACGCACCGCCCAGGCCGCCCCGCCCATTCCGCAGGCCAGCCTCCAGTCGCTTTACGCGAAGGCTCTTACGACGCTGGCCGACGGTGCCGCCGCCTGCCAGGCGGCGATAAGCCTGCGGCCGGACGGCGAAGAGTACAACGTGACTACCGAGAACCAGACCGAGTTGCACCGCGCGACATCGGATTTCGCCTCCGGGGCGAAGGACATATACCGGGCTACCGCGGAAATCCAGGCCGTCAGCCGTCACTAGGTGGCTGACGTGACCTTCCGCGGTTACGGCGTGCGGGGCGCTGCCCCGCCGCGCGTAATCCGGCCATAGGAGGATCCGATGACCAGCATTGCCCGGACCGCGCTGACCATGGCGTCGGTCCTCGTGGCGTTCTTCGTCGTTGGCTGTACGTCCCCGGGTGGGACGGGAAGCTCCGCCCCCGGCTCGTCGGTGACGCCCGCCAGCTCGACGCCCGGCGCGGGCCAGGCTAGCCCGGTCACCGCGAGCCCGTCGGCCACCCGGTCGGGGAGCGGCGTGCTCGCGGTACCGAAGAACCTGGCCACCTCGGTGAAGGAATGGGACAAAGGGCGCGGGGGTGCCGCGCTTCAGGCCGTATCTGGTCAGGTCGGCACGGCGCTGCAAGCCACCGGACTCGGTCAGTACACCACGGCCCGCAAGGCATGCGTAAGCCTCGCCACCGGAGTGACCGCTGCGCAAGCCGGTCCGCCCATCCCGGATCTCGCCATGCAGCACCTTTACCAGAAGGCCCTTACCGAGATCGGCCAGGGAGCTACCGGATGCCGGACCGCGATAGCGCGCCACCCCAATGGGTCCGCGTACTTCAAGGTGCAGCACGACGTGGCGAAACTCCGTCAGTCCACCCTTGTGCTTTCGGCCGGGGCGAACGATTTGTACCGGGCTACGGGCGAGATTAAGGCGCTGGAACGCCGGTGAATCACACCTACGCCAGCCGGATCGGGGAGAAATGAGCATGACCGCGGACGAGCCCCGGATACACGGCACAGCTGACGTCGACGAGCGGGCCACGCTGGGCCTGGGCACCACCGTCTGGCACCTGGCTCAGGTACGTGAGCACGCCCGCCTCGGCCGCGGCTGCATCGTGGGGCGAGGCGCCTATGTCGGCCCCGGTGTGATCATGGGGGACCACGTTCAAGCTTCAGAACTACGCGCTGGTCTACGAGCCTGCCCAGCTCGAAGACGGCGTGTTCGTCGGCCCGGGTGCGGTGCTGACCAACGATCTGCACCCGCGCGCGGTCGACGTGACCGGGCAGCTGAAGCGGCCGGACGACTGGGACGCTCGCGGCGTCATCGTACGGCAGGGGGCATCGGTCGGCGCCGGCGCGGTAGTAGTGGCCGGCTGGCGTGATCGGATGCTGGGCGCTGGTGGCGGCGGGTGCGGTCGTGACTCGTGACGTGCCCGATTTCGCCCTAGTCGTGGGCAGTGCCCGCCCGGCGGACCGGGTGGGTGGGCCGCGCCGGGGAGCGGCTGCAGGAATCGGCTCCCGGGCGGTGGCGCTGTCCCCGGACGGGCGAGTCCTATCGCCAGCGGGATGACGTCCTTACCTGGACGGGGCCCGGAAATGCCCGCGAGCCGGGGCCGACGGAACCGGCAAACGGATCGTTACGAGAATTCACGTCAAAAATACGACGAAGCGCCATCCAGGTGGATGACCTGCGCGTCTAAGTCATAGCGATCAGTGTGACCTTCATCGGTGACTATCAGATACATACCTCAACGCCCAAGATGCCGGGCTCTTGAGGATGGGGTGGGGCATGAAGATACATCATCTGCACAGCATGAGATTCAGGACTGTCCTGGCACGCATCCGGTCCGTGGGCCACGGGAAGAGACTCAGGCTGCTGTCGGTCCCGGCGGCCATCCTCATGATCGCTACCCTGCTGCCGGCCTTGGCCGCGGCACCAGCCTCGGCCGCGAGTTGCGCCAATCCGATCGCCTGTGAGAACCAGCTGCCCGGCACGCCGCAGTCCACCTGGGACGTAGGCTCCAACGACACATTCATCCAAGGCTTTGCCGACCCATTCAGCGTCAACGTCGGAGGGTCGATCAACTTCAAGATCGAATCCGCCGCGCCTAGCTACTCGGTCGACATCTACCGGATGGGCTACTACGGCGGTGACGGGGCCCGGCTGATCACGAGCATCACGCCGAACATCACGGTGTCGCAGCACCAGCCGGTCTGCAACACCAACACCGTCACCGGCTTGGTCGACTGCGGGAACTGGGGGGTGTCCGCCACCTGGAACGTGCCGTCCACGGCGGTTTCCGGGGTCTACTTCGCACATATCTACACTCCGGGATCCACCCACGAGAACCAGATCTCGTTCGTGGTCACCAACAACGCCAGCACGGCCAAGGTCCTGTTCATGACCTCTGATGAGACCTGGCAGGCCTACAACGACTGGGGCGGGTACAGCGTGTACACGGGCAACGCCACTGGCAAACCATGGTGCTGCAGCGCTCTGGACCCGGGCCGGGCCGTCCAGGTCAGTTATAATCGTCCGTTCGCGACCCGTTTCAACACCCCAGGCGGGCAGGACTACTTCTTCTACATCGAATTCCCGATGATCCAGTACCTGGAGCAGAACGGCTACGACATCAGCTACGTCAGCCAGTCCAACGTGGCCGCCCCGGGCGCCTCCTCGATGATCGAGCAGCACAAGGTGCTCATGGCCACGGGTCACTCGGAGTACTTCGACTCCGGGGACCGGGCCAACATGACCGCCGCGCGAGATGCCGGGGTTAATATGGCCTTCTTCTCGGGCAACCTCATGTGGTGGAAAACCCGGTGGGCCAACAGCCAGTACGGCAACGAGGCCTACCGGACCATGATCACCTACAAGGAGAGCCTCGACAGCACCCAGAGTGATCCCTCCGACCCGCCGACCTGGACGGGAGCGTGGCGCGACCCGCGGTTCAGCCCACCGGGCGACGCCTCGCCGGAGAACTCCCTGACCGGCCAGCTGTGGACAGTCAACTGCTGTTCCTATGCGGATACCGTGACCGGCAACTTCGCCAAACTGCAATTCTGGCGAAATACGGCGGCGGCCAGCCTGTCGTCCAGCCAGACCTATACGATGCCCGACCAGACTCTCGGGTACGAGTGGGACTCCGACGTTGACAACGGGCTCAGGCCGCCAGGCGAGATCGACATGTCCAAGACATGCGAGAACGTCTCCCAGGCCTTGCTGACAGTGAACGAGAACATCGGGGCGGCCAACGAATGCAACAGCCTGACGCTGTACCGGGCGGCCAGCGGCGCGCTCGTGTTCAACGCCGGGACCGTCCAATGGGCGTGGGGCCTTAACAACAATCACGACGTCATCTGAGGTCGGCACCGACAAGGCGATGCAGCAGGCGACCGTCAACCTGTTCGCCATGATGGGTGTCCAGCCGGCCACCCTGATGTCGGGCCTGGTGGCAGGCCCGGCGCCCACCGACACCACCGCGCCGACCTCCGCCATCACATCGCCAGCAGCCGGAGCCACGGTCCAGAACGGCGCCAGCGTGACGGTCAGCGGCACCGCCGCCGACTCGGGCGGCGGCGTAGTGGCCGGCGTAGAGGTGTCCGCCGACGGTGGCTCCACCTGGCACCCGGTGACCACCATGTCGGCGGCCGCGGCCAGCGTGACCTGGAGTTACACCTGGTCGGCGGCGGGCGACGGAAACGTCACGATCAAGTCGCGGGCGACCGACGACAGCCTTAACACCGAGCATCCCGGATCGGGCGTCACGGTCAGCGTGGGGTGCCCATGCGGCCTGTTCGGCGCGACCTACAAGCCGACGACGACATCGACGGCCGACAACTCGGCTTACGAACTCGGCGTGAAGTTCCAGGCCACCGAGCCCGGCTGGGTGGCCGGGGTGCGTTTCTACAAGGGCACGGGAAACAACGGCACGCACACCGGCTCTCTCTGGGACGCTTCCGGCAACCTGCTCGCCACCGGTACGTTCACCAACGAGACGGCCAGCGGCTGGCAGACCCTGATGTTCACCAACCCGATACAGGTCAGCGCCAACACGACCTACGTCGCGGGTTACTACGACCCCGACGGGAACTACGCCAGCGAACTGGACAGGTTCGACACGCAGCTCAGCACGCCGCCGCTCATCGCGCCGAAGTCCAACTACATGAGTTCCACGGGAGGAAACGGCGTCTACAACCCCGGTGGCCCTGGATTCCCGACCAATACCTTCGGCGGGACTAACTACGCCGTCGACGTGATCTTCGACTCGGCCCAGCCCAAGGGCGCACCGCCGTCGGTCGCCAGCTCGACCCCCGTGGCTGGATCGTCCAGCAACCCGCTGCCGCTCACGCCCACGGTGACGTTCACCGAGCCAGTAGTGCCCAGCACGCTGTCGTTCGCGGTGACGCAGAACGGGACCGCGGTGCCCGGCAGCGTCTCGTTCGACAGCACCAGTTCGAAGGTCACCTTCACGCCGACGAATTCGCTGGCCGCCGGCACTCACCTACAGCGTGTCGGTCAGCGGAGCCCAGGACAAGTTCGGCCAGACCATGACGCCCTTGTCGTACACCTTCACCACCAGCAAGGCCTTCAACGTGGGCGGCAAGTGCCCCTGCTCGATATGGCCCGACGTGGCCCCGTCGAACGTGACCGACGCCTCGGATACGGCGTCGGTCGAGCTGGGCGTGAAGTTCACGCCCAGCGCAGGCGGGACCATCGCCGGCGTCCGGTTCTACAAGTTGCCGGACAACACGGGAACGCACACCGGCACGCTATGGAGCGCCGCGGGTGCCGTTCTCGCCACCGGCACGTTCTCCAGCGAGTCCAGCCAGGGCTGGGAGGAACTCACCTTCACGAATCCGGTGACGGTGACGGCGGGGACGACATACGTCGCCTCGTATCACACCAGCGCCGACCACTACTCGTTCACCTCGGGAGGCCTCTCGTCCGCGGTGACGACCGGCCCGCTGACCGCGGTGGCCAGCGGCGGCGTCTTCGGCTACGGTTCGGCGACGACGTTCCCGAACCAGAGCTTCAATAGCGCCAACTACTGGGTCGACGTCGACTTCCAGTCCGACACGAGCCCGCCCTCCGCCACTACCGTGCCGTCCAATCAGGCGAACAGCGTCCCGGTCACGTCGGCGGTGACGATGACGTTCAACAAGGCGATCAAGCCCGGCACCGCCGTCTTCACCCTCACCGACCCAAACGGGAACACCGTGGCGGGCAGCACATCGCTGGACAGCAGCGGCACCGTGTTCACCTTCACGCCCACCAGTTCGCTCAGTGCTTCGACCAAGTACACGGCCAACCTGAGCGGGGCAACAAGCACCGGCGGCGTCACGATGTCCCCGCAGACCTGGACGTTCACCACGGCCGGAGGGGGCGCGTGCCCGTGCTCGATCTTCGGGACTGATGCCGTTCCGGCGGTGGCCTCGGCTAACGACCCGACTCGGTCAACCTCGGCGTGGCCTTTACGTCGGACACGAATGGCTGGATCACCGGCATCCGGTTCTACAAAGGCCCGTCCAACACCGGTACCCATATAGGTAGCCTATGGAGTTCGACCGGCACCTTGCTCGGTCAGGTCACGTTCTCCAACGAAACAGCGAGCGGCTGGCAGACCGCCACCTTCGCCACGCCGGTCCAGGTGACGGCGAACACGACCTATATAGCGTCCTATCTGGCGCCGAACGGCGGATATTCGGTGAACTCGGGTCAATTCTCGAGTTCGGGTTACGATAATTCACCCCTGCACGCGCTCGCGTCCAGCGCCTACACGAACGGGGATGGGCTGTATCTGTACAGCGGATCGGCGGCATTCCCCACGTCGAGCTTCAACGGGAGCAACTACTGGGTGGACGTTGTGTTCACGACCACTGCGCCCTAGCTCTCCGCAGCTAGCGCTTGCCTGCCCGGCTGAATGCGGCCGGGCAGGCAAGCGGCCATTGGACCTCCATCAAAATGACGGTCACGTAATCGCTATAGGAAATCTGGCAACGACGCTGGTCACACCATTTCGCCGGTTATGGCCGCCGGTTACAATGGAAGCGGGGGATGTGGTGTTCGTGACCGTGGCGCCACAGCGAACGAGGGGGAATCGTATGCCGCCGATCGGGCTAGCCGTGGTCGGTGCCGGTTACTGGGGACCCAACCTGGTCCGCAGTACGCTGGCCACGCCGGAACTGAGCCTGGAATGGCTGTGTGACCTGGATCTGGCGCGGGCCAGGAAGGTGATCGGGCCGCACAGCACGATCCAGGTCACGTCGTCCTACGAGCAGGTACTCGCTGATCCGGCGGTGGCGGCGGTGGCGATCGCCACCCCGGCGGCCACGCATTTCGACCTGGTCCGGGCGGCGCTAGAAGCAGGCAAGCACGTATTGGTCGAGAAGCCGCTGACGGCCTCGGTGGCCGAGGGCGAGAAGCTCGCGGAGATTACGCAGAGGTCCGGTCTGGTTCTCATGTGCGACCATACGTACTGTTACACGCCTGCCGTGCAGCGCATCCGGCGGCTCATCCAGGACGGCGAGATCGGCGACATCCAGTTCGTCGACTCAGTACGGATCAACCTCGG
>CAWIUF010000057.1:0-44826 GCA_963839095.1 uncultured Actinomycetota bacterium | reverse complement strand
ACCCGGCCGCACCGCCTGCCTCCTCTGTCCGCACGGTCGCTTCATCACCCATGGCGAGGATTGTGCGTCATATACAACTCTGGGGTCAAGCCGGACACGGCGCTCACTTGATGAGGGGTGCGAGCTGGGCGGCCGTGATCGACCTCACTAGTTTGAGGTCCCCGTTCGTCTGGTAGGCATCGATCTGGAAGCCGCCGCCCGAGTTGTGCCACTGGTTGAAGTCGATGATGCCTGCCGCGCCGACGTAATCGATCTTCTTGCCGGCGCGGAGGGCCGCGACGCCGTCCGCGTACGTACGGACCGTCAGCGCTTCCTTGGAGGCCGTGGTGACCGCCGGGATGGACGCATTCCATACGGCCGGGCTGGTGCTCTTCGCCGCGGTCGCGGCCAGCGCCATGACGATGACCGAGTCGTAGTCCGTCATCGTGTACGAGTCAGTGCTCCACTGCGCCGGCTTGTCTACCGTGGCTGAGGCCAGCAGGTTCTTGTTAAACACCTGCCACGCGGTCCCCGCCGGGGGGGCGTAGGGCTGCTCGGCCACGAAGTACTGGCTCAGCGCCGGCTTGCCGATCGCCCCGGCCATCTGGTTGAACCAGGCCGGCTGGATCGTCACGTCGGTGCCGATTACCGGGATCAGGTGGCCCAGCTGCTGCAGCTCGGCCAGGTACGTCGCGTTGGTCTGCGGCGAGGTTTCGGTAAAGATGACCTGCGGCTTCGCCGCGATGAGCTGCTGGACCTGCTGCTGATAGGAGCTCTGGCCCAGCACGACCTTCTGGTTGAGGACGATGTGCCCGCCCTGCGCTTCGTAGCCCCTCACCAGCGCCGGCACACCGGCCTGCGAACCGACGTCGCTGCCGAACACCGCCGCGGCCCGGAGATAGCCCTGCTGCTTGGCGTACAGCGCCATCGCGTAGCTCCGCACGTCGTCAGCGGCGAGCATGCGCCAGAAATAAGGCAGCTTGTTGTGGTCAAACGACGACTCGCCGGTGTCGGCGAACATCGGGACCCCGGCCGCGTTGATCAGCGGGGCGGTCGCGTCCGCCTCATCCGAGCTCGGGCCGAGCACGCCGAGCAAATGCGGCGTGGCCACGAGCATTTTCGCCCCGCCGGTGACCGCGGTGGCCGGGTTGCCGGCCGTGTCCACGCTTTGGCAGGCCACCGGGTGGGTCAGCACGCCGCCGGCCGCGTTGATCGCGGCCGCCGCCGCCTGGCAGCCCGCCAGCGCCTCCGGCCCGAACGAATTATCATCGCCGGTGAACGGGTTAAACGTCAGGACCTTGAGCGTCGGGTTCGCCGCGGCTCCGGTCTGCACGGATGAACATGCCGCCATCGTAGAAACCGCCAGGACGGCGGCTGCCGCGACCGCCGCGCGAGCGCGGGGCCGACGGAATCTCCGGGAGTTCATGTGCGCATATCGTACTCGGTTCCGGTTTACGCCAAGGGTTCTCTCGCAAATGAGACCGACGGTGACATATCGGCACGCACTGTGGCAGAACCCGATACCTGGGCCAGCTCGCAGGCCTGACAGGTAACCTCGGGCCGCCGATGACCGGGGCGACGAGCTAGCGGGCGAACTGGGCCACGGAGTGCCGCCGGTCTTGCTGCTCCGGTGCGAGCTGGTAACCGACCATGACTCCGCCTTCGCATAGCGCGGACGGCTGAGTCCTCTCTCCGGCTGTCCCATCTCCCGCTGCGAATCCGCTCCGGCGGCGGTAGTCTAACGGAGGTTGACTACCCCAACCTGAGAGCGAGAACATGGCCAGCCTGAGCTGCCCCGATTGCGGCGTCAAGGTCCAGCCGGAGGATCTGATCTGCTTCCGGTGCGGCGCTAACCTGCCGCACAGCCCTGGACCCGAGGACGACCTGCTGACGCCGACGATCTCGCAGCGCTTCATCGCGCCCGGGTCGGAGCAGGGATCCTTCTGCCCGAACTGCGGCGCCGGCGTCTCCGACGCGGCCGACGTGGTCTGCCCCACCTGCGGGACGCCGTTGCCGACGGGCCGCCGCCGCCGCATCTCGCCGGTCGTCATGCGCATCACCTTCCCCACCGGCAACGTGGACATCCCGGCCGGGACGTCGGTGATGCTCGGGCGGGATCCGGCCGAGTCGCTCGTGGCCGCGGCCTTCGCGCGCTTCGACAACGTCTCGCGGCGGCACGCCACGGTCCAGGTGGACGACGCGGGGCACGCCACGATCAGGGACGAGGGCTCCACCAACGGCACGTACGTCAACGACGACCGCGTGCTGCCCGGCACCGAGGTCCGGCTGGTCGACGGGGACCGGGTGCGGCTGGGCGCGGACGTGACCGGCGACGTGTCGCTGCCGCAGGCCGAGGCCGATCCCTCCGGGCTCAGCCGCAACAACATGCGCTTAGGCCACTCGCTGAACTGAACACCGCGCCTGAACGCGGGGTGGCGCGGGGGCAAAGCGGAGGGTACCTCCCCGTTACGTATGATCATCAGTGGGATGGTTTCCCGGTGATCGGTTGACGATTCGGGGGCTCGGTCGTGCCGCATCTGATGCTGTCGTGGCAGTACGCCCTGGCGGCGGCCGGCGTCCTGGTGGTCGCCGCGGTCGTGCTCAGGTTGCTGCGAGTCCGCTGGGACGGCGTGGCCCGGGAGGCCGCGCTGCTGTTCGGGCTGTACGCGCTGTGGCAGTTCGCTGGCTCGTTCGCCGTGATGGGCACTTCCGGGGCGGTGCCGAGAGCTCGCTGGCTGTGGGACGCCGAGCGGTTCGTTCACCTGCCCAGCGAGGCCGCCGTGCAGCAGCCGGTGCTGTCGCACCCGCTGCTGATCCAGGCGTGCAACCTGTACTACGACATCCTGCACTTCCCGGCCCTGGGCCTGTGCCTGGTCTGGCTCTACGCCCGCCACCGCGCGGCCTACCCGCGGATCAGGACCACCGTGGCCCTGTTCACCGGGGCCAGCCTGCTCATCCAGCTGATCCCGGTGGCGCCGCCGCGGCTGCTGCCGATGGCCCACATGGTCGATACGGCGGTGCGCTACGGCCAGTCGGTGTACTCCTGGAGCGGCGGCTTCGACGCGGATGAGTTCTCGGCCATGCCCTCGGTGCACGTCGGCTGGGCGCTGATCGTGGCCATCGCGGTCATCACCGTGTCGCGGAGCCGGTGGCGCTGGCTGGCCGCGGCCTACCCCGCGATGACGCTGCTCGTCGTCGTGGTAACAGCCAATCACTTCTGGCTGGACGGAGTCGCCGCCGCGCTGCTGGTGGTCCTGATCATGGCGGGACAGCGGGCGGTGCGCGGGCTACGTTCTGGTAAATCTTCCCAGGGGCCCCAGGCGGACCCTGTGCGCGGCGAAATGTCCATGCGATCATGACGCCATGGCGGCCCCAGAGAAAACCGTTTCCGGATCCGCGACCGGCCTGCGCCGCGACGCGATCGGCCTGCGTGAGGTGCTGTTCCAGTCGATCACCGACATGGCTCCCGGCGCCGCCATCGCGGCTTCCATCCCGGCCGGCGCTGCCCTGGCCGGCGGGGCGCTGCCGCTAGCGGTCGTCTTCGCGCTGGTGGCGTGCCTGCTCTGCGCCTGGTGCATCGGCCTGCTGGCCCGGGAACTGCCTGCCTCGGGATCGCTGGCCACCTACGCGGCCCGCGGCCTGCACCCGTCGCTCGGCTTCCTGGTCGCCTGGGGCTACGTCCTGGTCGGCTGGCTGATCCCGCCGCTGGTGCTGCTGCAGCTCGGGTTTACCACCGCCGCCACGATCAACTCCGAGTTCGGTGGCTACCCGGCGAACCTGTGGTGGCCGTGGTCGCTGGCCGGCGCGGCGATCGTGCTCGCGGCCGGCTTGTACGGCGTCCGCGCCTCGGCCCGGCTCGGCACTGTCCTCGGCATCTCCGAGATCGCGGTGTTCCTCGTGCTGGCGGTGTTCTTCCTGGTCCACGCGGGCGGGCACAACACCGGGCAGGTGTTCACCACGCACTACTCCCCCACCGGGCTGACCGGCGTGATCGGCGGCTCGGTGTTCACGCTGCTCGCGTTTGGCGGCTTCGAGGGCGCGGCGCCGCTGGCCGAGGAGGCCAGGGACCCGCGCCGCACCATCAGGCGGGCGGTGCTGCTGGCCACGCTGCTGATCGGCGCCCTGTACGTCTTCACCACGTACGCCGTCGACGTGGCCTACGGGCCGGGCCGGTTCACCGCCTTCGCGACCCAGACCGGCAACGCGTCCTGGGAGGGCCTGGCCCGCGCGCTCTACGGGCTGTTCTGGTTCTTCGTGTTCCTGGCCATCGTGAACTCCACCATCGCCAACGCCAACGCCGGGGTGAACGTCTCGACCAGGACCGCGTACGCGATGGGCCGGATCGGGGCCTTCCCCCGGTTCCTCGCCGTCGTCAGCCCGCGGCACCGGTCCCCGGTCAACAGCGTCCTGGTGGCCTTCGTCATCACCATCGCGGTAACGCTGGGCCTGGGCCTGGCGTATGACCCGGTCACGGCGTTCGGCATGGTGGCCACGGGCCTGGTGATCACGCTGGTGGCCATCTACATCTTGATGAACGCCGCCTGCATCGGGTTCTTCGCGCGCCGCGGCCGGGCTCGCTTCAACTGGCTGTCGCACCTGGTGGTCCCGGTACTCGGCATCGCCGCGTTCGTCCCGGCCTGGCTGACCGCGGCGGGCATCAAGGTGTTCTCCTTCGTCACCCCGCTGGCCCCGCCGCTGTCCTACATGGGTCCCGGGGTAGCCGGCTTCATGGTGCTCGGCGTGATTTACATGATCTACCTGTACCGGACCAACCCGCAGCGGGTCGCCGACGTGGGGCTGGTCCACCTGGACGCGCTGGACGAGACCACCTGAGCTGACCGGTTTCCGGCCGGGGGCGGGCTGCCCGGCCGAGGCGGTTTTCCGGCCGAGGCGGTTTTCCGGCCGCGGGAGGCAACCAATGCGGCCGGCGCGCGTTTTAGATGCCGTGACCTTCCCAAGACCGGTCCTCACCGGGCACCGCCGGGACGCCGCCGCCGGGGACGAAGAGCCCCGGCCAGGCCGGGGGCGGCCCGTCCGCCCTCGAGGAAGCGTTCCGGGCCAGGCACACGGACCTGGTACGCCTGGCGACCCTGCTGCTCGGCGATCAGGCCAGTGCCGAGGATGTCGTCCAGGATGTCTTCACCCGGATGTACGCCCAGGCGGAGCGGCTGGCCGGCAACGGCGTCGGCGCGGCCTACTTCCGCACCGCCGTGCTGAACGCATGCCGCTCGGTGCACCGGCGGCGTGTCATCGCGGGCCGGTTCCGCGGCAGCGCCGAGGCCCGGTCGTGGGCCGAGCCGGTCCCGTCACCGGAGGTCGCGGTGCTGCTGGCGGAGGACCGGCGGCACGTGTACCGCGCCCTGCTCGCGCTGCCCCGGCGGCAGCGCGAGGCCCTGATCCTGCGGTACTACCAGCGGCTCTCGGAACCCGAGATCGCCGAGACGATGGGGATCAGCCGCGGCACGGTCAAGTCCACGCTTTCCCGCGGGCTCGCCGCCCTCGGCCGCACGCTCAGCAAGGAGAACGGCTGATGAACAGTCTGGAAGAACAGCTCACCGGCACGCTGTCGGCGGCGGCGGACACGGTGGCGCCGGACTCGGTACGCCCGCTGCGGCGACCACCGGCCGTCCCGCTGCCCGCCGCGCGGCGGCGCTGGAACGCGTGGCTCGCCCCGGCCGCCGCCGCGGCGGCCGTCGTCCTGGTCGCGGCGGTCGCGCTGGTCGCGGCGAACGGGACCCGTCACGACCTGGCGGCCACTGGAGGCGGCGCGGCCGCCGGCTCGGCGGCGGCCGGGCCGCCGCGCTACTACGCCGAGGTCGAGGGGAAGTTCGCCGGCTGGCACGGGACCGACTCGGTGGAGGTCGTCATCCGCTCGTCGGCCACGGGCGCGGTGGCGGCCCGGGTGAAGAACCCGGTCATCGCCGGCGTGCCGCGGGTGCTGCCGGTCAGCGTGGCCGCCGCGCCGGGCGAGCGGACGTTCTACGTGCTGTACAGAAACTACGGCCAGCACGACACGATGTGGATCTACCGGTTCCGGCTGACATCCTCGGGGCCCACGGCTCCGGTCCCGATCGCGGGCGGCGCCATCGCCGGGCAGGATTTCCTGGGGAACGTGGGCGGCTTCACGGTCTCGCCGGACGGGTCGCGGCTCGCCATGGCCGTGGCCAACACCACGGACAACACCATCAACGCCTCGATCGCCCGCCAGGTCCTCGTCATCGACCTGCGCACCGGCGCGCGCCGGGCCTGGCAGGGCGGCCTGGACCGGGCCGGGCAGGCCTTCGGTATCGAGACCCTGTCCTGGACTCCGGACAGCTCGTCGCTGGTTTTCCTGGCCACGTGGTGCCCGCCGGATGACATCAGCTACGGCGTCTACGGCGGGTTCGACTGCTCGACCCTGGGGCAGGACAGCCAGCAGCCAGTCAAGGTAGAGGGCTCCAGTGAGGTGCGGGAAATCAGGCTGGCCGCCGGCAGCGGCTCGCTGGGCTCCGGCCGGGCCCTGACCCAGGCGTCGGCGAAGCTCACGCCGGGCATGCCGGTCGTGGCCGCGGCCGACGGGAAGAACCTGGTCACCATCGTCCCGGCCGGTGACGGGCATGAGGTGGTCACGATCTCCATGGCCACCGGGGCGATCACCGGCCGGCTCGGACCCGTCGCCGGCCGCGTTTTCCCCGGCGGCGGTCTCTACCTGGCCGCGGATCCCGCCCGAGGCTACGTGCTGGCCTGGCAGGCAGGCACCAGCCCGACGGCGCTGCACGGGTACGTGCAGGCCGGCCGCTACCACGCGCTGCCGCCCGAGTTCGGCGCCCAGTATCCCGGTGGCTGGATCCAGCTGACCTGGTGACAGCCAGGGGCCAGCGCTCGCCGTCCGGGGGCGGCGAGCGCTGGCCGGGGGGTGCGCCTAGGCGTGGTCCGGGACCGGCGCCCGTGACGGACCCAGCAGGGCCCGGGCAGCCCCCGCGTGCGCCCGGGCCGCTCGCACCAGCAGGTAGTTGAACAGCAGGAAGAGCACGCCGCAGATGGCCGCGGCGAGCACCGCCCGGGGCATCGTGTCGGCGTACAGGCCGATCCCCCCGGCCCGGCGGTACCGGGAGCGTTCCGCCGGTCAGGTATCGGGCGCTGCGCCACGGGCTGGCCGAGGCGGCCAGCCGCAGCGGATTGCGGTGCAACGGGATCCGGGAACCGTCCCCGCCGGCCTGCCGTGGGATCGAGCGTGTGTTCGTCGTTGTCGCCATGACTGCGACGCTAGGCCGCGGGGCGGGCCGGGCCATCGGCCCGGGAGCGGAATCCGCTGGCGGCCCGGGTCATGCCACGGGTTGAGCATGCCTGGCCGACGGCTAGGGCGGGTCCCGGAAGAAGCTCATTAACTATCGCTGAAATTCAGTGGTTGTGGCGTTATACCTCAACTATTCGGTAGAACGCCACAACCACTGAACCTCAATGGTGCGCAGGGGGCAAGTGGGGGTAAAGGTGCGTCCAGGTCGTGGTGACGGGACGATGAGGCCGCTGCGCAGCGCGTCCAGCAGCCTGCTCTGCACCGAGGGATCGAGCTGGGCGTGGCCGCCGGCGACGGTGGTAATGGCCCGGCGGATCTCGGCGGCGCCCGCGTCCTTGGTCAGGAAACCGCGTGCGTCGGCCTGCAAGGCGGAGAACACCCAGGCGTCGTCGGAGTACGTGGTCAGGACGACCACGTCAGGGTCGGTGGCCCAGGCCTGGCGGATGGCGTCGTCACCGTCCACGGCCGCGCCCACGACCTCGATACCGGGCAGCAGGCTGAGCAGGGACACCAGCCCTTCCCTGACCACCGTCTGGTCATCGACGACCAGCACCCTGACCGGCTCGTCGGCCCCGGCGGGCGTCATGATCCCTCCAGCAACGGAACCGGCCGGGAGTGCGCGGAGCTGGCGGGCAGCCGGAGCCGGACGGCGAACCCGCCGGGCGTCGGCCCGCGGTCAGGCTGCCACCCAGTAGCTCGGCCCGCTCGCGCATTCCGGTGAGGCCGGGCCTCCTGCGCGGCCGGCCACCAGCAGCACGGCCGTGCCGCCCAGGACCGCCAGGCGCCGCCGGGTCAGTCCCCAGGACCGCAGCGCACGGCCGGCCCGGCCGCCGGGCGGGCATCGGCGTCAGGGCTGATCCCGCGCCGCGCCGGTCCACCTCCAGGTGGAGCCGCTCAGCGCTCGCTGTCCAGGCCGGCCATCTGGGCCGCCTCGTACCGGTCCCCCGCCGTCGCCTCGGCCGGCACCGCCGCCTCGATCGCGGCGAGGTCGTCGTCGCTGAGCGTCAGGTCCAGGCCCCGCAGCGCCTCGGCCAGCCGGTCCCGGCGCTTGGTGCCGATCAGCGGGATGATGTCGTCGCCGCGCGAGGCCACCCAGGCGATGGCCAGCTGGGCGGCGCTCGCCTCGTGGGCCTCGGCGATCGCCTCGAGCGCGCCGAGCAGTTCCAGGTTCCGCGCGTGGTTCTCGCCGGAGAACCGGGGGAACCGGGCCCGCGGGTCGCCCGGGGCCAGTCGCGCGGTGCCGCTGCTCAGCAGGCCGCGGGACAAGATGCCGTAGGCGGTCACGGCGATGCCGAGCTCTCGCACGGCGGGCAGGATCTGCGCCTCGATGCCCCGGCTCATCAGCGAGTACTCGATCTGCAGGGCGGCGATCGGGTGGACCGCGTGCGCCCGGCGGATGGTGTCCGCGCCCATCTCGGACAGCCCGATGTGGCGGACGTACCCGGCCTTGACCATTTCGGCGATAGCCCCCACGGTGTCCTCGATCGGCACCTTGGAGTCCAGCCGGGCGGGCTGGTACAGGTCGACGTAGTCGGTGCCGAGCCGGGTCAGCGTGTAGGCCAGCGAGTTCTTCACCGCGGCGGGGCTCGTGTCCTGCCCGATGAACCTGCCGCCCGGATCCCGCTGGCCGCCAAACTTCACCTGGATGAAGACGCTCTCCCGCGGGATCCCGCGGCGCAGCGCGTCGCGCAGCAGCAGTTCGTTGTGGCCCATCCCGTAGAAGTCACCGGTGTCGAGCAGCGTGATCCCGGCGTCCACCGCCGCCTGGATCGTGGCCAGGCTCTCCTGGTCATCCGCCTCGCCGTAGATGCCCGACATGCCCATCAGGCCCAGCCCGGCCCGGGACACCACCGGCCCGCCTCGCCCTAGCGTCGTCGTCTCCATGTGCCCGATCCTAGGGCCGCCAGTCCGCGGCCCGTTACCCGCGTCGTTTGTGCTCCGGTCGAGCTGCCTGGACACCAAAAGAGCAGGCCGCTCTCGACCGACACCCGGTGTTCTGCGGCACCTGGAGTCCAGCCGGGCGGGCTGGTACAGGTCACGTAGTCGGTGCCGAGCCGGGTCAGCGTGTAGGCCAGCGAGTTCTTCACCGCGGCCGGGCTCGTGTCCTGCCCGATGAACCTGCCGCCCGGATCCCGCTGGCCGCCAAACTTCACCTGGATGAAGACGCTCTCCCGCGGGATCCCGCGGCGCAGCGCGTCGCGCAGCAGCAGTTCGTTGTGGCCCATCCCGTAGAAGTCACCGGTGTCGAGCAGCGTGATCCCGGCGTCCACCGCCGCCTGGATCGTGGCGAGGCTCTCCTGGTCATCCGCCTCGCCGTAGATGCCCGACATGCCCATCAGGCCCAGCCCGGCCCGGGACACGACCGGCCCGCCTCGCCCTAGCGTCGTCGTCTGCATGGGCCCGATCCTAGACGGGACGCTGAGGAGCTCGCGCCGAGCCAGTAGGGTCGGGGGGCGTGACGGCTATCGTTCTCGCCTCGGCGTCGCCGGCCAGGCTCGCGGTGCTGCAGACGGCCGGACTCAAGCCCGAGGTCATGGTGAGCGGCGTGGACGAGGCCGCGTTCCGCGCCGCCACGCCCGCCGAGCTCGCCGGGCAGCTCGCCCGGGCCAAGGCGGCCGCGGTCGCGGCCAGCCTGCCGGACCGGCTGGCGGGCGCGCTGGTGATCGGCTGCGACTCGTTGCTCGACCTGGACGGGCGGGCGCTGGGCAAGCCCGCCTCGGCGGCCGAGGCGGCGGCCCGCTGGCGGGAGATGTCCGGCCGGAGCGGGACCCTGGTCACCGGGCACTGCGTGATCAACACGGCCACCGGGCAGCGGGCCGCGGCGGTGGCCGCGACCACGGTGCGGTTCGGCACCCCGTCGGAGCGGGAGATCGACGCCTACGTGGCGTCGGGCGAGCCGCTCGCGGTGGCCGGGGCGTTCACCCTGGACGGCCGGGGCGGCTGGTTCGTGAACGGGATCGACGGCGACCACGGCAACGTGCTGGGCATTTCGCTGCCGCTGCTGCGGCGGCTGCTGGCCGATCTGGGCTTCGGCGTGACCGAGCTATGGGCCTGAGGGCGGGTGGGCACACTACCCTGTAAGGGGAGCGAGCGAACTGGCGGGAATGACCACCTACGGACCGGACGGATGAATGGAACCCGAACCCACCGTGCTGGACAGCCTGCGCAAGGCGGTCGAGACGATGCCCGACGACGTGCCGCTCCGCCTGCACCTGGCCACCATGCTGCTGCAGGCCGGCCAGCGGGACGAGGCCGTCAGGCAGCTCGGCGCCGTCCTGCAGCGCGACCCGGGCAACGCCCAGGCGCTCGGCCTGCTGCAGGAGCCAGGGGCCGCCGCGCCGCCGCCTCCCGCCCCGCCCGCTGACCCCTCGCCCGGCCCGCACGGCCGGTCCCGGGCCGGATAAGAGCCAGGCCAGCGGCCAGCACTACGACTGGTCACAGGCCGAAGACGAGCTGCGTGACGTGATGCCGGCCATGTTCGTCGGTGACGGGGAGACGGCCGACTCGGCCTCGGCGGGCATCGACGAGGCGGACGCCTACGACGCCGAGCACACCGGCCTCACGCTGGCCGACGTGGCCGGGATGACCGAGGTGAAGCAGCGGCTGGAGGCGGCCTTCCTGGCCCCGATGCGTAACCCGGAACTGCGCAAGCTCTACGGCAAGTCGCTGCGCGGCGGGCTGCTGCTGTACGGGCCGCCGGGCTGCGGTAAGACGTTCATCGCCCGGGCCGTGGCCGGCGAGCTCGGCGCCCGGTTCATCGCGGTCTCGTTCGCCGACATCATCGACATGTTCGTCGGGCAGAGCGAGCGGAACATCCACGAGCTGTTCGAGGTCGCCCGCCGGAACGCGCCGTGCGTGCTGTTCCTCGACGAGGTGGACGCGATCGGGCAGAAGCGGTCCCAGCTGCGGAACACCCCGATGCGCAGCGCGGTCAACCAGCTGTTGCTCGAGCTCGACGACATCTCCGGCGGCAACGAGGGCGTGTTCCTGCTGGCGGCGACCAACCACCCGTGGGACGTGGACAGCGCGCTGCGCCGCCCGGGACGGTTCGACCGGACCCTGCTGGTGCTGCCGCCCGACGCCAGCGCCCGCGAGGGCGTGTTCCGCTACCACCTGAAGGACCGGCCGGTGGCCGGCATCGAGCTGGCCAAGCTGGCCAGGCAGACGGACGGGTACTCCGGGGCCGACATCGCGCACATCTGCGAGACGGCGGCCGAGAAGGCGCTGCTCGACTCGGTCCGCCTGGACGAGCCGCGGATGATCGGCACGCCGGACCTGGAGGCGGCCATCGGCGAGGTCAAGCCCTCCCTCGGCGCGTGGTTCGACACGGCCCGCAACGTGGCGCTGTTCGCCAACGAGAACGGCAGCTACGACGATCTCGCCGCGTACCTGCGCAAGCGCCGGCTGCATCTGAGCCGCCCGTGATCGAGCTACGGCAGGAGCTGGCGCGGGCATCGGCGATGCTCGACGTCAGGCGGTTCGACGAAGCCTCGGACCTGCTGGCCCGGGTGGTCGCGGCCGAGCCGGAGAGCAGCCGCGCCTGGTGCCTGATGTCGCGCGCGCACCTGGGCGCGGAACGGTACTCAGAGGCGGTCAGCACCGCTAACCGGGCGGTGTCCCTGGACCCGGCCGACGAGTGGCCGCACCGGCTGGCCAGCAACGCCCTGGTCCACCTGGGCCGGCACGCGGACGCGCTGCGGGCGGCGTACGAGGCGGCCCGGCTGGCCCCGGGTTACTGGCAGACGCACGTGTGCGTGGCCCAGGCCGCGCTGGCCGCGCAGCGCTTCGACATCGCCGCCGAGGCGGCGGGCCGGGCCCGTGCCCTGGCCCCGAACGAGCCCGACGTGCACTTCCTGTCCGGCAAGGTGAGCCTGGCGCGCGGTGACCTGGGCACGGCCCGGGAGCATCAGGAAAGCGCGCTGGCGCTCGATCCGACGCACAGCGGCGCGATGAACGAGCTGGGCCGGATCCGGCTGCGGCGGCACGACACGGCGGGCGCGATCAGGCACTTCATCAGCGCGGCGCGCGCCACCCCCGGCGAGCGCATCTACAGCCGGAACATCGACGTGGTGCTGCTGCGCACGGTGTCCCGGACGATCTACGTGTTCACCCTGGTCGCGCTGATCCTGATCTGGATCCCGGCGGTCACCCACGTGGACCGGCTGCCGTTCGTGATCGCCCTGGGCGCGGTCGCGGCGGCCACCGTGGCCTGGTTCGCCTGGATGGTGGCGCGGCTGCCGCGCGAGGCGCGGCTGATGGTGCGCCGGACGCTGCGCGTCCCCCGGGTCTCGGCGGCGCTGGCCCTGGCGGCGGGCGGCGTGGGGGTGGCGTTCGGCCTGGTCGCGTTTACTCCGTCGGCCGACCTGGCCCAGATCCTGCCGGTCGCGGTGGTCATCACGGTGGTGGCGCGGCTGGCCGCCTTCGCCGCGCTCCGCGGCGCCGCGCGCAAGCCCTGACGGCCGCTCTGGTCGCTGCACGGCAGGTCGTCTGCTCCGTCCAGGTGACGCCGCGGACGGACCGCAGCGTCAGCACGGCCGCGCTGCTCAGCAGGCCGTAGGCGGCGCCGACGCCGAAGACCGCGGCCGGGCCGAACGCGGCGGCCAGCGGCCCGTCGATCGCGTACCCGATCACGCCGATCCCGTAGGCCGGGAACAGGGTGAGCGAGCTGACCCGGGCGAGCATGTCCGGCGGCACCTGCTGCTGCATGGCCGTGCCGGCGAAGATGCCGGAGGTGGCCGAGCCCGCGCCGCAGCAGAACGCGGCGGCGGCCACCCAGACGGCCGTGGCGTGCAGGGCCATGGGGAGGTCCGGCAGCGCGTAGCAGAACGTGCCGATGGTCGCGACCACCATCGGCCGGCGGGGCCGGCGGCCGAGCGCGAGCAGTCCCGCCGTGATCGCCCCCGCGCCCTGGACCGCCATGATCACGCCCCACACGGCCGCGCCGCCCAGGTAGGCGTGCCCCTCGACCGGGCCGAGCAGCATCCAGGGCGCCCAGGTGATCAGGTTGAAGAAGGCGAACTGGACGGTCACCGCCCACAGCCAGGTCCGGGACCGGAACTCCGCCCAGCCCTCGGCCATGTCCCGCCACAGGGTCCGGCGCGCTTCCCGGTCCCGGCCGGGCGCGCGGCCGGGGATGCTGAGCAGGCTGAGGGCGAGCACGCTGACCGCGTAGGAGGCCGCGTCCGCCGCCACCACGACGGCCGACCCGGCCAGGGCGACCAGCACGCCGCCGAGCGCGGGCCCCGCGATCCTGGTCGCCGACGAGGCCAGCCCGTACAGGGCGTTGGCGTTACCGAGCTGGCCGCGCGGCGCTATCTCGACCGTCAGCGCGTCCAGGGCCGGGGTGAAGAACGCCTCGCCGGTGCCGCCGAGCCAGGCCAGCAGCACGAACACCCACAGCGCGGGCCGGCCCGTGAACACCGCGACGGCGAGCGTCCCCTGCGCGGCGCAGCGGAGCACGTCCGCGGCGAGCATCACCCGGCGCCGCCCGAGCCGGTCCGCGGCCGCCCCGGCCACCGGCAGCACCAGCACCTGGGGCACGACCCCGGCCGCGAACACGTACCCCAGGCCGGTCGCGCCCGCCCCGCTGTCCAGCACGGCCCAGGCGATGGCCACGGTGGACATCGACGAGCCGAGCAGGGAGGTGACGTACCCGGCGTAGAACCGGCGGAAGTTCGGCTCCGCCAGTACGCCGGCCCGGTTCCGCAGCCACTCGCGCCCCATGGCGTCCGATCGTGGCACCGCCGTCTAAGCGCACAAGATCAGAGAGCTAAGAAAACTTTAGTAGATCTGACTCAAATTTGACCGTGCGGACGGCCCGCTCGAATCGGCCGGACGCCCGGCCTCAGCGGACAGAAATTTCGCAAGTACTAAAGTTTCTTGAGTTGACTGATCAATTTTGGGTCTTAGGTCAGGATCTGACTGCGTCAGTCGGCAGCCAGGCCTCGGTCACCCCGGCTGCGTACGGCGGGCCGAGGCCAGTGCCGGCTGAGCGTGCGGTGCGCAGGCCGTCTGCATGGTCGCGGTATCGCGCGCAGCATGAGCGCGCGGCGAGCACCGACGTGCCGGGCGGCTCGTGAAGGGCTGAACGCCTCCAGCTACGCATGGCCGAGCTAATGGGTTAAGATACATCTCGATCTTTGTCGGACGGAAGGGAATGTCATGGCAGCGACCGACGGGGGCGCGGGGGTGCCGGAAGGATAGCCGGGCGGCAGCGGAGGCCAGACGGCGGCGAGGGAGCGGCGGCGGGCGAGTGAGTACGCGGGCTTCGGACCGGGAGCGGGACGCGGTGGTGCAGCGGGTGCAGGACGCGTTCGCCGAGGGGCGGATCGACGACGCCGAATTCGACCAGCGGACCCGGGCCGCGCTCACGGCCCGGACGCACGCGGACCTGGACGCCCTGCTGGCCGACCTGCCCGCGCAGACGGCGGCGGCGGGACCGGCGCCCGCGGTGGCCGGGCCCGGTCCCGGGCGGTTCGCGATCGCGCTGAAGGGCTCGGTGCGGCGGGCCGGGCGCTGGCGGGTGCCGGAGCGGTACACGACCGTGGTCTACAAGGGCGGCGGCTGGCTCGACCTGCGGGCGGCCGAGCTCAGCGGGCCGGTCACCACGTTCGTGACCGTGGCCTACAAGTCCCGGGTGACGATCTTGGTGCCGCCGAACGTGCGGGTGGAGATGACCGGCTTCGGCGTCACCCAGGGCCAGGACGACGAGGATCCCGGCTACCGCCTGCCGGCCGACGCCCCGGTGATCCACGTGCGCGGCATCGCCTACAAGGGCACGGTGGAGATCGCGACCCGCCCGCCGGAGCGCCCCGCTGTGCGGTAGCCGTGGCATGATGGCGCGGTGACGTGGAAAGCACCGGAGGTGGAGCGGCCGGACGGGCCGCTGACGGGGCCTGAGCGCCCGATGCTGCAGGCGTACCTCGACTGGCAGCGGGCGACGCTGCTCCACAAGTGCGCCGGCCTGACCGGCGAGGAACTGGCCCGCCGGCCGATATCGCCGTCGGACCTGTCCCTGCTCGGCCTGATCCGGCACCTGACCAAGGTGGAGCGGGTGTGGTTCCGCCAGCGGTTCGCGGGCGAGCCGGTCGACCTTCCCTTCCCCGACTGGCCCCGAAGCCGAGTTCGGCGGACCGACCCGGCCCGGGCCGCCGCCGACTACGCCCGGCTGACCGAGGAGTTCAAGCTGGCCGACGCGGCCGTGGCCAACGCCTCCCTGGAGGACACCTTCACCCACGAGCGGACCGGCGAGGTCATGTCGCTGCGCCTGATCTACCTGCACATGATCGAGGAGTACGCGCGGCACCTGGGCCACGCCGACCTGCTGCGCGAGCAGATCGACGGCGTCACCGGCGAGTAACGCTCAGGCCTCGCTGACCGCGGGCCTGCCGGTGTAGACCGCGCGCGGGCGCAGCGGGCCGGGCCCGGTGTAGGCCTCCAGGGCGTGGGCGACCCAGCCCGCCGTCCGGGACACCGCGAATATCGCCTCGCCCGCGCCCCGGACCATGCCCGCCACCCGGGCCAGGGTGGCCAGGGCGAAGTCGATGTTGGGCTCGGGCAGCGACTTGTGCCTGACCTCCGCGAGGACGGCCTCGGCCACCGCGAGCTGGCCCGACTTGGGCGCGGCGCGGCGCACCAGGTCGAGCAGGACGGTGGCGCGCGGGTCGCCGCCGCGGTACACGAAGTGCCCGAAGCCGGGCACCTTCTCGCCCCGGCGCAGCAGTTCGGCCACCACCCGGGGCACGTCGTCCGGGCCGCTGGCCGCGGCCAGCAGCGCCTCCGCGCCGAGGGACGCCCCGCCGTGCAGCGCCCCGCTGACCGCGCCCAGGCCGGTGCCGACCACGGCGTACGGGTCGGCCCGGACCGAGGCGGCGGCCCGGGCGGCCAGCGTGGAGGCGGCCAGCTCGTGGTCGGCCAGCAGCACCAGCGCGGCCGAGGTCGCCCGCAGCAGCCCGGGGCTGGCCCGGCGGTCGCAGAGCCGGGTCCACAGCCGCCCGGCCACCGGCCCGGCCGGGCGGCATCCGGCGGCGAGGTGCCCGGACCGGCGGGACGGCCGGCAGGGGCAGGCAGTCCACCATGCCGGCGATGATGTTCCGGCCGGCGGCGACCACGGCCGACTGGTCGAGCTGGAGCCGGAGCGGGTCGGTGGCCGCCATCGCCGGGACGATCACCTGGAGCCGCTCGAGCGGCAGCGCCCCGGCGGGCAGCGCGGCCTGCGCGGCCCGGCCCGCGGCCAGCGCCGCCGGGCGGGCCTGCCACGGTTCCCCGGCGGGCGGGAAGTCGCCCGTCCAGAGCAGCTCGGCGACCTCCTCGAAGGTCCGGCTGACGGCCAGGCGCATGACGTCCAGGCCGCGGTAGCGCAGGCTGTCGGCGGTGAGCTCGGTGATGGCGGACTCGACCGTGATGTCCACGGCCCCGGCCGGGCGGCGCGGGCGGCCGCGGCGGGCCAGCCGCTCGACCTCGTCGGTGCTGAACAGGCTGGCCCGGCCGTCCGCGGCCGGGGACCGGGTCAGGACGCCGCGGCTGACGTAGGCGTAGAGGGTGGCGGGCTTGACGCCGAGCCGCCGGGCGGCCTCGGCGGCGGTCAGGAAGTCGGCCATGCGTCCCCGCGGTCCGGTCCGGATGGTGGATTCATCAATGTTGACAGGGTTCACTTTTGTCAACCGTCGCGGCTGAACCGGATGCCTGCGCGACCAGGATGAGCGGGCCGACTGGGTGACCGTGCCCCGTTTGGATATATTGATTTTAATCAATATTGACGAGTGTTGATTGTTTTATCAATCTGGACACATGCCATCGATTCATTTTCTCGACGTGACCAACCGGGACGGGGTGCAGACGGCCCGGACCGGGCTGTCCAAGTTCGGCAAGGTGATGGTCAACTTCTACCTGGGCAAGCTGGGCGTGGCCCAGTCCGAGATCGGGTTCCCGTTCCTGTTCCACGAGGTGCCCTACGTCCGGGCCTGCCTGGCGCTGGCGGAGGCGGGCGCGTTCGGGGACCTGCGGCTGTCCGGCTGGTGCCGGGCGGTGCCGGCCGACGTCGAGTCGGCCGTCGGGGTCCAGGCGGACGGGCCCCATGGAATCAAGCTGGGCCTGCGGCACTACAACCTGTCGATCTCCACCTCGGACCAGATGATCGCGAACAAGTTCCGCGGCAAGCTCGACCGAACGGCGATCATCAAGGAGATGGTTGCGGCGGTAGGGGTCGCGAGGGAGGCGCTGGGTCGTGCCGGAGGCGCGCCAGGCGAGCGTCGTGCCGGAGGCGCGCCAGACCAATACAGCATCGGGGTCAACGCGGAGGACGGGTCGCGGACGGACGACGGTTACCTGCACGAGTTCGCGCTCGCGGCCAGGGAGGCGGGGGCGACGCGGGTGCGGTACTGCGACACCATCGGCGGCGACTCCCCCGGCCGGATCCGGGAGCGGTTCGCCAAGCTGGCCGCGGCGACCGGCCTGCCGGTCGAGACGCACTGCCACAACGACCTGGGCATGGCGGTGGCGAACTCCGTCTCGGGCGCGCTCGGCGACCTGGACGCGGGCCAGGACGCCTGGGTGAACACGTGCGTGAACGGGATCGGCGAGCGGGCGGGTAACGCCGACCTGCTGTCGTGCATCCTGGCGTTCCGGTACGGGTTCGGGGTGAGCGAGGAGGCCGCGATCGGGGATCCGGTCGATCTGTCGTGGGCCAGGAGGTTCGGCCTGTGGGCGGCGTACGCCTTCGGGCAGCCGCTGCCGCCGGCCTGGCCCGGGGTCGGCCGGAACGCGTTCGCGCACGAGTCGGGCATCCACGCCGACGGGGCGCTGAAGGACCGCGGGAACTACGAGCTCTACGACGACAGCGAGCTCGGGCCGTTCCCGGCCGACTGGTTCGCGCGCGACGGCCGGGTCGTGCTGACCGGCGAGTACGGCGGCAAGGCGGGGTTCCGGCACGTCCTGGACGGGCTCGGCCTCGAGCTGGCCGACGGGACCGAAGACCTGGCGTTTTCCCTGGTCCAGCTGTGCGCGTCGGCGACCGGCAAGCCGCTCACCGACGACGAGCTCCGGCTCATCGCGGGGTACCCGCGGCAGCTCGCGCTGTTGTTTCCTGGGCAGCTCTCCCCGGCCGGCTGAGCCTGGTACGCTCCCTGTCCGTGCAGCGGAGCGAGCCTGGGCGCGGGGGCCACAAATCACGACGGCGGCTGAGCGGCCGGGGCCGGAATGGCCTCGTGTCTACTCTGGTCCCGCTGGCGGTCGGAGTCCTGCTCGCGTTCGGATGGAACATGCTGTCTCAGCCGCACGGCGTGGCCGGGGCCGAATCGGGGATCACCCGGCAGGTCGGGCGGACCGTCGACGAGGTCGCGGCGCGGGCCTGGGCGAGCGCGTCGCCGCACGCCATACCCGGCGGCGACACCGTGTCCGGTAACTACCGTGCCCGGCGATGACAGGCAGCCGGGCCGGGGCGGGCAGGCGCCGGCCGCGTTCGGCCGGTAGGACCGGCAAGAACGGGCAGTTCGGGAGATAGGCCACTCGTTCGGGCGCTATGTTCTTGATCTTGTGAAGGTCTTTATCTCCTTTGACATGGAGGGCGTCGCCGGGATCGTCGACTGGGACCAGTGCCGCGCCCCCGGCCAGCCCTACGAAGAGGGGCGGCGGCTGCTGCTCGGCGAGGTCAACGCGGCGATCGACGGCGCGCTGGCGGCCGGGGCGACCGAGATCGTCTGCAACGACTCGCACGGGACGATGAACAACCTGGACCCGGAGCTGCTGCACGGGCAGGCCCGGTACGTGTCCGGCCGGCATAAGCCGCTGTACATGATGCAGGGGCTGGACGCCAGCGCGGACGTCGTGTTCATGGTGGGCTACCACGGGTCGATCTCGGGCGAGAGCTCGGTGCTGTCGCACACCTACAACCCGTCGGTGATCTCCCACGTCACGCTGAACGGGTCGCGGGTGGGCGAGAGCGGGATCAACGCCCTGGTGGCGCTGGCCCACGGGGTGCCGGTCGGCCTGATCACCGGGGACCAGCACACGGCGGCCGAGGCGGATCCGTTTCTTGCTTCGGCCGAGCGGGTGGTGGTCAAGGAATCGTTCACCCGGTTCGGGGCGGACAACTTGCACCCGGAGGCGGCCCGGGCGCTGATTTCCGCCGGGGCCCAGCGGGCGGTGGAGCGGGCGCATTCGCTGGCGCCGCCGGGCATCGAGCGGCCGGCCACGCTGGACGTGCACCTGCAGACGGCGGACATGGCCGAGGTGGCCTCGTGGGTCCGCGGCGCCGAACGGACCGGGACGCGGACGGTGACCATCGGCGGCGAGGATTCGCTGGACGACGACCCGCTGGCGATGTTCCGCTCGTTCGTCGCGCTGACCTACATCACGCGGCAGTCCGAGGGACGGTTATCGGGTTCGGGGCTCAGGTGGGTGAGCCGGCGGCGGCGCCGGTTGCCTGATCCTGGCCCCAGCGCGCGATCTCGCGGTCCAGGTCGAGCGGGAGGATCATCTGCCCGTCGGCCGTCTCGGCCACCCAGTCTGCGGCCGGCACCCGCCACATCACCTCGAACTCGATGCCGCTCGGGTCCTTGGCGTACAGCGACTTGGACACCCGGTGGTCGCTCTCCCCTACCAGCGCGCCGGCCTGGAGGAGCTTCTGGCGCGTCTCGGCCAGGTCGGCCAGCGTGCCGACCTCCCAGGCCAGGTGGTAGAGGCCGGGGTGGTCCGGCTGGTCGGGCGCCTGCCCGGCGCCGATCTCGAACAGGCCGAGGTCGTGGTCGTTGGCGGATTCCGGGGCCCGCAGGAACGCGGCCCGGCCGGGGATCTCCAGCCGGACCTCGAAGCCGAGCGTGCTCCGGTAGAAGTCGACGGTCCGCTCGAGACCGTGCACGTAGAGGACGGCGTGGTTGAGGCGGCGGACGGCCATCGGCGCTCCATTCGGTGGGCGAATCGCTAGCTGTTCCAATTCGCCCGGGGCGCCCGTCATTCCCGGACCGCGCTATTACTACAGCGCGTCGTAGAGCTAGGGGACGGCGAGCCCCAGGCGCGGCCAGCCCGCTGCAGCTAGCGGAACTGTCCCTGCTAGCGGAGCTGTCCCCGCTGGCGGCGGCGCAGCTCGCGGTACCGGCGCCGCTGTGACTCGTCGAGCATCAGCCAAGCCCCGGCGGGGATGGCAATGGCGAGAACAACGAGAACGCCTATTAGCCAGAAGGGGATGCCGAAGATCAGCAAGACCAGGCTGACGGCTACCCCAGCGATTGCCAACTTCATGTGCGGTGTCATGCTGACTCCGTTTCACTCACTCCCGGATCAGCGGCCCCCATGCCGACCCGGCTGGTATCTAGCTTATAGGGCACTGGGGCATCAGTCGGATCTTCGCGGCCGTGGTTCTCCGGTTCTCTCCGGAGGTCTCCGGGCGGAGCGGAGTACGCTGACGCCGTGACGATCTGGATGCCGGTTGAGCCCGAGGCCAACGAGCTGCTGAGCCGCAGCCCGCTCGCCTTGCTCATCGCCATGCTGCTCGACCAGCAGGTCACGCTGGAGAAGGCGTTCGCCGGGCCGCTCGACCTGGTCCGGCGGCTGGGCCACGAGCCCACGGTGGCTGAGCTGGCCGAATTCGACCCGGACCGGCTCGCGGCGATCTTCTCCGAACGGCCCGCCATGCACCGCTATCCCCGGGCGATGGCCGGCCGGGTACAGGTCATGGCCCGGCTGATCGTCGAGCAGTACGACGGCGACGCTGCCCAGGTGTGGGCATCTGCCACATCTGGCGCGGAGCTGCTGAAGCGGGTGGCGGCGCTGCCTGGGTTCGGTACGCAGAAGGCGCAGATCTTCGTGGCACTGCTGGGGAAGCAACTGGGCGTGCGCCCGGATGGGTGGCGGGAGGCGGCGGGGGCGTTCGGCGGCGAGGGGACGCGGCTGTCGGTCGCGGACATCACCGACGAGGTCACGCTGGGCGAGGTCCGCTCCTACAAGCAGGCCCTGAAAGCCGCCGCCAAAGCCAAGGCGGCCGCCCCGGCGTCCTAGCCGGAATTCGGCGTTGTGACGCGGCCATTTCCGCACCACTCGTAGCCACTTCGCGTCCTCGTTCGCTCACCTTGAGGGGTCCGTGCGCCCCCGGCTACCTTCTTACGTAGGCGGGGGCACACGGACTACCCGGGGGTGGACTCCCACTCGTCCGCCCGGTCACGGGCAGACGCATGCCGCCTCAGCAGTGCGCTGGTGGGCTGGGGTCAGTGATGGGGCGGAGCGCGAGATAGTGGTTCTTGACATTTTGTGTTAGGTATGGGTCGGGATCGGGGTTGGGGGGTTGCTAGTTTCGGGGTATGGAGTCGGTTGAGGGGTTTATCGAGCGGTTGCCGAAGGTTGAACTTCACGTTCACCTGGTCGGTTCGGCGTCGGTGCCGACCGTGCTCGAGCTGGCGCGGCGGCATCCGGGCGGACCCGGGGCGGCGGGGGTGCCTTCGTCGGCGGCGGGGCTGGCCGACTTCTACGCGTTCAGGGACTTCCCGCACTTCTCGGAGGTCTACGGGGCGGTCAGCAGCCTGGTGCGGGAGCCGGGCGACGTGGCCGAGCTCGTGCTCGGCGCGGCGCGGGACCTGGCCGGGCAGAACGTCAGGTACGCCGAGCTGACCGTCACCCCGTACACGTTCACGTCGGCGGGGATGCCGGTGGCGGAGCTGACCGGGGCGCTGGACAGCGCGTCCCGGGCGGCCGAGCGGGAGCACGGGGTGAAGATGGCCTACATCTTCGACGTGGCCGGGGAGTACGGCGAGCCGGCCGCGCGGGCGACGCTGGAGCACGCCCTGTCCTGCCCGCCCGCGGCGCTGACGGGGTTCGGGCTGGCCGGGATCGAGCAGGCCCGGCCGCGTTTCACCGAGGCGTTCCGCTCGGTGTTCGCCGCGGCGATCGCCGCCGGGCTGCACAGCGTGCCGCACGCGGGCGAGATGTCGGGCCCGGCGACGATCTGGGAGGCGCTGGATGGCCTGGGCGCCGAGCGGATCGGGCACGGCATCAGCTGCCTGGCCGATCCCGAACTGGTGGCCCGGCTGCGGGAGAGCCAGGTCCCGCTCGAGGTGTGCCCGACCTCCAACGTGTGCACCAGGCAGGTCAGCGCGCTGGCGGAGCACCCGCTGCCGCGGATGCTCGAGGCGGGCCTGTTCGTGACGCTGAACAGCGACGATCCCCCCATGTTCGGGACGACGCTGACCGGTGAGTACCGGCGGGCGGCCGCGGAGCTGGGGCTTACCCGCGAGCAGCTGGCGGGGCTGGCGGCCAACGGGGTGCGGGCGTCGTTCCTGGACGCCGGGACCAAGCAGGCGCTGCTGGCGGAGATCGACGAGGTCGCCGCCGGCGCCGAGGGCGCCCCGGCCGTCCCCGCGGCGCAGTTATCGGGGGGTAGGGTTTTGCCCGGGTAGGTATCCCCCTCGCAGCGTGCGGGCATAGACGGGCAGGGCATATGACGGGGCCAGCGCAGGTGAAGAGCCAGCACTGGGTGCGGTTGCTGCCACTGGCCCTGCTGATCGTCCTGGGGCTGGCCGGGCTGCGGGGCGCGGTGGGAACACCGCGCTGGGACGGGCCGCTGCACCGGGACGGGATAGCGGTCGGCCTGGTCCTGGAGGTCGTGCTCGCGGTCCTGGCCGTGTTCACGCTCAGGCGCCAGCGTTCGGCTCAGCAGGGACTGGTCGTGCGCAAGCTGCGGATAACGCTGCTCTTCGTGCTCGGCGTGGGCGCGGTGGCGGTGGCGGTGGTCATGCTCCTGAGCCTGAACCTGCACTTCCTCAACCGCCCGGTCAAGCTGCCGCCCAAGCCGCCGCCCCGGCCGGGCGCCACGCCCACGCACCGGCCGCCGGTCAAGGCCCCGACCCCGCTGTTCCACATCCCGGTGGCCGTGCTGCTGTACGCGCTGCTGGTCCTGGTGCTCCTGGCGGCCATCGCGGTCAGCATCTGGTGGGCCCGGCGACTGCGGCCGCCGGTGGGGCCCCGGGAGGACGCCCTCATCGTGGAGGACTCCGAGGACCTGCGGGAGGCGGTGGAGTCGGGGCGTTCGGCGCTGCGGACGGTCGACGACGCCCGGGCCGCGATCATCGCCTGTTACCTGGCGATGGAGCGGAGCCTGGCCGACCGGGGCACGGCCCGGGGCCTCGCGGACACGCCCGACGAGCTGCTGTCCCGCGCCCGGGCCAGCGGCGTCGTCCGCGGCACGGCGGCGGCCCGGCTGACCGCGCTGTTCTACGAGGCACGGTTCTCCAGCCACCCGCTCGGGCCGGGCCAGCGCGACGCGGCCGAGCAGGCGCTGGACGAACTGGCGGCCGCGCTGGCCGAGGAAAAGACCGAGTCCGAGGCCGCGGGGGCGGGCACGTGAGCGCCGGGCCCGCGCCGCAGGCGCCGGGAGGTGGCGCGCGGGGGGCGGTGCCGCAGGCGGCGGGGGGGATGGTCAGTCCGTGGCAGGGGGCGGGGCCGGAGCTGCTTATCGCGGGCGGGCTGGTGCTGGCGGCGGCGGTGGCGGGGTACGTGATGGCGAGCTGGGCGGGGCTGACCGTGGTGGCGGTGGCGACGGCGGCGGTGGCCATGGTGATGCTGCGGATCCTGCTGCCGGCGGCCACGCCCGACAAGGCCCGGACGGCCCGGGAGAAGGCGCAGGCGCGGACGCTGAGCGGCTACTCGCACCGGCGGTTCGTGGTGCAGTCCGCGTGTGACAGCCTGAGCTTCTACCAGGCCGAGCTGCGGCCGGTGCTCGAGCACCTGCTGGCGGCGCGGCTGGCCGAGCGGCACGGGGTGAACCTGTACGACGACCGGGAGGCGGCGCGGCGGCTGCTGTGCCGCACCTCACGGGACGCCGACCTGTGGGCGTGGGTCGACCCGGCGTGGCAGCCGCCGACCCCGGAGCCCGGGCCCGGCACGGGGCGCTGGACCAGCACCGAACGTGGTATCCCGGGGCGCACGCTGACGCGCCTCATCGACCGATTGGAGCGGCTTTGACCAGCCCGGATGAGACGGCTCAGCTGTGCAAGACGATCGTGGACGAGCTGGAGCGCGCGGTGGTCGGCCGGCGCCGGACGCTCGAGCTCGTGCTGATCGGCATCCTGGCCGGCCATCACGTGCTGCTCGAGGACCTGCCGGGCCTGGGTAAGACGCTGATCGCGCGGTCGTTCGCGCGGGTGCTGGGGCTGGATTTCGCCCGCATCCAGTTCACCCCCGACCTGCTGCCCTCGGACGTGGTGGGCGCCCCGCTGTACGACCAGCGGTCGGCCGAGATGGTGTTCCGGCCCGGGCCGGTGTTCACCCAGCTGCTGCTGGCCGACGAGATCAACCGGACCCCGCCGAAGACCCAGGCGGCGCTGCTCGAGGCGATGGGCGAGGGCCAGGTGAGCGTGGACGGGCTCACCCGCAAGCTCCCCGAGCCGTTCATCGTGCTGGCCACCGACAACCCGATCGAGTACGAGGGCACCTACGAACTGCCCGAAGCCCAGCTGGACCGGTTCGGCATGCGGCTGCGGCTGGGCTACCTGAGCGCCGGGGACGAGACCGACATGCTGCGCCGCCGGGTGGACCGGGCGGCCGAGAACGTCGACCTCAACCCGGTCACCACCCCGGCCGGGGTGCTGGAGATGCGGCAGTCGCTCGAGCGGGTCGAGGTCACCCCGGACCTGCTCGAGTACGTGGTGGCGATCGTGACCGCGACCCGGCGGGACGCGCAGGTGCAGATCGGCGCGAGCCCGCGCGGCGGGCTGGCGCTGGTCCAGCTGGCCCGCGGCCAGGCGCTGCTCAGCCAGCGCGACTACGTGGTCCCCGACGACATCAAGCAGGTGGCGGTGCCCGCCCTGGCGCACCGGATCACGCTGCGGCCCGAGCTGTGGGTGCGCCAGGTCTCGGCCGACGAGGTGATGACCAAGCTGCTCGCCTCGGTGGCCACCCCCCGCACGGACCCGGCCCGGGCGGTCACCGGCTGATGTCCTCCCCAGCACCGAACGAGGTTCGTTCCCGCCCCGGCCCGGGGGCGGCGAGTGGGGGCGGGACGACGCTCGAGCTGCGGTGGCGGTCCTCGCGGCACGCCCGGCGGCTGCTCACGCTGGGCCTGGCCGGGCTGTTCATCGCCGCGGTGGCCCGGCGGCCGGAATTCGCCGGCCTGGCCGCCCCGGCGCTGCTGCTGCTGGCGGCGGGCCGGATCCAGCGGCGGCCGCCGCGGATCGTGGTGCGGGCCCGGCCGAGCTCGCGGCGCGGCTTCGAGGACGAGGTGATGGCGCTCGACGTGACCGCCGAGGAGCAGGACGCCGGAGGACCGGGCTTTGGCGTCCCTGACGCTGGTGCCCGTGACGCTGGTGCCCCTGCCCCTGGCCAGTCCGGCCTCGGCGATTACGACATCCGGTGGACGCTGCATCCCGGCCGGGAGATCGCGCCGGTCGGGCCGCCGGTGGCCGACGGTCCGGCCGCCCGGCTGACCTTCACCCCGGAGCGCTGGGGACGGCGGGAGCTCGGCACGCTGGACGTGACGCTGCGGGACCGCTGGCGGCTGTCCGAGGGGCACGCCAGCCTGCCGCTGCCCCGGATCGACTGCTACCCCGCCCCGGCCAGCCAGCAGACCCGGGTGGTGCTGCGGCGGCTGCCGAACCGGCTCGGCGAGCATCCGGTCCGGGTGCCGGGCGAGGGCCTGGAATTCTCCGGCGTGCGGGACTACGTGCCGGGCGACCGGCAGCGCAGCATCAACTGGCCGGCCAGCACCCGGCGCGGGCGGCTGCAGGTGAACACGTTCGCGGCCGAGCGCTCGCAGGACGTGGTGCTGCTGGCCGATGCCACCTCGGACGTGGGCGAGCCGGGCCGGTCCGCCCTGGACCTGGCGCTGCGCGGCACCGGCGCGGCGGCCCGCGCGTACCTGGACGCCCGGGACCGGGTGGGCGTGATCACCTACCAGTGGGGCGGGGCCAGCTGGCTGACGCCCGGGCTCGGCCGGCGGCAGGTCTACCGGATCATCGACTCGATGCTGTCGGCCGATACGGGCGGCTGGACCAGCGGCGCGAGCTTCCGGCGGCTGCCGCGGGCGGCGCTGCCGCCGGGCGCGCTGGTGGTGGTGTTCAGCCCGCTGCTCGACCGGCGGTTCGTCGAGACGCTGCGGGACATGCGCGAGCGCGGTTTCGCCATGCTGGTGGTGGACGTGCTCAACGCGGAGCCGCCGGCCCGGCCGGGCGGCCTGATGCGGAGCACCGACCGGGCGGCCCGGCGGATCTGGCGGATGGAGCAGGAGGCGATCAGGTTCTCGCTGCGCGAGCTCGGCATCCCGGTGGTGCACTGGGACGGCGTGGAGTCGCTGGACCTGCCGCTGGCCGCCCATACGCGGCGGCCGATGGCGGGCCGCCGATGAGCAGGCCGGTGATGAGCAGGGTGGTGAGCAGGCTGCCGGTGAAGGCCGGCGCGGTCACGATCGCCGCCGTGCTGCTGGGGGCGGGTTGCGTCGTGTGGGCTACGGTGCCGCTCGCGGGCAAGGGCTGGGCGGGGCTTTGCCTTGTTCCTGGCGATCTTCACGGTGACGGCGGGGGCGCTGCGGCTGACGCTGATCGCCGTGCCGGTGCCGGAGGACTCGTTCCTGCTGTCCGGTCCGGTGCGGGCCGGGCTCCGGGCCCTCGAAGTGCTCCGGCAGGTGCCCTGGGAGGAAGGCGCCGTACTGGCCGTGCTGTGGCTGGAGGTGATGCACCGGTCGCGGCCCTGGCACACCGCGGTGCTGGGCGCCGCCCTGATCGCCTACCTGCTGGCCACGCACCTGGCCGAGTCCGGGGCGCAGCCCGCGGTGCTGCGGCCGCACGCCCGGGTGCTGGCCGCGGGCGCGGTGCTGCTCGCGCTGGGCGCGGGCGCCGGGATGCTGCCGGCGGCGGCGCCGGGAGCCGGGTCGGCGCTGCTGCGGCTGGTCGCCGCGGGTGCGCTGATCGCCGCCGGCGGCCTGGTCCTGCCCTACGTCGTGCGCGGCGAGGACCAGGGCTGATGCGCGGCGCCCCGGTGGTGTAAAGATAGGGCTTTACGCGCGGATGACAGGAGGGCAGGACTCGATGGCTCAGATCGTCCGGGCCGGGCTTATCCAGCAACGCTGGACCGGCGACAAGGATTCGATGATCGCGGCAGCGGTCAACCACATCCAGACGGCCGCCTCGGCCGGCGCGCAGGTGGTGTGCCTGCAGGAGCTCTTCTACGGACCGTACTTCTGCCAGGTGCAGGACGCCGACTACTACTCCTACACCGAGGCGATCCCGGACGGGCCGACCACCGCGCTGCTGCAGGACGTGGCCCGGCAGCACGGCATCGTGATCATCGCGCCGATGTACGAGGAAGAGCACCCGGGTATCTACTACAACACCGCCGCGGTGATCGACGCCGACGGCACCTACCTGGGCAAGTACCGCAAGACCCACATCCCGCAGGTCAAGGGCTTCTGGGAGAAGTTCTACTTCCGGCCCGGCAACATGGGCTACCCGGTGTTCGACACCGCGGTCGGCCGGATCGGCGTGTACATCTGCTACGACCGGCACTTCCCCGAGGGCTGGCGGGCGCTCGGCCTGGCCGGGGCCCGGATCGTGTTCAACCCGTCGGCGACGAGCCGCGGGCTGTCCCAGTACCTGTGGCGGCTCGAGCAGCCCGCCGCGGCGGTGGCCAACGAGTACTTCGTCGGCGCGATCAACCGGGTCGGGATCGAGGACGCTCGGCGACAACGACTTCTACGGCCAGACCTACTTCGTCGACCCGCGCGGCCAGCTGGTCGGCGACGCGGCCGCCGACGACGCCGACGAGGTGGTGGTCCGCGACCTCGACATGGACCAGCTGGCCGAGGTCAGGAACCAGTGGCAGTTCTACCGCGACCGCCGTCCGGACCAGTACGAGACCTTGGTGAACCCGTGAGCACCACCCTGATCAAGGGCGGCACGGTCGTCACCGCGTCCGGCACGCTGGACGCCGACGTGCTGGTGGCCGGGGAGAAGATCGCCGCCGTGCTCCCGAGGGAGGTGGCGGGGGAAGCCGGCGAGGACGCGGCCGCGGTGGCGGCGGACCAGGTCATCGACGCGACGGGCAAGTACGTGCTGCCCGGCGGGATCGACGCGCACACGCACATGGAGATGCCGTTCGGCGGGACGTTCTCGGCGGACACGTTCGAGACCGGCACCCGCGCCGCGGCGTGGGGCGGCACCACCACCATCATCGACTTCGCGGTCCAGGCCAAGGGCACGTCGCTGCTGGCCACGCTGGACAAGTGGCACGCCAAGGCGGACGGCAACTGCGCGGTCGACTACGGCTTCCACATGATCGTCTCCGACGTCAACGACCAGACGCTCAAGGAGATGGACGCCTGCATCGAGGCCGGGGTGAACAGCTTCAAGATGTTCATGGCCTACCCTGGCGTGTTCTACGCCACCGACGGCGAGATCCTGCTGGCGATGCAGCAGGCGTCGCGTTCGGGCGCGACCGTGATGATGCACGCGGAGAACGGCATCGCCATCGACCAGCTGGTCGCGCAGGCGATCGCGTCCGGCCGGACCGATCCGGTCGAGCACGGCCTGACCCGGCCGCCGGAGCTGGAGGGCGAGGCGACGTCGCGGGCCATCACGCTGGCCAAGGTGGCCGACTGCCCGCTGTACATCGTGCACCTGTCCGCCCGGCAGGCGCTCGAGGCGGTGGCCACGGCGCGGGACGCCGGCCAGAACGTGTTCGCCGAGACCTGCCCGCAGTACCTGTGGCTGTCCATCGACGACCTGGCCCGGCCGGACTTCGAGGGGGCCAAGTTCGTGGCCTCGCCGCCGCTGCGGACCAAGGACCACCAGGACTCGCTGTGGAAGGGCCTGCGGACCAACGACCTGTCGGTGGTGTCCACCGACCACTGCCCGTTCTGCTTCAAGGACCAGAAGGAACTCGGCCGGGGCGACTTCTCCAAGATCCCGAACGGGATGCCGGGCGTCGAGCACCGGATGGACCTGCTGCACCAGGGCGTGGTCGCCGGGGAGCTCTCGCTGACCCGCTGGGTGGAGGTGGCGTCGACCACGCCGGCCCGGATGTTCGGCCTGTACCCGCGTAAGGGCGTGATCGCGGCCGGGTCCGACGCGGACATCGTGGTCTACGACCCGCAGGCGCGGCAGACGCTGTCGGCGGCCACCCACCACATGAACGTGGACTACTCCGCGTACGAGGGCATGGAGATCACCGGGCAGGTGGTGACCACGTTGTCGCGCGGCCAGGTGGTGGTCGGCGACGGCGCTTACCAGGGCAGTCCGGGCCGCGGGGCCTTCCTGCACCGCGAGCTGAATCAGTATCTGGTGTAGGCGAAGGCTGACTCGTTCGGTAGTCAAAGGTCTTTCTCGGGGAGGGATCACATGGAGTTCGGGGTGGTGCTGCAGACCAACCCGCCGGCCAGCGGCGTGATCGCGATGATGCAGCGGGCCGAGGAGGCGGGCTTCTCCTACGGCTGGACCTGGGACTCGCACGTGCTGTGGCAGGAGCCGTTCGTGATCTACTCGCGGATCCTGTCGGCCACGTCGGCGATGACGGTGGGGCCGATGGTGACCAACCCGGGGACCCGGGACTGGTCGGTCATCGCGTCGCTGTTCGCCACGCTGAACGACATGTACGGCAACCGGACCGTCTGCGGGATCGGCCGCGGCGACTCCGCCCGCCGGGTCATCGGCCAGGCCCCCCTGACGCTGGCCACCCTGTCCGACGCGATGACCGTGATCAAGGGGCTGGCCGAGGGGCGCGAGGTGGAGCTGCACGGCCAGCCGCTGCGGATCCCGTGGGTGCGCGACGGCAAGCTGGAGATCTGGATGGCCGCGTACGGGCCGAAGGCGCTCAAGCTCACCGGCGAGCAGGCCGACGGGTTCATCCTGCAGACCGCCGACCCGGACATCGCCCGCTGGACCATCGGCGCGGTGCGTTCGGCCGCGTCGGCGGCAGGACGGGACCCTTCGTCGGTGAAGATCTGCGTGGCGGCGCCCGCCTACGTGGGGACGGACCTGGGGCATCAGCGGGATCAGCTGCGGTGGTTCGGCGGGATGGTGGGCAATCACGTGGCCGACCTGGTCGCCCGGTACGGCACCGACGGGCCGGTGCCGAAGGAGCTGACCGACTACATCAAGGGCCGGGAGGGCTACGACTACGCGCACCACGGCAAGGCCGACAACCCGATGGTGGACTTCGTGCCGGACGAGATCGTGGACCGGTTCTGCCTGACCGGGCCGGCCGGGGCGCACGCGGACCGGCTGCGCGAGCTGGCCTCGCTCGGAGTCGATCAGTTCGCGGTCTACCTGATGCACGACCAGGAGGAGGAGACCCTGGCCGCGTACCGCGGCCGAGGTCATTCCTGCCCTTCGCTGACGTCTCGGGGACGCGAGTCGGCGCCGGGACCAGGCCCTCGACCTTCGGCAGGGCCTGCTGGTCGGCCAGCGCGATGGCCAGCTCGCCCGCCGCGGTCGGGTGCAGCGGCGCGCGGTCATCAGGCCCCTGGACGTAGGGGCTGGCGGTGCACAGCTCGTGCCCGGCGAACTGCGGCTCGGTCACGCCGAAGCCGAACGTCTGGGCGCCCTGCGCCAGCACCGTGTTCAGCTGGGCCAGGCGGCTGGCCAGCACCTTCTCCTTGGCCGCGGTGATGCCGTACCTGGACAGGCAGCTCAGGTCCGGGCCGAACGGCGAGTAGTACTGGTTGACCAGCACGGCGGGGGCGCCGGGGAGCGCGGCCAGGTCGCCCAGGAGCTCGTAGTAGCTGCGGGTGAAGTCGCTGATCAGCTGGTTGAAGAAGGCGTTCGAGACCTTGTCGTTGCACACCGTGCTGGCCACGCAGAGCCGGGTCATGATCGACCACTGCACGTCGTCGGCGCCCACGCTGACGATGATCACCTTGGCCTTGGTGGCCTGCTGAGCCTCGCCGAGCTGCGGCGGGGCCACCTGGCCGCTGCCGAGTACCTGCGCCCCGAGCAGGCCGTTCTGCACGGTCGCGCCGCTGCAGGCCAGGTTCAGCACCTTCCAGGTGTTCACCAGGGCCAGGTCGGCGGCGTAGGACTCGCTGCTGCGGCCGCAGGCGCGGTCCAGCGGGGTCGCGTTTTCTGGCCGGGGATTCCCGATGGCGGCCGCGGTGGAGTCGCCGATCACCACCGCCTGCACGCCGGGCAGCGGCCGGGTGGCGGACTGCTGCGGCGCGGTCAGCGGGTCGGCGCCGACCAGGTCGTCCAGGGTCTTGACGCTGCGCAGCACGGCGGGGGTGCTGCGGGCGGTCAGCAGCACGCCGCCGATGTTCACGATGACGACGACGACCAGGCCGAGGACGATCGTCCGGGCCATCTTCCGGTACGACTGGCGGGCGATGCCGGCCACCGCGACCAGCAGGACCACGGCGAACCCGGCCGCGATGAGGGTCTCCCACTCGAAGTAGCGGGTCCAGCCCTGGGCCAGCTGCTGGCTGAGGTTCAGCTCCAGGTTGCGCGGGGTGTCCGAGCGGAGCACGTGCGCGACCTGGGCGTCGATGGTGATGTGGGTCAGCTTCAGGAGCGGGCGGATCGGGCCCTCGAACTGCGGCTTGGTCGGCACCACCTGGCCGAACAGGTCGAGCTCGCCGGGGCCGGACAGGCTGGGCGACGGGACGGCCGCGCCGACCTGGGCGGTCTGCCCGGCGGCGGATACCGTCTGCAGCGGCGCCACCTGCAGGGCCAGCCAGATCGAGCCCGCCGTGACGATCGTGAAGGTGACGAGGTAGAACGCCGCGGTCCTGGTCAGTCGCAGGAATGTGGAAATGTCGCGGTCCCCCTGGCTTCTCGGCGCGCTTCCACGCTACCTCCGGGGCCAGGAAAAGTCACAGCTAAGTCACGGCGCGCCCCGGTCAGAGGGCGTGCTGGCGTTCCAGGTAGCTCAGCGCGGCCCAGCCGACGGGGACCGGCAGCCAGAAGGTCAGCAGCCGGAACAGCAGCACCGCGCTGACCGCGACCACGCCCGGCAGGCCCGCGGCGGTGAGCCCGGCGGTCAGCGCCGCCTCCACCCCGCCCAGGCCGCCGGGGGTGGGCAGGATCGAGCCGATGGCGCTGCCGGTCAGGTAGACCACGGCGATGCTGGCGATCGGGACCGGCGGGCCGAACGCCGCCACGCAGGCCTCCAGGCAGCCGATGTAGGCCGCGCTGAGCAGCAGCGCGCCGCCGATGCCGAGGGCGAGCTTGCGGGGGTGCTGCGCGACCTCGAGCAGCTGCGGCAGCACCTGGCCGAAGATCGGGGCGACCCGGGCGCGCAGCACCCGGCGCGCGGCCGGGATGGCGAACACCGCGAGCGTGGCGACGACCAGGCCGGCCAGCACGAACCAGATCCATTCGGGCGGCTTGATGTGCTCCTTGGCCGAGGTGCCGGCCAGCGCGGCGAAGATCACGAGCAGCCCGATGTGCAGCACGAACGCCACCACCTGGGACACGCCGACGCTGGCGGCGGCGACGGCGGCCGGGATCTTCCGGCGCTGCAGGTACCGGATGTTCAGCGCCGCCCCGCCGACGGCGGCCGGGGTCACCAGGGTGACGAAGGAGCCGGCCAGCTGGGCGAGCACGGTCTTGAAGAAGTCCAGCCGGTCGGCGACGAAGCCGGACAGCGACAGGGCGGCGGCCGCGTAGGTGCTCGCCGACAGGGCCAGCGCGACGATGCTCCAGCGCCAGTCGGCCGAGCGCAGCACGGTGGCCAGGCTCTCCCGCTCGAGCTCGCCCGCCAGCAGGTAGGCGGCGGCCACGGTGGCGACCATGGTCAGCAGGGTGCGCAGCCGGATGCGCTGCAGCCGCACCGGGGCGATCTCGGCGCCGGGCACCGCCGCGAGGAGCAGCTTGCGCAGGGCCGGCAGCACGTCCCGGCGGCGGCGCAGCGCGTGACGGGTCGAGCGGGCCAGGGCGACCGGCTGCAGCAGCGGCACCAGGGCGACCAGCTCGTCCGCGCTGGCGCGTTCCAGGGCCAGGTGAGAGGCCCGGTCCGGGCCGACGTAGAGGGCGAGCTCGGCCAGCAGCTGGGCGACGTCGAGGCGGAGCTGCAGGTCGCTGGCGGCCACGTCGCCCTCGCCGGGGTCGAGCAGCAGGGCCTCGGCCGTCGTCGGTGAGCAGGATGTGGTCCGCGGTCAGCGCCCGGTGGGTGACCTTGCGCTTGTGCAGCCGGTCGACCGCGTCCCAGATCTGCCGGAGCTCGCCGTCGCTGCAGCCGGCGTTGCGCTTGGCCAGCGTCGTCCCGTCGTGATGCTCGTAGGCGAGCACTTCGGCCTCGGGCCCGGCCCGGACGAAGGCGCGCAGCCGCGGCGTGGGCGCGTTCGCGTCCTCGGACGCGTAGGACAGCAGCGCCCGCCGCTCGACCAGGCGCTCCACCGACCAGGTGGCGTTGCGCGAGACCTGCCCGAGCACCCGCACCGACCGGTAGATCCGGTAGATCGCCCCGGCCGCCTGCTGGTCCCGGTCGTACACCACGACGTCCAGGTCGCCGTCGCCGGCGGCCGCCGCGTAGTGCCGGGATCCGGCGGTCTCGGTCGGGGTGGTGCCGTTCCCCTCCGGGTGGACCCGCCTGATCGCGGTGACCCGCAGCCCGGCCCCGCCCAGCGCGGACGCGATGGCCAGGGCGCCGGGCCGCTGCGAGGTCGCGCCCGCGGCGTACCGGATCGCCAGGCCGACCGCCCGTCCGGCCAGCACCGTGATGAGCAGGGTCAGCAGCGGCGTGCGGAGCACGCCCACGTGCACGACCGAGTACACGGCGACCGCCACCCACAGCGACTTGCGCCAGGCCGGACGGCCGATGAGGCCGACCATGGTGGTGTAGGCGACCAGGCCCGCCAGGGCCGGGTCGAGGGCGGGGATGTCGCTGTGCACCGCCCTGGACATGATGATCGCGTCGTAGAGGCGGCTGGCGGGCTCGCGGCTGAGCAGGTCGTTGACGATCTCGACGACGGCGACGGCCAGGAGGCCGGTGGCCACCGACTCGGCCAGCCGCCGGACCTGGCGCCGGGCCAGCAGCTGGACGGCCAGGGCGGCCGGCAAGATGAACAGGGCGACGAAGGCGAGCGGGCGGGCCGCGTTGAGCAGCGAGACCGGGATCTGCTTGGTCGCGCTGACGATGTCGGCCTGGACGGCGGCGGTGGTCTTGCTGGCGGCGATGCCGGCCCCGGTCAGGGCGACGATGTAGACGACGGACAGGATGCAGCGCATCAGGTCGACCGGCCTGCGGATGCGGCGCTCAAGCTGATCCTCGACCTGGATCGGGCCTGGCTGCGGTGACGTCACGCGACGATCGTCTCAGGTGGCCGCCTGACGGCAAAGTCGCACCACCCGCCCGTGACCGGGGCGAGACGTGCCCGGGGTGCCAGGCTGGCCGGGAATCCGGCCGCGATCCTGGCCGGGAATTCGGTGGCCGGGGCAGGCCTTACGATTAATGGCTACTAATTTGATCGTAATACTTGATTCGACTGGGTCTCGGGTGTGAACCTGGATGGGCAGTCGCCCGTTCAGTTGACTGGAGGTGCTCCATGCCCACGGATGCGGCGGGTGCTACGGCGGCCCCGGGGGTGTCGGCGGCGGAGTTGCGGGAGGCGATGGGCCGCTTCGCGACCGGGGTGACGGTGGTCACGTCGGTGGACGAGGACGGCCAGCCGGTCGGCACCACGGCCAACGCGGTGACCTCGCTGTCGCTCGATCCGCCGCTGGTCCTGGTCTGCTTCGACCTCGGCAGCCTGACCCTGCGGGCGATCCGCGGGCACGGCGCGTTCGTGGTGAACGTGCTGGCGGCGCCGCAGCAGCACCTGTCCAGGAACTTCGCCCGGCGGGGCTTCACCGCGGCCTGGGACGGGGTGCGGCACCGGCGCGGGCCGACCGGGAGCCCCCGGCTCGAGGACGTGCTCGCGGTGCTGGAGTGCACGGTGGAGCACTCGCTGCCGGGCGGCGACCACGAGATCATCGTCGGCCGCGTCCAGCACGCGGAGACCAGTTCGGCGCCGCGGGCCCCGCTGGTGTTCTTCCGGGGCAGCTACGCCTCCCTGTGCGCGTGACCTTCCTGCGGTGCCTGCCGGTGGCAGGATGCCTCCATGACGGTGACCGATGAGAAAACCGACCTCCGGCGGTACCTGCAGGACGCACGCGAGGCACTGCTGTGGAAGCTGGACGGCCTGTCGGAGTACGACATCCGCCGCCCCATGGTGCCGACTGGCACCAACCTGCTCGGGCTGATCAAGCACCAGGCCGGCGTCGAGCTGGGGTATTTCGGCGACACCTTAGGCCGGCATGCCGGGCAGGCGGATCATGCAATTCCGCGAGCTCATCGACGGCGCCGTCGGGCATGGCGGCCGTGAACTCCAGCCTGGCGACCGGGAGATGCAGGCGTGGTGGCGCAGCTACCGGTGACCGGGTCGAACGCGCGCGCGCCGGGAAGCCGCTACGGGCAGCCGCGGGTGGTTAGGGGGCGAGGGAGCGGCGGATGAGGGGGACGGCGGTTTCGGCCCATTTGGCGACGGCGGCGTCGAGGGCAGGGAGCTCGGGCTCGGTGACGTAGAGGCCGCGGGCGGGGACGGTGGCGCCCAGCTCGACCAGGACGGGGCGCAGGTGGACCTCGACGGCGAGCAGGTGGCCGGGCCAGCCGCCGGTCATCACGGGGACGGCGACGGTTCCGGCCAGCCCGTTGCTGCCGTAGCGGTCCAGGAAGGCCTTGAGCATGCCGGTGTAGGCGGCCTTGTAGGTCGGAGACGCGAAGACGGCGACGTCGGCGGCGGCGACCTCGGCGGTGAGCCCGGTGAGCTCGGGGTCGGACCAGTCGAACAGGCGGGACGCGTGCTCGGCCAGGTCGACGACGAGGTCCGGCGCGGCGCCGCCGTCCGGGGCCAGCGCGGCGGCCACGGCCAGGGCCACGGCATGCGTGCGGGACGCGGGCTTGGGGTTACCGGTGACGACGGCGATCCGCATGGCGTTACCTCCGGTCGTTCCGTAAAATTCTATAATTCCGACTTCTTTAGTGTATGAGATCCCCGCAGCAGGGGTCCGGGAAGCGAGAGTACCGGGACAGGACGCGAACCGGGAGATGACGGGGACCTGGACATGACGCGGACCGGGAGCAACGCGTATCGTCCGGGACATGAGGGCATCAGAGATACGCCGCCTGATCCAGCTGAAGCCGGTCGAGCTCGACGCCGCCCGCAGGCGGCTCTCGGCCAGCCACGACATCCACGAGCTGCGGAAGTCCGCCCGCCGGGTCATCCCCCGGCCGGTCTTCGACTACGTCGACGGTGCCGCCGACGAGGAGCTGTCGATGGCGGCCAACGTACGGGCGTTCCGGCGCTGGCGGTTCCAGCCGCGGGCACTGACCGGGATCACCGAAGTGGACACCGCCACCCGGCTGCTCGACCGGGACCTGCCGGTGCCGCTGGTCATGGCGCCGACCGGGTACACGCGGATGATGCACCCGGCGGGCGAGAGCGGGGTGGCGCGCGCCGCGCAGCGGCACCGGCTGCCGTACACGCTGTCCACCATGTCGACCACCTCCATCGAGGACGTCGCCGCGGCCGCGCAGCCGGACCTGTGGTTCCAGCTCTACATCCAGAAGGACGAGGGGCTGACCAAGGAGCTCGTCAACCGGGCCGACGCGGCCGGGTACCGGGTGCTCGTGGTCACGGTGGACACCTTCGTCACCGGGCACCGGACCCGGGACGAGCGCAATGGCCTGACCATCCCGCCCGCGCTGACCCTGGCGACGATCGGCAACATCGCGATCAAGCCCGCCTACTGGATGCGGATGCTGCGCAGCGAGGCGATCGACTTCGCGAACTTCGGCGCCCCCGCGTCCAGGCCCGGGGCTGGGTCGGCGGCCGGGGCGACCACGATCGAGGGCACCGGCACGATGTTCAACCCCACGGTCAGCTGGGACGACATCGCCGCGCTGCGGGCGCGCTGGCCGGGCAAGCTGGTCATCAAGGGGCCGGTATCGCCGGCCGACGCGACCCGGGCGGCGGAGATCGGCGTGGACGGCCTCCAGCTGTCCAACCACGGCGGCCGCCAGCTCGACCGGACCGTCCCGACGGTCGACCTGATCGCGCCGGTGCGCGAGGCGGTCGGGCCGGATATGGCCCTGCTGGTCGATTCCGGCGTCCGGCACGGGGCGGACATCGCGGTGGCGCTGGCCCTGGGCGCGGACGCCGTCGCGATCGGCCGCGCCTACCTGTACGGGCTGATGGCGGGCGGCGAGCCGGGCGTGGACAAGGTGATCGACATCCTGACCGACCAGTTCATCCGGACGCTGCACCTGATGGGCGTCAGCTCGGTGGCCGAGCTGCGCGCGGGCGGGCGCGAGCTGCTGACGGCGCCGTGATCACGGGCGGCCAGCTGCTCGGCTTCAGCCTGGCGGCCATGGTGATGATCGTGATCCCGGGGCCGGGCGTGCTGTTCGTGGTGGGGCGGGCGCTGTCGCACGGGCGGCGGGCCGCGCTGACCACGGCGGCCGGCCACGCCGCGGGCTGCTACGCGGTGGCCGCCTTGGTCTCGGTCGGGCTGGGCGAGGTCCTGCAGCGTTCGGCGGCGGCCTTCGTGGTGGTCAAGATAGCCGGGGCGGCGTACCTGGCCTGGCTCGGCATCCAGGCGATACGCCACCGCAAGTCGCTGGCGGACGCGTTCGCCGCGGTCGCGGCGCCGCGCGAGGGCTGGCGGGCGCTGCGGGACGGGTTCGTGGTGGGGATCACCAACCCGAAGACGTACATCTTGTTCGGCGCTATCTTGCCGCAGTTCGTGAACCGGGGCGCTGGCGATGTCCCGGGGCAGATGCTGCTGCTGGCCCTGGTGGCCGCGCTGCTCGGGGGAATCTCCGACTGCGCCTGGGGGTTCGCGGCGAGCGGGGTGCGGAACTGGTTCGCCAGCTCGCCGCGCCGGTTCGAGATGGTCGGCGGGGCCGGCGGGCTGGCCATGATCGGCGTGGGCGTGACGGTGGCGATCACCGGCCGCAAGGGCTGAGCCGCCTGGATGCGACTTGGTAAGGAGCGGGGTCGGTAAGGAGTCTGTGTGCCACGGGCTACGTTCTTCGGTACTCAGGGTGCCACCGACTCCCTGGGTGTCGGGGAAGGGGGGCGCGGCGGGGAATGCGGGCGTGGCGGAGGAGGGGGACGCGGCGGACGAAGGGGACGTGACGGAGGAGGTGGAGGTTGGGGGGATCGGCGAGGGTTGCGGGGCGGCGGTGATTCGTTCGGCGGCGTGGGCGGGGGTGGTGCCGTCGATGCGGATGCCGCGCAGGGCGAGGATGGCGATGATGACGGCGGCGCAGGTGATCGAGGCGTCGGCCAGGTTGAAGGTCCACGGGAAGTGGGGCAGGTTGATCCAGTCCACGACCCGGCCGCGGAGCAGGCCCGGAGCCCGGAACAGGCGGTCGCCGAGGTTGCCCATGGCGCCGCCGAGGAGCAGGCCGAGGGCGATCGTCCAGGCCCAGCTGCGCAGCCGCCGGGCCGTCCGGATGATGTAGACGATCACGCCGCACACGATCAGCGCGATGACCGCGGTGTAGGACGTGCCCGACGCCGAACGCGGCGCCCGCGTTGAAGGTGAGGTCCAGGGTGATCAGCCCGTCGAGCAGCCGGACCGGCGGGTGCCCGGGCAGCTTGGCCAGGACCTGCGCCTTGGAGATGGCGTCGGCGGCCAGCACGACGACCGCGACGCAGAACATGGTGGTGAGGACCCAGATCCGGCGGGTGCGCGGCACGGCGGTATCGGTGGTCACGGTATCGGGGGTCATCAGCGTTCCGGGCCTTCGGACGACGGGACGGGGCGGGGTGGTAGCGGGGGGCGGGCCTTGACCGGGCCGGCGGAGATGTCGGGCGGGACCGGGGGCGACTGCTTGTCCATCGCTTCCAGGGCGACCTGGACGGCGTACTCCAGCTGGGTGTCCCGGCCGGCGGCCGCGTCATCCGGGGTGATCAGGACTTCGATGTCCGGGTCGACGCCGTAGTTCTCGACGGTCCAGCCGTACTCGTCGAAGTAGATCGCGTACCTCGGCACGGTGATCGCGGAGCCGTCGAGGAGTCCCTGGTAGCCGTCGATGCCGACCACGCCGCCCCAGGTGCGGGTGCCGATCACCGGGCCGAGGCCGAGCAGCTTGACCGCGGCGGTGACGATGTCGCCGTCGGAGCCGGCGAACTCGTCGGCCACCGTGACCATCGGGCCGCGGCGGGCTTCCCGGGGGTAGGTGCTGGGCCGCAGATAGCGGCCCATGGTCCAGGCGGTCACCTGCCGGGCCAGCTTCTCCACCACCAGCTCGGAGATGTGGCCGCCGCTGTTGCCGCGCACGTCGAAGATCAGTCCCTCGCGCGGCATCTCGGTGCGCAGGTCGCGGTGGAAGTGCGCCCAGCCCTCGCCCATCATGTCGGGGATGTGCAGGTAGCCGAGCTTTCCGTCGCTGAGCTCGCGGACCAGCCGACGCCGGGACGATACCCAGTCCTGGTAGCGCAGCCGCCGGTCCGAGCGCAGCGGCACGACCACCACGCGCCGGGACCCGGCGGAAGACTGCGGCCGGATGGTCAGCTCGACGGGCTTGCCGGCCGTGCCGGCCAGCAGCGGCCAGGGACCGCGGGCGGAGTCGACCGGCTGGCCGTCCACGGCGACCAGCTCGTCGCCGGGGCCGACGGCCACGCCCGGCGCGGCCAGCGGCGAGCGGGCCCGCGGGTCGGACGACTCGCCCGGCAGGACCCGGTCCACCCGCCAGCGCCCGGCCGCGTCGCGCGCGATGTCGGCGCCGAGCTGGCCCACCGGGGTGTAGTTCCGCGAGCCGTTGGAGGCCGCGGTCACGTAGGAGTGCGACGTGCCGAGCTCGCCGACCAGCTCCCAGAGCAGGTCGGCGAAGTCGGCCGCGCTCCGGATCCGGTCCAGCAGCGGCCGGTACGCGCCGAGCACGCCGTCCCAGTCCACCCCGGACATGTCCGGGGTCCAGAAGTCCCGGCGCATGATCCGCCCGACCTCACCGTAGGCATGCTGCCAGAGCGCTACCGGGTCGGCGGTGAACCGGGCCCGGGTCAGGTCGACGGTGGCGGTCTCCCCCGCGTCGTCGTGCTTGCGCGCCGATGCCGACGGCACGACCCGCAGCTCGTCCTTGTCCCTGATCACGAGGCGAGTGCCGTCACCGCTGACGCGGAACCAGTCCAGCGCGCCCGCCAGCTCCTTGACCTCGCGCTTGCGCAGGTCGAAGCGCTCCAGGGCCGGGCGCGGCCGGTCGTCGTCGAGGCCGGCCCCGCCCTCGCCGAGCACGCCGGCGACCTGGGAGCGCAGCCACACCAGGCCGCCCTTGACCGGGCGCAGGGAGCGGTAGCGGCCCTCCTCCACCGGGACGGTCAGCACCCGCCCGGCCAGGCCGTCCGCGTCGACCGTGACGGCCGGGACGGCTGGGGTGGCCGGGACGGCAGAGTGGCTAGAGCTGGGGGCAGGGTCATTGCCGTTGTCCGGGCCCAGCGGCCGGCCGCCGGGCACCGGGCCGAACGGCGACGGGGTGGCCGCCGCCAGCGGCACCAGGTAGGGACGGCCGCCGAACGGGAACGACAGGTCGAAGGTGTGCGCGTCGTAGACCGGGTCGAAGCTGCGCTGGGACAGGAAGGCCAGGTAGAGCCCGTCGAGGGTGAAGACCGGGCTGGTGTCGGCGAACCGGCCGTCGGTCACGTCGACGATCTCGCGGTCGGCGACCCGCGCCATCCGGATCCGGGCCAGTGACCGGCCGGCCGGCTCGGACCAGGCCAGCCAGGCCGAGTCGGGCGACCAGGACAGCCCGTCGATCTGGCCGTCGCGGGACGCGGCCAGCTCGGTGACCTGCCCGGACGCCACGTCGACGATGCGCAGGCCGCCGTCGCGGGCGGACGCGGCGACGGTGGCGCCGTCCGGGGAGGCGGTCAGGGCGGTCACGTACCCGAGCGAGCCCGCGGCCAGGACGCGGGGGTCCGCCTCGCCGGTCACGGAGCCGATCTCGAGCGCGTCGGGGCCGGCCGCGTCGGTGACCCAGACCACCTGGCCGGTCTCGCCGAGCACCCGCGGCAGCCGGGCCCGGGCGGCCGGGTCGACGTGCAGCGCGCGGGCCGGGCCGTCCTTGTGGGTCAGCCAGTGCACCGTGCCGCGCACCTCGACCACGCTCGCCTGGCCGGTCTGGTCGCAGCTCAGCGCGCCCAGGTGGTCCTGGGCGGAGATGAGCCGGGGGGCACGGGCGGCGGCCGGGGAGGTCAGGGTGATCTCCACCGGCCGGGGCTCGGCGCGTCGGGCGAGTCCAGGATCCAGATGTCCCCGGCCACGTGGTAGACGATCCGCTGGCCGTCGGTGGACGGGTTCCGCGCGTACATCCCGTCGTGGTCGGTGTGCCGGCGCAGGCCGCTGCCGTCCAGCGCGCACGAGTAGATGTTGCCGGTGCCCTCGTGATCGGACAGGAAGAACAGCCGCCCGCCGATCAGCATCGGGCTGGCCAGCTGCCCGCCGAGATCGCTGAGAACCTGGGTGAAGAGGGGGTCGGCGGGGGTGGCGAGCCACAGCCGGCCGGTCCGGCCGCCGCGGTACCGCTTCCAGAACGCGGGCTCGCCGGCCACGCTGCCGGTGAGCAGGGCGGTGCCCGCGTCCTCGATGGCCAGGTCGGTGACGGCCCCGAAGGGCAGCAGCCGGGGCGGTGTCACGCCGTCGCCGGGGACGGCGTAGGCCCGCCGGTACTTCTGGGCCGGCTGGTTCGCCGCGGTGACGGCCAGCACCTCCCCCGCCGCGGTCCACCCGGTGACCCGGGTCGCCCCGTCGCCCCAGTAGGTGAGCCGGGTCAGCGCGCTGCCCCCGGTGTCGGCCGCGTAGACCTCGGGGCTGCCGTCGCGCCAGCTGGTCCAGGCCAGCTGGGATCCGTCGCGGGAGAAGCGGGGGTAGCTCACCGGCACGTCGTCGGCGGACAGCCGCCAGGCCCGGCCGCCCGCGGCCGGGGCGAGCCAGACGTCGTCCCCGGCCGTGAACGTGAGCAGGTCCCCGTGGATGTGCGGGTACCGCAGGTAGCCGGCGGACATCAGGCCTGGCCCCGCCCGGCCCCGGCGTCCCGGGGCGGGAGCGGGGGACGGACCTTGGACGGGCCGGTGGACGGGTCGGCCGGCACCTTGGCCGGCTGCTTCTCCAGCGCCTCCAGGGCGAGGCGCACCGCGGTCTCCAGCTGCGGGTCCCGGCCCGCGGCCCAGTCGTCGGGCGAGATCAGCACCTCGACGTCCGGGTCGACGCCGTAGTTCTCCACGCCCCAGCCGTACTCGTCGAACGAGAACGCGTACCGCGGCACGGTCATGTGGGTGCCGTCGACCAGTTCGTGACCGGGGACGCCGTCGATGCCGACCACGCCGCCCCAGGTCCGGGTGCCCACCACCGGGCCGAGGCCGAGCAGCTTGACCGCGGCCGTGACGATGTCGCCGTCGGACCCGGCGAACTCGTCGGCCACCGTGACCATCGGGCCGCGCCGCCCGTCGTCCGGGTAGGAGGTCGGCTGGTAATCAGCGTCCGTGGTCCCAGCCGATCACCCGGCGGGCCAGCTTCTCCACCACCAGCTGGGAGATGTGCCCGCCGCCGTTGCCGCGGACGTCCATCACCAGGGCCTCGAACCGCATCTCGGTGTGCAGGTCGCGGTGGAAGTCGGCCCAGCCCTCGCCGACCATGTTCGGGATGTGCAGGTAGCCGAGCTTGCCCTGGCCGAGCTCGCGGACCAGCCGGCGCCGGCCCGCCACCCAGTCCTGGTACCGCAGGCGGCGCTCGTCCGGCAGCGGGATGACCACGACCCGGCGCGTTTCCGAGTCCGACCGTGACGGTGAGCTCGACCGGCTTGCCGACCGTCCCGGCCAGCAGCGGCGCGGGGCCGAGGGCCGGGTCGACCGGCCGCCCGTCGACCGCGACGAGCTCGTCGCCGGCCCGGACCACCACGCCGGGCGCCTCGAGCGGCGAGCGCGCCCGCGGGTCGGAGGACTCGCCGGGCAGCACCCGGTCCACCACCCAGCGGCCGGCGCCGTCGCGGGAGATGTCCGCGCCGAGCAGCCCGACGGCCGCGCCGCTCGGATCGGACCCGCCGAAATCCTCCGCGGACCGGGCGATGTAGGCGTGCGAGGTGCCCAGCTCGGAGACCGTCTCCCAGAGCAGGTCGGTGAAGTCGTTCGCGCCCCGGACCCGGTCCAGCAGCGGCCGGTACTCCTCGAGCACGCCGTCCCAGTCGACCCCGGACATGTCCGGGGTCCAGAAGTCGCGGCGCATCAGCCGGCCCGCCTCGGCGAAGGCGTGCTGCCACAGGGCGGCCGGGTCGGCGGTGAACCGGGCCCGGGACAGGTCGACCGTCACCGACTCACCCGAGCCGCGGTCCTCCTTGTGCTCGGACGGCAGGATCCGCAGCTCGTCGTGATCCTTGACCGCCAGCCGGGTGCCGTCCCCGCTGACGTCGAACCAGTCGAGCTCCGCGACCAGTTCGGTCACCTCGCGCTTGGACAGGTCGAAACGCTCCAGCAGCGGCCGCGGGGCGTCGTCCTCGGGGCTGGCGGCGCCCTCGCCGAGGACTCCGGCCACGGGCTCGCGCAGCCAGGCCAGGCCGCCCTTGACCGCGCGCAGCCCGGAGTACTTGGCCTCGACCACCGGGACGCCGACCACGCGGCCCGGGAGGCCCTCGGGGTCCACGGATACGGTGACTCGTTCGGTGTCGTCGTTTTTGTCTTTGTCCTTGTCCGGCGGGTCCTGGCCGAGCGGGCGCCCGCCGGGGAGCGGGCCGAACGGGGACGGGGTCGCGGCGGCCAGCGGCACCAGGTAGGGGCGGCTGCCGAGGGGGAAGGCCAGGTCGAAGGTCTGCTCGTCGTAGACCGGGTCGAAGCTGCGCCGGGAGATGAACGCGAGGTACAGGCCGTCGGGGGTGAACACCGGGTCGCTGTCGGCGAACCGGCCGTCGGTGACGTCGATGATCTCGGCGTCGGCCACCCGGGCCATCCGGATGCGACGCAGGGGCTGCGGGCCGGGCTGGGCCCAGGCCAGCCAGGCCGAGTCGGGTGACCAGGACAGCCCCTCGACCAGGCCGTCGTCGGACGTGGCCAGCTCGGTGACCTGCCCCGAGGCGATGTCGACGGCGAGCAGCCGGCCGTCGTGCGCGGCGGCGGCGACGGTGGCCCCGTCCGGGGAGGCGGTCAGGGTGATCACGTTGCCGACGAGGCCCTCGGCGACGGTGCGGGAGTCCGCCTCGCCGGTCAGGGAGCCGATCTCGAGCGCGTCGGGGCCGGCCGCGTCGGTGACCCAGACGGCCAGGCCGGTCTCGCCGAGCACCTGCGGCAGCCGGGCGCGGGCGGCCGGGTCGACGTGCAGCGCGCGGGCCGGGCCGTCCTTGTGGGTCAGCCAGTGCACCGTGCCGCGCACCTCGACCACGCTCGCCTGGCCGGTCTTGTCGCAGTTCAGGCTGCCCAGGTGGTCCTGGGCGGAGATGAGCCGGGGAGCGCGGGCGGCGGCCGGGGAGCCGAGGGTGATGTCGAGCTGGCGGGGCTCGGGCGCGTCGGCCGAGTCCAGGATCCAGATGTCCCCGGCCACGTGGTAGACGATCCGCTGGCCGTCGGTGGACGGGTTGCGGGCGTACCGGCCGTCGTGGTCGGTGTGCCGGCGCAGGCCGGTGCCGTCCAGCGCGCACGA